>NZ_SPHO01000035.1 GCF_005845215.1 Clostridium sp. 1001271st1 H5
CTTCCAAATTCAATTCATATCGTTTGAATCTGTAAAATGTATAGTATACATCCTCGCTCACTGATATTAATTGTCCATGCATTCTTATTACGTATGTCTCCTTATCATTCATTATATATCCTCCATTTCAAAATTTTTAGTTTCATATTTTGAAATGGAAGGGCGGCGCCCTGGGTAAATAAAATCCCGCAGCGCATGATAGGTAAACAATGTTTGGTTTAGCATAGTTAGCAACATAGCTGGAGGGAGAGCTCTTTGGTTCAGGACAGTAAATAAATTTTTCTTTATGTATACTGCACCAATCCCAACACATTGCGTGTGTCATAGGAAATTGGTGATATCTTTGCAGTAAGCTCTGACATTGAGCACATTGCCTAATATCATCAACCCCTCTATCCTGCAACGCAGGATGGCACACAACCATTTTTATACCCCATTAAAAAGAAGCTGCCATGCCAGTCTAAAACAATAGTCTAACGATAGGTTCCGGTTTGAACATCCAGCCTGATAATTTCAGCATTTACGTTTCATCACTCACCTTTCCTGCTGATTCTTCTTTAGTTAGGGATAAAATAAAAAACGACTCTTTCGATGTTTCTTTCGTAAGAGTCGTCGTTGAGGTTTGAATGGTATAGTTATATTTTAATTTTTTACTTGTTTTTTGAAGTTTGTTGTTATTATCAGAAAATTATAATTACATTTATAGAAATAAGCGCAATAATTCAACAAATACACACGAGTTGCGTCATTTTATGTACGATATAAATGGATATATCTAAATATCTAGTTGAATTATGAAAAAGCGAAAAAGAAGGTGGGTTTTGTCATAGATATTACAGATTCTTTTCTAATTTGCATATTATTACTATCTTTTTATGCCATTATTGATTTGTTTACCGATGCCATTTCCGTAAACGCCCAATAGCACGTACCTTTTTATCATCATCATTCTTTGAGATAATAGGCCCAACATCAAAATTCAAAATAGTTTAGTATTCAGACATTAATCGCAGATGCATATGCCAGGACGGATTCCTTCAATTTTGTCCCCGCCTTCAAGATGGCTTCTGTTTGACTGTTCAATATAACGGGATAAGATGCCATTGTCTCTTCTAATGTGGTTTCAATTTCTGCCAGATGTGATTTGAGAGAATCATAATGATTCATTAGCATTTCGAGAAAATCCTGCTGAATTATGGAAAGAGTACCGTTCACAGCCACAAGAATCTCATTGATGTGATTGCAGTTTTGGTTTTCAGACAGGAATCAAGAGATTCCCTATCAATACAGACATTGATAAAGTAAAGACCCAAATGCGTATATCTTGATATCATAAAAATGTCAATTGAATTCTTACAGAATTTAACTTATAATAAATTTGTATGTTCATCGGAGAGGGTTAGCTCCGGACAGAACCATATAGGTAATCTGAGTTGTTGAAAGGAGCATACAATGAACTCCGAACACTACCGTAATTTTATTGCCATTGTTGAGGCGGGGACATTATCCGCTGCCTCGAGGAAACTTCATATTGCGCAGCCAGCTTTATCCAACCAGGTCAAGTCTATGGAAGCACTGTTCGGTGCCCCACTTTTCAAGAGAAACGTCCGTTCCATGGAACCCACAGAAGCGGGAATGATTTTATATGATAAGGCAAAACACATTATCCTCTTGGAGGATGCCGCTGCAAAGGAAATAAATGCATGTTACAAAGGTTTTACCGGCTCCCTGTCCTTAGGCATTACTCAAGCATATCCCGACCCAATGATAGAGCGGCTTCTCCATCAATTTCATAAGGAAAACCACTTCATCAAATTTGATATATTTGAGCTGACCAGTGCGGAAATCATGGACTTACTCAAAAACGGCATCATAGAAATCGGCATCATCCGCACATTCCATCAGATTCCTGTATACCTGGACCCGCTGTATACAATACCGGAACGGCTTATGGTTGTGGGGAGAAAAGACACACTCTGGTTTCCCTTAAAGGAGGAGATTGATATATTCGCCTTAAAGGACATTCCTCTCTCAATTTCCCGCGGCTTTCAAAACACCATTACGGAAGCCTGTCTGAGGGCCAATTTTACACCTGAAATCTTAAGCGTATCCACCTCCCGGAACAATGCGCTGACCTGGGCAAGGAACGGCGATGCGGTGGCCATCATAACTGCTGACAATGCACCTGTCTACGAAAATGACACTGTCTTCTGCCGTCCCATATCCGGCGATATGCTGAGCCGCAGGACCTTTGCAGCGCTCAGGGGGCGTTCCCTGTCCAATGTTGCTGCCAAATTTATGGATTTTGTCAGGGAACATTCAAACGAATATAAGCAGGCATGACAATATCCGGGAACAGCAAACTGTCTCCCGGATATAGCTTTTCCTTATTTTATTCAACCAGTGCAGTCGGATTTTTACATACCATCTGTTCTACATCGCTCTGTGAATCCCCGCCTTCTTTAACCATCTTTGTAATTAAATCCAGCATACCTTCATCAGAAGAAGGGCTGTTCTTTTGTCCCATATCGCTGGACAGGACTACGTGGCTACATCCAATCTTCCTAATCTGTTCAAAACCCGTTTCATAAGAACATTTATGATAGGGAAGCAGATGTCACTGGCTTCATAGTCACGGTTTCCTCCTGTCCCATAAGGCTTCTCACCGCCCTGCGTTTCCAGGAAATGCTTCCCGTTATAGGATTCTATCATTTAGCAGTTGCCTATCCTGGGAATTTTTCATGGCCGCCTCCCATCACCTGGGGCTACTCATAAAAATCATCTGCAGAGGTAACGAATCCCAATATTATTTTTCTGGGTCCTGCTGCCTACGCCACCATAAGTATCACCTGTACTGCCAGAACCAGTGCTATCAGCGCAAACGGATAGGTGGCTGCATAGGCGGCCGCCACATCGTCCGTTCCTGCGACCTTGGTCAGTATAGCCAGTGACGGGGTGCAGGTCATGCTGGCCGAGATGGAGCCAAGACCGTTCAGAAGCGGGAGCCTGAGTATCTTAAGTCCAATGACAAATCCGGCTGCCAGAGGGACAAGCAGCAGTATAAGACCAATGAACAGAAGCCTGAAACCATAGGTCTGAAGTACCAGTACCAGGCCTTTTCCTCCCTCTGCGCCTGCGCCTGTAAAGAACAGAAGCAGGCCAATCTCCTTCATTACCCTTGTTACCCCTGGCTCCATCTTTAAACTTACAGGCCCTATATGACCCATATGTCCCAGGAGTAGTCCCACCACCAACGGTCCGCCTGTTGTTCCCAGGGAAAATTCGCCGCCACCCGGCAAAGGAATCACAAAGGAGCCCAGCAAGATTCCTCCAATCACTGCCGCGGAAAATGGAAACAGTCCCATTGTATCAATTTGCCTGTAATTCCTGCCCCATTGCCGCCCTTTTTCCTTCTCCTTCACGGCAATCAGCTCCCGTTCCTTTTCCATATCCGCATTAAGGATTCTGGGGACCAACTGCATAAAGAACACCTTCCCCACTACTCCGATGGGGTAGACTATCCCATAACCGGCAGCCACCATGGTTACTGCCTGGGCACTGTCCGAAACAGCCTCCTTGGCCGCTGCAAATCCCGGTGAGGTGGTAAATGCCCCTGTCATCATTCCCACTGCCAATGCCTTATCTATCCCTGTCAGTTTTACCAGCAGAATACATGTAAAGGATCCCGTCACTGCAATGGAAAGACAGAGAATGATATAGGCAGCCCCGTTTGCCTTCACCCTCTCTGCAAACGCCGGACCAGCCGTCATACCGACTGATGCAATAAAGAAAATCAACCCAAGTGTCTGTATGTATGCGGGTATGGATACACCGAAATGACCGAAAAAAAGACCGGAGATAAAAAGAGCCGCCGTTCCCAGCTCAACCCCCTTTATGCGGATGCTGCCCAGAAAATACCCCGTAACCGCAATACAGAAAATGGACAGGATAACAGAAGCTGTCTCTTTCAATACAAACATAGAATTATCCTCGTTTCATCCAACTTCAGCATGACAGGCATCTCTCATAAATGCCCCGTTCCTTCAGCAATTCAATAAGTGTCTCTCCAATCAGGTCCGACATCCTGGCAGTGGGAATACCGCACTCATTGAGTACCCTGATTTTTTCAGCCGCAGTACCTTTTCCGCCTGAAATCACTGCCCCGGCATGGCCCATGCGCTTTCCCGGAGGCGCTGTTTGTCCTCCAATAAATGCTACCACCGGTTTATTCATATGCTCTTTAATCCACATGGCGGCCTCCTGCTCGCTGTTTCCGCCGATTTCCCCAATCATCACCACTGCTTCTGTACCTCCGTCCTCATGAAACGCCTGAATCACATCCAGGAAAGAGGTCCCCTTAATGGGGTCCCCTCCAATTCCCACACAGGTGCTCTGTCCCAGGCCTGCCTCCGACAACTGCTTGATGGTCTCATATGTCAGGGAGCCGGAGCGGGATACCACTCCTATCTTTCCGGGTTTAACCACATATCCGGGCGTGATTCCCATTTTGCATTCGCCAGGCGTCACAAGGCCAGGGCAGTTTGGCCCAATCAGACGGGTCTTCTTACCCTTCATATAATTCTTCACTTTTATCATATCCTGAACCGGAATGTTTTCCGTAATGCAGACACAAATATCCAGTCCTGCATTCACCGCCTCCATGATGGAATCAGCGGCAAATGCAGGCGGCACAAAGATAACGGACGCATTGGCCCCTGTGGCCTCCACTGCCTGGGCAACCGTGTCAAACACAGGAATTCCGTCCAAATTCTGTCCCAGTTTCCCGGGTGTCACTCCGGCTACAATGTTGGTGCCGAATTCGCGCATGAGCTGGGTATGCTTTTTTCCATGAAATCCTGTTATACCCTGCACTATAACTTTTGTATCTTTCCCAATATAAATGCTCATATCAGCTGCCTTCCTTTCTATTAACCAATTTCATAATAAGCTCTGCTCCTTCTGTCAGAGATGAGGCTGTGTAAAGTCCCAGACCGGATTCAGCTATCATCTGGTTGGCAATGACGCAGTTGGTTCCTTCCAGGCGAATGACAATGGGCACCTCTGGCCGGTTTTTCCTGATAGAGGCAATCACACCTTCTGCCACCCGGTCTGTCTGGGTAATTCCTCCGAATATATTGACCAGAACTCCCTTTACCTTCTCCTCCGACAGTATGATGTCAAAGGCCTTTTCGCATTCTTCCGGGCTGGAACTGCCTCCGCAGTCCATGAAATTGGCCGGTTCTCCGCCAAAATATTTGATGGCATCCATGGTAGCCATGGCAAGCCCTGCCCCGATAACCAGACAGCCGATGGTTCCATCCAGAGAAACATAGTTCATGTTCAGGTCCACGGCCCTAGCCTCCAGTTCCACTTCCTCCTCCCTGTCCCGAAGCTCTGCCAGTTCCGGGTGGCGGAACATACCACTGGAATCAAATCCAACCTTTGCATCAATCACCATGAGTTCCCCTGCACCTGTCAGGGCCAATGGATTTATCTCCACCATAGAACAGTCCTTTTCAGTAAATACGCAGTATAATGCGCCTGCCATTTTCACGAAGCTCTTTTTTAATTCAGCAGGGATATGGATTTGTTCCGCCAGGGTGTATAACTGCCATGTACGCAAGCCAATTCCCGGTTCCACATAAGTCCTGATGATTTTTTCTGGATGATTGGCAGCTACATCCTCAATGTCCATACCGCCCTCTTCTGATGCCACCAGTACAATTTGTCCCTCTGCCGAATCGATTATGATACTGAAATAATACTCCTTTACAATATCCGTTCCCTTTTCAATCCAAAGCCTGCGCACCAGCTTGCCTGCCGGACCGGTCTGGCGGGAAACAAGGGTCTTGCCAATCAGTTCTGCGGCGGCCGCCCTCGCATCCTCCGGTGTCTTTACCAGCTTGATTCCGCCTGCCTTTCCCCTGCCTCCTGCATGTACCTGGGATTTGACTGCAACCAGACCGCCAAGTTCTAGTGCTGCTTCATAGGCTTCCCCAGGAGTCCATGCAAGCCTTCCCTCTTGAACCGGAATTCCATACGATTTAAATAATGTTTTTGCCTGATATTCATGTATATTCATATGTCTTCTCTCCCCCCTATGCAAGCAGACTCTGGGCAGAAACGATTCCCGCCTGGAATGCCTTACGGTTCATGTCATGAAGCTTTGGCGCGAACCGGTTCAGAATAGCCTGAAGAACCGCATCACTGCCTGCGCACCTGCCCAGCACAGAGATTGCGCCTAGGGCCACCACATTGGCGGCTATGGGCTTTCCTGTTACTTCCATTGCTAGTTTTGTCAGCGGAATCCTATACACGTGTTCAATATCCTGCGGAACTTCCTTCACCAGGTCCGAATCTACCAGCAGTACCCCGTCTTTATCCATATCCAAATGGTATTTATCACAGGCCATCTGGGTCATAGCCAGAACAAAATCCGGCTTTCTGACAATCGGATAATTGATGGAATCATTATCAACAATCAGTTCTGAACGGCATGCGCCGCCTCTGGATTCAGGCCCGTAGGATTTTGCCAGAAGAATTTCATTTCCCTCAATTACACCTGCGGCCTGGGCCATCACGTCGCCCATCAGCATCATCCCCTGACCGCCGGAACCGCCAAATCTTATTTCATAATGTCTGCTTCCCATACTCAGCACTCCTTTGCTCTCCTGATTACTTCATCATAGATTTCCGAATACTCCCTGCGGTCCCCGCGGTTCACAAACTCCCCAATGACCAGCTTATCCTCCAATTCCTCAGAACTCATTTTTGCCGCCCTCTGGAGCGGCACGGCTGTTTCCTTCCAATGCATAACCATATCCGCAGCCTCTCCCTTCTTATTCAGCCTTCCGTATAGGGTCGGACAGTCACATGCAGCCTCCACCACGGAAAATCCCTTATGATTAATGGCCTTTGCAATCTGGTCCGTAAGCATCATTGCGTGATATGTAGTGGACCTTGCCACATAGGTTGCGCCTGACGCCTTTGCCAGGTCGCAAATATCAAAATTGGGGTCGATATTTCCATAGGCGCTTGTCTTTGTTTTTGCTCCGTAGGGGGTGGTGGGTGAGAACTGTCCGCCGGTCATGCCATAGTTGGAATTATTGAACACTACCACGGTCATGTCAATGTTCCTTCTCGCCCCATGGATGAAATGGTTGCCTCCAATTGAAGTGCAATCGCCGTCTCCTGTCACCACGATTACATGCAGGTCCGGATTGGCCATCTTTACTCCAGTGGCATATGCAATGGCCCTTCCGTGGTTTGTATGGATTCCGCACAGATTCATATATCCATTGGCACGGCAGCAACATCCAATCCCCGCAACAACAACCACCTTATCCGGGTCCAGTCCGGTCTTATCTATGGCCCGGATAATGGACTGGAGTACGATTCCGTTACCGCATCCCGGACACCACATGGTCTTTAATTTATCCTGACGCAGCAGTCTGTCAAATACATGTTCAGTCATATCACTTTACCTCCTTAATCACAGCCAGTACTGTTTCCGCTTCCATGACCATGCCATTATTCTGGGTGACAGAGACCACCGGCGTATCTGATGTGAACTGTCTTACAATATGAACCAGCTGCCCTTCGTTCATCTCACATGTTATCACGGTTTTGGCCCGGTCTGCCAGTTCCTTAAGCCGTTCCTCCGGGAAGGGCCATAGGGTGATGGGCCTGAAAAGCCCGGCCTTAATTCCCATGTCCCTGGCCGCGTCAACCGCACTTCTCGCCACCCTGGCCACAATACCAACACTGACAATGATGATGTCTGCATCCTCTGTCCTGTATTCCTCGTAAGACTCAATATCCTTGATATTACGTATAATCTTATGGTGCAGCCTTTTTACCTCACTGCTTATCTGGTCCGGGTTGCTGGTGGATGGGAAACCGGTCTCATCATGAATAATCCCACTGACATACCAGTGGTATCCGTCTCCAAATGCCGCCATGGGAGGGATTTCTGTCCCATCATCCTCATAAGGTCTATAATCTTCCTTGGGGCATGATGGCTGTCTGCGGTTTTCAATTGTCAGCTCCGCTGCATCCGGTATCCGTATCTTCTCACTCATATGGGCCAGCATGGCATCTGACAAAACAAAAACGGGCGTACGGTACTTTTCGGCCATGTTAAATGCCCTTATAGTTTCGTAATACGTCTCCTCCACAGAGCATGGAGCCACTGCAATCACCGGATGGTCCCCATGGGTTCCCCATCTGGCCTGCATCAAATCACCCTGGGCCGGAACCGTGGCAACCCCCTGACAGGGTCCCTGCCGCATCACATCCACCAGCACGCATGGTACCTCTGCCAGCATGGCATAACCGATATTCTCCTGCATCAGCGAAAATCCCGGACCACTGGTGGCTGTCATTGCCTTGGCACCTGCAAAGGATGCCCCAATGACTGCTGCAACGGATGCCAGCTCATCCTCCATCTGCATATACTTTCCTCCCTGCTTTGGCAGCAGTTCAGAAGCATATTCTGCTATCTCTGTAGCCGGTGTGATGGGATAGCCTGCAAAAAAATTCATTCCCGCTGCCAGGGCACCCAGAGTGCACGCCTCATTGCCTGTCAAAACCCTGAATTCATCTTTCATCATCATTACCTCCCATGCGAATTGCAAAATCAGGACATCTGTATTCACACTGCTTACATCCCGTACAGCTCTCCTCTGACTCCATCACAGGCTTTCCGTCTTCATCCTTTGACAGTGCATGGACCGGACATAGAGCAACGCAGATTCCACAGGATTTACAGAAACTTCTGTTCAGGTTAAAGTCTGTCTTCTTTCCCATTATCTCGAACTCCTTTTCGTTTATTTTGTATCTGAGCCCACTATAACACAATTGTATCTATAACAAAAATATCAGTTTTTGAATGTAACTATAGTGTTTTGATATATATACTACTATGCTATAATAAAATCATTTTGTTCAAGATTTGGCCAAGAAACATCCACATCAAGTCGTTATTGACAACGTTGACAGGATGTTTAGCTGTGATGACCCGTCCTTTAGAGGAACCATGTACGTCTGCCTTCAGTGCGGTAACATGAAGTTTTCCCTCTCCGCTGTAAAAGATTCTTATGGCCATGACCCCTTATACTGCTCGTAGAAGTTTACTATGACCATCACAGAGTTTCTTGCTTGCCTGTATCATATTTAAAGATGAGTTCTATATCGTCCTTTTTTAATCACTGTCTGTGTTCTAGTCCCTGTTTCTGCGGGGCTGTTAGTTTACATAATTTTGTTTTAGTAAGGACTTTTCTATAATACAAAAGGAAAGAAATACCGCAAAGCAGCCTTTCTTTCCTTTCTTAAATCTAATCCTTACTAAAAACGTACCAATCCCAGTTTATCCGCCCCAAAATACATAATCGGATATAGTATTAATATAACAACTTTTACCAACGTACCGGTCTTAAGCATCTGCTTATTTTCAACCAGTCCAGAACCTGCGGCCAATGCATTGGGTGGCGTTCCCTGTGGAAGCATATAGGCGAATCCACAAGCGAAAATAATATTTACCATGGACAGCATGGGTGCATAACCGGCACTTTTAGCAATGGATGCAGCAATTGGAATAAATACAGCTGCAACAACAATATTAGACCCTAACTCTGTCACCAAAGATGCAATGACAGCTAAAACAATAATTAAAACAAACTCCGGCAATGCACTGAAGCCTGCCATCTGTGCTGCAATCCAATCAGTCAGTCCTGAATCCGCAAAAGCACTTCCCAGTACCAGCGAACCACCTATCAGGAACACAGCATCCCAGGATGTATGTGATACTGCGTATTTAAAATCCAAAGTCGGTTCATTTGTCTTCCAATTTACCGGCCAAAGAAATAAGATTGCTACTGCAAATCCACCTATCATGTGGTCGGATATAAATGGCAGAAATGGACTCCAGAAAGTTTTTGTTATCCAGCTTAGGATTGCAAATGCTAGTACAATCAATACGTGCCTTTCTCCAGTTGACATTGTACCCAACTTATGCAATTCTTCTGTAATGATTTTACGGTCTATACTAATGTTTACCTTTCCAAGTCCCATAGAACGGTAAATAATATAAGTCGATACTAAAATCATCATCATACAGATGGGAACTGCAATAATCATCCAGCTAGGGAAATCAATTACTACCCCTGTCATCTCCTCTATAATGCCAATTCCTACAATATTAGCATTATTTCCAATAGGTGTGGCCGTACCTCCGTTGGTAGCGGAGAAAGCAACTGTTAACATCAGGGCTGCCCCCATAAGCTTGCCATAATTTTTATCATATTCACCAATTGATATTGTCAATGCAGCTACAATAGGAATCATCATGGCTGTGGATGCTGTATTGGACATCCACATTGAAATAATTCCTGTTGCAAATGCAAATGACATCATGATTGATAGTGGCTTGGTTCCCAATACAGAAAGGATGGTAAATGCAATCCTGCGATGAAGGTTCCATTTCTCAATGGCTGAGCCCAACCAAAAAACAGAAGTAGTCAATAACACTGCTGTATGAACATATCCTGATGTGGCATTGATTCCCGCATCATTTAATCCCAATGCAGGAAAAAGAAGAACGGGGAGCAACGCTGTCTGCCCTAATGTCACTGGCTGTGTAGACCACCATATAATCATCCATACCATGCTGGCCAGAACCTTTTTACCAACCTCTGTTAATTCTCCCTGCACTGGTACTAAAAAAAGAATAAATGCGAATAATGCCGGACCTAATATCAGTCCGATTTTTTGTTGTTTTGTCATTTTTAACCCCTTTTTGCTTAATATATTAATCTATGGAATATCTCTCCTTGGACTGTATATACCTTACGGAAGATTTTCCATGCATATATGTTATTAAATGGAAGGTTACAACCATACACCACCCTATAGAACTTGCAATAGCTACTGCCGTAAGAGAATACCTTTCCATAAGAATATAGGATAAGACCACCCTGGCTGTAATATGTAATATGGTTCCTGTCAGAGCTATGTTAATGCATCCTATTCCGCGAAAATAACCCACAAAACTGCTTGCCGTAAAGCACAACACATAAAATATGGATATACATCGCAAGTATCCAATACCTATATGCATTTCATTTTCTGTCACGCTATAGTTAATCAGTTTAATAAATTGTGCTGCACCGACATACATGGCAATCGATGAAATCAAGCCAAATAGAATCATAAGAATCAGCCCCCATTTCAATCCGCCTTTTACTCTTAATGTATTCTGAGCACCATGGTTTTGAGCCGTCAAAGTGGATATGGCCTGTCCTCCGCTATTTGAAAATGAATTGATAAAACCCTCAACCCTGGTCGTTGATGTGTAAGCACTTATACCATATATTCCTAATGTATTCACGGCTCCTTGGATTAAGAGCTTTCCAATATACAGGCTGGCTTGATGGACCAGGGACACCATTCCATAATGAATCGTTATCTTAACTGAACTTTTTTTAAATTGAAAATCGGATTTTCCAAACAATAGCAGTGGATATTTAGCACGTATATAAGCTATTGATAGAACAGCGCTCAATAACTGGGCTATACATGTAGCAATTGCAGCCCCCTTGATTCCAATACCCAGTTTTCCCACAAACAGAATGTCAAGCATCCCATTCACGGTAATGGATATTGTAAGAAATATCAGCGATGATTTGGTGTCGCCAATAGAGCGCAGAAGGGAGGCACATATATTATACAAATAGCTGATGACCATACCACCTATGATAAATGCAAGATACTCTTTTGCATATAGAAGCAATGCATCTGGTGTCCGTATAATTCTTAAAATAGGATTCATCAGCAATAAAGACAAAACGCTGAACATCACCACGGCAACACTTCCAGGAACCAACGCCAGGAAGCTCTCCTCCCTGAATCTTTTATAATCTTTCATTCCATAATATTGTGAAAAAAGAATGGATACGCCAAGGCTGAATCCAACCAAAGCAAATAGGAATAGGTTCATTACAGTACTTGCCACCCCTACGGCCGCAAAAGCTTCCATTCCAATATACTTTCCTATGATGACAGCATCTATCGTATTATAAAATTGTTGAAGTATATCCCCTACCAAAAGAGGAGCAGCCAATTTCACTATCTGAAATGGAATAACTCCTTGCAGTATAGCGTCTTGTTTTTTCATAATTAACTCCTGCACGTTTTACCATCCACCAATATCATCCATTTGGGGGCTGCATAACAATGGCTGCCACACCAAAATGCAACAGCCACCATTCACGAATTTCGGAAGATTATATCCGGCAATATCTTACTATAAATGCTACTTTTCTTCTACCGGTGTCTGTAACGTATGATATCCGGTTTCTTTCCTCGCATCCTTTAGTTTCATTCCCGATTTTACCTTACTTACAATCATCTGCTCCACTTGTTCAATCCCTTGTGCAACCTTCAACACTTCCTCTGCTTTTGAAAAGGGTACTGCAACTACTCCTGTGTTATCCCCGACTATAAGGTCTCCCGGATTTACCTGAACACCTGCTATGCTTACCGTATCATTTACCCGGTCCACATAAACCCGGTCTTTACCGGTCACCATATAGGTTCCTTTTGTATAAATAGGATATCTCAATTCCCTGATTACATTAATATCCCGGCATACACCGTCAATCACGGTTCCTGCAATTCCCCTCTGAGCGGCATATATTGACATAATATCGCCCCACACAGTGCAATCCTGACGTCCATTATTATCAATGACAGCCACTTCACCAGGAAGGATATCATCAATGAAATCCCCCACGGTTCCTCTAATCTGTCCACAAGGTACATAATGAACGGTAAACGCCTGGCCACATACATATGTATCCGGCACAACTGCCTTTATGTTCAACAAACCTCCATACAGCTTCAATTTATCCATTGCATCGGAAATACTGGGAACATCCAGTTTCTTATATGCCTCAATTATTTCCTTAGGTAATGTTAATTCTTCTTTCATCTTATACCACCTCTGCCCTATCCAATCTTGGCTTCGACAAGTTTATCAAAACCATATATTTCCATAGTGCTCTTTCCTGCATAGAGCATCTCCTTTACTTTTATTTCCTTTTCATATATGGCATTTGCTTTAGAAAAAACCTCATCTTCCTTTTCCCTTGGTACCACTACAATGCCGTCGCAGTCACCAACAATAATATCTCCCGGTCTGACCAGGACGCCTCCGCACACAACCGGAACATTAATATTCGCCAAACTCTCTTTTACAGTACCTCCTGGATTATAAGCTCTGACAAACACAGGAAATCCCAGTTCTCTGATATCCTCGGAGTCACGGCAGCTTCCATCAATCACAACTCCAGCCAATCCTCTTATTTTGCATGCAGTGGCCATAATATCACCAAAATGACCTCCTCCAGTATATCCATGACAGTTGAATACCACAACGTCACCCGGATTAGCAGCATAGATTCCCTGATGCAATGCCAGGTTATCACCGGGATAGCACTCCACGGTAACTGCTCTTCCAATCATATGGCATTTGGAGTCTATGGGTTTGATTGCCGGGTCCATATTCCCCTTTTTTCCATTTGCATCTGCAACATTTCCTGTTGGAAGTTTGGATAGCTCCAACACTAACTCTTGTGTTAAATCCATTACAGAACACCCCTCCTATTTCAACATTTTCTCATAATGATATTTTGTATCAACTTCCAGTGAGGTCATGCCTGCACGCAAATCCGCAATCATGGCTTCCTCTTTTTCAAAGAGCATTTCTGCCTTATCAAGGACAGCATCTATTTTTTCCCATGGAATTACCACAACGCCACTCCGGTCAGCCAGGACAGCATCTCCCGGACGAACCTGGACACCACCAAACTGAATCATTACATTGGTGGCCTCCTCCATGACTCTTCCTCTTGCAGTAGCCACAACAGCCCCCCTGGAATAAACAGGAAAATGAATCTCTACAAAATCATCCACATCTCGTACTGCGCCATCTACAACTACACCCGATATACCCTTCAGCTGAGCGCCGTTTGCAAGGATTCCACCCCAGCAGGATGTGTCCAGACGCCCCCCATTATCTACTACAACAATATCACCTTCTTCTGCTGCCTCGATGGCTTTAATGCCCAAGTGCGTTTTCCCTGTGGTTAGGCCTGCTGCCGTCATCTTCAGAGTGACAGCGCGCCCAGTTATTTTTTCTGCCCCTTCCCAAATAGGTCGGATACCATATGTAGAGCCCTTTAGACCCAGCGCATCCAGCGCATCAGATACATTGGTGGTAGATAATTTCAATAAACGATTCTTATATTTCTCATTAAATTCGCTCATCATTGATTCTCCTATTCCCTGGTAATTCTCACTAAGCCATTAGTAGCATCCACTTCCACATAATCACCATTCTGAATCTGGTTAATATCAACCTGGTCCACCATGGGAAGTTCTGCCACAATAGCGCCAATAACTGCCACCTGTTCTGCCTCAATATTAATTATAGCAGCCGGCCCGACACCATTCTTTACCACATCATAAAGCATATAGGACCCACCGGTAGACCCCTTCCCCTTGGGGTATACCAGAATCTTACCTTTGAGACACTCTCCTTCAATTTCATGTTTACGTTCAATAATCACACCTGTTTTGGGGTTAACAGTCCCCATGAAGGATATTCCCTCTTTTGTTACAATTGCCGTTCCAGCAGCGTAGCCTTCTACAATACATCTGGCTTTCAATTCCTTAACCATTATTTTCCCTCCCATTTCCCTTCCAGTGCAACCTGGATACATTCTTCTTTATTCAACAATACTGGCTGCAGGTTCCAAAGACCAGGAGCATAGTGCGCCATCTTGCCGGAGTTTGTTGCAACAGTTTTATATCCGCGGTCCAATGTATAACACAATACAGGACATGTATCACAGACAACCTCGGCTCCTGCCTCTTCAATTATCTTGGTATACCCCATTTTATCTCCCAGTTCCTTAACCATGCGTGACGTACATACCCATAGGGCACTCTTGAGTTTTTTACCCTCAACTAGTTTAGCCACTGCCTCCATTTCGTTGATGCTTACATGCGGGCAGCCAATTACAACAAAATCAATCGGACCTGTCTGGGCAAATTTATTGCAAACCATATCGTATTCTTTCTGACCAAATACAATAGGGGTAAGCTCTTTATCCACAACATTTTCTTTTGTTGGTGCTTCCGGAGTTATACCAATGATGTGGTAAAGGGCGACTGCTCCCGAAGATGCAAGTGCTGCTCCCATAGCCTTTAAGTTCTCCAGGGTAGGCCTTTCCTTAATACCTTCAAATACAGGTACTCCTGGCCCCACAATATTCCCTGCAAAATACCCAAGTGTTGCAAAGTCTTTGTCTGTTTTCAGCTCCATCTCAACCTTAAACAGATGTGTTCCTTTTCTGTTTTCATCCAAATGATAACCATAAGCTGGAACACGCCCTGTAATAGCTGCAGCCAAAGCAGTTGGCCCGCCTTCCCGGTTTGTTCTAGCCCCTATAACAGAGTTGACAAAAGCAATGGCAGATGACTCCCCCCATGCTACATGCTCTCCCATCATAGGAATATTTCCGTTCAGGTACGGGGTACAGGAATTAGTGGGAATTGCCCCCATCTTCTCATATGCCTGACTTAACTCAATCTGCTTTTCAGCAAACTCCTTAGGAAATCCCATCCTCTCCCAATTCTGATAATCTATTCCAATTGTATTTAATGTCATTGGGACTCGAAATTTCACCTCCTCGCTAGCTTCCTTTACATAATTCAGGCCAGCGTCCCCCGTTACACGATATGACACGCCTGGAGAGTGTACATTTCTGACTTCAATCATATGGTCTGCGCCATAGATTTTGCCGAGGGTCACCAATACTTTCATACTCTTCTGTACGGTTTTGCCATACTCACCATCGAGCATCTTCTGCTCTTCCTCTGTTAATCTCATTTTCCCACTCCTTTTCTGATTTTTAATTCTTGAAATAAACTTGTTTCCTATGCTCCGATTGTATTGTATTTATATTGTCGACAATTTATATTTATAATATATCACGACAGTCTACATACGTCAACCTGTTTTTAGTAAATTACACAAAAAAAGACACCGCTTTGCACTCAGTTAATACCTCTTATACAAAGCGATGCCAATCCTTACTTATATATACTATAAACATTCATTTGACATACATTCAGCTCATATGCCGATTTTATCTATACGCATTTTCTGGAATGCCCTGATACTGCTCTCCTTCACATTTTCCAGATGGCTTTCCAATAAAGTAGTAGCTAATTCCAAATCCCTTTTTTCTATTGCTTCCACAATATTCAAATGCTCCTCTTTGGATTGCAGTAAACGATTAGGTGTCTGGGCCGAAATTTTTTGAAAAGCATCTAATTGAACAGACAGCGATGCCAAAATTGATCTCATACGCGTACTCATACAATATCTGGTAATCATGTTATGTAAATCCGAATCTGTCTTATAATACTCTGATGGTGTGGAATCTATCTTTAAAAACTGTAATTCTTTCTTAACAGTCTGCAATTCGTCCTGGCTTACATTCTTTACACAATTCCGCAAAGAATATACTTCGAATAGTTTACGTATATCACAACTCTCAATGATATCCTCAACCGTATATGCCCGTACAAACGTCCCTCTGTTTCGGGCCTTTGTAACAAAACCTTCTGCCTCCAGCCGCCTTAACGCCTCACGCAGCGGAGTACGGCTGATATTTAAATCCCTGCAGATTTCATTTTCCAAGATTGGGTCATTGGGCTTGTATGTAAAGGAGATAATCTGCTCTAATATATATCTGTATGCAATTTCGCTAAGAGAATCTGTTTTTTCAGTTTCCATGTGCACCTCGAATATTTTATCCGTTTACATATATTCTACACAAGTATCAATTATATTGTCAAGAAGTATCCTAATTATACGAAAACACTTTCCATCATTAATGTCTGGAAGTATTTTTTAGTTATTGAAAATTCTTTTCACAATGATATCACTTTATTATAAACAATGAAAAAGGTTGGACCCTCATATAACCCCATGGTACTCCAACCTTTTCACCGTTTATATATACATAGCCAATGTCTTATCCCTTACTTCCTCCAAATGAGACTGAAGAAGCTGCTCTGCTTTTGTACTGTCCCTTTGTATTATGGCGTCTACAATATCCAAATGCTTTTTCCTACTCTCTTTAAAGTGACTTGGGAGTTTGGCAGATAAGCGATTTACCAACGCAATTTGAAGAGAAAGTGTGTTATAAAATTTTATCAAACGTTTATTGCCACTGTAATGTACAATGGTCTCATGTAACGCAGTATTAGCTGAATAGTACTGCTGTGGCGTAGATTCTTCATTCAAACACTCAATATTACGTCTCAACTCCTGTAATATGGAATCATCCATAAACTGACAGGCCATTCTAAGCGCCTGCAATTCAAAAAGAATCCGGAGCTGGAATATCTCTGACAAATCCTCCCGCGTCATATCTGTCACAAACGTTCCCCTGTTGGGATAGTGCACAATTACCCCCTCCACCTCCAACAGTTTTAACGCCTCACGCACAGGAGACCGGCTTGTACCAAGGCCATTTGCAATCTCTGCTTCTGAAATTGGCGCACCAAAACTTTTTTCTCCTGTCAATATCTGATTATATATATATTCATATGCCTTTTTTGTATTTCCGCTTGTTCCCATGCTAACCTCCCTCATATCTGTAGAATTATAACATGGCAGGCGTTCTTTTTCAAGCAAGCCCTGATTGATTGCACAGTTCATCTAAAAACTCCATATAAAGAATTGTATAATCATAATTTTATCAAAATCTGTACTACAAGAATAAGAGTTATAAGTGCAATGGGATATGTTGTTGCATAGGCTGCCGCTACATCATCCGTTTCTGCAATCTGTGTTAACATGGCAAGGGAGGGTGTACATGTCATACTTGCAGTCATTGCCCCTAAACCATTCAGCAGATGCAACTTCAAAATACGCCTGAATAATACTACTCCTGCAAAAAAGGGAATTATAACAAAAAAGAAACCGTAAATAAGGGGAAGCAGGCCATACTCCGAAAGCACTTTAGCAACGCCATGTCCTCCCTCTACACCTGCCCCCGAGAAAAACAGCAGTAATCCAAATTCTTTTGCTGGTGCAATCACACCTTGTTCAACATGCATATCAATAGGGCCTAATTTTCCAATACAGCTTATTATCACTGCCATAAGCAATGGTCCACCGGTTGTACCTAGAGAAAAATGACTCTGACCAGGAAGTGGTATCATGACGGCGCCCAAAAGAATTCCAAATAATGCAGCTAGTGAAAAAAAGCATATGCCTAACTTATCTATACGATGACTGCCCTTTTCTTCTCCCGTAATCCCATCTTCTGTATCTTTAATCAGCGTACGCTCAAACGCCATATCTGCCCTCAAAAACCGAGGAATCAGTTGAATCAGCAACACCTTGCAAGTCACTCCCACAGGATAGACAAGTCCATAACCAGCTGCTACCTGCGCGGCTGCGGCTGGTGACTGAGCGGCCTCCTTTGCTGCTGCAAAGCCAGGAGAGGTAGTAAAGGCTCCTGTCATAATTCCCACTGCCAGTGGGGCCTCTATTCCTACCGCCCGGATAATAAACCAACATATTATACTGCCAATAGCTGCCGTAGAAAGACATAAAACAGCATATGAAAAGCCATTTCTTTTTAACCGCCTTATAAATCCAGGGCCGGCCCCAAATCCAACTGCCGTAATAAAAAAGACAGCTCCCAATGTCTGAAGAATCGCAGGCAAGATTACCCCAAAATGTCCAAAGATAAGACCGATTATAAAAATACCCGCATTTCCCAGATTCAGGCCTTTTATTTTAACGCTTCCTAATAAATATCCAAGAATTGCAATCACAAATACAAACATAATCGTTTCCGATATCTCATTGAAAGAAATCATATCCAACCTCTTTATATATATTTATTTCATCACTTATAGAAAAGCAACACAGTGATTACATATGTAAAAATACTTCCTGGCATCCATATGCCGGAAGTATTTTCAAACAGTCTGCCCGCAAACTTTTACAGACACACTGATTTCAGGTATCGTATTACTATATCATGGGATTCACGCCACTCGTCCTTCATACGTATGTTAAATGCATGCTGACTATTCCTAAAGCGCTTTATCGTGACCTCCACCCCTTGTGCAGCCAAACGGGCGCCATATTCTTCATTTTCAAAGCGGAAACTGCACTTTCCTCCTGAGATAATCAATGTCCTCGGCTGGGAACGCAGCATATGGTCCGTAGCATAAGCAGGACTTGCAATAGGCAGATACGGGGTTGCAAGTTCCTCTCCTAGATACAGGGCTGTAAATCCCCTCCCTCTTTCCGGCGGCATCATGTATTCATAGCCACATGGTTTATATTGTGGGTCAGTTGCCTTGTCTAGGCTTGCACAGTCCAATATCTGGGCACAGAACCTGACATCCTTTCGTACACCTGCCATCAAACTCACTGCAGCAGCCATATTTCCACCAGATGAACATCCCCCAATAACAATATGCTCAGAATCCACTCCCCAGCTTTCGCATCTTTCTGTTACCCATCGAGCCACTTCATAAATTTGTTCTACCGGCACCGGAAAAGTGTACTGTGGCGTCAGCGCATAATCCACATCCACAGTGATACATCCCACTTCATGGGCAATCTGCGCACAATATAAAGCATCATCTTCGCACCATGGTCCATGCCACCCGCCTCCATGTATATTGATATATACCAAACATTTTCTTTTACATTCTTTAGGCATTGTAATATAACACGTAACCGGCACTCCTACTGAAGGTACTGCAAGTGTGGCCTGAGACGTCTCCACAAATTCCATGTGTCTGGCATAGTCTTCCGGAACCTTACGCTCTGCAAACATTTTTGTCCGTGCTCCCGCTGTCTTTTCCAATATGTCTTCCCAATACTGTTTCCGTTCAGGAGTTAAAGGCATACAGTATTCCTCCTTATAATTCAATCCTTATTGTCAGTAATCACAGGTTCAACATTTTCAGACGGCGGATTATAACCTCATGGGCTTCCTGCCATTCATCCATCATTCTTACCGTAAATGCGTGCCTGCTATTAGAAAACCTCTTCATAGTAACCTCTACCCCTAAGGCTGCCAGACGCTTCCCATACAATTCATCCTCAAAACGAAGGCTGCATTTTCCTGCTGTTATAATTAATGCCGGCGGCTGGCTTTCCAACATATTGTCAGGGGCAAATGAGGGGGAAATAAATGGTGAATACGCACTTTCTTTATCACCGCCCACATATAATGCAGCAAAGGCATTCATACGTTCTGAAGGCATCATCAGTAAATCTGCCTCAGGTTTATATTCCGGCGGTGTTGCATTATCCAGAGCAGCACAGTCAAGAATCTGCAGACAGAACTTAATGCCTCCCCTCTGTTCAGCAAGCAGACAGACAGAGGCCGCAATGTTCCCTCCGGCTGAGCAACCTCCAATGGCAATTTTCTCTGAATCTGCATTCCATTCAGCACACCTCCCCGCAGTCCACCGGGCCACCTCATATACCTGTTCAACAGGAACTGGAAAAGAATGCTTCGGCGTAAGAGCATAGTCTACATCCACAACAATGCCTTTCGTTTCATGGGCAATCTTTGCACAAAATAATGCGTCATCCTCTGTCCATGGATAATGAAAACCTCCTCCATGTATGTGTATATATACAGTGCAGCCCGGACAACGGTTTTCTGCCATGGAGATATAGCATTTGACTGGTATCCCGATTAAAGGGACATCTATCATTTCTTCTGAACGAATTACCTTTTCCATATATGCCATATATTCGTCAGGTACTGTCCTTAAGGCAAACATTTCCTCCCTATTGTTATTGGTTGTCTCCAGTATCTCCATCCAGTACTGCTTTTCTTTTTCTGTAAGAGCCATAATATACCCCCATCCAGTCAAACTTATTGATATGTTTAAGCATTATACAAGACTTGTAATAGTGGTAAACAACGCTGTCTGCATGAGGTCAATCAAAAATGCACCAATCAACGGAACTACCAGAAAAGCTTTTGGCGCCGGCCCAAAGTCCTTGCGGACAGCCTCCATATTGGCAATCCCGGTAAACGAAGCTCCCATACCAAAGCCGCAAACACCTGCCGATATAACAGCAGCTTCATAATCTTTGCCACAGCAATTAAATACAACTAAATACGCAAATATAATAATGACTATAGTCTGTACAAACATAACAATTACCATAGGAAGTGCCAAATCTGCTAACTCCCATAGATTCACAGACAGCATTGCAAGACTCAAATACGCACTCAATGCGTATCCCCCCACAACATCCAGTTCATCGTCAGGAAGTTCTGTATGCCTTGCATCACAGACATTCCGGATTACCATGCCAATGGCCAGTGTTCCAATAGACATGGCACGGAATGGGATATTTAATGCTGCAATTATTTTAAGAAGGACATCCCCCAGCCCAACTGTTAATATCAACAGGAATGCTGCCAGATACATTTTTTTCTTATTAAGAAGGGGGATTCTTTTATCCGGCTGCATTTCTGTCTCCACCGTAGCGGGCACCTCTTGGGCCCCGGGATATGATAACCTTTTTCTGGAAATTAAAGTCTTTGCAATAGGCCCGCCGATAAGTCCGCCGGCAATCAGACCATAGGATGCGCATGCGATGCCTACCATGAAAGCATTAGTAACCCCCATATTGTCAAGAACCATTCCCCAGTTTCCCACTGTACCATGTCCTCCTACAAGAGGAATAGAACCCATGCATAATCCCAGAAGCGGGTCCAAGCCCATGATTTTGGCAAACACCACGCCGATTCCGTTCTGAATCAGAATTAAAAAGGCAGATGCAAATGACATTATGACAAGTATCTTCCCACCTTTTTTTAATAGTTTAAACCTGCAATTGAAACCAATGCTTGCAAAGAATACATACATAAATACGCCTTGCACCGTACTATCCATAATAAGTGTGATTCCCCCCATATAGAGGAACAGTTTTATAATGACTGCAATCAGTCCTCCCACAACAGGAGCCGGAATACAATATTTTTCCAAAAACTTGACACGTTTGACAACAAAACATCCAAGATAGTAAACAACTGGCGCCAAGGCCATGAACTGATAAAGATTGACCTTTATTTCCATGTATTTTCCTCCTTTGTCTATGTTAAGTGATTCAAAGCCCGTTCCAGCCGTTCCATCCCTTCTGCTATTGTCTCAATGGAAACCGAATATGCAAACCGCACTGTTTCCGGAGCCTCGAATGCATTTCCTGGTACGATAGCAACTTTTGCCTCTTCCAGAATATAATCACACAAATCTCCTGCGTTCTGAATTGACCAGTTTTTATATTTCTTTCCTAAATAATAACTAACATTCGGCATTAGATAAAAAGCACCTTCAGGCTTTGGACACTGCATTCCCGGAATCAAATTAAGACGCTCATACATGAATTCTCTTCGTCTTTCAAACTCTTTCCTCATAGCCTCTACTTCTTCTTCACATTCCTGCAGCGCTGTAATGGCTGCCCATTGAATAAAGGTTGTGGAGTTGGTCGTAACATGTCCCTGAAGGGATGTCATGCCCTTAATCACATCCTTTGGCCCTGCCGCATATCCTACTCGCCATCCGGTCATGGAATAAGATTTTGAAAAACCATTTACTACAATGGTCTTGTCATAAATTCCCGGAGATAAAGAAGCAATACTCACATGTTCTACATTCCCATATATCAGTTTTTCATAAACTTCATCTGCAATTATGTAAATATCCTTCTCAACTGCCAACTGTGCCAGCTGTTCAAGAGTGTCCCTGGAATATACTGCCCCTGTAGGATTATTCGGTGTATTGATGATAATTAATTTAGTTTTATCCGTAACAGCATTTTTAACTTCTTCCATTATAATATGAAATCTGTCGTCAGTTTTAACCAGAATTGGAACCCCGCCCGCAAGTTTGACCATTTCCACATAACTTACCCAGCAGGGTGTGGGAATAATCACTTCATCTCCCGGATTACACAGAGCCATCACGGCATTATAGACGGCTTGCTTTGCACCGGTTGACACACAAATTTGGTCCGGAGTATAAGTAAGGTTGTTATCCCTCCTCAATTTCTCGGTAATCGCCTGACGAAGTTGGATAATTCCTCCTATTGCAATGTACTTTGTCTTTCCCTCTAACATCGCCTTTGTACATGCGTCTGCCACTTTTTGAGGTGTAGGGAAATCCGGCTCCCCCAGATTAAATGCCGCTATGTTAATTCCTGCCCCTTTCATCTCTGATATTTTCCCTCCCAAAGTGCTTGTTGCAGACGGGGTCATGTCCAAGATTCTTTGTGATACCATATTCTACTCCTCCTCATATTTTTTCTCTTTATGTTTCCTCTTAGCCTAATACATTCATAAATAAAGTAATAACAGTCGAATTTACAAGGTCCGCAAACATACTTCCCACAATCGGTATAATCAAAAATGCCCTGAGCGCCGGTCCATATACGCTTGTTACTGCATTCATATTTGCTATTGCATTAGGTGTGGCGCCAAGACCAAAGCCGCATGTGCCGGCCGTCATTACAGCAGCGTCATAATCACGTCCCAGGCTATTGAATATTATAAAATATGCAAACAGTCCAACCAATACTGTTTCAGCTAAAAGCGTTACAATCATTGGTATGGCCAAACTTGCAAGAAGCCACAATTCCATGCTCATCATAGCCATGGAAAGGAACAGGCTTAAAGATACATCTCCGGTAATCTCAATTTCTTCATCTGGCAGAACAATTCCTTTACAATCACAGACATTACGAAGTATGCATCCTGCAAGAAGTGACCCTACTGCAGCGGAAAAGGTCATCAGCCGGTTCAAAATATCGGAAATTATTGTACCTAACCCTACGCAAAGAAGAAGCAGTGCCACAGCCAGCATTATTTTTTCTCCGCTCAGGATATTATGAGTTTTCTCATTGACAAAGGCTTCATCTTCCTGTTCATGCGTAACAGACTTTCTATTAAGCTGCATGATTCTGATTCTGGCCAGAGGACCGCCAATGACACATCCTGCTACAAGACCATAGGTCGCTGCCGCATAAGACGCTGTTGCTGCTGATGCTACGCCTGCTTGTTCAATCAGGACACCAAAGGCTGCTGCCGTTCCATGGCCCCCTACCAGTGGAACAGAACCAATGGCTGTGCCGAGAAGTGGATTCATACCAAAAGCTGACACTATGGCTGCCCCCAGAACATTCTGGAGAACACACAGAATCCCTACAAGAAAAATAATGATAACGAGTTGGATTCCGCCTTTCTTCAGCACCTTCATCCTTGCATTAAATCCAATACTACAGAAAAACACAAGCATAAACGCAGTCTGTAACGTTGTATCCATAGTAAGAATCAGTATCCCTGTCACATGTAACACCAGTGTTGCTGTTGCAAAAATAATGCCGCCCACGACTGGTGCGGGTATACAATATTTTTGCAGGAAAAAAACTTTTGTTTTGATAAATTTACCAACATAATACACAATAACTGCAATCGCAGTTGTCAAAAACATGTTCAAAGATATTTCCATATTTTCTCCTTTCCCTAACTGCATATACCTGGACAAAGGGCCGGGAATATGCCTGCGCCTTTAATCGTATTTAAATTGTCGACATTTTATATTTTTATTGTATAATATCTCATTTGCTTTGTCAATATGATAATATTATATATTTTTTTTACGAACAAAATATTAAAAATGTACTATTTTCAAGAATATCCGACCATAATATTGACATATTTAACTAAATGCAATATAATCGCCCCATACATTGTCGACATTTTGTGTTTATTTTTTCAACTCTTCATGGGGGTACTACTTATGGATACCAAAAATCTTATTACCTTTGTCACATTTGCAAAAGAAAAATCGTATTTAAAGACGTCCATGCAGCTCCACTATGCCCCTTCAACGTTAATCGAGCATATTGCGCAACTGGAACAGGAACTAAGCATCAAGCTTGTGGAAACAGTGGGACGAAAAACCGTATTAACCAAACAGGGAAAACAATTCCTGCCTTATGCAAGTAATATTCTTGAAAGTGTAAGGATTGCCAAAGATGCCATGGATAATACCCAATCCCTGAAAGGAACCATAACCATAGGAATCATTGAATCAATGGCTGCCTATAAGATGTCCTCTGTATTTTCCGAATTTCTTGGGTATCACCCTAATGTCAACTTAATTATTAAAACAGGAAACAGTGCCTCGCTTCCTGAACAGCTGAGAAATGGTAATTTTGATGTTGTCTTTTTATATGACTGCCTGTCCCCCATATATGAAGGGCTTTTTCAGCATCTTCTCTTCCAGGAGCGCCTGCAGTTCTGCGTTTCTCCGGGTCACCGGCTGGCTTTTAAAGATGAGGTTTTACCTGTTGACTTTCGCCATGAAACCTTCCTCTATCAGCATGAAGATTGCTGCTATTATGATATTTTTCAGGAACTAATCCAAAAAGAAAACCTGAAAATCAGAGACCGCCTGCAAATTGAAAGCGGAATCCTGATTAAAAAGTATGTTGCCAAAGGCAAAGGAATCTCAATACTACCAAAAAGCATGACCGATGAAGATGTGCTGGACGGCAAGCTGGTATACCTGAATTGGGTTGGTGAAGAAATGAAAATAAACGGCAGAATGCTTACATCGAGGGAGCAATGGAAGCCTGCCGCTGTTCAAACATTTATAGAATTTGCCAAAAACTATTTATATCAAAATTAAGCATTTTACTTCATCCTGTATCTGATACGTGTCTTCTATTCTTCTCCATCCACTTTCTCCTCTTTAATTCCTCTTGCGTTTAAGGCCACTTTATCCAATGATTGAAAATGCCCTCAGTATAATACCGAAGGGCATTTTCATCGAATATGTAGGGAAACGAATCAACATATCCCCTGTGCCAACATCGCCTCGGCAACCTTCTGAAAACCGGCAAGATTAGCACCAGCTACATAGTTACCCGGGCAACCGTATCTTGTTGCTGCATCATCAATGTTATGGAAGATGTTCTTCATGATGCCCTGAAGGCGCATATCCACCTCTTCTCTTGTCCAGGCAAGATGTTCGGCGTTCTGGGCCATTTCCAAAGAAGACACGGCAACACCGCCTGCATTTACTGCTTTAGACGGAAGAACCGATATACCATTGGACATCAACAAATCTACCGCCTCCTGTCTGGTAGGCATATTAGAAACTTCAATAAGATGCTTGCAATGTCCTTCTTCAAGAATTCGTTCTGCATCCTCTTTGCCAATCTCATTTTGGGTGGCGCACGGCATATAAATATCTGCATTTACCCTGCCCCATGGTTTCTCTCCTGCATGATATTCAACATGGTATTTGTCAGCATAGTCTTTTACACAATCCCTGCAGGATGCCCGCATCTCCAGTAAATAATCAATCTTATCACCGGAAATACCATCCGGGTCATAAATGTATCCATCCGGACCCGAGAGCGTTATGACCTTGCCCCCCAGCTCATGGATTTTTTTACATACGCCCCATGAGACATTTCCAAAACCTGATACAGCAAATGTTGTTCCTGCTATTTCTTTATCAATTGTCTTAAAATACTCCTGTGTAAAATATACAGCTCCATATCCAGTCGCCTCGGTCCTTCCCAATGAACCTCCATAGGAGAGCCCTTTTCCTGACAATGCACCTGCCTCATAGGCACCACGGATACGTTTGTACTGTCCATACAGATACCCTATCTCTCTTGCCCCCACCCCTATGTCTCCGGCCGGGCAGTCTGTATCAGGACCTATGTAACGATACAACTCAGTCATGAATGACTGGCAAAAACGCATCACCTCTGCATCTGATTTTCCTTTCGGGTCAAAATCAGAACCACCTTTTCCTCCGCCAATGGGAAGCCCTGTTAAAGAATTCTTAAAAATCTGTTCAAACCCAAGGAATTTTATAATGCTGATATTAACTGTGGGATGAAACCTAAGTCCCCCCTTATATGGCCCGATGCTGCTGGAAAATTGTACGCGGTAACCTCTGTTAACCTGTACTTTTCCATCATCATCTACCCATGGTACACGAAAAGTCACTGCCTTTTCAGGTTCAACTATCCTCTCCAGAATACCCGCCTTTTCATACCTGTCATCATTGTCCATAATTGGACGAAGAGAATTAAGTACCTCTCTGACTGTCTGAAGAAACTCCGGCTGTTCTGCATTTTTAGCTTCTGTTGCTGCTATAACCCTATCTACGTATGACATCTTCTCCTCCTTGTAATACACACCTTGTATATTCATTTTCAAGAGCTCTTTCGATGATTTCATTATAAAAGATATTAGAGTCAGTGCATTCGGTAATCCCGAAAACGATGTTCGGAAATACTGAATCCATTGTCATGAAAACATAACTTGTTTTCTATTAACCAATTCCCTAATTAGCTCTGCCTCTTCTGTCCACAATGAAGCTGTAGTCTGTCTGAATAATTCCTACGAATATATAATGATATTATTTTCACAAGCAACCAGCCAATTGTGCATACTCGCATATCTATTTAACTGAGTCAAAAAAAGTGATACAGCAAATACTATTCTTTTGCTGTACCACATCTCTTTTATTAACCATACTATTCAATTGGATTTGTCCCACATATGTCCCTATATCCGTTAATAATCAGTTGATATACTATATGTTCATCTTTATTGTCAAGATTTAGAGAACAAAATCTACAGACTGTACGTTCAATTCCATTATTCCTAAGATATGTCCGTAATCTCATGGATTGTTCATCTTTTTCATTTTCATACAAAAAAACATAAGCGCAACAGCGGGTTATAAAGTATGGAATTATGCCATGCTTGACACAACACAACGCAGGTCCAATGAAGCGGTCATTCTTTCCAAGTTTTCGGATAGGGTCACGGACAATTCGATACAGGCTATCGGAAAAATGTTTAGTACGGAATACAGTCACTGGCTGACGTGCCTGGTCTTCATTCCTGGGAGGAAGACCATATTGGGCCATGACAGCCTGGTATCCTTCCACAGATGCATAATATGCCATTTGGGATGCCTGCATATCGTAAGCGGCATCATACGTATTTGTAATTCCTTTAGTCAATGCTACAAAAGCCATGCTGCATTGTACCAGGTTACCTGCCCAAATTTTAATTGCCATAGCTCCATCCAGCCCTTGCTCCAAGCGAAAAAAATCTGGTCTAGAAAAATCATTCTCCAACTCAGGTATATTATCAACCCGTAGTATAGCCTTGTCATCTCCTATAATACGAAATGTATCCTCTGTCTGTTCGAGAATGTCCGGCAGAAGATTCTTCCTATTAACAATGCTCATCACCAGGATAACCGTATCTTTGTAATAAGAGTAGGCTTCACCCAAAAGCCTTTTTTGTAAACCTGTCTCAAAATATTCCCTTAATCCTACATAATTTGCTCCCAGGGTAATCATCAAGCGGCCTTTTATACCGTGACTCATGCGAAACTGAATGGCTTCTGATAAATCGTCCAACGCGCTGTCAAAGTCTTCCGGCCGTAAGGCAGTGGAAACTAAATCTGTATCAGCTAATGCTTCCATATACTGCTGGCGCTCTGTAACAGTATTAACTGTGCGATATCCTGTAATTTTACGCTCCTGCCGGGTTCCTTCCTTTAAATTTGTCATCTGCACTGTATAATATCCCTGTTCTCTCAACCCCTCAGTCAAATGTGTTTTCGGATCTGCAAATATAATCTCATACCCTTCCCTATCATATAGTTCCCCCAGCATTCCTCTCCCACTGCGACCGGAACCGATTATCACAACTTTTTTCCGCAATATCCCTTCACCTCCTTTATATCAGGTAAACAACCGCTTTGGATTCTCTACAAATATAGTATGAATTTGCTCATCTGTTACCTTCTTTTCCTTTAACATTGGAATCACCACTCTTATTATATAGCTGAGGGAATCCGGAGCATAGTTTATATATTGTCTATGATTCCAATCAGCCCAGCGTGTCGAGTTATAACAAATTACCGCATCGTGAGATAGTATTAACTGCGAAGCATATCCCTTTTGGCATAATTTCACAATTGTCTTAATATTGAATTCCAGATGATGTGCATTGAAGTTCATTTGATCAATAGCCAGATAGCTACCTCTTTTCATTACATTTTCTGCATAGTCCAGCGGGTCTCCCTCACGAAAATGACCTATAACTACTTTGGAAAGATCTGCTCCCTGCTCCTCGAATATATCCAACTGGAACAATCCTTGCCTGGTATTTTCAGGTCGGCAATGAGTGATAATAGGCAGACCACTCTCCTTTTGTGCCTGAGCGCAGGCCCGAAGTATCTTTTTATTGTTTTTCGTAAAGCCAAATTCTCCAGTCCCACATTTAATTACACCACATCGGGATATTGTTCCCTGAATACCACACTCAATCTCCCTCATTATCATCTTAAGCATATTAAGTTCACTTATATGGTTTACCCAGAGATCTTCGTCTACATAGACGCCGGTAGATGCAATTATATTTAGGCCGCTCCGCTCTGCCGCTGCCTGCATCAAATCTACATCACGTCCAATATTCAATGGTGTTGCATCCACGATTGTCTTTACACCATGACGTTTAGCATCCATCAATACGCCACATATCATATCCAGGGCTTCTTCCCTATTAAACCACTCAGAATCAGCGATACGGTTATTCCAGTTCCCCAAATAAATGTGTTCATGCATCAATGTGAAACCTAATTCTGACACGTCTAATGTGCCATTGACCGTTTGTGCCTTATTCATAATAATGCCTCCTTAACCAAAATAGAATGGTCTTCTATGAATCAGCATGTAAATGTGGTCTGCAGAATTCAAATCAGCATAATGTAAAATCTGGGCCATAGGATCTTCTACATGGTGAAAACTCTTGGGTGAGTGGGTTGCTACCAAAGCTACTATACGATTCGGAAATCCCAACTCTTTCAGTAGCATAGCACCTAGAACACCATGGGGTATATCCTGAGTATATCCCTCACTTAGCAACAATGGTTTGTCAATATCGTGAAGCAACAGAAGCAGCAGAAGCTCCTCACGGTCTACTTTTTCTGTCCAGCCATCATTCCATTTTTTTTCAGCATATTCTTCCATGTGAAGTCCCAAATCAACCACCTCATTGACATGGTCCACAAACCCATAATGAGTACAATGAGCAGAAAAGGGAATTTCCTCCAGCGTAGTAAATGTACTGTTTGTCAGTACAGTATGGTACGCTGTCAGTACTCTTTCCCTATTTTCTTCTTCCAACTGAAAAATTCCTGGAAAACATTTGATAATTACCGATTTATCGGCTTCATCCGGATATTTAATCTGGTACATTATTTACATCCTTTCTGTCAATATAAGAGATAAAAGCCAAATCCATATTTCCAGACAAATCAAGGCAACCACTTCCGACCGGCACAAAAAGAGTGTCCGCCGGTTTTATTGTTTCACCACAAATAGTTCCCTTCCCATCCACGCACGTTATAAAATAAAATCCCCTATACGAAAACACACCCTCATCCTTATTTTTAATACGCTTTGCCACATACTCACCTGGTACGCTGTGATATGTAGTTATCTGCACGCCATTCTTAATCACCGTCTCCCCATCAGTGGCAGAAAGTGGCAGTTCTGGTATATTGACACAATCATATACTTCTTGCAGATTTAAAGGCCGTTTTGTATCATTCCTGTCATAATCATAAAAACGGTATGTTACATCCCCATTTGTTCCAAATGTCAGTTTAATGGTTCCTCTCCCAATACCACCATGAATCACACCTGCCGGAGTATGTACAAACTGGCCATCCCGTACTTTAAGATGGTCAAACAGATGCTCCCAATCTTTTGTCTCTACCATCCGTTTGAACTCCGCCATATTTTTTGCGCGATTTCCAAACAGAGTTGTATGAATCTCATCAGTAGCATGTATTGCCACACTGCCGGATACCTTCCCCTTTTCTCCCTGTCGTTTCATCGCATAGTCATCATCCGGGTGTAGCTGGTAAGATTGCTTTCCTTCATTGCATGTGGTTGTCATGCGAATGGGAAAGATGCTTTCATGACATCCAAATAAATCCGGATTATTTGCATAAAACACGGAAAGCGGCTGTCCTGTCTCGGCAACCATGTTATCCAACTGTCCTGGTATTGCAATTACATGATAAATAGTACCTATATTTTCCTGGTCCGTATCCAGATGATACTGGTCAATCAACTTTCTTCCTCCCCATACAAATGATTTATAAAGAGGCAATATATGATATATTTTTTTCTCAGACATTCTAATCTCCTTAAACGATTCCAATAACCGAAAGCACCACAACACCAATGATAGTTCCGTACACCAGCCATGTCGATGCCACCTTTTTATATTTTATTAAGTAGTACAAAAAAAATGTGTACAGCAGGCTGAGCAGGTTTGGAAAGATGCTGTTTATCATATCAAGCAGCTTGGTTTCCACGCCATTTGCTTCAAATTTAATTCCCAATGTCACACCACACCGCTGAGCAGACAGACAGCCGACAATTAGAATACCAAACATAGCTACTGCTTGAGTCAGATGGGATAATGAGTTCTTAGAAATGACTTCAAAAGATTTCTTTCCCAGCTGATAACCTTTATTGAATAAAATGTAGCTGTATGGTACTAATATGCCTGCAATAGCCACCAAATAAAACAAGGGACCTGCAACATTTCCGCTATCTCCACACAAGGACAGAGCAATAGTAATCAGAATAGGGATTAGTGTTGCCTGAATAAGACTGTCGCCAATTCCAGCTATCGGCCCTTGAAGCCCTACCTTTAAACTACGGATAGTCTCCATATCCACATCTCTTTTTAGTACCCGTCGTTCTTCCAGTCCTAAAATCATTCCAAACAGCAGGGATCCTGTAGCGCCTTCTGTGTTATAAAAGTCAAAATGCCTGGCCATGCTTTCCTTATATTCGTCCTCACTGCAATACTTCTTAAAAAAAGGCTTTAGCCACCACGGCCAACTTTTTCCCATATAGTAAACATAGTCAAATCCTGGTGCATTATATTGAATGTAACGGCGCCATAACTTATTGCGGTCTTTTTTAGTCAATAATTCCATTCTATCTTCCTGTTTCATTTCTACTGCCATAATCAGATTACCTCCTCATCCTCATCGAATTCTTCAGCCTTAGCAATATGCTTTTGTTTGTCTCCAGTTCTATAATAGAGATATGCAAATACCAATGCAAACAAAAGGATAGACGTGGAATTCAATCCTAAATACCCATAACAGGCGAACCCTAACGCAAAAATCACCAGGCCCCAGACATCATTTGCCAAGAATACCAATAAGGTAGCCATTCCGATACAAGGCAGAAAAGCCCCTACTGAATTAAAGGCAGTTACCATTCTGGCAGGAAGCATGCTATAAAGATTCTCCACAACGCCAGCTCCATAATACAGTAAAACAAAGGATGTAAGACCTCTAGTAATAAAATAGATGATGGTAGGAATTCCAAGGTAACCCCAAAATATCTTCTTATCGTTTCCTTCCTCACATCCTTTTCTCATCAAACTACCACAACCAGTAAGAAAGGCTGTTCTGGAAAATATCTCCAAGGCATTAAACAATGTTCCCAATGCTGTTGCCAATGTTATAGCTGCAGCAGTATCTATATCAGTCAAAATCGCCAAAGCAACACACGGAAAGGAAATAATTCCCAAGTCGATAGACGAAACTCCTCCCACATTAAAGTAGCCAATATAAACCAGCTGCATAGCTGCTCCCACAGCAACACCTGTGGATATGTCACCAAGAATAATACCGCACAGGAGCCCTCCTATAAAAGGCCTTTGCATAATATACTTGGCGAGCCATCCCCCCCACGGAGCAGTTCCGCTTGCAGAAAATACGGTTAACATTGCTATTAATCCACATTGTAAAGCTAACATAAGTACCCTCTCCTTTTACATTTGTTTTCATTTGTTTCGTATTTCCTGCCAGGGAATGTTTTCCAACTTACAGCTGGGATCCATTACCACTTCCACTCCCTGCGCCACCAAGAAATCCATAGCAACCATCTCTTCTTCAGTAAGGCCCACACCCTGCATGATGCTTACTGAGTTCTCCCGATTAAATTGTTGCCCACACGTTACCGGAAGTTTAAAGCGGTACCCTTTACGAACCAGACTCGCAGTTGTCAACGGATTTCTAAGAATCACAAAATAATTCCTTTCTGAGTCCTCCGCTTTCTTAAGTTGTTCAATTCCTTTCTCTTCGTCAAAAAAGTACGTTTTAACAGAAGCTGGCGCTGCTGCTGCAAACACCTTTTTCATCACTGAATCTCTGGCTAAAATTTCATCAATTACGATGATTCCATCACATTTGTAATGATTCTGCAATACAGTGGTGGTTTGCCCATGGATTAGCTTGGCCTCCATTCTACAGTAGCTAATCATAAATATCCTCCTTTATCATAAAAGTTTATTTGTCCATTATCATTATACTTTACATTCTTAAGCTCTTATTGTATAATGATAATAGTTTTCTTACCATATAAGAATAATACTACCACTATTTGATTTAATGTCAATAGTTTTGGCACTATTTATTAAAATTCATAGTTTCCAGCCCGTTAATTATACATATTTTTGTGTCAGTTTGTTATTTTCTTATATTATGATAATTTTTTATCTGATAGTATTTGAAATCAATTGAATTTCAACTGGAAAATACGTATAATAGAAGCAATACCATATATAATGTTGGAATAACCAGGAGATTATATTCAATGATAACATATTGCAGAATTGAAGATAAAATAATACACGGACAAACTACCACTGTGTTACGCAAGCATTACCACTTTGATGGTATTATCGTTATTAATGATGAGATTGCCTCTGACCTGTCCCTAAGAAAAATTTATATAGCTACAGTACCAGATATTAAAATCTACTTTTTTACTCTGACAAAGGGAATCGGACAACTTAGAAAGGCTGACGCTTCCACATTGAGGTACCTGGTAATATTTAAAGATCCTGTTTCTGTAGCTGCTATAATTAAAAAAGGATACCACTTTACAGTAGCCGTAACCTGCGGTCAGCAAATGGAACAGCAAGATTCACTGCCAATCATGCAGGGGCTGAGTCTCTCACAGAAACAGGTGGACGCATTACGTTTCATTGCCGGCGCAGGGGTTGATTTGAGATTTGATCCCGATTGTACTAACGACAATATTTCCTGGAAAACCTTTGAAAAATATGTGGAGAATGCTCAGACAAAGGCTGCAAAGGGAAGTCCAGGCAGCAAGAATACCAGCCTTAATAAGACATTTTCTATTCTGGATTGTTTTCTTTCTGAAGAATGTAAGGAAATGTCTCCCGCCCAGATACAGGCAGCAACAGGCATTCCTGTGTCGACCTGCTACAGGCTGATTGAATTTCTTGAACAAAATGGATATCTGCAAAAAAACAAACGCAACAAAAAATATTCCCTTGGATGGAAGTTCATGCTTCTATCATCAAATGCCGGCACCATACATCTACCTGCATTTGATGATATTGTCCCTCTGTACATACGCAACGTCAGAGACAAGCTCAACGAATCAACTGCTCTTTTTATCCAAATTGGATTCAAAGTCAAATGTATCTGCTGTGAGGAAAGTCACCATACAATTCAGGCCCGTTTTAAAAATCAACAGATAAGTGATTTGACGTTTGACACTACAGGGTGTGTATTTTTGTCCTATCTCTCACCGGAGCAGAGGGAGGCTTATATGAATCTGACAGAAAGGGAAGTCGAAGAACTTCGCTGTGTTTTAGATACCGGCTACTGTATTCACTATAACTCTGATTTAGAAGGTACATCCGCGGTATCTGTACCAGTAATGTTGTCTCAGGACAATATGATTGCTGTACTTACTGTAAAAGGGCCTGCCTTTCGTTTTAATGAAACAATGGGGCCTTCAGAGATTGCAGAACTTATCAAAACTGCAAAAGAAATATCTGATAACTATTCAAATTCTATTTTATAATATTGGAGTGTTAATCATGAAAGGAATTTTATTAATTAGCCATTTTGATTTGGCTTCTGGAACATTAAACGCTGCGAAACTAATTTTTGGGGACCAATTATCCCAGATAGAAGCAATAGGGTTATCCATGCAAGATAATGCAGAAAATTTTACCAACCGGCTCAAAGTAGCGTTGGCACGATTGGATACCGGAGATGGGGTAATTATACTAGCTGATTTGTTAGGCGGTACCCCCTGTAATTGTGCTGCCCCGCTAATAGGCGGAAAAATACGTATGCTTACCGGATTAAATCTGCCACTACTGCTGGAAGTCCTCTGTGAAAGACAGACCAGCGATTTTGAAAACATAGGAAATTTACTTGACAGGGTAAGAAGAAGTATACAAGAATATAGTACTAATGAGCCAGATACAGAATATAACGAAATTATATAATATGTTCGAGCAAAAGCAAGTATCCCGATATATCCATGAATTAGAAAAGCGGGGTTACCTTGTAGCGCAAGAGTGTGTGAAGAAAAGTCTGTAAAAGCTGATCTTCTATGATAATAACTGGGCTGAAAGTTCTTTCTTGGACCTTCAGTCCTTGT
>NZ_SPHO01000036.1 GCF_005845215.1 Clostridium sp. 1001271st1 H5
TCTGTCATTTGTACCTGGTGTACCGGTTTCTTTTCTCTTGCCATAATAAAAGGCCTCCTATGATTTTTTATTTTATCATAGAAGACCTTTGGCTAATACCTATTTACAGAAAAATTTTCATACACTCATTAACCGGCAGCCCACTTTATTAAGTCTATTTTCAACTTGCGTTCATTGAATTTGCTTCCTCATACTTTATGAGGCATCCTCTAATAGGTTGCCTGATGCGCAATAAGCTATTAGAGCAGAACCGTTATCAGCTAGTGAACGAATCAAAACAAATAATCTTCTACAAAATCCACTACGCCTTGAAGCCGCGATTTGATTTCCCGCATGACCTTACATACCTCTTCCTCATGCTTACTATCAATTGTACTAAATGGAGGCCGGCATATTCCGGCCGGCAGCCCCCTATATTGCATAGCCAGTTTTAAGGGTACCGGATGTGACGCCTTATACAGCACATCATCTAAAAGCTTAACTGCAAAGTGGCATTGCCTTGCCTTGTCATAGTCTTGGTCCGCAATGGCCTTATCAAGCGCCATGCATACTTCCGGTATGACTGCCGCCGTAGCCAGGATACCACCATCCCCTCCCAGTGCCAGGGTCGGGAAATAGAGATTATCCCCGCCTGTCAGAAGCCCGAACGGATGCGGACACTTAATACGAATATCCTGCATGAAAACCATATCACCGGAGGATTCCTTAATCCCCACAACTTCTTGAGTCTTGGACAGTCTTTGTATCAAATCAGAGGACATACTAAAAGCAGACCTGCTGGGAGTATTGAAAAGAATCAAGGGCATCTTTAATGTAGCATATTCATTTATCAACCGTTCTACGTCACGTTCTGAAGGCCGTACAAAAGGGGGGGCCATGACAAGACAGGCATCCGCACCAAGCTCCTTAGCCTTTTGTATATCATCCATGACATCCGATGGCCGGCCCGCCAATGTACCGAATACGACATGCATCCCCTCAGAGTTTTTTATTGTCTCTTCCATTACCATATGACGCTCTACAGATGTCAGGGATGCTGCCTCACCGGTTCCTCCTAATACGCAGATACTCTTTACTCCTGCTTTCTTCTGAAATTCAATCGATGTCTTTAATCCGTCATAATCGACTGCCCCATCATTCTTAAAACATGTAACCATCGAAGAAATGATTCCTTTTGGATAATACATTATTTTCCTCCTTCATATAACTTTTTATACAGTAACTTTATCTGGGTAAATTATGGTCGCATTATTAATTTCCCTGCCATGCAGATAGTCCAGCGCTCCCTGTATGGCCCATACGCATTCCCTATATGCAGATTCCTTGGTTCTCGCCGCTACATGGGGAGTCATGATAATATTATCTACAGTCCTAAGAGGATGATCCATGGCCAGCGGTTCCTTTGCGTATACATCCAATGCGGCCCCGCTGATTTCCCCATTTCTCAATGCATCAATAAGTGCGGTCTCATCAATCATACCTCCTCTGGCGCTGTTCACAAGAATCGCAGAAGATTTCATTTTTTTGAAAGCATCTTCATTGAACATCCCCTTTGTATCATCCGTTAGAAGACAATGAATTGACACCACATCTGCCTGTTTTAGTAATTCTTCAAATGATACCCTCTTGATATTCTCCCTTTCAAAAACCGCATCCTCCATATAGGGATCATATGCAATCACACAGGACTGAAATCCTTTTAGTATGGATGCCACCTTTCTGCCTATCGCACCAAGTCCTATGATTCCTATGGTTTTTCCGCTAATATCACCGCCCAAAAGGGTCTGGTCCCTCCAACCGCCTTCCAATAACGCATCAGCAGCCTGTATGAACCGTTTACATGCTGCCAACATCAACAGCACTGTATATTCAGCCACACTCTGGGCGTTTGCCTCAGGAGTCCATCCCACTGCTATACCATTCATACGGGCATAAGAAAAATCAATATTTTCAGGCCATGCGCCGGACTTAAATGCCACTTTTAGTTCTGGCGCTTTTTTCATTAAATCCGCTGTGATTGAATTGCTGGAATTAAAAATAATAGCATCTGCAGTTCCAATGAATTTCAACAATTGGCTATTGTCTCCCCGTACCCCCTTCTCTCCTTCTAACAGCTCACATTCCTCTAATATCCACGCCGGTAAATCCGACCTTTCAATAGGAAGCTCCGGTATGGCAATCTTGAACTTTTTCCTCATAGTCCTTCTCCTATTCATTTTAGCATTGTTTTTCAACTAAGCGGTCATCCCTCAACAGAACAGATTTACCATGGTCGTATTAAGTACCAGTAACACCCAGTCCATCATGATTCCACCCACAACGGTTACACACAGATAGGAAATCTTACTCTCGCCATATCTCTGGGTCACACTATCCATATTAGCAAAGCCTGTAGGTGAAGCCCCCAGGCCGTGGCCGCACATTCCTGCACACATGATAGCCGCGTCGAAATCCTTGCCGCAAACACGAAATACCACAAAATAGAGGAAAAGCAACGTACACCCAAGTCCAATAAAGAGTATGATAATCATAGGCACAGCCAACTCGGCCAGTTCCCACAGCCTTAAAGAAATCATTGCAATGGACAGGAACACCCCTAAAGTAAAATCTTGTATTCCTTCCATAATATCAGGGTTAATCTCCAGCCATTCTGTATGTTCATTTACATTACTGACAACACAGGCCAGCAGCGCGCCTCCGGCAAAGTCTGGAATCGTAATTCCAAACAACTGGTTTAACAGGGATTTAAAATAAATGCCAATCCCCAACAGGAGACACAAAAGGGCAATGTGTTCAAATATGGAAGTGATTGTTATGGTCTGCTTTGGAGCCTTCTCTGCCATAGCCCTCTCTGCCAGTGTATCTTCTTCATCACTCCCCTTTTTTACCAGACCGTATCTTCTAATCAGACGTTCTGCAATGGGGCCGCCACACAGACTTCCGCTTACAAGTCCGAAAGTAGCGGCCGCCATCCCTACAACACTGGCCGTATATCCCATGTTATCCAGGATAGCACCATATGCCGCCGCATTACCATGGCCGCCCGAGAGCGCAGCAGGTCCACACATCAATCCCAGCCAATCTCCAGCATGTACAGCCTTGGCAGCAATGACTCCGATTCCCCCTTGAAGTACAGCCAAAATTGCTGCCATGAAAAAATATTTCACTAAACGGCTCCCACCTCTCTTTACCAATGAGAAGGTGATTCCAAATCCAACACATGTAAAAAAAAGATTCTGCATATCCGCCTGATAAGTAGTAATCATGACGATATTAATCCTCCCGGTCTCATGAAGGACCAGATTCAGAACAGCAAATATGACCCCACCTATTACTGGACTTGGAATACAATACCGCTGTAAAAGTGCCACCCGGTTTTTAATTTGCTGCCCCATGAGCAACATCAACAGCGCTACAGCTACCGTAGTAATGGCAGTAAAACTCACATTAAAAATACCATTCTCCATTGTAAAGAGCATTGTTACTACATCCCCCTTTCTACTTTTTGAGTTGATAAAGAAGCTTCTTTCTGTATTTAGCATATCATATAATGGGACTCAACAGAAATAGACATTTCTGCTGGGTCCCATTTAATAATTCGATAATTCGTATATAATCAAACCTTACCAATCCTAAAAATCAGTTACCAGGTCTGGAATTTGTGAAACAAATATTTCTAACGCCCCCTCAAATATACGGAGACTCTCCATTTTTGACACTTTAGGCTGCCTGTGTTTAATGATATAGCATGTCCTTTCATATGGCTGCGGCAGTTCTAATTCATCGACCTGCACATTTCCGGTTCCGAGATAGAATCTTTGCAGCAGACTTCCTGGTATGATCGCCCAATATTTTTCATCGGTCAGGAATCGCTGCAGCAGGGAAACATTATCCACCCAAGCATGGTATAAGGTGGATTCACCAAAGATTTGTTCGTGCCATGCTTCGTAATCCCCACCCCAATACATATAAATTTCATAACGGGAATCTAAATCTTTTGGATTAATCCTTCTTACAGCGGATGGATATTTAGCATAGCGAACAACGTAATATTTCTGTTTGAACAAGGGTTTTGTAATGACATTCTTCCTCTTGCATGGCTCCGCTATAAAACCAATATCCGCGGTTTTGTTCTCCACAAGGTTATATATCTCGGAAGAATAGGCAGTTATGATTTTCAGGCATAAAGGCCGTTCCCCTTCAGAAACTGCGTAATACACATCTGCCAAAACAGAGGAACCTATACTATCAATAGCACCTATCGTAAGCATATTCTCAGGATAATATTTCAACTCCTGTGTATCCTGATAAACGGAACGCCATTTTTCGGCTACAGGTATGAACAATTCGCCATAACGCGTTAATTCAGATGTCCGTATACCTTTATTTCTATGAAACAACGGAATTCCCAATTCCTTTTCCAACTGCTTCAACCGGTAGCTCACTGTTGATTGTGAAAAGTGCATACTCTCAGATGCTTTGGTTATGCTGTTCCATTTTACAATCGATAGGAAAAGTTCGACGTCCACAATATCCATTCCAGTCTCCTTTTTGTTATTTTTTTATTATTAAGATTGTTATTATATATCGAAAATTATAACAATACAAGATTAGTTTACGCATTATTGCCATGAAAAGCAATACCAAAGATTTAGTACCCGGGAGTTTGACACCCCCTAATCTAAAAAACGCCGCTAAGCCGCTACAGGCTTATATTTTTTCGTCAAATTTTATACTTTTATATATAGGCTTTTTAGTCTTTTTGTGGTATAATAGGAGATGGAGGTAATTGCTCATGAAGGTTAATACATCTAAATCAAAGAATGCCGAATCCTTTTACATCAAGCAGTCCTATATAGACTGCAACGGAAAATCCACTTCCAGAACCATCCGCAAGCTTGGAACATTGAATGAATTATTAGTGGAACACGGACCTACACGGGATGATGTCATGGCCTGGGCAAAAGAACAGGCCCGTATAGAAACAGAGAAATACGAGTTGGAAAAGGAAACTCTCTCCATTCCCGTTGTGTTTCATCCGAACCGTAAGATTCCGCATGGAGAACGAAGATGTTTTGACGGCGGTTATCTTTTCCTGCAAACGATTTATTACGAACTAGGCATGGACCGTATCTGCAGAAAGATTCGCAGCAGGCATCATTACGAATACGATTTAAACGCCATACTTTCTGATTTGATTTACACAAGGGTTCTGGAACCAGGCAGTAAACGTTCTTCTTACGCGGCCGCAAAAAAATTTTTAGAGCCTCCAACTTATGAACAACACGATATCTATCGGGCGTTAAGTGTCCTGGCTTCGGAATGTGACCTGATTCAGTCAGAAGTGTATAAGAACTCAAAATCCGTTATAAGCCGGAATGACCATATCCTCTACTACGACTGCACAAACTACTATTTTGAGATTGAACAGGAAGAAGGAGATAAAAAATACGGGAAAAGCAAGGAGCACCGGCCTAATCCGATTATACAGATGGGATTATTTACCGATGGGGACGGAATACCGCTGGCCTTTTCCACGTTTCCCGGCAACCAGAATGAGCAAAAATCCCTGGAACCTTTAGAGCAGAAAGTCATCGAGGAGTTTGGCTGCGGGAAATTCATCTTCTGTTCTGATTCCGGACTTGGGTCAGAGAATAACCGCCTGTTGAACCACACAGGAAACCGGGCTTATATCGTGACACAGTCCATCAAAAAGCTGGCGGCAGAGTACCGGGAAGCTGCGCTGAATCGAAAAGGATTCCGGAGACTGTCTGACAACAGGCTGGTGGATTTAGACCAACTGGATGAGAAGGACTATGAGGAATTGTTTTACAAAGAAGAACCCTACAGTACAAAAAAACTTGAGAACCGGCTGCTTATCACCTACTCCCCTAAATATGCAGCCTACCAGAAAGAAATCCGTACAAAGCAGGTAGAGCGTGCGCTTCATATGTTAAAAGACGGAAATCATAAAAAAACAAGCAAAAATCCCAATGACCCGGCACGGTTTATTGATAAGGCGGCGGTTACAAAGGATGGCGAAAAAGCTGATATCCTGTATTTTTTAGATGAATCAAAAATAGCGGAGGAAGAACGGTATGACGGTCTGTATGCAGTCTGCACCGACCTTTTTGATGATAATCCTGCTGACCTCTTGAAAGTAAGTGAAGGAAGATGGCAGACAGAAGCATGCTTCCGGATTATGAAGACAGATTTTGAAGCAAGGCCTGTTTATGTTCGTAGAGAAGACTGTATACAGGCTCACTTTCTGATTTGTTTTCTATCGCTTTTAGTCTACCGCTTATTAGAAAAAAAGCTGGGTGGAACATACACCTGCTGCGAAATCTTAGACACGTTAAGAACGTTTAAGTTTGCAGATGTTCAAGGTCAGGGATTCATGCCTGTTTATGAAGTAACAGCGCTGACAGATAGACTGCATGAACTCCTTGGTTTTGCCACTGACTATGAATTTCTCACGAAAAGCCGGATGAAAACCATTGAAAAACTCAGTAAGCAAAGGTGAAACCAGTTCTCTTGCCAGCAGGAAGAGTCATTAGCTCCTGTGAACAGGTGTAATAAAAACTTTCATCCGTGCCCTAAAAGGGAAAAAAGACTATACTTGAAAACAAAGCAACACCGCTGTGAAACCTTTATAGAATAAGGATTCCAACGGTGTTTGAATTTTTTTACTGTCAAAGATGGGAGTATATCAAAAATACAGTTAAAAATGAAGTGCTGTATATTTACTATCATAAAACACAGTGTTTCAAATTTTGTTAAACTACAGAAAGCCAATGACCCGACACCCTCTTTTCCCCAAAAGGGCTAACGTAACGATGCTACATGATTCACTTAATGTTACGGACTATTAACTTGCACCTATTCCACATAGGCACACATCGCTTCAGCACAATCAGTTGCCCAAAAGCACTGGACGCTTGTTACGGAGCTCACTGGCAATTACTCCGACCAGACTTTCACTGGCAAGCTGTTGACAGCTTTCAGAACACACGACTTACACCGGTTAGAAACGTGTACCGCCGGGCACACCAATAGATAGGGATTGCCTTCACGCATGTGGCAATCCCTATTATCACAATCTATTCATGATATAATTGTATATTCATCCCGCTGGTTTTGAAGGAATTCTAACTCAACATCAGTTCAGATGATACCAATAAAATCTCTGCTTTCAGAGGTCAGAATTTTTAATCATTCCATTCCACAACCGGTTTTTCAAGAAGCCTTTTGTAGTAAGAACCTGTCTGATACAGCGCAACCGCGGGATTATGACCAAGTACACGATCCTTTGTAATCAATGTGGTCGTCAGGGCCTCGGCATATTTATAGAACAGGCTGTCATGACCCACGCACAGTCCCACGACCACATTTAGTTCGGTTCCTGCTTCATTTAACTTTTTTGCCTGTAGAATGGGGTTGCACATAACGGGTCCTGTCTTTGTGTATTCTTCCTCCAGACCAATGGATGTTTTGTCCTTAGAGCCCACTTTGCAGATTACGCCATATACATCAAATCCATTGAACCTCAGGATTTTTGCGAAGACACGGCTCTCCTCTATCAGCCCTGAACAGGTGGCTATTCCAATCTTTCTGGCGCCTATCTGTTTCGCGAACTCCATGATTTCTTCCACACGTGTATAGATTCCCGAGTATTCAGATTCTACCTGCGCACCCGCGATTGCCACTCTGTGGTTCTCGTCGTCATCCATATACAGTTTCTCCAGTTCTGCTGCCTCCTTCTGTGTAACATCCTGTGTCAGGCAGAAATCCGGATATTTTCCACTTCTCTTCTTGCAGTTTAAGCTGCCGCAGTCTACACAGCTTAAGGTTTTTCCATTATTCTGAGCATTCATAAATTCTCTCTTTCATCGCTGAAGTTTTTTTTTCCAACTTTGCGGCACGGCGCTTCTCCAGACGGTCTACGATAACGGTTGCGGACATGTCACCAAGACAGTTCATGGAGGTGGTTCCCATATCGAAGAAACGATAGAATCCTCCCACCATGAGAACAATATCCAGAGGCATGCCCACTGCTGTTCCTACAATCATAAGATTCATCAGCCCGCCTCCCGGAACGCCGGAGCCCGCACTGGTAACCAGGGTTGTAACAAACAGAATGTTAATAATCTGCGTGATTGTGAGAGGGATTCCCATGGCCTGACCGCTGAAGATAAGGACAACACCACAGAGTATTGCCACGCCATCCTTATTGACGGTCGCTCCCAGAGGGATGCCCAGAGATGCCACTGATTCGTCGCATCCAAAATTCTGTGTGGCAACTTCCATGCTGACCGGAATAACAGCGTTACTGCTGCATGTACTTGCTGCTGTAGCAAAGGTGTTAAATGCCTTTCTTATGAAGGTGATTGGACTGATACCTGTAAGCATCCAGAGCAGCAGACAGTAAACTACGATTAGATGAAGCGCGCAGCACAGATAAAAGGTACCAAGAATCTTTCCAATGGTGACAAGGAGTCCGACACCATATTTTCCCAGTGACGATGCCATGAGGCAGAATACACCAATAGGCGCCAGCTTTAAAGCAATATTGATAATAGACATCACAAGGTCGCTCATAGCCACAAACCAATCCCGCACCGGCTCCCTTTTACCTTCCGGCAGCAGCACAATGGCAACACCGATGATACATGAAATGATAACGACCTGCATCATATCTCCGGAAGAGAAGGTGGCAAAAATATTGCTGGAGAACATACTCTTAAAAAACTCTGCAATTGTGGGCATCTCATTAACCACAATCTCCTCTGTGGCAACCTCATAGCTAAAGCCGCTGCCCGGGTTGAGGATACTGGTGACGCCAATGCCGAGAACTCCTGCACAGATGGTTGTAAAAATATAAAATACGATTATTTTTATTCCAATCCTGCCCAGGGCTTCCGGGCTGTCCATGCTGCTGATGCCTTTTACAAGCATACACACCACGATGGGCACCAAAAACATCTTCATTAAGTTCAGCCAGATATCTCCGATAAATCCGATATATGACGCTGGTTTTCCTATAATGATACCTGCCAGCGAACCTAAGAGCATTGCAATCAGAATCATTGTTATGTCACTGATTTTCCTTTTCTTCATGGTTTCTCCCCTTACAATCATTATTTTTAATTTTCATTCAGTATGAATCGCTCATCCTTTGCCACGGCCCACAGCTTTCCATCCCGGTAATAGTGGCGGTCCAGATGGGCGGATATCTCGGTCCAGATACGTGGAACAGTTAGTCCCCATTCTTCCATACGCTGTTCAAGAGTTATTTCTTCCTCACCCTGGCGGCCAAGAATCACAATTTCATCACCCGGCTTTGCGTCCGGGAAGTCGGTAAGATCAAGAATGGTATGTTCCAGTGAAACGGTGCTGGCAACCGGACACTTTCTGCCATGCAAAAGAACATATCCCCCCGCAATCTTAGGACTGATTCCATCACCCATGCCGCCCACCATGATACCAATTCGTTTTGGTGTATCCATTTTCACTGCCTTATATTTTTCTCCAAATTTCCCGCCTGTTACTTCATTTACGTGGACCAGACGACTCTTCCAGCTGACCAGGGGTGCTTTCAGCTCCGGATGTTCCGCTCTTCTCGTCAATGGTGAATATCCCCACATTGCGCGTCCCGGACAAATTCCGCTCATACGTATATCAGGAAGTGCAATACAGCCCGGCGTGTTGGCCAGCTGTCTGAACGGAATCCGATCTGCATCCTCACCAATTGCATCCATAGCGGCCTTAAAACGGGAATACTGCCATACTGCGTAATCCGCACCCTCATCCGGCCAGTTCACCGCCGCCATATGACTGTATACGCCCTCTACATGAAGATTGGGCATTTGGGAAACTTCCCTGAAAAAGTCCGGAAATTCCTCGGCATTCACACCAATTCTTCCCCTTCCCGTGTCTATCTTGATAAAGACATCGGAGGGTTCTGAAACCGCCTCTGAAAATGACCTGGCGGCCTCAAGGGACAGGATGGTAGGTATCAAATGGTACTGGACATATAAATTAGCAGTCTCCTGAATCAGATTGCTTGCAAAAATCAGAATCGGCATATTAACACCGTTTTCTCTCAGCAAAATACCTTCATCTATACTTCCTACGCCCAGATAATCCGCTCCACACTCTTCCAGAACCTTTCCACAGGCCACAATACCATGACTATAGGCATTTACCTTGATAGCCGGCATAATCTTTACATCCGGACCCACCATTTTTTTCAGGACTAAAAAATTGTCCCTGAGATTGTCCATATTAAATTCCAGCCAGCAAAATCTGCTGATTTGATAATCTTTCATCTTCTTAATCCTCCGATAACTCTTTATAATAATTGATTAGACATCCTTTCAAAAGAATGTCCCGTTCCGCCTTTGTCAGATTGCCCATCATCATCGTCATATCAAACGTTTCTCCAGTTCCGGTCAGAACTTTTGCGGGTATCTCCCTCTGATTCTCCTTAATCATATCACGAATACCAGGTATAAAGATATAATCCCCTGTCCCGCAGGGCAAATCCCCGCCTTCTGGAAGCATGAATGGAAGAATTCCCCAGTTGATGCAGTTGCTCCTGTATCTCTTAGTGGCATATTCCGCACATATATTTGCAAGGCCGCCCAGTACCTTCTGGCAGGAGGCTGCCTGTTCCCTGGCTGACCCGTCGCCAGGCTTCACTGCAAAAAGACAGGAGCCGTACTGTGTATTGCCGGCAAGCTCTTCTGCATTGCCGAAATGTGAGAGCACATTCATCAGATGCTCCGGCGTATTCCCTTCCATACGCCTCTTTTCATCAGCCTGAATCTCTCTGCAAATTCCGGCAAATCCCGGTACGCGGCGGCATAAGGTATAATCCGCAAGACGGATGGGATTAGAGCGGTAGGAGGCAGTATCTCCGGATGGAATCAGCTCATCTGTGGACGTCACCTTATCCCGGATGACAGCAGAGAGCTTCAGAAGGCAATTTTCTCCCAGCGGTTCCATTTCAGGCCAATCCACTATATTGGGCCCGGATACGATTTCTACAGACGGGTCTGCCTTGCCGTATCCGTAGAATACTCTCTTTTCATAAACACTGCGGTCAAAGGTATATGTCATATCCTGAACCGTATATGCCGCATCCGTACCAGCGGTAATCCGCCCTCCATTGGCAGCTGTTGCCGCAATGGATCTGGCATCCATCAGCGCAACTGAGCTATACTGTTTTTCATTGGGCTTGCTTCCCTCCCGGTTAGGGAAGTTACGTGTTGCGTGACGTATAGAAAATGCCTGATTGGCAGGTGTGTCTCCATAACCGGAGCAGGAACCGCAGATACACGGTTTCATAATCACCCCGGAACTCAAAAGAGTTTCGACTGCCCCCGCCCGGGTCAGAGCCAGGTTTACCGGCATGCTGGACGGATAGGCAGTTACATTAAATCCGTTATTTCCAAGACTTTTCCCTTCAAGTATGGCCGCCATTTCCATAAGGTTTTCGTAAAGTCCGCCTGCGCACCCGGCAACACTGCCCTGATCCGCGTAGGGCCTGTGGTTCTTTACCTTATCTTTAAAGGAAAGGACTCCAATCCCAAACAGCTCGTCTGCCTCCTTTTGGACAGAGTCAAATATCTCCTCGGCATGTTCCTGGAACTCATGGATGGTATATACATTGCTGGGGTGGAACGGCATGGCAATCATGGATTGTGCCTTGTTTAAGTCAACTGTAATGATGGTATCATAGTATGCGGTTCCAGAGGCTTTCAGCGGCTTAAAATACGCTGAACGTCCATGGATTCCATAGTAATTTTCAGTCACCTCATCCGTTTCCCATATAGAAGACAGACAAGAACTTTCAACCATCATGGTATCAATATTGCACCGGAAATCCGCAGAAAGATTTTTCATGCCAGGACCGGCGAATTCAATAATCTTATTTTTAACTACTCCATTTTTAAATGTTGCCCCAATAATAGAAAGAGCAATATCTAAGGGGCCCACTCCTCTGGGCGGCTTCCCGGTGAGATAGCACAAAACCACCTCCGGCGCCGGAATGTCATATGTTCTTTCCAACAACTGTTTAACAAGCTCCGGCCCGCCTTCGCCAAATCCCATTGTTCCCAACGCGCCATATCTGGAATGGCTGTCAGATCCCAGAATCATGTTTCCGCATTTCACCATTTCTTCTCTGACATATGTATGCATGACCGCCAGATTTTCAGGAACATAGATTCCTCCGTATTTATGAGCCGCTGTCAGTCCAAATACATGGTCATCTTCATTGATGGTTCCTCCTACCGCACAAAGGCTATTGTGACAATTGGTCATTGCATAAGGAATGGGAAATCGCTTCATTCCGCTGCTTCTGGCCGTCTGGATAATGCCCACATAGGTCAGGTCCTGGGAAATAAGCGCGTCAAAATAAATCTGCATCTGAGCCGGGTCCGGGGATATACTGTGGGAACAAAGAATTTGATACGCAATCGTATTCTCACGCCCGGCCTCAGGAGAGATTTCTCCGCAACTGCAGACATTTCCGTCACGCAGGAAACCTCCATTTAAATTAATGTGAATCATGTATGCTTCTCCTTTCTGGTATGTAACCATCCTGCTGTTATATATAGCAATTTACATGCCAATCATTTTTCTTATAAAAGTCCTTTAATATCTGCAATAACCATCTTTTAATGTTTGTCATTTTATCTCTTATGTCTTATAATTAGACATATACTGTTTCTAATGTCCTAAATCAAAACCATATAACATAATGAATTTCGAGGTAAAACCATGTATGAAAATGAACTGCTGATTATTTCTGTTTATCCGGGAATGATGAATGACATCAACGCTGTATGCGGCTCTCTCCAGATTAATCCAACCATTTTAGAGTGGGAAATTGCTGAGAATACCTTAATCAGCCATCTAAGAAATATGTTCCGGGAAACTGGCGTCCCTGATGCTATCATCAGCAGAGGCGCAACCGCAAATCTGATAGAGCAGAATATACCGGAAGCAGTCTCTGTGAGAGCAGAACCAGGAGACCTTGAACTTCTGGAAACCTTAAAAGCCGCAAAAAATCACGGTCCGCGGATTGGGCTGCTGATGTTTGAAGATTATCTTAAGAGTTATAACCTTCAGGCAGCAAAAGAACTTCTGGGAATCAACAGTCTGACGCTGTACCCCTTCCGTTCCAGGGAGGATATCATCCGCCTGGTCCGTCAGGGAAGCACTGACGGCATGGATGTACTGGTAGGCGGAGGAACCCTGGCATACCGGACCGGCAATTCATGCGGAATAAAAGTATTACCGGTCTACTCCGGGCAGCATGCGCTGAGAAACGCAGTTAAACAGGCCCTGTCCATCATTGACGCCAGACAGAGGGAAAAACTGCAGTTAAAATGTTTCACCGAGGCTGTCTCCTCAATCACGGAGGGGGTTCTCTCAATTGAAGATGGAAAATTTATCGTAGCCAACAAAGAAATGGGAAATATATTCAAGACAGATGAACAGGCCTTGATTGGAAGAAAGGTTGACAACACGGACGACACTCTGGTTGCCGGATATATCCGGCACTTTCTCACAAACAGCAGGGAGCGGGAAAAAGTCCTGAAAATATTGGGTCAGGACTACTACATTAAAAAAAGCCATTTTGAAGAAAAGGGTAAAAAGAGAATTGTTGCGATATTCCGCAGAGCCCGTGACATCCAGGATCAGGAACAAAGGGTACGGACAGAGATAAGGAATACCGGCTTCTTTGCCAGATACCATTTTTCTGATATTATTGCGGAAAGCGGGATTATGCGGCAGCTTTTGAAAAAGGCAGAAACCTATGCAGCCACAGATGCCAATATATTAATCGGTGGTGACAGCGGTACCGGCAAGGAATTATTGGCACAGAGCATCCATAATGCCAGCAGCAGAGCAAAAGAACCTTTTGTAGCGGTCAACTGCGCTGCAATCCCTGCGACCCTTCTGGAAAGCGAATTATTCGGTTATGAGGAGGGTGCCTTTTCAGGCGCCAGCAAAGGCGGAAAGCGGGGTCTGTTCGAGCTTGCCCATAAGGGAACCATTTTTCTGGATGAAATCAATTCCATGCCTTTAGAGCTCCAAAGTGTACTGTTGCGGACGCTCCAGGAAAAAGAAATCCGCAGAATCGGTTCCCAGCGTAATATTTATATTGATATACGGGTCATTGCCGCCAGCAACAGCGACCTTATGAAAATGATCCGGGAGGAAAAATTCCGTATTGATTTGTATTACAGGCTGAACACCCTCCGCCTGACCCTTCCTTCTCTTGACAAGCGCAGAGAAGACATCCGCCCCCTCGCCATGTCATTTCTTAACCATTACAGCCAGAAATATTCCCTGCCTCTGCCAGCCCTGTCTGAAGACAATTACCGTCTTTTGGAAAACAGGAACTGGCAGGGGAATATTCGTGAACTCAGAAATGTAATGCAGCGGTATGTCATACTTTCACATGAAGGAGAAAATTCAATCCAGCTATGTTTTGACGATGATATAGCGACGGAAGCGGCACTGGAACCACAGGATGTAACAAGCTTTGGCACACTGGACGAAATTGAGAAAGCCGTGATTCTTAAACGGCTGAAGCAGAATCAAGGCAATCGAAGGAAGACCGCCCAGGAGTTAGGCATATCCCGGTCCACTCTATGGAAAAAACTTGATAAAATGGAGTTAGACCAGGAAATTACTTCCTATTATAACTAATCATGCTGCCCGCTACCAGAATTTTACGTTCATCGTCCGTCATGTCTCCGATTGAGAGCGTAAGCATCCGGCCCTCTGCCGGAATATATGCCTGCAGGCTGGTCGCTCCAGATACTGCTGTATGATAGTATGAATCATCAAATCCATAGTCCACATTCCTTATACCATCTTCCATCCCGGCCGTCAATACCTCCGCTACCACTGTCAACCTGCCTCCTCAGCGGACCGTGGCAGCAATGCTTCGGACATCCATCAGGGCGGAAGCACTTAACTGTCCCTGGTCCGGCCTGGAAGTTTCCCGACTGTAATAATTTCTGCTCACATAGCGTACTGAAATAGTGTTATTAGATGGTATATTCGTACTGCCAAAGCAGGAACCACAAATACAGGAATGGATGGTTATTCCGGTGCGAATCAACTCCCTCAGAACACACTGCTTTTCGGCTTCTTATTCTCGCACAGACTGTGAATTGTAAATACATTGCTGGGATGGAACGGAAGTCATGCTGAGCTTTTCTATTCCCGGACCCATTATATCCAGAATCTTATTAACTCAAACTCCTGTTTATACAGTAATCTCCATTCTATATCAACAAAAACAGCTGGTGTTCCATGAATCCGGCTCATGTTATGGCAGTCCTTTGCTTTTTGGTTGCCGTGGCATTTGTGGTATCCGATTTCAATGGAATGTATTTGTGCCGGTCCCCTTACATGGGTAAATCCACCTTCAGTTGAGTAGACTTACATTTCAAGTTCATTGATTCCCATACCCTCTTCCGCCTGATTATTGACTGATGTGATGTTTACATATTCACCTATAATGTTTAATGCATCTTCATAACTATTGCAGCCCCCATTTGTAATCTGTTCAACCATTTGCTTAGCTAATCCATCCTGCCCCTGTTCCTTAAGTGTCCGGGACGCAACAGCCATTAAATCAAAGATATTGCCATTAGCCAAGATAAGGGGACAATCCGGTCTTTGTACTGAATCCGAAAAACCGCCCAATTGATTCTCGACATAATCTGACAGCCATGTACTGCCAAACTGCGTACGTGTCCGTATTCGCCATATAGCAAGTCTTCCTGCATCTATGCACACACCATCAAAAGTAAATAGTAAATTTGTAAGTCCTTCGTGTTCAAAGACTAATACCTCATGAAGCTCCTTTCTTTGTAGTAATCTATTTATTGGGAAATATAAATAAGGGCTGCCCACACGAACGTGACACCCCTTATCAATACAATCTACATTTATGCTTCCGTTGCTCCTCCACAACTGGATCCCTGACCAGCCGTACAGCCATAACAATGATTACCAAAACATATTTTCCTAGCCATATAAGGCTTTCCAACCAAATCAAAGATTGTCTCACCCGTCGAAACAGGCAGCTCGGATGCCTGGTTGAAATCACAATCGTAAAGTTTGCCGTCATACCCCACCGACACCTGGTAACGGCACATAAGCCCTTCCACTGTTGACCGGTTAAAAGAACTGCACAGCTTTTGCATGTAGCTGTTCAAATTGCAGCTATTCTGTAGAAAGTGAAAAAATCGCCCTGTGGGATTATTCGTTATTGTAAACAGATGATTAAATACAATTCCATAGTCCTCCAGAAGCTTTACTTTGTATTCTTTCTCCATAGCCCCCTGCGCCGGAGGAAAAAATGCTCCTGCGGGATTATAGACCATGTTCAAAACGAGGTCTTCTTCCCGGCCATATCCCAATGCATTTAACTCCTGGATAACCTTAACCGCCTTGTCGAAACTTCCATCCCCCCTTACACGGTCCATCACCTTGGCCTGGTAATAGGGAAGAGAACAGACCACCTCTATCTTATAATCTGCATAAAACTTCGGTAAATGTTTATATCCTTCTTCTGTCAGTATTACAAGATTACTGCGTACAATGACATGGCTGCACGTTTTGCAGACTTCTTTCACAAACCACTCAAATTGAGGATTCATTTCCGGCGCTCCGCCTGTGATATCTACCGTCTTGACTTTTTGTTCCCCGCAGACCCGCAGACAAGCCTCCATCACATCACGCTCCATGATTTCCTTACGGTTTGGGCCTGCTTCCACATGGCAATGCTTGCATGAAAGATTACATAACTTCCCCACATTAATCTGGAGCACGTCCAGATTATCTTCTGTATACTGTAAATGTTCCTCAATCCGGCTTTCAAACGCTGGTATGTATTCCATTTGATTCAATTGTTCGATTGACTCATTCATCTCTTATAGCTCCAATTTCTTTATAATATTCTTCATCTGTACACCGTGTACCAATGACGCGCCTCCCCGGATGGCTGCGGCTACATGAACTGCTTCCATCATCTGTTCCGGGCTTACCCCCTTATTTAAACAGTCATTGGCATATGCATCAATACAATATGGACACTGCACAGTATGAGCTACTGCCAATGCTATCAATGATTTCTCCCTGGCGGTAAGAGTTCCCTCTTCAAACACTGAATGATAGTAATTAAAAAACTTTTCTGCCAGTTTTGGTGATTCCTCACCGATGGAAGCAAACTTTTCCAAATCTTCCGGATTATAATATGTGTCCATCTCTATTCCTCCTTTGTCCGTCGCATCTATATCATCTTCTCCAGTATTTCTATTATGTCCCTTACAACACATGGACAGAAATCGAACAGCAGCCCTTGCTCCAACACCTGTTCCATATCATCCGCTTTGGAAATGTCGTGTCCCAGCAGCTCTCTGCACATGCAGGATTCATACTTTTCGGCAAACAAACGCTTAAACTCAGACGTCTTTTCACGCATGATTTCTTTTTGTTTCAAATCGTTATTCATACTATGTCCGTACTTGAGACCGATTACCATCAGCGCACCAGTCACCGCTCCGCATGTTTCACCACACTGCATTCCACCGCCAAAACAGGCAGACATCCTCCTGAGAAGGCTTTCCTCCATCTCCAATTCATCTGCAAACCGACCTGCCACTACCTGTGAACAGTCAATTCCCTGCATAAACAGTTCTTTTATTTCCTCTTTTGTCATCTATTCTACCCTTTCCCAAGACCTTTACCAGAATCTTGTCATCATCCTGTTTATCATCGACTTTGCGGTATCCGGTTGTTCATTGCAATCCAGGATTTCTGTCAAAAGGTGCGAGACACCCTGACCACCATTACGTGTCAGGTTCCCTGCACATGATGCGCAATACGTATAGACATTCTCATACCCTTCCCCTGTCACATGGCATGCCATACCTTTGGCGAGCTCCGGCTCCTTTCCTCCTGCGCAACCTCCCAAACCACAGCACTGTGTTCCTTTTATAATATCGGGTTTTTTCTGAAAGAACGGCTCCAGCCATGATACCCACTGTTGTTCTTCCCTGTCCGGACATGGCAGAAACAAACTTCCCTTCCCATCTACTTTCTGTCCTATTTCGAGTTGTGATAACTTTTCATAAATACTAAGGACCTGTATTTCCAGCTTATCCTTCAGGAAATAATAGCAATTGGGACAGAGCATGACAATTTCCTGTATATCTGCGGCGCGAAGTCTTTCATTAAGCCGCCTGATTATTTTCCCTTCCTGTTCTTTCAGTCCAAGTTCCGAGACCGGTTTGCCGCAACAGTCAAACAGCACTCCCATGTCTGCCTCATTCTTCAGTATTTTGATTAATTTCCTGGTAGTCTCCGGATAAAAAGATGGAAAATTGCACCCTGGAAACAGCACACTCTTATCCTAGCTTTCCTGTCCATTGACATCCTCCACTCCCTCTGGCTGGACCACATACTTTTTCTTGAAGAACAATCCCATGCCCATGACTATTACCGCCAGTATGACCGCAATACTGATATAAAGTACCCTGTTTTCCTTATCCGCCAATCCTGATGTTCCTATGGTGTACATGGCTGTCCCCGGCAACATAAAAATCAGTGAGAATATAGAGTAGGTGCTGAACGGGATATCTGTGACACCATATGCAAAATTCTGGAGATTATAGGGGAACAGCGGTACCAGCCTGGTAATCATGAGCACAAACAGTTCATTCTTTCCTGCTTCATCGAAAAGCCACTTTTTAAGGTACCGGTTTTTCATAACTACCGGTTTAATACTATCCTTCAGGAAGAAGCGTCCTGCCAGAAACGCTGCCATGGCTCCTATCATGGTAGCAATGGAACAGCAGATTGTTCCCAATACCGGTCCGAAAAGCAGTCCGGCCAAAACAGCAAAGGTGACTCCAGGAAGAGTTAACGCCACACATCCCACAACCGTAATCACAGTGTACAGGAAAATTGCATTCACCAGATTTTCTTCTGCCATCTGCCTTAGAAGATTCAAACTTCCTGTTCCGCTTAACACGGCCGACCAACCAAATATGTGGTTGCAGGCTAATACAGCTGCTATAATTCCTATGAATAGAATTAGTTTTTTATATGTATGAAACACTGTCTTCATTTCCATCTCCCATTGACGCAAATAAGCGTTGGACTTTTTTAAAGCACAACGCTTATTGTTTTCCTATTACTTATCTGCCCGTCTTATTTTAAAGATATCGCTCAAGCCGATAATTAAAATACCTGCTGCTGTAATAATACATAATATCAGATTAATTTTTGAGAATGGTATTCTTGTCCGATGGATTCCTTCCCGTACCAGTGCTGCCGGTACCACCTTCATCCGTTCAGCCCCATACATGACAAACCCCATCAATGAACAAACAATCAAATTGCCGGCTGTAAAGAGGCTATTAAACACATTTTCCCTTTTCCTGAAAACAAACCATATCACCACGGTTGAAAGGATTAACAATCCCCCAAAAATATATCCGGTATTCACCCTCATCTGCAACCATTCACTCTTAAAACACAGTATGGCAATCGTCATGGCCCATAAATAGCTATTGTAAACAATCCTAAAAAGCTTCATCATAGCAATATTTTATTTTGCCAGGCGGAAAACAACAGTTACCTGGGTACCATCCTCTGGCAGCACATCCTTATCCCCATAAAACTTGGCAATATCATTCTGTGTGGTTCCTGTAGGCCATGCAGCATCGCTCACAATACCAGTTGCACAGCTGTCCAGACAGAGCACACATCCTGTATTATTTTCTTTGGCGCTCTCAATATTTCCTCCAAACCGTAAATCCATGGTATAGTCTTCTGTACATTTAATGATATCCCGGAATGGAATTTCATCCTGTCCATCCCATTTCACAAAGACATCAAGTTTATCCCCTTCCACAGATTTTCCATTATCTGGTCCTGCTTTCATGTCTGCTGCAGTTAAATTATCACCGGCTTTGGCCCCGATATCGAGCAATGCCTGATAAAACTCCTTCTCATCAGCCAGCCCCCGCAAAACTGCCTTTTCTCCGTTGGAACCACCTTTGTATACAATACCATGTCTGGTTGGTTCCGTAAAATATGTACCATTAACTTCACACAGCATGACAATTTCTTTCTTGTCTTTGTCAACTGTCATGGTTTCCTCTGCTGCCGTCTCCTGGACCTTACTCTCGACTGTATTGCTCTTTCCTCCGCAGGCTGCCAGTGAACATGCCATTGTTGCTGCTGCCATAATTACTGCTAATTTCTTCAATTTCATCACGAAACCTCCATGGTTGATTAGATATTATCTGCAATATCAGCAGATTTATCTGAATTCCTTTTCTTTTGTTTTTCCACATATAACTGCCTGAACAAAACAATAAGTGCTGACAGCGCAAAAAGCAGAAGAAGCGCTGTGACAAACATCTTAGCGCCACCAGTCAGCATACCGCCAACATATGAATAGATAATGGTGGCTGGAAGTTGTCCAATACCAGTGGCAATAAAAAAGCTGCCAAAGGACATGGATGTCAAGCCCGCTGCATAGCTTACGATATCAAAGGAAATGAATGGCAGCAGTCTTGCAATGAGTATGCTGAGACGCCCATGTTTTTCAAAAAAATCATCAATCTGCTTCAAACCAGTCCTGCTGGTAAGCTTCTCTACTGCATCACGCCCCAACAGCCTTGCGATATAAAAACATACTGCCGCCCCTGCCATAGCGCTGGACCACGATAAAATGGCTCCTTTCCACCATCCAAACAGATTTGCATTCGCAAATGTAAGCAGAAACGCAGGTAACGGCGCTGCTATGGACTGCAATATCATCAGCAGGAAGGACACCAGCGCTGCGTAGGCGCCATACGATTCGACAAACCGCCGTACCACAGTAAAATCCCCGCTCGCAAACATCTTAAGAATGTTATTCATTGTAGCATTAACAGGCGGTACAAAAAAATATACCAGTATACCTAACACAATTAGAGCTATGACAACGAATTTCCCTATCTTTCTCGATTTCTTCTTTTCCATATTCGACCCCCTTTCACAAATATTTATCATATTCATTCTAATCATCTGTCGTGCCATTGACCAATGGTTCTTTTCTATACTGTAAGGTCCTGGATAGATTAATTCTATACATTCTGCATTACATATCCCCTCCTGCCATTGTTGATAAGTTGGATGGATTAAATATCAAATCCGAATTCACATCAAAAAAAATTGATATATCTCTTGACAACTCGTTATTTCAATCATATAATAATCATATCAATTTTTTTTGATGTGAGGTGGCGCATATGGAGCACAAGTTTACAAATGATGCTAGAATTTTCAAAGCGCTCTGTGATGAAAAGAGACTTACGATTTTAGAACTTTTGCAAAGCGGGGAAAAATGTGCTTGTGTCTTAATTGATAAAATGGACATGGGACAATCCGGACTATCTTACCACATGAAAATTTTATGTGAATCCGGCATTGTTACAAGCAGGCAGGAGGGAAAATGGACTCACTATTCACTCAGTAAATCCGGTAGCGAATATGCATTAAAGCGTTTACGCTGCTTAACTACCCCAAGAGCAGAGGACGTGTCTGAATAAATGGTCATCTTCGGATGGCCTTTATAAGCCCCAATATATCAATTTTTTTTGATATGATATTCACAATGGAAACGGAGGTAATACATTTGGACTCGATACAAACATTTTTTCTATTTATCCAGAATCAAATATTAGGAATGAAATGGTTAAACTCCCTAATAAAAAATCTTTTAACCGCTCTCAACGTAGATGTAGACGGCCGATTGGGCGGAAGCATTCAATTTTTTATTTACGACGTATTGAAAATAACAATCCTCTTATGCTTTTTAATTTTTATTATCTCTTATATACAAAGTTATTTTCCGCCTGAGAGAAGTAAGAAAATATTGGGACGCTTTCATGGCGTTGGTTCTTATATCATTTCAGCTCTGTTAGGTACTGTGACCCCATTTTGTTCCTGTTCATCTATCCCACTCTTTATTGGATTCACGAGTGCCGGTTTACCGCTGGGAGTGACTTTCTCGTTTCTTATTTCCTCGCCAATGGTGGATTTAGGAAGTCTTGTCCTGCTAATGAGCATATTTGGCGCAAAAATTGCAATTGCTTATGTCATAGTCGGCCTGATGATAGCAGTGGCCGGAGGCGCTCTGATTGAAAAGCTTCACATGGAAAAATATGTTGAGGAATTCATTCAATCAGCCAATCATATTGATATGGATGCTCCTACTCTAACCAGAAAAGACCGGTTCTGTTTTGCCAGGGAACAGGTAACGGAAACGTTTAAAAAAGTATTTCCTTACATTTTAGTTGGTGTCGGTATCGGTGCGGCAATCCATAATTGGATTCCTGAAAGCTGGATTCAAACGATACTCGGAAGCAATAATCCCTTTGGTGTTATTCTTGCAACGCTTGTAGGCATTCCCATGTATGCTGATATCTTTGGTACCATTCCCGTTGCAGAAGCTTTGTTAGCAAAAGGGGCTCAACTTGGCACCATACTTGCTTTCATGATGGCTGTCACAACCTTAAGCCTGCCATCAATGATTATGTTAAAGAAAGCTGTAAAACCCAAACTACTGACTCTGTTCATAGTCATATGCACTACCGGTATTATTCTTGTTGGATATCTATTTAATGTGTTTCATGCATTTTTTATATAATCAATGAAAGGGGTAATAAAATGCAAACTAAAAAGGCGACAAAACTTTATGTAATAACAGGTTTCTTGGGGGCTGGTAAGACTACCTTGTTGTTAAAGCTGCTAGAACACCTGAAAGGGAGCAGGGTTGGTATTATCCAAAATGAATTTGGCAAATTGGGGATTGACGGCGCAATACTGAAAAATGATGATATCCATATGGTTGAAATCAACCGTGGTTCTATTTTCTGTTCCTGTCTGAAACTCTCCTTTGTCAGCGCCCTCAGTGAAATGACACAACATGATTTTGACTACCTGTTCGTAGAAAGTTCAGGCCTGGGAGATCCATCCAATGTTGAAGAAATTCTTGGGGCCGTTGATGCTGTCTCCGGTAAAAGTTATGATTTCTGTGGTGTTATCTGCTTAGTTGATGCAGTAAATTTTATAAATCAACTGACAGATTTAGAGACTGTATACAGACAGCTTAAGCATTGTCATCTTGCCGTCATTACAAAATCTGATTTGGTTGATTCATCAAAAATGGCAGACCTGGAAAAGAAAATAAGAGAAATCAATCCGGTCTGTAGGTTAACCACAAGCATACAAGGTAACATGGATTATAGTTTTTTAGATGATGATTTACTTTTATATCAGTGGGCCGAAAGTGAAGAAACCACCAATACGGAGGAGGCAAAGCCGAAAACCTTATTCATGGAAATATACGATGCTGTGGATAAAAATCAATTAGTGAAATTTCTAAATGAAATCATTCCAAGCGTATATAGAATTAAGGGTTTCCTTACTGTCAATGGGATTGGACGGCAGCAAGTTGATGTAGTAGGCACCAAAATTGATTTTAAAGAAAGCAAGGATTCCGGTAATGCTCAATTAGTTTTCATCTCAAAAATAGGGCCAGCAATCATTAAAAACATACTTTCAGCGTGGAATGACAATATAGAAGCTGAAATGAAATTAAAAAATTAGGGAGGCAAAGATGAATATTAAAGTGATAGGTACGGGTTGTGAAAAATGCGATGCACTATATAAAAATGTCCAAACCGCAATCAAAGAATTGGATATTGATGCGGAAATCGAAAAGGTGGAAGACCTGATAGATATTGTAAAATTGGGAGTAATGACTTCCCCCTCATTAATGGTGGATGGAAAACTGGTTATTTCTGGAAGAGTCGCTAAAAAGGAGGAACTTATCAAACTCTTCCGATAAACACTCATGGTGTTATATTCTTTAGAACGAATTGGTATCTCTTACAAATATGTTCTAACTATAGCTTTATATTTAAAAAAGCCATCTCCTACGTTTAACCTAAATTGCGGGAATGGCTTTTATATTATCTGACACAAACTATTAATTCCAGCCCACCGATTCATCAGTGCATCTAAATTTTTAGTTCTGGAGCATCTGATTTTGAAGGTCAAAAACACAGCCTTTTTTCGGTATTTCAGGGCCATTTTCAGCCTCAGAACGACTATATCTTATAGTTTTATACTAAGTTCTCGCATTATTCCACGAGCGCTGTCAATATCACCACCTCAATATTCTTCCTATAAAGAACACCAAAACCCTCCATCAATCTTGACAATAGTGTTACACTATGGTACACACTATACAAGGAGGTGGACAGTATGGCTGTTTCTAAAAATAACGTGAGAGTACCTATAACAATCCCCAAGGAATTAAAACAGCAGTTAGACGAACTGGCAAAAGAGGACAAGCGTACCTTTTCCAACTTATGCGCTAAAATTCTGTCTGACTATGTTGAGCAAAAAAAGGATGGTGAGTAATCTTTGAGAATCTATATATACAGCCGTAAATCGGTATATACGGGCAAAGGGGAAAGCGTCGAAAACCAGATTGAAATGTGCAGGGAGTATATTTCAGCCAAAATCCCCGAATCAGATAAGGCGGAAATAGTCGTTTATGAAGACGAAGGCTTTTCTGCAAAAAATACGAACAGACCGCAATTTCAGCAAATGCTCCGTGATATAAAACTAAACAAACCAGAATATGTTGTTTGTTACCGCCTTGACCGTATCAGCCGTAATGTCAGTGACTTTTCTTCTCTGATTGAAGACTTGAACAGCTATAATATTTCATTTGTCTGTATCAAGGAAGAATTCGACACCTCAAAGCCTATGGGAAAGGCCATGATGTACATAGCTTCGGTTTTCGCCCAACTGGAAAGAGAAACGATTGCAGAGCGTGTCCGTGACAATATGCTAATGCTGGCAAGGACCGGACGTTGGCTGGGCGGCACTACCCCTACAGGATTTACCTCTGAAAAGATGCAGGAAATCATCATTGACGGTAAAATCAAGACTTCCTGCAAGCTAAAGGACAATCCTGAGGAGCTTAAAACCATCGACTGTATTCTGGAAAAGTTCTTAGAACTGCGGAGCATATCCGGCGTAAGCAAATACTTAATCAAGCAAGGAATCAAATCACGTACAGGAAAAATGTTCTCTCTGTTAGGCATTAAAGAAATACTGCAAAATCCGGTTTACTGTATTGCTGATGAAGACGCATGGGAATACTTTACGGAACATCATTCAGACGTTTGCTTTGAAAAAACCGAGTGTTCCAATAAATACGGTCTGCTGACATACAATAAACGTGATTATAGGAAGAAAAATGCCCCAAGACAGGGTATGGATAAATGGATTGTAGCCATCGGAAAGCACAAGGGGCGTATTTCCGGTAAAAAGTGGGTGGCCATTCAGAACATCTTGAAAGATAACATCCCCACAGGTACGAAACCTGCTGTCATGCATAATGACTATTCCCTGCTGTCCGGATTAATCTTCTGCGACAAGTGCCAGAGCCGGATGTTTGCAAAGCAGCGAAGCGGCAAAGGCAGCAACCGTGAACTCTACGACTATATTTGTAACAACAAACTGCGTGGAGGTTTAAAATTATGTGACTGTCAAAATCTCAATGGACAGCAGGCGGACGATATTGTTTGTGAATACCTTATGCAGTACACGGATGAAAATTCCGGCATCTACAAGCTTCTGGAAAAGCTGAAACAGGATTTACAGGGCCAGACACAAAAAAGTCCCCTATCAGTCATTGATGACAAAATCACCAAATGTAACAGCGAGATGGACAACCTAATCAACACACTGTCGCACGGAAACTTAGGCGCAGCTTTCATTGAACGTGTAAATGCAAGAATCATGGAACTGGACAAAGAACTGGCTTCCATGAAAGAAGAAAAAAAACGTCTGCAAAAGGATGTCAGCGTCATAACTGACAAGGAAATCCAAGTTGATATGCTGTCCACGGCGTTATCCAGCTTCAAAGACAATTTCCATACGCTGACGATTGAAGAAAAGCGTACCTTAATCAAGCTGATGGTTAAGAAAATTGTCTGGGATGGAAAAGACCTCCATATTTTTATCGACGGCGAGTAGGGAACTGTCAGCCCTCTACTCGTCGTATGGAGCAAAGTTACCCTTTGGGTGGTGGCGCATTTCCCACCCTCATTGCAATTATCTCCATGTTCTTTGTGGGAGTGTCCGGAGGAGCCTTTGACTCCATGCTGTCAGCCCTGCTTCTGACCCTGTTTATTGTTCTGGGTGTGTGCATGACTTTTGTTGTCTCCAAAGGACTTTCCATGACCGTATTAAAGGGAATCCCCTCCTCCTTTACCCTGGAGCTGCCTCCCTACAGGCGTCCCCAGATTGGCAAGGTAATTGTCCGCTCCATCTTTGACCGGACACTGTTCGTGCTGGGAAGGGCTATTGCGGTGGCTGCCCCTGCCGGCCTGTTAATCTGGGTCATGGCAAATGTGCAGGTGGGCGGCATTACCCTGTTAGCCCACTGCTCCGGTTTCCTGGACCCATTTGCAAGGCTTCTGGGCATGGACGGCGTAATTCTCATGGCATTCATCCTGGGACTGCCTGCCAATGAAATTGTCATTCCCATCATTATCATGGCCTATATGGCCCAGGGCAGCCTTCTGGAATTTGACAGTCTGGCGCAGCTGCGGGATTTGCTGGTAAATAACGGCTGGACCTGGATTACCGCTGTCAGTACCATGCTCTTCTCCCTGATGCACTGGCCCTGCACCACCACGCTCCTTACCATCCGCAAGGAATCAGGCAGCTTCAAATGGACTGTCATTTCCTTCCTGGTGCCTACGGTCTGCGGAATCGTACTTTGCTTTGCCTTTGCAAGCGTGGCCCGGATGTTTGTATAGCAAGCGTGGCCCGGATGTTTGTATAAAATGTATTTCCCCGCCGCAAAGGACAGCTGAGCAAAAAGGATGGGACAGCAGCACACATATGCCTGTGCTGCGTCCCATCCTCATTATTTTTTATCAGTTAAATATCATGCCTTACGGATTAATACATTCCGCCCATATCAGGTGCTGCGGGGCCTGCCGGAGCCGGCTCCTTAATATTGGCAACAACAGTCTCTGTTGTCAGCAGTGTGGAGGCAACGCTGGTTGCGTTCTGAAGAGCGCTTCTGGTAACCTTTACAGGATCCAGGATGCCAGCTTCAATCATATCCACATACTCTTCCTTGTAAGCGTCAAAGCCGTGGCCTACAGGAGACTCTTTTACTTTATTTACAACAACGGAGCCTTCCAGTCCTGCGTTGGCTACGATGTGGAACAGAGGAGCTTCCAGAGCCTTTAAGATAATTCTGGCGCCTGTCTTCTCGTCGCCTTCCAGTCCGTCAGCAACGCTCTTTACTTCTCCTGCTGCGTGTACATATGCAGAGCCGCCGCCTGCGATGATGCCTTCCTCAACAGCTGCCCTTGTAGCGTTCAGCGCATCTTCCATGCGAAGCTTTGCTTCCTTCATCTCTGTCTCGGTAGCAGCGCCAACACGGATAACAGCTACGCCGCCTGCCAGCTTGGCCAGACGCTCCTGCAGCTTCTCCCTGTCAAAGTCAGAGGTGGTTTCCTCAATCTGCTTGCGAATCTGGGATACCCTTGCTGCAATGGCATCCTTATCGCCCATGCCGTCAACAATGATGGTGTTCTCCTTCTGAACCTTAACGGATTTTGCACGTCCTAACTGCTCCATGGTTGCATCCTTCAAATCCAGACCCAGTTCCTCGGAGATAACCGTACCGCCTGTGAGGATAGCGATATCCTGCAGCATCTCTTTTCTTCTGTCGCCGTAGCCGGGAGCCTTAACAGCAACTACATTGAATGTGCCTCTCAGCTTGTTTACAATCAGGGTGGTCAGTGCTTCGCCTTCCACATCCTCAGCAATGATGAGAAGTCTTGCGCCCATCTTAACTACCTGCTCTAACAGCGGAAGTAAATCCTGGATATTGGAAATCTTCTTATCAGTAATCAGCACGTATGGGTCGTCTAAATTAGCTTCCATCTTATCCATATCCGTGCACATATAAGCGGACAGGTAACCTCTGTCGAACTGCATACCTTCAACCAGGTCAAGCTCTGTCTTCATGGTCTTGGATTCTTCAATGGTGATAACGCCGTCCTTGGAAACCTTCTCCATAGCGTCTGCTACCATGGTTCCCACTTCGTCATCAGAAGCAGAGATGGCAGCTACTCTTGCAATCTGCTCCTTGCCGTTGATTGGCTTGCTCATCTTCTTGATGGCTTCCACGGCTGCGTCTGTAGCCTTCTTCATTCCCTTTCTCAGGATGATTGGGTTGGCGCCTGCTGCCAGGTTCTTCATGCCTTCGTTTACCATGGCCTGGGCCAGAACAGTTGCTGTGGTGGTACCGTCGCCGGCCACGTCGTTGGTCTTGGAAGCAACTTCCTTAATCAGCTGTGCGCCCATATTCTCATATGGATCCTGCAGCTCGATTTCCTTTGCAATGGTAACGCCGTCGTTTGTAATTAACGGAGCGCCAAAGGACTTATCCAGGACAACGTTGCGTCCTTTCGGTCCAAGGGTAACACGTACTGTATCTGCTAACTGGTTAACGCCTGCTTCCAGTGCCTTGCGGGCCTCTACGCCGTACTTAATCTGCTTTGCCATCTTTCATCAACCTCCAATATTTTATGTTCTACAATGTAATGTCCTGCTGTATTATTTATTATTCTACAACTGCCAGGATATCGTTCTGCTTTACGATAACGTACTTCTCATCCTCAATCTCCACTTCTGTGCCTGAGTACTTGGAGTAGATTACCTTGTCGCCGGCCTTAACCTGCATGGTTACTTCCTTGCCGTCAATAACTCCGCCTGGTCCCACTGCGATGACCTCTGCCTGCTGCGGCTTCTCCTTGGCTGCCCCCGGAAGGACGATGCCTGATTTTGTTGTCTCTTCTGCAACTAACTGCTTTAACACTACCTTGTCAAACAATGGTACTAACTTCATGATTGAATTCCTCCTTACACGATATTCTGATTTTTCTTTCTTGTTTTCTTTTCCTTACTTCTTTCTTTTGCTCACATGATATGTTATATCACCAGTTATTAGCACTGTCAAGAGTTGAGTGCTAATTTCTTTTAATTTTATTGTTTTTTTACAATTTGCTGTTTCTTTTTTTTTCCATTCGTATTACAATAATAACAATAAGGCATAATATGACCCATAGGGGAGCTTTTATGCATCACCATTACAAGAAAGGGGTTTTTGGCATGGCAAAGAAAGGTTGGGGTAAATTCGTAGCATTTGCAGCAGTGACCGGTGCTGTGGCTGCCGGTGTTTCCTACGTACTTCAGTATAAGACATACCACAGGGAGCTGGAAAAGGATTTCCGGGAATTTGAGGATGGCGGCGAGGACAGGACCGATGAGGACGGCACAGAGCGCACCATTGACACACGCAGCCTGGACCGCAATTACATCTCTCTTTCCTCCAGCAAGGACGAATTCAAGGTTGCTGCCAAGGATATGGCCCAGGCAACAAAGAACGTCCTTAAGGATGCCGGAAGCCTGTTATCAGACACTGCCCATGAGGCGGTTTCCGCTGCCGTGGACACGGCCCAGATTGCACTCCAGACCGTGAAGTCCAAGAAAGCGGATTTCATGGATGAGCACTCCAGGGATAAGGATGATGATTCTGATTTATTTGAAGATGAGGGATTTCTGGATGACGACTATGTGGATGAGGACGACCTCTATGATTACCGGCGCATGGACGGCAGTTCCTCCTATGATTCAGGAGACCTTACGGAAGATGATTACGATGACAGCAGCCAGGAGGAAGCGGAAGCAGTCCGCCCCACTGCTATCATCGAGGAAGATACGCTGGATTAGAACAAAACATATCAGCCGGACGGAAACATGTACGGCGGTATAAGGCAATATACAGCAAAAAAGTCCCGGGGACACAAAACCATCATGTCTCCGGGACTTTTCTGCCCCCATTCTATTCTTCCCAGGCCAGAAGGTTAATCCATACCGGCTGGTCAGCCAGATTGCCGTCCATGATATAGGCATGGCTGTCATCCTCCTGGGACATCAGCTGGTATTCCCCCTGCTCCTCTATATAAATCCAGCGGTGGTCCAGCTGCACTGTGCCGTCCTTTGTCTCCAGCTTCCAGGTGGATGTCTCCCCCTCCTGGTTCAGGGTGGTATAAGTCACTTCCCCCTCCATCCTGTCACCGGAAAACCTTCCTGTCTTGCACACGTCCCTGGCCTCCCCTTCCGGGCCGGTCTCATAATAGCAGTATCCGGTATGGCCCTGCCCCTCCATCTTTCCGTCCTTCCACAGTCCCTGGGAGTAATCGTACCTGGGCGCATCCAGCTCAACCACCTGGAGGGCCGTACATTCCCCTTCCGGCTTTCCATTCTGGAAGGTACCGTAATACAGGGTCTTAGGCATGGTGAGCACCAGACCCATGCCTTCTATGGACCCGCTGAATGACTGGCCGTCATAGAGATACCGTGTTCCGCCCATAGCCTCATAAAACAACGTCATAAGCGTCTCTTCCTCACGGTCCATCACCCGGGCCGCGGTCTCCAAATCCTGTGCCTCCAAGGCTTCCATGATTTCCGCCAGGACCTCTTTCTGGGACTGCGTTACATCCGGCAGTATCTCTATTTCCTCCCCTTTTCTCCGGGCCGAGTCCGCTCCTCCACCTTCCTGTACACCGGCTGCTCCCATTGAAGCGCCTGCCGCACCTGAATCAGCAGCATTCCCCATGAGCCTCCCATTTTCATTCGCTGCAGGTCCTTCCTGACCATACATCCAGCCATATCCACTGTCCGGCCTGCCATAGGCCTGGTCACAGACCCTGCCATGGGCCCTGTCATATTGGCCCCAGCAGGCGCTGATTCCCAGTACCGCTGCAAAGGCAGCCACAGCAGCCAAATCTGTCCATCTATCTTTCATGGCATACCATTCCCTTCCTGTAAACTTGTCTCTTAATAATCCATTCAGCTGCCTAACATGTCCAGGCCCTTGCCAGCAGTTCAGTGCCCCTGCGGATTTCTTCCTCGCTGAGACTGGCATATCCCAGCATAACGGTTGAGCCGAACCGGCTCTCCTCCGGCTGTATGAAACATCCCGATATTCCGTATACCTTCACACCCAGGGCAGCCGCCCGGGCCACCAGACCTTCCTCCAGCTCTCCTTTTCTGTGGGTCAGCAGCACGTGAAGCCCTGCATACTCACCCCTGATTAAGAACCTGTCCTCCAGCTCCCTGAGGCCAGCCATCAGCGCATCGTGCTTTCCCTTGTACAGCGCCCTCATCCGGTTTAAATGCCGCTCATAATATCCCTGGGTTATAAACTGGTAGAGAATGTTCTGGTCAATCCTGGATACGGTGGAGAGGTAGTATCCGGCCCGTTCCCGGTATGCCTCCAGCAAATGCTCCGGCAGCACCATAAAGCCCACGCGGATAGCCGGGGCAATGGACTTGGAAAATGTTCCCATATAAATCACACGGCCGCCCCGGTCCATGCCCTGCAGCGCAGGAATAGGCTTTCCCTTGTATCTGAATTCACTGTCATAATCATCCTCAATCAGATACCGGTCCGCGGCGCTGTATGCCCAGGCCAGCAGCTCCTGCCTCCGCTTCACAGGCATGACAATTCCCGTGGGATACTGATGGGAGGGCATCACATAGGCCACATCCGCTCCGCTCCGGGCAAGCCGTTCCACATCCATGCCATAACGGTCCATATCCACCGGAACCACAGGATATCCCTCCCCCTTAAGCACCCTGTAGGCCTGCTTATAAGTGGGATTTTCCATGGCGATTCTCCTTCCGTTTCCCAAAATCTGGGACAGCAGCATCAGAAGATATTCGCTTCCTGCGCCGATGAGAATCTGCTCCGGCCTGCAGTTCACTCCTCTGGCAGAGTGAAGGTAATCTCCTATGGCAGTCCTGAGCGCTCTCTCCCCCTGGGGGTCCCCTGCCGCAAACATTTCCTTGTTGTCATCCACCAGTGTGTTTCTGCTGATTTTCCTCCATGTATTGAAAGGAAAACTGTCCAAATCAATACCTCTGGGAGAAAAATCCACTTCGTAGCAATCCTTCCCTGTGTCGCCCGGCTCCACAAAAGAGCCTCCGCCCTTTTGCCGCACTTCCACCAGCTCTTCTATCTTACACACAAAATAACCCTTGCACGGCAGGGCCTCTATATATCCTTCTGACAGCAGCTGGTCATAGGCCATCTGGGTGGTGCTGCGGCTCAGCCTCAGGTTTTTGGCCAGTATGCGGGTGGAAGGCAGCCGGCTTCCAGCCTCCATCTTTCCCTGGCGGATTTCATTCTTTATGTACTGGTAAATCTGTTCATAAAGAGGGCTGTCTGTCTGACTGTCAAAGGGTACCATCAGTTCCATGTTCCGCTCCTTCCCACCCTTAACTGGCATTATCACTTGTATTCGAAATAAACATTTTAATCATACCAGTTTACTGGTAATGTGTCAATCTATTTTTGCTTTTATTCAGTCAATTTGCACTATTAGTACAGAGAACAGAGATAATTTTATAATAGTATACTATTTTTTCTGATTTGTACATTGTAATCACAGGTGTGTGGAATTATAATAAAAGTAGGAAGAGAACCGAAAAAACAATTAGGAAAGGATGGATGAACATGAGCGAACAGACTCTGAATATGTTAAGGAAACTATCTCCAAAAAAGGAACATTCACTGGCCTTCCGCTGTTTGATAGGGGCTGTGGCCATTGTACTGCTGACCGTGTTCATACACATCCTGGTCTTCACAGCCATAGAGAGAATCAGTGCGGGAAGGGATGTTCCGGAATGGTACCGGCTGCTTGCAGGCTTATCCGTGGATGCCCTTTATCCCCTGTTCATAGTATCCTTGATGTCCATCATCAAGCGGGTATTCCGCATACCGGTGCACCGTCTGGAACGCAAGGTCTTCAAGTTTACATATCTCTGCCTCGGCCTTATTGCTGCATCCAGAATCAGCATGTATGTGGGGCTCTATGTATTCTTCATGGCTTTGTTTGCAGCAGGCACAGCCATTTATATCATCATTGGCATACGTTTTCTCTACGAGCTTTTTAAATACCGCTTCATATCCTGCCGGTATTATTAGGCATCTGCATCAAAAGGCCAGGGAACTTCTTTCATCAGGTTCCCCGGCCTTTCTTTATCTTGTTTGTGGTTCTATCTGATAACTCTATTTCGGAAGTTTGAATGAGCTCTTCAGGGAAACAATCCGGTTGAACACCGGCTTTTCCGGCGTACTGTCTTTGCAGTCCACGCAGAAAAATCCGTTGCGGACAAACTGATAGCTGTCATAGGCCTTTCCCTCTGCCAGAGCCGGCTCCACATAGCACTCCTTCAGTACAATCAGGGAGTTGGGATTCAGGTTCAGGCTGCCGTCATCATTCAGCTTGCCCTTCTCCTCATCCACAATGTTCTCATACAGACGGCATTCCACCTGCCTTGCAGTGGGAACAGCCACCCAGTGGATGGTTCCTTTTACCTTTCGTCCTTCAAAGCCGGAACCGCTCTTTGTCTCCGGGTCATAGGTACCGTGAACCACGGTGACATTGCCGTCAGCGTCCTTTTCACATCCTGTGCACTTCACGAAATATGCCCCCATCAGGCGGACCTCATTGCCGGGGAACATACGGAAATACTTTTTCGGAGGCTCTTCCATGAAATCCTCGCGCTCAATATAAAGCTCCCGGCAAAATGGCACCTTTCTGTCTCCCAGCTCCGGATTTTCCAGATTGTTGGGCACATCCAGCATCTCTGTTTCTCCTTCAGGATAATTGTCAATGACCAGCTTCACCGGATTCAGGATAGCCATCATACGCGGCTTCTTAAGCTTTAAATCCTCGCGGATGCAGTATTCCAGCATGGCATAGTCCACGGAGCTGTTGGCCTTGGATACGCCCACCATCTCCACGAACATCTTAATGGATTCCGGGGTATACCCCCTTCTTCTCAGCGCTGCGATGGACACCAGACGGGGGTCATCCCAGCCGTCCACGATGTTATCCTCCACCAGCTTTTTGATATAACGCTTGCCTGTTATGACATTGGTCAGGTACAGTTTGGCGAACTCAATCTGGCGGGGTGGATTCTCGAACTCGCACTCCTTTACCACCCAGTCATAGAGCGGCCTGTGGTCCTCAAACTCCAGGGTACAGATGGAGTGGGTGATATGTTCAATGGCATCCTCAATGGGATGAGCGAAATCATACATGGGATAGATGCACCACTTATCTCCCGTGTTGTGGTGGGACATACGGGCAACACGGTAGATGACCGGGTCCCTCATGTTGATATTGGGGGAAGCCATGTCAATCTTGGCCCTGAGCACCTTCTCTCCATCCTGGTACTTTCCCTCCTTCATCTCCTCGAACAATGCGAGATTCTCCTCCACGGAACGGTTCCTGTAAGGACTCTCCTTACCCGGTGTGGTGAAATCGCCTCTGTATTCCCTAATCTGGTCCGCTGTCAGGTCACAGACAAATGCCTTGCCCTTCTTAATCAGGAACACGGCGCACTGGTACATCCGGTCAAAATAATTAGACGCAAAGAAAAGCCTGTCCTCAAAATCAGCGCCCAGCCATTTCACGTCATCCATGATGGACTCCACGAATTCAGTCTTCTCTTTTGTCGGGTTTGTATCGTCAAAACGCAGGTTGAACTTGCCGCCGTATTTCTGTGCCAGGCCGTAGTTCAGTAAGATGGACTTGGCATGTCCGATATGCAAATAACCGTTTGGCTCCGGTGGGAAACGGGTCTGGACATGGTCATAAACACCCTCTGCCAGGTCCTTGTCAATCTCCTGTTCAATGAAATTCCTGGAGATTACCTCCTTTTCCTCAGTTTCCATTACGGTATCCTTGTCTGCCATAATTGTTCCTCCGTTACGTTGCTATTGTGATAAATATAATTATTAATCATATCACAATTATGACATATGGGAAAGGGAAAAATACATTTTACAGTGGAAATCTTATTCCATGTCTGCTATACTACCTGTCTTTCGGAGTTGAACTAAAAAAATGGTGCTAAGCCATGGGTTAGAACC
>NZ_SPHO01000037.1 GCF_005845215.1 Clostridium sp. 1001271st1 H5
CTGACTGTAAATATATGATGTGTTGAATTGCCCCTAAAGAATTATGGTGTTAAAGCCCAAAGACGGGTTTTGTGAACATTTATCACCCGTTTATTGCCCGTATACCGGCTGTTTCCGGCATAGAATAACTGGCTTCTGTTTTTTAAATACTGCTATATCAATTAGAAATCATACAAATACCCCCTCACCTCTGAATGTTGTAAACAACATCATATTATAGCGGTGAATTGTTGATTTAATCATTCCTGTCTATTATAATAATAAAGAATTCTGCTATAAAACAGGGACATATATGGACGAACTGGCAGTGCGGGAATGGGTGGAAAAAGAATGGAAAAGGACAAAGCAATAAGTTCCAGATTTAATTTAGTAGGTAAATATAAGTTTAAAAGTGTATTTGTAAGGATTCTAATCTTCCTTCTGCTCTATTCATCACTGCTTTTGGCGGTGCTCTACACATACAACCGTTATATTATGCGTAAGAATGTGGAACAGAGATTGGGAATCAGGACCTTTGCAGTGTTGGAAAAGACCCAGGAGAGTATAGACAGGGAGCTTCATAATCTGTCCAACCAGATAGTACAGCTGTCAAAGGACGAATATATAAGAGCTGTGATGACAGCTCCTAACATCAAGAATTCAGAACGCAATTACAATATTGTGTACCAGCTGCAATCTGTGAAACTGGTTAATGACTTGGTAAGCGGTGCCTTTTTATACCTTCCCAGCGATGATACCTTCTACAGCAGTGAGGGGGTAGCGGTGAAGGCAGAACAATACAAGGGAACAGGACAGGTAAACCAGCTTTTGGAATTTTGCAGAAATGCAGATGCACAGGTGGGGGAACAGCAGTTTGTATCCATAGGAAAGACGCAGTATCTGCTGCTGTATGCCCCTGTCTTTTACGATAGAATACTGGGGGTGCTGGCTTTTCAGATTGACTCAAATTATCTGAATTCCATCATAGAAGGTAAGGGGGAAACCGGGAAGGGAAATACCATATGGACTTACGATAAGGAGGGATACCCGGTATTTCCTTCCCAGATAGGGTATCCGGAGAAACTTACGCCGGAGGCAGTAACGGACATGCCGGTTACCTCTGGTTTTCCGCTAGGGGAGAAAGGCGGATACTATAAACTGGTATCCGCGCAAAACGGCTGGCAGTATATATTAGGGACTGATGCAGACCTATTTCGGATGGAGGTATCTGCTATTGACGGCGGGCTTTTGCTCATTGTGCTGGGACTTGCATTTTTCTGTATCCTGTTTTCCGTTTATTTGGCCAGAAGTGTGTATCTTCCTATTCACAAACTGATAGGAATTGCAGATCAGGTGGCAAAAAGCGGGGATGAGACGGTTTCAAAGAATGAACTGGAACTTCTGGAAAAAAGCGTCAGCTATACTGTGATGCGCAATCAGGAGATGAGACATTTTTTGCAGAATATAAAACCTGCCATGATATCGGATACATTCCGTAATCTGCTGCTGGGTCATGAGATTGACAATGAAACGCTGGACGCAACCTTTACAGCACTGGGAACAGAATTCAGCACCAGACTGAATTATACGCTGGTAATCATTTCACTGGTCTCAGAGGATAGGGAGTTCTCTCTGCTGGAGTGCAATATCCTTCTGCATCGGCTGGAACAGGAAATTATCCGATACGCAGAAGGACGCTATATATGCAGTTTTGTCCATATGCTGGAAAACAGTCATATGATTGTTGTTATGGGTTTTCCAAAGACGGTGTCGGCAAAGCAGATTCTGAGCTGGAAGGAGGAACAGGAACAGCAGATACAGGATATATGCAGCGATTATCCTGTCCAGCTTCTGACGGGAAGTTCCAGATATATCATGGGTATCACTGAGCTTTATAAGAATTTCTCGCTGATATGCCAGGACTTAAAATATAAAATTTACCTTCAGAATCACAGGGAGGAGGAAGCTCACACTCCGCTCATCGAACCGGACAGGCAGCTGATAAGCAATACATTTTCAACTATAAAAGAGAAAATTGATAACGGCGAGGAGGAGGAAGCAAGAAATCTGGTTAAAAAGACAGCTATGGAATTGCTTAAGCATAAAAATACATCTGATGAGTTGAAGGAGTTTGCAGCTTATTGGTGGGAGGCTGTGATGAAGGAGCTGATACCGCTTGATGTATTTGACAGGGAAGAACTCTACAATCAGAGAACGCAGCTTTTTGCATCTCTGGGTGACAGGGAAAGGTTCCAGTCACAGCTGGAACGCTTTAACAGCCTGGCAATAGATGGAATCAAATCCAGCTCCCGTAAGTTAAAACGCAGATATGTGGAGAGAGCCCGTCAATATATTGAGGAACACTACAGTGAGTCGAATCTTTCCCTTTCAGCCATATCTGAGTTTTTGGGAATCAGCCAAAGTTATATGAGCACTCAGTTTAAGAAAGAGACAGGGACAAATTTTATCGAGTACCTGAACCGTTACCGCATTGAGAGAAGCAAACTGCTGCTGCAGATGACGGAAATGACCATCGAAGAAGTGGGATTTAAAACCGGATTTTCCAGCGCCAAGAATTTTATACGGGTATTTAAAAAATATGAAGAGATATCTCCGGGAACGTTCAGGGAACAGTAAATAAGGAGATGGAGAGAGGGCATTGCCGCATAGAGGGATGAAAAATTCCGGGGCAATGTCTTTTTTATTATTATAGATATCCAGGGTATTATACATCCTTATATAGTTGGCAAGAGACAATTTTTTAGATTCTATTACCATTTTTTACGAAACAGGAGTAGATGAATAAAATTTGAGAACATTATGTGAAAAAAGGGGCATTTATTTTCTTAACGAAATCTTTATATAATGGACCTATGCCACACAAGCTGGCAGCGAAACCTAAAAACAAGTATTTTACAGAAGGGGGTTACAATCAAATGAAAAAAAGAGTGGTATCTACAATTTTAACAGCAGCACTTATCGGCAGTATGCTGGCAGGATGCGGTTCATCTGCACCGGATAAGACAACAGCGGCGCCGGCCGGAAACGGCGAAAGCTCAGCAGAGGCATCTGCAGAGACAGCAGCACCGGCGGGACAGGTGCTGGAGCTGAGCCTTGCGGACGCACAGCCGGATGGATGCGCCTGTAATCTTTCCATGAAAGCCATGGTGGAGGAGATTGGGGAGAAATCCGGCGGCAGCATTAAGGTTACCTACTATCCGAACAGCCAGCTGGGCAATGAAAGAGACCTGGCGGAGGGCGTAATGGCCGGTACCGTGGATATGGCATGGGTATCCTGTGCTGTCATGCAGAACTTTGATGACAGTTTTGCAATATTTTCACTTCCTTTTATATTTAAGGATTATGACCATGTACATGCCTACGGGAACAGCGATTTAGGAAGACAGGTATTTGGGAAGCTGGAGAACTCCAGTAAGATTAAAGTGCTGGGACTGTTCGACCAGGGGTTCCGTTGGATTTGGACTACCAATAAAGAGGTAAAGACACTGAATGATTTATCTGGCCTTAAGATACGTACGCCTGAGTCAGATGTATACACCCAGACATTTACACTGTTGGGAACCAATCCCACGCCCATGGCATTTGGGGATTTGTTCACCGCATTGCAGACCGGGGTTGTGGAGGGATATGAGGTAAACCCGGAGTCTACATGGAGCAATGGAACCTATGAGGCTATTAAATACGGTGCAAAAAGCAATCACATTTTTGCCGGCTCTGTTCTTTTTATTTCCCAGAATGCTTATGACCGTCTCAGCGAAGACCAGAAGAAGATACTGGAGGAAGCTGCGGCAAATGCAGTTGTATATAACAATCAGGTGGCACAGGAAAGTGAAGCTGAGTATGAGAAAAAGCTGGTGGAAGCAGGATTGTCCATCAACAGCCTGGATGACGGCGAACAGGAGAAGTTTGCTGCTGCTGTCCAGCCATTGTATGAAAAGTACTACGACATGGTGGGCGGCAAGGAGTATGTGGACCAGGTCAGCAGCATGGAATATTAGTTTTAATGAAATCCGCTTCCTTCATACCGATGAAGGAAAGCGGATTCTACATATAGAAGGAGGTTGACAATGAATCGGTTTTTCAGAATATTCGATATGACAGTAAATCTGCTTATGATAGCCTGCTCCGTTGGATTTGTAGGACTGGCATTTGTACAGGTCATCTGCCGGTTTGTATTAAACTCGTCCCTCACCTGGTCAGAGGAGCTTTGCCGGTATCTCTTTGTTGAGATGGTGTTCCTGGGGGCAGGCGTATGCGTGCTGGAGAAAAAACATGCAGCAGTTGATATTGTCATTAAAATACTGCCTAAAAAGGTACAGAAGTATTACCAGGCAGTTCTGGACGGTATCGTGGTGGTGACCGGTATACTGATTACATATTTCGGATGTAAGTTTGCCTGTGGAGCAGTGGGGCAGACCTCACCGGCTCTCAGGCTTCCCTACCAGTATATTTATGCCGGTATTGTCCTGGGCGGAGCTGTACTGGCTATTGACGGGTTGAGAAATCTGTACACCACACTTACCAACCATATTACCTACCACAGTTATATTAATCCGGAGCTGAATGAAAAAGGGGAGGTAGAGTGATGCTGAGTATTTTGATGATTACATTTCTTGCACTTTTGATTTTAGGATGCCCTATTGCTGTGGGAATGTGCTTTTCCAGCTTTGTGGCCCTGTTTGCAGGAAATACCACGGTGCCTCTTACGGTGGTGCCCCAAAGAATGTTCGTAACCATTGATTCCTTCAGCATGATGGCGATTCCTTTGTTTATTTTGGCAGGGGAGTTGATGAACAGTGCCGGAATTACCAGGAGAATTGTTAACTTCTGCAGTGCTCTGGTGGGGCATATCAGGGGAGGACTGGCCCATGTGAACATCCTTGCATCTATGCTGTTTGCAGGAATCTCCGGAGCAGCTGCGGCAGACAGTGCTTCCCTTGGCTCCATGCTGATTCCTGCTATGATAGAAGACGGCTATGATGCGGACTTTTCCGTGGCGGTAACAGCTACATCCTCCACCATAGGACCTATTATTCCGCCAAGTATCATGATGATTATCTATGGTTCCATGGCAGGCGTGTCAATCGGTGCCCTGTTCATGGGCGGTGTTATACCGGGAATCCTGATTGGCATTACATTGATGGGAGTTGCCTATGTCATATCCTGCAAGAGAGGGTATAAGGCGGAGGCTAAAAAATCTTTGCGGGAGATTGCAGTGGCTTTCCGGCAGTCGCTGGTGGCTCTTGTCATGCCAGTCATTGTGCTGGGAGGTATCTTGTTTGGCGTATTTACAACCACGGAGGCAGGATGCATAGCGGTGGTGTATGCGCTGATTGCCGGATTCCTGATGAAAGAACTTCATCTAAAAGACCTGTTCCGCATATTCCTCAGCGCTGCCCTGACAACAGCCAGCACCATGTTTGTTCTGGCGTCAGCCCAGGCCCTGGGATGGATACTTGCCAGGGCTCAGTTTCCGCAGATGGTTGTAAATGCCCTTTTGGGAGTATCCGGCAACGGCACTGTCATATTCCTTCTCATATTGCTGTTCCTGTTCTTCCTGGGATTCTTTATGGACGGAACAGCTGCCATGATTATCCTGATTCCTGTATTTTTGCCTGTAATTGCACAGTATGGCTGGCATCCGGTACAGTTTGCAGATTGTATTATCATGATGCTGCTTGTGGGAGCTGTGACGCCGCCGGTTGGGGTTCTGCTGTTCATATGCTGCGGAATTGCAAAAATATCCATTGCCCAGGCAGCCAGGGCAGTATGGCCCTTTGTAATGGGAGAGATAGCAGTTATCCTGCTGTGTGTCTTTATTCCACAGCTTATAACCTTCCTGCCTAACATGATGTACGGAGTGTGATTCGAGTGAAGGAAAAGATATGTTTGAAAGGTATTACCTGGAACCATCCCAGAGGATATGAATCCATTGGGGCGGTGTCAAAAGCATTTTCAAGGAACTGCACAGATGTGAAGTTACACTGGGATGTACGTTCATTAAAGGACTTTGGAGACTACCCGGTAACTCTTCTGGCAGAGAATTATGATTTAATTATGCTGGACCATCCTCATATTGGCAGTGCAGTGGAAGGCGGCGCTCTGATTCCCCTGAATCAGTGGCTGGACCAGGCATTTTTAGAAGACCAGGAGAAAAATTCGGTAGGACGCAGCTTTGAGAGCTATCAGATGAATGGCTGCCAGTGGGCGCTGGCCGTGGATGCGGCCGCCCAAATCAGCGCTTACAGGCCGGACCTTATGGCAGGGATTTTGCCGCCCAGGAATTGGGATGAGGTTAAAAATCTGGCAAAGGACAGGAAAAGGGCTGGCTGGGTAGGATTCCCCCTGTGCCAGACAGACGTGTACTGCAGCTTTCTCACCATATGCGCCAATATAAGGGGTGACGGGGTAATATGCAGGGAATCAGGTGTGGAATACCAGGCTGCGCTGCAGGCAGTGGAACTTCTCCGGGAATTATCGGAACTGGTTTACCCGGCTTCCCTGGATATGAATCCCATACAAATGCTGGAGCATATGGCTCTCACTGATGAAGTCTGCTATGTACCGCTGCTTTTTGGATATTCCAACTATGCACGGACGCCCCCTTTCGGGAGAAAGCTGATACGGTTTACCAATATCCCATCCTTTACACAAATACCTTCGGGAGCGCTCCTGGGGGGAGTGGGACTGGCAGTGTCTTCCGGTTGTAAAAATAAAAGAATTGCCGCAGATTTTGTCAGGTTTGCTGCTCAGGATGATATCCAGAGGGGAATTTACTATGAGAATGCAGGTCAGCCGGGTTATCTGGGAGCCTGGACGGATGAGGCGGTTAACAGAGACTGCCACGGTTTTTTCCTGGATACGCTGGATACTCTCAGACTCAGCTATCTCCGCCCGAGATATGGGGGGTATAACCGGTTTCAGGAGATGGCAGGTCTTATTTTGAATCAGGGTTTAAAGGACAGGCAGAAGCCGGGGGAGATAGTGAGCTGTCTTCAGGCATTATTTGAAAAACTGAAAAAGCAGAGGTGATAAGTGCATGGATATGCCGTTGGAAGGACTGAAGGTTATTGATCTTTCCCACCATATGGCCGGGCCCGTGGCAAGCCAGAGGTTGGGAGACATGGGGGCGGATGTGATAAAGGTAGAGCCCCTGGGTTATGGGGAGTGGACCAGGATACGTCCAATCGGAAACGGCTGGGTAAGTGAGTATATGAATACTTCCTTTATTAGCGCTAACCGTAATAAACGAAGCCTTACCCTGAACCTTAAATCCGCTGAAGGAAAACAAATTCTTCTGGGGATGATTGGTAAGGCTGATATATTTATAAGCAACTTCCGGCCGTCTGTCCACAAACGTCTGGGTTTGGATTATGATACCCTAAAATTAGAAAATAGAAGACTGGTTTATTGTTCTGTTACCGGTTATGGTCAGGATGGGCCTTATAAGGACAGACCGGGTCAGGATTTGCTGATACAGGGCCTCTCGGGTGTTACCTGGAATGCAGGACGGGACGGGGAACCTCCCATTCCTTTGGGGACTTTTGTGGCGGATGCCATGGCAGGGCAGAATGCAGTGGAAGGCATACTGGCTGCTCTTTACTCCAGGGAGAAAACAGGAAAGGGCCAGATGGTGTCTGTGGATTTGCTGTCCAGCCTTATAGAGGTACAGACTCAGGAATATACTACCTATCTGAACTCAGGCCAGCTTCCGGAGCGGACAAAGGAACTCCTGGCGCATCCCTTGATTAACAGTCCTTATGGGATACACAGGACAAAGGACAGCTATCTGGCACTGGCAATGGCTCCGTTTGACAAGCTTGCAAAGGCTTTGGGGTGTCCGGAGCTGGACAGATTTAAGACATGGGAGGACGGACAACTGCACAGAGATGAGATTTTCCGGCTGGCGGCAGAGGTCTTAAAAACCAGGACCACAGAGGAATGGATACAGGTCCTTCAGGAAAAGGACTTGTGGTGCGGGGAGGTGCTGACGTATCCGCAGGTTGTGGAGAATCCGCAGGTGAGGCACATGGAGGTGTTCCGCACCATGGAAAGTGAGGATTACGGAGAGGTACAGGTGGTGAGCAATCCAATCCGTTTCAGCGATACGCCGGTGACATACCGTATTGCTCCCCCTGTTCTGGGAAAACACAATCATGAGATATTAAGGGAATATGGATATACGGAACAGGAGATAGAGGAATTTTTAAAAAAGAAAGTGATTCAGGATGAAAATCCTGAGACATTCAGGATATAGGAAAGCGAGGCATAAAATGGAAACTATTACATACGAGAAACAGGGACATGTGGCGACCATCCGTTTTAACAGACCGGAGAAAATGAATGCCATAACACCGGATATGATGGTGCAGCTGTATCAGTGCGTGGAGGAAATCAACGCTGATATGGATATCCGTTCTGTGGTTGTGACCGGAGGGGACAAGGTTTTTTGTTCGGGCAGCGATATCAAGAAGCTGGTAACGTATGATACTCCCTGGGATTTTCACAACCGCCAAAAGGATTATCCCACCTCCATCCGTCTGATTCGAAAGCCTGTCATAGCCATGGTAAACGGCTATTGCCTGGGCGGCGGTCTGGAAATGGCTATCAGCGCAGATATGCGCTATGCGTCAGAGTCCGCAAGATTCGGAGCCCCTGAGATTAATCATGGCTGGATTGGGGGAGGAGGCGCAAGCCAGATTCTTCCGCGGTTGGTGGGACCGGGGCTGGCAGCGGAAATGCTCATATCGGGTAAGACCTACACAGCCAGTGAGGCTAAGGATATGGGACTGGTGGACCGTCTCTATGGGACACCCCAGGAACTGGAGACAGCTACTTACGATATGGCAGGACTGATTGCATCTAAGGCACCCATTGCAGCCCAGGTAATAAAAAAAGCGGTCAGGGTATCACAGAATATAGGACTGGACGCGGGACTGGACTATGAGAATGAATTAGTTTACATAACCTTTAGCACCGAGGATAAGGAGGAGGGGCAGAGGGCATTTATTGAAAAGAGAGAACCGGTATTTAAAGGCTGTTAACAGGAGGGGAAAAGCATGAGCCAGTTGTTGGAAGGAGTCAGGATTTTAGATTTTACACAATACAAGGCAGGTCCCATGGGAACGCAGATTTTAGGAGATATGGGGGCGGATATTATTAAGGTAGAGCGGAGCAAAGGGGGGGATTTGGAGCGCAGTTTTGCCACATTCGGGAAGTTCACCCAGGAGGGGGACAGTCCTTTCTTTCTGGCCATGAACCGCAATAAACGGAGTCTGGGACTTAACCTAAAAACGCCTGAGGCGAAGGAGGTTATCTATAAGTTGGCAAAGGAGGCAGATGTGGTGGTGCAGAATTTCCGTCCTGGGGTTCTGGAACGGCTGGGATACGGATATGAGGATTTTAAGAAGATAAATCCGGGCATCATCTACTGTTCCAATAGTGGCTACGGGCTAACCGGTCCTTATGTGACCAGGCCGGGGCAGGACCTGCTGGCCCAGTCCATGTCCGGACTGGTGATGATGAACGGTAAGGAGGATTCTCCTACGGCAGTGGCTACCTCGGTGGCCGATGCCGCCACAGCCCTGTATCTCTGTATTGCCATATTGGGAGCCCTATATCACAAAAAGGCAACGGGAGAGGGGCAGGAGGTAGATGTGGATTTACTCAGCAGTACCATCGCATTCCAGCAGGAGGAAATTTGTGCTTATATGAATCTGAATCCCAGACCGGATTTCAGAAGAAGCAGGACAGGACTGGCTGCACCGTGGAATGGAGCGCCTTACGGCATTTACAGGACATCGGATGATAAATATATTGCATTGGGGGTGGTTCCTATGGAAAAGCTGTCAAAACTTTTGAATGCACCGGAACTGGCCAGGTTTACAGATTTGGAAGAGGCATTTAACAGCAGGGATGACATACGGCTTGTGGTGGAAGAAAAGATAAAACAGAATACACAGGATTACTGGGTGGAATACATGCTCTCCTATGATGTGTGGTGTGCCCAGGTGAATACATTTGAGGAAATGCTCAGGGACCCACAGGTCATCCATAACCGGAACATACGTAAGATGCAGCATCCGTCCTTGGGAGAAATCGGTGTGGTGGCTACACCAATCCGGTATACCAAAACACCTATTAAGTATGATATGGCGCCGCCGCTGGTAGGACAGCACTCGGCGGAGATACTGAGAGAACTGGGTTATGGGGAAGACGAGGCAGAGGATATACTGAGCAGGCAGTAAGGCTGAGTAAGAAGGGGCGTATCGCGGCTGCCGCCGCTCAGATTTGCAGCGGTTTAAGGCCGCAGCCCCTCAAACCCCGGAAGATTCCGCACCACCCCAAACACAAGCAGCACCCCAACCATCACATAAAACACACAGGTCTGCACCTGCGTGGGGCGGGTGTTTCCGGTCCTTACATACCGCACAGCCATCCGGAGAGCCATGACCAGTCCCGGAGGAAGCAGGAGAAAGACGGCAGCATTTGCCTTAAAAGCAGATGCAAAGTCCAGACTGAGAATGGACAGGCACATACGGCTTACGCCGCAGCCGGGACAGTACAGTCCGGTGACCGTATGGAACAGGCAGGGAATCAGGGGATGTCCGGCCAGAATACAGATAAATGCATAAAACAGGCCGGCTCCCAGGAGCCCGCCTGTTTTTATGCATAATGTCCGAAGACGTTTACGCATTAGGGAGATACTTGTTCAGCTCATTCTGAAGCAGGGCGTAAGCCACGATGCCCAGTCCGAACAGGCTGAGAAGCAGATAGACCACCGGTGCGCTTCCCCTTGGCTCACCATGCTGGTCATGGAGTATCTCAACTGCATTGCCCATCTGGTACATCCAGTAAAGGGCGTAAATCCCACAGGTAATCAGTGAGAACAGGAAAACCAGTCCACCGCTTGTACCCTGCCTGCCGGAAAGCGCATTGGTATCGTCGTTCAATACAATCATCCAATAGATGCCGTAAATCCCGCAGGTAACCAGGCTCAGCAAGATGCATACTACAATGTTGCGCTGTTTCATACGTATATCCTCCTTGGTGTGGTATAGTCAGGTAATACAGCTTAGATTCTATCATAGGCATGGTTCTTTATCAACAAAAAGCGTTACAATGTTCATCTTTTTGCCTTCTTTTTACGCTTGTTATGCCTTGGGCTCCATGGGAAATTGCTGGCACATTGCTGGCAAAATCTCATTTTTATGGACGAATGAGGCCGGATATGTTATACTAACTAAGATAGGCGTATTCCGATTTCTGGATACGAATGGAGGCAGACTATGAAAGATAAAGGAAGGACGCGGGGGATTTTCAAGGTCTACCTGCAGTGGCCGCTCTTTTTGTCGGTCCTTTTAATCGTACTGACTGCTGTGGTGGCAGCGGTATCCATAAAAGCCGGCATTATAGTATCGGTCTTTACCATTGTCTATATAGGGATTGCCCTTTGGCTGTATTTTTCAAGAAAAAGAGGCATACTTGCCGGGCTTATTGCATTTTCTTCCGCTTATGACCAGAGCAGGCAGAACCTGCTGGAAGAGATGCTGATGCCCTATGCGGTGGCAGACGGCGCCGGACATCTGTTGTGGATGAACCGGGAGTTTGCGGCAATCCTGGAAGAAGACAAGAATTCATATAAGAATATTACGGCCATGTTTCCTGAGATTACAAAGGAAATGCTGGCTACCGGCGGGGAGGTTGTGAGTCTTCACAGTTCCCTGGGAGATAGGAAGTTCCGGATTGATTTAAAGCAGGTCATGGTGGACAGCCTGGATGCGGCAGTGACTGCGGGAGGGCTGGAAGGCCAGGGCTCATCCGTCACGGCCATCTATCTGCTGGATGAGACTCAGACGCTTAAGTACATGCAGCAGATTAACGACCAGAAGCTGGTGGCGGGACTGATTTACCTGGATAACTATGACGAGGCTCTGGAAAGCGTGGAGGAAGTCCGGCGCTCCCTTCTGACCGCCCTCATAGACCGTAAGATAAGCAAATATATTTCCGGCATGAACGGCATTGTAAAGAAGATTGAGAAGGATAAGTATTTCTTTGCCATCAAGCAGCAGTACATGGCCAGGATACAGGAGGAACGTTTTTCCATCCTGGAGGATGTAAAGACAGTGAACATAGGCAACGACATGTCCGTGACCTTAAGTATCGGTATCGGCATGAACGGCGACAGCTACAGCCAGAATTATGAATATGCCAGGACTTCCATTGACATGGCCCTGGGACGGGGCGGTGACCAGGCGGTGGTCAAGGACTCGGATAAGATTCAGTATTACGGCGGCAAGGCCCAGCAGATGGAGAAGACCACCAGGGTGAAGGCCAGGGTAAAGGCCCATGCCCTCAGGGAGCTGATGGAGAACAAGGACCGGCTCCTTATTATGGGACACCGTCTGGCGGACATTGATTCCTTTGGTGCAGCGGTGGGTATATACCGCATTGCCATGTCCATGAACAAGAAGGCCAATATTGTGGTCAATGAAGTGACCTCGTCAGTGCGCCCTATGATGGAGCGCTTTATGGGAAATGCAGAATATCCTGAGGACATGCTGCTCACAGGTCCCAGGGCAGCTGAGCTGGTGGACCAGGGAACCATGCTGGTCATCGTGGATGTGAACCGGCCCAGCATTACGGATGAACCGGCCCTTCTGGAGATGGTGAAGACCATTGTGGTCTTAGACCATCACAGGACCAGCAGTGAAATCATAGATAACGCAGTGCTTTCCTATGTAGAGCCATATGCCTCGTCTACCTGCGAAATGGTGGCTGAGGTATTGCAATATATTGCGGACGGTATTAAAATCAAATCTGCTGAGGCAGACGCCATGTATGCCGGTATTGTCATTGACACCCAGAACTTTACCAATCAGACCGGTGTCAGGACATTTGAGGCAGCGGCATTTCTGAGGAGAAGCGGCGCTGACATAACCAGGGTGCGCAAGCTTTTCAGGGAGAATATGAAGGATTATCAGGCAAAGGCGGACGCAGTCAGAAAGGCCGAGGTGTTTATGGATGCTTTCGCCATCAGCGAATGCTCAGCCGAAGGACTGGAGAGTCCCACCATTATCGGGGCCCAGGCAGCCAACGAGCTTCTGGAAATCCGCGGTATGAAGGCTTCGGTAGTGCTTACGGATTATAACGGAACCATATATTTCAGCGCCAGGTCCATTGACGAGGTCAATGTCCAGGTCATGATGGAGAAGCTGGGAGGCGGTGGACACCGCACCATAGCAGGCGCCCAGATGAAGGGCGTGACCGTGGAAGAGGCAAAGGAGCGGCTGAAGGACGTTATCCGCCAGATGCTGGAGGAAGGCGAGGTATCCTGATAAGGGATGCGGACAGACACAGAAACAGAAAGGAAGTATGAGACATGCAGGTAGTATTACTGGAAGACGTAAAGTCATTAGGAAAAAAAGGTCAGATTGTGAATGTGAATGACGGCTATGCCAGGAACTTCATACTGCCCAAGAAGCTTGGGGCGGAAGCTAATTCCAAGAATCTGAATGATTTAAAGCTTAAGAAGGCAAACGATGACAGGATTGCGGCAGAGCAGCTGGCAGCAGCCAGGGAGCTGGGAGCAAAGCTGGACGCTTCCTCCGTGACACTGACCATCAAGGCAGGAGAGGGCGGAAGGGCCTTTGGCTCCGTATCCTCCAAGGAAATCGGCAAAGCCATTGGGGACCAGCTGGGAATTGACATTGACAAGAAAAAGATTGTGCTGAATGACCCCATCAAGTCCATTGGCAGCTTTGAGGTACCGATTAAGCTTCATAAGGATGTGACGGCCAGATTGGCTGTCAAGGTAGTGGAAGCATAAAATCATAGCGCAGACAGAGGACCCGCCTAATCAGGCGGGTCTCATAGATTCAGATACAGGAGACGAGAATATGGAAGAAGCCCTGATTAAGCGGGTGCTGCCCCATAGTCTGGAGGCGGAACAGTCGGTCATTGGTTCCATGCTTATGGACAGGGAGGCAGTGATTGCCGCATCGGAGATTGTTACGGGAAGTGATTTTTACCAGCAGCAGTACGGCATTATGTTCGACGCCATGGTGGAGCTGTTTAATGAAGGCAAGCCCGTGGACCTGGTAACACTCCAGGACCGTCTGAAGGAAAAGGATGTGCCTCCCGAGGTGAGCAGCCTGGATTTTGTCCGGGATATCGTGACCATGGTGCCTACATCTGCCAACGTAAGGTCCTATGCCACCATTGTAAGCGAGAAGGCAGTGCTGCGCAGGCTGATTAAGACCACGGAGGAGATTGCCAATACCTGTTACGCGGGAAAGGAGCCCCTGGAGAACATACTGGCAGACACGGAGAAATCTGTCTTTAACCTGCTGCAGAACCGGGGGGGACAGGATTTTGTGCCCATCAAACAGGTAGCCATCAACGTGCTGGAGAAGATTGAAGACGCCTATAAGAACCAGGGAACCGTTACAGGTATTCCGTCCGGCTTCATTGATTTGGATTATAAGCTTTCCGGTTTCCAGCCTTCGGATTTCATTCTGATAGCAGCCCGCCCTTCCATGGGCAAGACGGCCTTTGTTTTGAACGTGGTGGATTTTGTGGCGGTCCGCAAGAGCCTGCCCTGCATGGTGTTCAGCCTGGAGATGTCCAAGGAGCAGCTGGTGAACCGTATGCTTTCCATGGAGTCCAATGTGGATTCCCAGAAGCTGAGGACCGGCTCCCTGACGGATTCTGACTGGGACGCAGTGGTGGAGGGCATTGGCGTTATAGGAAATTCCAAGCTGATAATCGATGACACCCCGGGTATTTCCATATCAGAACTTCGCTCCAAGTGCAGGAAGATGAAGCTGGAGTACGGGCTCAGCGTTGTAATCATCGACTACCTGCAGCTCATGAGCGGCAGCAAGAAGGGCGGAGGCGACAACCGCCAGCAGGAGATTTCCGATATCTCCCGTTCCCTGAAGGCCCTTGCCAGGGAACTCCATGCCCCGGTCATTGCCCTGTCCCAGCTCTCACGGGCCTGTGAGACCAGGCAGGACCACAGGCCCATGCTTTCCGACCTTCGTGAGTCCGGTGCCATTGAGCAGGATGCCGATGTGGTTATGTTCCTGTACCGTGACGATTATTATAATAAGGATACGGAGCATCCCAACGAGGCGGAAGTAATCATAGCCAAACAGCGTAACGGCCCCATCGGAACCGTTACATTGATATGGAAGCCGGAGTACACCAAGTTCGTCAACGCTGCCAGACCTCAGGGCGGCGGACAGGATTAGAGGGTATTTGAACATAAAATTTTCACCGCCTGTCATAATATCCATTCTCAATGCATACACTAATACTAAGGCAGGAAATGCCTGTTAACTTGTGAAGGAGAGAATGGCTATGGATGAAGTACATTATCTGATATCGGACGCGTCCAAAAAGGTCGATGTGGAGGCCCATGTATTAAGGTACTGGGAAGAGGAGCTGGAACTTGATATTCCCCGTAACGAGATGGGGCACCGGTACTATACGGATTTACATATCCGCCTGTTCAAGCAGGTCAAGAACCTGAAGGAGAAGGGGTATCAGCTGAAGGCAATCAAGCATGCGCTGAACCAGGTCCTGAAAAAGGACGGCAAGGCCCAGGGCGAGCTGTCCGATGAAATCCTGGAGCGCGACATGAATGCGGCTCTTAAGGAATTTAAGGAGGAGGACAGCGGAACCTCCCTCAGTACGGTGAAGGGCGACGGCGTGTCCGTGGTCGCCATGGAAGAAAAGATGGAACAGTTCCAGCAGATTATGAACCTGATTATCGGACGTGCCCTGGAAGTGAACAATGAGAAGCTGAGCCAGGATATCAGCTGTCTGGTCAATGAGAAGATGGGCAAGGAACTGGAATTCCTGTTCCAGGCTTCGGACCAGAAGGAGGAGGAACGCTTCCGCCAGCTGGACGAGACATTGAGAAGCTACCAGAAAGGCGGACAGGCAGAGGCGGCAGCGGCCAAGGTTCCCTTTTTTAAGCGGCGCAGATTCGGGCGGAGCGGAAAAAAGCTCAGGGACGGAAAGTAAATGCAGATACAGCAGGAGAAGGCGTCTGCACCAAGGGGTGGGTACCGTGGTGCAGGCGCCTTTTTCTGCTGTTTTGCCTTTTTTTATAAACTGGGAAGGGTTATTTTATAGTACTTTCAATTTTCTTACGACCTTAATTTTTGTATCGCTATTCCTTAAGAAATGTGTTAGAATGAATTTGATTTGAGCTTTTTGACATAAGAAGAAGCAGGAAGGATATGTTCTTCATGAATTCAAAATACAGAAAATATGTTACATATACAGCAGCCGTGGGTGTGCTGACCCTCAGCGTTATACTGGGGGGCTGCGCCAAGGAATCGTCATCAGAGGTGGGGGATGCCACCCCTTCGGAGGTCAATATTATACAGGCCGTACCTGAGACCATTGCCCAGCTGGGCCTGGACGGACAGGTGCTGCCGGGACTGAATGACATTGACCTGCCGGATGCGGAGCCGGCACCTGAGTACCTGAGGATTGGGGTGCGCCATGAAATCATCAAGAGACTGCAGCAGCGCCTGATGGACCTGGGATTTATGGACAATGATGAGCCTACGGACTATTTCGGTGAGATGACCCAGCAGGCGGTAAAGCATTTCCAGAGACAGAACGAGCTGCCTACGGACGGTATCGTGGGCAATGTGACCTGGGATGCCATCATGTCCCCGGACGCCAAGTACTATGCGGTGTCCAAGGGAACCCAGGGCGATGACATCGAACGTATCCAGCACCGCCTCTATGAGCTGGGATACCTGGCAACGGCTGATTTGGTTACAGGCAACTTCGGCGACTCCACAGAGGCAGCCGTGTTAAAGCTCCAGGAGGTCAACGGACTGGAGCAGGACGGAAAGGTGGGCCAGAGGACCATCAACCTTCTGTACAGTGATGAGATTAAACCTAACTTCCTCTCTTACGGCGAGAAGAGCGATGTGGTCCTGGCCTGCCAGGAGCGCCTTAAGGAGCTGGGGTATCTGACCACCACTCCGGACGGGGCTTACGGTGAGGACACGGTTGTGGCTGTCAAGCAGTTCCAGGCCAGGAACGACCAGGTGGTGGACGGCTATCTGGGACCATCCACCAGGATTGCGTTAAACAGCCCTGACGCCAGGGCCAACGGCCTGATGCTGGGCGAGCGCGGCGATGCGGTCACCAAGGTGCAGCAGCTTCTTAACAAGCATGGATATCTTGTTTCCGGCAATGTGACCGGTTATTACGGCGAGGCCACGGAGAATGCAGTCAGAAACTTCCAGTCCCGCAACGGACTGACATCAGACGGCCTGGTGGGCCTACAGACCATGGCTAAGCTGACCAGCGATAATGTAAGGCGGCCGGCAGCAAATTCCAGCGGTTCCGGCACCACCGCAAGGCCTAATAATTCCGGAAACAGCGGAAACGCCGGAAACAACGGCGGTTCCGGCAATGCGGGCAAGCCTTCCGGCAATACCACGCCGCCTGTGAGCATACCGGCAAGCGGAGGCGCATCCGCCCTTATATCCGTTGCCTCATCGAAACTGGGGTCGCCGTATGTATGGGGAGCTAAGGGACCCAATGCGTTTGACTGTTCCGGCTTTGTATACTGGTGTCTCAACCAGGTGGGCGTGAACCAGAGCTACCTGACTTCTTCCGGCTGGAGGAATGTGGGCCGATACACAAAGATTACAAACTTTAACGACATCCAGGCCGGCGATATTGTGGTGGTAAGGGGCCATGTAGGTATTGCGGCAGGAGGGGGCACTGTCATTGACGCTTCTTCCAGTAACGGACGGGTGGTGCACAGAAGCCTGAGCCAGTGGTGGGCCAACAACTTCATCTGTGCATGGAGGATTTTCTAACAAACATAATGGCAGTGGAATATAAAAAGGAGGGCGTTTGGTGATGCAGACCATACTGGTATGTGATGATGACAAGCAGATTGTGGAGGCCATTGATATCTATCTGACAGGGGAGGGATTTAAGGTAATCAAAGCCTATGACGGCTATGAGGCACTGGAGTATCTGGATAATAATGAAGTGGATTTACTCATTGTGGATGTGATGATGCCGGGACTGGACGGCATCCGCACCACCTTGAAGGTCAGGGAGAACAGCAGTATCCCCATTATCATTCTCTCCGCAAAGTCCGAGGATGCGGATAAGATTCTGGGACTTAATATCGGGGCTGACGATTATATCACAAAGCCCTTTAATCCCCTGGAGCTGGTGGCCAGGGTCAAGTCCCAGCTGCGCCGTTATACCCAGCTTGGGAACCTGAACCAGCAGGCGGACGGACAGATTTATAAGTGCGGCGGACTTCAGATTAATGATGACAATAAAGAGGTAACCGTGGACGGCGATGCCATCAAGCTGACGCCCATTGAGTATAATATCCTGCTGCTGCTGGTGAAGAATGCCGGCAAGGTGTTCTCCATTGATGAGATTTATGAGCAGATATGGAATGAGGAGGCCATTGGGGCGGATAATACCGTGGCAGTACACATCCGCCATATCCGTGAGAAGATAGAGATTAACCCGAGGGAGCCAAAGTACCTGAAGGTGGTATGGGGTGTAGGCTATAAGATCGAAAAGCAGTAGGTGGTTGTATGACAGATGAGAAGAGGAAATTCAGACGGAGAAAACAGATACTGACCCTGTTCCACATTATCTTTGTGGCCATGTCCGTGTTTGGAATCAGCGCCATGTACCTTAATTCCAATTACGGAAAAGGTGTAAAGTGGATATACGAGGATGCATATGAGGATTCTCCCCAGTTTGACAAGCAGCTGACAGAGGATATCGACCGCATATTTACCTATGTGGGTTATAAGGATATGTTCGAGACCAACGGTAAGCTGGATATGCATAAGGTCATCGTAAGGGTCAGCAATGGCCCTGGGGAGCAGGGGACGGAGTGGACCCTGGACCGGATTGTGCGCTATATCAAGACCAGGGGTTATTATCTGGATGAGAATTTCCAATTGGCCGGATCGCCCATTTCCATGGATGATGACGAGGAAGAGATAACCGTTGACTTCCAGAGCTATAACCCGGATTTTGTGGATGCGGATGCGGGCGAGGCGCCCCGGATGACCATGGAGGATTTAGCCCTGGACATACTGGTCCATCTGAGTGAATATTATACCATATATTATAATTACATAGAAAACGACACGAACCTGAACTTCCGTATCGAGTACAAGAGTGATAAGGGTGATATCAAGGTGTCCACCAATGTGCCGGATAAGACCATGGAGGAGATAGTGGGTACGGGAAAGTATCTCTACGTTCCGGGAAATACCATCCGCATGGATACCAATATGGCCACGGTTCCTGCCAATGCAGCCACACTCCTGGAGATATGGAATCCCTATAAGAACGATAAGAACTATATGGTCCTGTCCGTGGATACAAGCTATCCCAACACGGATGCATACTCCATAGAGGCCAAGGCATATAAAGAGGCCAGAAACGAGTTCATCATGGGCATGGGCAGCGTTATACTGGGCAGCCTGGGATGTGTGGTCACACTGGCTATGCTGATGCTTATGTCAGGCCATACCACGGACGGAAGCACGGAGATACGCCTGTTCCCCATTGATGAGATACACACGGAGCTCTGTCTGATTTTGTGGGCCGCTGCAACAGCGGTGTTCATCCATATAGGAAGATATGTGGGAATCCGCCTGTTCAGCCTGTTTGCTCCCAATGAACAATGGAATTACTGGAATAAGATGATTAAACTGGTCATTGTGTACGGGAGCGTTGTATTGTGCGGTTTTGATTTGCTGCGCAGGTATAAGGCCAGGACCTTGTGGAGCAACAGCCTTGCAAAAAGGGCGCTGGAGGCATCCAGGGACTATGTGGGAAGGGTCAGCTATGCAGTGGGGACCGGGTTCTGCTACCTGCTGTTTCTGGGATTTAACGCTGGCATGCTGTGGGGATTGATTTTCCTCTTTTTCTATAAGGGCGATAAACTGAGCTACCAGATTATGTTTTACGTATTTGTGGTTCTGTATCTGGGTTTGGATGGGTGGATATACCACCTGCTGTTTAAGAAGTCAGTGCAGAGGGATGTTCTGGACATGGCGGTCAGCAGCATCTCCCAGGGGGATACCAGCTATCAGATTGATACTGCCCGTCTGTCCGGCAAGGAACGGCAGATGGCAGAGCATCTCAACAATATCAGCAGCGGTTTGGATTCAGCAATCCAGGAGCAGGTTAAGAGCGAGCGGCTGAAGGCGAGCCTGATAACCAATGTGTCCCATGACATTAAGACTCCTCTCACATCCATCATCAATTACGTGGACCTGCTGAAGCGGGAGAAAATACAGGACCCCAAGATTGCGGCCTACCTGGAAGTGCTGGACCAGAAGTCCCAGCGGTTAAAGACCCTGACAGAGGACCTGGTGGAGGCATCCAAGGCCAGCTCAGGCAATATGAAGCTGGATATATCGGATATTGACCTGGTGGAGCTGGTGCAGCAGACCAATGGTGAATTTGAAGAGCGGTTTGCCCTACGCAGGCTGGAGCTGGTTTCCAACATACCTGATGAGGTGCTTATCATCCAGGCCGACGGACGCCGCCTGTGGCGCGTCCTGGAAAACCTCTATACCAATGCGGTGAAATATGCCATGGAACACAGCCGGGTCTATGTGGATGTGCTGGACGAGGACGGCAAGGCCATATTTACCATTAAGAATGTTTCTGAATCATCGCTGAACATCAGCCCGGATGAGCTGACCGAGCGTTTTGTCAGAGGGGATGTGTCCAGAGCCACGGAGGGAAGCGGCCTGGGATTGTCCATATCCAAGGATTTGACTCAGCTTCAGGGCGGCGAATTCCAGGTCATCATAGACGGGGACCTGTTTAAGGCCGTGGTGTCATTCCCGGTCAAGAGGGCTGAATACAAGTCGGAGAAGCCGTCCGTGGACACAGAGGACATGTCCCAGGAGTTTGATTTTGAAGAGGAAGTATAATTTGAATGAAGAATTCTGATAAATATTTCACGAAGAAATTGTAAAATATTTGAAAATATTGCAGAATAAACCGTGTTTGTTGGTTATTATGACCATGATGATTTTAAGAAAAAGGACGCCGGAAGATATCTTCCGGCGCCTCTTTTTTCCATGTGCAGGCGGATTTTACTGATAATCAAATACGTTAATCCAGCTTTCCAGCAGTTCCTTTTCCTCGGGACGTTTGTAAGCCAGCTGGGAAGCTGCCACGATGGGAAGCCAGCCCTGTACATAACGCTTTTCTGTGCCCGTTTTTTCACAGAACAGGTCCATGTACATATCAGCTATCTTCTTATCCTTCAGGCTCAGGAGCAGATACGTTCTGGCCACATCGGCACTTGCGTTGCCCTGGGAAGCATGTACCCAGTCAACCAGATACCACTTGCCGTCGTCGCCTACAATGATGTTGGATGGGCAGAAATCGCCGTGGCACAGCTTGGTGTGCTTTGGCATGCCGTCCAGCCTTGTAAGCAGCTCGTAGCGCAGGTTTTCATCCAGCTGTTCTTCGGATTTAAGGGCGCGGATGGTCTTTTCCTTCAGCTTGTTTAACAGCGGGCAGGCCTGTGCAAAAATCAGCAGGTGTAAATCAACCATCTGCTCCAGGTACTCCCCTGTCTTGTCAGGATTTTCTTCCATCAGCTGCTGAAGGGTTTTGCCCTCCACAAATTCCCTGGTAATAGACCATTTGCCATCGATTACAGATACCCCCAGAACCTTAGGAACATTCAGGGCCTCAATGGTTTCCACACGTGCGTTGCACAGGGCTTCATTCAGAACCTCGGCTTTTGGGAAGCCTTCGCAGAATTCCTTGATGGCAGTGTTTCCGTCACGGTAAACGGATTTTGTTTCGCTACTGGAAATTAATTGTTTTGCCATAATTATACTCTCCTTCCACACATTATAAACGGTGCTGCGACAGGTAATCCATCGCACTGCCTTTATTCTACTACAACATGACTGAAAAGTACATACCCAATTTGATAAATTTTTAACGTACTTTTAGGCCCTAAAAAGATAATATTTCTTAAAAACGGAAGATGGCAGTACCGTATGCAGGAAGAGGATAGGAGAAGGAGTAGGGCTGTCCGTCGCATTCGCTTTTTGAGGATGAGAAGCAGGGGGCTTCCGCTGCCTTGTAAGCGCCGTGGTTGTCCAGAAGCAGGGTATACCTGCCGCGCTTGGGAACACCCACCCGGTAATCCGGTCTTTCCACCGGCGTAAAGCTGATAATGAACAGCAGGTTTTTCTTTCCTGTCTCATCCCTGCGGATAAAGCTGAAAATGCTCCTGTCGCCGTCATTGGCATTAATCCACTGGAAGCCGTTCCAGTCATTGTCCTGGCGGTAAAGGGAGGGATACCTTTTGTACAGATGGAGCAGGTCCTTTACATAGCTCTGAAGCTCCCTGTGGTCATCCTCATCCGTGAGATACCAGTCCAGGGAAACCTTTTCATCCCATTCATGAAGCTGGCCGAAATCCTGTCCCATGAACAGGAGCTTCTTTCCCGGATGGCCCATCATAAAGGTGTAGCCGGCCTTCAGGTTGGAGAACTTGTCCCTGCCAAGGCCGGGCATCTTATTAATCATGGAGCATTTCAGATGGACCACTTCATCATGGGAAAGGACCAGGATATAGTTTTCGCTGGTAAAATAAGTGAGTCCGAAGGTCATGCGGTGGTGGTTATATTTGCGGAAATATGGGTCCAGCTTCATGTATTCCAGGAAATCGTGCATCCATCCCATGTTCCACTTGAAGGTAAAGCCCAGTCCGTCCTGTTCGGGATGCTCCGTTACCTTTGGCCATGCAGTGGATTCCTCGGCAATGACAAGGGCACCGTGGTTGCGGCCCTGGACCACTGTGTTCAGGTGCTTAAAGAATTCAATGGCTTCCAGGTTCTGGTTGCCTCCGTTTTTGTTGGGAACCCACTGGCCTTCCTGGCGTCCGTAATCCAGATACAGCATGGATGCAACTGCATCCACCCTGAGTCCGTCCACATGGTACTGTTCCACCCAGTAAAGCGCATTGCTGATGAGGAAATCCTTCACCTCATTCTTACCGTAATCAAACACCTTGGTGCCCCAGTCCGGGTGCTCCCCCTTTCTGGGATCCGCATACTCAAAGAGTGGCTCGCCGTCAAAATCAGCCAGGCCATGGGCATCCTTGGGGAAGTGGGCCGGAACCCAGTCCAGAATGACGCCTATGCCGTTTTTATGCAGGTAGTTTACAAAATACATGAATTCAGCCGGCGTGCCATAGCGGGAAGTGGGGGCAAAGTATCCTGTCACCTGATATCCCCAGGAGCCGTCAAATGGATGCTCTGCAATCCCCATCAGCTCCACATGGGTATACCCCATCTCCTTTACATAGGCTGCCAGCTCATGGGCTGCCTCTGTATATGTATAATATCCGTCCTTTTCCGGCCTGTCCCGCTTGCGCCAGGAACCCAGGTGCACCTCATAGATGCTCATGGGCAGCTTCTGCACATCGGCCTGGGTCCGCTTCTCAATCCATGCGCTGTCCGTCCAGGAAAAGCCCTGGATATCAGCTGTGACAGAGGCTGTGCCGGGACGGTATTCCGCACTGAAGGCAAAGGGGTCCGCCTTATAGAGAATCTTGCCGGACTGGGTGGTGATAGCAAATTTGTAAAGCTCTCCCAGCTTCATGCCCGGACTGAAAATCTCCCAGATGCCGGATTCGGAGATTCGCTCCATGGCATTGGCCTCCGGATTCCAGTTGTTGAAGTCACCAACCAGATGGACCTCCTTTGCATGAGGGGCCCAGACAGCGAAGTAGATGCCCTCCTTTCCCTTGTATGTCCTGGGATGTGCTCCTAATTTCTGATAAATATCGTAATGTGTGCCGGCTCCGAACAGATAGCAGTCCAAATCAGATATAAAACCTGTGGAAGAAGCCTTTTTCTTTGAAGATGCTGCAGTGCGTTTTTTAGCTACCATATCAGTTCTCTCCCTTGACTTTCAGGACAGCTCCCCAGTTGCCCTTTAATTTTATGTGGACCTTCCCATCAGAAATGGGGAGGAGGTCTCCGGGTTCCAGAAGATTGACTGCTTCACCGGCCTGAATCGGAACAGGGATAACCAGTTCGGCCGGGTCATCGTCATTGTTTACCGCTGCAATGATGACAGAATCCTCACCATGCCTGGCAAATGCATACTGGCGGTTGGTCAGCAGCAGTTCCTGGTAGCGGCCTGTGTGCAGCGCCTCCTGCTGGTCGTGTATCTGTCCCAGCTGTGCAATCAGGTCCGTAAGCTCACAGTGCAGCTCACCTTCCTGGTCCATGGAGACAGCAGGACGCAGCGCTTCATCGCTGGTGTTGGTGCGTTTTCCTTCAATACCCCATTCGCCGCCGTAATAGATGGATGGAATGCCGGGCAGTGTAAAGAGGCACAGGTATATGGGGAACAGGTGCTCCTTCAGTTTTAGTTTAGTGGCAATCCTGTCCTCGTCATGATTGTCCACAAAGGTGTAGAGCTGGCGTCCAATGGCCTCCAGCCTTCTTACGTTGTGGGCAATCTCAAAGAAGTTGTGGTCATTAAAGCCGGAGTAAAGGCTTTTGTGCAGTTCATAATTGGTGACGGAGTGAAGCATCTCACTGCATGCCCACCGGCTGTAATCCCCATGAATCACCTCGCCCATGAGCCAGAAATCTTCTTTCATGGTTTCTGTCTGGCTGCGCATTTCCTTCATGAAGTTAAAGTCCAGCACATTGGCACAGTCCAGGCGTATTCCGTCAATGTCAAATGTATCAATCCAGAACCGGATGACATCAAAGAGATAGGACCTTACATCCGGGTTGAAGAGGTTCAGGCAGGGCAGCTCAAAATGTCCCTGCCAGGCTTCGTATCCAAAGGAATCGCCGCAGGGGCTCTGCCAGTCAAAGTTAACACCCTTGTACCAGTCCCTGTAAGGGGAATCCCAGCGTTTTTCCTGTATATCCTTAAAGGCGAAAAATTCGCGTCCCGTGTGATTGAACACGCCGTCCACAACCACTTTGACGCCTGCCTGGTGGCATTGGTCCACAAATTTCCGGAAGGAATCATTATCTCCCAGACGCCGGTCCACCAGTTTATAATCCCTGGTATCGTATCCATGGCTGGTGGATTCAAAAAGCGGGCCTATGTAGATGGCGTTGCAGCCCAGGGACCGGATATGGGGTATCCACTTGTCTAATTCTTCAAAACGGTTGGTTACTTCGGTTACATCATTGTGTTTGGGGGCTCCCGTCATTCCCAGGGGATACATGTGATAAAACACACCCCGCTCATACCAGGTACTCATGTTGTTTTCCTCGCAATCTTTATGTAGTCATATTTTACAGCGCCCGGAGGGGGATAGTACGGTGAGTACTAATCCTCCTGGCTTTTAAATTTTCGCAGTAGGAACTGGTAGCGCAGCTGTGCCGCGTTCAGTTCGTAGATATAGCAGTCTATCAGGGTGGGGTCCACGGCCTGCTCAAAGTGGTTCCTGGCGGCATCGATGGCGCATTTGGTGCGCTCGATTTCCACGCGCAGGCGGATGAGCTCAGGTCTGGGACGCCGCGCCCTGGTCACGGTGGCCCTGGCGGCAGCTGTCTCCCTGACTGCTTTCATGATGTCAAACATATGCTTCATCTCCCAGATATTGATAGAAATAGTATATCTGGAAAACGGCATCTTATGCATGTGCGGTCAATGGAATTCAATTTTAATACAGGCTGTCAGTACAGGAATTCCTCCAGTCTGTAGCCCAGCTCCATCAGCCGCCGGTTGGATTCCCTGAGGGTAAGGTAGTAAAAATTGGCCGTTCCTTCCTGACGTACACCTACAATGCCCGCATCCTTTAATATTTTGAGATGATGGGAAATGGCCGGGCGGGAAAGACTGGTCCGCCTGGTGATTTCATTTACATTGAGGCCGTAGTGCTCGAACTGGATGGGACCCGGGTTCTGCCTGCTGTCAAGGGCTTCCTCTGTCAGTACCTCTATGATGGACAGACGCATCTCATCGCCCAGGGCAATGAACAGCGGCATACAGGCATGAAAACGTTTCTGTAATTCCTGGGCAGTTGTCATCTGCCGTTTCCTCCTTTGGTTTAAAAATTTGAACCAAATTTATTTTACCATGTATAGGATGGAAGGTCAAGGAAATCGGGGGTGAAATACATAAAATCCACTAAAATCCACCCTTGACATTTGCTGGAAAATCCTTCATAATGGAACAACATTCAACACAGTCTATTTCATGACAGTCTTATTTATTTCAATGGTTTTATTTACGTCAGCAGTATTTGCATTGCCTGGTTCAGGCAGAAATTTCCTCAGAAAGACAACCGGTTAAAGAGAGAGGGGGGAGTGTATTCAGTTTACATTGTTTTATGTCCTGTACACTGTATGGTATTCTGGCCTATTGCGCCCTTATGGATGTCAGGCATTACAGGATACCTAACAGGGCCCTGGCGGCCGCGGCCGCGGCAGGGCTGGCAGCTTCAGCAGGAGCCGGTATATACGGGGCGGGAGGTACCGGCTTATGGGCGGGAGATACCGGCTTATGGGCGGGGAGTACCGGACTTTGGACAGCAGCGGTGATGATTGCAGCTTTCATGGTACGGACAATGTTGGCTGCGGCAGCCGGTTTCCCGTTTTTCCTGTTTCGCATGGTGGGAGCCGGGGATATTAAGTTCATGGCTGTTATGGCTGGCTGTTTTGGCCTGGAACGGGGATTTTGGTCCATGGCAATTGGTTTGTGTCTGGGAGCTATTCTGGCTCTTGGAAGGATGCTGCGGGATGGCGGCATCTGTCGGAGATTCTTGTATTTGACTGCCTATATCAGGCGTTTGATTCAGAGTAAAGAAATTGAGGCGTATTACTGTCCGGAGCGGGATGGGTATCAGTGCGTCATTCCATTGGGAGCATGCTTTTTTGCAGGGATGCTGATTACTGTGTTGTGGAAGGGATGAGTGTGGGGTGAACAGGTGCGTATGCACCGGACGGAAATGAGGTGAGAAACAAATATATGGTAAAGATTCTGGCAGTCTATGACGCCGACCCCGCCTTTGGGGAACGGCTTGCAGATTATGTGAACCAGAAAGAAAAGATTCCGTTTACGGCCATGGCATTTTCCAGCCTGGACAGGCTCAGGGAATATGGGGAGGAACATCCCATAGAAATATTGCTGGTAGACGAGTGTTCCAGAGCTTTGGTGGGTGATGTGAAGGCAGAGCAGGTCATGGTGCTGTGCGACGGGGAGCTGGTGGAAGGAATGGAGGCATTTCCCTCTATCTACAAGTACCAGTCCGGGGACTGTATTATGCGGGAGGTGCTGGCCTCCTACTGCAGCCGTCCGGTGGAGCCCACGCTGGCCCTTCTGGGGGCCAGGGCCCTGGTCATGGGGGTATATTCCCCTGTGAACCGGTGCTTTAAGTCCTCCCTGGCCCTGACAATAGGGCAGGTGGCGGCAAAGAAGGAGGCGGTGCTGTATCTGAACCTGGAGGATTATTCTGGTTTTTCCAGGCTGATAAACAGCGGGTACAAGGCCGGTTTATCGGATGTGCTGTATTTGTACCGGCAGGGAGGATATAACTGGATGAGGTTAAAGTCCATGATTAGCAATTGGGGAAATATGGATTACATACCGCCGGTGCGGTATGCGGAGGACTTAAGCCAGGTGTCGCCGGAGGATATGGCGCAGCTCATAGACAGGATTGCAAGAGAAAGCGGTTATGACAGGCTGGTAGTGGACGTGGGCCAGATGGGAAGGGGAGCCCTGCCTGTTCTCTCCATGTGTGATGTGGTCTATATGCCGGTCAGGGAGGACTGCATCTCGGCCGCCAAGCTAGAGGAGTTTGAGGAGTACCTGGAGGAGGCGGACGATACAGGAGTCAGGGACAGGATTCAGAAGCTGAAGCTGCCCAGGCATACGGGAATCGGAAAGCGGGACGGCTATCTGGAGCAGCTGATATGGGGGGAGATGGGAGATTATGTGAGGCAGCTTTTAAATGGGAGACAGCCGGAACAGTAAGAGATGGAAAAGGAGCAGTGAGGAGGAGACGCAGGCCATGGAAGAGGGGAAGCGTACGGGAAAGAGAGACCGTGAAGGCGTCCGGTGGGTCATTAGGGAGCGTATCATGGAAGAATTGCAGGAAAGGCACCATATGGATGATGGGGAACTGCTGGAAATGATTGACAGGGCTATAGAGGACACGGGACAGGAAATGTTTCTGCCGTTAAAAGAACGGCTCTGGCTGAGGGGCAGCCTCTTTGACAGCTTCCGCCGCCTGGATATCCTGCAGGAACTGATTGACGACAGCTCGGTATCGGAAATCATGGTAAATGGGGCGGGAAAGATATTTATGGAGAAAAACGGAAGGATGGAATTGTGGAACAGGAATTTTGAAAAACCGGAACAACTGGAGGATATCATACAGCAGATTGTAAGCCGGGTCAACCGTGTGGTGAATGTATCGTCGCCCATGGTGGATGCCAGGCTGGAGGACGGTTCCAGGGTTCACGTGGTGCTTCCTCCGGTTGCCCTGGATGGTCCGGTTGTGACCATAAGGAAATTCCCGGACCCGATTACCATGGAAAAGCTCATTCGCTTCGGAGCCATAAGCGCGGAGGCAGCGGGTTTTCTGGAACAGCTGGTGGAGGATGGGTGCAACATGTTCATCAGCGGAGGAACCAATTCCGGGAAAACCACGTTTTTAAATGCATTGTCTTCCTTCATACCCTCCGGCGAGCGGGTGATTACCATTGAAGATTCTGCTGAACTGCAGATTACACAGGTTCCTAATCTGGTGCGTCTGGAGACAAGGAACGCCAATACGGAGGGGGAAGGGGAAATTACCATGAGCCAGCTGATTAGGGCAGCCCTGCGCATGAATCCCAACCGCATTGTGGTAGGTGAGGTAAGGGGAAGAGAGGCCCTGGACATGCTGCAGGCCATGAACACAGGCCATCCCGGCAGCCTTTCCACGGGGCATGGGAACAGCCCGCGGGATATGATAAGCAGGCTGGAAACCATGGTGCTGATGGCGGCGGACCTTCCGCTGGCAGCCATCAGAAACCAGATTGTGTCAGCGCTGGACATCATGGTTCATCTGGGACGGCTGAAAGATGGGAAGAGAAGGGTTATATCCATTATGAGAATAGGAGGTTTGCAGAATGGAGAGGTGGAACTGGAACCATTGTTTGAATACGACGGGAAGGAGGACCGGCTTCGTCAGAAACAGGCCTGGGCTTAGAAGGAACCTGGTCAGGCAGGATATTGCCAGGAGTAAACCGGAAAAGAGGGCGCCCAGAGCCCGGCCTCCTGACAGGGAGGACTATGGTGTATACCGGCTTACGGCCAGAGAGTGGCTGGTATACGGGGCCTGGGGAGTGGGGACCTGCGGGCTGGTAAGCTATGTATTTTACCGCAGTGCGGTGATGTTTCTGTTTCTGATGCCTTTTGGGGCCTGTTATCCTTTATACCGGAGAAAGGATTTGAAGAAGGAGAGGGCCAGGCGTCTGGAACTGCAGTTCAAAGAGGGAATACAGGTGCTTTCGTCCTTTCTCAGTGCAGGGTATTCATTGGAAAATGGACTTGTATTGAGCATAAAGGAGCTGGAAGTGCTGTATGGAAGAAGGGAGATGATTACAGAGGAGTTCCGGCTTTTGTCTGACGGAATCCGGATGAACCGTCCGGCAGAAGAGCTGTTCATGGATTTTGGCCATCGCAGCGGACTGGAGGATGTGGACAATTTTGCCCAGGTTCTTTCTGCGGCGAAACGAAGCGGAGGCGAGCTGGTGGAAATCATCCGCCAGACAGCGGGAATCATCCGGGATAAGGTACAGGTAAAGGAGGAAATACACACCATGCTGGCCTCCAGGGTATTTGAACAGAAAATCATGAATCTGATACCGTTTCTGATTGTGCTCTACATTGACCTTACATCACCGGGATATTTCAGTGTGATGTACAGAACCTGGATGGGACGGGGAGTGATGACTATGTGTCTGGCTGCTTATGCGGGTGCGCTGGTCCTGGCCGGAAAGATACTGGATATTGAGGTGTGAAGGGCAGATGAGGCGGAGGATAAAAATGAGAAAACGGCCTGGGACAAAGCTTTATGCCTGGATTGGGAAAAAACAGATGATATGCCTGGCAGCCGGCCTGTTTATGGGAGTGGCCGCCCACCTGTGGCAGCGGGCGGACAGTGCGCTTCTGGAAGGCAGCATTCTGCCCAGGGGAAGCTACGGACAGGGGGACAGGACATACAGCCTGATGGTGGAGGGCCTTGGGGAGAAGGATATGCCCGTTGAAATGGTCCTGTCGGAACGGGTATATACCAAACAGGAGGCACGTAATGCGTACGAGGCTGTGATGGACCAGCTGCCGCAGCTTATTCTGGGAAATAATCCCACCCTTGAGGATGTAAGACAGAACCTGAACCTGCTTACATATCTGGAAAGCTACGGAATAAGACTCCGGTGGGAATCGGATGAACCGGAGCTGCTGGATTCCTTTGGCGAATTGCATGTAAAGGAGATAATGCAGAGGGGAATTGGGGAGCAGGGAATCCGGATTAACCTGCGTGTGCGCATGACAGAGGGAAACTGGCCGGAAGAATACGGACTGTCCGTATGCGTGAAGCCGCCGCTGCTTACAGAGGAGGAACAGAAGGAGACGGCATTTGCCGAGTTTTTGAGACAGGAGGATGAAAAACAGTCCTCCGCCGCTTATATGAAGCTTCCGTCAGAATATATGGGAAGGAGCCTGAAATACAGTCTGAGGGAAGAACCGGTTTTCCTTCATGTGATGGGATTGGGGGCAGCCGGAGCCATCTTATTCTTCTTCAGGGACCGGGCAGAGCAGCGGAACAGGGAAGAGGCGAGAAAGCGCCAGCTGGCGCTGGATTATCCGGAGGTATTGTCCAGGCTGACTATTTTTCTTGGGGCAGGCATGAGCATCCGGACGGCCTGGGATAAGATTGCACTGGAATATAACATGATGGCAGAGCAGGGAAGGCGCAGGAAACGGCATGTATATGAAGAAATGTATGAAACCAGCTGCCAGATGAAGGGGGGAGTGCCGGAGGGAAAGGCGTTTGAGGAATTTGGACGGCGCTGCGCAATTCAGTCTTATATGAAGTTAGGCAGTCTGTTGGAGCAGAACCGCAAAAACGGTTCGAAGAATCTCAGGAATCTTCTGCGTGCGGAGACAGCAGATGCATTTGAACAGAGAAAGCACCAGGCCAGACGCCTGGGGGAGGAAGCGGGAACAAAACTGCTGCTTCCGCTGTTCATACTCCTGTCAGTGGTCATGGTTATGATAGCTGTCCCGGCGCTGATGGAATTCAAATAAAATACAAGGAGGAAGGCGATGGAGTTAGGAAAGGAATTAAGGGAATTCTGGGAGGATGAGCATGGGGTGGGGGTGATTGAGCTGGTGCTGGTATTGGTGGGAATATTTACCCCCTAATTCACGCTATATATTATGTAGATACAGTGGAAATAGTGGAAATAGAGAAACAGTATAAACAGGAGTGTGTATGAAGTACAGTGATGATTGCAAGGTGTATAGAATCAGATATTATAATGTATGGTTCTATTTATTTGCGAAAACAGAGATGGATGAGTATAAGATTAATATATTAGGCGAGCGTATAGGTATGGGAGATTCGATGATGATGAAGGATATTCATTGCTGGTGCACCAGACAAAATATAAGGTATAGAACAAAGTTCAAGTATCGAAAAGATTATCCAATATTAGCCAACATCTGGAATCTGTACTCGTATTGTCGCTTTAGGTGTGATCTTAAAAGGTAAGTCTGGACAACCTTGTGGATAAATCATAAGGAGAAAAAGATTTAAGGGGATAACTGGTATTTATATATTTAGAAGCAGATGAGCCAATCATGTTTTATTTACTAGAACATGGTTGGCTTTTTGGCGTTAAAAAGTTCAAAGAAAAGGGGAGTGTGGTAATTGAAGAAAATGGATGAAAAAAAGCTAAAAGAAGATTCGGGCTTTCCTTATGGATGGAATAAGGGAGATACCTGTGTGATGATCACAAACAAAACAAAAAAAAGTACCTGCGAATATACGGTAGAGAGTTATGACGGGAGGTATTTTGGAGTACGAAGTCATACTGGACTTTATCATCGAGTTTCACCGTGGAGAATGTTTCGTACAAGGGAGGAGGCGGTTGAAACATTATTAGAATCAAAAGAACAAGGATATGGAGGAATGACATTAGGGTAGAAGAAATTGAGATATTGAGGAGGTAGGAGACAATGATTCGATTTATGAGTGATACACGTTATGCTGGGCTGGAAAAGGAAATGC
>NZ_SPHO01000038.1 GCF_005845215.1 Clostridium sp. 1001271st1 H5
TTTATCTTTCACATCACTCCGATGTGTAAATTATTTTTCTTTTTAATTTAGTAAAAAAGCAGACTCTTGGATATCCTCTTGTCCAAAAGTCTGCTCTCTTACTTTATGTAAAATTATCTATTTTCTTTCAACCTCTGATTTTCCTCTTCTAGTAATTCTATCTGCAGCTCTAGCTCTTTAATTCGTCTCTTGTATAAAATCATTTGTCTTTTCAGCTGTTTATTAACTTCCTCAGTTGCTCTATCAAAAATTGCCTTTTTAGGATTATAACATTCCCCCTGCTTCAACTGTGCATCTTCTACCATTTGTTTGGCCTGTAAATTTCTATAAAAATAACTTCTATCAACTCCTGCATATTTTGCCAATGTAGTAATCGAGATCCTCTCCTTTCTTCGGAGCATCGCATCAATCTCTCTCTGAATAATTTCTAAATTCTCTTTTTCTTGTTGTTTCTTGAGACCTACGATTTTATCATACTTCATTTAACATCACTCACACCTTTCTGTTGCCTTCGCAAAGTATCTAACTCTGATTCCAGCTTTTGATTTTCCGCTTTCAATTTTATAATTTCAATTCTCATAGCTAACAACTTTTCCTTATACTCATCAAGGAGTTCCGCTTCGTCTATGTTCATTTTATAGCTTTGATTTTGAATATCAACAGCTTTATGTACTTCTTCTTTGATTTTTTCATTTCTGTAGAAAAACGAGTTAGATAATCCTGTTCTTTTGCATAATCCGGAAACTGTAATCCTTTCACCCTCATTACGCATTCTTTGAATTTCTTCCATTGCTAGTTTTACTTTTTGCCTACTTTTCTCCTGGCTCATTTCGATGATTTTATTTGCTTTCATCTTTAATCACAACCTTTATAGTTTTTTCAACAACGCAATCTCCTTTCGATCCAACCGTTTCTTCAATGTGTCCACCTCTTTTTGAAGTATACTGCACTTTTGGAGAAGCTGCTCATTTTCAACCTTTAACCTTTGATTCTCTGACTGACAGCTGTTAAAATCCTTCTTCAATTCCTGAAAATTATAACCCACAACATTTGTTTCTTCAGATGGCTGCTGTACATCTATCCGCCGTGGCAGTTTGACAGCTTCCTCAAGTCTCTGACGGACTTGCATATTCTTATAAAAAAATCCTCTTGATAAACCTGTCCAACGAACCAATTCTGTTACAGATATCGGCATCCCTCTGGCACTCATATCATCGATTGCCCGAATCGCCTTTTTTATTTTCTGCTCACTCTCAGCTTTGTTAACAGCTATCATCTTATCATATTTCATACCCATCCCACTCCTTTACCACATCCATTAAAATCATATCGATTTTCTCTCTGACTGCCCTCGTTTCATCCGCCATTATCTTGTTCCCAATCTTTCGATAATGATGTACACTTTGTAATGTTTTATGCCCCAAAAGCCTTGCGATCATCCAGTCGTCGATATGCATTTCTGTCAGCTTTTTCCCATAACAATGTCGGAATGTATGTGTTCCAAAATTCAGCAGTTCTCCATTCTCATCCCGAATATCATTTTTCCTAATCATTTGCATGACTCGATTTTGGAGCATGCTATACTGAAATGGTTTCGATGGATCATCTTTTTTTACAAAAATATATTTTGTCTTTCCATAATGTTCCTCGGTATAATCAATTGACTTTATAATAAGCTGTGCTATTTCATCACTAATTGCTTTTTCAAATGTAATTGATTTTACCTGCTCGATTCGTATAAAATATCGATTTTCTCTTATACTCAAACAGTCTGTTTTTAGTGTAAGCGTATCCGAAATTCGTGTTCCCAGCAGCTGATGAAGGATTAACGCCCTCGCTATTTGTTCATCCATCTGAAAAATGTTTTCATTCAGCTTCTTTATGGTTTCGTCCGAATAAAACTTAAATAGATATCTTGGCGTGCTGGGAAAATCTGTACTTATAAATAGGTTTTTGATATCCTGCCTATCATAATGATTTCCCACATCTTCAACTACCCTTCGTAGACCATATAAATCAGAGCGATAATTTTTCCTTTCCTTTGCCTCTGTCTGAAGATAGATCAAATAGCTTTCCATAATATCCCGTGTCAAATCTAGTAATGATATAATCTTAGGATACCTTAATTCCAGATATCTACAAAATCTTTTAGTCGCTACCACCTCAGCCATAATACTTCCTATTGCCATATATTTCAAATGCATAAAAATTACTGTTTTAACTTCTTTTCGGATTGTTATTTGACTAATTCCTTTAAAATTTATAGTCTTTACATTCTTTATCGGGTTGCTGCGGAGAGGAAATTCAAACTTGTCCAATTCCCACACATCTCTCTCCTGTTCTAAGCACCCCCCATCTTTCTGAGAATACCTCAGAATTTTCTTCATATGCTTTATTATGCCAGGTGTTTCTGTTGCTACAATTTCATAAACGCTTCGATACTTCTTACTTGTAAGGGCATATCCCTTTTCCATCATCCAACTCTTTAGCTGCAAAATAATCTTATTCTCGTCTTCATATCTCAGGATTTTAATATTCTTTTCTATAAGAAAATTCCGGATATTATTAAAATATAATATTTCAGATGCCAAACTACTTGGAGCAAGTTTCTTTCCCCTTTCCCAGACAAAATCTTCTAGGAGCTTTCTTACTGCTTCTGACGGAAGTCCCTCCAAGTCGAAGTAACGGTCTTTCCGAACCCTCATTCTCTTTTTTTGTTCTTCAGTCGCATTTTTATAGCAGTCTAATTCATAGATATGTATCTTATTTTCCAGTTTTTTCACCCCGTTTCTTTGGAATAATTCCAGTTGCAAGAAGATTTTCTGCCTGATTGAAATATTCCTTATTCGCCTGTTCGATCCGTTTAGGCATGTAGTCTATATACTGCTTTGTCATATTTTCATTGTTATGCCCTAAATAATCCCGAATCGTCTGAATGGACACTCCTTCATCATAGAAACTACTTGCCAATGTATGCCTGTAATCATGCGTCTTGAATGTTTCGCCCGAAATATGTATTCCATACTTCTTACAATTTGCTTTGAAGCCCTTAACAAATGTACCAGTCCTATATGCCCCGCCATCCTTTGATTTAAACAGGAAATCGGTAGGTTTAATATGATGCTTATTTATATAAATTTTCATAATTTGATAAAGCACCAATGAAATTGGTATCATTTTTTCCGCTTTCATTTTGATTTGATAAACCTTAATCCATGCATCTTCCCCATCCCAATAATATGCACCTCCTTTTAATGTACACACTTCACTGATCCGTAATCCTGTTGCCCATAAATTTAGAAAAATAAGTCTTTGTACCTCTGGAAAAAACTTCAGCCTTTTTAATATTTCCATATACTCATCTTCCTGAACACTTCGATCATGGTGATATGGAAAAACTTTCTGGATGTAATAATTCGGATCAAAAATTATTCTCTTGATATGTCCTTTAGCATTTAAGTACACAAAAAATCTGTGAATATCAAATATCTGTCTATTTACTGTTTCTGCTTTAATTTCCTCTTCCTGCAGAAGTTTGAAATACTCTGCTATCTGTTCTTCCGTAATTTCACATATGGATTCAAATGTGTTAAAGTAAACTAGAAATTTTTTAATATAACACAATTGATTTCGTATATTTCCAAGTGCTAAATCACCGATACCTACTTGATATTTCATATACTCTTGCAGCAATTCTCTGTTTCTCTCATTCGTCACTTCGTAAAAACTGAGTCGCTGCACAGGATTGCTTGGATTTACACGCTCTGGTGCAAAATTGAATCTTTCCATATACCAGACATTTGCATACCAGTGAATTTCTTTTCCACTCATAAATAGTATTTTGCGGCTGTTATCCACAATCTGCATACTATTCTTCACATTTGCAACTTTCCTGGCTACAATTGTTTCCAATTTCTTTATTTGCTCCAGCTCAAGCCGCTCGATATCTTCAATTCCTTCCTCTACGCAAAACTCATACATCCACCTTAAAGGAAGAAGATAGCGCACTCTTCGATCCTTGCTGTCTTTTATATTTCTTAAGGCATAGCACAAAATCTGAAAAATTTGTTTTTTTAAAGTTTCCGGCGCCTTTTGACTAAAATCCCATACCAGTTCGCTTTTATCTTGGATATAATCAAAATCTGATGCTATGTCCTGATCCGGTATATAGGGAAGAAAAATCACTTGCCCTTCATACTTGAGCCGCTCTTTATTTCTTCCAGAAAGGGTTTCCATTTCTTTTCGGATATCAAACTGCTTGATCCGATCCAATGTCTTCAAATATTCAAGGCCTTTCGAGGAAGTTTTTGTCCTGCGCAGCTCACTTTCATACAGTTCTCTGATTCTATAATCAATTTCCTTTACATGATGAATTCTCTGTCTTATCAAGAAATTCCTGACATTTCCTTTCAAGCGTTCTTGCACTGTATTGCACTGCTCAATTTCATTCAACAACTCTTTATACTCTTCTTGGATGAGAGTCTTCTTCAAATTTCGCAGGAACCCAGTTCGCTCAAATACCTGTTTCTTTGTAAAGTTCCCTGTTTCACGCAAAAAGATTTTATAATTACGGAAATCCTGTTCTTCTATAAGGAAAACATCATATATCCCTACACCTTTTAGGTAGGACTCTGCACACTCCCAGTATGTACTCGGTACATTTATATCTGTTATCAACTGGTTGTGAAGATAATCCGCTTTATCCTGTGATTCCGTATTCAATAATCTTAATGCAGTCACATACTTCTCCTCCTTCCCTAAAGTAATTTGTCAATTTCATAAATGGACTGATGTTTTCTATAAAATTCATCACTGACATCCATCAACTCCTGATCCGATATATTTAAATATCTCATTGTTGTTTCTATATTTCGATGCCCAAGCGCTTGACTGATAAGTTCCAACTTCCATCCAGCCTTCCGGCGAGCATTTGCAAAATAATGCCGCAGCATATGTGGTGTTACTTTAATCCCAGTCTTCTTCTGCAGCCGTTCCATCAATGCATAGACGCCTGAGTCCTGCATCGGTTTTCCTGCATAATCTCCCGAAATGTTAATAATCAAGTATTCCTGCTGGAAAATAAGGTCTTTATATTCCTCTATATAAAACTGCAGAATTTCAAAGGTGGCATCGCTGATTTTTGCCTTTCTGTATTCTGCATTCTTAGCTCTGGCTCCATTTTCATTATCTTCTCTAAAATTGACATACAGCAAGTGTCTCTCATAATCAATGTCTGTCGCATACCGGACTCCCAAAAGTTCCCCGATGCGAAATCCCGTTTCTGCTAATAATAAAAGCAGGATTTGATCGCGACAATTGGCACATGCCTTTAATAAAATCACGATCTTATCCTGCTCTATGGTCTTCCCTATATGTCCTTTTTCCTGTAGATATCCATGAAATGTATTCCGATATAATGTTCTTTTTACTCCCACTGAATTATGTACAATAATTCTCATATCAGAGAGGACTTTCAATTGCTTTGTAGATTCATCCTGCTGTCCAGAAAATCTATAAAATCGGAACACCTCTTTTAAATATGCATTACAGGTCTCATTATATGGTTTCTTTTTATAACTATCTCCACTATGCAATCCTGCCTGTAACCATATCAAATAGTCTGTAAAGTGTTCCTGCTGCTTATCATATGGCATCTCCCATACATCATCTAACTGAATGCCAGTCTCATCTATATAATTCAGATAGTATGAAATGGCTCCTGCACTTCTTCTGATAGTGTTAGGTGACAATTTTGATCTTTTTTTATGCATTAGATACTTGGAGGGCAGTAACACTATGTCTTGGCTCTCCTGTTCACGAATGAAATAATATTTTTCGTGATTATCTATCTGGAAATCCACAATATACCTTGCCATATTACTTTACTCCTTTCCTCTAACGCTATACACAGTATACCGTGTTACTCTTCTCATAGCTATCACACAATGTAACAATCTTTCCTTTTCAAACGAAGCATTATCAATAAACAACGTCAATCGATTTGATAACTCCCTGCTATTCCAAATGCAATACCTGCAGTTAACAAAAATCCAATAATTCCAACTGCCGCAACAATCAATATCCCAATCATGATCGTTCTACCTCCTCAACAATCTCTATAACATCTGACATTCTGCCATCGTAACCGCTTCATCTTCCATAGCAAAATATTCATCTGCCACATTGCGTTCCACCGCCAAAATCTCTCCAGCCTCCTTCTCTCCCAGCTGGATCGGCGCCAAATACTCAATAATTCTCCCACATAATTTCTGGTCCGGACAAACATCCAGCATCCCCATACAGGTATTCACAATCAGGCGATCCAACACATCGGTAATCACTATTTTTTTAGCATCATATCCTCTCGCACCGATAAAATTTGCCAAGTTCTCCGGGGTCAGTGCCAACATATATTCTTTTCTGGCTCCCCCACCATATGGATACTCATAGGCATATCCCATCGTTTCTGTGTCCATGATCCGTTCTACCATATTCTTTTCTTCTGCTCTCATAAAATCTTCTCTCCTATTTTTTCAACTGCCAAACTCAATTTTCCCTTCCAATGGCGAATATGCATCGACATCATAGCTTTCCTGAAGGATCTGAAATCTTGCGAGCTGCATGGATGATCTGGACAGCCTGCCACGGTTTACAATCAAAAGAACATCTACCTGTTCTTTCTGAACCGCTTCTATAAAATGACGAAATCCATTTCGATTCCAAAGCGGAGTTGTCCCCACATCACTGGAACTTCCAACCAGTTCAAATCCCATCTGCTCTCCATAATCAATCAGCTGTTTAAACTGACTTTTTAATGCACCATTTCTATCTTCCGGTGCATCAATCGCACAATAGATCCACGCACGTTTTCCCTGACCCATTCCTGCCTCCTGCTCCTTTTCCAAACACCCTTTATGTTCTTCTCTGTACTGTTACACCAAAACTCACAAGAATTGCCTCATCTACTTTACGCATCATGGCTCCACTCAGACTTCCTACATACCCTCTTAATCTTATCCGGTCAATCGTCCTTACCTGCTCCAATAAAATAACAGAATCATTATGGAGGCCTCTTACATGATTTCCCAATTCGATATGTGTAGGTATCCAGTGCTTATTAGGCCGACTTGTAATTGCTGCCACAATGACAGTTGGACTGTAACAATTACCAACATCATTCTGAATAATCAAAACCGGCCGGATTCCCCCCTGTTCAGAGCCTATTACCGGCATCAGATCTGCATAATATATATCTCCTTTTTTTATCGTAACACTTCCCCTCCTTCCATCTACTCTGGACTACGAATGTTCCTACTCTTTATGAAAAGTCTCTATCTCTATGTAATTCTGCCGTCATATGGCAAATGCCCTTTTTCCAGCTTACGCTGATGACCTCGCCTGCCAAAAGTTCATCAGCTCGGATTCCCTTTCCCAGCTCCTTCTTGGCTGCTTCTTTCTGCCCTTCCAAAAGTATGGATTTTACCTGGTCAGAATTCAGAAATAAATATCCTTTCGATGTCATAAAATGAAAATTGCTGTCAGAATATAATTCCATAAATTCTTTGACACGCATATACATCTTCCTCCTTATCATTTTGTGATTTAGAACACAAGGATAGCGGCAGCCTTATCCAGCTGATCCATCTTTCCTTTTCCGCTGGATAAATATAAAGCTGCCGCCATAGTTTCTGTTAAAAATCACTTGTTCTTCATTTTCAAAAGTTCCTATTCGACACAACTTCCCGGAACCAGATATCGGAAATACTGATATTCCTGTTACAACCGATATCTTTGGGCGGCAACACTGACCAGCCATGGCTTAAGGCTGTCATGGGATTGTTCCCCTCCGAGGGTCTCTCCGAGCCGCCCTCATTGCGTGTTCCCGTTTTGCGGGGCTGTGACTGGACGGAAGTATCATTATAGGCTGTTCAGGTCATTGCAGGCAGTCTGCCAAAACTGCTTTAAGGACAAATTTTTTTCGCTCTGCACCTTTGATGTCATCTTATTGACAGACACTCTGACTATCTGCAGGTGGTCGTGGCGGATTTTCCTTTGTGCTTTTCCTTTTGGGCTGAACAACTAAGGTATCTGTATTGCCGGATATGACTGTTTCACACAGTTTTTGCCAAAGAACAGAAAGAGAAATCAGTCCCCTTCACTTCTTTCCACGCTGGCAGAGAAGTTTGAGAACCAAAAACAGAAAAATAATTAAAATAATTTTCTCAGTTTCTCTAAAATCTTCTGTCTCCGTTTGTTTATCGCCTTCTGTGACAATCCAAGTACCGAAGCTACCTCCCGTTCCGTCCGTTCCTCAAAATAGAGTTCCTGAATCAACCACTGTTCTTCTTTCGAGAGTTCTAAAAGGAATTTATGTAACTGTTCACACTCTATTTTTTTCAGAATCTGATCCTCAACACTTCTGTTTTCTTCTGGAAATTGCACAGCCATTTCCTGCAGGCGTTCATAGGAATCCTCTCTGCTAGGAATGGTCATTTTCTCTCCTGTTTTAGGATCTACGATATTTCTTGCTCTTTTTAAATCATATTCCTGATACTGCATTTTTCTTTCACTTGTTCTCAATACAGCGATTACTTCCTCGCTGGCTTCCGGATACATTTTTCTAAAATCCGGTATCTTATACGGTTTTGCCATGTTCCTGTCCTCCTTAGTTTTCGTTGGGTGGTGAAAACGAAGGACAAGTGGCGGACTACGACATAGGTTTCTGGCAATCCTCAAGCAAGAGCTTTTCTCCATACGCTGCTCCTTAGAAAAAAAGAAGCCAACGGGAGGATCCCGCTGGCTTTTAACAATTTTGAAATTGGATGCAGCGCACAAAACACTATAAAAAAAGATCCCATACATTTCTGTATGAGATCTTCTCGCTCAGCACACTGACCATCCAGTGTACTGACTATAACATGAGAGAAGTCGGACTTTCAGTAGGACTATTGTCGGACTTTAGTCGGACTATTTAATTGATATGAAGCGTTCTCGGTTTGCTTCCGTCACTTTCAATCAGATGTTCTTCCTTCAATTGCCGAAGATAACCATGCACAGTTGATGGGGAACGATACCCTAAACCTTTTCCGATATCCCGCACAGTAGGCGGATATCCATACCTTTTTATGTATTGCTCAACAAAATACAAAACTTCCATTTTCTTTTTGTTGCTCATAAAACCACCTCTCCTCTATTCATAAAGTAACGGTTCTTCCAAAGCCTGTTTGATTTGAGGAAGAGCACTCCCCCAAAGGGATAGACCGAATATTTTAATTGCTTCCTTTTTTCTATCATAATATGTGCTTCTTTCCATCCGAAGCGTTTCCAGTAATTCAGGCTCTGTATATCGGAACCGGCTTAAATAACACTTAAACACAATGTCAAAATAAAGCTGTGGTGAATATGGAAAATCACGCATTTTAACCATGGCCGAGTCTACCAGTTCCACAAGCCACTTAGTCTGGAACAGGCTTTTTACTGTTTCTTCAAACTTTTCCCTCTCTACAGTAGGAGCAAAATCATTCAGATATAGAAGCCCCTCCTCCAGTTCTCTGCCATAACAATATTCTGCTTCTTCACGAAGCATTGCAGCACGGTCACAGGCCGTCCAGCATACATTTCGATAAATAGATAATAACAATTTTGACCTTTCATATAAATTTTGTTCATCCAGATGCTGCATCACACACAGCATCTGAATACTGTTTTTTGCCAATGAGTTTTTCCGTCCCATAAGCCCCTCCTATCTTACCGGTTCATAACTCCCGGCATAATCAAACCATGATCTCGGTATTCCGGCATCTTCAGATCCTTCATCAAGGCCGCTGGATAGATAGCCCTTTTTCCAAATCGCCGCCGAATTTCCTCAATCGCCAGAAATATTTTTTCTTCTTTCTCAAGCCGGATTGGATCCGAAAACAAACAGATTTGCTCCGGTTCTTTTGCTGATACCAAGTTGATTGCACGAACAGTTACCGAACGCACAGGTTCCTTCCAATCATAATTTCTCTGAAATAGTTCCCTCGCCAGTTTAGCAATTTCCAAAGGCACTATCGTCGGAAGGGAAAGTTGACCTTGATACTGCCTTGTAAATAGTTCCTGACTGCGAATCGCTATCTGAACCCCCTGTGCTTTCAATCCATGAATCCTTAATCGATGTCCTATGTCCTGGCATAATTCCAGAATAACCTTCCAGACCTCCTCTTCTGTTTTAAGATCTGCTGTACAAGTAATTCCATGCCCCACACTTTTCATCGGAGACACAAAGTCCTTCTCCATTACCGGACTATCATCCAGACCATTTGCATATGACCACAGCATCAGCCCATTTTTACCAAGAAGCTGGTTCACATAATCATGATCCATTTCTGCCAGATCTCCTATCGTATAAATTCCAACTTGCTCCAGCTTCTTTGTAGTTGAGCGGCCACAGAATAATAATTCCGATACCCGAAGCGGCCAAACCTTTTGTTTCCATTCTGATTCTTCAATGCTAGTTATGGCATCCGGCTTCTTCATATCACTTCCCAGTTTTGCAAATATTTTATTGAATGAAATTCCTATACTAACAGTCAATCCCAGTTCATTCTTCATCCTGCAGCGAATCTGGTCTGCAATTTCTTTTCCAGAACCATAAAGAACCTGACTTGCTGTCACATCCAGAAAGCACTCGTCCATTCCGTAAGGCTCTACCAGGTCTGTATATTCCTGATAAATCTCTCTTGCCATATTGGAATATTTTAAATACTGTTCATACTGGGGTGGAACCAAAATCAAATCCGGACAAAGTCGTTTTGCCTCCCAGTTAACCATTCCTGTTTTTATTCCTGCTTGTTTCGCTTTCTCTGATTTTGCAAGAACAATTCCATGACGGTTTTCTGTGGACCCGCACACTGCTACTGCTTTTCCCTGTAGCTCTGGGTTCAGCATCATTTCTACAGAAGCATAAAAACAGTTCATATCACTATGAAGGATTGTCCGATTCATATTCTGTACCCTCTTCCAATTTTTCCTAGCAAGTATTAGCACACTTATTCTTGACAGCTTGCACACTTACCATTATAATGTGCATATAGTCACTGATACTTGCCAACTCTTGCTAATTCAAATATTAGCAACTACATGCACACTTGTCAATAGCACAGTTAGCAAGTTTACGCACACTAAAACGAATGGAGGTCTGACATGAAATCTTTTGGTTCTAAAGTTAAAGAACAACGCGGAAATCTTGGATTAAGTCAGAAACAATTAGCAGAAAAAGCCGGAATGGGTATCCGGACAATTACTTCTTATGAATTAGGCGAAAGAAAACCATACCAGGCACAGCTTTATAAACTGGCAAAGGCACTGGAGGTATCAACCGAGTATCTGCAGAACGATAACATAGAGGATCCATCTTACGGCTTAGACCGCATGGAATATGTAGAAGATATGAGAAAAAATAGCGGAACCAGGGAGGCGTTGGATCTACAGAAAATGCTGGCTGAGAACACAGCTCTTTTTGCAGGAGGCACTCTAAGCGAAGAAGCAAAAGATGCTTATTTTCAGGCAGTTGCCGAAGCATACTATGACTGTAAAAAAGCAGCCAGAAAAACCTTTGGCAAAAAGAAAAATCCACAATAATCTTCTCCCGTAATATAGTCCGAAAGGAGGGAGCTGTTTTGACTATTCAATCCATATCTGAAGAAGTCAGACGGATCCAGAAAAAATATGGTGAATCGGATCCATTCCGTCTGGCACAGGCAATGAAAATTATCGTGGTATTAAAACCGATGGGAAGATATAAAGGGTGCTGCAAAGGATTTTATGTTCAGCACCGCAGAATCAAACATATCACAATCAACAGCGATTTACCGGAAGTGATTCAACGGGTCATACTGGCTCATGAAATTGCTCACTCCGTGCTTCATACAAACATAACGGCTGCGTTTCATGAATTTACACTATTTGACGATACAGATCGGCAGGAATATGAAGCAAATCTCTTTGCTGCCGAACTGCTGTTATCCGATGACTGCGTATTAAATGCATTAAACGAAGACCAGTTTTTCTTTCAGGCGGCCAAAGCTCTTTATGTACCAGCAGAATTACTGGACTTTAAATTTCGTGTCATGAAACGTAAAGGTTATAAACTGGAGTCTCCCATCGTATCACATGGGAATTTTCTGAAAACAATTGAATAGGAGGACTACTGATGAACGAAGATACTATCCGCGATATATATTATGTAGAACATAAATGGAACCCCCATTTTTTCTATCTTTCCCCAAAATCATTTTGTCAGGATCTTGAAAAAAATGGCTCCGATCTATACCTTGACTTGTTCCATGCCATGTATCAGGAAGAGTCTGATTATATTTGTCCATATACGGAAAACGATTTTTCCCTTAGAAAAAAACTTTGCAACAATGGGACAACTATCATCTATCAGCTTATTACTCCATCTCCTGTCCTCTCCCCTCTTACCCGGTGTGTCTATTTCTGCTGTCAATTAGATAAGCAGCAATATTTTTACTATACCTCTGAGCTAACACATACCGGTGATTATCTGCTATGCGGATGGACAAAGGATGAAGCACATCTCATTTTCCATTCAGATGCATCTACACTTGAGGAAGAACTGGAAGAAGTTAAAAAACTTTTTAAGGAGGTAGAACTATATGAGCGGTGTTCAGACAGACTGCAAGGTTTATGTAAACGTAAGAGCAGCCTTCCTTCCAGACGGAAAAATGCTTCCAGAAGAACTTACCTGGGAAGATGGAACGCCTTATACAATTGACCGCATTTTGAATGTGAAACCCTCTGTTGCAAGGAAAGCTGGAGGTCAGGGCGACTGTTATACAATTTTGGTAAACGGAAAGCAAAGCCATCTCTTTTTTGAACGCAGTACAAATTTAACGGGAGCTTATATAGGCCGGTGGTTTGTAGAACGAAAATCTTAACCAAAACCCTTATATAAAAAAGATAGCTGTCATTTTACGATATAATGTCAACTATCTTTTTTATATGGCATCATTTTATATTAACGCATTCCAGACGCACACTCTCCCATATTAATGTCCAGCACCCCTCTGGGCGGCTGGATCAGGGCGTCCTCATACTGGCACTTCCACTGAATCTCCCGGCACATCTGGCCATCCGCAACGCCATCTATGGTTTCCCCATCCTGAATGGGGTTATCATGCTCCAATATGTACGATGCCACATTGTAGGCATGTTTTACCACCCAGTTGGGGTCCATGTCGTGGAAGTGGTATTGGAGATCCGGCAAAAACAGGGTGTTCATGCCCACCGTGTCGATGAGCATATCCTCCGTGCCCTCGATATTGAAGAAGCGGACATTGACCCCAAAGCGGATGAACCGATCTGGACCCTCGATCTGATGGGAGCGCACATCCTCCGCCAGAAACAGCTTGCCGCAGTTCTGGAAATAGAATGCTTCGCATGAGGGGTACAGCTCCGCCAGAGCCTCCAGAAAGTCGGTGTCCAGGTTGGCCCGCTCCAGCGCCGGAAGCGCCGCCGTCAGCATATCGGTAGCTACCACCTGATATTTGCACTCCCGGAAGATCCGCTCCCGGTCCTCCTGGCAGTCCCACATCTGGCTCATCAAAAAGGCATCGAAGCCTTTGCCCTTGAACTTGTCGCATTTCATCACCATCAGCTGCACCGGGCATTTTCCATCCTTGAACTCTGCAATATGATCCTGTGCGGCAAAGCCGGCCATTTTCTTATCATAACAAAAGCACTCTGTTGATCCGATGTGTTTCTCCATTACGGCAGTCATTTTTTCTTTTTCCGGCATGGGCACCGGTTCTTTGAACAGCATCTGAATGAGATAGGGGCCTCCGGGCTGGGGGCCTTTTTTGTCATCCAGGTTTTGCTGGAACACTTTATTGCTCATACTTATCCCTCACTTTTCCTGATGGCATCTTCGATCTGTCTGCTGACGGTGTCCATATAAAGATACACCCCATCCCGATCACAGTGGTACAGGTTTGAGTAGCTTGTACTCTCATTAGGGCGGATAGGGTTAGGCTCCACCACCTCGGTAGCTTCCAGCAGGCCGACACCCAGTTCCGCCGCGGCAGTGAGGGCCTTTTTCAGCACTGCAAACTGTCCATCGCTCCAAAGCCCCTCCAGATCCTCCAGCACCTTTGGCATCTGCTCCAGATCCCGGAGAAGCTGCACAACCTGCTTCGGAGACAGGTACACACCAGAGCAGTAATTTTCGATGATCTGATTTTCTGCCGGATTGGGAAAGGCGGTTGGTGCCACCTGTGCCCACGGCGTGAAATACCGGGCATATTCCGGCTTCTCCTCCAACAGGAAGGAAAAGCCGCTTCCCCGGGTGTAATAGTAATCTCGGAAAAAACCTTGGATTACAGCAATATAGAATCCGTGGCTTTTGTCAAATAGCTCATCTGGTGCTGTCCTTGCCCCGACTCGCAGGGTATCCAGATATTTTTCCGCATAGAAGTCCTCCATTCCATGCTGTGCGGCAATGACCAGTACCTTTTCCTCCTGTCCCTTCTGTATCCAAGTTAAGGGAGTAAAATACCATTCTCGCATTTCCTCTGGGGAAATCGGGTGAAAACTCACATCGTATCCCATAAAATTCTCCTTTCACTCACACTCAGGTGATTCCTCTAATGAACGGATAATCTCTTGCAGTTCAGCGATTGCATCTTCTACCTGAAGTGCGGTTTCTTCACTCCAAAACCGATTTCCCCCAGCTAACTGATCAATTAGATTAAATATGGCAACTGCGTCAGGGATAGGGATAGCTCCCGCTACCTTCCACTCTGTCTCTTTTTTGTGAAGGTAGGTTTTTATCTCTCCAAACAACTGCTCATGAAAGATATTATTACAACGCAGTTCCACAAGAAATCCATTTTCGCCATAAACTATATCTGAAAAATTTATGTTCAAATATTCCTTCATAGACACATCCTCCTGCTTAATCCCACCAGAAGTACCAAACAGTGGACTGCCGCAGCACATCGGCCAGAGCGCCCACGGTGGCGTCCTCTGGGCCTTGGTCAATTACATCAGGGCAGAAACCGTACAGCTCCACCGCCACATCTATGGCCTCTTTCTCGGAAACAGGAGCCGGGAGCAGGAACTCCAACTCGTCGTGGCTCATGGCAGCAGGCACCGCCCCATGCTGTTCAAACCAGTATTTCGCAACTGCCATTAACTCCGGCGTGTCAGGACACTCATTCCAGCCACCAAAGGGCAGGTAGGCGAAGATCTCCCAAGGGTTCTTCACGGGGATTTTAGCCAGAATGAGAGGATAGGTCATATTATTATCGGAATTCCAGTAGCTTGAAAAACGACGGTTATCATATCCGCCCTCCATCTCGCCCAGGATCTCCTCATCCCAGTCCATATCGTCATCCTCGGCTTCTTCCTTGCGCTGCCCAATCAATTCCTCCAGGACTGCCTTACTGTTCTTGACGGGGGCGGAGAGCATTTTCTTCCGGTATTCGGCAACTTTGTCCGGGGCGAAAGTATAGTCGTCCTCGCCATCGCTGTCCGGGTCGGAATTCATAATCAAGCATTCCCACAAGATTTCGTCATCCGCCTTAATCAGAACCGGCACAAAACCCTCTTTGACACTTTCCCTTTTGGCATAGTTGTATGCCAACATGATGGGATCATCGTCCTTCATCGAGGGAAAATAGGTGCATTCACAGTTCAGATATTTCATCATGGCTTCTGCAAGATCCAAAGGCTCATCCTCCGAATAAACCTCCGGCTCACTGTTTTTTCTTGAGGACCAGAAGGCATCCGCCTTCGTACCGTCCGGGTTCAGGAAAATCTGAAAATATTGATCCTCTCCAGGCTGTTGATAGACAAGGCCGATGCGTCGTAGCTGATCCACAAACACACCTGTTAGAATGCCCTCTGGTTCTCCTTCAGGGGTGTGGGTCAGCCATTTCCCGCTGTCCAGCCGTTCTTTGAGCTGCAGCAGCCAGTCCGTTCCCATCTTAGAGAGTCCGGCTTCGTTCATGCGGAAGGAAAGCTCCACAAGATGCTCCTTCACCGGGTATTGAAATTCGCAGCAGGGGGAGTTTTTCTCATAGCCATACTTCTCTGGGCGGAACAGCTCATAAAATACGGCAAGCCCCGCTTCGTCCACCCGGATACAGGCCAAAGCGCGTTGTTTATCATCTGCATCCTCGTCCAGCCCCTGCTGGAGCATCTGGTCGGCGCCGGGATCAATCCAATGGTACTCCATCTGTTCTAGGGCGGCCCCAGCTTTGATCTCTTTTTGCAGGGTCAAAAACTCATGATCACCAGGTTCCAGTTTTAATCCTTGCTTAACAGCATCCAGCGCACCAGCTTTATTACCAAAATGAGCCCGCAATTTACCCACTTGTAGCCAAACCCAGGGGTAATCCGGCTCCTCCTGGGCACCCTTTTCTGCGTAGTTGAGTGCTTCTTCCAGTCTGCCGCAGTACATCAGCGCCACAGAATACCGATAGTACCAAGTAGCGCAGCCCACGGCATTTTCCTCTGAATCCTTCATCCATTCCACAGTACGGTAGTAGTGGATATAGTCATCCAGGTTGTTGCTGGCGAAGGCATACCAGAGGGCAATCTGCAAATCCCGATGCGCCTGCTTTTCGCTGAATCTTCCTTCTTCTACGCCGCTTTTGATAAAATTCTCCAGCCAGTCGAGCATTTTCCCAAAGTAAGCGGCAGTTCCTTCGTCAAAGGACTCCAGTATTTCAATATCCTCCGCCGAGAGCAGGGAGCCAGTTTCCTCATGAATATCAGGCTCCGGTTCTTTCTCGTCCAACAGCGGCACACCGCCCACATCCCGCCGGAATGCGTGGAAGTGAGCATAGGGCAGGTCGCTTCCCTCAAAGAATGCCTGTGCCGCTGTTAGTACAGCGGGCAGATCCCAGGCGATAAAATCCAGATACCCACAATACAGACCAGTGGCCCCACCCAGGAAGGTCACGGCTTCCTCTCCTGCATCCCGCAGGATGGCATCCCGCAGGTTATCCCGGAAATCCAGAATGGCTTTCACTCGTTCCTCACCGGTAAAACCGGACAGCGGGTACAGGAGGAATCCAGCGGCAATGCCATCCTTGTGGTACTCATCCACCATATCACTGCGGGCTGTCAGATAGTCGTTGATGAGCACCGGCAGGCGGCAGCTTCCAGTATAGACATCCAGCCGCCAGTCAGCCTCCGGGTCCTCCACCGGTTCCAGTTCATAGGCAAGGTAGCTGTTTTCCAGGTAATCGCTGCCATCCCGCCAGAGAGAAAGTCCCATGCTTTGCAGCAACTCCGGCAGTTCAGAAAGCAGCTTAGCCGGTTCGTCTTTCGGTTGAGCATAAACATCAAACCCAGCAACAAAGGCGATAGCGGAAACTTCTCCGATGGTTTGATCCACCAGCATAGAGAGTGCCCACCAGATCTTGTCTGTGTCCTCTTTCAAGATCGGCGTCAGCTTTTCACAGTAAAGGACCAGACTTACCTGATGATCTTCTGTTTCCTCTGCCCACATCTGCACATCTTCAGCCCGAACTTCGATTTCTCCTGCCCGCAGCTCGAACCCCTCACAGGGCTGGCGGCCTACCCAGATATTCCAATGCTCAAGCACCGATTCCGGGGCCTGCTTCTGGAAGTACACCAACGGGAACAGGCGGGAGCGAAGCCCCTCTGGACTGAGGATCAATTCATGCTTTTCGCCATTGAAGCCCAGCTCAAAGGAAGTATCACGCAGGGCCGTCTTGAGTGCATTCCCGCATTTTTCAACCAGTTCTTCGCCGCGCTGGTGTGTTTCGTCAGTATCTATGATTTGACGCAGTTCTGCCTCAATCTGAGAAAAGGCTGCCCATGCTTCCTGCGTCCTTTCACGGAAGTTCTTTTCAAAGCGAGGCAGGGACAAACGACGGCGGCAATCGTTTATGTACTCCTGAGTATCTTTGTCTCCGGGTCGGGCTTTCAGAGCCTTTTCAAAGTAACGAAGGGCGGTGCCTTCCTCATCCAGAAAATAATAAGCGGAAGCGATCCGATAATTCCAGCAGTGATCTTCGGCAAAATACTCCTCATGGGGAGCCAGAAGTTCCAGCGCCTTTTCAAAAGGCTCCCGTTCTCCTATATGTGCAACAGCAATATATGCCTTGGCCAATTCGCTGTCCAGTTCCGAGGTGCGCTCCTCGGCAGGAATCGCTTCCAGGGCGTCGATTACCTTCTGTGCTTCATCCTGTTCAAACCATTGCTGGCATTGTTTCAATAAATCCATCTCATGACCTCCTCGTTTATGATTGAGTTTCTAAATAGAATCCCCATACGCAGTTGGAGAACTCTCCAGCGGCAAAGCGGTAATTCTGCCCGTCAATCTCCACCTGCCAGACCTCAAAGGTATGGTCTTGGTGGTAGATCGGGTCTTTGACTTTTACTCGCTTGCCGGTGGTTTGCCAGTCGTAGTCAAAGATGTTCACACCGAACAATTTGCATTGACCGTCTGGGCCAAAGGTTTCATATTTCCAAGCCATGTGATGCCTCACAATCCTGTCCGCTGCCAGCCGTTCAGCCGCTCCTGCACCGCGTCGATCATCCAAACCTCGCCCACACGCTTCATGAGGAAACGGCGGTCAAAGCCGGTATTTTTCTCTCTGGTGTAGATGTAGAGCTTGTTCTTGGTGATCTGCTCCGCGTCAAGGAATTCTTCCCCCTTGTAGGTGCCCTGGGCACTGTATGAGAGGTCCAGAGGCAGATAGCCCGGACGGGGCTTTTCGCTCACATACTTCTCCCAGATCGCCAGCAGGCGGGGCACAGCCTCGGGATCTTCAAACCCAGCCTGCTCCATGTACTGCTCCCATTCTGTCATCTCGGCAAAGAAGGCAGACAACACCCTGCGGCATTCCGACGCTGCCTGCTCATCCAGCTGGACGGGCTTTTTGGCCTTTTCCCGCTGGAGCTGGGAGAAGTGTTCCATCTGCTCCTTGGCAAATTGCACATGGGACACCGGCTTGATGTAGTTGTTGCCGGCGACAGCCAGCAGTCCATCATAAGTAACAGCAGTGTGGTCAATCCAGATATGAGAGAGCTTGGGGATGGAGGCTGCCTGGAGCAGACCGGCATCATCCAGCCCGGTGTGGTCAAGGGTCAGCAGGTCCAGCTTACAGCTTTGCAGGGCGGACAGGCCGCTGCCGTCGATCCCGGCGTTCCCGGTCAGCAGCAGGATGCGCAGCTTGGGCATGGCGGAAAAAACTGGGAAACAGGCGTCGGTGAGGGTGCCATTTTCCACGCCGAAGTTGACCATGCTTTTATGCCCGGCAAAGGGGGCCAGCAGTTCATCCGTCACCGGATACCCTTTCACATGGAAGCCCACCAGGGTGTAACCGGCCAACCGCTCCATGATCTCTGCGGTCAGCTTCGGAATATCAAATTTCTTTTCTCCATCTAAAGTTAGGACACCGTTTTCCCAATCCGCTGTTCGTGTCCGTTTTGGCCATTCCATAGTTTACCTCCTTACTCTTGCGCTCTATCTATTACCATTCTCCACCCGGATGTCTGCACCCGGATAACAGGACGGAAAAAGTCATAGTCATTGTGAATCTCGTTATCTTCCCGAACCTCCGGTTTACAGTGAGGGGAACAGGGTAAATATCCAAGCAAAGGACCCATGCCACCGCAGACATTGCAGCCACCGTCGCCGCCGCAGGTGGTCAATGTTTTCCCGTCTACCAGTTCCCGCTTATAGGGGTCGTAGGCAATAGACAGGCCAAAGAAGTTGGGCTGCTCCATGTCGTATGGCCTGCCCTGATCTTCCTCGCTTTCAAAGTGGTGCAGTTTCATCTTGTGGTCCAGTCCATCCCCCCATGGAAACAGGGTGCGGCATCCGCCTCCGCACAGATAGGCCCACTCATCCGGCGTGGGAAGGCTGGCTGCCACCTCCCACAACAGGGAGCGCTGAAACTCCGGGTAGGTCATTGGATGGCACAGCCACGCTCGCCAGCTATCACCATTGCGTTCAAAGCGGACAGTTTCATGTATCTCAAAACTCTGGCTGTTCTGGCCCGCCCACTTCTGCAAGTTCTCCAGCCAGTCGGGGTGGGCGGTGATGCGTAGATCGTTCATGGGTACACTTTCCCAGCCGATCTCCTCCAGTTTTCTGCCTACGAACATGGGGCCGATGGTCACCTGGCGTACTGGGGTCATGCCCTGCCGGAGAAATTCCTCCACAGAGCCCTCATATTCGATTTCCGCAAAAATATCCGCCAGTTCCTCTTGGTTGGCCTTGTCCATCTCTTGGACAAAGCTCTCCCAGCCAAGAATCACGGTATCACCTGGGACAAAGACAAACTCCCGGCCACCTTTTTCAAACAGGCCGGTGGTGCAACTTTGTCCCCAGCGGGAAAAGGCGTATAGTTCTTTGAATGTCAAATTATAACGAGTCGCCAGCGTCTGCATCAGCCAGAGCTTATCGGACAGTTTCAAGGCATCAAATTGTGGTCGAAATAAATTCTCGTTCATATCAAGTCCTCTTTCAATTTGCTCCGGCAGACTGTGATTCCTTTTCCACAAGGCGAACCGCCTCCGTCAACAGCTTGGGAAGCTGATTCCTTTCTGCTGTTTCATACTGCTGGACTGGATGCGTCCAATCAAAATTTTGAATGATAGAAATGATATATCTGTCCTGATACCAGCCCATATCCAGCAAGAAACTGTTTGGATATTCCACTTGCAGCATATCTTCTTTTCGTGTGTCATCCAGAAAGGTGACCGTTCCGGTACCAAAATCCACCTTTGACCAAACTTGCACGGCAAAATTCCTCCTCACGATTCTCCGAAATGCTCCAGATACAACTTCCGCACGGAATAGGGACCAACAAGGGTCGTTTCCTTTCGGCCATCCCAAGAATACACATGAATTTCGCCTTCATCCCCAATGTACCGCTGTTCCTCAAAGGGTGCAGGAAAGGGGAAGCTTTCTACGATGCTCCAGTCAATCTTGGGCTTCAGCCCATCAAACTCCTCGCGCTTGAGCCTTTTGAAATTGAACACCAAGGCCGCTCCAATTCCATCGAAAAGCAAATCTGCGTATTCTCTGGGGGTAATATTCTCGCTCACATTGGCAGCTTTGATGTCCACATTCAGAACCTTGTCGCCGCAGTTTGTCCATATTTTATTGGGAGAGAACCAGGTAGTCCGATCTTTGCCGCCTGCAAAGTCCTCGCGGAAATAGCTTCTGTTGGCGCTGTCCATCTCGACCCCTTCCCGAAGCAAGCCGTTGTATGAGGAAAGCGGAAAATATCGGTGTTTTGCCGGGTCAAACTGGTCAAACGAAATGTCCAACAGATACCCATGCTTCTCACTGCGCATAAGCTTGTGTGGCTTCACAATGTTTTCTTCGATGAAACTCCAAATGTACTCGTCCACATGAATAGATACACGAGGGCGACTGAATAATGTGATTGTGTAGTGATCCTCTCTGTCCATTCTCTCCGTATTGAACCAAATACGATGAATTTTAACCATAGTTATCCCCTCGCGTAATTTCTGCCAACGACACTTCTGTTTCCGCCTAAAAAAGTAGTTCACCGAAAAACAGTCTAAGAAGCACGGCAGATAATGTTTCAAGCTGTGGCTTGCTGAGAGGAGTGTAGTGAAGGACGATTTCCCCATACAACTCCGTGTTGATGTGGTGTTCTTCCAGATACCGCAGAACCTTTCGGTTGTTCCGCACGATATTTAGACGAAACCTGGTATTATCAAGGGCATATTCAAAACAGTCCGGGTCAATCAACTGACCATTGACTGGATCATTCATTTCCAAGCGGAGTGCTTCCGCGCCGGTCTTGCGGGAGAGTGTAAAGTAACCATCCTCCAGTTCAAAGGACAGGCAGGACAGCCCTTCATCATTGTCCAGCTCCCAAGTCATTCTTTTTGCAAATAATTCCATTGGCTTACCTCATATCAACGCTATCATACTCAGCCCTCATAACTACTCCAAGGTCATTTCACAAAGAACCAGCTTGTCTTTCTCATCGCTGAGAAATGCCCGATTTCCCCATACATCCAGCACATGGAAGGAAGCGTATCTACGGGGCATGGCAAGGTCGATCAGCACCAAATCCGAAAGGCGCAGCACCTTTTGTTTACCCTTCCAGTCATCATTCTTAAAAATGGGAGATAGGATCAGGCAAGTCCTGTCACCGGAGAATTTTCCGCGCATCCCGTGTTTTCCGGGCAGGCGGCTTAAATTATCTTTCCCCCACAGTTTCTTTTTGAATAGTCCGTTTTCCTCCAGTTCCAGATACCAATAGTAGCCCATGAGAGAAAGACCCGCCGGATTGATAGTGCTACTTTCCAAAAAGGCATAAAACTGTCCATTCTGTTCCAGTATGGAGCCAATCATAGGATAGTTGTAGTGAAAGTCTGCCTGGGCAAAATTGCCGCCAGCTCGCTCTACCGCCGCCAAATGGGTCTGTCGGGTTCCTGCTTTGCTGTATACACAAGAGCCGCTTTCTGCCCAGTGTGCAGTTATGGCTTCAAAGTCTACCGTCAGGCTGGTAAAACTGTTGGTCGCATCAGCGGAGTTGTCCACTCGGCACACAATAGGGAAAACGCTATGGCTTCCGGTGACTGCCACCGGCTTGGGAATACCCTGGGCACACCAGTTATCCATGGGGATCGAAATCCACTCTCCATCCATCTGCGGCATCCACCAAAGGGATTTACTGGCTGGGCAAACCAACAGTATTCCTCTGTCGCATGAAAGCAAGACAGGAACTTCCCAAACATCTTGCTGCTCTTTCGGCTCTGGGCTGGGAATCCACCTAGAAACTTCGCCTTTGACCCACAAAACGCCGCTGCACTTTTTCAAGAGATGATAGGTCCAAAACACAATTTCATCTTCGCTGCGGGCTACCATACCTTTGCATCCAGTCGGGCTGTATTTGAAGGAAGTTCCCGTCAGTTCAAATTCCTCGAACTCCCAGTTCTTTATCACATTTAGTTTCGCTTTCATACTTTCACCTCACAGCAAGTCTACCTTGATACCGCACCGTTCCAGAACCGGCAGTACCTGTTCCGGCTTGGAGGACATGAGGGTAATATGTTTGAGATTGGGGAACTGGCGCAGTTCCGCCTCAGTAATGGTATTAAGATCAAAGGCTCCATCCTCGCCATCCCAGAACGGACAGAGCTGGGTATAAATCTCGCTGCCGCCATCCATCTCGATCTCTGTGACCGACCGGGCCAGCCGCTCCGGGACAGGGTATTGTTCCAGCCACTTCCGAATCTCCGGGATGGGTTCATACCCTTCCGCGTCAATGTCGATCTTGCGTCGGCTATACTCTCTGGCAAACTCATGGGCATCCAGTTTAGGAGCCAGTAAGCCTTTCTCGTACATCAGGACTTCCATGACCGCCAGCTTGAAGTTGAAGGTATCAAAGTGCAGCACTGGTTCCGTCGGCTTGGATACCTTGTATTTCTGCGCCTTCGCCGTCTTTTTCTCTGGCTCTTTCCAGCTGATCTGCACCATGGCGGAGAGGGCCTCCAGCTTTGCTTTCTGCGCTGACTGCTCCTCTGGAACAGGACCCGGCAAGCGGGTATAAACGGTAAAGCCGCCTAATTTGAGGGTATGGGCAAATCCGGCGAAATCCTTCCAGCTGGCCTCCCGGTAGTCCTTGGACCCGATCCAAACCGCTCCGTCAAATGTCTGCCGGACCGCATACTCTCCCTGTGCCGCCACCCGGACACCAAGGGTTTTGATGGTCTGCTCATCTTCATCCAACCAGCCCTGGAGTCCAAGCTCGTCCCACAAAGCAAGTGCCTGGGTATAGGAACTCTCTCGGCCAGTCATGGGGCTTTTCCGTGTTCCATTTTGCAGGACAATGCGGGCGGGTCCCAGCTTTCCCGCAAGCTGCGAAAGGGTAAACGGCGGCGTAAATACCGACCCCAGGATGGTCAGGCTGTCTTTCTTGAGAATGATTTTTCGCTCTGTGGCCTTGGGCGGTAGAAAGATGGGCAGATTCGGGTACACTTCTTTGTAGTCCCGCCATTCCAGCTTTTTGGGCTTGTTTGCCGTCCGCAGGAAGCCCCAGAAGTCGATGGGATAACGAAATACCGGCCCAACCCTATCCCGCCGGGTGACGATGACCACCGTGCTATCGGTGAGTATTCCAATGTGCTGTATTTTCTCCCCGCCGAACATTCCCGGACGGATACGCAGCACTTCACGGGTGTTCCTATTGATGAGCTGGGCAAAGTCATCGGAGAGGATTTCGCCGTTCCCCTGCACCAGCAGCCAGTCCCCGGTAAACCAGCGAATTTTCAACCCCTCGCCCATGCCGGGCAGGGGGGCAATTCGGCACCGCCCGGTGTCCATATCCAGTTCCAGCAGGCATTCTTCCATCCGCCCCTGGCCACTGACTGCGTGGATCATGGTAATGCGGCCTGTGCCGGGAACGGGAACGGCCTCGGAGAGATGGTCGTATCCATCCAGAGAGAATGTGTGTTTTGTTACCTTGCCGTTTTCCCAGCGGTAGATCTGTCCCTTGTACCACTCGTTGGAAAAGTAGACCCGGCCCAGCCCGTCTGTCGTAATGCCGCAATGGTATTTGGTGCTCCATCCATCTTCCGGCAGAATCCAGTTTTTCACATCCTGGCAGGTACCCCGGTCAGTCAGTTCGATCCGTGTAGCGTTGGTGGGATCACCCACCCAGAGGGAATGGTCAGCCCAGCACAGGGTCCGGGGTGGACCGTCATATCCAATGGGGGACGGTTCGGCCCAGTTGAGGGTGGCTGGATTCTTGCTCAGTAATGCCCGGCCAATAGTCCCGCTGCCAGCGGCTCTGGACGCGGCATAGAGTTCATTTTCCGCGGAATAGGTGAGGCACCCAAGGTGCGGCAAGCTGTGGGAGCGGATTACTTGCGGCGGACGGTGGCGCAGATCGGCCACACAGCCGCTTTTCCATTCTTCTGCATCCTGGTTTTTCCATTTACCCGCCGCAAAATCACCCGCCAGAGAATTGAAGAAATAATCGTACTCATCCTGAAGTATGTATTCCTCGCAGGGCATCAGCTTCTCAGGGTCCTGCTCCTTGGCATGGTCGCCCCATTTTCGCCCTTGCTGTTTCATCAGGTGACAATATTGCCCCTGCTTTTTGCAGTAGCGTTCCCATTCGCTGCGTTCTTCCTCTGGGAGCAAGACAAACAGATACTCGTCCTCATCGTCCAGGTTATACAGCGCCCAGCCGAAGGCAGAAAGTTCTTGTCCTAATGCTGCCGCCCCTTTTTCATGGGATAGTTTCATATATTGGACGCCAACGGCATCAAAGCGTTCATCCAGCAGCGCTGGAACCTGTGCGCCCCATTTTTCTCGAAGTTCCGCCAGAGTGTCCTGCACGGCTCCATCAAATTTCAGAATGTCCAGCGCATCATCTATGATTTGTTTGAACTCTGCCATAGGTAGTTTCTCCTTTTTCCAATTCCTACATCATAGCGACAGCCATGTGGTCAAAGCACTGATTTCCTCCCGCAGCAGTGGGGACTTCCCAGCGGCGGCAAAGGCTTTTTGGACACCGCCATAGCGCCGCTCGGAGCGATCCGCCAGCTGGAGCGCGGCTGCCTCCAGATTGGGAATCGCCATCACAGCATCTGCCAGCGCCTGGGCGGAGAGTTTATCCCCAATCAGAGAGGCGGCAAAGTAGCGCAAATGGCTGTGAGAGAGGGCGGACAAATCGTTTAGTTTATGCAGCTCATAGAGTTTCAGGGCATAAAGGGAAGGAAGCCCATCCAGAGCCGGTAGTTCCTGCACAGCTGGGAGTGACTGGAGATAGAGTTTCTGAAGCCGGGGCGCCAGAGTTAGGAAAGGGGCAAGATCTTCCGTTTTCCGCATTTCCTCCAAATGGAGATAGGTAATGCTGGTGAGAAGCGGGGTGATGTCGCCATTCTTTTCCCCACGCAGGTGGAGGACACGCAGGCCGGGGAGAGAAACATTGTCCCAGGAAACAGGGGCCGACAGCCATAGGGACAGTGTATGAAGCTGCTTTAGCCCGGAGAGAACTTCTACACCCTCACACTTTTCCATTAGGGTCAGTTCCTCCAGATTGGGATAATCTCGCAGGAAGGACAGATTCACCTTCCGCTCTCCCGTCACAGACAGACACCGTACCGCATCTGGTTTTAGTCCATTCAGATCAATCTTTTCTCCACCGCGCCAGAAAACTGCGGTGCAGTATGCCTGTTCCATTTTGCTTCTCTCCTTATTCCTCAAACTCGCCCTCAATCATTCCATTAAGATATTTTCCGGGATCAGCAATAAATTCCTCCCATTTGGCTAACGGATGAAACTCCTTATGCTCAATGTCCAGATACCAGAGTTTCTTATCTCTGGGACTCCACAGCAGCAAATAGTCGCTGTAATTGTCCATTTTCGCCATAAGGGAGAGCAACTTTTTCCGTTTCCAGGTCATCTCCTGTAAATCCATGTAGGGGTACAGTTCCGCCCATTTCACCAGTTCCCGCTCTGGAAATTCCAGACGCAAGGGGCCGGTCTTTAAGTATTCCACCAGCTTGGCAGGCAGCTTGTAAGGCATGAGTTGACGCGCCTTTTCCTGTTCGTTATGCCATTCCTCCGGCTCCAGAGCTTTTAAGTAGGCGGCCATTTCCTGATTTTTGTTCTGTACTGCCACGGTGTAGGGCCGGTCACCGTATTTATCCGGGATGGTGATGTCTGCACCCTGTTCCACAAGCCAGCGCACCATAGAAAAATCGTTGTGCCGTGCAGCTTCAGTGACAGGAGTCGAAGCGTAGGGAAACACCATATCTGGCTTGTGATAGTTGATGTCCGCCCCGTTTTGAATCAGATACTCCACCAGCAGCTGATTTCCATGGCTCGCCATACTGCGCAGGGCTTCACCGCCGTATTGTTTCAAATCCATGCCCATCCTTTTCAAAATGGGGAGTACATTAGGCTCATCCCGATCCACCAAGTGGAGAAACAGCCTGCATATATCCCTTTGCGTTGCGGGGATTCTGACTCCCACATCTACCAAAAAGGAAAACAGGGTCAGGTCTTGACTGCGCAGGGAACCACAAAGCAATTCTTCCGGGTTATGGGTCAAATCTGCTCCGCATTCGATCAGGAGCTGTACCATGTCCATCCGATTTTCCAGTACAGCCAATTCCAGCGGAGAGGCTTCGTCATCCCGCGGCCAATCTCCAATCATTACCTGATAGCATTGTGGCTCATTGGGAGAATGCCCTGCGTGAAGCAGGGAACGAATCGCCTCTATGTCACCACTTTTGATGGCAGCCATCATGGGAGGTACATTTGAATAGCTTACTTCACTCATCCGAGTCCTCCTTATAGTCTATTGAAAAATTTCCTGATACCTTTCTCTCAGTTCCTTCGGAGCCGTCTTAATGACCTTGCTGCCGCCGTTTTCAGAGGCTTGCCCCCAGATGGCCCAGAGTAGGCTCTGCCAAGCGATGGCCCGGAATTTCGGGTCTTCGTTTTCTTCCGGCAGGAGATAAGCGGAAAAGCGTCGCTTGACTGCCAGCAGTGCATCCAGGCTTTCCCCATTGGCTATCAGGCTGCGGAATTCTCTGGCAGGCTCCAGCCACTGCATAGATAATGCGCCCCGCACCAATACCCCCAGCGTCCATGGTTGGAACCCAAACTTTCGGATCAAGGCATGAAGGAATTTCCCTTGCAGGGAGGAGTGCTCGTCATCGCAGAGATCCAGATACTCCGTCACCAGCGGTGCCCACGGTTCTCCCTCCAGCCCCAGGGCAAACACGGCGAAGGTGCCGGGCATCGCACAGGCTTCATCTGAGAGGTTTTGGTACCACTCAAATTCCCGCATAGCCAGACGAGCGTATCGCGCCATAGCCGGATGCAGATTGGGGTGTTGCACAGCACAGGCAAAGAGCTGATTGACGCCCTTTTTGGGCAGACCGGGAATGGGCAGATAGAGTTTTTCCTTCCCACGGAACTCCACCGAGTAACTGCGGGGAAATCCCTCCTGCTCCAACACCGCACACAGGTAATCCAGAATTTCAGCATAGCACTCCTCCGTGGAGTCCCTGGCGGTGATGCGGATGGTAGCAAACACATCATTGGCCGATGCGGTGAAATGCTCCGTCTTACGCCGCTGGATGTCCTTTGGCAATTTGCCGCTGCCAGCTGTTTTCAGCTGCTTCACCATATCCGGGCGAAGCTGGGAAACCAGATCAAGGTAGTGTTCGGTTATAATCGTATTATCGCTGGCCCCATACACCGTATAACAGACCGCCACATAGCAAGTAAAGCGCAGCAGATTCTCGTCCACATCCTCCGGCCGCAGCTCCGGCCATGCGGTACAGAGCGGGAAAGGCGAAAAGTAGTCCTCATTCTCTCCAATCTCAAAAAACCTCTCCTGCACCTGGTGTTTGATGTATTTTACCAAGGTGTGGCCAATCTCCCTCCAGCCCACCAGCCGCCGCAGGGCATCGCAGAATGTAACAGCTTCCTCATAGGGGAATCCCTTCAAAGGCAGTTTGGACAGATACCGCTCCAGGAGCTGGCTGGGAAGAAAGGGCGTTCCGCTTTGGTTCCGAACGACCACCGGATAGCCGGAATGGTTTTCTTTTGCAGTTCCATCCAACACATCCTGGATGCACTGATCGGCGTGTTCCAGCACTTCGGGGTTCGTATCTGGTTTCTGGATCAAATAATAACGACCTTGTACGCCGTCGCGTTTCGGCAAACTCATAGCAGGCCACCACTTCCTTCCAGGTTCTCCGTTATCGGAATAAAAATCTGTCGGTAAAGTTCCTTCAGTTCCTCCGAAGCTGCTTCCACCACTTTCTGACCACCCTTGGCGCTGGCTTTGCCCCAGATCACATAGCAGACCGTTTCCCATGCGTATTGCAGCACTTCCTCCGAGCTGGCTTCTGTTTCCTCAGCGGGTTCCTCGTCCTCGTCATCATCCTCGTCGGAGGAAAAACCGCTTGGAACGATCTCGGACAGGTGGATTTTTGCCTCCAGCAGAGCGCCCAGGCTTTCTGCATTTGCCATCCACGCGGTATAGTCCTTGGAATACTTCATGTTCTGCATGGACAGCACCCCACGGACAAATACAGGGACGGTATCGGCGGTAAATCCGAACTGTTTCACATACTCCCGGAGGAATTTTTCCTGTAAGTGGGAGTGCTCATCATCGCAGAGATCGAGATAATCCCATACCAGCTGCTGCCACTCTTGCCCCAGCATTCCCAGGGCGAACACGGCAAAACTTCCGGGGAGCGCGCACTGCTCATCGCTGAGATTGGTGTACTGCTCATATTGCCGCATGGCAAGCCGGGCGTACCGTTCCATCAGGGGGTGGAGACCGGGGTACTGCACGGCACAGGCAAAGAGCTGGTTTACTCCCTTTTTGGGCAGTCCTGTGATGGGAAGATAACTCTTTTCCGGCCCTTTGAACTCCACCGCATAGCTGCGGGGAAAATCCTCCTGCGCCAGAATCTCACACAGGTAGTTCAGCACTTCATGGCAGCATTCCTCCGTGTTGTCCCTGGCAGTAATACGGATCACAGCAAAGGCATCGTTGGCCGATGCGGTGAAGTGCTCTGTTTTTCTCTTTTGCAGAGAGATCGGCAGCCTGCCGGTCCCATGTTCCCGGAGCTTTTTCACCATATCCGGACGGACTTTCTCCACCAATCCAAAGAGGTAATTGGCGTCCAGATACTGAAAGTCCATACCATATACCTTATAGCTCACCGCCACATAGCAGGCGAAACGCAGCAGCGGCTCCGGGACCTGCTCTGCACGGATACCTGGTTTTAGGGAATACTCCCGATCCCAGAAGTGGTCATCTTCATTGCCTGTCACGATAAAATATTTCTCCTGTAGCTCCCGTTGCAGCATATCAAGTAGATGGTGGTCAATTTCACCCCACCGGCTCTGGCGGCGCAGGTTTTCGCTGAAGGCGATGGCCTTTTCCGCGTCAAGGGTCTCAGCCCGCTGCGCTTCGGTCCATGTCCGAAGCAGTTGCCACACCTCAAAGGGCGCGCCTTCGCTGCTGACCACTACCGGAGGCCAGAGGGAATCAAGCCTCGTGATTCTCCCGTCAATGGCATCCTGGATACACTGGTCAAAGAGCGGTTGCAGTTCTTCCTGCACCTCGAGCTTCATCCAGTAACAGCGCCCGTCCGCACTATTTCGTTTTGGTAAATTCATATCAGGCCACCTCTTTCCGAACAATAAAAAATGCCCCACGCCGCACTGTCATAAAGACAGGCTGACGCAGGGCATGAAGAAGCCGCGTTGAAGGAGCCGCATCCACCAGCGGATGTAGTTTCTTCAACAACCAAAATATTTTTTTCGTATCTTAAAGCAGCAAATTGCTGTCCAATATATTGATTCATCGCAGCACCCTTTTTGTTCACATAGCATTGTTTTTATTATACCACATATTGTTTTATTCGGAAATATTTTTCTTACCCTAAGTTGTTTTATATTCACCAAAAATTGATACGCATTAACCTCACACTCACCTTCTTTTTTATAGATAACTGTCTAATTTTTTCTCTGATTATTATAGTTCTTCAAGTGATACCTTCTCTTCATATGTCATATTGCCATATCCCATATGCCACCAAGAAAACAAACTAATCCCTTGGTGGCGTATCTTCTAGCTGCTGTCTATCAGCGTATATAAAAGACTGCTTTTTCCTCCGTTTTCACGCCACCTCTGTTCCTTTTTTATAAGCCCAGCCTTTACCAGATCCTGAATCGCCCGTTCTACAGTTCTCCGTGATAGGTTTAATTCCTTTGCGATAGTGCCAATCGCAGGATAGCATTGTCCGTCTGTATTACTCCGGTCCTTCAAATACATATACACAGCTTTAGCCCGATGGGGCAGATCTGAAGAATAAATTTTAGAAAAATAAGCCATCTGTCCTCCTCTCTGCTAATCGGTTCTAAGAGGTGGTCTTCGAGTAGCTGCCTTATGCTG
>NZ_SPHO01000039.1 GCF_005845215.1 Clostridium sp. 1001271st1 H5
TAATTTACATAGACTTTACATTACTGGCGGGAAACGATATTGACGACATATGAAATATCCCGTATAATGAGTATGTGTAAAGAAGTCGTAAAGATATGGTAAATAATCAGGAAAAGAGGCTATAGATATCATGGGAAAGGCCCTGTGTGACGGATGCCGCAAGCGTGTGATAAAGGAGGCATAACCTGCAATTTTTGGTTTGGGATAGCGGGCTATGCCCTATTTTTGCCCATTTTTACCGGAAATTGCCGGGAATACACCGGATTATCCATTAAATGATAATATAGTAAAAGCTTATTTCCTCGGACAAAAGGAGAAAACACATGGGAGTAGAATTGGTTTTAAGCCTGCTGGGCGGCCTGGCCCTGTTCATGTACGGCATGCAGATGATGAGTACCAATCTGGAGGCTGTGGCTGGAAACCGTATGAAGCAGATATTGGAACGCCTTACGGCAAACCGTTTTCTGGGGGTGCTGGTGGGCGCCGGAATCACGGCCCTGATTCAGTCGTCTTCAGCCACAACCGTCATGACCGTTGGATTCGTTAACTCAGGTCTTATGACGCTTAAGCAGGCTGTATGGATTATCATGGGTGCCAATGTGGGCACCACTATTACGGGACAGCTCATTGCCCTGGACATAGGGGCGCTGGCTCCGTTAATTGCCTTTGTGGGCGTTATGTCCCTGATATTCGTAAAAAATAAAAAGGTGCAGCATATGGGAGGCATCATTGCCGGTATCGGTGTCCTGTTCATCGGCATGGGCATGATGAGCGATGCCATGGTTCCGCTGAGGGATTCTGAGACCTTTATCCATATGGTGACCAAGTTCTCCAATCCTCTTTTGGGAATCCTGGTAGGCGCGGTGTTCACGGCCATCATCCAGTCCTCCTCCGCGTCTGTGGGTATTCTTCAGGCCCTGGCCATGGGCGGTGTTATCAACCTTCACAGCGCCGTGTTTGTGCTGTTCGGACAGAATATCGGTACCTGCATCACGGCCCTTCTGGCCTCTGTGGGAACCAGCCGCAATGCAAAGCGCACCACGCTGATTCACCTGATGTTCAATGTGATTGGCACAGCCCTGTTCGTGACCCTGTGCATCCTGACTCCGTTTACGGACTTTGTGATTGGCCTTACCCCTGATAATCCGGTGGCCCAGATTGCAAATGTCCATACCATTTTTAATATCAGCACTACCTTGATTCTTCTGCCCTTTGGCGCGCTTCTGGAGAAGATTGCCATTGCAATCCTTCCGGATAAGGCTGTGCCTGTTAAGGATGCCGACCAGTGGTTTGAGGGTCTAATGGCTTCCAAGCACCACCTGGGTATTTCCACCATTGCCATTAACCAGATTCACGATGAGATTCAGGTGATGCTGGCGACAGCGGCAGAAAATGTATCCCAGAGCTTTAAGGCGGTGGAGGACGGGGCCTCAGAGGGAATCCAGGCCATAACGGACCGGGAAGAGGAGATTGATTTGAGCAATATGAGACTTTCCCAGAAAATCTCCAAGATACTCGTATTGGACCAGACGCCTAAGGATATTGACACCCTGAACCGGATGTATACCATTCTGGGAAATATTGAGCGAATCGGCGACCATGCCATGAACCTGGCGGAATATGCTGAAACCATAGAGGAAAAAGGACTTCAGTTTTCAGAATATGCCAGGAAGGAATTCGCCACCATGGAAGGAACCTGCCGGGAAGGCATGGAGCTATTGATGGCAGCCGCTGCCGGGGACGCGGAATCACCGCTGTCCAGGGTGGCTGAGATTGAACAGAGGATTGACGATATAACCCGCAAGTTCCGCCAGAACCAGATTGACCGTATGCGGGAGGGCAACTGCAATGTGGAGTCCTCCATCCTGTATTCGGAAATGCTTACTGACTATGAACGAATCGGTGACCATATGCTGAACATTGCCCAGGCCTATGACGCCATAGAGTGGTCCGGGGACAGGGGACAGACCGCTGCGGCGATTGCGTGAGCCGTGTGACAGGGCAAAAGCCCGGATAAATGGCGGGTCAGCCGGAGTGGACGGCCCGGCAGCAAGCAAAAACGGGAATTTGCCCGTATCAATTAAATCATTGTTTGACCAGGCCTTGGGGGCGCCGTGATTTTAACGGCCCTCCGGGGCCTTTTTGTGCTGCCGCTGATTAGCCGCAGCCATATTTTTTTGCATTGTGCAATATGTACATGACAAATGTCATAATGAATATTACCTATGTAATAATTGTACACAAACCATTGGATTTATGTTTGAAAACTGCTATGATTGGGTGCGGAAGGGGGAAGTAAGATGGGAGAAAAAAATAAAAAAATAGCAGTGGCCGGGCATATTTCCCTGGACATTACACCGGTTTTCCAAAACAGCGGGAAACAGAAGCTGTCTGAGCTGTTCCAGCCGGGAAAGCTGCTTAAGGTGGGAAAAGCCATGATGTGCACGGGCGGCGCTGTTTCCAACACTGGCCTGGGGCTTAAGCGCCTGGGAGCGGACGTGGTTCTGATGGCTAAAATCGGGGATGATTATTTTGGAAACGCGCTGCAGGACATGATAAGGGCCCATGGCTGTGAAACCTGCATCACCCAGGTTCCGGGAGAGAACACATCCTATACCATAGTGCTGGCGCCCAGGGGACTGGACCGCTTTTTCCTACATGACCCGGGCTGCAATGATACCTTTGGCTATGAGGACGTGGACCTTCAGAAAGCAGGGGAGGCAGTCCACTTTCATTTTGGTTATCCGCCAATCATGCGCAGGTTTTACCAGGATGACGGGGAGGAACTGGTAAGGCTCTACAAAAAGATAAAATCCATGGGGCTTACCACGTCCCTGGACCTGGTTGCAGTGGACCCGGACTCAGAAGCAGCGGGCAAGGACTGGGAAACCATACTGGAACGGGTTCTGCCCTATGTGGATTTCTTTGTGCCCAGTATTGAGGAACTGGGATACATGCTGGACCGCCCCATGTACTGCAGATGGCAGGAGAGGGCAGGGGGAGAGGATGTCACAGGAATATTGTCGCTGAAGGAGGACGTGGAGCCGCTGGCATCCAGGGCTCTGTCCATGGGGGCCAGATGCGTCCTTCTGAAATGCGGGGCAGCGGGCATGTACCTTAAGACAGCTCCTGGACCGGTGTGGAAGGAGTGTCTGCCGGATTTTGCGGGCTGGGAAGATGTGAGCCATTTTGAGGACAGCTATGTGCCGGACTGCGTTCTGTCCGGCACAGGGGCAGGCGATACCAGCATCGCTGCCTTTATAAAGGCCATGCTGGACGGCTGCGCGCCGCTTGAATGCGTCCGGCTGGCAGCTGCCACAGGCGCATCCTGCGTCACGGCATACGATGCCCTCAGCGGCCTTCTGTCCTTTGATGAGCTGCGGCAGAAGATAAAGGCAGGATGGGAAAAGCAGAAGGCTATCCGGCCATAAGAAAGGAGATTATAAACATGTTAGTTTCAATGAAAGCAATTTTAAATTTGGCAGATGCAAAAAAAATAGCGGTGGGCGCCTTCAACATTACGTCCCTGGAGGGCATCCAGGCTGTATTGGGTGCGGCTGAGGAACTGGGGCAGCCGGTTATCCTGCAGTTTGCTCCGGTTCATGAGTCCATTATCCCCCTTAAGGTCATCGGCCCTGTAATGGTGATGATGGCGGAAAAATCTTCCGTGCCTGTATGTGTCCATCTGGACCACGGCGATAAGCTGGAAATCCTGGAGGAGGCGCTGGAAATGGGATTCACCTCAGTGATGTACGACGGTTCCGTCCTGCCCTTTGAGGAAAATGCGGCAAACACAAAGATTGCCGTGGAAATGGCCGGAAACCGGGGGGCCTCCGTGGAGGCTGAGATTGGCGCCATGGGAAGGCAGGAGTTCTCCAGTGTGGGGGAAGGAGAGCAGGCAGAGGCGGTGGAAGGCTGCTACACGGACCCGGAACAGGCCCGGGCTTTTACCGCCCTCACCGGGATAGATGCCCTGGCCTGCTCCTTCGGCACGGTGCACGGCCTATATCTGACCGCGCCCAGGCTGGATTTTGACAGGATACACAGGATTCGGGAAAGCATCGGCATTCCCATTGTGATGCACGGCGGCTCCGGGGTCAGCGACAGGGACTTTAAGAAATGTATTGCCAATGGCGTCAGGAAAATCAATTACTACACATACCTGGCCAAGGCAGGGGGCATGTATGTAAAGGAGAAATGCAGGACAGCCGGGGAACATGTATTTTTCCACGATGTGACCCGGTGGGGAATCCAGGCCATGAAGGAGGATGTGCTTCACACAATCAGGGTATTTTCCCATCTGGACTGAGACGGAAAAGGAGGAAAAACATGAAACGTTCGGAAATTAACAGGGCCCTTAAGGACATGGAGCAGATGGTTGGCAGATGTTCCTTTAAACTTCCCCCATTCTGCTGTTTTACGCCAGAAGAATGGAAGGAAAAAGGACATGAGTATGATGAAGTCAGGGATAACATGCTGGGATGGGATATCACGGATTTTGGAATGGGGGATTTTGACAAAGTGGGGTTCTCCCTTATCACGCTGAGAAACGGCAATGTGTCCATGGATAAGTATACAAAACCATATGCGGAAAAGCTGCTGTACATCAAGGAAGGACAGTCTGCCGCCATGCACTTTCACTGGAACAAGATGGAGGATATCATCAACCGGGGCGGCGGCAATGTACTCATAGGCGTATACAATGCCGATAAAGAAGAAGGTCTGGCAGATACGGATGTCCTGATACACAGCGACGGACGGGAATATACGGTACCGGCAGGCACGCAGATACGGCTGCGCCCCGGGGAGAGCATTACCATCCAGCCTTTTTTGTATCATGACTTCCGCCTAGAGCCGGGAACAGGACCCGTGCTGCTGGGGGAGGTATCCATGTGCAATGACGATAACCGGGACAACCGTTTCTATTTGCCGGCAGGCCGTTTTCCGGTCATAGAGGAAGATGAGCCGCCTTACCGCCTTCTGTGCAATGAGTACCCCGGGGCGGGCAGTTGTGCAAAACGATGAAAATTTGCGCCAATGGAATCTGAAAAAGTAAAAGTGATGGGAAAATATATGACAAATGTCATGCGAAAATGATTACATTGTGCACATGTGTTAAAAAGAAAAGCGTGATAAGATTTGATTACGGCAAAAACAACAAAACATTTTGCAGAAGGAGGCAACTTATGAAAAAAAGTACTAAGAAGCTGTTGGCAGTGATGATGTGCGCAGCAATGGCAGGTTCTGCACTGGCAGGATGCAGCAGCGGGGACTCCCAGACAACGGCAGCCGCCACAGAGGCGGCCGCGCAGGCCCAGACCACAGAGGAGGCCAGGGAGGCGGCCGCTGAGCCTGAAAAAGCAGGGGAGAGCAAGGAAGAGACAGAGGCAGCTGCGGCGCCGGCAGTGACGGATATGGCATCTGCCGATGTAAAGAAGAAGGACCCGGACAAGCATTATAAATTCGGCTATACCTGCATGGACGGAACCAACCCGTTCTTTGTCACCATTGAGAAGAGGATGAGGGAGATGGTTGAGGCCAACGGGGACGAGCTGATTGCAGTAGACCCGGCCAATGACGTTACCCTTCAGATTACCCAGGTAGAGGACCTGATTTCCCAGAACATTGACGCCATGTTCATGAATCCGGCAGAGGCAGAGGGAATCCTTCCGGCCCTTGACCAGCTTAAGGAAGCAGGAATCCCCATTGTGGGCTTTGACACAGAGGTAGCGGATATGTCCTACCTGATTTCCTACACCGGCTCCGATAACTATAATGCAGGCAAGGTCTGCGGCGAGGACCTTGTAAAGAAATGCCCGGAGGGCGGGGATATTATTGTACTGGATTCTCCTACCATGAATTCCGTTACGGACAGGACCAACGGATTTTTAGATGCAATTGAAGGAAAAGGCTTTAATATTGTTGCACAGCAGGATGCAAAAGGCAACCTGGAGGTTTCCATGGGCATTGCAGAAGACCTGCTGCAGGCGCACGGCGACGTGGTTGCCATCTTCGGCGGCAACGACCCAACTGCACTGGGGGCGCTGGCAGCAGCCAATGCAGCCGGTCTTACAGACTGCATGATTTACGGCGTGGACGGCTCTCCTGACATCAAGGCAGAGATGGCTTCCGGAGAATCCCTGATTGAGGGAAGCGGCGCCCAGTCTCCTGTTAAGATTGCACAGTCTGCAGTAAATATCATGTATACATACTTAAACGGCGACAAGGTAGAATCAAGATATCCGGTAGAAACCTTCCTTATTACATCAGAAAATGTAGATAAGTATGGCACAGATGGATGGCAGTAAGAGAGTAGTCTGAAAAGTGCTGGGCCCCTTCGGGGGCCAGGCACTTTTTAACTGACAGGCCAAAACAGCAGCGTACGGCAGGAAGCTCTGTCACGAACCATATGAATAGAAGAACAGGCAGGTGAGATTATGAGTGAAACAGTTCTGCTTCAAATGAAGAACATCCACAAATCATTTCCGGGCGTCAAGGCGCTTCAGGGGGTGGACCTGGAACTGAGGGCCGGTGAGGTCCACGCATTGCTTGGTGAAAACGGGGCAGGTAAATCCACACTGATTAAGGTCCTGGGCGGTATTTACATTGCGGAACAGGGTGAAATTTTCATTGACGGAAAAAAAGCAGCCATTGATGGGGTAAATGCATCCCATAGCAACGGAATTTCCATTATCCACCAGGAATTGGTACTGGTGCCTCACATGACTGTGGCGGAAAATATTTTTCTTGGCAGAGAGCCGTCAAAAGGGCTTTGGGTCAGCCACGACACCATGGAGAAGGAAGCCCAGGAGCTTCTGGATGCATATCATATGGGCATTGAAGCGGGGACGCTGGTTAAGGACCTTACCATTGCCCAGCAGCAGATGGTGGAAATCGTAAAGGCCATCTCCTATCATTCCAGGATACTGGTAATGGATGAGCCCACCTCATCCATATCGGACAAGGAAGTGGAATTTCTGTTCAGCACCATGCGGGAGCTGACAAAGAAAGGCGTTGGAATCATCTATATATCCCATAAGATGGACGAACTGGAGCAGATATGCGACCGGGTGACCGTGCTGAGGGACGGAACTTACGTGGGCACTGAGGTGGTAAAGGATACCACAAGGGACCATCTTATCGCCATGATGGTGGGCAGGGAGCTGACCAAGTATTACACCAGGGATTACATGGAGCCAGGCAGGGTGGTACTGAAATGTGAGAATATTGCAGACGGAAAGATGGTCAAAGGGGCCAGTTTTGAACTGCATGAGGGGGAAATCATTGGTTTTGCGGGGCTGGTTGGCGCTGGAAGAAGCGAGACAATGAAGTGTATATTCGGACTGACGCCCGGTTATACGGGGAGTATCAGCGTGGATGGGAGGCCGGCGTCCATCAAATCCCCTATTGACGCCATGAAATACGGTATTGCACTGGTGCCTGAGGACCGGAAGCAGGAGGGACTGTATAAGGTGCAGAGCGTCCGGTTTAACTCCACCATCGAGGTGCTGAAACGCTTTATAAAGGGCATCTGGGTGGATGCGGACAAGGAGGAGGAGATTACCCGGCAGTATATTGAGATGATGGATACCAAGACCCCGTCCCAGGAACAGCTTATCGGGAATCTGTCCGGCGGCAACCAGCAGAAGGTAATGATTGGAAGATGGCTGGCCACCTCCCCTAAGATACTGATTCTGGACGAGCCCACCAGGGGCGTGGACGTGGGCGCGAAATCTGAGATATACGGAATCATGAACGAGCTGGTGAAAAAGGGTATGTCCATCATCATGATATCATCCGAACTGCCTGAAATCCTCAATATGAGCGACCGGGTCTATGTCATGTGCGACGGCCGGATTACCGGATGCTTCAGCCATGAGGAGTGCGTCACCCAGGAACAAATCATGAAGCTGGCGGCAAAGTAAGAAAAGGGGGAAAGTCAAATGACAACCAGATTGCAGAAAAATGTAAAACAATATTTTAAGGATAATATCGGCATTATCGGGGCCCTGCTTATTTTGTGTATTTTCTTATCCGTGTTCCCAAAGACCAGCGGCTCCTTCCTGACCCAGAAAAATATATTCAACGTATTGCGTCAGATATCGTCCAACCTGTTCCTGGCCTGCGGCATGACCATGGTTATCATCCTGGGCGGCATTGATTTGTCCGTGGGTTCCATTATCGCCCTTTCGGGCTGCTTTGCAGCGGGCTGCGTGTCCCGTTACGGCCTTCCCATAGCAGCGGGCGTGCTGTGCGGCGTGCTGGTGGGCATGGCGGTGGGTATGTTTAACGGCGTTGTCATATCAAGGACAACCATACCGCCCTTTATCGTGACCCTGGCCACCATGAATGTGGCAAAGGGGCTGGCCTATGTGTATACGGGCGGCTCTCCGGTGCGGGTGGTCACAAAGGAGTGGCAGTTCTTAGGCGCCGGGTATGTGGGCGGCGTTCCCACGCCGGTCATACTTTTGGCAGCAGTGCTTATTATCACGGCTATCATCATGAATAAAACAAAGCTGGGACGCCATATCTACGCGGTGGGCGGAAACTCCCAGGCAGCCAGGTTCTCAGGCATCAGTACGGCCAGGGTAAAATTCCTGGTACATACCTATTCGGGAATCATGGCAGGACTTGCGGGCGTGGTCCTGGCATCCCGTATGTATTCCGGCCAGCCCACGGCTGGCGACGGAGCCGAGATGGACGCCATTGCAGCTGTTGTGGTGGGCGGAACCTCCATGGCAGGCGGCTCCGGTAAAATCGGAGGAACCATCATCGGCGGCCTGATTATCGGCGTTCTGAACAACGGCCTGAACCTGCTGAATGTGAATTCCTTCTGGCAGTACGTTGTAAAGGGAACCGTTATCCTCCTGGCTGTTTTTGTGGATTACCTGAGAAACAAAAAGGCGGAATAAAGCCTGGTTTGCGGCAAAAGCGTTTCACGGCAGTGGGGCGCTTTTTGTCGAAGTCAAAGTTTTTCAAAAAGTTACCATGAGATATTACAGATACTCATGTTTGCGGTATAATGGGAAAGGACCGGACCGGGAGCGTGACCGGGCAGCCGGGGATATGACCAGGCATCCGGGAAATGAAGTCAGAGACAGGGAGGCGGGAAGCAGATGAAGATAGGAACAGGTTTGTTAATCCTGACAGCGGGCATCATGCTCCTGTTGGAGGGCTGCGGCCGCCCGGACGGAAGCGGGCGCCAGCATGAGGCCAGGCTGTTCGGGGCAACCTATATGACCAGAAATAATCCATATTTTGATGTCCTCAACCAGGGGATAGAAGAAGTGGTGGAAGCCAACGGCGATATCCTTCTTACCAGGGACCCCCTTCAGGACCAGGAAAAGCAGAACCAGCAGATTCAGGAGATGATAGACGAGGGTATCCAGATGCTGTTTTTGAATCCTGTGGATTGGGAAAAGGTGCAGCCTGCCCTGGATGCCTGCAAGGAGGCGGGGGTGGGCATTATCAACGTGGATACGGTGGTGAAGGACAGGGATTCCGTGATTTCCATTATAGAGACGGATAACTACCAGGCAGGCCAGCTCTGCGCCCTGGATATGATGAAGCGCAAGGACAAGGCGAAAATCGTGATACTGGACAATCCCATACAGACCTCCATTACCAACCGGGAACAGGGCTTTTTGGACACCATAGAGGGCAATGACAACTACCAGGTGGTATACAGGGAGGCAGCGGCAGGAGAGATTGAGGTGTCATCCCATGTGATGGCTGACCTTCTGCGCCGGGACATTGATTTTGACGTAATATTGGGAGGCAATGACCCCACGGCCCTGGGAGCTCTGGCAGCCCTGCAGCAGGCCAGGAGGGAGGAGGGGGTCCTGATATATGGAATCGACGGCTCTCCGGATTTTAAGGCAATCCTGGATGTGGGGTATGTGACAGGAACCAGTGCCCAGAGTCCCAGGTCCATAGGCAGGAAGGCGGCTGAGACTGCTTACCGTTATCTGGACGGGGAGACGGTGGAGAAATACATAAGCCTGCCCAGCACCATGATTACCAGGGACAATCTCCATGAATTTGAAATAGACGGGTGGCAGTGAGGATATGGATACGAATATGGATAACAGGCGGGTACGCATCCTGCAGCTGGGAATCCTGGCGCTTAATGTGATATCCGTAATGGGACTCAGCATATTTATATATGCCACAATTGAAAACATACGGCGCAGCTATGTGGCCAGGGAGTTTTTAAGCGGCATCCAGGCCATTGTCTGGTATCCCTGCCGGAACATCTGGCTCTGCGCCCTTCTTCTGGCTCTGCTGGCAGGCAGTATGTTTGTGCGGGACCGGCTGTTCCCGGACAACAGTAAGGTGATTCTGTTCAGCCTTGTGGCTGATTTTGCCATTTGTTTTGCCATTATTATACTTTTGAATTTTAACTATAACGGTATCCTGCTGCTGGTATTTTCCAATGTCATTCTCTATGCCAAAAACGGGAAATCCAGGTATTTCCTGGCGGCGGTGGCTATCGGCAGCTTTATCCTGGCTGATTACGAACTGCTTTCCATTTCCTACCGCCTGTATTCCATACAGGATTACATTGCATTTTACAATGCCTCCGCCCAGCAGTACCTGCTCAGCAGCTACAATATCCTGATATCCCTGAATGTAATCATGTTTGTGGTATACTGTGTGAATATCATCAACCAGCAGCAGGGAAACCTGGACGAGATACATGCCCTTAACGAGCAGCTTCAGGAAGTGAATGAACAGCTTAAAGAGTACTCCGTGATGGCGGAAAAAATGGCGGAGACAAGGGAGAGAAACCGTCTGGCCAGGGAAATCCATGATACCCTGGGCCACACCCTGACCGGCATTGCCGCGGGCATAGACGCCTGCCTGGCCACCATAGGCACGTCGCCCCGGCAGACAAAGGAGCAGCTGGAGCTTATTTCCAAGGTCACAAGGGACGGCATCAAGGAAATACGGCGCTCTGTCAGCCAGCTGCGCCCCGATGCCCTGGAGCGGTTCAGCCTGGAATACGCCATCAGCAAGATGGTATCGGACATGAACGCTGTGTCCGGCGCCAGGGTGTACTTTGACTGCCAGGTGAAGAACCTGAAATTTGATGAGGACGAGGAAAACGCCATTTACCGGGTCATCCAGGAGGGAATCACCAATGCCCTGCGCCACGGCCATGCCAGCCAGATATGGATTACCATAAAGAAGGAGGATACGGACATCCTTCTGCAAATCAAGGACAACGGCATCGGGTGCAGGGAAATAAAGAGCGGATTCGGAACAAAGCACATGAAGGAGAGGATTAAGATGCTGAGCGGTGTTGTGACATTTGACGGCAGCGGCGGTTTTACTGTAAATGCAAGGATACCAATCCGATGGGGGGAGACTTATGATTAAAGTATTGATTGCGGACGACCAGGAGCTGATTCGCCAGAGCCTGCAGATTGTGCTCAACAGCAGGCCCGACATAATGGTTACAGATGTGGCGTCCAACGGCCAGGAGGTTATCCGCTGCGTAAGGAAGAACAAGCCGGATGTCATACTGATGGACATCCGGATGCCCAAGCTGGACGGGGTGCAGTGCACGAAAATCATAAAGGAAAATTATCCTCAGATTAAGATTATTATACTCACCACCTTTGACGATGACGAGTATGTCTACAATGCCCTGAAATACGGGGCCAGCGGGTATCTGTTAAAGGGCGTGTCCATGGATGAACTGGCCAATGCCATTACCACGGTATACAATGGATGGGCCATGATTAACCCGGACATTGCAGCCAAGGTGCTGAGGCTGTTTTCACAGATGGCCCAGGCGGACTATACCATACTTGTGGGTGATAAGAATGTGGACGAGCTTACAAAGACAGAGTGGAAAATCATAGCCCAGGTGGAAAAGGGGGCCAGCAACAGGGAGATAGCGGAAACCCTTAAGCTGTCTGAGGGGACGGTGCGCAATTATCTCAGCACCATACTGAACAAGCTGGATTTGCGGGACCGCACCCAGCTGGCAATCTGGGCTGTCCAGACAAATGTAAGGAAACGCCTGGGCACCTGAAGTCTGGCCGGGACAGCAGGCAGAAGCAGGACAGCAGGCAGAAGCGGAGCGGCAGGCAGAAGCAGAACAGAGGCAGGAGATAGGCAGAAGGAAGGGTGAGATTGGGATGAAGGGATGGAAATGGACGCTGGGGCTGGGAACAGCCCTGGTCCTCCTTTTTGGTCTGGCGGGATGTATATACATGTATCATGATAAGGAGATAGTCCTGGAATTCGGCATGTTTACGGGAAGCAACTGGGACGTTGCCAGTGCCAGCAGCTTTGTCATCATGGACAAGGCGATTGCAAGGTTTGAGGAGGAGCATCCCGGGGTGAAGATTCACTATTACAGCGGAATCAGCAAGGAGGACTACTCGGAGTGGTGCGCCAGAAAGCTGTTGGAGGGAAAGATGCCGGATGTGTTTATGGTGCCGGATACGGATTTCAACCTGTATTCATCTTTGGGGGTCATGAAAAACCTGGACGAACTCATTGAGCATGATGACGGGTTTGACCGCAGTGACTTTTTCACCACAGCCCTTGACGCGGGAAAATACGATGGACACCAGTGCGCCCTTCCCTATGAAACGGTTCCGGTCCTTTTATTTGTCAACAAATCCCTTTTGGCCAGGGAACAGATTGAGGTGCCGGGGGAGGACTGGACATGGGATGATATGTATGAAATATGCAGGAAGATAACAAAGGATGTGAATGGGGATGGATTGCTGGACCAGTTCGGCACCTATAATTACAGCTGGAGGAACGCGGTTTACACCAGCGGGGGGAGATTTTACGGCGGGGACCAGCAGCAGTTGTCCTTTACGGACCCCCATGTCCTGGACGCCATCAAATACATGAAGCGCCTTAACGACCTTAACCAGGGACAGAGCGTGACCCAGGAGGACTTCAACAAAGGGAATGTGGCCTTTATGCCCCTGACCTTTGCAGAGTACAGGACCTATAAGACCTACCCCTACCGGATTAAGAAATACACAAAGTTCCAGTGGGACTGCATCACGTTTCCTGCCGGAAAAGAGGGAGAGAACCGTTCCAGGGTGGATTCCCTTCTCATGGGCATCAACAGCAGCACAAAGCATGAAAAGCTGGCGTGGGAATTCCTGAAACAGCTGACTGGAAATGAGGAGATGCAGATGGACATATTCCGGTACTCACAGGGCGTGTCTGTGCTGAAAAGCGTTACCGGCTCCGGCCAGGCAGCGGCCATCATACAGGAGGACATGGATGAGGGGGAGCAGGTCATTAACAGCAGTCTGCTGTACAATGTAATTGAGAACGGGGTCATAGAGCCCAAGTTCCAGCAGTATGAGCAGGTCATGAGCCTGGCAGACGGGGAGGTATCCAAGATACTTATGGAAAACAGGAATGTGGACAGCAGCATGAAGATATTCCAGAGAAGCATTACCAAGTATTTGCAGCAGCAGAGATAGAGAGAGGGGAGAAAAGGCCGGGCCCCGGTCATTTGTACACGGTTTGTACAATGATTGGGGCCCGGGCTTGTTTTTTATTTGTTTTTGGTGTGGTAGGCGGTGGGAAGATTCCAGTCGTACTTTGTGGCCAGAAGGCGGATGAGCACCACCAGGATTGCGCTCAATATCATGGAGGCGTCTCTGGAGAGCCAGCCGTTCAGGCAGACATAGCAGACAGCCCCGGCAATGGAGGCGGAAGCATATACATGCTTGCGCAGGATATACGGGGACTGGCCGGCCAGAATATCCCTGAGGGCGCCGCCTCCCACGCCTGTAAGGACGCCCAGGAACACGGAGAGAAAATGATATTCCCCGTAACCGGCCGTCACAGCTGTGTTGATGCCTGTTACCGTGAAGGCTCCCAGTCCAATGGCGTCAAACAGGTTCATTATCTTCTCATAAGCCGAGATATACCGGCTTTCCAGTATCCTCTGGTTCAGCCAGACCAGGACAAAGAGTACCATGGCCGCCAGAAAGGCCGTGTACACGTAAACCGGGTTCATGAACAGGCTGGGCGGTACGATTCCCAGTATAATGTCCCGGAGCATTCCGCCGCCGACAGCAGTGGTGACGCCCAGGACCACCACTCCCAGCAGGTCCAGGCGCTGTTTGATGGCCACCAGGGCACCGGACGAGGCAAAGGCCACGGTTCCGACTATTTCTATGATAAAAAAGATTGAGATATTGGATTCCATAATACGCTCCCGGCCAATGGCTACAGCAGATAAATCTTGTTTTTTCCGCAGATATCGCGCATTTCCCTGGGCCAGATACTGGCCTGGACTTCACCTATATGGGCGCGGTCCAAAAGCAGCATGCACAGACGTGACTGTCCGATACCGCCGCCGATGGTGTAGGGAAGTTCTCCGTTTAAAAGCATTTTATGATAAGGAAGACTGCGGCGGTCTTCGCATCCGGCTTTCCTGAGCTGGTCCTCCAGGGCAGCCTCATCCACACGGATACCCATGCTGGAGATTTCCAGGGCGCACTGTAAATGCTCAAACCAGAACAGGATATCGCCGTTCAGCTTCCAGTCGTCATAGTCAGGCGCGCGTCCGTCATGGGGCTTGCCGCCGGCCAGTTTATCGCCAATCTGCATCAGGAATACGCAGCCATGTTCCCTGGTTATCAGGTTTTCCCGTTCCTTAGGCGTATTGTCCGGATACAGGTCCTCCAGCTCCTGGCTGGTGATGAAGAAGATATCCTTTGGAAGGTGCTTCACTGCCTCCGGGTATTTATACCACACCTCATGCTGCATGTGCTTGATAATTTTAAAAATCTCCCGCACTGTGTCCTTTAAGGTATCCAGATTGCGCTGTTCCCTGGTGATGACCCGTTCCCAGTCCCACTGGTCCACATAACAGGAGTGAAGGTTATCCAGCTCCTCGTCCCTGCGGATGGCGTTCATATTGGTGTAAAGCCCCTCGCCGGGCTGAAAGCCGTATTCCTTTAGGGCCATACGCTTCCATTTTGCCAGTGAGTGCACAACCTCCAGGGTTTCCCCGGGAAGTCCCAGCATGTCAAAGGACACGGGGCGCTCAGTACCGTTTAGGTTATCGTTAAGACCGCTGCTTCTTTCCACGAACAGGGGAGCGGAGATACGCTCTAGATGCATCTCCCTTCCCATTTCCTTCTGGAAGGTGTCGCGTATGTATTTGATTGCGTCCTGCGTCTCACGGATGGAAAGACGGGGGTCGTAATCCTTAGGTATGATTAATTCCATCTTAAAAACCTCCAAACTAGTTGAATTCATTGCATATGTTTCTTATGGTATCATCATTGGGAAAAACGCGCAAGTGCTTACATCATTTTTTTATGAGGGAAATGGCGTAAAAATGCGAAAATACCCTGGAAAGATGTTGAAATATAAGGTTACACACAGATGGAAACATGGTAAAATAGAGTTGAAAATGAAATCGGGAGGTATGAGATGAAACGAACGGTAAAGGTATGGCTGGCAGCGGTTATGAGCGGAGTGATTCTGGCAGGAGGGGCAGGAACAACAGGACAGGCTCCGTGGGGAATGGAGTCCCAGGCCCATTCGGGCCGGACAGATGCCAACGGAGGACACCGGGATAACAAAAATGCCAGCGGGTTGGGAAGCTACCACTACCACTGCGGAGGACATCCGGCCCACCTGCATCCCAACGGCGTGTGTCCCTATGCAGGAGGTGCCCAAACTAAGGCCCAGACCCAGACACAAGCCCAGATTCCAACAAAGGCTGCCAATATGGTTCAGGAAACCCAGGCCGGGGACCTGGATATTCCGGCTGTCCGGGCAGTTTCCCGGGAAAGGGCGGCAGATACAACGGGATGGAACCAAAATGGGACACAGTGGAATTATATCTGTGAGGACGGAACACAGCTGATTGGATGCTGGAAACAGATTGACGGTGTGTGGTACTGTTTTGACAGCGACGGAAACATGCGGACCGGATGGTACAGGGAAAATGGCTGTCTTTATTACCTGGGGACGGATGGGAAGATGGTTACCGGAACCTGTATGGTCGATGGAACAGAGTACCAGTTTGACCAGGACGGGAAGATGATAACAGAGAAGCAAACGGGCCTGCATTGATAATGTCTCAATGCAGGCCCCCGGCTGTCTGTGTGCTATCTGGATTTACCCGAATAAATCCATAAGCTTCTTTTTCATTTCTTTCCGTCTTTTATCTGTTTCTTCGGTATCCAGGGAAAACAAACCATCCTCTGCCTGTAATACGTCGCCTTCCTTAACATTCTCCGGAAGATGGCTGACGGGAACCGTTATGCGCTCTCTTGCTTCTGTTTCACATATGGCCAGACCCTCCTCCAGCCGGTCAATGATATATTTCATATAGAATATCCTTTCTGTGTGTTTTAAACATGCTCCAGCCCAGAGACCGTATTGACAGCATGTAACAGCTGGTGTTTGGGTTACGGTTTACACTGTTTACAGGGCTCGTATCCCTCCTGTATCAGTTCCTCCCTGGAAGAGGTTACATCCTTCCGGTTTTCCGTCTTCATCTGTGGGACCGAGGCACAGCCGGGGCTGTGGAACTTGCCGGTGTTAACATTTATGACATAGGAGGAAAGGGAGGAGGCACTGCCGGAGCTGTGTTCGGCGGTATTGCCAGCCTGATGGGTGGCGGTGCTCCATGTGATTGTACTGCCGTCGCTGAAAGCGGCAATGGTCCCTTCCTCATCTGTGCGGAGTACCTGGCAGCCTGCTTTTTTAAGTTTTTCCATTGTCTCCTTATGGGGGTGTCCGTAGGAGTTGCCTTCCCCGCACTGGATTACCACCCAGGAGGGTGATACCTTTTTCAGAAATGCATCGCTGGTAGCGGTGCGGCTGCCGTGATGGCCTGCCTTCAGCACATCTGCCTTTAACACTGCGCCGCTGTTTACAATATCTTCCTCCGCCTGGTTTTCTGCATCGCCGCACATGACAAAGCTGTTATCGCCGTAAGTAAGGCGGATGCCCACGGACCAGTTGTTCAGGTCGCTGCCATAGTCTTTTACCGGAGAGAGTATGGTAAAGGAGGCGCTTCCCAAATCATAGGAGTCCCCCGGCACCGGTTTGGTGATTTTCAGTCCTTTGGAAGCAATGGAGTCCAGTACATCCTCAAAGGTCCTGGTGGTATGCTCCACCGGCGGCAGAAAGACTCTGTCCACGGGAAAGGTATCAATTACCTTGTCCAGGCCGCCGATATGGTCGGAATGGGGATGGGTGCCAATCACATAATCCATTTTTTCCACTCCCTCTGCCTGCAGATAAGAGATTACGGTATTGGCCTGGTCATTTTCCCCTGCATCAATCAGCATGTAGTGTCCGCCTGATTCGGCCAGTATACTGTCTCCCTGGCCCACATCAATGAAATGTACAGCCAGTCCCGGCCCGGATGGGGCGGCTGTGGAGTAACCTTTGTCCTGGGAAAGGGCTGGGGCGGAATCAGCGCATCCTCCCAGCAAAAGCGAGATACTGCAAAAAATGGATATTATCAATATTCGGATACTATTTCTTCTAGTCATAAACGAGTCAGCCTTCCTGTCTTTTGTTGGTTTTAGTTTTATATCGGAACAATTATTTGGATAATTGCGGTACCCATGTACTGTTTCATTGCAGGGCCGCCTGGGCCAGGACAGCCCTGCTGAATGCGGTATCCCACTGCGGGTAGGAACGTTTCAGGGATACAGGTCTGCCGTCTGTACCCAGGAAACAGTGTTTGCTCTCACCTGTGGTTTTAAGTTCACCTGTGGCGGCATCGCGCATCTCATACGCAAGCGTCATGCGGATGGCGTTATATTCCTTTACCCATACATGTATTTTTACATGGTCATCAAAATGTACCATGGACCTGTACTGGCAGTGTACCTCCAGAACCGGGCTCATGACGCCTGAGGCTTCCATGGCCTTATATCCGCAGCCCATCTGTTCCATCAGGCTGACCCTTGCCTCCTCCATCCAGCGGATGTAGTTGGAATGATGTACACAGCCCATCTGGTCTGTCTCATAATACTGTGCATGATGTTCGTAGTCTTTAAACATGATGTCCTCCTGGTTTTATTCTGAATCTATCTGGTCCTGATACCAGGCCGTGAATCCTTCATCACTCATATTACTGGTGTTTGTCTGGCAATACCCTTTCAGCTGCTCCTTGAATTGTTCCAGGTCCTCCCGGTAGCTGTTGGAAGGGAGTCCGGATGTTTCCAGCAGACGGCATGCTGCAACGGAATGCAGGATGGCCTTGTCCAGGCTGTGGCCGGACTCGGCATATATGGAAACCAGGGTATTCTGGACACAGGCTTCAGCGTAAGCATTATCCCCATCCTGGTTAATGAGTTTAAGCGCCTTATCAAGGGCGGTGAGAGCCGGGGAAGGCTCGCCGCGCTCCTGGTACATCTGCCCCAGATTATAGAAGGCCACCCCTTTTGCATAGGGGTCCGCTGTTTCTGAAAGGGACGCCTTAGTGTAGTAATCCTCAGCGGTTTCATACTCCTTTTGGGCATCGTAAATCCGCGCTATACGGATGTAGGACCAGGTCAGGTCGCTTCCGTTGTGTTCCTGGATTTTAAGGGCCTGCCGGTAATGTTCCATGGCTTTTTCATAATCCTCTGTTTTCTTGTACGTATCTCCTATATCGCATAAAAAGACTGCCGTATAGGCGGAGTCCTTTCCGCAGGCTTTTTGGATGGCTTTCAGACCTTTCTCATAATAGGCCAGGGCCTCATCCATATTGCCTGCATCCCTGTGCACATCGGCTATGGCGCTGTAATCCCCCGCCCTCATTTTGACATACATCCAGACCGTTATCTTTCTCATTCATCATTATTTTCCTTTCAGGCAGTCAGACAGCATACAAAAATATTATACCATGAATTGTCCCAAAAAACGAGTGCATGGGAATGGATTGGTGTTCCGGCCGGAACCAGAGGCCGCCATAGCCGGCGGACCTAAAACAACAGAGGATTTTAAACAGCTTATGTATATTTTGAAATATGGTTACATATACTGGTAATAAATGGACCTGTCCTATGGGTATATACCCGGAAACAGATTCAGACCAGATATTATCAAGAAGAAAAGGAGCACATGATTATGGCACGGGGAGTAAGAAAGTCACCGGTTGAAAAACTGCAGGGAGAGCTGGCGGATGTACAGGCATCCATAGCACAGTATGAGAGCTGTCTGGAAACCATGAGGGAAAAGGAAAAGGCTCTTATGGAACATATCCAGCTGGAGGAATTTAAGGTTGTGAACGAGATGCTAAAGGAACGGGACATGACCATGGATGATTTAAAAGAAATGCTGGCAGGGGACATGACTCTCAGTGCATGAGCTATGTAATCCTGTATATACAGTAAGTCCATATGAGAATAAGGACGCCTGGATGGAAATCTGCGCGTTCTTATTTTTTTAACTTTATTTTTTGATTTATCTTTCAGCTTCTGTTTTTTGAAGGCTTTGTTTGATTCCTCATGTTGTAGTTGACCGCTGTTTTATGGTAGAATGATAAAAAACAACAGGCCTGAAGGAGGTACATAAGATGGTGGAAGTCACGCTAGGGAAAACAGGTATCACTGTGAATAAGAATGGGTTTGGGGCCCTTCCTATCCAGAGGATACCGGAGGAGGACGCGGTACGCCTTATAAAGAAGGCATATGATGGGGGAATCACGTTCTTTGATACAGCCAGGAATTATACGGACAGCGAGGAAAAGTTAGGAGCTGCACTTGAGGGAATACGTGATAAGGTGTTCATCGCAACCAAGACAGCGGCTAAGACAGCAGAGAAATTCTGGGAGGACCTGGAAACTTCCCTGAAAAACCTGAGAACAGACCATGTGGACCTTTATCAATTCCATAATCCGCCTTTCTGTCCAAAGCCGGGAGACGGAACCGGACTGTATGAGGCTGTTCTGGAGGCCAGGGCCCAGGGAAAGGTACACCATATAGGAATCACCAACCACAGGCTGGCAGTGGCGGCGGAGGCAATTGACTCCGGTCTTTATGAGACATTGCAGTTCCCATTCTGTTATCTGGCTACGGATAAGGACCTGGAACTGGTGGAGCGCTGCAGGAAGGCGGACATGGGTTTCATTGCCATGAAGGCATTATCCGGCGGCCTTATCAATAATTCACGGGCAGCCTACGCATATCTGGCCCAGTTTGACAATGTGCTTCCAATCTGGGGGGTCCAGAGAGAAGGGGAGCTGGATGAGTTCCTGTCCTATGTGGGAAATCCGCCTCAGATGTCAGATGAGATACAGGCATTGATTGATAAGGACAGGGACGAGCTTTTAGGTGAATTCTGCAGGGGCTGCGGATACTGTATGCCATGTCCCGTTGGAATCCAAATCAATAATTGCGCCAGGATGTCCCTTATGATACGCAGGGCGCCTTCCGCTGCCTGGCTGACACCAGAGGCCCAGGAGAATATGAAGAAGATTGAACAGTGCCTCCACTGCAACCAGTGCAAGGGAAAATGTCCTTATAATCTGGATACGCCAGCATTGCTGGAGAAGAATCTGAAGGACTATCTGGAGATTCTTGACGGAAAGGAATATTAGGAGAGGGATACGCAGGAAACAGCGCCCGCTGTCATGGTGGCAGAGGAAGCGCTGTTTCTTTCGTATACCATAAATACGTATATTGGCAGGATTTAATCGCGGTAGCGGTTGATGCAGGCGTATATTTCCTGGATTCTCGGCATGGAAAGGCCGCAGGCCGCATAGGAGCTGTCTCCCATGGCGCACAGACCGCCCTTCTGTATCTCCTTAAGCAGCAGGGAGACGGTATCCTTCACCGTATAGCGCTCCAGGAGCTGGTGTTGCGCACAGTAGCGCAGCATCTGCGCCAGGGTATTGGTCTGCTCGGAATCAACGAGCTGTTCCACGAACCGGAGGTCCACAGGGGACCTGCCGATTTGCAGGGAATCCTTGCCGTATACCTTGACCTTGATGCGCTCGTCCCGGCCCCCGTCATGGGAACCCCGGCCCCTGTAACCGCCCCGGTTTGGAACAGCGGAATTCCTGGATGCGGTCTGGGAACCGCCCTTACTGCTCAATAGCCTGCGCCCCTCTGCGGGAAGAAGGAAGCCTGGGGCAGAAGTAATGGGTTCGACGCCGTAGCCGGAACAAAAGGCTTTGGTCTTATCTGTGATGTCAAAGGGCTCATAGCAGTCCATCTGCAGGATGGTATCTGCAATATAGAAGTAAGCGCCTGAACTTCCTGCCACCATGACAGTGGAAATACCGGATTTTTCATACAAATCCCTGGCTCTTTCAATGAAGGGGGTAATGGGCTCCTGGTCACGGCTGATGATTTTCTGCATCAGGTCGTCCCTGACCATGAAGTTGGTGGCAGAGGTATCCTCGTCAATCAGGAATACACTGCTTCCGGCTTCAATCCCCTCAATGACAGCAGCTGCCTGGGAGGTGCTGCCGCTGGCATCCTCAGTGGAGAAGCAATGGGTGTTCTTTTTGTTGGGCAGGTCGTTGATGAACAGGGAAATGTCCACGTTCCGGACACTTCTGCCGTCTTCTGCCCGCAGCTTCATGGCAGTGGAATCCGTGATGACATATTCCCGTCCATCTCCGGCCACATGGTTATAGACACCGGACTCCAGGGCTTTCAACAGGGTGGATTTGCCATGATATCCGCCGCCTACAATCAGGGTAATGCCCCGGCGCAGTCCCATTCCGGTGATTCTGCCATGGTGGGGAAGGTTTAATTCCAGCCGGAGGGAATCCGGTGACTGGAAGGGAACGCTGCCCTTCATGGGGCTGCTGGAAATGCCGCTTTCCCTGGGAAGGACGGCGCCGTCCGCAACAAAGGAAACCAGTCCCAGGCGTTCCAGCTCACTGCGGATGAAATACTGGTCTTCCGCCAGGTCGGCTACGTCCTTTACTTCCCGGGCCGGCCTGCTCTTATAATAAAATACAGTTTTAACGCACCGGGGCAGGAAATCGAACAGAATCTTAACCAGCTCGCCGGAATTGATGGTTCTGCCATTGGCCGGGAAACCGGCTTCAAAGCGGGCTGTGATGCCCCTGGTGCTGCATTCACAGGCTGTCCGGCTCAGAATCTCAGGTCCCGGATGGCTGGTGGCAATCAGGCCGCTTTTGCCGGAACCTTTTGCCTTGAAATTATATTTGGCGATTTCCTGGCAGAACTGTCTGACCAGATAATCCTCCAGGGCAGTCTGCTTGTGGGGGGCGTCGAAATATTCGCAGGGATAGGATGCCCGCTGCTGCGGAATGAATACGCTTAATTTGGAAGGGGATGCAAAGGGGTCCCCCTGTACATGGTCGATGGAAAGTACATAATCCCCAAAGTCATAGGAACCCCGCGTATCTTTATAGGCCGGATATCCCTTCCGGTCAATGGATTCCAGTAATCTTCTCAGGTCTTGTGCTGATTTCATGATGCTGCTTCACCTCTTCGCCTGCGCCGCCAGGCCGGAATCCAGGTCCGGTCTGCCTTTTGACAGGCTCCTTTTTCTGTATTTGCTTTCTATATTTTATAGCAGGTCCGGCGAAAATGCAACCAAGAACAGCGGGCGGTATGGGCTTATGGGGTGCATATATATCCGGCCGTCCCGGGGCGGCAGCGTTGAAGGGTCCTGCATTTTATGGTATGATAGTATGAGACGGGCGCCAGGGCCCGGAGTGGTAAAGCAGGCACACTCCGGTCCAGGGCGGCTCTGCCAATGACAGGAGTGAAGAATGAATATGGACCAGCAGAAAAAGGAAATGTTAGAAGCACTGTCCGGTGCAGAAAAGGTACTGATAGGCATCGGAGGGGAATGGAAATTAAAGGACGATGGAAGGGATGTGCGGCTGCGCTGTCTGGCGGACGAAGCTCAGAGGGAGCTGAAAGCTGCTTACGAAGCCTTATGGGACCTGGTCAGGGACAAGGATTATTATGTGGTAACCACTGTGACGGACGGGGCTGTCTATGACACGGATTTTGACAGCAAACGGGTGGTGGCTCCCTGCGGGAATATCCATTGGAGACAGTGCTCTAAAGCCTGTACCAAGGATATATGGGAGGAGGGGGAGGTGCCGGAGGATACCTGCCCCCATTGCAGGGCTCCCCTGACAGGCAATACGGTTGAGGCAGAGAACTATATCGAGGAAGGCTATCTGCCCAGGTGGGAGGCCTACAAGAAATGGCAGACAGGAACCCTGAACCGCAAACTGGTTATTCTGGAACTGGGGGAAGGCTTCAAGACGCCTACCGTCATGCGGTGGCCGTTTGAGAAGATTGCATTTTTTAACCGTAAATCCGCATTTTACCGTGTCAACAGACAATTTTACCAGATGCCCCGGGAGATGGGAGAGCGGGCCGGGGGAATCCAGGCAGATTCAGTTTCCTTTATCCGCGGCCTGGCAGAGAGAAACTAATAATTTCTGAAAATAGTAGTTCCTGAAAGGGATAATTCCTGAAACAATATAAAATGATTACAAAAACAGGTTGCCTTTATCACGTTACAATGCTAAAATATTAAATCATAGGAACGAGGTCGAATATATGATTGCTATCATTGATTATGACGCAGGAAACCTGCGCAGTGTGGAAAAAGCCCTGTTATCACTGGGGGAAACGCCTGTCATAACCAGGGACAGGAAGACAATACTGGAAGCGGACAAGGTTATCCTGCCCGGAGTAGGTTCGTTCGGCGATGCAATGGGAAAGCTGGAGCAGTATGGTCTGTCGGATGTGATTCGTGAGACAGTGGACCAGGGAACCCCGTTTTTAGGAATCTGCCTTGGACTGCAGCTTTTGTTTGCAGGCAGCGATGAGAGTCCCGGGGCCGCGGGGCTGGGGATTCTTCCGGGAACAATATATAAGATACCGGAGCATCCCGGGCTCAAGATTCCCCATATGGGCTGGAACTCACTGGATATAAGGCCGGGGGCAAAACTGTTTAAAGGGATTGATAACGGAGCCTATGTTTACTTTGTACATTCCTATTACCTGAAAGCAGGGGACGAATACATTGTGGCGGCTTCCGCAGAGTACAGCACCCGGATACACGCTTCAGTGGAGCAGGGAAATGTGTTTGCCTGTCAGTTCCATCCGGAGAAAAGCGGGGAAGTGGGACTTGCCATTCTTAAGAATTTTATGGGACTGTGAAGGTCCTGCGGTGTCCGGGGAAGGAGTGCCGGGACAGCGCCAAGCCAAATAAAACAGGAGACAGGAGAGGCGATATGTTTACCAAAAGAATCATACCATGCCTGGACGTGAACAATGGCCGTGTGGTAAAGGGCGTGAATTTTGTGAACCTGCGGGATGCCGGGGACCCGGTGGAGATAGCTGCGGCTTATGATAAGGCAGGGGCAGACGAACTGGTATTTCTGGATATCACGGCATCCTCAGACAACCGCCGTACCGTGGTGGATATGGTGCGCAAGGTGGCGGAGACTGTTTTTATTCCGTTTACCGTGGGAGGCGGCATACGCACCGTGGAAGATTTCCGCATGCTTCTCAGAGAGGGAGCGGATAAGATATCCATCAATTCCTCAGCCATTGACAATCCCCGCCTTATCAGTGATGCAGCGGATAAATTCGGCCGTCAATGCGTGGTGGTAGCCATAGACGCCAGGCGCAGGGAGGACGGAAAGGGCTGGAATATCTACAAACACGGCGGACGTGTGGATGTGGGGACAGATGCCCTTAAGTGGGCCATGGAGGCAGACCGCCTGGGAGCGGGAGAGATACTGCTCACCAGCATGGACTGCGACGGAACCAAGAACGGATATGACAATGAACTGACCTCCCTCATTGCTTCCCATGTATCCGTGCCGGTCATTGCTTCGGGAGGCGCCGGGAATAAGGAACATTTCTATGATGCATTGACTAAAGGCGGCGCAGACGCCGCACTGGCGGCATCCCTGTTTCATTATAAGGAACTGGAGATACGGGAACTTAAGGAGTACCTGGCGGGGAGAGGGATTGCAGTCAGGATGTAGCCGGTGCTTTTAATTGGTTTCTTCCCGGTACACGCGGATAAGAACAATGGAAGAAAAAATAGTCACTTCATCCTTAGTGGCTATTTTTTAATTGGTTTATTCATGTTAGCGCTTTTGCACCCAATAACCCGAATCCTTTTACCCGGCCTTTTCGGTCTGCTGTCCCGGCCTCTTTCTTAAATTATTTTGTCGATATCCGTTGTTTCCTGCGGTTTCCTATGCTAAAATATGAAAATGTGAATTATATGGTGAAAGAAAAGGAGAAGCAGGATATGGCCGCGATTACCAATGACTGGCTGGGGCCTTTGAGCAGTGAATTTAAGAAGCCCTATTATAAAGAATTGTATAAGACAGTAAAGCATGAATATGAGACCAGAAGGGTGTTTCCTGAACCGGATGATATCTTTAATGCATTTGCATTTACACCGCTGGCAGACGTGAAGGTAGTGATACTGGGACAGGACCCTTACCACAATTACGGCCAGGCCCATGGCCTGTGTTTTTCGGTGAAGCCGGATGTGGATATTCCTCCCTCCCTGGTGAACATCTATCAGGAGCTTCACGACGATTTAGGGTGTTATATACCGAATAACGGTTATCTGAAGAAATGGGCTGACCAGGGCGTTATGCTGTTAAATACAGTGCTTACGGTGAGGGCGCACCAGGCCAATTCCCACCGGGATATCGGATGGGAGAAATTTACGGATGCAGCCATAGGCATTCTCAACCAGCAGGACAGGCCCATGGTGTTTATTTTATGGGGGCGTCCTGCCCAGACGAAGAAGGCAATGCTTAATAATCCCAGGCATCTGATTCTGGAGGCGCCCCATCCAAGTCCGCTGTCAGCGTCCAGGGGATTTTTCGGGAGCAGGCCCTTCAGCAAGACCAATGCATTTTTGACAGAGCATGGCCTTATGCCTGTTGACTGGCAGATTGAGAATATATAAAACAGGTATAGGGTTTAGTAAGAATACATAAAATGTACAGCAGGCAGGAGCTTGTGCGGCCGGAGGGCAGCAGGGCAGGGACCCTTAGGGTGCCGGGAAATGGAGCCTGTCTGCGGTAAGGAGAGCTTATGAGTTTAGTTGAAGTGTTAAAAATCATTGTACTGGGCATTGTGGAAGGATTTACGGAGTGGCTTCCCATCAGCAGCACGGGCCACATGATTCTGGTGGATGAAATCATCCGCCTGAACCAGCCGGACGCGTTTAAGGATGTGTTCCTGGTAGTGATTCAGCTGGGTGCCATCCTGGCTGTGGTAGTCATGTTTTTTCATAAGCTGAATCCCTTTAGCCCAAGTAAAAGCAGCCGTCAGAAGGACGCCACATGGGCCCTGTGGATTAAAATTATCATTGCCTGTATTCCGGCAGCCATCCTGGGGCTTTTGCTGGATGACTGGATGGAGGCCCACCTGTTCAATGCCTATGTGGTGGCAGCGGCCCTGATTGTATACGGCGTACTTTTTATCGTGCTTGAGAACAGCAGCGTGTGTTCAAATCCCAGATTCAACAAGGTGGGACAGATTTCAGCCAAGACAGCGTTCCTCATCGGCATGGTGCAGCTGCTGGCTCTGATTCCGGGAACCTCCCGTTCCGGCTCTACCATTCTGGGCGCCATGGTCCTGGGCTGTTCCAGGGCTGCCGCTGCAGAGTTTTCATTTTTCCTGGGAATCCCGGTTATGTTTGGGGCCAGCCTGTTAAAAATCGTGAAGTATTTCCTGGCAGGAAATGTTTTCACAGGCCCGCAGATATTCTACACCATACTGGGAATGCTGATTGCCTTTGTGGTTTCCATTTATTCCATCCAGTTCCTTATGAGCTATGTACGCAAGCATGATTTTAAGTTCTTTGGATACTACAGAATCATTCTGGGTGTGATTGTACTGGCGTATTTCGGTATTACGGCCCTGGCCAGCTAGGAACCAACGATATTCCTCAGCTGAAAGCAGCAGAATCAAATCAGAGTCAAATCAGAAGCAGAATAGGAATCAAATCAGAATAAGGATTTTCAGAATAAAAAGGGCCTGCCATGCAGAGGGAGATTTCTGCATGCAGAGCCCTGTTTATGTGTTTAGAATGTTACGCGGCCCATGACTTTCTTAGTCCAGGTTATCCGCAATCTCATACAACAGCCGTTGTGTATCATCCCATCCAAGACAGGGGTCGGTGATGGATTTGCCATAGCAGTGTTCACCGATTTTCTGGCTGCCGGGTTCGATGTAGCTTTCAATCATAAGGCCCTTTACCAGGTTCTTTATATCCCCGGAATGACGGCGGCTGTGGAGCACTTCCTTGGCAATACGAATCTGTTCCTGATACTGCTTGTTGGAGTTGGCATGGTTTGTGTCCACGATGCAGGCCGGATTCTGCAGCCCGCGTTTGTTATACAGGTCAAATAAAAGCTTTAAATCCTCATAGTGGTAGTTGGGGTTGCACTGGCCCCTCTTGTTCACAGCGCCACGCAGGATGGTGTGGGTCAGAGGATTGCCTGGGCACTGTACTTCAAAGCCGCGGAAGATGAAGTCGTGGGGAAGCTGTGCAGCCACCACGGAATTCAGCATAACAGTCAGGTCGCCGCTGGTGGGGTTCTTCATGCCGACCGGCACGTCGCAGCCGCTGGCTACCAGACGGTGGAACTGGTTTTCCACGGAACGGGCGCCTACTGCCACATAGGACATCATGTCGGAGAGATAGTTCATGTTTTCCGGATAGAGCATTTCGTCGGCAGTGGAAAAACCTGTCTCCCGCAGCACCCTCATGTGCATATGGCGGATGGCCAGTATACCCTCGAACATATCGGGCCGCTTCTCCGGGTCCGGCTGATGAATCATTCCCATATATCCCTCGCCGGTGGTCCTGGGCTTGTTGGTGTAGACCCGTGGAATGATGATTAGCTTGTCCTTTGTCTTTTCCTGGATTTTCACAAGGCGTCCGGCGTAATCACATACAGATTCCTCGTTGTCAGCAGAACAGGGACCGATGATGACAACGAACTTGTCGCTCTCACCGGTAAATACCTTTTTTATTTCCTCGTCCCGCGCATGCTTGATTTCTGCCAGCTCAGGAGCCAGCGGGAACTGTTCCCGGATTTCTGCCGGTGTAGGCAGTTTATTGATGAATGTGAATCCCATTTCTTCGTCCTCCCATTATGTAAACACCGGGCTGCGGTGTAAGATGCATTTCAATGCTTCATTATAGTATAGAAAACCGGATTCGTAAATAGTGAATCCCACGAAAATATTGACAATAAGGCATTTTCCAAGTATAAATAGATACATGATTGGTGCAGGAGATTAATGTGTGAGATGAAGAATGACAAGAGACAGACCGCAGGAACCATAATGGCACTGGTGGGAGGAACCTGCTGGGGATTTTCAGGCTGCTGCGGGCAGTATTTATTTGAGCAAAAGGGAATCGAGGCCCCGTGGCTGGTGGCTGTCAGGCTGTTTTTTGCAGGCATCATACTGGTGCTGGCCGGGTTTAAGCTTCACGGCAGGGAAAACCTGAGGGTGTTCCAAAAGAGAAGGGATACCGTCCATTTGCTGGCTTTTGCCATTTTCGGCATTACCTTCTGCCAGTTTACATATTTTATGGCCATCCAGGCGTCCAATGCAGGAACGGCAACCGTGCTGCAGTACCTGTCGCCTATCCTGATTCTGGCCGTGGTGTGCATGCGGGAGCTGCGCCTTCCCAAGGGGCTGGAGCTGGCAGCCATCGCACTGTCCCTGCTGGGCACCTTTGTCATCGGCACCCACGGGGATATACACTCCTTTCACATCACAGGGGAAGCCCTGTTCTGGGGCCTGCTGGCAGCTGTCAGCTCCATGATTTACACCATTATACCGGGCGGACTTATCCTGAAGTATGATATATATCAGGTGCTGGGATTCGGCATGTTCTTTGGCGGGATTGCCATGGGAGCCGTGGTGCGTCCCTGGAATTACGCGGTTGCCTGGGATGCGGGCACCGCAGGAGCCCTGGCGGGCGTGGTGGTGGTCGGCACTGCCGTTGCATTCGGCCTGTATCTTCAGGGGGTCAGCATGATTGGACCTTTAAAGGGCAGCATTATGGGAAGCGTGGAGCCGGTGTCCGCTGTCATTATATCCGTATTCTGGCTGGGAACCCGCTTTACACTGCCTGATTTTCTGGGCTTTGCCCTGATTCTGGGAGCCGTATTCGTACTTACCTTTGCCCACCGTCCGGGTTACTGTTCAGAGGCTAACTTGTAAAGAAAGAACCCATGGTGTAGACTGGAAGC
>NZ_SPHO01000003.1 GCF_005845215.1 Clostridium sp. 1001271st1 H5
AGTAGATACTCTCGTATCTACTTTTTCTTGTAATACCCAAAGTCCAGAAAGAACCAAAAATCCGGCATGGGTGGTCCTTTTTTTTGTTTTTTATCTGAGAATGGTATGTAATGCAGCAGAATGTAATTGAAATATAATGTAAAAACAAGAAATGTCTTGAACATAATATGATGTTATGATATGTTATATACATAAATATATTATATCAGGAGGCAAAGGCATGTTTAATTTTGATGAGGCAAAGATTCTTCAGGAACACAGAAACGGTCTTGGCATTGTAAGCGCAGCAGAGAAAGCAGTAGATGAGATTGCTGCCAGAGGATATTCCAATATCTTCTATATTGGAATAGGTGGAACTGTTCTCTATGCCAGCCAGATGGCACATATTGTCCGGGAAGAGGGTTCAACCATTCCGTTATTCGTTGAAAATGCAGCAGATTTTTGTGCCGTACCAAATCCCCATTTTTCCAAAGACTCCGTGGTGGTGATTGAAAGTATATCCGGAGACACCAAGGAAGTGGTGGAAGCTGTGGATAAGGCCCATGAGGCAGGGGCTGTGGTAATAGGATATGTGGAGAAGGAAGGGAGTCCTCTTTACGAAAAATCCGATTACCTGATTACCACCACAGGAGGAGGTTATTATTTCTGGTATACAGTAACACTGCGGTTCATGTATCATGCGGGTCAGTTTCCGAGCTATGACACGTTTTTTGAGGAACTGAAAAATATGCCTGAAAATGTGGTTGAAATCTATAAAAAGTCAGATGCGAAAGCTGCCAAGTATGCTGATACGTATCAGGATGAGCCGATTCAGTATCTGGTAGGTTCCGGGAATCTGGAGGATTGGGCAACCTGCTATGGCATGTGTATCATGGAGGAAATGCAGTGGATGCGTACCAGGCCCATATCGGCTTCCAATTTCTTTCATGGAACCCTGGAAGTAATTGACAAGGATACATCTGTTATTTTGATTAAGGGTGAAGACAGGACTCGTCCCCTTATGGACCGGGTGGAGAATTTTGTACATAAAATCAGTGCAAAGGTAACGGTATTTGACAGCAGAGATTATGAGCTTAAAGGTATCAGTGATGAATTCAGAGGAATCCTTTGCCCAATCATTATGCGCTCGGCATTTCAAAGGGTATCCATTCACCTGGAATATGCCAGACGACATCCGCTGGCAATCAGAAGATATTACAGACGATTGGATTATTAAGACGGAAAACGAGGAGGAGAGAGCTGCTTTCAGACAGCGCTCTCCTTTTAATCTCTGTAAAAATACGGCATGATAAAATGGCGTCCATCATTATATAACGTTATATATATTAAGCTGAATATCCTAAAAGTAAATAAAAAATCAGTGTAATTATCTAAGGGACCATACAATGCATTGTGAAATATATACAAAAATATTTAATAATTAAAAATATATATTGCAATATTTTATAAATATGATATACTTGTGTCAATAGGTTATAAGACATTATATATCAACAAAATCAAGGAGGAAATCAAGGTGGAAATAACAAGGATAATCGCAGAGATAAAGAAAGAAAGGCCAGATGTAAAGGCTGTATTTTTTGTTGGATGCGGAGCATCCAAGGCAGAATTGTATCCTGCAAAATACTTTCTGGAGGAGAGGGCCAGGACTTTAAGGGCAAGCCTTTATACTGCCAATGAGTTCGTGCATGCCACGCCTGCTGCTGTCAACGAGAACAGTATTGTCATTACCTGTTCCCTGGGAGGCAATACTCCGGAGACAGTGGAAGCTTCTAAAAAAGCCATGGCGTTAGGGGCAAAGGTAATTGCAGTTACCCATGATGGTAATTCGCCCTTAGCCCAGAATGCGCATTACATCATTGTGCATGGATTTGAAGCCAACTATGCTGCAAAGCAGGAGAAGGCAGTGAATGTCCTGGCTCTGGCGGCAGAGATTCTTAACCAGTTTGAGGGATATGAAGATTATGACAGAATGCAGGATGCCATATCAAAAATATATGACCTGGTGGAAAAAAGCGTCAGCTTTGTACTGCCAAATGCAAAGCAGTTTGCGAAGAGCTACAAAGATGATTCTGTTATATATGTGATGAGCAGCGGGGCCAGCCATGAAGAGGCGTATGCTTTTTCCATCTGCCTTTTGATGGAAATGCAGTGGATGAATTCCGGCTCGTTCCATGACGGTGAATTCTTCCACGGTCCCTTTGAAATCGTGGATAAGGATGTTCCTTTTATCCTTTTGATGAACGAAGGGAAAACAAGAGCCCTTGATTCCAGGGCATTGGATTTTTTGAACAGGTTCGGAGCAAAGGTAACCGTGCTGGATGGAAAGGACTTTGGCCTGGGTTCCGAATTACATCAATCGGTAGTCGATTATTTTAACCCCATCGTACTCTCGGCTGTACTCAGGGTATATGCGGAACAGTTAGCTATTGTAAGAAATCATCCCCTGACAAAGAGAAGATATATGTGGAAACTGGAGTATTGATATCCGGGAAGTAAGGCGGCAGAACAGGCTTTACAGAAAACGGAGGGATATATGGGAACGATTGATAAATCCCGGATTGCTATTGGCAATTACCATTATGTGTCATGGTCTTTTGAATATTTTTTGGACTCGGTCAGGAAAATCGGCGCAGAAAACATTGAGTTATGGGGAGCAAAGCCTCACTTTTGTGTAGATGACCAGGACCGGGAGAGCACCGGGCAATTCAGAAAGAGAATAGAGGACAAAGGGCTGAATCTGGTATGCTTTTGTCCGGAGCAGAATACATATCCGGTTGATATAAGCTGTAGGGATGACAGAATCAGACGCCGCAGCATCGAACATATGAAGAAGGCCATTGAGATTACCTCCTGGCTGGGGGCAGACCGGATGCTTCTGTGTCCGGGAAACGGGTATATCGATGAACCGGAAACGGACATATGGCAGAGATGCCAGATTTCCATAAAGGAGCTGGCGGAAACAGCAGGGGATTACGGGGTGTGCCTTATGCTGGAAACCCAATCACAGGAAGAATCGCTTTTTATGAATACAGTATACCAACAGCAGCAGATGATTGCCCAGGTAGGCCACCCAAATCTGAAGGCAATGCTGGATACGGTACAGTTAGCGCAGTTTGACCAGGGGGTGGATGAAAACATCGGGGTATTGGGGATTCATAATGTAAAGCATGTCCATCTGGGTAATACCATTGTTCAGGAAAGGTCATGGTATGACAGGCAGCTTCCCGAGCATTTGAGGAAAGGGCGGAAGGTAGTTGGGCATATCGGCCTGAGGGAAGGAAACCTGCCCATAGGGAAGTATCTCAGAGAGCTGGCTGCGAAAGAGTATAAGGAGTATATTACCATTGAGATATGCCAGAGGGCCTATTTTATGGATGCCCACAGATATGCCATGGAAGCGTTCGAGTATGTAATGGAACAGATAATGAATTAACAATAAACATGATTAAAAAGGAGGAGAACCATGAAAATCAGCACCAGAAAAAGACTAGCGGCTTGGGTTACCATGGGAGCTATAGCGGCAGGTATGCTGTCAGGATGCGGAGGCAGTTCAGCCGCGCCCACCACAGCAGCCGGAGGCGGAGGAGATGCTGCAGCTACGGCAGGACAGACAGCAGGACAGACAACAGCAGCCAACGGCAGCCAGGAAAAACAGGAAATCAATATCTGGCACTATTTTGGAACCGAAAGCATACAGGTAGAGTTCCAGAAATGGGTGGACGAATACAACGCCCAATGTGATACTGCCTTCATAAAGGTGACAGTGCTGCCATTTGCAGACTTTAAGAAACAGTTATCCATGAGCGCTGTGGCGGACAGCCTGCCGGATATGGTATTTATTGACAACTGCGACTGTGCGGCGTATTCAGCCATGGGAATTTTTGAGGATATCACAGAGCGGGTTTCCCAGTTCCCGCAGTTTGACGAGTATTATGACCAAATCATGGCGACCTGTACATATGAGGATAAGATTTATGCACTTCCGGCAGAATCCAACTGCCTGGGTTTGTACTACAATGTGGATATGGCAAAAGAAGCAGGAGTTACGCCGCCTGCCAATTTTGAGGAGCTTAAGGAATTTGCAAAGGCCATGACAACAGATGACCATTATGGATTTTCCTTCTGTGCTCATCCATCTGAAGAAGGAACATCCCAGTTTATCCCCTTCTTCTGGTCTGCGGGCGGTGAATCCATGAAACTGGACAGTGAAGCAGGCATCAGGGCACTGACTATGTTTACCGATATGATTAAAGACGGTTCCATGCCCAAGGATGTGGTTAACTGGACTCAGGGAGACATTCCCACCCAGTTCATCAATGGAAAGGTGGCTTCCATGGTTATGGGATGCTGGAGAATTCAGTGGCTTAAAAATAACGCACCGGATTTGAACTGGGATGTAGTGCCTCTTCCAAGTGATAAAGTGAAGGCAAATGTGTACGGCGGGGAGAACCTGGCAATTGTGAAGGGTAAGAACGTGGATGAGGCATTTAAGTTCATGCAGTGGTTCCTGGATTATGACAGGAACTCCCAATGGAACCTGGCAACAGATGAATTCCCGGCAATGGAGAAAACCCTGACTGACCCTGACTATACAGAGGCAGAGTACTGGCCGGCATTTATTGAACAGATTCCTTACACAAGGGCGCGGGACGTGACTCCCAAGTGGCCTGAAATTTCAGTTGGATATCAGACAGCCCTTCAGAATGCATTGACTTTAAAGCAGACGCCAGAGGAAGCGGTGAAGGAAGGCCAGAAGATTATTGACGAAGCTTTGGCAAAATAGACAGCCGGTAAATGGTTTGATGACGGCAGATGCCATTTAACAGGGGTTTTGTAAGACAACGGATAGTGCTTGTACCATGCCCCGTGCCTGAGCTTTAATTTGGTGGATTTAAGATGCCGCATGTCTTTTCTGACAGGGCCTGCGGCATCTTATGTGATGATTATCCTTAAGGGGGCTTAAAGACTACATGAGACGAAGTGATAAGGTAGGATATTGGTTTGTTGTACCGGCATTTCTGTTTATGGCCATGTTCATGTTCTATCCTGTGATTTACAATGCCATACTCAGCATGCAGCATGTGGATGTTATGACACTGCTGTCAAAAGATAAAAAGTTTGTCCTATTCGATAATTATGTGAAAATATTTAAAGATAAGATGTTCTGGAATGCCATGAAGAATACCTTTATCTTTACAATTGGAAGCATTGTATTTCAATTCAGTATTGGTTTTTTTCTGGCGGTTTTATTTAACAGAGAATCGAAGGGATTCAAGTTCATGCGGGCTGTGATGATGGTTCCCTATATCATGCCGGCCACCGTAAGCGCCATACTGTTTAAGTTCATATTTAATGTGAGCGGAGGTATTGCAAATGAGATTCTCTTAGCGCTTGGCCTTATCCGTCAGCCGATTGAATGGCTTTTAACGGAAAAGACAGCCATGATTTCCGTTATCGTGGGAAATATCTGGTGCGGTATTCCATTTAATATGATTCTGCTTTCTTCGGGACTGGCAGGAATCCCTGCAGAGCTGTATGAAAGCGCGATTTTGGACGGTGCAAATATATTTCAGAAGTTCTTTTATATTACGGTGCCGCAGCTTCGGAGTTCCATCGAGGCAATTCTGGTACTTGGATTTGTATACACATTCCGCTGCTTTGAGATGATTTACGTTATGACAGGAGGAGGACCGGCCAATGGAACTGAGCTTATGACTCTTCTGTCTTACCGTTCCTCCTTCGTGGAATTCAATTTCTCGCAGGGAGCAGCGGTTGCAAATGTACTGTTTCTTATATTATTTGTGGTTGGGCTTTTCTATACCAGGATGCTGGGAAGGGAGGATGCATCATGACAATACGGACTGCTCTTTTTACGCAGAAGCGAATGAAACAGTTACAGACAGCAGTAGCTGTGATATGCTTTCTGTTTATGATATTCCCACTGTACTGGCTGTTTTCAAGTTCTCTCAAGACAGAGGCATCCGTCTTTGCGCGGCCTCCGGAGATATTTCCCCTTCGCCCTACCCTGGAGGCATATATAACACAGCTTAACCAGGTTACCTTTGATATTCTGGGGTCGTTTAAGAACAGCCTGCTCATATCCTTTTGTACCATGGTCATCTCGGTATGTCTTGCAGTGCCGGCAGCCTATGGTCTTGCAAGATTCCGGCTTAAGGGAAAGAACCTGATTGTCTTCCTGTTTCTGGTGTCACAGATGCTTCCTCAGATTTTTACATTAATACCGAATTTCATCATATTCAAGAAAATTGGCATTTACAATACATATTGGGCTCCAATCCTGTCCAATTGTACATTGGCCATTCCTTTCTCACTGATGATGATGCGGGCCTTTTTCGTGGGAATTCCCACGGAAATTGATGAGGCGGCCAGGATTGACGGATGCAATGCATTCCAGTCCTTCATCCGCGTTATGCTTCCCATGAGCGCCAATGGGCTGGCAGTCACCTTTGTATTCAGCTTTCTTTTCGGATATCAGGATATGATGTACAGTCTGACTTATGTAACAGACAGTACCATGTGGCCGGTTACCACTGGCATTTATAATGTGGTAGGGCGTTACGGTGTTGAGTGGTGCCGCGCCATGGCTTTTGGATGCATGGCTGTCCTTCCGGTTATTCTCATTTTTGTCTTCATGCAGAAGTATATCGTCCAGGGACTTACGGCAGGAGCTGTCAAAGGATAGGTGTACCGGAGAAGTGAGAATAAGGAAGCAGCAATGAAGATTTGTAAATGGAACGTTAATTAATAATGAAGAACCAATAATGAAAGGTGGTATAACAATGGTAATTGATATGCATGTACATCCTGGTTTCTATGAAAAAATCAGCGAGGATAAGGATGAGATTGAATTTAGAAAAAAGGCTATGGGATGGGATTTGATGTCCACATTCCCGGTGGATTTAACTCGGGTTCAGATGAAATTCGCAGGAGTGGATAAGCTGGTACTGCTGCCCTTGGACCTGACTACCCAAATGAAGGGATGGGCAGTGACCAACGAGGAGGTCCGGAAAATGATGGACCTGGCTCCGGACCTGTTCTATGGTTTTGCCAGCGTTGACCCTCACCGGCCGGATGCTCTGGAAATTCTGGACTATGCATTTAGGGACCTGAAGCTTATGGGGCTTAAACTGAATCCATCTAAACAGGTATTTTATCCGGCTGATTCCATGATGGATAAAATTTATGAAAAATGTATTGAATATAACAAACCTATTATGTTCCATGCGGGTATGTCCTGGGAGCCGGACTGTCTTATGAAGTATTCCCAGCCCATTAATTTCGAGGAAGTAGCAGTCAGATTCCCGGAACTGAGATTCTGCCTGGCGCACTTTGGATGGCCATGGATTTATGAGACAACGGCCCTTGTACTTAAATACCCAAATGTTTATACAGATACTTCCATGCTGTACATGGATTCCCCGGAAATTTTCCTTCGGGAGGTGCTGACAGAACAGCTGGGCCATCTGTGGATTGAACACAATATCCAGAATAAGGTGATGTTTGGTTCCAATAACCCGCGTTTCCGCACAGCCAGGATTAAACGCGGCCTGGATTCCCTTGACTGGAAACCGGCTACGAAAGAAAAGGTGCTGGGCGGCAATGCAATAAGATTTTTAGGACTGGAGGCTTAAATCATGGTTAAGATGATGGAGAAAAAATACATAACAGAGAAGGAATTCCAGCTGATTCCGGTAACACAGGTGGTCAGGGACTTTGTAGCAGAGAGCGGGATTAAAAATGGCGTGGTGTTTGTCATTACCTCCCACACAACCACTGGAATTACGGTAAATGAAAATTTGGACTGTCTTTATACAGACATAGAGGAGACTCTGGAACGGCTGATTCCGACTAATTATCCGTATGCCCATGCCCACTTTCTTCCCAGCTATGGGGCTACCGGAGGAAATGCGCCGGGTCATCTGAGGTCCCTGCTCTGCGGTAATCATGCTGTGCTTCCCATCAAGGATGGGGTAATCCAGTGCGGTTTTGCCCAGGATATTTATCTGGCGGAATTTGATGGCCCTCAAGTCAGAAAAATATTTATACAGGTTCAGGGCGAATAGGAGGCCGGATGCATGAAAAATTTAAAAACGGACCAGATAGCAGTATCCAATTATCCTTATTTTAAATATTCACTGGAGTATGCCCTGGATTCACTGGAGCGCATGGGGGCATCAAACATGGAGTTCTATGCATGCTATCCCCATCTTCATGTGGACGATGCAGGACTCTCACAGGTAAGGGCCGTGAAGAGACAATTGCGCGGCCGCCATCTCACCCCTGTTTGTTTTACGCCGGAACAATGCCTGTATCCGGTAAACATAGCTGCCAGGGATGTGGCGGCCAGAAAACGCAGCCTGGATGTATATGTGAAATCTATGGAATTTGCGGCAGAAATGGATATTCAGCTATGCCAGTTTTTGTCGGGATTTGGCTGCTTAGATGAAAAGGATGAAGATATATGGAAACGGTCCGTGGAATCAGTGGCTTATCTGGGCCGGATAGCGGAGGGATATAGCATCACCATTGCTCTGGAAACCTCTCCAAAGGAGTACACTATTACAGAGACAGCAAAGGATATAGCCCGTATGGTGGAAGAGGCGGGAAGCCCGGCTGTTATGGGAATGATAGATACAGCGACATTGGGATTTTCCAATGAAACAATGGAGGGAGCCATTGCAGACCTGGGTCCGTACCTGCGCCATGTTCACGTGGGGGATGGCAGGCCAAACGGCCACCTTGCATTAGGGGAAGGGGAACTGGACCTTCCGCATATGATGAATGAGCTGGATAAGGCAGCCTACCCCTATTACCTTAGCCTGGAGATATTGAATAACCTTTACACGCGGAACCCGGAATATGCCATGAAGAAGTCCTATGACTGGCTGGTATCCTATATATCCGGCTGAACGTAAAATGGAAGGAAGAAGACCCATGAAAGTAATTGGACTGGGAGATAATGTAGTGGACATGTATATGGACAGACATATCATGTATCCCGGCGGTAATGCCATGAATTTTGCTGTATATGCAGGCATGATGGGCACAGAGGCAGCATATCTGGGTGTCTTTGGTTCTGACCTGGCAGCTGCCCATGTTCACAATACGGCCTTAGAACTGGGGCTGGATTTGTCACACTGCCGGTATGAAGACGGGGAAAATGGATATTCCCAAGTGAAGCTGGAGGATGGGGACCGGGTATTTACCGGCTCTAATAAAGGAGGCGTGCTGAGGGAACATCCCTTAAAACTCAGCAAACTGGATTATGAGTACCTGTCCGGTTTTGATATCGTACATACCAGTATGTTCAGCTATGTAGAACAGGAGATGGCCAATCTGCGGCAATGGTGCGGTTTCATATCCCTGGATTTTTCCAACCGGTTCCAGAAAAATCATCTTAGGACATACTGCCCATACATTGACTGCGCATGTCTTTCCTGCAGCCATATGGAGGAGGCGGATATCCTGGAACTGATGGAGGATATTATGGACGCCGGATGCCGGCATATCGTCATAGCTACCAGAGGGAGCAGGGGAGCCGTGGTCATGGTGGATGGCCAGATATACCGCCAGTCCCCATATCTGATAAAAGCAGTGGATACGATGGGTGCAGGAGATTCATTTATAACCAGATTTCTGGTGGGATATTGCGATGGAATGAGGTGGGCTGCTGATTTCCCGGCAGAGTCAGGCATACATGGATTAACAGAGGCAGGCATATATCAGCAGCATCTGGTACGCATATGTCTTAGCCAGGCCGCCGTTTTTTCGTCCGGCACATGTAAGCAGGACGGTGCCTTTGGATACGGAAAAGAGTGGTAAAACAGAGGGGCTGCATTCAACAGCCCCCTGTTGTTTCATAAATCCGGTACAACCGGATTAGAAGTCAGACAGCCGAATACCGGTGGCAGAAGAGGAACAAATCAGATGGGGATGAAGGAGGGCGTGCGTCTTGTAAAACGGGCAATATGCCGGAAACCGCATTCCTCGAGGAATTTTGATGCCAGGTCAAAATGGCTGGCCACATCTCCGGCATTGTGGGAGTCAGACCCCACTGTGATGATAGTTCCGCCCAACTGATGATACAGCTTTAGTATATCAGCGGATGGGTATCCGTCACAGGGATGCTGCCGGAACCCGGAGGTGTTTAGTTCCAGGCCCTTGCCTCTTTGAATGAGCACCTTGAGTATTTTTTCAATGGCAGGCATATAAACATCAGAGCAGTCCGGCAGTCCATATCTGGAGGTATGACGTTTTACCAAATCCAGATGGCCCAGACAGTCAAAGTCGCCTGTTAAGGCCAGACGGTAAAGGCCGGAGTAATATTCACCTGCAATTTCGAGATAGTTATCCTGGGAAAAAGTGAATTGGGAGAGGTCTGTATTATGAAGTTTATGGACAGAACCTATGACATAATCCCATGGGTGGTTTTTAAGGACCGCGGCAGCATATTCCGGCTGAAGGTACATCTGGCCCAGCTCCAGTCCGTATTTGACGGTCAGCCTGCCATCAAAAATTTCTCTGCATTGGCTGAGAGTGTCCAGATAATGGCTGATATAGGACGGAGTGAAGGTAGTATGGATTTTACCAAAGTCAAGGAATTCATAGTGGTCTGTGATGGCGATTTCTATCAGGCCTTTCTGAACGGCTGAAATGCACATTTCCTTCATGGAGGAGGATGCGTCAGGTGAAATGCTGCTGTGTGTATGGTAGTCAAATTGTATCATGGTGGTCTCCTTTGCTTATTTGATATGACGATATAATACATTATATAATGAAAAGGACGAAAGGGAAAGTGAAAATGAAGGAATTAGTAAAAAAAGTTATTAAAATGCGGGAACAGCAGGGAGGAATCAGGAGTGTGGCCTGGATTGCCGCCGGAGGCTCTTATGGAGGTTTTTATCCGGCACAGTATTTCATGGACCATGAGTCGGCGGGTATTCGTTCCCAGATGTATACCAGCAATGAATTTGTGTTTGCCCCGCCTAAATACTGCGGTCCCAATACACTGGCTGTTATCTGTTCCATGAGGGGAACTCCTGAGACTTGTGAGGCTGCCCGGATTGCGAAAGAACTGGGGGCTGTTACGGTGGGACTGTACGTGCAGGATTCGCTTCTCACGGAGGTTTGTGATTTTAAGCTTCAATACCAGAGCATTGCTCTGGATGAAAGCAGCCAGGACCAGGTTAATTCCAGCATAGGCCTTAAGCTGGCCATGACCCTGCTGGAAGAAACGGAAGGTTATGCCGGTTATGAGGATGCCATGGCTGCCTTTTCGATTTTAGATGATGTTTACAGAAAGGCAGTGGACTATGCAGCGCCCCTGGCTCAGAAATGGGCCTGGAAAAACAAGGACCAGAAAACCATCTATGTAATGGGCAGCGGACCGGCCATGGGCTCAGCCTATATATTTTCCATCTGCAATATTATGGAAATGCTCCAAATTGATTCTCCTACCGTAAACTGCTGTGAGTTTTTTCATGGACCGTTTGAGGTCCTGGATAAGTCTGTCTCCGTATTCTTACTTGTGGCGGAGGGGAGGACCAGGCCGGCAGACGAGAGGGCAATTACCTTCCTGAAAAAATATGGCGGTGACCAGGTTTACATTCTGGATGCGAAGGAATTGGGAATTAACCGGATAAAAGATTCAGTATGCGAATATTTTAACCATCTTATATTTTCACCGGTTCTTAATAATGTATATATGAGAGCCCTGTCCTTTGCTTCTAAGAAGGATTATAATACCAGAAGGTATATGTGGAAAGTAGAATATTAACAGATTAATAAAGAAAAAAGGGAAGCGTTCTGCGGCTGGCCGCGGATGCTTCCCTTTTTCCAGGAAGAATGTGTATCAGATGAACCCTCTGGCAGTAAACCAGCCAATACTCTGGGCATAGGCCGGTTCGGGATTCTCATGGTACCGGTCGCTTAATATTTCAAGCGTCAGGTACTGGTCATAGCCGAAGCTGTTTAAATCGTTCATATATTGTTCCAGGGGCAGAATTCCGTCACCCAGTGCCAGATGACCTCCCGGCATCCCATCGACAAAGTGTACATGCTGTATTGTATTACCCATGGCCTCCAGATATTCCCTGGGGCCTTCCCCCACACGGGCAGCCATGTCCACATCCACCATTGCCTTCAGGTAAGGGCCTTCAACCTCATCCATCATGTTTTTGAGCTGTGCGGCTGTTACACATAGATTGGTCGTTGTTCTGGTAAGGTGCTCCAGCATAATTACAGTACCCATCTTTCCCGCATATTCAGCTAACTCTAAAAGGGATTCACGGCAGCGTTTCCACGCCTCGTCCCGGGACTCATTCCGGTAGCCCTGGCCGATTGTAACAAGGGTCCTGGGGGACTCCATCTGACTGGCAATTTCCAGAGAGCGTTTCAAATAGCGGAGGCTCCACGCATGAATAGTCTTATCCCGGGAAGCGATGTTCACAGGATACATACATTGCTCCGGGGTGTAGCAGATGACCTGTAAATCATGTTTACGTATCTTTTTGACGATTTTCTCAACATCAGAGACAGAACATTCATCCTGATAAAGGTGTGGGCCGGCGCCCCAGAATTCGATGTTGGTCTGCTCCAGCCGGTTCATGGATTCTAAAAAATAGTCCAGGCTGTATAGACCGTAGGAATAGTTACCGCACACAATACTGCTCCTGTTCATAGATAGTCCTCCTTGTATCTTGTTGTAGCCAGACTTGAAATGTATGACTGTGATTATATTGTATCATAACGTCATAATATTATCAATTAATTTATTAGATTATCACTAGAATATATGGGAAACAGTTGACATGATATTGTGACGATGTTATACTGTAATTAAACAATATGTTATATAACGTTATAATAATGGGCAGGAGGATTTGGTTATGAACATGGCGGCAATTGGTTTTTGCTGTATTGACGTGTACGAGAATATCGGTAGAAGGTATGCTACAGGAAATGGGGTTGACTGTATTGTCCATCTGGCAAGGCGCGGGGTGTCTACTGCAGTGGTATCGGTAGTGGGAACCGATGAATATGGAAAGGAGATGTTTGATTTATGCCGGGAATACGGCATGGATACGTCACACCTGCAGATGAAGGAGGGAAAGACCTCCGTTTACAGAATGGCTTTGAAAGATGGTGTGGACAGGGTACATCTGGAGAACATACCCGGCGTAATGGAAAACTATGTTCCAACCCGCAAAGATATTGAATATACAAAGACGTTTGATTATGTTCATACAGATTTAACCGGAAAGGTTCTCCATCTTCTCCCGGAGTTTAAAGAAGCGGGATGTAAGGTCATCTTTGATTTCTCTGTCAATAAAGATGAGGCAAACATGGAAAAAATACTGCCATATGTACATTGTGCATTTTTTTCCTGCGAGAAGAAGACGCCGGAAATCAAGGATTTCCTGATAAAGGCCAAGTCGTACGGACCTGATTACGTAGTTGCAACCTTTGGGGAAGAAGGCAGCATGTGTTACGACGGAACCCGGTTTTATGAGCATGGAATCAATGTAGTGCCTGTGGTCAATACAGTGGGGGCAGGGGATTCGTTCATAGCCGGCTTTACCTGGGGCCTTATGACAGGAAAGAAAATAGAGGATTGTCTTGGGGAGGGGGCCATATTGTCCGCGCAGATTGTACAAAAGTTCAATCCTTATTGATAGAAAAATCCCCCTGCCTTCATTGATTTTTATGTTTTAAGATGTTATACTTCCATTAGTAACATCATAAAGTGATGCGCCTGTGGCAGACAATAGGGAGAATTCGTATGAGCAAGTTAAACAAAAATTCAAGCGTTCCTCTGTACCAGCAGTTGGTAGATGAAATTAAGTCCCAGATAGACAGTGGTGTATTAAAGGAAAATGACCGTATTATGACAGAAACCGAGTTGAGTGAGGAATATGAGGTCAGCCGAATAACGGTGCGCAAAGCCATATCCATACTTGTAGATGAGGATTATCTGGTAAAGCAGCAGGGAATAGGGACTTTTGTAGGGGTCAGAAAGCTGAGCCGGTCCATCAATTCTTTCATGGGTTTTACGCAGTTCTGTGAAGCCATGGGCAAAAAAGCATCCTCCGTGCTTTTAATTGCCGATTCAATCGAGGCCACAATCAGTGAATGCAGGAAACTGGACATTCCGGAAGGAAGCAGGGTCATACGCATTAAAAGGGTCAGGTATTGTGACGGTATGCCTGTGATAGTGGAGGAGAATAAATTTCCATCAAAGTACTCTTTTTTGATTGCAGAAGATTTGACAGGTTCTATCTATGAAATACTGGGTGAGCATGGAATATATCCCGTAGGCGGAACCAAAGTAATTGATGTGTGCTATGCCACGGAGGAAGAGCAGAAGCTTCTGAATCTGGAGCCACACCAGGCATTGCTTCTTCAGAGGGATACTGCACACAATGCTGAGGGTGAGCCAATCCATATTTGTAAACAGGTAGTGAATCCGGTGCGCTATAAGGTAGAAATCAACTGGTAATATCAGTCCTCAAAACCAAAAGGGCGGCTGCATTTTTGGGGCGGCTCTTTTTTGATATCCTGACAGACTGCCTGCAGCGATATAACAGGACAAAATTAAGAATAAAAAATCTCCCCGGAGAAGCGGGATAAGTTTCATCTGCGCTCTCAGGGGAGGTTTTTATTATTGCACAAAATATTCAGGATAAACCTTTACCAGCTCCGACTTCTCCACCCTGTGGCGTGTAAGGTGGCGGGTCATCAGCATCTCAGCCAGTTCTGCATCGCGCCGCTCAATGGCATATAGAATGTTTTCGTGGTCCTCCACAGTCTTATCAGGCTTGACGGTCTTTAACGAAAGAGTCCGGAGACGGTCAAAATGCACCATCTGGGAATGTATGATTTCATAAGTGCGGGCTTTGTCCACGGAATGGAAGAGGAGCTTGTGGAACTCATTATCCAGTTCAAAGAGCCGTTCCGGCTTACCTTCCTTCAGGGTCTCCCCTTCCTTTTTTAGATTCTCTTTCAGTTTGTCCATGTATTCCTGGGAAATGCCTTCGCAGGCCAGCTTTAACACTGCATTTTCCAGCACCAGGCGCATGAACCGGGATTCTTCAATCAGTTCATAGTCAATCTTGGCGATATAGCTGCCTTTCTGGGGCTGTATCTCCACCAGCCCCACCTTGCTCAGTTCAATGAGGGCTTCACGCACAGGGGTGCGGGAGAGCTGCAGGACGGCGGAAAGCTCATTTTCGCTTACCGCGCTTCCAGGAGCCAGCTCCAGATTGATAATATTATATTGAAGGACCCTCAGGGCGTAGGTCCGGGCATTCTCAGCAGACAGCCTTTCCAGTACTTTCATGTGTTCCTCCTTGCTTTTAAATCCTTTAACATACCAGCATACTCTATGTTATGTACTAGTATACTACCGAAAGCACGGATAGGCTATCATTATTTACCAGAAGGTCATCCATTTAATTACAGTTCATCCTTCCGGGATGCAGCTAAAAATCAAAGGTCAGGACTACTTTGCGGATGGACGGGTCGTGGGAGTCCACGAAATCAAATGCTTCCTGAGCCCTTGTCAGGGGAAAGGTGTGGGATACACTTCCGGTCAGATTAAGCTTCCCTTCCCTGATTAAGTCAATGGCTCTGCCGAACATCCTGTTCTGAAGGCGGGAACCCCTTACATCCAGCTCCTTTGAAGTGATGAGAAATTGGTTGATTTCAGTGGGAGAGGTGGAAAATCCCATGGTGATGACCCGCCCTGCGTTGCCGGTAGCCTTCAGCAGACGAATCAGGGAATCGCTTCCGCAGACAGCGTCTATGGACACCGTGGCACCGTGCCCATGGGTGTATTCCTTTACCTTTTCCTCCAGATTTTCTTTTAATACATTGATGGTGTGGGCGGCTCCTGCGGATTTTGCCCCTTCTAATTTTTCATCCACAACGTCTGCCACTATAATATAGCCGCAGAGCAGCCGTGCAATTTTTAAAATGGAGCTTCCCAATGCGCCGCATCCGTAAATGAGGAGCAGGTCATCCTTTTTAAGCTCCGCCCTGGTGCAGGACTGGATGGCAATGGTGGCAGGCTCAATCATCACGGCATCCGTATCTGAGATGGAATCAGGCAGCAGATAGCAGTCCTGTTCCGGAACTGCAATATATTCCCTGTATCCTCCATCTATATGGACTCCCCTTACAGCCAGACTGTCGCAGACATTTCCTCTGCCTATGCGGCAGGGATAACAGTGACCGCAGCTTGTAACCTGATTGACAATAACCCGGTCGCCCGGATGAAGGGAAACGGCAGAGGAGCCTGATTCTTCTACCACGCCCACCATTTCATGCCCGATGATTCTGGGATAGGTTGCAGCTGCATTGGTGCCGTGGTAAATGCCCACATCCGAACCGCAGATACCGGCGGCAGTCATGCGTACCAATATATTGTTTTCTTCTGTTACGGATGGTTTGGCAATGTCGATTACACGTAATGTGTTTGGGTTTAAAATCTGTACTGCTTTCATATTGAATGTTCTCCTTTTTTGGCCCGGCGTGTGCGGAGAACTTACATACTTGTATACTAGTTAATGCGCGGAAAAATGTCAAGTATTTTATGCGTTAAGAAAAAATAATGGTATAAATATACAAAAATGCACCAAAAATATTGGATATATTTACATATTGCAAGATTTTAGCTTATATACTACCATACAAGTAGGACGCGATACACCAGAAATATCGTATCCCGCAAACTAAATATAGCCGGTATAATTATGGAATGACGTGTGCGGAAACTTGAGGAAACTTTGATTAATTACATTTAGGAGGGTTTCACTTATGAAGCTTGCTAAGATTGTGAAGCAGGGATTGTGTATCCTTACTTCTATGGCGGTAATGGGTACCCTGGCGGGCTGCAGCGGCCAGGACGGAAGTATGAATAAAGGAAAGCTGGTGAAAATCGCTGTCTGCGTTTCCAGCCAGACACCGGCTTCCATGGCAATGAGGGAAGTATTTAAACCAAGACTTGAGGAGCTGACAGGAGGAAAATATGATATCCAGATATATGACTCCGGCGTACTGGGAAGCGAGAAGGTTACCTATGACTATACCAGAAGCGGAATCATAGAGATGTGCGTGGTGGGTACGCCTATGTGGTCTGAGACACCGGTGATGGCTATTCCCGATTTCCCGTTTGTGTTCCGGGATGTGGACCATGCCAGAAGGTGTTACCAGGGACAGCTGGGGGATTATATTGCGGGAGAGCTGGAGGCAGAACAGCCGGTGACCCTGATGTCGTGGTTTCCCAATGGGGCAAGGGCATTTTCCTCCAATAAGAAGCTGGAGGGGCTGGATGATTTCAAAGGACAGAAGCTGAGGATGCCGAATAACCCAATTCATGTGAAGCTGGCTGAAAGTCTGGGGGCCAATGTGGTCATTATGGATATGGGCGAAGTGTTTACGGCTCTGGAACAGGGAGTTGCGGACGGCCAGGACAATCCTCTGTCCACGGTTAAGAATGAGGGATGGTATGAGGTCCAGGATTATATCTACGATACCAATCACATCGTGGCTTCCTTGGAGCTCTTTGCCGGCAGCCAGTTCTGGGACAGCATGGATGAGGGCGACAGGGAGATATTCCGTCAGGTGGCAGATGAAACCTCAGACTATGCGTGGAATCTTTACATAGACCAGCTGGCCGGCGATAAGCAGTTCATGAAAGACAACGGCCTTACGGTTACGGACCTGTCAGATGAGGACCGGGAGGCCATGAAGGCAAAGATACAGCCTGTTTATGATTATCTGGATGAAAAGTACCAATGGGCTGGGGATATCAGAAAAATGATTGAAGAAATCGAGTAAGGAGAGGACTATGAACCGATTGATTGATAAGCTGTTTCACGTGATTGACTGCTTTACGGGGATTCTGACCGGCCTTATGGTGCTGTTTGTATTCCTGAATGTGGTATTGAGGACCTTTTTTAATTCCGGTCTTACATGGTCGGAAGAGCTGGCAAGATACCTTTTTGTATATGTTACATATATTGGCGCCATCAGCGCCATGCATTCCAATGCCCATCTGGGAGTGGATACCCTGCTGTCCAGAGTCAGGCCCAGGGTACAGATGGCGCTGTATCTTATATCCAGGGTTTTGATTGCCGCTATTATGTGCATTCTGGTCCATGGGGCATTCAAGATGGTCCTTCAGAATACTCAGTCCAGGACCGCTGCTCTTGGCATTCCCTATTCCGTGCTTTACTTCGGAGGCATCATAACCGGCATTTCCATTGCCATCCTGGCTGTTACCAATATCGTATATGCCCTGAAGCACCCATGGGAAATAACAGATATTGTCACCATGCACAATGATGATGATGACATTGCCAGTGAAGCAATGGAACAGTCGGAGGAGCTGTCTGACGAAGAATATGTCAGGCGTCTAAATGAACAGGGAGGTAAATAATCATGACTTTGATAGTATTTCTGGCATCACTGGTTGGGTCCATGGCAATCGGGCTGCCCATCTGTTTTTCATTACTGTTCAGCGGTGTCTGCATGATGCTGTTCATGAACGGCTTTAATTCCCAGATTCTGTCCCAGAACCTGTTCTCGGGCGCGGATTCATTTTCCATGATGGCAGTTCCTTTCTTTATACTGGCAGGGGAATTCATGAACAGGGGAGGAATCACCAAACGGATTGTCAATGCGGCCAACGCCATGGTAGGCCATGTAAGGGGCGGTCTTGGATATGTGTCCATACTGGCTATTCTTCTCTTTGCCAGCATGGTAGGGTCCGCCGTGGCATCCACGGCTGCACTGGGGGCGATTCTCATTCCCATGATGGTCCGGGCCGGGTATAACAGGGATAAGAGCACAGGGCTTATTGCGGCCGGAAATATCTTATCACCCATTATGCCGCCCTCGGTTCCCATGATTATCTTCGGCGTACAGGCCAGCGTATCGGTTACAAGCCTTTTTATGGCAGGCATAGCGCCGGCAGTTTATCTGTCAGCCTCCCTGTGCATCCTGTGGTTCTTTGTGGCCAGGAAGGATGAACTGCCCACAGCTCCCAGACAGAGCAGGAAACAGGTGGTGAAGTCGCTGACAGACGGATTCTGGGCTCTGCTCCTTCCTGTATTTATTCTGGTGGGACTGAGAAGCGGTAAATTTACGCCTACCGAGGCAGGGGTTATCACCGCAGTGTATGCCCTGATTATAGGACTTTTTGTGTACAGGGAACTGAAGATATCCATGCTGATGGACTGTCTGGTATCTGCCGCTAAGTCTTCGTCCGTGATTATGTTCCTGGCCGCAGCAGCCATGGTATCTTCCTGGCTCATGACCGTGGGAAACATTCCATCCATCGTGACAGGCATACTGGCTCCGTTTATCGCCCATCCAACCCTTCTCATGCTGGTCATTGCGGGAATTGTGCTTCTGGTGGGAACCTCCATGGATGTGACGCCTACCATCATGATACTGACCCCGGTACTGCTCCCTGCAGTTAAGGCAGCAGGCATTGATGTGGTCTATTTTGGAGTGGTGTTTATTCTGAATACGGTTATGGGACTTCTTACGCCTCCTGTTGGTACGGTGCTGAATGTGGCGTGCAGCGCCGGCAAGATTAATATGGAGAGAATTGTGAAAGCAGTGTGGCCTTTTTTGCTGGCAGAGGTTGTCATACTGGTGCTGCTGATTCTGTTCCCGCCTTTGGTAACGGTTCCGGCTGCATTTTTCCTGGGTAAATAACAGAAAGGTAAAAGAAAGGTGAATAACAGAAAGGACGATATGTATGAAGCTGACATTGGAAGGAATTAAGGACAGGAAGGTGTGGGCGGAGGCCGGCGTCAGCCTTCCCTCCTACGATGTGGAGACGGTGGCGGAAGAAACCCGCAAGGCCCCTGTGTGGGTGCACTTTGGCGCGGGAAATATCTTTCGCATCTTCATCGGAGGCATTGCAGACACATTGATTGCAGACCGGCTGAGCAGCAAGGGAATCACCTGCGCAGAGACCTTTGACTTTGACATAATTGAGAGGATTTATAAGCCATACGACAATCTGGTGCTGGGAGTCACGCTGAAAGCAGACGGCTCCACGGATAAGAGGGTCATTGGCTCCCTTACAGAGGCTCTGAAGGCCCGGGCTGGGGAGGCGGAGGACTGGAAACGGTTAAAGGCTGTATTTGCTGATCCAGGACTCCAGATAATGTCCTTTACCATCACGGAAAAGGGGTATGCCTTAAAGGGGGCGGACGGCGTCTATTTCCCATTTGTCCAGGCGGACATTGATAATGGACCGGACAGGGCCGCGTCAGCCATGGCCGTGGCATGCAGCCTCTTATATGAAAGATATAAGGCCGGAAAGCTGCCTCTGGCAGTGGTATCCATGGATAATTGTTCCCGCAACGGTGAACGGCTTCAGGCGTCCATTGCCGCCGTGGCAGAGGCGTGGAATGAAAGAGGGTATGTGGAGGACGGATTTATTGCATATCTGTCCAATCATGAGCAGGTATCCTTTCCGTGGTCCATGATTGATAAAATCACGCCCCGCCCGGCTGATTCGGTGCAGGATGAACTGGAGAGAGCCGGTGTAGAGGATATGGCTCCAATCATCACTTCCGGAAAGACATACATAGCCCCCTTTGTAAATGCAGAGGGACCCCAGTACCTTGTCATAGAGGACTGTTTCCCCAATGGAAGACCGGCTCTGGAGAAGGCAGGAGTCTTTATGACGGACCGGGATACGGTCAATCAAGTGGAGCGGATGAAGGTTACAACATGTCTGAACCCGCTTCATACAGCCCTGGCAGTATACGGATGTGTATTGGGATATACACTGATTGCGGATGAAATGAAGGACCCGCTGCTGAACCGGCTGGTGCGCCGGATTGGACCTGGAGAGGGGATGCCGGTTGTGACAGACCCTGGTATATTGTCGCCGGAGGCTTTTGTGAACGAGGTCATAGATGTGAGAATACCAAATCCTTTTATGCCAGATACGCCTCAGCGGATTGCCACTGATACGTCCCAGAAGGTAGGGATTCGGTTTGGGGAAACCATTAAAGCATATATGGCTGAATACGGAGATGCCGGGAAGCTTACTGCCATTCCCCTTGCCATTGCCGGTTGGTGCAGGTATCTGCTGGCTGTGGACGATGAAGGCAGGGCATATGAACTCTCGCCAGACCCCCTGGTGCCGGAGTTGACCAAGGTACTGGACGGAATTGTGGTGGGAAGGCCGGAAACATACAACGGACAGCTAAAGGCCATCCTGTCCAATGCAAACATATTTGGGGTTAATCTCTATGAGGCAGGCATCGGTGAAAAGATAGAAGAAATGTTTGTGGATGAGATTGCAGGACCGGGAGCAGTAAAAGCAGTACTCCGGAAGTATCTGGATTCATAATCCGCATAAATGAAGAAAAGCACAAAACCAAAAGGGCAGCTGCATTCCGTGACGCAGCTGTCCTTTTCCCTGTCCATACACAGTTCCAATCCCCTGTTATGTAAAAAGTGCACAATTATTTTTTTCAACAGTGTGCACATTCACAATTTACAACCAACGTAGGATGTAGTATATTAAAAACACAAAACATAGGATGTTGGACGTTGGTTCTAATAGAGCGATAATAGGAGGATGATTCATGAAAGTAGCATTGGTTTACACAAGCACCACACCGGAGTTGATTGAGTTGGTAGAGAAGGAGGTAGGGGCTGTCCTTCCTCAGGATACGGAGGTGGCCAGTTACCAGGACCCATCCATTTTAGCAGAGGTCAGGGACGCTGGTTATGTGACGCCTCCTCCGGCAGCCAGGCTGGTGGGGATGTACATGACGGCTGTGTCAGAGGGTGCGGATGCCATTCTGAATCTTTGTTCTTCGGTTGGCGAGGTGGCGGATGCTGCCCAGGATATAGGCCGTTATACAGGAATACCCATTGTGCGTGTGGACGAGGAGATGTGCCGCGAGGCGGTACGTCAGGGAAAGAAAATCGGTGTCATGGCAACCCTTCCCACCACCCTGAATCCTACTAAGAACACCATTTTAAGGGTTGCCAGAGAGATGAACCGCCAGGTGGAGCTGGTGGATGCGCTGGTGGACGGCGCCTTTGGCCTGGACCAGGAACAGTTTAAGGCCCTTATGAGTGAGTATGCCGGTAAGATTGCGGACCAGGTGGATGTCATTCTCTTTGCCCAGGGTTCCATGGCCTACTGTGAGGAGTATATTCATGAAAAGTATGGTAAAGTAGTATTATCCAGTCCGAGATTCGGCGCTGCCGCATTAAGGGATGCCCTTGTCAGGAAGGGATTAATGTAATTACAGAATATAATATATGGAATGTAATATACGGAATGTATCGCGCATAAGCACCTGGAGCACAGGTGCCGGGTGCCTGTAACGAAGGGAGAGGGAAGTATGTTTAAAAGGTTAAGAAAGGCGGCAGCAGCGGTATGCGCTGCAGCCATGGTATTGTCCATGACGGCCTGTGGTTCCGCCGGGGATAAGAAGGTAGTGCTTCATTTTACCCATACTCAGAGTCCGGGGTCCATAAGCGACCTGACTGCCCAGGAGTTTAAAAAACTGGTGGAGGAGCGGAGCAACGGACGGATTGAGGTAAACATTTATTCCAACTGCGGACTGTCGGGCGGGGACCTGACAAAGGCCATTGAGCTGGTACAGGCAGGCAACATTGACATCCATTCCTGTGCACCGCCAAACATTGCCAACTATGATAAGAAGTTTTATTCGTTCTGGCTCCCGTTCCTGTTCCCGAATTCAGACGACCTGCTGGCGTTCTGCCACAGTGACAAGGTGCATGAGGTGGTGAACGGCTGGTGCAACGACCTGGAGATGGAGATGCTGGGGATTAATAATGCAGGCTCCAGGCAGATATCCAACAGCAAGAAGGAGATAACAAAGCCGGAGGATTTAAAGGGCATGAACATACGTGTGCCGGGCGCCAATATTTTCATTGACCTGTACCGGAATTACTTTGGGGCCAATCCCACTGCCATGGATTTCTCAGAGGTGTACACCTCCCTTCAGCAGAAGACCATTGACGGACAGGAAAATCCAATCGCGGTGTTTGATTCTTCTAAATTTGCAGAGGTCCAGCAGTACGTTACCCTGTGGGACGGTGTAAGGGATACCACCATCTGGGTTATGAGCCGGAAAACCATGAACAGGCTGTCTCCTGAGGACCAGGCCCTGGTAAAGGAATGCGCGGCACAGGCCCTGGACTGGGGAAATGATTACCTGGCTGACAACGAGGCTGTCATCATCCAGAAGCTGAAGGACGGAGGGACCGTTATCACAGAGCTGACAGAGGAGCAGAAGGCTGAGTTCCAGAAAGCCTGTGCCGGAATCTATGACGATTATGCCAAGTCCGTGGGGCAGGATGTAATCGACCTGTTTACCGGCGGTTATAAGAATTAGGAGGGGTACTATGAAAGAAAAAGGATTTTTAAAGGATTTCTGGGAGAATCTTGAGGAATATCTCTGTTCGGTTGCATTGCTTGTCATGACCCTTGTCACATTCATGAATGTGTTTTCAAGAAAAATTTCTTGGTTTAACATGTCGTTTACCCAGGAGCTGGTGACCACCATGTTTGTGTGGGTCTGCTGTCTTGCCGCAGCCAGCGTGTTTAAAACAGATTCCCATATGGGCTTTAATTACCTGACCGATAAATTTACCGACGCAAAGCGCAGGGTATACCGTATCTGCAGACTCCTTTTGTGCTCTGCCAACTATGGAATCTGGATTATCTGGGGGGCGCAGATGGTTTACAGGCAGTATCACTATCATCTGCTCACAGGCGTCCTGGAGATGCCCCAGTGGACCATTGGAATCGCCATTCCGTTGTCTGCGGTTTTTTCCATCGCCCGTATGGTGCAGTATGAAATCAGATTAGCAAAGGAGGGAAAATAATATGTCAGCAGCGATTCTATTTGGTTCCATGGCAGTGATGATTGGATTCGGCATCCCCATTGCCATTGTGCTGGGAGTGTCCAGCGCACTGACCCTGATATTTTCAGGCGCTCCGCTGGGCGTCATTCCTTCCATGATGCAGGCTACTGTGCAGAAGTTTTCCCTTCTGACCATTCCGCTGTTCGTTCTTGCAGGCGCAATCATGGACAAGGGCGGTATTTCCAAACGTCTCATCAACCTGGCGGACAGTATCATCGGACCGGTCCACGGCGGACTGGGCTATGTGGCAGTGGTGGCGGCCCTGTTCTTTGCGGCCATCTCCGGTTCCGGTACGGCAACCGTGGCGGCCATGGGCTCCATCCTGATTCCCGCCATGGTGGCACAGGGATATGACGCAGGATTCTCCAGCGCGCTTTCCGCCATATCAGGCTCCCTGGGAACCGTTATTCCTCCCAGTATTACGTTCATTATCTACGGCATGATTACAGGGGAATCCATTGGCGATTTGTTCCTGTCGGGAATTGTGCCGGGGCTTATATTCGGTTTCATGCTGTGCATCATGGTGTTCATTAAATCCAAGAGGTACGGATGGAAGGGAGATACACAGAGAGCTTCCTTAAAGGAAATAGGCAGGCTGTTCCTGGATACCATATGGGGGCTTTTAAGCCCGGTGATTGTACTGGGAGGTATTTATTCAGGACTTTTTACCCCTACGGAGGCAGCGGCAGTTGCGGTTGTTTACAGCCTGATAGTGGGAATCTTTGTCTACAAGGAGCTGCGTCTGGCAGAGCTTAAGGAGACATTATTCTCCACTGCCAAGACAACGGGCATGATTCTGCTCATCATCATGAATGCAGGCATTTTCTCATGGGTGCTGACCCAGCAGGGAATTGCCGCTTCCCTTACGGAAATGGCCCTGGCCCTTACAGACAACAAGTACATCATGCTGTTCATCATCAACATTGTATTCCTGTGCGCGGGCTGCGTCATGGATAACACCAGCGCCCTCTATATCCTGGTTCCCATCATCATGCCCATTGCCAAGGCACTGGATATCAACATGATTCAGCTGGGCGTCATCCTGGTGCTGAACCTGTCCATTGGCCAGGTAACGCCTCCGGTAGGACCCAATCTGTATGTTGCGGCTGATATCGGAAAGGTCAAGTTTGAGGAAATATGCCGTAAGATGGTGCCGCTGCTGCTTATGTCTCTTCTGGCGCTGCTGTGCATCACGTACATACCGGCATTGTCCCTGTGCCTGATTCCTTCATAGGCAGGGAACAGAAGATTGCGCTGAACCAACATATGATGTATACTTATGAATAAGTGTTCACAGCAAGGAGGTTCAGCATGGAAAAGACCAGTTTTTTAAAGGAACCTGTCGGAGGACAGTCAGTTGTTAATAAAATTGTAGACAACATTACCAATGCTATCATAAATGGAGAACTAAACCCAGGGGACAAAATCCCTACAGAAGCAGAATTGTCGGAGTCAATGGGAGTTGGAAGGAATTCCGTCCGGGAAGCCATTAAGGTGTTGGAGGCCTACGGCGTGGTACATATCAAGCGGGCGGAAGGTACCTTTGTGAGTCAGGAATATGACAGCAGGATGATTTATCCGGTTCTTTACGGCATCATACTGCAAAAGGATTCCACCAGCCAGATTGTGGAGCTGAGAAAGGTAATTGATGTGGGCCTCCTTCAGCTGGCAGTGGATAAGCTGAGGTCCAAATCCCTGGAGCAGACCCAGATGGAAGCCATTGAACAGGCCATGGAGGAACTGGAATACCAGGCTCATATGGAGACGCCCCAGGCACGCAGCCTTTTTGAGGCGGACGTCCAGTTCCATATGGCCATTGTGGGAATCACGGAAAATGTGATGCTTCAGTCCATCTGTAATTACGTGGATAAAATCACGCGCCGCTCCCGCATGGTGACCATAGACAGGATATTCCTGGACGGGGAAGTGGAGAACTTCCTGGACCTGCACCGCAGAATCGTGAAGCTTCTGCAGGACAGGGATTCGTCAGGCATATATGCGATTGTAGAGGAGCATTACCAGTACTGGGCAAAAGTAAAAGATGAATAGCAAGGCGGTTGCTGCATGATGGCTGGAACAGGACAGATTGTGTGTCTGGAGTCAACGATGCAGCAGCCCCTTTATTTTTTTGAGAGAATGGAGAATTAATATGATATATAGGAAGAAAAAAGATTTGGAAATAACGCCCATTGACAGATGCATGGGCGGAAACGGCACTGTCCGGATGGAAAAGCTCCTCATGGGACAGGAGGAAATGCTGGGAAAGGGAAGGGCTTATGTGCGCCATACGCTGAATCCGGGCGTCTCAATCGGCATCCATACCCATGAGGGTGAGATGGAGACCATGGTTATTGTAAAGGGGAAGGCCCTCCACACCATCAACGGACAGGAGCAGTATCTGGAGGAAGGGGATATCATCGCAGCCCAGCCCGGCGACACCCACGGAATTGCCCAGACAGGGGAGGATGCGCTGGTATTGATTGCACAGGTACTGTATGCGTAAATGAATATTGCAGACAAGATTCAAGGCGGGGAAGAGGCTTTGAGCCGGGAAAAATCATAAGAAGGAGACAGGAAAGATGACAGATATAAACAATAAGGTTCTGGTATCCGTTGCACCGGTAGCTGCAACGGACAAGGTCATTATACCGGAGAAGATAGCAGAGGATGTATACCAGTGCTATAAGGCGGGGGCTTCCATGGTGCACCTGCATGTAAGGGACAGGGAGGGCCGTCTGACGCCGGATATGACATTACTGGAGGAGACGCTGGCCTTAATCCGCAGGGATTCGGATATTATCATCGAAGTGTCCACAGGCGGGGTGTCGGACCTGAACATACAGGAGCGCTGCGCCCCCCTGTATTCCGATATGGTGGAGGCCTGTTCCCTGAACGTGGGTTCCACCAATCTGGGAAAGGACGTGTACTGCAATCCCATAGACGATGTGGAGTACTGCATCCGGGAAATCCTGAAGCAGAAAAAGACCCCGGAGGTGGAGACATTTGAAATCGGCCATACCTGGACCATGGCGCAGCTGATGAGGAAATATGATTTTGCGGACCCGGTTTTATTCAGCATTGTGCTGGGCCATGAGGGGGAAGCGCCGGCAACGCCCCAGGCGCTGGCTGCCATGATTCAGATGATTCCTTCCAACGCCATATGGGGCATTACGCAGGCCCACAGAAAGGATTTCTCGCTGCTGGCAGGCGCCGTGGGCATGGGAGCCAGGACCGTAAGGATTGGATTTGAGGACAGCAATTACCTGGATGCGCAGACCCGGGTTTCCTCCAATGCACCCCTTGTGGAAAAGACCGTGAAGCTTCTCAGGGCCATGGATAAAGAACCCATGTCCCCGGAGGAGGCCAGGTCCCTGTTCTGCATCGGAAGATAGAAGAGAGGAGAATGCAAACCATGTTAAATGCATCTGTATTAGACCGGTACCCCGGAGTGGATATGGAAACCGTACAGGCCCTGCTGGAAGAAAAATGCCGGGAAGATAAACATAAAATCATTGTCCTGGACGACGACCCCACAGGTGTTCAGACAGTCCATGACATTTCCGTGTACACGGATTGGTCCTATGACAGCGTTAAGAGGGGCTTTGAGGAGGATAAAAAGCTGTTTTACATCCTGACCAATTCCAGGGGATTTACCGTGGAGCAGACCACCAGGGCCCATCAGGAAATCGGGGAAACCGTGGCCAAGGTGTCAGAGGAGACAGGAATTGACTATGTGATTGTCAGCAGGGGAGATTCCACCCTGAGGGGGCATTATCCCCTGGAGACAGAGCTGCTGGCCGGGGCAGAGGAAACATACAGGGGAAGGGCTGTTGACGGGGAAATCATTTGTCCTTATTTTAAGGAGGGCGGGCGTTTTACCATTGGAAACGTGCACTATGTAAAGTACGGGAATGAGCTTGTACCTGCGGGGGAGACAGAGTTTGCCGGGGATAAGACCTTTGGATACCATTGTTCCAATTTAAAGGAATATGTGGAGGAAAAGACAGGCGGCAGATACCCGGCCCGGGAGGTGCTGGATGTTTCTGTGGAGGAGCTGCGCAGCCTGGATTATGCAGCTATTACAAAGAAGCTGCTGTCGCTCCATGACTTTGGGAAAATCGTGGTAAATGCAGTGGATGCCTGTGACCTGAAGGTGTTCTGCATTGCCCTTTACGATGCCATGAACCAGGGGCGCAGGTTCATGTTCCGCACAGCGGCGGGATTTGTAAAGGAATTCGGCGCCATCAGCCAGAGGCCTCTTTTGTCCAGGGAAGAGATGGTGTCAGGAAACTGCCGTACAGGCGGAATCATAGTGGTGGGCTCCCATACGAAAAAGACCACCAGCCAGCTGGAGGCCTTAAAAAACGTGGAGGGAATCCGGTTCATTGAGTTTAATTCTGATTTGGTATTGGATGAGGAGAAATTCCAGGAGGAAATCAGCTCTGTCATAAGCCGGGAGGAGGAGCTGATAAGCCGGGGCGTGACGGTTGCGGTTTATACCAGGAGAAAGCTGCTCTCCCTGGAACATGACAGCCCTGAGGAGGCTTTGGTGCGGTCGGTGAGGATTTCCGATGCAGTCCAGTCGCTGGTGGGCAGGCTGAAGGTACGGCCCGCCTTTGTGGTGGCCAAGGGCGGCATCACCTCCAGCGATGTGGGGACCAAGGCCCTGAGGGTAAAGCGTGCCACGGTTCTGGGACAAATCCGTCCTGGCATACCGGTATGGCGCACAGGACCGGAGAGCCGTTTCCCTGGGACGCCTTATGTCATATTTCCCGGAAATGTAGGGGAAACAGAAACTCTTAGGGAGGCAGTGGAGATATTGATGGGATAGAGGGCAGCGGTGCCGGTCAAACCGTCTGCACAGTTAAAAATAATTTAAGACAGAAACCGTACAGGATGTGCTAATCCTTCTGTCTCCTGCATAAGATATAAAAAAATCCTCAGGAGACTCATTTTGAAGGAGTATATTGAAGAACGTGCGGTAGCCATCGCCAATTACATCATAGACCACAATGCCACGGTAAGGCAGACGGCGAAGAAATTTGGGATAAGCAAATCCACGGTACATAAGGATGTAACTGACAGGCTTGCGCACATCAATCCGGGGCTGGCGGCCCAGGCCAGGATTGTACTGGATGTGAATAAGTCAGAGCGCCATATCCGGGGAGGGTTGGCTACCAGGGAGAAATACCAGCACAGACTGGCTATCTGCAGTAAGCAGGAGGAATAAAAGGCACAGGAGAAAAGCAGACGCCAGGCATATAAACAGCAGATGGAAAACCCATAGATAAGAGAAAACCGCCATTTTCAGATAGAAACAGTCATATCTGAAAACAGCGGTTTTTGTATTTTGTATGCAGTCCTATTTTCCCACAGAATCATATTCATCGCAGATTTCTCTGGACGGGGCTTCTGTCATCAGCGACACGGCTACAATGGCAACGCAGGCCACGATGAAGGCGGGAAGCAGTTCATAAATATTCCAGGCGCCGCCCAAGGGGCGCACGCCGTATTTCCACACAAACACCATGATGCCTCCGGAAATCATGCCTGCCAGGGCGCCCTTTAGATTGCTGCGCTTCCAGAACAGGGCAAAGAGCATTACCGGACCAAAGGAGGCGCCGAAACCAGCCCAGGCAAAGGAGACAATGGTAAATACCGAACTGTCGGGATTCCAGGCCAGCAGGATGGCCACCAGGGCAATGCCCACAACGGTAAGGCGGGCAGCTGTCATGGAAGCCCTGGAATCCATTTTTATCTTCAGGAAGTCCTGAAGCAGGTTCTGCGATACGCCTGAAGCAGCTGTCAGCAGCTGGGAGTCAGCTGTGGACATGGTACAGGCCAGGATACCTGCCAGTACCACCCCTGCCACAACAGACAGCAGGACTCCGTTTCGTCCCAGCAAATCCGCCAGCCGGATGATAACAGTCTCAGATTCAGAGCTGGAGGAGAACATGGGAATGCTTCCGGCCACAGATGCGCCGTATCCGATGATACCAATGAGGATGGCCACGAACATGGAGATGACAACCCAGACAGATGCAATGCGGCGTGATGTTTTCAGCTTATCCTCATGGCTGATGGCCATGAATCGGAGAAGGATATGGGGCATTCCGAAATATCCCAGTCCCCATGCAAGGGTGGACAATATGGTTATAAAACCATAGGGGGACGCTGTGTTGTCAGCCATGCTGTGGATATGTGTCATGCTCAGATATCCTGCCAGGGAACGGGCATTGTCAGCCACCGCGCTCCAGCCTCCGGCCACATGGATGCCAAAGAATACAATGATAACCAGCGCAATACTCATGACAATGCTCTGAATCAGGTCCGTGGTGGACACTGCCATGAAGCCGCCCATGACCGTGTATCCGATGATGACCACGGCACCGGCTATCATTGCCACATGGTAATTCACGCCGAACAGACTGTTGAACAGGGTTCCCACAGCCTTGAAGCCCGATGCGGTATAGGGGATAAAGAAAATCAGGATTACAATGGCGGCAATGCACATTAATATGTTCCTGTCATCCCGGTAACGGCGGGAGAAGAAGTCCGGTATGGTGATGGCTTTGCAGACAACGGAATAGCGGCGAAGGCGCTTGGCCACAATCAGCCAGTTGAGGTATGTACCCACGGCCAGGCCGATGGCGGTCCAGCCTGCGTCTGCGATGCCGGTCAGGTATGCGACTCCCGGCAGGCCCATGAGAAGCCAGCTGCTCATATCCGATGCCTCGGCGCTCATGGCAGTTACCAGGGCGCCCAGTTTACGGCCGCCCAGGTAGAATTCGTCGGCGGAATCACCGCCGCCTTTTTTGCTGAAATAAAAACCTACATACACCATGGCTGCCAGATACACGACAATGGCTGCCAGGATTCCTATTTGTCCAGTACTCATGATTACCCTCCTGTTATGTGTTCCTTTGCGGAAAACAGACATAATGCTGACATTATAGCATGGGGATGGGTGGAACGCAATACAGAACAAAGTATAGACTAAATACTAGACTAAAGATTAAGAATTAGAGAAAAAATGACGCATTTACAATAAAATATTACTAGACGATTATGGAACACTATAAGAGAAAAAATAATTATACATATAACCAAACAGATATAGGATACAAACAGGCCCTGCCTGCCGGTGCCGGATTAAGACCAAGCGGCAGGCAGGGTAAGGATGCCGGATATAACCGTGTCCTCACCTGGGCAGAAAACTGCTCAGGAACGCAGGCATGACAGAGGCGCTGTATCTGCGCAGGGAATATTCGCCTGCGCACAGACACCAGTCGTACAACAGGGCGCGTTCCGACAGGGCGTAAAGCTTGACCATCTCATTGACACTTGTCTCAGCGTTCAGTTCTCCGGATTCCTGTCCCTGGGCAATGATTCTGCGGAGCAGCTTATAATAGGTCCGGTTGTGGTCCAGCAGGTGCTTTTCGCCGGAGGTGACCAGCTGGGTGGAGAGAAGGCGGGCCAGCAGGTCCAGGGATATGCTGTTCTCAATCATTCCGAAAAGTTCGCTGTTTAGAAAGAGGAGCTTGTCCATGGCAGACATCTCCGGCGTAAGGGTATCCATAAGTTCCTCGTATTTCTCGTCAAAGAGCAGGCTCAGGGTGCTGAGAAGCGCGTCCTTACCGTCGAAGTAGTGGTAAAAGGACCCTTTGGAGGTACGGGAGAGTTCGATGATTTCCTCCACCGTGGTATCTTCATATCCCTGCTCATAGAACAGCTGCCATGCTGCGTTTACAATCTTTCCGCGGGTGTTGCGGGCGTTTTTCTTGGTCATGTATGCACATCTCCTTGCGTTGGTTCATTCCTATTTTATAACTTAACACAGTTTGCCGGGTTTCGCAATGCAGCTGCCAGGTGTTTATGGGGAATGTGAATTACAGGAGAGGTTATGGCTGATATGCAGGAATTGTATAGTATATTTGCGAGGAACCCATTGATTTTGCGGATTAATACGATTATAATTGTGTTCAAAATACATTTTATATCTACCCGAATGGAGGAATTGACTATGGAAAAGAAAGACCTGGACTGGGGAAATATCGGATTTTCCTATATGCCCACGGACAAGCGCTATGTGGCGAATTATAAAGACGGAGCATGGGATGAGGGCGCCATGACCTCTGACCCCAATGTGGTGATTAATGAGTGTGCGGGTATTCTTCAGTACTGCCAGGAGATTTTTGAGGGCCTTAAGGCTTATACAACTGAGGATGGAAGCATTGTCACATTCCGCCCCGACCTGAATGCAGAGCGTATGATGAATTCCGCCAGAAGGCTGGAGATGCCGCCCTTCCCCAAGGAGAGATTCCTGGAGGCAGTGGACCTGGTGGTTAAGGCCAACGCTGCCTGGGTGCCTCCATTCGGAAGCGGAGCAACCCTTTACCTCAGACCCTATATGTTTGCCTCAGGTCCTGTTATCGGCGTCAAGCCTTCCCAGGAGTACCAGTTCAGACTTTTTGGAACGCCCGTGGGCCCATACTTTAAGGGAGGCGCAAAACCTCTGACTCTCTGCGTCAGCGATTTTGACCGCGCAGCACCCAACGGCACCGGACATGTAAAGGCCGGACTGAACTACGCCATGAGCCTTCACGCATCTGTCACGGCCCATGCAGCAGGATATGACGAGAACGTGTTCCTGGACCCGGGTACCAGGACATATATCGAGGAGACAGGCGGAGCCAATTTCCTGTTTGTCACAAAGGACGGCCAGGTGGTGACGCCTCAGTCTGATTCCATCCTTCCATCCATTACAAGGCGTTCCCTTGTGTACGTGGCAGAACATTATCTGGGCCTTAAGGTGACCCAGAGACCTGTGAAGCTTTCTGAACTGGATGATTTTGCAGAGTGCGGACTGTGCGGAACAGCAGCCGTCATCTCCCCTGTGGGCAAGATTGTGGACCACGGCAGGGAAATCTGCTTCCCAAGCGGCATGGACGCCATGGGACCTGTTACCAGGAAGCTGTACGATACCCTTACCGGCATTCAGATGGGCACCATCGAAGCGCCTGAGGGCTGGATCAGGAAAATAGTATAGCGGGCATTTCAACGCATAATCAGAGCCTCCCGGAATATATTGATAGTAATTGTATCATATATTCCGGGAGGTTTTTAACATGAAAGGAACGATTAAGGGTAACGTGTACCTTGGGCTCATGATGCTGTTTGCCATGACCCTGTGGCTGGCCGGCTGTTCTGCATCAAAGGACAGCGGAGATAAGGTCAGGGACCTGGATTTCACAGTGGCAGGCGATATGGATGTGCCGGATGAGCTTAAGAATCTGATTGCTGAGAAACAGCAGCAGCCGTTTAAACTCACATACAGCGATGAACAGAATCTGTACATAGCAGTGGGTTACGGCGTACAGCCCACAGGGGGTTACAGCATCAGCGTCAACGAGCTCTATCTCACCGACAACTCCATTGTCATCAATACAGAGCTGAAGGGACCTGAAAAGGGGGAGAACGCCGGCGCGGAACAGTCATTTCCATATATTGTAATCAGAACCGAGTATCTGGAGAATCCTGTGGTATTCCAGTAGTATAAAAGGGCAGGGGGGAGACAAAAGCCTGAAAAGAGCTATGAAACAGGTTGTAAAGTGTAAAAAGCTCTTTTTAATTTGAATATCATATGCTATACTATACGATATTTAATCTTTTTAGGAAAATGTCGTATTACCGTAGCATTGTGTTAACTTGTTAAAGAAAGGCTGGAGTAAATATGATATTCAAGGACATATGGCTTGACATCAAGGCCGTACAGGAACGTGACCCCGCTGCCCGCAATGCCCTGGAGGTATTTCTTCTGTACCAGGGAGTCCATGCCCTTATATGGCACCGGTTTGCCCACTGGTTTTATAACCACAGGATGTTTTTCATTGCCAGGCTGATTTCCCAGATTGCCCGTTTCTTTACTCTTATTGAGATTCACCCGGGCGCCCGGCTGGGACACGGCATCCTGATTGACCACGGATGCGGGGTGGTTATCGGCGAGACCACTGTGGTGGGTGATAACTGCACCATTTACCAGGGCGTTACCCTGGGCGGCGTGGGTACCAAGAAGGGGAAACGCCATCCCACCCTGGGCAATAATGTAATGGTAGGCGCAGGCGCCAAAATCCTGGGCGCGTTTGAGGTTGGCGATAACTGTTCCATTGCAGCCAATGCAGTTTTGCTGAAGCCATTGGAGGATAATGTGACCGCTGTCGGCATACCCGCCCGCGCAATCAAGAAGGATGGCGTTACCATACCAAAGGAAAAGAAGAGTCTGACGCCCGAAGAGTATGAAGGTATGAAACGGCGTATGGAGCAGATGGAGAAGGAGATTGGTTTCCTGAAGGACGCCTTAAGGGATGCCCGGAAAGATGCCCAATCCAGGCCGGCTGATACGGAAAAATAACCCACCCAGGAGAAGATACACTGCACATGAAACAGGAAGCACCCCATGTAAATATAGAGCGGAGCATCATCAAAGCGTTCCGCAGGGAGATATGGCGCCCCTTTGTCAGGGGGCTTCAGGATTATGAGATGATAAAGGACGGCGACAAGGTGGCTGTCTGCATATCCGGAGGAAAGGATTCCATGCTTCTGGCCAAATGCCTCCAGCAGTTGAAGCGCCAGAGCCGGACGGATTTTGAGCTGGAGTTCATTGTCATGGACCCGGGGTACAATCCGGACAACAGAAAGCTTATTGAAGATAATGCAGCCCTTATGAATATACCTGTGCGCATCTTTGATTCAGATATATTTGACATTGTGGTGGACGTGAAGCAGTCGCCCTGTTACCTGTGCGCCCGCATGAGAAGGGGATATCTGTACGCCCATGCCAGGGAGCTGGGCTGCAATAAAATAGCATTGGGTCATCATTTTGACGACGTGATTGAGACCATTCTTATGGGAATCCTTTACGGAGGCCAGATTAACACCATGATGCCCAAGCTTCACAGCACCAATTTTCAGGGCATGGAGTTAATCCGCCCCCTGTATTATGTAAAGGAAGAGGATATACTGGCCTGGAAGGATTACAACAGCCTGCATTTCCTGCAGTGCGCCTGCCGGTTTACGGAGCAGATTGCAGAGGAACAGGCGGCCAGGGGAATGGCGGGGGAGGCGGCCGACATTGTCCACACCTCCAAGCGCCAGGAGATGAAGGAACTTATCCGTTCCCTCAGAAAAACCAGCCCCTTTATAGACGCAAATATCATGAAAAGCGTTGAGAACATCAACCTGGATGCCTGCCTTGGCTATGTAAAGGACGGGGTCCGCCGCCATTTCATGGACGAATACGATGAAAGATAGAAAAAGAGCATAAATCACCTGCTGTCCGCATAGATTTTTCTAAAAGACTATGAGAGATGGCAGGTGTTTTTTATGGAATTAATAAAGAAGCAGATACATATGAACCAATGGAAGGGCAACGTAACCACGCAGATTACCCTGGATGATGACTTTATTGTACCGGATACCCTGGATGATATGGAGCAGGTCATGCTGGACACCGGCGAGATACAGATTGAGACAGTGAAGAACCAGGGAGATAAGGTGGCGGTAAAGGGCAAGCTGGAATTCCAGGTGCTTTACCGGAAGGAGAGCGGCGGACTCCAGACTCTGGGCGGCAATATTCCCTTTGAAGAGGTGGTCAATGTCCAGGGACTGGAGGAAAAGGATTATGTGGGCCTTAACTGGATGCTGGAGGACCTTAACACGGATATGATTAATTCCAGGAAACTGGGGGTCCAGGCCATTATAACCCTTCAGGTGCGGGTGGAGACCCTGAGGGATGTGGAAGCAGCCGTGGATGTGGACATGGAAAACAGCAGCCGGCCCGCCGGGGCCGGTATGTCTGACACGGACGGGGCGGGACAGGTGCAGGTGGAGACGCTGAAACGCACGGCCAATGCAGCGGCCATTGCTGTAAGGCGCAAGGATACATACCGGATTAAGGAGGAACTGAGCCTTACCGGAGGCAAGCCCAACATAGGGCAGTTATTATGGCGGGAGATGAAGCTGAGGGACGTGACGGCGAAACCCCTGGACGGCAGGCTTCATCTGGACGGCGAACTGAGCGTGTTTGTCATTTACGGGGCAGAGGATGAAAATATGCCTGTCCAGTGGCTGGAGGAGACCATACCATTTTCAGGGGACATGGAAATGAGCGATGTGAAGGAGGAGCAGATTCCCATGGTGACCGTGCGCCTGGCCCATAAGGATATGGAAGCCAAGCCCGACTATGACGGGGAAATGCGGGAAATGGACGTGGACGCGGTGCTGGAGCTGGATATCAAGCTCTATGAGGAGGAGGAAGTGGAGCTCTTAAGCGACATGTACTCCAACAACCGGGAAATAGAGCTGAACCGTTCGGATGCCTGTTTCGACCAGATACTGACCAGGAATGTGTGCAAGTCCAAGGTGGCGGAGAAGCTGAGTCTGCCCCAGGCTGAGCGGATTCTTCAGATTTGCCACAACGAGGGGACCATCAAGCTGGATGAGGTGGAAATCGGGGATGACTGTCTGGAAATTGACGGCGTGCTGGAGGTGACCCTGTTATACCTTACCAGCGACGACACGTCACCGGTCCAGTCCTCTGTGGAGCAGGTGCCCTTCCACTGCGTGGCCGAGGCCAGAGGAATCCGGGAGGACAGCGTATACCAGCTGGACGCGGGCCTGGAACAGCTCAGCGCAGTGATGATGGGCGGGGATATGGTGGAAGTGAAGGCTGTGATTGCCCTGGATTTCCTGGTGCTGCAGCCTGTGTGCGAACCCGTGATTACAGGAGCTGCCATCCACCCCATGGATTTGGAGAAGCTGCAGGAGCTGCCGGGAATCGTGGGATACATTGTACAGCCGGAAGACAGCCTGTGGGGAATCGCAAAAAAATTCCATACAACCGTTGGCAATATCATATCCACCAATGAACTGGCTGACGACCAGGTGAAACAGGGGCAGAGGCTGCTGCTGGTGAAAGAGATTGCCCAGGGCTTGTAGGGCCGGATTCCGCCGAGAGAGGCCGGGCAGCTCTGGAAAAAAGAAGTCTGGGAATTAAAAGAGACCTGGAAACAAAAAGGCTTCCAGGTCTTTTTCCTGTGAAGCAAAAAAACTGTTATAGAACCCGGTTTTATGGTATACTATCAGAAGTTAAATGAAAAGAGGTTGTTATACTATGGATTTGGATTTTAAGCCGGTAGTGGCCGGGGATATAGACAGGCTCCGGCCCTTTTATGGGCTGAGGCCCAATAAGACATGCGACAGCGTGTTTCTGGACAGTTTTTTGTGGAAGGACTATTATCATGTACGGTGTGCGGTGAGCGAGGGAAGAGCCGTCCTGTGGCTCATGGAAAAGGACGGACAGGTTTCCACTGCCATGCCTCTGTGCAGGGAGGAGGATTTGCCTTATTTCTTTCAGCAGATGGTGGACTATTTTTCAGGGGTGCTCCATAAGCCGTTCTATATTTCCCTGGCCGATGAGGAGGCGGTCCAATACCTTAATCTGGACCCGGCCCTGTTCGAGGTGGAAGAACAGGTGGATTTAAAGGACTATCTCTACAGCGGCGAGGAACTGAGAAAGCTGGAAGGGAAGAAGTTCGTCAAGAAGAGAAACCATCTGAACGGCTTTAAACGCACGTACGAAGGCAGATATGAGTACAGGCGTCTCTGCTGTTCCGACCGGCATGAGGTGTGGCAGTTCATGGAGCGCTGGAGGCAGCACAAGGAGGAAGTGGGCGCCATGGAGCTGTCCCTGGACTATGAGGTGGCAGGCATTCACGACATACTTAAGAACTGTTCCAGCCTCTATGTGAGGATGGCAGGGGTTTATATCGACGGGCAGCTGGAGGCATTTACCATTGGAAGCCTGAATGTACGGGAGAATATGGCTGTCATCCACATTGAGAAGGCCAATCCTGAAATCAGGGGACTGTACCAGTTTATCAACCAGCAGTTCCTGGTAAATGAATTCCCCGAGGCCGAGCTGGTGAACAGGGAGGACGATGTGGGGATGGAGGGCCTTAGAAAAGCCAAAATGAGTTATAATCCCATTGGGTTTGCAAGAAAATATATGGTGAGGGAACGATGATTCGGTATTTGGAGAAACGTGAGTTCGGGGCGTGCAGGCCCCTGTGGGAGGAAGCATTTCCGGAGGATTCCAGGGAATTTGCAGACTATTATTTTGATAAAAAGATATTACAGAGCGCTGTACTGGTGAAGGAGGATGACAGGGGCCGTATCGTTACCATGGCCCATATGAATCCGTACAGGGTAAATGTGGGAAAGAAGATGTGGAACCTGGATTATATTGTGGGGGTTGCCACGGCAGCGGACAGCCGTCACCGCGGACACATGAGGGATGTGCTCATGAGGATGCTGGATGACATGCATCAGGACAGGAAACCCTTCTGCTACCTCATGCCGGCGTCGCCGGATATATACAGGCCCTTTGGATTCCGGTATATATTTGACCAGCCCCGCTACAGGCTGGGGCCTGAGGCGCAGAAATGCCTTCACAGGCGGGAACTGAGGCTGGACGGGAATCTCTGTTCCTCCCTGGCCGGCTGGATGAACCATTGGCTGTCTTCACGGTTCCAGGTGTATGCGCTGCGTGACCGGGACTATATGGAGATGCTTCAGGCTGAGCTGGACAGCGAGGCCGGAAACATATACGGATGGTACGACGGCACAGGGGCACTCCAGGCATTCCAGGCATTTTGGGGTCTTAAAAAGCAGAGCCAGAGGTTCCTGTACGCAGGCAGGGATGAATGGCTGGAACCGGACAATTCCCAGTACCCGCCCAGGCCGGCCATCATGGCCCGCATCACCGATGTGATGTCCTTTATGGAAGCCATTGTCCTGGATGAAGGGTGTCCCTGCCCTGCCATGGATGTGATGGTCAATATCCATGACTCGCTGATACCGGAAAACAGCGGTTTGTGGAAATGGAAAATAGACGGAAACGGGTCGTCCCTCACAAAGAGGGGGGTGTCCCTGTCAGCGGTCCATGCCAGGGAAGACGCCGGGGAGCCTGTTTTTCCGGGTACACTGGTGTCCTCGGAGGTTTTGGATATAACCATAGAACAGCTGGCGTCCTGGCTCTTTGGATACAGAACCCTGGAGGAGCTGGCGGATGGAAGTCAGGACGGAGCGCCTTTCTGGTGCGCGTATGTGCGGGCCCTGGATGGCGTGTATCTGGATGAGGTTGTGTAGCAGCGGCGGAGCCGGACCGCGGGACAGCCGGAGTCTGGCGGCCGGGGTGCGGTCCCCAGGACAGGCGGAGCGCGGCGGCCAAAGATGCGGTCTGTGAATATATTATGAGCGGGACGGCAGAATCAGGAGGGGAATGTTATGGATGAAAAATGGCAGCAGTTAAAGGAATGGATTGACGGCAGCGGTAACATTGTGTTCTTTGGCGGGGCCGGAGTATCCACGGAAAGCGGGATTCCGGATTTCCGCAGCGTGGATGGGCTTTATAACCAGCAATACAAATACCCGCCTGAGACTATCATCAGCCATAGCTTTTATATGCGGTATCCGGAGGAGTTTTACCGCTTTTATAAGGACAGGATGCTCTTTGCCGGGGCTGCTCCCAACGAAGCCCATAAGGCCCTGGCACGGCTGGAGGACAGAGGAAAGCTTAAGGCGGTCATTACCCAGAACATAGACGGCCTTCACCAGATGGCGGGAAGCAGGGAGGTACTGGAGCTCCATGGCAGTGTACATAGGAATTACTGCACCAGATGCGGACAGTTTTATGATTTGGACTACATTGCAGCAAGCCAGGGCGTGCCCCGCTGCAGCTGCGGCGGCGTGATTAAACCGGACGTGGTCCTTTATGAGGAGGGGCTGGACAACAGGACCCTGCAGAAAGCCGTGGATTATATCAGACATGCGGACATGCTTATCATAGGAGGAACCTCCCTGGTAGTATATCCTGCGGCCGGGCTGATTGATTATTACAGGGGCAATAAGCTGGTGCTCATCAATAAAGCGGCCACTTCACGGGACTCCCAGGCGGATTTGGTTATCAGCCACCGTATCGGGGAGGTACTTGGGGCTGTGGTTGACTAGGGGCAGTTTGAAATTTCATTTCCGCCGCCCGCTGCGCCTCCTTCATGGGGCCCCAAACTCCCGCAAAGGGTGACGTGCATCTGGCGGAACGTTATTTTCAAACCCACAATCGGACAGGAAAGGAAGGAACAGCAGATGTATCAGGCGGCAGAGAACAGATATAACACAATGGAATATAAGCGCAGCGGCAGGAGCGGTATCCTGCTTCCAAGGATATCCCTGGGACTGTGGCAGAATTTTGGGCTGGAAAAGAGCCTGGAGGAACAGGAGGCAGTTCTCTTCAGGGCATTCGATATGGGAATCACCCATTTTGACCTGGCCAACAATTATGGGTTTCCGGCAGTGGGCAGGGCGGAGGAGAATTTCGGAGCCGCTCTTCGGGACGGCCTGGGAAGGTACAGGGATGAGCTGTTTATATCCACAAAGGCAGGATTTGACTTCTGGCCCGGACCCTACGGCAACTGGGGTTCCAGGAAGTACCTTATGGCCAGCCTGGATTCCAGCTTAAAGCGTATGGGGCTGGAATATGTGGATGTATTTTACCACCACCGTCCGGACCCGGATACGCCTCTGGAGGAAACCATGGAGGCCCTGTCTGACATAGTGCGCCGGGGAAAGGCCCTGTATGTGGGAATTTCCAATTATCAGGCAGAGGAGGCAGAGGCAGCCATCCGCATCCTGAAGGAGAACAAAACACCCTGCCTGCTTCACCAGCCCAGGTACAATATGTTTGAGCGCTGGGTGGAGGACGGACTTCTGGAGCTTCTGGACCGTCAGGGCGTGGGCTGCATATGCTACAGCCCCCTGGCTCAGGGCGCTCTGACAGGAAGGTATCTGAAAGGGATACCGGAAGGCTCCAGGGCTTCCAGGAAAGGGACCACCATAGGCGGAAGATACCTGACAGAGGACAAGCTGGCTAAAATAAGAGCCCTGGACAGAGTGGCCGGGGAGCGGGGACAGTCCCTGGCGCAGATGGCCCTGGCCTGGGTGCTCCGCAGGAAGGAAGTTACCAGCGTGCTCATAGGGGCCAGCAGCATTGCCCAGCTGGAGGATAATGCAAAGGCTTTGGCAAACCTGACATTCAGCCAGGAGGAACTGGCTGGGATAGAAGGCATTCTGAAAGCGTGACAGCCGGGCGGCGGTCAGACCGATATACAGAAATGGAGTCGCGTACATGAACGAAAAGTTGAATTATGAAGTAGGGGACATAGTAAAGCTCAAAAAAACCCATCCCTGCGGCAGCAGCCAGTGGGAAATCCTCAGGGTGGGAGCTGATTTCCGGCTCAAATGCATGGGATGCGGACATCAGATTATGATTGCCCGCAGGCTGGTGGAGAAAAATACCAGAGGGCTTACCAAGGCAAACGCGGGTTCTTAGGGCGCTGTCAGGGGAAATATCCTGAAATCCGCCATAAAAGCGTAATAAAACGTAATAAAAAACAAAAAAACATCTTGCATTTGTCCCGGGAATTTGTTAAAATAATACTCCGTGACATATTATATCCTTGCTCCTGTTACTGAAAGCAGGGGCCAGAGACCACAAGGAGGTAAAGCAAGATGAACAAGTATGAATTAACCGTTGTTCTGAATGTGAAGCTGGAAGACGAGCAGCGTGCAGCAGCAATCGAAAAGGTAAAGGGTTACATCACCCGTTTCGGCGGCACTGTAACAAATGTAGATGAATGGGGCAAGAAGAGACTTGCTTACGAGATTCAGAAGATGCACGAAGCTTACTACTACTTCATCCAGTTCGAGTCTGATTCTGTATGCCCGAATGAAGTAGAGGCTCACATTCGTATTATGGAACCAGTAATCAGATACTTATGCGTTAAGACAGAGGCATAAGAGATACCCAGACCGCCTGTGGCGGGAGAGAAAAAGGAAGTGTGACCGTATGAACAGAGTTATCTTAATGGGAAGATTGACAAGAGACCCGGAAGTCAGATATTCACAGGGAGAGCGTTCCATGGCCATTGCCAGGTACTCACTTGCAGTGGACAGAAGGGGCCGCAGGAACCAGGACAGTTCTTCAGACCAGCAGACAGCCGATTTTATCAACTGTGTTGCATTTGACCGCGCTGCCGAGTTCGCCGAGAAGTATTTCCGTCAGGGAATGCGGGTGCTTGTGTCAGGCAGAATCCAGACAGGTAGCTATGTAAATAAAGAAGGTCAGAAAGTATACACCACCGAGGTCATTTTGGATGACCAGGAATTCGCAGACAGTAAGGGTGCGGCATCTGATATGGGAGGATATGCCCAGGCAGCTCCGTCTCAGAGACCGGCTCCTACCAGTGCGATTGGTGATGGGTTTATGAACATTCCTGACGGAGTGGAGGACGAAGGACTTCCATTTAACTAGAATGTTCCATGGTTAATAATAAAGGAGGACAACACCAATGGCATTTAATAAAACAGACAGACCAGATGGCGCTAAGATGAGAAGACCAGGCGGAATGCGCAGAAGAAAAAAAGTTTGTGTATTCTGTGGAGATAAGAACGGAACCATCGATTACAAGGATGTTAACAAGTTAAAGAGATACGTATCCGAGAGAGGAAAAATCCTTCCCCGCCGTATCACTGGCAACTGTGCAAAGCACCAGAGAGCCCTGACTGTAGCTATCAAGCGCGCACGTCACATCGCTCTGATGCCGTATACCTGCGATTAATGGTTTGTTTTGCAGGGATTAAAGCGTAAAAGATAACGGGATTCCATATATTGCATATGGAGTCCCGTTTTTTGCTAATCCCCGCAGCATCCCCCCTTGACCTTCACCAATCTGGCCTCGCCCATGATGAAGATGGTAGCGCCCCCTATGACGATAGTCTTCTGCACATCCACAAACATGTGGCCGTTGTATTCCTGGTCCTCTATCTCCACGGCGCGTTCTTTGCAGTTGGAGGATACCAGCTGCAATACCTCGTCTATCCGTTCTGTGCCAACCAGGAATACATTGAGCTTCCTGCTGGACACCAGTCCCTTGGCGTCTATCCTGGTGGCCTGAATCTGGTTTCTCTTAAATGCAGATGCCAGGGCCTCAGCGTCATTCTCCTGTACGATAATCAGCATCACGTTCATATCCATAAGAATACCTCCGTTACCTCATTGAGAGTTTGGTTTGTTTATTATAAGGCATTGTACCATAATGCGGAGGGGATGGCTATCCTGGTTTTTACTTTTATTGGATATGGCTTGTCCTGATTAATAGTGCACCACATCTTCTGCCTGGCGGATTCTGCTAAGAACAGGGACAGCTTCCTCACTGAGCAGGTACCTCAGGGTGGATGGCGGCACAAGGGACGGCAGAAGCTCCATCTGGTTTTCCTTGATAGCCCTGCGGACTGTGGAAGCGCTGATGGCAGCGCCGTTCTGCTGTATGCGGGGGATAACAGTGCATTGGATTCCGGCTTTTGGCAGTTCTGTTTCCATAATCCGGTTATAGATACCTGTTACCTGGCTGTGAGGCTCCTCACCCACGTAGCGTCTGCGGATTCCCAGGGCGGCGGCGATTTTTGCAAAGATGGCCAGGTCCAGCCGCGCATGGCTTTCAATGACAGCGTCCATGTCTTTTTGGAAGTAGCTGGGAAAGGTGGCGCTGCTGATGATATAGGGGCCGCTGTCATGATATATGAGATTGCTCAGGTGGGCGGTACCCTCCATTACCAGGCGCCTGCGCACCTGGAAGGGCACAAGGCTTGCCTCCTCGCTGACCATGAACAGGTGGACAGTGTCATTTTCCTCCGCTGCCCGTTCTGTCAGATACAGATGGCCGAGGGTGAAGGGATTGGCGTTCATCACCAGGGCAGCGCATCTTTCACGGGGGGCATGGATGCCGGACTCCCCGGAGAGCCTCTGTAAATAGGAGGAAAATCCATTTCTCCGGTTTTCCATAAAAACCACCTGGCCGTCTATCCGTGCAATTTCATAGAAACCAAGGTCCCCAAAGAAACGGGCGGAACTGCATTTTGTATACAGGAACAGGTGGGTATTTCCGCGGGATACCTGAATTTCCATAAGATGGGTCATGATTTGGTTCATAAGCCCCTCGCCCTGATGGCTGCTGCTCACGGCCAGACACCGGAGCGTATTGCCAAAACAGCTGCCGGTGGCTATCAGATTCATGTCCTCATCAAACATGCCGCAGGTATAGTCCAGGTTACCGTCCCTGCGGATGCCTTCTGCTGTCAGCAGCCGGTCCAGCTGCTGGCTGGCGGCTTTGTCTTTGGGGCTGATTTGTGATATGAAATAATCCGACATACGTTGCTCCTTTTACGCTTTCTACCTTTATTCTATAGCAGTTTGGAGTAAATTTCCACTTTATTTTGAAAGCCGGGGGGATTGAGCTATTGACATTTATAGCATGTAATGATATAAATAAAACCATACTAATTTACTATGAATAGTGTGGTTTTGTCACATGACTCAGCGCCGCGCCGTGTAGAGATGTACAATAGGTGCCGGCGGCCGGGGCGCATCTATGGGCGCTCCATGGTTTTAAGGAGGAGATTTATGAAATATACAAAAGGAACAGCAGGAAGAATGGCAGGCAGATGTCTTGCCCTGGCTGTATCTGCGGTTATGGTTCTGTCAGCAGCAGGATGCGCGGGCAAAGGCGGCAGCCAGCCGTCAGGGCAGACGGAGTCAGGTCAGACCCAGGCAGCTGCCTCTGACGGCGGGAAAATCGTCAACATTGGCGTGACCAGCTCCCTTAATACGCTGAATCCGCTGCTGATGGACGGTGTGGAGATGAATAAATATGCCACGGGCCTCATGTTTCTGCCGCTGATGGAACTGGACCAGAACATGGAGTTTGAAGGAATGCTGGCAGATTCCGTGACAGCGGAGGATGAGAGGAATTTCCTGGTGCACATTGACGATAAGGCGGTATGGTCCGACGGGACTCCGGTTACGGCGGATGATGTGGTATACACGGCCCTCAGGCTGTGCAGCCCGGTTATTGGAAACCCGGCCATGATGTATTATGTATTTGAAGGCGTTGGAGACGACGGCTTTGTGGAAGAAGGGGCTGACCATGTGGAGGGGATTACCAGGGTGGATGATAAGACTGTTCGTTTTACCACCAAGGCACCCATGTCCCTAATAACCTTTAACAGCTCCTATGCCCGCTATCTCATGCCCCTTCCAAAGCATGTGATAGGGGATATTGACGAGAAGGCGCTGGCTTCAGACCCATGGTTCAGCCATCCGGACGTGGTGAGCGGTCCCTATAAGGTAACTGAATTTGACCGTGACCACTATGTGTCCTATGAGGCCAACAAGGATTACTGGAAGGGTGCTCCCGGGATTGAGCGCCTTAATATAAAAATCGTGGAAGGCAGCCAGCTCTATGCAGGCCTTAAGTCCGGGGAAATCGACATTACCCAGAACACCATGAGCACCATTCCGCTGGAGGATTATGAGAGCGTGTCGGCGCTGGAGAACGTGGAAGTCTCTTACGGCGACCCCATTACCAACCAGTCCGTGTTCATCAACACAGCCAGAATCACCGATGCAAGGGTGCGTCAGGCCATGCTGTATGCAGTGGACCGGAACCAGCTTCTGGACCAGCTTTTAAAGGGAAACGGAGAAGTGGTGGACGGTTTCCTGTCATCTGCCAGTCCTTATTTTGACAGTTCCCTGGAGCCTGTTTCCTATGACCCGGAAAAGGCAAAGAGCCTGCTGGCGGAGAGCGGATGGGACCAGAATAAGAGCATCCGTTTCTGTATTGACTCAGGGGACAGCACCTTTGTGAATGCGGCTTCTGTCATGGCTGCCCAGTGGGCTGCGGTGGGCATCAAGGCAGATATCCAGACCATGGATATCAATACCCTGATGAGCACTGCCTCCAGCGGGGATTTCGACGTGCTGGCCGTACAGTACACCTATCCGCCGGTGGACCCCTACGCGGATGTTGCCTGGCTATTAGGGGGTGAGGGAAGCTGGACCGGCTATACCAATCCGGAGGTGGAGGAAGCCTTGGCAAATGTGGCCCTGACAAATGACAAGGACAAGCTGAAAGAATTGTATGGGATTGTGGACAGAAATGTCCAGGAAGATGTGCCTATGTTTTCCGCCTACATTATCAAGACCATGGCGGCAGCCAATAAACGTCTGACCGGAGTTAAGCCCAGTGTCTATGGCTTCCTCAACCATGTGGAGCAGTGGGATGTGTCCAGGTAGGATGGGTCCCGTCAGGACAACCCAATAATCAGAAAGAGTGAACGGATTCCCGGAGGGCATATGCTCTCTGGGTATCTTCATTCATGGGAAATCAGCGATTAATATGAAGAAATGAGGAAACAGTATGTCACATATTCTGGAAGTCGCGAATCTGGAAGTCACATTTTCCGGCGACGGGGGGAAGAATATAGGTGTGGACCATGTGGGATTCCATGTGGATTCAGGGGAAGTGGTCTGTATTGTGGGGGAGTCCGGCTGCGGAAAGAGTGTCACATCCCTGTCTGTCATGGGACTTTTGGGAAAAGGCGGGAAGGTGACCAGCGGCCAGGTCCTGTTTGAGGGAAAGGATTTGCTCTCCATGACTGAGAGGGAGCTGGACGAAGTCAGGGGAGACCGCCTGACCATGATATTCCAGGACCCCCTTACCTCCCTTAACCCTGTATTTACCATTGGAAGCCAGATGACGGAGAGTATCCGCGCCCATATGGGGCTGGGAAAGGATGAGGCCAGGGAACGGGCATTGTATCTTCTTAAGAAGGTGGGGCTGCCGGATACCCTTTCGGTCATGAAAAAATACCCTCACCTGCTGTCAGGGGGGATGCGCCAGCGCGTCATGATTGCAATGGCTCTTTCCTGCAATCCGTCCCTTCTGATTGCCGACGAGCCCACCACAGCCCTGGATGTGACGATTCAGGCCCAGATTATGGAGCTGATTCTGGAGCTTAAGGAGGAGATGGGCATGGCGGTGCTGCTTATCACCCACGACATGGGATTGGTGGCCCAGATGGCTGACCGGGTACTGGTGATGTATGCAGGCCAGCTCATTGAGCAGGCCCGTGTCCTGGAGCTGTTTGACCATCCGTCCCATCCTTATACCAGGGCTCTTCTGCGCTCCGTGCCCGGCATCCGGGATGATGAGGACAGAAGACTGGAATCCATAGAGGGAATTGTGCCGGAGCACTATGACAGAATACGGGGCTGCCGTTTCGCAAGGAGATGTCCCTACAGGGCCGGGATGTGCACAGAGCCCCAGCAGGAGATAACGGTTGGGGATTCCCATACTGTGCGCTGCTGCCGGGCGGAGGAGGTGCTGGCGGATGGCTGATAAAACGCGTATTCCTCTGCTTTCGGCAGAGGGACTGAAAAAATACTATACGGCTAAGTCAGGCATGTTTTCCCGTTCCGCCGGCGTGGTGCGGGCTGTGGACGGCGTATCCTTTCAGCTGTTTGAGGGGGAGACGCTGGGACTGGTGGGAGAATCCGGCTGCGGCAAATCTACTTTGGGACGCCAGCTGGTGGGCCTGGAGCATCCCACGGGAGGAAGGGTCATCTACGACGGAAAGGACCTGGGCAATATGAGCCAGGCCCAGATGAAGCCCTTCCGCACCCAGCTGCAGATGATATTCCAGGACTCCTATTCATCCCTGAATCCCAGGAAACATGTGTATGAAATACTGGCAGAACCCATGCTGTACCATGGCCTGGCCGGGCGGGGGGATATATATTCACGGGTGGAGAAGCTTTTGGATATGGTGGGTCTTCCGCGAAACTGTCTGGGAAGGTATCCCCATGAATTCTCAGGAGGGCAGAGGCAGCGCATAGGCATTGCCAGGGCCCTGTCCTTAAACCCCAGGCTGCTGGTATGCGATGAGCCGGTCAGCGCCCTGGATGTGTCCATCCAGGCCCAGATACTGAACCTGCTCAGGGATTTGCAGAAGGAGCTGGGACTGACCTGTATCTTCATCGGTCATGGACTGGGAGCTGTGAACTATGTCAGCGACCGGATTGCTGTCATGTATCTGGGAAAAATGGTGGAGATTGCGGACCGGAAGGAGCTGTTTGCCCATCCCCTCCACCCGTATTCCAGGGCGCTGTTTGAGGCGGTGCCCATAGCTGACCCGCGAAACCGCAGGAAACGGTCTGCGGGAATCATCGGCGGTGAAACAGCCTCAAATGTAAATATGCCCTCAGGATGTCCCTTCCACCCCAGATGCCCTCACTGTAAGGAGGAGTGCATGAGCGGGGAAACGGAGCTGAAACCGGCTGCTCCGGGAAGCAGCCATCTGACAGCCTGTATCCGGTATAAAGAACTAGAGAAAGAGGGTGAACAGGCATGACAAACTATATCTTAAAGCGCATACTGATTGCCATTCCAACCCTGCTTGGCATTACCATCATTGACTATGCCATTATGTGTTTTGCGGGCAGTCCCCTGGAAATGCTTCAGGGAGCCCGTATTTCCCAGGAAGCTATCGCCGCCAAGGAGGCAGCCATGGGATTGGACAAGCCTTTCTATATACAATATTTTATCTGGCTGGGACAGCTTCTTTCGGGAAACATGGGGTATTCCGTGAAATCCTATGAGGCGGTCAGCGCCATGATTGGAAGCCATCTGGGCCCCACCCTTCTCCTGATGGGGGTGTCGCTGATTGTAAGCCTTATCATGTCGGTTCCCGCCGGCATCTACAGCGCCATCCACCAGTATTCCAGGGGGGATTACGCCGTGGTGACAGCCTCCTTTTTCGGAAGCAGCATACCCGGATTCTTCCTGTCCCTGCTGCTGGTGTACCTGTTTACCGTGAACCTGGGAATCCTGCCCTCCGGAGGTATGACAACCCTGGGCACGGCAGGCGGTGCAGCGGATGTGGCGGCCCATATGATAATGCCCGTGCTGGTGCTGTCTGTTTCCATGGCAGGGACCAATATCCGCTATATCCGCAGCGCCATGCTGGAAATCCTCCAGCAGGATTATCTGCGCACGGCCAGGGCCAAGGGAATCGGCCGCAGAAGGGTCATATATAAGCACGCCCTGCGCAATGCCCTGGTGCCCATTGTGACGGTCATTGGCATGCAGATACCGGTGCTGTTTGGGGGCGCGGTTATTGTGGAGCAGCTGTTTTCCTGGCCCGGCCTGGGGCTTATGACCATGAGCGCCATCCTGAACCGGGATTACCCGGTGATTATGGGGGTCTGCCTGCTTTCCGCGGTGGTGGTGCTGGCAGCCAACCTGGTGACGGATATTCTGTACGCCATCGTAAATCCGGCTATTCAGTATGACTGACAGACCGGCGTAAGCACATAACAGGAGTAAGCATAGATAGAATGAAAATGAACAGAAAGAACCCTTACGGGGATATTGGAAGAGAAAATTACTGGCAGACTGTCAGACGGCGGTTTCTGCACCACCGCCTGGCCTGCATCAGCCTGGTGGTGCTGGCGGTCATCTGCGCAGCGGCTGTCCTGGCGCCTGTCATAGCACCCTATGACCCGGACGCCATCGCAGGGCCTTTTGGAGCCCCGCCAAGCCTGCAGTTCCTGCTGGGGACGGACCAGATTGGCCGGGACATGCTCTCGCGCCTGTTATACGCAACACGTATCTCCCTGCTGGTGGGGGTGCTGGCCACGGCCATATCCACGGCCATAGGAGTCAGCCTGGGACTGCTGGGAGGATACTTCGGAGGCTGGCTGGACATAGCCATTATGCGTTTTACGGACATGGTTATGTCATTTCCCTATATATTGCTGGTGCTGGTGGCTGCCGCCATCTTTGAGCCGGGACTCTGGAGTATTATTCTGATTCTCGGATTTGTGGACTGGCCCGGCATTGCCCGTCTGGTCAGGGGCAATGTGCTGAGTCTGCGGGAGACAAACTTTGTCAAGAGCAGTATTGTGGCGGGAATGCCTGCCAGACATATCCTTTTTTCAGAGATACTTCCCAATACCGTGGCGCCTATTCTGGTGTACGCCACCTCGGTCATGGCCCTGTCCATGCTGGACGAGGCTTCACTCAGCTTCCTGGGCATGGGAGTGCAGCCTCCCACGGCCAGCCTGGGCAACATGTTAAACAGCGCCCAGTCCCTGACCGTGCTGACAAAGCAGCCGTGGCTCTGGATTCCTCCCGGACTTCTGATTGTGGTCCTGGTGGTTGCCATCAATTTTGTGGGCGATGCCCTGAGAGATGCCCTGGACCCTTCGGCGGTCCTGAATCTGGGCGGGGCGGACCAGGACATGCCGGAGCAGGATACGCCGGAGCAGGATATGCCGGGGCGGGATACGCCGGACCAGGATACGCCGGGGCGTGACATGCCGGTCCGGGATGCATCAGACAGGGACATGCCTGGCCGGAATATACCTTAGAAGCAGCCCGCCATATTGACAAGCACATAAAAGGAGCATGCTTATGACCATCCATCAGATAGAATGTTTCCTGGAAGCAGCCAGGACCCTTAACTTTACGGAGGCAGCCAATCATCTGTATATATCGCAGCAGGGACTGAGCCGCCAGATAGCATCCCTGGAAAAGGAGCTGGAGCTGCGGCTTTTTGACAGGACCACCAGGGATGTGAGGCTGACCCGCAGCGGCGAACTGCTCCTGTGGCGCTGGAAGGATATACCCAAGGAGATATATGATTCCGTGGATATGGCCAGGGAGGAAGGGGAGCGGGCAAAACGGCGGATTAACCTGTCCGTGGTGGGCATGAGCGGCATTATTGAGATGGCCGGAAACATACTGGCCGATTATATGGCCCAGGACCCGGATGTGGAATTTGAAATCAATGAATTTACCAATATAAAGGATATAACCAACGGAAACCCGGATTTGATGATGACTGTGAGCTTTACCCCTTCCTATGAACAGCTGAAGGAAAAATGCGGCCTCATTGTGGTAAAGAGCCTGCCCCTATATTATGTCATGTCCAAGAAAAATCCTCTGGCCCATAAGGAGGAGGTGGTCATGGAGGACTTCAGGGGAGAGACCATGCTCTGTCTTTTCAAGAATTTTTTTGCAGGTGCGGAAATGCGGTTGTTTGAACTTATTTCCAAGCAGGAGCATATTCTGCAGAAGGCCCGCTATTATGAGAATGTCAACAGCCTGGAGCTGGCAATCATTGCCAACGAGGGAATCCATATCGGGTTTAAGGAATTTTATCACAATTACGGGGACCGGCTGGTCATGCACCCCATGCCCAACTCCAGAAATCAGGCCCATGCCAGCGTAATCATAGTATGGCGTAAAGAAAATGAGAAGAGACTTGAAAGTTTTATTAAATTTTTGAAAAATAATTATAATTAACAACAACGAGTTGTTAATTATCCGTATTTTGGTGTTAGACAAAAAGGGGGGCAACTGTCTAAAATACAAGATGGTTGGTAAAAAAGAAAGAAGCCGTATTTTGGGGAAGGGCTGTGGACCAAAGCAGCTCATTTCCCTTGTTTTTTTCTGGCGCTGTATTCTTTTACATGACAGTGCCGGCGCTGTGACAGATTCTCATATTAAAAAGGACATGAAAGGAAAGAGGAGAAGATGAAAAAGGCAAGGACACGCATTATCTGGGGAATCGTGATTGTAATTATAGCAGTCATTGTGATTGCCCGAATTTTCAAAAAGGAAGAGCCTGTTGTCCCCACCCCTGACCCGGTGGTAACAGTACAGACGCCGCAGATGGGCGACATACTGCTGACAACAGACCTGGTAGGCACCATTGAGCCGGCCGACATTGTGTACATATATCCCAAGGCAGGAGGCGACGTGACAGCTGTCAACGTGAAGGCCGGGGATGTGGTTGCAGCCGGACAGGTGCTGTTAGAGATTGATACAAAGCAGGTAGATACATCCAGAAACTCCATGGATGCAGCCAAGGTGGCATGGGACGACGCACAGTCCACCCTGACCCGCATGGCTCCCCTCCATGCATCAGGTTTTGTGTCTGATAAAGAGTTTGAGGGATATCAGACTGCTGCTGAGGCCAAGAGGCTGCAGTATGAGTCTGCGAAGATTGCATATGAAAACCAGATGGAATTCAGCCATGTGACATCGCCCATAAGCGGACGGGTGGAGCAGCTGAACGTGGAGGTACATGACACGGTTGGAAATTCCAACCAGCTCTGCGTCATTGCCGGAGACAGTGGCAACAATGTGACCTTCTATGTGACGGAGAAGGTAAAGAACCATCTGAACGCAGGGGACCCTATTACGGTCATCAAAGAAGGCACAGAGTACGGCGGCAATGTCATCGAGGTCAGCAATATGGCCGAGGCATCTGTGGGCCTGTTCAAGATTAAAGCATCTGTGGACGATAATGAGGCCATGGCAGCCGGCACCAGCGTGGAACTGCGGGTTCCTTCCGCATCTGCCAGGAATACCATGCTGATTCCCAACAACTCCGTGTACTATAAAGCAGGGGATGCCTATGTGTATACATATGATAACGGCATCATCCATGAGGTGCCGGTGGAAGTGGGCATCTATGACAAGGAGAACATAGCGGTGCTTTCAGGGATTACCCTGGATGACCGGGTTCTTACCACCTGGACCTCCGAGTTAAAGGAGGGCACCAAGGTGACACTGGAGACCGAGGTGCCGGCAACCTTAGAGATGAATGGAACGGAAGCCGAAGTACAGGTAAACATGCAGGTCATCCGGGAAAACAGTCAGACAGACAAAGCTGAAAGTCCGGCCGCAGACCAGAGTCAGGCGCAGTAGAAGGAGGCAGGAAAATGGGCTTAACGAAACTTGTCTTAAAGAGACCGGTCAGTACGGTGCTTGCAATCCTGTGTCTGATTGTGTTCGGCTTGTCCTCAGTGATGAAATCACCGCTTGAGCTGATGCCGGACATGAACATGTCCATGATGATTGTAATGACCGTCTACTCCGGCGCCAGCCCTGACGATGTCAGCGAGCTGGTCACCAAACCGATTGAGGACAGGGCCAGTACCCTGAGCGGTCTGGATACCATATCCTCCCAGTCAAAAGAGAACATGTCCATCGTCATGCTGAAATATAAGTACGGCACTGACATGAACGATGCGTATGATGACCTGAAGAAGCAGATGGACCTGGCTAAGGTAGAGCTTCCCGATGATGCGGATGACCCCATCATGCTGGAGCTGAATACCAGCCTGAAGCCAAATGTTATCATGGCTGTCAGCCACGGCGAGGACGATGACCTTTACAACTATGTGAACAATAACATTGTTCCTGAATTTGAAAAGCTGTCCACGGCAGCCGAGGTTTCCATTACGGGCGGCCTCCAGAAATACATTAAAGTGGAGCTGATGCCGGAGAAGCTGAAACAGTACGGCGTATCCATGAGCTCCATTGCCAGCGATATTGCGGGCTCGGATATCACATATCCTGCAGGAGACACGGAAGTGGGAGACCAGAAGCTGTCCGTGTCAACGGAGCAGCCCTTTGAGACAATGGACAGTCTTAACGACATCCCCCTGACCGTATCCGGAAGCCAGACCGTATACCTGAGCGATGTGGCAAAGGTGTACATGGGTGCGGACGATGTGGAAAGTATTGCGCGCTATAAGGCGGAGAACGGGCTTCCTGAGGATATCGTTGCCCTGACTGTCAGCAAGCAGCAGGACGCAGCCACCCTGGATGTGTCCAAGGATGTAAAGCGTGTGGTGGGTGAGCTTACCAGACAGGACCCCACCCTTCAGATAACCATAGTGGACGATGACAAGGATTCCATCATGTCATCCCTGAGCTCCGTTATTGAGACAATGATTCTGGCCATCATCATTTCCATGGTCATCATATGGCTGTTCTTCGGGGACCTGAAGGCGTCCATGATTGTAGGAAGCTCCATCCCCGTATCCATCCTGTCGTCGCTTATCCTGATGCAGATTATGGGCTTCAGCCTGAACGTCATAACCCTGAGCGCCCTGGTACTGGGCGTCGGTATGATGGTGGATAACTCCACCGTTGTGCTGGAGAGCTGTTTCAGGGCCACGGATGATACCGGCTTCCGGGAATTTTCCAAGGCAGCCCTAAACGGTACCGGAGTGGTATACCAGTCGGTTATCGGTTCCACCCTGACCACCTGCGTGGTGTTCCTGCCGCTGGCCATGCTGGGCGGCATGACGGGACAGATGTTCCGGCCTCTGGGCTTTACCATTGTATTCTGTATGACGGCATCTCTCATATCAGCCATTACGGTGGTGCCTCTGTGCTACATGATTTATAAACCCGTGGAGAGAAAGACGGCGCCTCTGTCCAGACCGGTTGAGAAGATGCAGGAAGCCTACAGGGGAATCATGACAAAGCTCCTGAACAAGAGAGGCCTTGTCATGCTGGCTTCTGTGGCGCTCCTTCTGTTCTCCTTCTTCATCGCCAAGTTCCTGCGCGTGGAGATGATGGCTGAGGATGACCAGGGCCAGATTTCCATCACTGCAGAAGTAAAGCCGGGTATGAAGATTGACAAGGTTGACCGTGTCATGAAGCAGATAGAGGATATTATCTCCCAGCAGGAGGATGTGGAATCCTACATCACCCTTGCCGGAAGCTCGGGACTGAGCATGAGCTCCGACCCCAGCATCACTGTCTACCTTAAGAAGGACAGGAAGATGGAGACAGACCAGGTGGTCCGGCTCTGGAAACAGCAGATGGGCGGAATCTCTGATACCAACATAACCGTGGAGGCCTACTCGCAGGTAAGCGCCATGATGGGTTCGGACGATGAATATTCAGTAGACCTTCAGAGTACCAATTACAATGACCTGAAGGCGGTCAGCGACCATGTGGCGGCTGAACTGAGCAAACGTCCGGAGCTGACCAAGGTCCACTCCACCCTGGAGAATGCGGCTTCTGTCGTAAAGGTTACGGTGAATCCCATCAAGGCCAGGGCGGCAGGACTGACGCCGGCCCAGATTGGCGGCACCCTGAATAACATGCTCAGCGGCACCACGCCCACCTCCCTTAATATTGACGGAAATGATATTGATGTAAAGGTGGAGTATCCTAAGGAGCGCTATAAGACCCTGGACCAGATTGAGACAATCACCCTCCAGACGCCTAAGGGCAGCTCCGTTGCCCTGACGGATGTGGCTGATATTCACTTTGCAGACAGCCCTGCATCCATCACCAGGCAGGATAAGCAGTACCGCGCCACTATCAGCGGTATCTATACCGAGAATTCAAATAAGAACACAAAGACCCAGCTTTTAAGCGAAGTGGTGAAGCCGGCTGTAAGCAGTAATGCCAATGTGACTGTTGCCCAGAACCAGATGGATGAATCCATGGCAGAAGAGTTCACGGCTCTGTTCCAGGCCATTGCCCTGGCTGTCTTCCTGGTATTCGTGGTCATGGCGGCGCAGTTTGAGTCGCCCAAGTTCTCAATCATGGTAATGACCACCATCCCGTTCTGTCTCATTGGAGCCTTCGGACTTCTGTGGCTGGCAGACAGCGCCATCAGCATGACATCCCTTCTGGGATTCCTGATGCTGGTTGGTACGGTTGTTAACAACGGTATCCTCTATGTGGATACGGTGAACCAGTACCGCAGGGAAATGGATTTAAATACAGCCCTGGTGGAAGCAGGGGCCACCCGTCTGAGACCGATTCTCATGACTACCCTGACCACGGTTGTATCCATGGTGCCCATGGCCTTTGCTCTGGGCGACAGCGGTTCCACGACCCAGGGCCTTGCCCTTGTTAATATCGGCGGTCTGACCGCATCCACCATTCTTTCGCTGCTCATGCTTCCTGCATACTACAGCCTGATGAACGGCGGCGGAAAGAAGCGTATGATTATTGCGGATTAACCGGACACAGGCCGGAAATCAGCCGGAAGCCGGCTGGCGGACAGCGGCATATGACCGGGTGTTAAAAAGATGTTAAAAAATTACTGTTTCAAATTACAGGATTAAATGGTATGATGTTATTAAATAGGCTGTAGCTTATGACGCAGATGGAAGGCGTTGGAACTGCAGCCTATTTTTATAAAAAAATTTGTTATTAATGTAACAAATAGGTCCCGCCGGAAGTGATGTTTAAGGGGACAATTATTTTAATATGGATAGAAGTTTTTTGTATGCTGTACAAAAATATTTAGAAAGTCTAAAATTTTTTCATGAAATATTGAGAAAGTGGATTGATAAATTTTTACGCATGGGTTATAATCTATTCATATTGTACAAAAATAATAGGAAAGCTATGGACAAATACTGGATAAGTTGTCATTTTGCAACACAAACCTATGGTCCATCGTATTCCCGGAGGCATATCTGCGCAAACTAACCATATATTCCGGCAGGATAGCTAACGGGATTCCGGTACAGAAAGGGGGATTTGGATTGGCCCAGGAGACGATTGACGCAATCCGTCAGGCAGAAACGGCCGCGGAAGCAGCCGAAAAAGAAGCGGTAAAAGAGGCGGAGGCAATTGTGGCAGAGGCAAAGGCTCAGGCGGCGCAGATGAAGGCAGAGATGACGAAATCTGCCAGAGAAGGCGCGGTGGGGGCCGAGGAGGATGCCAAGGCTCAAAGCGAGCAGATGATGCAGGCAGCCAGCGCCGAGGAAGGCAAGGATTTGGAAGCATTGCAGAAAGCTGTAGCTGAGAAACAACAAAAGGCAGTTGAAGTTATCTTATCAGAGCTGCTATAGGAAGGGAGGCGCTTAAGGTTGGCAGTAGTGCCTATGAAAAAAGTGCTGATTTGTGGCCTTAAAAAAGACCGCAAGGGCACCCTTGAGCTTCTGCAGCGCCAAGGGGTACTTGAAATCAGCAATGTGCTGCAGGAAGATGACATGTTTGGCAGAATGGACGTGACGTCTTCCAAAACCGTATTTGAACGAAATGCCAATATAGCAGAGCAGGCCATTAATATTCTGGACAGGTACGCGCCTGAGGAGAAGGGCATGCTGTCCTCATTCGAAGGCAGGGAAGTACTTTCCCTGGACGAATATGAGGCCAATGCAGGCAAACACGACGAGGCCATGAAAAAGGCCTACCGCTTGCAGGAACTTGCAAAGCAGATAGGCGAGCACAGTGCAGCGATTCCGAAGCTGGAACAGCAGATGGAAGCACTGGTGCCATGGAGGTCCTTTGACCTGCCCCTTGATTTTAAGGGAACAAAGAAAACTGCGGCATTCATCGGTTCCATCCAGGATGAAGTTACCCTGGAACAGGTAACAGAACAGCTTGGGGAACTGGCTCCTCAGGCAGAGACAATTGACGTGACCATTGTAAGTGCATCCAAGGAACAGACCTGTCTGTTCATTGTCTGCGGAAAACCGGATGCAGATGCAGTGGAAGATGCGCTAAAGAAAATGAATTTTGTAAAACCGCCACTGAGCCAGACAGTGCCTGCTAAACGCCAGCAGCAGCTGGAAGAAGAGCTTGCAATGGAAAAGGCGGAGATTGAGAAGGCGGAAAAGGCCGTGGCGGAGATGGCTCCGGACCGGGAGCTCATTAAGTTCGTCATGGACTACTATACCATGCGTGCTGAGAAATACGGCGTGTTAAACGGCCTGGCCCAATCAAGGCGGGTATTCTTCATAACCGGATATGTGCCTGAGAATGCGGCTCCAAAGCTGGAGAAGCTGCTTCAGGAGAAATATGAGGTGGTGGTAGAGTACACAGAGCCGGATAAGGAGGAGGATGTACCAATCCTGCTCCACAACAATAAGTTTGCAGAACCTGTGGAGGGCGTTATTGAGAGTTACAGCGTTCCGTCCAGGGGAGAGATTGATCCGTCCATGATAGTGGCGCTGTTCTACTATGTACAGTTCGGGCTTATGCTCTCGGATGCGGCTTATGGTCTTATTATGGTGGCGGGCACCGCATACTGCCTGACCAAATTCAAGAACATGGAAGCCGGAATGAAGAAGTTTATGAAGATGTTCATGTACTGCGGCATCTCCACAACATTCTGGGGTTTTATGTTCGGCAGCTTTTTCGGAGACGCGGTGAATGTTATCGCGACCACATTCTTCAACCGGCCGGATATCAGGCTTGCTCCTCTCTGGTTTGAGCCAGTAAGCCTTCCCATGAAGCTTCTGGTATTTGCATTTGGACTTGGTATTCTTCACCTGTTCATAGGACTTGGAATCAAATTCTACTCCTGTGTGAAGAACGGCAGCCTGGCTGACGGTATATATGACGCCATATTCTGGTATATGCTGGTTGGCGGCGGCATTGTTTACCTGCTGACCATGCAGATGTTTACCGAGATGCTGGGCCTTACCTTTACGCTTCCGGCAGTTGCAGGCACTGTGGCTGCTTACGCGGCAGCCATTGGTTTTGTGGGTATTGTACTTACCAGCGGAAGGGAATCCAAAAACTGGGTTAAGAGGATACTTAAGGGTCTTTACGGAGCGTACGGAGTCAGCTCATACCTGAGCGACATCCTGTCCTACTCCAGACTTCTGGCCCTGGGTCTGGCTACCAGCGTTATATCCACGGTATTTAACAAGATGGGAAGTATGATGGGCGGTTCCATTCCCGGAGCCATCATATTCATACTGGTATTTGTAATCGGACACAGCCTGAACCTGGCAATCAATGCCCTGGGCGCATATGTCCATACTAACCGTCTGCAGTATGTAGAGTTTTTTGGAAAGTTTTATGAAGGCGGCGGAAGGAAATTTGAGCCCTTTGCCGTTCACACCAAATATTATAAAGTCAAGGAGGACATTTAGTTATGGGAAATATGGGAGTTGCTTTAGCATTATTAGGAGCTGCAATCGCAGCACTTTTTGCAGGAGTAGGTTCAGCTATCGGAGTTGGTATTGCAGGTCAGGCTGCAGCCGGAGTTGTTACAGAGGACCCAAACAAGTTCAGTAAGGTTCTGGTTTTACAGCTGCTTCCCGGTACACAGGGTATTTACGGACTGCTGATTGCATTCATCACACTGACACAGATTGGTATCATGGGCGGAAGCGCTGACCTTTCTTTAGTAAAGGGTGCTTTATACCTGGCAGCATGCCTTCCTATGGGCATTGTCGGCTGGATTTCCGGCGCATCACAGGGCAAGGCGGCAGCAGCAAGTATCGGCCTGGTTGCCAAGAGACCTGAGCAGTTTGGTAAAGCTATGATTTTCCCGGCCATGGTTGAGACATACGCCATCCTGGCACTGCTGATTTCTATCCTTTCCATCTTTGGTATTGCAGGCCTTAACATCTAACAGCATACCAAATAAGGAGACATCAGGAAAGGAGAACATGGCATGGCGGGATTAGATAAAATCATCAGCCAGATTAAAGAAGAGTCCCAGAAAGCAGCGGAACGCACCAGGGCTGAAGCCCGTTCCAAGGCAGATGAGATTCTGGCACAGGCCCGTGCGGATGCAGAGAGGGAGTGCGTTGATATTGAGAGGCGCTCCAAACAGGCAGTAGCCAATATTCTGGAAAGAGGACGCACGGCAGCCGAACTTAAGAAACGCGGTGCTGTTCTGGCTGAAAAGCAAAGACTCATCGGAGCAACCATTGGGATGGCTAAGGCTGAACTCAAGGGGCTTGAAACCGGCGCCTACTTTGATATGATTCTGAAACTGGCAGTTAAATCCGCACAGCCCGGAGAAGGCGAGCTCCTGTTCTCAAAGAAGGACTTGGAACGCCTGCCCGAAGGCTTTGAGGACAGGTTAAATGCCGCGCTTAAGGACAAGGGGGCAGCGCTGCGCATATCCGGAGACACCAGGGATATAGACGGAGGTTTTGTGCTTACTTATGGAGGAATTGAGGAGAACTGTTCCATTGACGCTCTCTTTGATGCAGCCCATGAGGTATTACAGGATAAAGTGCAGGAGATTCTGTTTTCATGAACGTAGGGAGGAACTAATTAAATGGCAGACAAACAGTATGTTTATGCAGTAGCCCGCATCCGTTCCAAAGAATTGTCCCTGCTATCCGGCGCGTTTTTAGAGCAGCTGACAGCTGCAAAAGACTATGACGAGTGTATCCAGCTTCTTATGGAGAAGGGCTGGGGAGAGGACGGCATCACAAATGCCGGAGAAATCCTGGCCATAGAGAAGAGAAGGACCTGGGAACTGATTAATGAGCTGGTGGAGGATATGTCTGTATTCGACGTATTCCTGTACGCCAACGACTACCACAATCTGAAGGCAGCCATCAAGGAGGTCCGCATGGGTGATGAATACCCGGGCATCTTCATGGAGCAGGGGACTGTGGATGTGAAGCTTATACGTGAAGCGGTTCAGACCAGGGAATTCCAGAATCTTCCGGCAGCCATGAGGACGCCTGCTGAGGAGGCATACAAAGCGCTCCTTCACACCCAGGACGGACAGCTCTGCGACATCATAATCGACAAAGCAGCCCTGGATGCAATCTACCAGGCCGGCAAATCCTCAGGCAACGAGTTCCTGGAACTTTATGCGGAGCTGACGGTTGCGGCAGCAGATATAAAGACGGCGGTGCGGGCATCCCGTACCGGCAAGGACAGGGCATTCCTGGAGCAGGCGCTGGCGCCATGCGGCAGCATTAACGTTGCCCGTCTGGCTCAGGCAGCCATAGAAGGCGTGGATTCCATCGGGTCATACCTGGAAACCACGGCCTATGCAGATGCAGTGGAAGAATTACGGCGCTCACCTTCAGCTTTTGAGCGGTGGTGCGACAATCTGCTGATTCGTAAGATTAAGCCCCAGCAGTACAGCGCCTTTGGTCTGGGTCCGCTGGCAGCTTATATTCTGGCACGGGAGAACGAGATTAAATCAGTTCGGATTGTGCTTTCCGGGAAATTAAACCATCTTCCCGAGGAGTCCATCCGGGAAAGGATAAGGGAGATGTATGTATAAGATTGCAGTTATGGGCGACCGGGACAGTATCTACGGTTTTGCCAGTCTGGGTCTGGAGCCATTTCCTTTGACAGACCCGGCGGAGGCAGGAAAGAAGGTTAAGGATTTGGCAGAAAGCGGCTATGCGGTGATTTACATCACAGAGGCCCTGGCTGCCCAGATTGAACCGGAGATTAACCGCTACCGTGAGGCTGGCCTTCCGGCCATCATACTGATTCCCGGCATATCAGGCAATACGGGAAAAGGTATCCTGGCAGTTAAGAAGTCAGTGGAGCAGGCAGTTGGCTCGGATATTATATTTAATGGGCAATAACAATGGAGGTAAAAGATGAGCAAAGGCGTAATTAAAAAAGTAGCCGGTCCGCTGGTCATCGCAGAAGGCATGCGTGACGCGAACATGTTCGACGTGGTTCGAGTCAGTGAGCAGCGTCTGATTGGCGAAATTATAGAGATTCATGGCGATAAGGCTTCCGTCCAGGTATATGAGGAGACATCCGGACTGGGACCAGGGGAGCCGGTGGAATCCACAGGCGTACCCATGAGCGTGGAGCTGGGGCCTGGCCTGATTGGAAGTATATACGACGGTATCCAGCGTCCGCTGGATGCTATTATGGAAAAGACAGGCGGAAACCTTTTAAACCGCGGCGTGGAGGTTCCCTCCCTGAAGCGTGAGAAGAAGTGGACCTTCGTACCCACTGCAAATGTGGGAGACAAGGTTGGCGGCGGCGACATCATCGGTACGGTTCAGGAGACCGAGGTGGTGCAGCAGAAAATCATGATTCCGGTGGGAGTAAGCGGTACCCTTACCTATATCAGCGGCGGAGAGTATACGGTTACCGATACAGTGGCTGTTGTGACGGATGAGAAGGGACAGGAGCATCCGGTTGAACTGATGCAGAAGTGGCCTGTACGTAAAGGCCGTCCTTATCAGAGGAAACTGTCGCCTGACATGCCTCTTGTAACAGGACAGCGTGTTATTGACTGTCTGTTCCCAATTGCAAAGGGCGGTGTTGCGGCTGTTCCCGGACCTTTCGGTTCCGGCAAGACGGTTGTACAGCATCAGCTGGCCAAGTGGGCTGATGCAGACATCGTGGTTTACATTGGCTGCGGCGAGCGCGGCAACGAGATGACCGACGTTCTGAACGAGTTCCCGGAACTGAAGGACCCGAAGACAGGCAAGTCTTTGATGGAGCGTACCGTGTTGATTGCCAATACCTCCGATATGCCTGTTGCGGCCCGTGAGGCATCCATCTATACAGGTATCACCATTGCAGAGTATTTCCGCGACATGGGTTATTCCGTAGCCCTGATGGCAGACTCCACATCCCGCTGGGCCGAGGCTCTGCGTGAGATGTCAGGACGTCTGGAGGAGATGCCTGGTGAGGAAGGCTACCCCGCATACCTGGGTTCCCGTCTGGCACAGTTCTACGAGCGTGCCGGCCGTGTTATCTCCCTGGGTCAGGACAACCGCGAGGGCGCGCTCTCCGTTATCGGAGCTGTTTCCCCTGCAGGCGGTGATATATCCGAGCCGGTTACACAGGCTACCCTGCGTATCGTAAAGGTATTCTGGTCCCTGGATGCCGACCTGGCATACAAGAGACACTTCCCGGCCATCAACTGGCTGACCAGCTACTCCCTGTATGTGGACACCATGGAAAAATGGTTCAACGCAGAGGTGGAGAGCGACTGGACTGAGCTGCGCGCCCGTCTTATGCGCCTGCTGCAGGAAGAGTCTGAGTTGAATGAAATCGTTCAGCTGGTAGGTATGGATGCATTATCCGCGCCTGACCGTCTGAAACTGGAAGCAGCCCGTTCTATCCGTGAGGACTTCCTCCACCAGAACGCTTTCCATGAGATTGATACATTTACGTCCTTAAAGAAGCAGCACATGATGATGATGCTGATGCTGGCATATTATGACAAGGCAGGGGATGCATTGTCACAGGGCGTGAATATCGAGCGTCTTGTAGGCCTTCCCGTGCGCGAGGCCATCGGCCGTTTCAAATATACAGAGGAAGCTGACCTGGATAAGGTTTACGAGGATGTTATCAAAACCCTGGAGTCAGAGATTAACAGTGAGCTGAGCAGAAAGGAGGACTTCTAATGCCCAAGGAATATAGAACAATTGAAGAGGTAGCAGGTCCTATTATGCTGGTCCGCGGCGTACAGGGAGTAACCTACGATGAAATGGGAGAAATTGAGCTGGTTAACGGCGAGAGACGCCGCTGCAAGGTACTGGAGATAGACGGCGGAAATGCCATGGTACAGCTGTATGAGGCGTCTACCGGTATCAACCTGGATTCCAGTAAGGTGCGTTTCTTAGGACGTACCATGGAATTAGGCGTGTCTGAGGATATGCTCAGCCGTATGTTTGACGGCATGGGCAAGCCCATTGACGGCGGTCCCGACATCCTGCCTGAGAAGCGTATGGATATCAACGGCCTGCCTATGAACCCTGCAGCCAGAAGCTATCCTGAGGAGTTTATCCAGACCGGTGTTTCTGCCATCGATGGACTGAACACCCTGGTCCGCGGCCAGAAGCTGCCTATTTTCTCAGCATCCGGTCTTCCCCATGCCAACCTGGCTGCCCAGATTGCGCGCCAGGCAAAGGTCCGCGGCACCGACGAGTCATTCGCCGTTGTGTTTGCCGCCATGGGTATCACCTTCGAGGAGGCCAACTTCTTCATGGAGAGCTTCCGTGAGACAGGCGCTATCGACCGAAGCGTCATGTTCATCAACCTGGCTAACGACCCTGCCGTAGAGCGTATCGCTACCCCGCGTATGGCGCTGACAGCAGCAGAGTACCTGGCATTTGAGAAGAACATGCACGTACTGGTTATCCTGACTGATATTACAAACTACGCAGACTCCCTGCGTGAGATTTCCGCAGCCCGTAAGGAAGTTCCCGGACGCCGCGGTTATCCCGGATATATGTACACTGACCTGGCTTCCCTGTATGAGAGAGCCGGACGTCAGAAGGGCAAGAACGGCTCCATCACCATGATTCCCATTCTTACCATGCCTGAGGATGATAAGACTCATCCCATTCCTGACCTTACAGGCTACATCACTGAGGGACAGATTATCCTGAGCCGTGAGCTGTACCGTAAGAATGTAACGCCTCCAATTGATGTACTGCCATCCCTGTCCCGTCTTAAGGATAAGGGTATCGGCGAAGGCAAGACACGCGCAGACCATGCAGATGTCATGAACCAGCTCTTTGCAGCCTATGCCCGTGGTAAGGACGCAAAGGAACTGATGATTATTCTGGGCGAGGCAGCCCTGACTGATATGGATAAGCTGTACGCCAAGTTTGCTGACGAGTTCGAGAAGGAGTATGTATCCCAGGGCTATTACGCTGACCGTGATATCGAAGAGACCATGGAAATCGGCTGGAAGCTTCTGCGCATCCTCCCAAGGAGCGAGCTGAAACGTATTAAGGACAAATTCCTTGATTTATACTACGAAGCAAAATAACTGGCAGTCACAGCCCGGCAGGAAACATGCGGGCGCCGCGGCCCTCCGCCATGTGCGGATAAGACGCGTTCCCGGTTTCCGGCCGGCAGAAAGGAAGTTGACATAACATGGGTGCAAAACATGTAAATCCCACCCGTATGGAGCTTACCCGCCTTAAGAAAAAGCTGGCGACAGCCATCCGCGGACATAAGCTCCTGAAAGACAAGCGGGATGAATTGATGCGTCAGTTCCTGGACCTGGTGCGTGAGAACAAGGCCCTCCGCGAGAAGGTGGAGGCAGGCATCGCTGCGGCTAACCAGAATTTCGTGCTGGCACGTTCCGGCATGACAGACGAGGCCCTGAACGTAGCCCTGATGGCTCCCAAGCAGGAGGTCTATCTGGAAACTGAGACTAAGAACGTCATGAGTGTGGAGATTCCTGTGTTCAAATATAAGACCAGGACTTCAGACCCAAACGACATCTATTCCTACGGCTTTGCATTTACTTCCAGTGACCTGGATGATGCGGTGAAGAGTCTGGCAGATTTACTGCCCGACATGCTGCGTCTGGCTGAGTGCGAAAAATCCTGCCAGCTCATGGCAGCGGAGATTGAAAAGACCCGCCGCCGTGTAAATGCGCTGGAGCACGTGATGATTCCCGATACCCAGTCAAACATCCGCTATATCACCATGAAGCTGGATGAGAATGAGCGAAGCTCCCAGACAAGGCTTATGAAGGTAAAGGATATGATGCTTGAGCAGGCACACCACTACAGTGAGCGGGAAGTGGTTCCCGTGATAGATGAGGTGTAGAGGCATCTTCATGAAAGCTTAATAAAACTTTCATAGAAACCCCATAAAGCCGGGTGGACAGAAAATAATAATTATGTTAGAGTAAAACCCAGAGAATGGCACAGGTGGCATTCTCTGGGTTTTTTGTCTATTCCAATAGTTGAAAAGGGAGGAATAACACATGAGGAAAGAACGGTTTTACACGGATAAAGGGGCTGTGAAGAGGACTGCGGCCGGCGCTATGCTGGCCCTCTTCCTGGCCCTGCAGATAACGGGATGCAGCCAGAGCGCGGGCCAGGATAAGGCTGACCGGACAACAGAACAAACAGAAGGGAGCAGTAAGGCAGCAGACCGGGAGCAGTCCGCAGACCGGGAGCAGTCCGCAGACGGCGGTAAGGCAGCAGGCCGGGAACAGCCCGGCCAGGACGGCCAGGCAGCGGCTGGTCAGGGAGACAGCGTCATTGAGTATAAGCCGGGCATGCCCATTAAGGAGGGCGTGGCAGCGCCTGATTTTACAGGGGAACTTATGGACGGCTCCAGTATTACCCTGTCCGAGCTGCAGGGCAAGCCTGTTATCATCAATTTCTGGGCGACCTGGTGCGGTCCGTGCGTCAAGGAAATGCCTGCATTTGAGCGTCTGAAGGAGGATTTTGGGGATAAAATCGGCATTATCGCGGTGAACTGCGGGGATGATGCCGAGACTGTAAAGGACTTTGTGGAGGAGAACGGCTACACCTTCCCGGTGGTCCTGGATGAGGAGTATTCCATATCCATGCTGTACCCCACTAATTCCATTCCCTATACAGTGGTTCTGGATGCAGAGGGAAAGGTAACCCATATATCCACAGGAGCCCTGGACGCTGACACCATGTATGAGAGATATAAGGAAGCCCTTGGGGTGTAAGGGACGGAGCGGTGATGAGATGATGGATTGGTGCAGACAGAATAAGACGGCTGCCGTCCTTCTGGTCCTGGGCGTGGTTTTCCTGTGCATCGGAGCAGCCCAGGGAGGATACCAGGATACCCTGCGCAAGGCAGTCAGGGTATGCCTGGAATGTATCGGAATCGGGTGAGAGGACAGAAGTGATGAAACGTCGTTTGATACAGCTTTGTGCAGCATTATTATACAACCTGAACCTGAAGGGATTTGCAGAGGCGTCTATTTACAAGGGAAAGTCCAAAGGACTGTGCGTACCGGGACTTAACTGCTACTCATGTCCGGGGGCCGTTGGTTCCTGTCCGCTGGGTACCCTGCAGAACGCCCTGTCCGCCATGGACAGGAAGCTTCCTTTCTATATATTGGGGGTTCTGCTGCTTTTTGGAGTTACCCTGGGAAGGACCATATGCGGTTTTCTGTGTCCCTTTGGTCTGGTGCAGGAGCTTCTTTACAAGATACCTGTGCCCAAGGTAAAGAAAAACCGTGTCACCCAGGTCCTTTCCAAGGCAAAATATGTGATACTGGCAGTGTTTGTCATTATTCTGCCGGTGGTGTTCAAGATGGCTTCCGGTCTTCCGGTTCCGGCCTTCTGCAAGTACATATGTCCGGCGGGAACCCTGGAAGGAGGAATCCCTCTGGTTCTTTTGGATGAGTCGCTGGGCGGTCTGGCAGGCGCCCTTTTTAACTGGAAGGTTTTTGTACTGGCAGTGATACTGGCAAGCGCCTGCTTTGTGTACAGAAGTTTCTGCCGGTTTCTCTGTCCTCTGGGTGCCGTCTATTCCCTGTTTGCCCCGGCGGCTCTGTTTGGCGTGAAGATTGACAGGGATGCCTGTACGGACTGCGGGCGCTGTGTCAGGACCTGCAGAATGGATATCAGGCAGGTGGGAGACAGGGAATGCATCCAGTGCGGCGAGTGCATGAAGGAGTGCAGCGCGGATGCCATTTACTGGAAGAAGCCCTGGGATGTGAAGGGAAAGAAAAACAAAGATTAAGAGCAGGACGCTGTAAAGAAGCTGTTAAAACAGCCTTGGCAGCGTCCTGTTTTTGCGTTTCTATGCTGTTTTTGTCCTGGTTCCAGATAAAACAGGTCAATCTATATATTGAATTATCCCCGAAAATGTGGTATCGTTTTGAGTATATATGCAGAAAACTGCGGGTGAATACATTGGCACCGCATTGACGCTTTGATGCAATAAAACAAAGGGCGGATAAAATGACACAGACAGATATCATATTGGAAGTAAAAGACTTATGTGTGGAATTCAGGACAGCAGAAGGCACTGTTCAGGCGGTGGACCATCTGAGCTATGTACTACATAAGGGAGAAAAGCTGGGAATCGTGGGGGAGAGCGGAAGCGGCAAGAGCGTTTCCACTCTTGGTATGATGCAGCTCATTCCCAACCCCCCCGGACAGATTACAGGAGGGGAAATTTTATACAATGGAAGGGATTTGGTGAAGACTCCTGAGCGGGAGATGCAGAAAATCAGAGGGAATGAGATTTCCATGATTTTCCAGGAACCAATGACCTCCCTAAACCCCATTATTAAGTGCGGAAAACAGATTGCGGAATCCCTGCGCCTGCACCGGGGCATGAAGAAAAAGGAAGCCATGGAGGAGGCTGTCCGCATGATGAAGGCGGTGGGAATCGCCAACCCTGAGGCGCGGGCCCATGAGTATCCCCATCAGATGTCAGGAGGAATGAGGCAGCGTGTGATGATTGCCATGGCACTGGCCTGCCAGCCCCAGATTCTGATTGCAGATGAACCAACCACGGCTTTGGATGTAACCATTCAGGCCCAGATTCTGGATTTAATCCGGGAGATGAACGAGGAACTTCATTCCTCAGTCCTGTTCATCACCCATGATTTAGGGGTTGTAAGCGAGCTGTGCGATACGGTCATTGTCATGTATACGGGCCATATCGTGGAGCAGGCTCCGGCCGGCGAACTGTTCCGGGACCCCAAACATCCCTATACCATTGGTCTGCTGAACGCCATACCGGTTATCACCAAGGACAGGAAACCCCTGTCCACCATAGAGGGAATGGTGCCCAATCCCACGGAGCGGATAACAGGGTGCAGCTTCTGGCCCAGATGTCCCCATGCAGAAGAGCGGTGCAGGACGGCCAGCCCTCCTATGAAGCAGCTCTCAGAGGGGCGCCAGGTCCGCTGCTGGCTGTTTGAGGACCAGGCTGCAGGGAAGGAGGCTTAACATATGGCGCAAAATGAAAACAGAGATACAAACATAAATACAAACACAGATACGGACACAAACGCAGACATAAACACAGACAAGAGCAAAAAAGAAGTGCTGGTTAAGGCCGACCATGTGAAGGTATATTTTAAAGGCAAGGATAAGAAGTCCGGGGCAGTGAAGGCTGTGGATGACGTAAGCTTTGACATTATGAGAGGCGAAACCTTTGGCGTGGTCGGGGAGAGCGGCTGCGGCAAGAGCACCCTGGGCAGGACCCTGGTCCGGCTTATAAAACCAACAGAGGGCCACATTTACATGGGCGGCACTGACATAGCAGGATTAAAGGGCGCGGATTTGAAAAGGATGCGCAGGAAGGTCCAGATTATTTTCCAGGACCCTTCCGCCTGTCTTAACCCCAGGCGTACTGTGCGCCAGATTCTGATGGAACCCTTTGAAATCCACGGAATGAAGGGAAGGATGGATGTGGAGGCCCGCATCATGAAGCTTCTTAACCTGGTCGGTCTGGATTTGTACTGTCTGAGCAGATATCCCCATGAGCTGTCCGGAGGACAGAAGCAGAGAATCGGCATAGCCAGGGCGCTGGCTCTGGAGCCGGATATCATTATCTGCGATGAGGCTGTATCGGCCCTGGATGTGTCGGTGCAGGCCCAGGTACTGAACCTGCTTCAGGAGTTAAAGGAAAAACTGGGTCTGACCTACTTCTTCATTTCCCATAACCTGAATGTGGTCTATCAGGTCAGCGACCGGGTGGGGGTTATGTACCTTGGAAATATGGTGGAGATAGCTGATTACGATAAGCTGTATGAGAAGCGTTACCACCCCTATACGGAGGCGCTGCTGTCAGCCATCCCCCAGGTGGACCAGAATGTGAAAACAGAGCGCATCCACCTGGAAGGAGAGGTGCCCAGTCCTTCCAATCCGCCTTCCGGCTGCCGGTTCCATACACGCTGCAGCAAGGCGTGCGACAGGTGCCGCCAGGAAGTGCCGGAACTAAAGGAAGTGACGGAGGGGCATTTTGTGGCCTGCCATCTTTATTAGGAGACACTGCAATAAGGAAACACTGCAATAAGGAGACACTGCCAGATAACTGGCATCTCAATAAACAGAACAGTTCAGACGATTTGCGGCTGAACTGTTGCCAATAAACCTAGAGGAGGTCTATTATGAAAAAGAAGTTATTGACTGCTGCTCTGTGCCTGGCGGTTTCATTTGCCTTAAGCGCATGCGGCGGCAATGGAACGGACGGCACACAGGCCGGCAGCACAGACGCGGCAGCAGAGGGAGCTTCACAGGCATCCGGTTCCAATACGGTTGTAGTAGCCATGGGCTCCGGATTTTCCACCCTGGACCCGGGGTATGTATATGAGAAGTATCCGCCTCTCATTGTCAATGCATGCTATGAGAACCTGTTTAAGTTCTACAGCAATGACAGTGCGCCGGAGCCCTGTCTGGCTGATACCTATGAATTTTCAGATGACGGCCTGACGCTGACCGTTAAGCTGAGACAGGATGTGACATTTGCCAGCGGCAATCCCATGACAAGCGCGGATGTTCTTTTCAGCATCAACCGCTGCAAGAACCTTCAGGGAAATCCATCCTTTATCTGCGACACCATTGAGAGCATGGAGGCGCCGGATGATTACACGGTGGTATTCCATCTGACCCAGGCGGACAGCGCCATTCTGTCCAAGCTGACCTACAGCTCCACGGCTGTTTTAGACAGCGCGGTTGTGAAGGAGCACGGCGGCACGGACGCAGAGGACGCATCCTCCGCTGATACGGCACAGTCCTATCTGGATTCAGCCAGCGCAGGTTCCGGCATGTATGTGATGACCAGCTATATTCCGGACCAGGAAGTGGTGCTGGAAAAGAACCCTAATTACTGGGGAGAAGCAACCAATGTTGACAAGTTTATCATTAAGATACAGCCGGATGCAAACACACAGATGATGACATTGTCCGGCGGGGATATTGATGTGGCCATGAACATGACGGACGACACCATGTCTGAGCTGGAAGGCGCTGAGAATATTTCAATTATCAACGGAGCAACCAAGACCGTTGGTTTTGTGATGATGAACATGGATGAAGCCTACGGCGGCCCTGTATCCAATCCGCAGGTCCAGAATGCCATCCGCAAAGCCCTGGATTACACTGGCATCCAGACCATCTGCGGCAGCGGCACCATCACTCCTTATGACATCATCCAGGTGGGATTCATGGGAAGCAAGGGCGAGAGACCGGCTGACTATACGAATCTGGAGGAAGCAAAGGCATTGCTGGCAGAGGCCGGATATGCAGATGGATTTGACGTGGACCTGACCGTGACAGACCTGGATATGGAGGGAATCCTTCTGACAGACCTGGCCCAGAAGATTAAGGATGACCTGGCTCAGGTGGGAATTAACGTAAACATCGTTTCACAGCCATGGGCGGCCGGATACGGCGATGCTTACCGCGACGGAACCCTGGGCTTTACGGTTATGTACTGGGGAACTGATTATAACGACCCCAACGTGCAGCTGGAATTCCTTCCGGGCGGCGTTGTAGGAAAGAGGGCCGGATGGAGCGCGCAAATGGACCCGGAGCTGGCAGCCATGTATGAAGAAACCATGTCTGCAACGGACAACGATGAGCGTATCGCGGTTCTGGAGAAAATCCAGGACGCCATGTATGAGTATGGACCATTCATTATGGTAGCCCAGGCGCCGTCCCACATCGGCTATAACACCAGGCTGGAGGGCGTGGCCATATCTGACCCGTATGCACTGGACCTGACTTTGATTCATGTAAAATAATGATTGCATATACGGAACTGTTATGCGGGCAGGCGGATTTCTTCCTGCCCGCTGGTACCGTAAACAACGCTTTGGTGCCCCAGGCAATAACCGGGCAGGTATTGCCGTGAACGCTCATCCTAAGGGATATCGTTGACGGGAATATCTGTGTGAAACAGCAATCGCAATACAAATTTGGATTGAAACATAAGAAAAGAGAGGTATCGTATGGAACAGCTGAAATTTATAGGAAAGAGACTGGTGTATCTGGTAGTCATGCTGTTTGGTGTCGCCACCCTGGTTTTCATACTGACAAAGATGATACCGGGAGACCCCACCGTTGCAAACTTAAGCCAGAGAGCCCTGAACGACCCGGAAATCGTGGCTGCCTACCGGGCAAAATACGGCCTGGACCAGCCCCTGCCCGTGCAGTATATTCTGTACATGAAGAATCTCCTGCAGTTTGACCTGGGGACTTCCATGCGCACAAACAAACCTGTGCTGTCAGAGCTGGCCAGGTGTTATCCGGCCACCATTGAGCTGGCCCTGTTTGCCATTGTCATTGCAGCTATTCTGGGCGTTCTGTTCGGCATTATTTCCGCCATCAGGCGAAACAGTATCCTGGACCAGATAGTCCGGGCCATATCCGTTACAGGCGTCAGCATCCCCAGCTTCTGGTTTGCGCTGCTGGTATTGTATTTCTTCTATTACAAGCTGAAGCTGTTTCCGGGTCCGGGCCGCCTGAGCAACGCCTTTACGGCTCCGGCCACGGTCACGGGCATGTATGTGATTGACAGTCTTCTGGAGGGAAATATACCCAAGGCACTGGACGCTGTCAGCCATCTGCTTCTTCCGGGAACCGTGCTTGCGGCGTTTACCATGGGTCTGATTACCAGGACAGCCCGTTCCAACCTGCTGGACGTCATGTCCACGGACTATATCCGCACTGCAAAGGCAAAGGGCCTGTCAAGGCCGGGACTGATTATCCGCCACGCCCTGGGCAATGCCCTGATTCCCGTACTCACTGTAATCGGCCTGGGCCTGGGCAACCTGTTAGGCGGCATGGTGCTGGTGGAAACCATCTTCAACTGGCCTGGCGTGGGACAATTTGCCTACGAGTCCGTGCTTTCAGTGGATTTCCCATCCATCATCGGAGTGGCCCTGCTGATTGCCCTGAATTACATGGTCATCAATACAGTGGTGGATATATTATACGGAATCATAGACCCGAGAGTGAGGTGCAGCTGATGGTACAGTCTTTAAAAAGGTTATTTAAATCCAATTACCTGTTTACGCTGGGCGTGATTATCTGTCTGGCGTGGATTGCGGCAGCCATCCTGGCGCCGGCGCTGGCGCCCTATGACCCCATTGTGCAGGATTTGGGGCAGCGGCTGAAAGCGCCGTCCGCAGAGCACTGGTTTGGCACGGACAACTTTGGCAGGGATATTTTCAGCCGTGTGCTGTACGGAGGCAGGTACTCCCTGCTGGCAGGCTGCCTTACCGTTGTCATAGCAGGATTTATCGGCACGTTTTACGGTGCCATAGCAGGCTATGTGGGCGGCTGGGTGGACAATGTGATGATGCGTTTTTCTGAGATGATATTGTCCTTTCCTTCCCTGATTCTTGCAATGATTATCAATGCAGTTATGGGTTCCAATTTGTTCAATACCATGTTTGCCCTGATTGTGGTGGCGTGGCCCACCTATGCCCGTATGATGCGCAGCGTTGTGCTCAGCGTAAAGGAAAATGAATATGTGGCGGCTTCTGAGGTCCTGGGCGCCTCCAGAATCCGAATCCTGATGAAGGAGGTCATTCCCAACAGTATCAGTTCGGTACTCATCATGGCCACCACAGATATCGGCAATCAGATTCTGATGTTCTCTACCTTAAGCTTCCTGGGACTGGGTTCTGCGCCGCCTACGCCGGAGTGGGGCATGATGGTTTCGGATGGAGCTGATTATTTTAATAAGTTCTGGGTGGCAGGATTCCCGGGACTGGCAATCTTTACAATGGCTGTAGGAGCTAATTTTATTGGTGATGGTCTTCGCGATTTGCTGGACCCCAAGCTGAGAAAACAGTTTTAAAACAGGAGGAAGTTATCATGAAGCAGAATCGAGTGGAGCGTATCATGGAAGCCCTGAAGGAGATGGGGCTGACGCAGATGCTGATTGTGGACCCCATGTCCATTTACTATCTCACAGGCGTGTATGTGGAGCCCTTTGAACGGTTTTACGCCCTTTATCTGAGGGAAGACGGAAAGCATGTGTATTTCCTGAACAACCTGTTCACTGTGCCTGAGGATGTGGGCGTGGAGAAGGTGTGGTATTCAGATACGGACCCGGCGGCGGAAATCGTGGCCGGTTATCTGGATAAAGAAAGTCCCCTGGGAGTTGATAAGGATTTAAAGGCCAGGTTCCTGCTTCCTCTCATGGAGATGGGAGCTGCTGCGGGCTTTGTCAATTCCTCCATTGCCGTGGACAGGACAAGGGGCGTGAAGGACCAGGAGGAGCAGGAAAGGATGCGTACTGCCTCCGATATCAATGATAAGGCCATGGCACGGTTCAGGCAGCTGATTCACGAAGGGGTCACGGAGCGTCAGGTTGCGGACCAGATGCTTAAGATATATACGGACCTGGGGGCGGACGGATTTTCCTTTGAGCCGCTGGTGGCCTTTGGCGCCAATGCGGCTGACCCCCATCATGGACCGGACAACACGGTCATAAAGCCGGGGGACGCAGTACTCTTTGACGTGGGCTGCATCAAGGACGGGTACTGTTCCGACATGACCCGCACCTTCTACTTTCAGCGGGCCAGTGAGGAACACCGCCGTATCTATGATATTGTCCGCAGCGCCAATGAGACAGCCATCTCCAAAATACGTCCGGGCATCCCTCTGTGCGAGCTGGACAAAACGGCCAGGGACCTGATTACGGAGCAGGGATACGGACCCTTCTTTACCCACAGGCTGGGACATTTCATTGGGCTGGGAGAGCATGAGTTCGGAGACGTGTCCTCTGTGAATACCCAGAAGGCAGAGCCGGGAATGATATTTTCCATTGAACCGGGCATCTATCTGGCCGGGGATACAGGGGTCCGTGTGGAGGACCTGGTGCTGGTGACAGAGGATGGATGCGAGGTGCTCAACCACGATTCCAAAGAATTTGAGATAATCGGTTAATCTGTGGTGTACCGGGAGGAGATATGAATATAATTGCGGCTATGGGATGGGAGGCAGTGCCATGAATCCGGTGGCTGCTGTGAGATGGGAGGCGGTATTATGAATCCGATTGCAACATTACATATGGCCAACGGCAGAAAGATTGTCATAGAGCTTTTGCCGGAGTCAGCGCCAAACACAGTGAACAGCTTTATCTATACAGCTTTAAGGGGTTACCTGGACCACCATGCCATTGAGCGGATAGTGCCGGGAAACTGGGTGGATGTCAGCTACACGGCTTTTGGGAAAAAGGAATGCCGGTATCTGATTCCCAATGAATTTGAACTGAACCCGGATGTGGCTCCGCTGGATTCCCATCCGGGAGCCGTGTGCATGGGCGGTTACGGCGAGGCAGGACTGGCAGGCTGTGAGTTTTTCTTTCCTCTAAGGGACTGTCCGGAGCACAAGGGCGTTTATCCTGTGTTCGGCCGTGTTCTGGAGGGCATGGACGAGATATACCGTCTGGAAAAGGTGGAGACTGTCCCTGTGGATGATTTCCCCATAGAGGGCGTGGAGGTCAACCGTCCGGTGAGACCGGAAATCATTGAACGGGTGGAGCTGGAGCTTTACGGAAGGGTTTATCCGGAACCGGTAAGGGTCAGGGAGCCGGAGCTGCCGGAATGCTGGATTTCCGCTCAAAAATAACCAGGAATTGGCCATAAAAAATATTGCAAATCCTGTTTTTTTATGATATACTATGTAAGCTGTCTAATTTGACGGCAGTTTTAGCGTCTGCGTGAGTCAGAACCTTACGGTGAGGGCGTGTTTAACTTAGTTATTGCTGATATCTGTGCGTTCTGGTGACGGTATGGGACCGGCTGCCTGTAATGTACAGAGACAGATTGGCATACACAGGCCGCGGTCGGAAACCGCAAATAATATCAGAGAGGTGAAAATCATGAAAGAAGGAATCCATCCAAGTTATTACCAGGCAAAGGTTGTCTGCAACTGTGGTAATGAGTTCGTAACAGGTTCAACAAAGCAGGACATCCACGTTGAGGTTTGTTCTAAGTGCCATTCATTCTACACCGGACAGCAGAAGGCTGCCCAGGCTCGTGGACGTATTGATAAGTTCAATCGTAAATATGGCATGAATGCTAACTAATAAGCAAAGAGATGAGGGTTGAGCTTGGGAGCAGGCTCAGCCCTTTCTGAATTCATGGGAAATCATGGAAAGAGGGTTTCTTTTTCGTACAACAGAAAGGTTAATGGGATGAAATATTCAGGAATTGGTGGTCAGGCCGTAATCGAGGGTATTATGATGCAGAACGGCAATGACTACGCCATTGCAGTCCGCAAGCCGGACGGGGATATTGAGGTGAAAAAGGATACCTATTTGAGTATGACCAAGAAGCATAAAATCTTAGGTCTTCCCTTTGTCAGAGGTATTTTCAGTTTTATAGATTCCATGGTAGTGGGCATGAGGGCCCTGACCTGGTCCTGCAGTTTTTTTGAGGACGATGAGGAGGCAAAGCCCGGTAAATTTGAGGCGTGGCTGGATAAGGTATTTGGCGAAAAGCTGGAGAGCGCCCTCATGACATTGGTAATGATAATTTCCTTTGTTATGGCAATCGGTATTTTTATGGTGCTGCCCCTGTTTATTGCCAATATATGCAGGGGGTTCATCCGCTCCGATACAGTGATGGCCGTACTGGAGGGCGTTATCAGGATTGTGATTTTTATCGCTTATATCAAGCTGGTATCCCGCATGGAGGATATCAAGAGGACCTTTATGTACCACGGCTCAGAGCATAAGTGCATCAACTGCATTGAGCACGGGCTGGAGCTTACGGTTGACAATGTAAGGGCAAGCTCCAAGGAACATAAACGGTGCGGCACCAGCTTTATCATGATTGTCATGGTTATCAGCATCCTGTTCTTTATGGTCATCCGGGTGGATACGGTCTGGCTGCGCGTTGTGAGCCGGATTGCGCTGATTCCTGTGATAGCAGGGGTGTCCTATGAGTTCCTGCGTTTTGCGGGACGCCATGATTCCAGGCTGGTCAATGTGCTCAGCCGTCCCGGCATGTGGATGCAGGGACTGACTACCACGGAGCCGGATGACAGTATGATAGAGGTGGCCATTGCGGCAGTGGAGACCGTGTTTGACTGGCGGGCTTACCTGGATGAGAATTTTCCGGGCTGGCAGGAAGGCGGGCACCATGGCGGCAATCACAAAGACAAAGGCAATGACAGTGAAGGAGCAGTAAAACATGACCATGCAGCAGCTGCTGTGGCAGGGTGTTCAGGAACTGAATAAGGCCCAGGTGCCGGATCCGGAGCTGGATGCCAGGTACCTGCTTCTGGAGGTGTTCCATCTGAGCCTGGCATCGTTCCTGGCCATGAAGGGCAGGGAAATGCCGCCGGATGAGGGAACCGTGGAACGCTGCCGGGAGTTTATGAAGCTCATAGAAATAAGGGCCGGACGGACACCGCTCCAGCACCTGACCGGGACCCAGGAGTTTATGGGATTTGAGTTCCTTGTAAACCAGCATGTGCTGATTCCAAGGCAGGACACGGAGACACTGGTGGAGCTGGTCCTGGAAGAACAAACGGACAGGGAAAAAAGCATACTGGATATGTGTACCGGTTCCGGGTGCATTGCCCTCAGCCTGGCTCTTATGGGCGGATACCGTCATGTGGCTGCCCTGGACGTGTCGGCAAAGGCCCTTAAGGTGGCAGAGCAGAACCGTGACAGGCTGCTGGGCGGTTACCAGGGCGTGTTTGAACTAATCAGGAGCGATATGTTCTGTGCTCTGGAGCCGGACAGGACCTTTGATATCATTGTATCCAATCCGCCTTATATCCCCAGCCGGGTTATTGAGGACCTGGAGCCGGAGGTAAGGGACCATGAGCCCAGGATTGCCCTGGACGGAAGTGCGGACGGGCTGACATTTTACCGCATACTGGCAGAAGAAGGGCAAAACCATCTGACCAAGGGCGGAAGCATCTACATGGAGATTGGATATGACCAGTCGGAGGCAGTGGAAGGGTTGTTTGTGTCCCGGGGATACAGGGACGTCAGAACCTTTAAGGATTTGGCCGGACAGGACCGTGTGGTACGGGCCGTCCGGTGAGAGCAGGCTGGTGAGAGCGTCCGGCAGGAGCCGCCCGGCGAGGACCGGATGGTAAGGGGCGGATTGGGAGATAACACAGGGTAACAGGTTAATGTAGTGGTTGTAATTGGAATAATCGCAGGAGCAGGAGATAGATATGTTTGATAAGCTGGATGATATGTTGATTCACTATGAAGAATTGATGCTTATGCTGGGTGACCCGGATGTGACCCAGGACACAAAGCGTTTTACCAGACTCATGAAGGAGCAGGCTGACCTGGCTCCTATTGTGGAAGCCTATAAGCAGTACAAGCAGGCAAAGCAGGATGTGGAGGACAGCCTGGCCCTGTTGGAGGAAGAGAACGACGAGGAGATGCGTGAGATGGCCAAGGAAGAGCTGTCCGACGCCAGGAAACGGATTGATGAACTGGAGCATGAGCTTAAGATTCTTCTGCTTCCAAAGGACCCTAACGATGACAAGAATATCATCCTGGAAATCCGGGCAGGCGCAGGCGGCGATGAGGCAGCCCTGTTTGCAGCTGAACTTTACCGCATGTATACCAACTATGCGGACAGCCAGCGATGGAAGGTGGAGATTGTCAGTCTCAATGAAAACGGCATCGGCGGTTTCAAGGAAGTGGTTGCCATGGTTACCGGAAAGGGCGCATATTCCAAGCTTAAATATGAGAGCGGGGTGCACCGTGTCCAGCGTGTGCCTGAGACGGAATCCGGCGGCCGCATCCATACATCCACTGCAACGGTGGCCGTTATGCCTGAGGCCGAGGAAGTGGATGTCCAGATTGACATGAACGACTGCCGTATCGACGTCATGCGTGCATCAGGCAACGGCGGGCAGTGCGTTAACACAACGGACTCCGCAGTGCGTCTGACCCATATTCCTACGGGAATCGTTATTTACAGCCAGACAGAGAAATCCCAGCTTCAAAACAAGGAAAAGGCATTCCGTCTGCTGCGTTCCAAGCTCTATGACATTGAGCTGGAAAAGCGCCAGAGTTCAGAGGCAGAGGAGCGCCGCAGCCAGATTGGCACCGGCGACCGCTCTGAGAAGATACGTACCTACAACTTCCCCCAGGGCCGTGTGACAGACCACAGAATCAAGCTGACGCTGTATAAGATTGATTCCATTATGAACGGTGACATTCAGGAACTGCTGGACAACCTGATTGCGGCCGACCAGGCGGCAAAGCTGGCAAAGATGAACGAGGCGATTTAATGTGTGACGGGGACAGGCTGGAGATTCCAAATGCCTGAGAGGAAAAACCTCACAGAAGATGTATAACATGAAATCGACACAATAGGACCCGGCCGGGTAACTGAGACATGCTCAGGTATTGGCCGGGTCTGTTTTGTTGCCGGTTACGGCCGGATGTGCGCCTGAAATAAAACAGCCGTATATTGTATCCGGCCATGGTTTTAGTATAATGATATCAACGTAACTTTTTATATATTTTTTGTAACGATTCCGGGCCACGGGACACTAATTAACAGAAGGAGGAAATACGTATATGGATTCCATGGAAGAGATTTATAAAAAGCACGGAAAAATGATATATGGTTTTCTCTTGACCAGAACCCAGGACCCCGGCCTGGCGGAGGAGCTGACCCAGGAAACCTTTTACCAGGCAGTGAAACATATAGGCAGGTATAAGGGAGAGAGCAGCATATCCACCTGGCTCTGCGGAATCGCAAAAAATCTGTGGCGGGATTATCTGCGCAGGCAGAAACACCATGTTCCCCTGGAAGAGGCAGACCAGGTACCTGTGGAATCCGCAGAGTCCCAGGCCATATCCCTGTGGGATAATGTGCAGATACTGAGGCTGATTCATGGTCTGGAGGACCCTATGCGGGAGGTTATGTACCTCAGGCTGGTGGGAAACCTGACCTTTGGCCAGATTGGCGAAATCATGGGGCGCAGCGAGAATTGGGCAAGAGTAACCTATTACCGCGGGAAAGAGAGAATCGTGAAGGAGGCAGGAGAACAATGAAACACAGGATACCATGTGAAATCATTCAGGATTTAATGCCCATGTATGTGGACGGCCTGACGTCCCAGAAAACGGACCGCGAAATCAGGGTCCATCTGGAGGAATGCGGCAGCTGCAGGGAAATGTATGAGCGGATGAAAACCGAGATGGAAGGAAATGCATCCCGGACATCAGATAAAACACCGGAAATTGATTATCTGAAAAAGGTGAGAAGGAGAAATGTAAGAAATGTGGTTCTGGGCGCTGCCGGGGTGTTCCTGATTATGGCGGCTGCATTTTTTATGAAGCTGTTTGTGATAGGCTATCCCACGGAGTCATATGTGGTCACCTATACGGATGTCAATGGGGGACAGGTGGATGTGGGAGGAATCATGATTGATTCAGCCTCTGTTTACAGGGGATATAAGCTGGTGCAGCAGGATGACGGAACGCAGAAGCTGGTCATTTACTCCTGCCTGCCCTCATTCTGGAACAGGAACGGTGTATTTAACCTGGAACTTAAGCTTCCGGGCGGGGGACAGGATTTGGATATAAAGGGCGCTACCGTCAAGAGCAATGGAACCGTGGTCAGCAGTCTTGCAAATGAGCTGTACAGGGCCAGGAATCCATATATAGGGGATGCCTCGGCAGACGGAACGCTTTCAGGCACCCTGGGGATTTCCAGAGAGCTGGGAAGCTTTAAGAATGAGCTCCAGACCTCCGGCCAACCCTATGGGTGGACCCTTAACTTTGAGGAGAGTACGTCCAACTCAGCCGTGTTTGAGGAACGCATGAAGGCATATGCCTGTGTGCTGATAGCCCTGACTGACAACCTGGGCCAGGTCAGCTGGAATTACACCGTGGAGCTGGAACAGGGGCCGGCAGGGCGGCATGGCTCCATTACGGAGGAGGAGTGCGGGGAAATGGCCGGCGCTCCTGTGAAATCATTTGCAGACAGCCCGGAGGGAATTCAGAGGCTGATTGAGCGCCTGGGTATTGCGGATAAAATGTAACAGTTCAGGCGGATAAAATTTCCGGCTCCGGGGCTGGCTATTGGAAGCATGATTTGGTACAATCAGAATAGGAAACGGACAGGGGGACAAATCCCCGGACGCAGGGCACCGTTGTGCCGGAAGTGATAAAAGATATGGCAAAAAGGGGGTGTACAGCATGCAGTCGCTTTCCTCATTCATGAATACCATCCGCTTTAATTTTCTATATATAGATAAATACTCGTTCGGAAGGACCTGGACCTATCCTGAGAGCGCCATACCGTACAATATGCTGCGCTATATCATTGACGGAAGCGCTGAGTTTGTGGTGGATGGGGAGACGGTTATTGTAAAGAAGGGTCAGGTGTCTTATATACCGGAGGGCTGCTGGCTGTCGTGCAGGGCGCTGGAGGATACATTTGCATTTTACAGCATCCGCTTCACCACATCTGTGTTTTATGAGGGCGCTAATTTCCTCAGGGAGTACTATAACTTCCCTCTGGTGATGGATGTGGGGGAGGGAATCGGGTCTTATTTCAGCGATATCTACAAGTGGGTGCGAACGGACAAAAAGTCGAAGGCGTTTCACGTAAGAGGCGCCCTTGATACGCTGATTGCCAGCCTGATTGATATTTTGAATTCCGATGAGCCCGATGATGTGAAGGCGGAAATCAACGGACTGGAGTACAACCTGGAGCAGATACGCAAGCGGGTGAAGAAATCCACGGTCCAGACCGACCCCAGAATACAGACCGTTATTGACTATATCATGCTGAATCCGACAGAGGAGTATACCTCAGATAAATTAAGCGGTATGGCAGAGGTGGCAGAGACAACCTTCCGGCGCCTGTTTAAGGAGGCCACAGGGAAAACCGCCACGGAGTTCATACGCCAGGTGCGCCTGACCACGGCGGCCAGACTGCTGCTGGTGTCCAATAATCCTGTGAACTGCATTGCCCACGATGTGGGGTTTGAGGACGCCAATCATTTTACACGGGTATTTAAGCAGGCGTTTGGAATGACGCCGGGCCGGTATAGGAAGATGTCTCAGGAGTAGGGGAAGGAACACAACGGAACCAGGCCGGGACAGCGGTACCAGGACAGCGGGGCCGGACCAGGACAGCGGTACCAGGACAGCGGGGCCGGATAAGGACAGCGGTACCAAAAAAGAGAGAGGAAGGGTGGCTGGATGGAACAAATCAAGGTATGGACAAAGCAGCATGAAAATGTGCTGAAGGAGCTCAATGAAACCGGCAGATACATTGCCAGGCGGGAGTATATCCGCAGCGACCTGCAGGAACACGCAGGACTGGTGCTGGAGGCATATGACTGGCTGGTGAGGCACAGTCCGGATGCAGCCCGAAGGCCGGAGGATGTGCAGTATCCGGTATGGGTTTCTTTTACCAGCGAAGCGGTTATGCTTCCCAGCCCGGGAACCGTCATACTGGAGCTGACCCTGGATCCGGCCTGCATTACCTCTGTCAATATAGAAAAATGGGGAAGCATCCTCAATTATTCCTATATTCCAAAGGATGAGGAGGATGCCAGGCGCCATCAGGATAGGATGGAGCAGTATGGCGTAAGCGATGCCAAGGCTTACATGTCCCAGTTTTATCCCCACCTTAAGCGGGAAATCATTGCCAGCTGGGACCGGCTTTTTGATGACAGCGTGATTCTGGGGAACGATTCGAAATATGGAAATATATGGGAGATAAGAAAAGAATGGGTGACACAGGTGATAGAGTAATTTTATACGCAGCACAGGCGGAGGCAGTATTAAAGGCCATAGAGAGAGACGGCCGCTGTTTCTCGCGTGAGGAATACGTGCGCAGAAAGTATGGGGAAAGCGGTCCCATTTTCCTGACTGTCTACAAATGGTTTGTAAAGGAGGCAGTGAAGCTGGTTCCAATGCCCCAGGGGGCTGAGTTCCCCTATTGGTCCTTCATGAACCTGTACAGTCTGGACCAGTCTGCGGGAACCAGTACACTGACGCTTTCCGTTCCCAGGGATGAGGCTGTGTTTTTTGATATGTATGACTGGAATAAGATTTTGTGCCTTAAATATCTGGGAGAAGATGAGGCGGATGAAAAGGCGTTCCAGGCATATTTAAAGCAGTTAGGGGTCAGGGAGATGGATGCAGTGCTCACTGGTTTTTACCCGGATTTGAAACAGAAAATCATGGGCAGCTGGCCCAGGCTGTTCCGTCATCATGCGAAGATACGGGCAGGAGAGGAATCCGGGGCAAAAAGCGTCCAGGCAGCCCTGTGGCAGATTAAGAAAGAATGGATTGTGCCGGAGGGGCAGAGACAGTAGGACTGGATGCAGGGATAAGAAGCAGGATATGAAACAAGGTTAAAAATAAGATAAGAAACAGGACAAGAAACAGGAGGACAGGTATCCGGAATTAGCTTCCGGCCCTGTCTTTTTAATGTTTTAATATGGGATATGGCCAGCCCCCGGCTATACCCCGGCCAGTTCCCGGCCTTCCCCCGGCTAATTTCCGGCTGTAACCCAACTCATCTGATTCAAAACAAGACAAAAAAATAGTTTAATAGTCGTTTTGTGCTATTTTAAGTTGTCCAGAATGTTGAAATGCATAAAGAAAACCAATATAATACCAATAGAAACAGCAAAATGACGAACGGAAATAATTCAGAAAAAAGGAGAAATGATATGAAAAAGAGTCATGTAAGTTTAATTCTAGCAGCAGCACTTGCAGCAGCCCTGCTGGCCGGATGCAGCGGTTCCGGGTCATCCTCGGATGGTTCTGCTTCCAAAGAAGCAGCAGGCCAGACCCAGGCGCAGGCGGCGGCCCAGGATGGAAATGACAGCGGGACAGAGGGCCCCCTTTCCGGAGAGATTACCTTCTGGCATTCATTTACCCAGGGACCAAGGCTGGAAACCATACAGAAAGCGGCTGACAAGTTCATGGAAGAGAACCCGGACGTGAAAATCAATATTGAGACATTCTCCTGGAATGACTTTTACACCAAGTGGACCACCGGACTTGCATCCGGCAATGTACCTGATATGAGTACAGCCCTTCCGGCCCAGGTGGCGGAGATGATTAACGCAGACGCCCTGACGCCCATCAATGACCTGATTGACAACATTGGCCGTGACAAATTTGCAGAAGCAGCCATTTCCGAGGGCACGATGGACGGCAATAATTACTCGGTACCCCTTTACAGACACGCACATGTGATGTGGATTCGCAAGGACCTGCTGGAGAAGAACGGGCTGGAGGTTCCAAAGACCTGGGATGAGCTTTACGACACAGCCAAGGCCCTCACAAAGGACGGCGTCTACGGATTGTCCTTCCCATGCGGCACCAATGACTTCCAGGCAACCTTTTTCCTGGATTTCTATGTGAGAAGCGGGGGCGGCAGCCTGCTGACCGATGACCTGAAGGCTAACCTGACCAGCGACCTGGCCATTGACGGCATCAACTACTGGCTGAAGGTGTACAATGACTGCTCGCCTAAGGATTCCATTAACTTTGATGTACTGGATCAGGCAACCCTGTATTACCAGGGCAAGACCGCATTTGACTTTAACTCCGGCTTCCAGATTTCAGGCGTTGCGGCCAACTCGCCGGACCTGCTCCAGTATGTGGACTGCTACCCGGTTCCAAAGATTCATGAAGATAACCCGGATGAGGGAATCATGACCACCAACACACCTATGGTGGTATGGAAGGCTTCCAAGCATCCGGAAATCTGCAAGGCATTTATGAAAACCCTTTATGACGAGGATACATACGTGGAATTCCTGCACGCGACACCGGTGGGCATGCTTCCTGCCATCAAGGGGATTGCCGACACAGATGCATACAGGGATGACGACACCATCAGGCAGTTCACCCATGCTGAGGAAGTACTGACTGCGGCAGCTGATATCGGCACTGCATTCGGCTATGAGCACGGCCCCAATGTCCAGGCCGGAATCATGCAGAACAATCATGTGATAGAAGATATGTTCCAGGATATCATTACCAACGGAACGGATGTAAAGACTGCTGCGAAAACAGCAGAAGATAAACTGAACGCACTGTTTGAGACAGCTGAATAAGCCGTCCGGGAGCGTGTCTGAAAAGGCGGATGCATTTTTGAGACACGCTCTAATACTGAGAAGGAGGAGGAAATCTTGGGGAAGAAAAGTTATACAAGATGGTTGTTCGTACTTCCTGCAATCGTCATTGTAATCGCATTATTCATATATCCCATCTGTTCCAGCATCGTATACAGCTTTACAAACAAGAACCTGATTAAACCCGCCTATAAATTCATTGGCCTTAAGAATTATGCCGAGGTGCTGAAGGACAGCGGCTTCTGGCTTTCATTTTTCAATTCCCTGAAATGGACGGTCCTGTCCCTGGTGGGACAGATAGGAGTGGGGTTTACCGCTGCCCTGGCCCTGAAGCGGATTAAGGTGTGCAAGGGCGTTTACAAGACCCTTCTCATCATCCCCTGGGCCTTTCCCTCCATTGTCATTGCATTTTCCTGGAAATGGATTCTCAACGGAGTGTACGGCTTTCTGCCCAATATTCTGGTGAAGCTGGGTATCTGCCAGGTGGCTCCCCAGTTTCTGACCAGCGGCACACTGGCTTTTGTCAGCCTGGTGCTGATAAATATATGGTTCGGAGCGCCCATGATAATGGTCAACGTGCTCTCGGCCCTGGAAACAGTCCCAAAGGACCAGTATGAGGCTGCCCAGATTGACGGGGCCAGGCCCTGGCAGTCCTTCTACTATGTCACGGTGCCCCATATCAAGATGGTGGTGGGACTGCTGGTGGTCTTAAGGACTGTGTGGATTTTCAATAACTTTGACCTGATTTATCTGATTACAGGCGGCGGGCCTGCGGGCACCACCCAGACCATACCGCTCTATGCCTACAATATGGGCTGGAGCACCAAACTCATCGGACGCTCATCGGCAGTGACCGTGCTGCTGTTTATATTCCTGATGATTATATGCGGCATTTACTTTGCGGTCATAAACAAGTGGGAAAAGGAGGACAGTAAATGAAAAAGTGTAAAGCAGGAAACGTTATCAGCCATATATACCTGATTATTCTGACCCTTATCTCCATATTCCCGCTGGTATGGATTATCATTTCCTCCCTGAAGGGCAAAGGAGAGCTGACGGGAAATCCCACGGCTTTCTGGCCTAAGACATGGACGTTTGATTATTATACCCATGTTATCAATGACCTTAAGTTCTTTGTGAACATCAAGAACAGTATCATCATTTCCCTGGTAACCACCCTGATTGCCATTACAGTGGCGGCGCTGGCAGCTTACGGAATCGTCCGGTTCTTTAAGCGTCTGGGGTCAGCCATGTCCAAGGTGCTGGTGACAACCTACATATTTCCTCCCATCCTGCTGGCCATTCCCTACTCCGTGGTCATGGGAAAGCTGGGGCTGATTAACACAAGGATTGGCCTTGTTATTGTGTATCTGTCCTTCTCCGTGCCTTATGCGGTGTGGCTCCTGACCGGATTTTTCAGGACAGTGCCCCTGGAAATTGAGGAAGCGGCCAGAATCGACGGAGCCAATAAAATGCAGACCTTTGTCCAGGTGGTGCTTCCGCTGGTGGCGCCCGGTGTGGTGGCCACAGCCATTTACACCTTTATCAATACCTGGAACGAGTTCCTGTACGCGCTGATTTTAATGAACAATACCAGCAAGATGACGGTTGCGGTTGCCCTGCGCTCCCTGGACGGAGCCGAGATACTGGACTGGGGCGACATGATGGCTGCCTCTGCCCTGGTGGTGCTTCCCTCTGTCATATTCTTCTGCCTCATACAGAATAAGATTGCAGGGGGCATGTCGGAGGGCGCTGTAAAGTCCTGATGATTTTAATAGAAAGGTAAAAGGTGCTATATTTTATGGAAACTATAACAGGTACCATTGGATACGGCGTGGTGGGCTCCGGCTACTTTGGGGCGGAGCTGGCACGCATCATGAATACAAAACAGGGGGCGCAGATACGGGCTGTCTATGACCCTGAAAACGGGGAGACGGTGGCGGCTGAGCTGGGATGTGATGCTGAGGGCAGCCTGGAGTCCCTGGTATCCAGAACGGATATACAGGCCGTGATTGTGGCCACTCCCAACTATCTGCACAAGGAACCGGTGCTGGCCGCTGCCAGGCATGGACTCCATGTGTTCTGTGAAAAACCGATTGCATTAAGCTATGAGGACTGCCGGGAAATGGTGGATGCCTGCCAGGACAACCATGTGGTGTTCATGGCCGGCCATGTGATGAATTTCTTCTGTGGTGTGAGAAAGGCCAAGGAGCTTATCGGGCAGGGCGTTATCGGGGACATCCTCTACTGCCACGGGGCCCGCAATGCATGGGAGGGTACCGGGGCCTCAGAAACCTGGAAAAAGACCCGTTCCAAATCAGGAGGCCACCTGTACCATCATATCCATGAGCTGGACTGTGTCCAGTTCCTTATGGGAGGCTGTCCTGAGACAGTAACCATGGCAGGAGGCAATGCAGCCCACAGGGACAGCCGGTTCGGGGATGAGGACGACATGCTGTTCATCACCATGGAATATCCGGGCAGGCGCTACGCAGTCCTGGAGTATGGCTCCGCCTTCCGCTGGCAGGAACATTACCTGCTGATACAGGGAACCAGGGGAGCAATTAAAATTGACATGTGCAATTGCGGCATGACTCTTAAAACCGGGGACAAGGAGGAACATTTCCTGGTTCACCGCACAAAAGAGGAGGACGATGACAGAACCCGGATTTACAGGGAAACAGAACGGGACAACGGCAACCAGTTCGGAAGGCCGGGGAGAAAGCCCTTCCTGTGGCTTCAGGGCATCATGGACGAGGAGATGGAGTTTTTTAACAATGTGCTTCACGGCGCCCGGGTGACAGACGAGTTCCTGCCCCTTCTAACCGGAGAGGCTGCCAGGAACTCCATAGCCACGGCAGACGCCTGCACCCTGTCCCTTAAGGAGGACAGGAAGGTAAGACTCAGCGAAATCATGAAGTGAAAAATAGGATTGGTAAAGGAGAACAGTCATGAAGACAATCGGATATGCAGTGGTTGGTACGGGATATTTTGGGGCGGAGCTGGCCCGCATCATGAAGGAACAGGAGGGGGCCAGGGTAGTGGCTGTCTATGACCCGGAGAATGCAGGAACAGTGGCTGCTGAGCTGGGATGCGGCGTGGAGACGGACCTGGACCGGTTATACAGCCGTGAGGATGTGGATGCCGTAATCGTGGCAGCGCCCAATTATCTTCACAAGGAACCGGTCATCAAGGCCGCGGAGCACGGGGTACATGTATTCTGTGAAAAGCCCATTGCCCTGTCCTATCAGGACTGTGTGGAGATGGTAGAGACATGCGTTGCCCACAATGTTACTTTTATGGCAGGCCATGTAATGAATTTCTTCAAAGGTGTCCGCACAGCGAAAAAGATGATTAATGACGGAGTCATCGGCCGGGTGCTGTACTGCCATTCCGCCAGGAACGGCTGGGAGGATATACAGCCCTCTGTCAGCTGGAAGAAAATCAGGGCCAAATCAGGAGGCCATCTCTACCACCATATCCATGAGCTGGACTGCATCCAGTTCCTTATGGGCGGCTGCCCCGAGGAAGTGACCATGGCAGGGGGCAATGTGGCCCACTGCGGGGAACAGTTCGGGGATGAGGATGATATGCTGTTCATCACCATGGAATACGGGGATAACCGGTATGCTGTGCTGGAGTATGGCTCCGCTTTCCACTGGCCGGAGCATTATGTGCTGATTCAGGGAACCGAGGGAGCTATCCGGCTGGATATGTTTAACTGCGGAGGAACCCTTAAGAAGGGGGACAAGGAAGAGCATTTCCTTATGCACAAGACCCAGGAGGAGGACGATGACCGGACCAGAATCTATCACGGCACGGAGATGGACGGCGCCATCATGTACGGCAAACCGGGCAAGAAGCCGCCTATGTGGCTTCACAGCATTATGTATGATGAGATGGAGTACTTTAACAACATCATGCATGGGGAACAGCCGGACGAGGAATTTAAGGCCCTGCTTACGGGGGAGGCTGCCAGGAACGCCATTGCAACGGCGGACGCCTGCACCAGGTCGCGGTTTGAAAACAGGAAGGTAAAGCTGTCTGAGATAACGGGGGTGAAATAGGTATGATACTGGATAAATACAGGGGAATCATCCCGGCCTTCTATGCCTGCTATGACAGGACGGGGGAGGTAAGCGCTGACGCGGTCCGGGCGCTGACCCGGTACTTTGTGGAACAGGGAGTGAAGGGCGTCTATGTGGGCGGGTCTTCCGGGGAATGCATCTACCAGTCCGTGGAGGACAGGAAGAAGACTCTGGAGGCCGTGATGGATGAGGCTGCAGGCCGTCTCACGGTGATTGCCCATGTTGCCTGCAACAACACAAGGGACAGCCGGATTCTGGCGTCCCATGCCCAGGACCTGGGCGTGGACGGGATAGCCGCCATACCGCCTATTTATTTTAAGCTGCCGGAGTATTCGGTTGCCGGGTACTGGAATGACATATCGGAGGCAGCGCCCCACACGGATTTCATTATCTATAACATACCCCAGCTGGCCGGTACAGCCCTGACCATGAGCCTTTTAAAGACCATGCTCTTAAACGGGCAGGTGGCAGGCGTGAAAAATTCATCCATGCCGGTCCAGGACATCCAGATGTTTAAGGCAGAGGCCATGAAGACGCGGGAGGACTTTATTGTGTTCAACGGCCCGGATGAACAGCTGGTATCCGGTCTGGCCATGGGGGCGGACGCCGGTATCGGCGGTACCTACGGTGCCATGCCGGAGCTGTTTTTAAAGATATATGAGCTGACTGCACAGAACAGGATGGCAGAGGCCAGGGCTATCCAGTATGAAGCAGATGAAATCATATATAAGCTGTGTTCAGGAACATGCAATATGTACGCCATGATTAAGGAAGTGCTGCGTATCAGCAGGGGAATCGATATAGGCGGGGTCAGGAAGCCGCTGACAGACCTAAGCGGGGACGACCGGGCCATTGCCCGGGAAGCAGCCGCCATGATAGAAGCAGCAAAGGAGAAATATTGCTGATATGATATATGACTTGCTGGTTAATATAGGAAATTACAGGGGCATGAACAGGAACCTGGACAAGGCCATTGACTATCTGATGACTGCGGATATCACAGCGCTTCCCATGGGAAGGACGGAGATTGACGGGGACAGGGTGTTCCTGCAGGTGATGGAGGCGCGGACCCGCGAGCTGAGGGATGACAGCTATGAACTGCACAGGGACTATATGGATATCCAGATAGACATTGAGGGATGCGAGGTCATAGAAACAGCCCTGGACGGGGTGACACCCATTGGGGAATACCAGCCGGATTTTCAGAAAGCCGCTGTTTGGGGCGGGGCAGGAGGACGCTGCGTCATGGGGCCGGGCAGGTTCATCCTGTGCATGGCCGGTGAGGCCCATGGGCCGGGCGGATGCCTGGAAGCGCCTGAATGTATCAGAAAATGTGTGGTAAAGGTGGCTGCGGCTGATGACAGGCCGTGAAAGCCGGAGTGAAAGGATTGGAACGAGATGGACAAGACAGAACTTTTTAACCGTATCAAAGGAAAGCTTATCATTTCCTGCCAGGCCCTGCCCGGGGAACCGCTCTATGACCCGGAGCGCTCCCTGATGCCTTTTATGGCCAGGGCGGCCAAGGAGGCCGGAAGTCCCATGATACGCGCCAACACGGTGCGGGATGTGCTGGGTATCAAGAAGGAGACAGGACTTCCTGTCATTGGACTGATAAAGCAGGTGTACGATGGATTTGACGGGTATATCACACCCACCATGGAGGAGGTGGATGCTCTGGCAGAGGCAGGGGCCGACATCATTGCCATTGACTGCACGGACAGGAGGCGGGGAGACGGGCTGAGCCCATGGGAATACATCCGCAGCATCAAAGCAAAATATCCGGACCAGATTCTGATGGCCGATATCTCCGATTACCAGGAAGGCATTCAGGCGTGGAAAAGCGGTATTGACCTGGTGAGCACCACCATGAGCGGATATACGGACTATACGCCAAAGCTGGAAGGGCCGGATTTTGAACTGGTCAGGCGGCTTTCAGCGGAACTTCCCATCCCGGTCATCGGGGAAGGCCGTGTCCATACGCCGGAGGAAGCTGTGAAAATGCTGGATATGGGAGCATGGGCAGTCATTGTGGGCGGAGCCATCACCCGGCCGCTGGAGATTGCGGAGCGGTTCATGAAAGCGGTTCATGGCAGACAGGAATAGAAGTCAGGAAAAAGTAAGAGAGAAAGCAAATAAAAGGGACATCACCCGATGCATAAGCTGTAATGCAGGGGATGTCTCTTTCCTTTGCCCTCACTCTTATTGTATTTTCCCCACTCAACTAGTTGTCTGATGTTATGCTGCCTTTTAATCCGATTTCTTCTGCCTTTTTCCTCATGCCCTGGATGGTTTCACGGATGACATCATCCAGGCTCATGCCTAACATTTCGCAGCCGGCCCGGATGGTGTCCCTGTTCACTCCGGCAGCAAAGGACTTATCCTTGAATTTCTTTTTCACGGATTTGACTTCCAGGTCCAGTACGCTTTTGGACGGTCTCATAAGACACAGGGCATTGATGAGTCCGGTCAGTTCATCAATGGTGAACAGGACCTTTTCCATTTGGGTTTCCGGCGCTGCATCAGTGCAGATTCCATAGGCATGGCAATTCATGGCCCTGATATAGATTGGGTCAATGCCCTGTTCACGCATAATCTCCTCTGCCTTTTTGCAGTGTTCCTCCGGGAATTTCTCGTAGTCCAGGTCGTGAAGAAGACCAGCCGCCCCCCAGACCTCCTCATCCCCGCCGTTCAGTCCGGCAAAATGCCTCATGGCAGCCTCCACGGCCAGGGCATGTCTGCGAAGGGCCGGTGTCTTTGTGTATTGGGTCAGCAGGCTCCATGCATCTTCTCTTGACAACTTTTTTTCCATCTTGAAATCCTCCTTTGGTTTTTTGTCTGGTTCTTGCTTTTTCGGCATAATGCTCTTATACTATTCTATATCGTACCAGACAATCGTTTATTAAATCGAACGAACTGTATGATATATCTTACAACTGTTCGATTTATATGTCAAGCAATTAAAAGAGGACTTATATATGGATTTAGGAAAAATCATTGCAGTAAATCTCAGGAGACTGCGGACAGAGCGCAACCTGACCCTGGGGCAATTATCAAAGATTTCCGGCATCAGCAAGGCCATGCTCTCGGACATTGAAAAGGGGAGCAGCAATCCTACCATCAATACTATCTGGAAAATCGCCAATGGGCTGAATGTGCCCTATACAAAACTGATGGAGGGTATTGAGAATAAGGCAACTGTTGTGCGCAGGGATGAGCCTGCCGTGCAGACAGGGGAGACAGAGCATTACCGGGTGTACTGCTATTTTCCAAGCACGCCTGTGAGAAATTTTGAGCTTTTTTATGCGGAACTGGACCCGGGGGCTTCCAACATCTCCATTGGACATTCGGAAAAAGCCCAGGAGTACATCTTCGTCATGAAGGGCCAGCTGGCCCTTCGCACCGAAGCAGGTGACTACACACTGGAGGCGGGGGATTCCCTGGTGTTTGACAGTTCCATCGGACATACTTATATCAACCGTCAGGATATATTGCTTTCATTTCTGGTAATTAACTATTATCCAAACTAAGAGGGAGGATGCGCCAGGTGCATTTCATAGAGGTCCCTGGGGATGCGTATGGCTTCCCGGATGATTGATTTGCTTTTTAAGTATTATACTATGGTTGGGGCAAGACTGCGAACCTGCTTGCCATACCTGCCTGCAATGAACTATAATGGTGTCATATAAGACCCAGCAAAGGCAAAGAGGAAACATATTATGAAGATGGTAGAGATAAAATGCCCTTCCTGCGGGGGCAAGCTTAAGGTGGAGGATTCCCAGACAAAGCTTATAACATGTGAATTCTGCAAAAGCCAGTTCCTGCTGGACGACGAAAAGGTCCAGAACATCACGAATTACAATATATATCAAACAGCCCCTTCCGGCAAAGGCCAGGGAAACGGGGCTAAAACAGCCCTTGCTGCAGGTGTGGCCTGCGTGGGCGCGCTGCTCGCCATTTTCATTCTGTCCTCAGGCTCCGGTTCCTCCTCTGGCCCCGGGACAGCGCCCCTTCCGGTTCCCGCCTACAGCGGCGCGGCAGGATACGCCGGGACAGAAGGGGAAGAGACAGAAGCGGAGGAAAGGGTTCCCAAGGCGGATTCTCCTTTGTTCCATGCCATGGCAGCAAAGATGTTCAACGGGGACCAGGCTGCGTTCAGCCAGGAGGACCTGGCCAGGGTCAGGTATCTGAAGGTGGAGACATCCCGGGAAACAAACCGGATATGGTACAGCTTTGAGGACCCTTACAGCGGGGAAGAGCCCCTGGTGCAGACTGCCGTCTTCGGGGCCATGGACTGGGAGCCCCAGGATGCAGCGGCCTTTACCGGACTGGTAAAATTGGATTTGGGGTCAGGGCTTTCCAGGGTCCATAGTTTAAAAGGGCTTAAGGACCTTAAGGGAATCACGGCCGGAAACGTGGAAATCTCAGACCTTAAGGATATGCTGGATGACCCGTCGGGAATCACGGAGCTGCAGCTTCGGGGAATCACATCCATGGACGGAATCGCCTCCTTTGGGAATCTGGAGCGTCTGACTGTCCGGGATTATCCTGACGCCAACCTGAAACAGCTGGTGCCCTTAAAGAGCCTAAAATATCTGTCGCTGGAAGACACAGGGGACTCGGATTCCATTATCAGCACGGGCAAGGATAAGGTAAGGGTGACGGATTACTCTGCCATCTCGGTTATGAGCGGTCTGGAGTCCCTGTACCTTAATTCGGATATCATCAGGGACATAGGCTTTATCAAGGGACTTCCGGCATTGGAGGACCTTACCCTGGAGGATACTGCCATCATCAGCCTGGCTCCCCTGTCGGAGATGCCGGCCCTTCGCTCCCTGACCCTTTTGGGAAATAACAAGGTCCAGGATTTCGGACCGGTGGGAACAGCGGCAGGACTGACGTCCTTAAACATTGACAAGATGACATCCCAGACAGACCCGGACCTGTCCTCCCTTTCCAGCCTGGAAAGGCTGGAAATAAAGGGCTTTATGTCCATTTCCTCCCTCCGGGGGCTAAGCAGCCTGAAGGAGCTTTCCATACACAACTGCAATGTGGACGGGGCGGAGGCCCTCTCGTCCCTGACCGGGGTGGAACGGCTTACCTTTTACTCCGTGTGGAATTCCCGGGGAAACCTGAGAAACCTGGACTTTCTCAAAGGCATGACAGGGCTTAAATATGCTGACTTTACCGGCAACCTGGACGGAACGGGCTGGAGCGGCTATAACTACTTGGTGGAGGTGTACGGGGATGTGAGTTCCATTTTTAACCATGAGGGACTGGAGGAACTGTACCTGGACAACGGCAAATTTGAGATTAATTTTGACCGGATAAAGGAAAACCCCAGCCTGCGGGTGCTGAGCCTGAAAAATATGGAGCTTCACAAGAATTATTACGTGGAGTCCTACGGCGGAATGACCAGCGTGTGGTATGATGATGTGAAGCTGGGGGAACATATGGATATCCTGTCCCGTTTTCCCAATCTGGAGGAGCTGTACCTGGACAGCAACGAGCTGACGGATGTGAATTTTGCCGCGGGTCTTAAGAACCTTAAGAGACTGGGGGTTAAGGACAATTATATAACGGACCTGGCGCCCCTGAAGCAGGCGGAATTTCTGGAGTATCTGAACATCGCCGACAACCCTGTGGGAGAGGTGGGGGATGTGGGTAATGGTGTTGAAATCATTCAGTAATCATGGATATTATAATCTTCTTAATAATAACGAAATATTTAACAGATTATTTGAAAAAATAGAGATAGTATGATATATTGGACAAAGAAAAAATCAGGCAAAGACGTCCGCTAAGCGGTCTTTTCGCGCTCACAGCGAACCAAGGAGGAAATATGAAAGGGATTATACTGGCCGGAGGAAGCGGGACGCGGCTCTACCCGCTGACCAAGGTTACTTCCAAACAGCTGCTTCCAATTTACGATAAACCGATGATTTATTATCCGTTGTCTGTCCTTATGAATGCGGGAATCAGGGATATCCTGATTATCTCCACTCCGGACGACACGCCCAGATTCGAAGCCCTGCTGGGCGACGGCCACCAGTTCGGCATTGAGCTGAGCTATGCGGTACAGCCAAGCCCGGACGGACTGGCCCAGGCATTTATCATCGGCGAGGAGTTCATTGGGGGAGATTCCGTGGCAATGGTCCTGGGGGACAATATTTTCCACGGACAGGGTCTGGCCAAGCGCCTGCGCGCGGCAGCGTCCAAGGAAAAGGGAGCAACGGTGTTTGGCTACTATGTGGACGACCCGGAGCGTTTCGGCATTGTGGAGTTCGACGGGGACGGCAAGGCTATTTCCATTGAGGAGAAGCCGGAAAAGCCAAAGTCCAATTACTGTGTCACCGGACTTTATTTTTACGATAACCGGGTGGTGGAGTATGCGAAAAACTTAAAGCCCTCAGCCAGAGGAGAGCTGGAAATCACGGACTTAAACCGCATTTACCTGGAGAACGGGGAGCTGGATGTGATTCTTCTGGGACAGGGCTTTACATGGCTGGATACGGGAACCCATGAGTCTCTGGTGGAGGCCACGAACTTTGTGAAGACCGTGGAGACGCACCAGCACCGCAAGATTGCCTGCCTGGAGGAGATTGCCTATCTCAGGGGCTGGATTAACAGGGAACAGGTCATGGAGACTTATGAGATTCTGAAAAAGAACCAGTACGGCAAGTACTTAAAGGACGTTCTGGACGGTAAATATGTGGATAAGATACATCCACAGGATTTTTAACGGAGGAAACTATATATGAAAATCATCGTCACCGGCGGAGCCGGTTTTATTGGAAGCAACTTTGTGCACCATATGGTAAACAAATACCCGGATTATGAAATCATCAACCTGGACCTGCTGACCTATGCAGGCAACCTGGAAAACTTAAAACCGGTTGAGGACAAGCCCAATTACAAATTTGTAAAGGGCGACATCGCCGACAGGAAGTTTATATTTGAACTGTTTGAGAAGGAGAAGCCGGATGTGGTGGTGAACTTTGCTGCGGAGAGCCATGTGGACCGTTCCATTACAGACCCGGAAGCCTTTGTCAGGACCAATGTCATGGGAACCACCACCCTTCTTGACGCCTGCCGTACTTACGGCATCAAGCGCTACCATCAGGTTTCCACGGATGAGGTGTACGGCGACCTGCCTCTTGACAGACCGGACCTTTTTTTCACCGAGGAAACGCCCCTGCATACATCCAGCCCCTATTCTTCATCCAAGGCCAGCGCTGATTTGTTCGTGCTGGCGTATCACAGGACATACGGCCTGCCCGTGACCGTATCCAGATGTTCCAACAACTACGGCCCTTATCATTTCCCGGAGAAGCTGATTCCGCTTATTATCAGCCGCGCCCTGGCAGATGAGGAGCTTCCTGTATACGGCACAGGAGAGAACGTGCGTGACTGGCTTCATGTGGCGGACCACTGCCAGGCCATTGACCTGGTTATCCACAAGGGTCGCGAGGGAGAGGTGTACAACATCGGCGGACATAATGAGCGCACCAACCTGGAAGTGGTAAAGACGATTCTGAAGGCTCTTGATAAGCCTGAAAGCCTGATTAAATTTGTGACAGACCGTCCCGGCCATGACATGCGCTATGCCATTGACCCAACCAAGATAGAGACAGAGCTGGGATGGAAGCCAACGTATAATTTTGATACGGGAATTGAGCAGACCATCCGGTGGTACCTGGACAACCAGGACTGGTGGAAAAATATTCTCAGCGGCGAGTACAGTAATTATTTCGATAAGATGTACGGCAGCCGCCTGTAGGTAAACATGTGGCTGACGGAGGAGGGAATGCCCCGGAGCGCGTTTGAGAGACGTGTCCGTTTCGGGGATTCCTGTTCTCTGCCAGCCATTATTAAGAACGGAGGTAAATGGATTATGAAAGTTCTGGTAACAGGTGTAAAGGGCCAGCTGGGCCATGATGTGATGAATGAACTGGCCCTTCGCGGGATTGAGGGAACCGGAGTGGATGTGGAGGAAATGGATATCACGGACCGCGCTGCGTGCGAAACTGTGATTTCACAGGAAAAACCAGACGCAGTCATTCACTGTGCAGCATATACTGCAGTAGATGCTGCTGAAGATAACCTGGAACTGTGCCGCAAAATCAATGCTGAGGGGACACGCAATATCGCCAGGGTCTGCAAGGCCATGGATATCAAGATGATGTATATCAGCACGGACTATGTGTTTAATGGCTGCGGCGAGCGCCCATGGGAGCCGGATGACCACAGGGAACCCCTTAATGTGTACGGCCTGACCAAGTATGAGGGCGAGATTGCGGTAGAGCAGAATGTGAAGAAATATTTCATTGTGCGCATTGCCTGGGTGTTCGGCATCAACGGCAAGAACTTCATTAAGACCATGCTCCGCCTGGGGAAGGAAAAGGGGGCCGTGTCAGTGGTCAACGACCAGATTGGTTCCCCCACATATACCTACGACCTGGCCCGCCTGCTGGTGGATATGATTCAGACAGACAGGTACGGCCGTTACCATGCCACCAATGAGGGGCTGTGCAGCTGGTATGAGTTTGCGTGTGAGATATTCCGCCAGGCCGGCATGGATGAGGTTAAGGTGACTCCGGTGGATTCGGCCGGTTTCCCGGCCAAGGCAAAGCGCCCCTCCAACAGCCGCATGAGCAAGGAGAAACTGACTGAAAACGGCTTTGAGCGTATGCCCTCATGGCAGGATGCCCTGGGGCGTTACCTGAAGGCTCTTAAGGAAAACGGGATGGCATAAGACAGGGGCGGCAGATGCATGTAACGGGGGCTTTAATAACAAGACAGGGAGGAATTAATGACAATGGGAAAATATTTTGGAACAGACGGCTTCCGCGGCGAGGCCAACGTGGACCTGACAGTGGAGCACGCCTATAAGGTGGGCCGTTTCCTGGGCTGGTACTATGGACAGAAGACGCCGGATGAGCGCTGCAGGGTGGTTATCGGAAAGGATACCAGGCGCAGCAGCTACATGTTTGAATATTCCCTGGTGGCTGGGCTTACAGCCTCGGGCGCGGATGTATATCTGCTCCATGTCACCACCACCCCCAGCGTGTCCTATGTGGTGCGCACCGAGGGATTTAACTGCGGAATCATGATATCTGCCAGCCACAACCCATTTTACGACAACGGAATCAAGGTCATCAACGAGAGAGGCGAGAAGCTGGAAGAGTCCGTTATCCTGGAAATTGAAACATACCTGGATGGGGAGACGCAAGAGATTCCGCTGGCAAAGAGGGAATATATCGGCAGGACCGTGGACTTTGCAGCAGGCAGGAACCGCTATATCGGATACCTCATATCCATTGCCACCCGTTCCTTCAAGAATATGAAGGTGGCCCTGGACTGTTCCAACGGAAGCGCATCCGCCATTGCCAAGAACGTATTTGACGCCCTGGGCGCAGAAACCCATGTGATGAACAACGAACCCAACGGATTAAACATCAATACGGACTGCGGCTCCACCCACATCGAGCATCTGCAGGATTTTGTGGTGCATGAGAAATGCGACATCGGATTTGCCTATGACGGCGATGCGGACCGGTGCATTGCGGTGGATAGGACCGGCCGTGTGGTGGACGGGGACAGCATCATGTACATCTGCGGCAAATACATGAAGGAGCAGGGCAGCCTGTTCAATAATACGGTGGTCACCACCATTATGTCCAACTTTGGATTATATAAGGCATTTGACCGGGAGGGCATTGCCTATGTGAAGACGGCTGTGGGCGATAAATATGTGTACGAGAATATGGCGGCCACGGGCCACTGCCTGGGCGGCGAGCAGTCCGGCCATATTATATTCAGCAAGCATGCCACCACGGGGGACGGCATCCTTACCTCCTTAAAGGTGATGGAGGTGGTGCTGGAGAAAAAGCAGCCCCTTGATAAGCTGGCTTCAGAGGTGGAGATTTATCCTCAGGTACTTAAGAATGTACGCGTTAAGGATAAAACGGCAGCCCAGGACGACCAGGCCGTGCAGGCAGAGGTTGCCAGGGTGACAGAGAGCCTGGGCAGCGACGGAAGGATTCTGCTGCGCCAGTCAGGAACAGAGCCAGTGGTCCGCGTCATGGTGGAGGCTCCTGATATCGAGACTTGTGAAGCCTATGTGGACCAGGTAATCCGGGTTATGAAGGAGCAGGGACACTGTATATAGGAACGCACCATACCGGCTCCGGCAGATTTTTCAGGGAATGGAGGTATGGGCTCCGGTGCACATTTTATGAAACAGAGGAATAAAAGCCATAACTATTGAGAATAGTTAACCGGCGACTCCTTATTGTCAGTTATTTTGAAATGTGCTATAATTAGATAACGTTGCGAAGAGGACAAAATAAATCCCGGAGCGCCGTGCTCCGGGATTTGTGCATTCATCATGCAGGCCCGGACAGGGGATTGTCCTTACAGCCAGCGATTTTCAGAGTAAAGGAATGATGTGAAATGGGGCTGAACCAGTAAGAGTCGTGCTGTTCATCATCCGTCATTACGGTGTCATTGAGCGACTGCCCGGAATGGGCTGAAGACAGAAGCAAAGATGAAGAACGCAGTTATCAAAAAGCAGGACATCGTATGAAGTGAGAATGGAATATGGACGGAACCAGGCGTTTCCAGGCGCCTGAAATCAGATGAACAGAATGGAGGAAAGAATTATGTTAAACTATCAAAGATATAAAAGGGTCCCGGTGGTGGATTTTCCGGAGCGTACATGGCCGAATAAGGAAATCATGAAGGCCCCTATATGGTGCAGTGTGGACTTAAGGGACGGCAACCAGGCCCTGGTGGAGCCCATGGTGGTGGAGGAGAAGGTGGAGATGTTCAACCTTCTTGTGAAGCTGGGCTTTAAGGAGATTGAGGTTGGATTTCCGGCCGCATCCCAGATTGAGTATGATTTCTTACGCACCCTGGTGGAGCGCAAGCTTATCCCGGATGATGTGGAGGTCCAGGTGCTGGTGCAGTGCCGCGAGCATCTGATTAAGAGGACCTTTGAAGCCCTTGAGGGCGTTAAGAAGGCCATTGTACATATCTATAATTCCACATCCACCTTACAGAGGGATGTGGTGTTCCATAAGGACAGGGAAGATATAAAGGATATAGCTGTCATAGGAACCAAGATGGTCCAGCGGTATATGGCTGAATGCGACACCCAGATTCGTCTGGAGTATTCACCTGAGAGCTTTACCGGCACAGAGCTGGATTTTGCACTTGATATCTGTACAGCCGTGCAGGAGACATGGGGCGCCACCAAGGAGAATCCCATTATCATCAATCTTCCTTCCACGGTGGAGATGACCACCCCCAATGTGTATGCGGACCAGATAGAATGGATGAATACACATTTTAAGGACAGGGAAAGCATCATATTAAGCATCCACCCCCACAATGACAGGGGCGAGGGTGTGGCATCCACGGAACTGGCTCTTCTTGCAGGAGCCGACAGGGTGGAGGGAACCCTTTTCGGCAACGGGGAGCGCACCGGTAATGTAGATATACTGACAGTTGCCTACAACATGTTCTCACAGGGAATTAACCCTGAACTTAATATTGAGAATATCCGTGAGATTGCAGATGTCTGTGAGCGCTGCACCAAGATGGATATTCCGCCCAGACATCCCTATGCGGGCAAGCTGGTGTTTACCGCATTTTCCGGTTCCCATCAGGATGCCATCAACAAGGGTATGCAGGCTCTTCACGAGAGAAACGGACAGTACTGGGAGGTGCCTTACCTTCCTATCGACCCCAGCGATATCGGCAGGGAGTACGAGCCTATTGTGCGTATCAACAGCCAGTCCGGCAAGGGCGGCGTAGCGTTTGTCATGGATACCTTCTATGGCTTCAAGCTGCCGAAGGGGATGCACAAGGAATTTGCAGATGTTATCCAGAAGATTTCCGAGCAGCAGGGTGAGGTTGCGCCTGAGCAGATTATGGAGGAATTCAAGAAGAATTACCTGGAGCGCAAGGAGCCCATGCATTTCAGAAAGTGCCGCATAACCGATACGGAGACAGGAGACGGCGAGTTTGCAACCCTGGCTAAGGTTACCTACTCAGACCACGGTATTGAGAAGACATTTGAGGGCGTTGGAAACGGACCTATTGATGCTGTCCAGAGAGGTATGGAGGATGCGCTTGGTATCCAGATTAAGGTTTTGGACTACAGCGAACATGCACTGGCGTCAGGTTCCGGCGCAGAGGCTGCTTCCTATATCCATCTGGTAGACCAGGTAACAGGAAAAGCCACCTACGGCGTGGGTATCAGCTCCAATATCACGAGGGCGTCTATCCGCGGTATATTCAGCGCGGTGAACAGGCTGTTCTATTAACCGGAAGCTGAGATTGGGTGCGTTATAGTTGATGTGATGGTATGAAAACGATTGAAGGATTGCAGGACCGGCCTTTTGGGGCCGGTCTTTTTTGCTCCGATTGCAGTGAAGATAGTAATTTGAATCGTTAATCTGCCGCAGGCCATAAAAATGATGGCGGAAGGTATGAAATCCGGCAGAGGGATGGGAAGCATGCAGGTTCTTCGGAATCTGCTTTTTAATTGCTTTTATTTTAGGAGGAAGGGGGAGAATTCCTTGTAAAATAAGGGGTTAATAGAATAGAGAAGCCTAAGAAAACGTATATACGAACGTTTGAGGCCTCAAATAAATTGAATTCACCGGATGGCAATGCTATAATATAAGTACAAAATTTAGAACGTCGTTCGTAAATACAAATATTATAGGAGGTGTTGTATGGGAGGGTATACAGGTATACCTGTGCCTATTTTTGAAAAACGAATTCAGGTAATTGCACAGTATGTTTGCAGTAATCATCTGGATGGGGCATTTATTTTTTCGGATGAGTACAGGGCGGGATTTACAACTTATTTTTCTGACTATAAACCAATCAATGTGATTGAGGAATCTCCTCAGGGAGTATTTGTGACTCCGGAGGGGAAGGTGACATTATTTCTGGGGGCCATCAATTCCCAGTCAGCCAGGAGGGTGTCCTGGATTAAGGATATCCGGAATATTGAGACATTGTCTGATTATTTTAAAGAACTTAGGGATGAAAAGGGAGGTCCCCTGGTCATTGGACTGAGCGGACAGGACCTGCTTCCCGTAAAGTATTTTAAGCGCCTTAAGGGCTGGCTTGTAGGAAATGACTATGTTGACATGGATGACAAGCTCACTGAGATGAGGGCAGTGAAGGAGCCGGAGGAGATAGAGCTGGCCAGATACGCGGCGCACATAGGAGACATGTCTCTGAAAGCCTGCGTAGAGAAGATGAGAGAGTCAGAGGTGACGGAGATTGACCTGTGCGCTGCGGCTGAATATGTGATGAAATCCAATGGCTGCGATTTAAGCTGCGCCACGGTACTGTCCTCAGGCATGAATACGGAGGTGCCTACATGGAGGCCCACTCATAAGAGGATAGAGGACGGGGAGGCGGTAATCATTGATGTGGCGCCTGCATACAAGGGCTATGCCACAGATGTAGCGGTGACGGTAATCAATGGAAATGCCACGGACAGCCAGAAATCTGTTTTAAAGGCATCCAGGGATGCAGTAATCCGGTCGATTGAATGTTTAAGGCCAGGGGAACCGGCTTCCCGGATTTATGAGATGTTTCTGCACTATGCCAGAAAAAACCATGTGGAGGAGTATTTCGAACCATATGCGAAGGGCCTTAGAGCAGTGGGGCACAGCATAGGACTGGACTGTGTGGAAAGGCCCAACCTGGACGATAACGCTTCATTCATCATGGTTCCGGGTATGACGCTTGCCACCAAGTTTGACCTTCACGGAATGGAGTGGGGCGGACTTAGGATTGAGACCGTTATGTTGGTTGAGGAAAATGCGTGTGTTTCATTGAACCGTTATCTGTACGATTTATAACGAGGGAGGAAGGAAATATGACGAGAAGGTTCTTATGGGGATTATTGGCAGTTGCTATGGCATTTGGGACAGCGGGCTGCGGGGCAAAAGAAACGCCTGCACCAACGGCCGTATCCGGGCAGGCGGCCGGAGCGGAAACGGTGGAGGGAGAGGAGAAAACGGAAGAAGAAGCCGTGGCAGAGACGCCTGCGCCTAAGAGTGCGGAGAATGACGGCAAGACATATACCATCAGAATTGCCATTGTATCCAGCGACAGCCATCTGCATAATACTGTGTTGAATCAGTGGGCTCAAGAGGCAAAAGAAAAGACCAATGGTCGGCTGATTCTTAAAGTAATGGGAAGCAGCCAGCTGGGAGGCGAGAGGGACTATGTGGAGGGAATGCAGCTTGGCAATATAGAGATGGCTCAGGTCTCAAGCGCAGCTGTCAACGGTTTCCTCAATGATTTCTCGGTGCTGTCATTTCCGTATTTTTTCAAAGATTATGCGGAGATGGAAAAAGTATTTAACGGGCCAATGGGAGACGAGCTGTTTGCTGAACTCCAAGGAATCGGAATAAAAGGCCTTACATGGTTTTCTAACGGCTTTAGAAATGTGTATACGAAGAATACTCCGGTGACCACTCCGGCAGATATGAAGGGATTGAAGATACGCGTCATGGAGAGCGACGTAATGATTGCAACCCTTAACGCAATGGGGGCTTCAGGAACACCTATGGCGTACAGTGAACTGTATTCAGCTATTCAGCAGGGCGTTATGGATGGTGCGGAAAATGCCCTGGGTAATATTTATTCAGACGGATACTATGAGATATGCAAAAATGTGTCTTTAACGGAGCATTTCGCGCCTCCAGGAGTAGTGGCTATCAGCCAGAAGGCATATGATTCCCTTCCTGACGATTTGAAAGAATACCTGACTGAATCAGCTATTCGCTTTGGCAGGATGGAACGCGAGATGGACGAGAAGCTTCAGGAGGAGATGAAGGATAAGCTGGAGGAAAAAGGCGTTCAGATTAACGAGGTGGATAAGCAGAGTTTTATCGACGCAACGGCTTCTGTCTATACGGAATATGCGGGAGGAATCAGCGATACTGTAAAAGCGCTGGCGGAACAGGAGCTGGGAAAATCATTCAATTAACATGAGGGGGAGGAAAATGAAAATTCTTATAAAGGCAGCGGATTTTGTCGTTGCATTTCTTCTCACAATCGCCGCTTCCTCTATGATTATATCCATGTTCTTGCAGGTGGTATTCCGGTTTGTATTCAATTCGCCTCTGTATTGGACGGAAGAGCTGTCCCGTTATTCCTTTATCTATATTGTATTCATAGGCGCGGCGTGGGCCGGGAAACAGGGAATGCACCTGGGTGTTGACTATTTTACTTCCAAATTGCCGGAAACGGCGGTGAGGCGGCTGTCGGTAATTATAGATTTGCTTGTTTTGGTATTTTCTGCTGTAATTGTGATTGTGGGGGCACAGGTGATACCGATTAATTTCAGACAGTTTTCACCCGCACTTAATGTTCCTATGGGAGCGGTATACGCGGCAATACCGCTGGGATTTTTTCTGTTGTTTTTATACTATCTGGACCATCTGATGGATGACTTAGGAATTCGGAGACAGCTGTAAGGCTGTCTCCGGGAGGAGGAGGGTAAACGTGCTCGTTATACTTGCGTCTATATTTATCATACTGCTGGTTTTTGGAATGCCTATTGCATTTACCATGGGCATTGCCTGCCTGGGGACGGTTGTATACGCCCAAATGCCCCTCAATATGCTTATAACCAGGATGTTCAGCGCCACGGATTCGTTTTCGCTGATGGCGGTTCCATTTTTTATCCTTGCAGGGGAGCTTATGAATGAGGCGGATTTGACGGATAGGATATTGAATCTGGCCCGTGCGCTGGTAGGGTTTTTAAGGGGAGGACTGGCTATTGTCAATATCCTGGCCAGCGTCTTGTTTGCGGGTTTGTCCGGCTCCGCCACGGCCGATACGGCAGCCCTGGGCTCGCTGGAGATTCCCATGATGGTAAAGGACGGCTATTCAAAGGAATTCAGCGTGGCGGTTACAGTGGCTTCCTCTACCATTGGACCCATTATACCGCCCAGTGTTATGCTGGTGATGTATGCGGTGATTGCCAGCGTGAATATTACAAAGATATTGATTGCCGGAATCATACCAGGGATTCTCATGGCATTGGCTATGAGTATTGCCGTTTACTTTATCAGCCTCAAACGCGGATATGGTACAGCAGGTACATTTTCTCTTAGAAATATAGGTAAAGCCGCAAAGCAGGCGGTTATCCCTATGCTGATGCCTATTATTATTATGGGCGGGATTCTGTCAGGAATCTTCACGGCCACGGAGGCCGGCGTGGTAGCGGTGGTTTATGCGTTTATTATCGGTATATTTGTATATAAAACCATTAAGCTGAGGGACATCCCCCGGATACTGGTAAAGGGGGCGGCTACAACTGCCGTGTCCCTGTTTATAATCGCTATGGCATCCATATTCAGCTGGTTCCTGGCATGGGAGAGTTTCCCGGAAACCGTGGTGAGTGTGATGCAGGCCCTTACCTCTAACGGGACAGCGGCCCTGTGCATGGTGATTCTGTTTCTGTTCGTGCTGGGGCTTTTTGTGGAGGGAATCCCTGTGTTGATTGTGTTTGCGCCCATTCTGGTGCCAGCCATGGAAGCCTATGGGATTGATACGCTGTATTTCGGTATTGTCCTGGTTCTCACAGTTTTAGTGGGCTCTATCACCCCGCCTGTGGGCAGTTTATTATATCTGGGGTCCTCTATCGCCAAAACCACGGTTTCAAAGGCAGGTAAAGAGGTATGGATATTTGTGGCAATGATTATGTCGGTAATTGGGCTTCTTGTGATTTTTCCACAGATTGTTTTGTTTTTGCCTAATTTATTGTATAATTAAGTCAATATACAAAGGATAAGGGTGAAACATGAACAGGACTGTGTTAAGAACGGTGGAGATATTGGAGATAATTTCCAAGCACGGCGAAATATCGCTGGCAGATTTAGTGAAGATAACCGGATATCCTAAGACCAGCGTGTATGATATCCTGCACGCCCTGGAAGAGCGCGCCATGATATACAGGTGCACAGATAAGGTCTGTTACGGTATCGGGTTCCGTGCATATGCCATCGGGCGTTCCTACTCGAAGAATTCGGATTTGCTGAGCAATTCCCACCAGTGTATGAAGGCCTTGGCGGAGGATATCGGAAAGTCGGTGCTGTTAGGGAAAATAGACGGTGAAAAGATTCTCTATATTGCAAAATGCGAACCAAAGCATCCGGTTGTCATGACGCCGTCCATCGGAGACGAGGAACCAATCAAGAATACGGCGTTTGCCAAAATAGCCGAGGTGCTTACACACCATGAGAAGAAAATATGCCAGCTGACCAAGGAGGAGAAGAACCGTATCAGGACGGAGAAACTTGCTTCCTGCGGGTTAGACGGCCCCGGCCCCTTTTACAACATTGCCAGCCCGATTTATAATTTCGAGACAAGGCTGTCAGGGGTGATTGGTGTGTTTGGCGTGAAGGAGGTAGGAATGGACTACTCAGAGGAGCAGAAGAAGGTTCGGGAGTGCGCCGGGAAAATCTCTGAGCGGTTAGGATTTATTTAATTTATCCATAAAATACCTGCCGCAAAAACAGGCGGGAATTCCGGTTACAAAAAGACGGTCTGAACAGGAGCGCATTTGGATTGCGCTCATGGTCAGTACCGTCTTTTTGCATTACTTAATGTGTTCAGACCGTGATTGGTCAAATTCCAGATTGTCAAAGGACGACACAGAGCAGATACCGGACGGGTCATCCATATATTTCAGGGCCACCTTGTCTCCAGGCTGTGTCAGGGCCAGCTCATTGCTCAGGTCGTAGGACACAGTGAAGATATAGTCCTGCTTTTCTTCCAATATCAGCTTATAGGTTACGGTATTGTCAATGGTCTCGCTGGCGATACGCAGGACAGTGCCTTCCTCACTGGAAATGGTCTGGCCTGTGGTAATGTTCACTCCCGCGGTTCCCCGCACCTGGCGGAAGTTGCGCAGGGCGCTGTCAATGGTCTCGCCTGTTCCCACATTGGTATAATTGGAGACAGATACAAAGGCATACTGCTTAATCAGGCCCGCATTATCCTTTAAGGTCATAAAGTAGGTGGGCTGTCCGTCCATATTGATAATCATTGGGAAGGACGCCCTGTAGCCAAACTGCTGGACCTTTCCTTCTGCGGAGCTTTGGGCCGCCATCTCGGTTGCGCCGCTCATCTGGTAGATATTGGATTCCTTGGTTACCATGTCCACCAATATGAAACCAATGGCGGATTCATCGGAGCCGACGCTGGTAAGACCTGTGAACAGGTAACAGCGGGAGCCGTTATAGATGATGATATCACCCTGGCTGGGGCGGAACTTGTCCTGGTTGGAGAAGTTGAATATGCCGTGCACATAGACACCCTGGTTCTGTATCTGCTGCATAACAAAATTCTCGGGCTGTACACGGTCCACCCACTCCGGCAGGGTAGCTATGGTATAATGGGTGGTTTCGCCTGTGGTGGCATTGACGGTCAGCACCCCGTCGGCCTCCGGCAGGTTAAAGAGCCAGCGGTTCTGGTAGGAGGTAATGACCCAGTAGGGTACGCCGTCATCGTCCAGCTCAAAGGAGTAATCCGTAAGACCTTTGAAGAGGCCGCCCCCAAAGAAACGCACATGGCGGTTTAGGTCGTCCAACAGGTAGGCATTGGCCTGGTATTTAATTTTATGGTCCGTTACCAGGGTTACATCGCTGACATCGCTGGCAGACACCACTATATAACCTGCAGAGCCGTCCATGTTTTTCAGCCATTTGAAGAAGCCGGAATGCTCCAGGGGGACCACCCATACCAGCTTGCCGTTTACCTTCTGTATGACAGGGGTACCCAGGATGACCTGGCTTCCCAGGCCGGGATTTTCTCCCACCTTTTTATCTGCCAGCTCTCTTGCCAGACTTTTGTCCACGATGGGGAGCTGGTCCAGGGCCAGGGGCTGTACGGTATCCGTGAATTCCGATACGGCCGGGACGCCTAACTGGTCCCTGTAGGCCTTGTAATTGAAAAGAGGCATGGACAGGATGGATACTCCGAAATACAGGGCCCAAAGGATGGCCAGAAGGATAAATCCTCTTTTATAGCCTTTGACACTTTTGTCAATGCTGATTTGGGGCCGGCCGTATTCATTGGCTCCCACCCGTACACTGCCCAGGGCCACGAAAAAGTTCAGCACCAGGTAGCAGCTGATGATGAAGCACCAGGAAAATGCTCCGTCCGGATACAGGGGATTCAAATTGGGCCCCTGGAATAAAATCAATATGAGAAAGATGGCAGTAAGTGCCAGGTTCAGTAAAAATTGTGTCTTTTTTTTCATAGTTCCTCCAGTCCTTAACGCTTTTTTAACAGAAGCTTTATAGAGCATTATATATCATGTGGAAATAAATACAAGGGGAAAAAGCTGGGGAATCCATAAAGAATGTATTAAGAAAATACTTTGCAAACCAATGGCCTGGTGATAAGATAAAGAGAAAGAATCCATGTATGAAAGGAATGAAGTATGCCGTCCAGCAGGAAAAGACCGGAAACAGGGGGAGGATTAAGCGGTAGTGCCCTGAAGTATATTGCCATGGCTTCCATGCTTGCAGACCATATAGGGGCCGTGCTGCTGGAGCAGATTATATATTACCGGGGCAGCCTGGAATGGATTCCCATGGTCATGACCTCGCAATGGGGGGACGCTGTATTCCTGTTGTACCGGGTGCTCCGGTGCGTGGGGCGGATTGCATTTCCCATATACTGTTTCCTGCTGGTGGAGGGTTTTCTCCATACCAGGAACTGGCGCAAATACTGGCTGAGGATGGCTGTGTTTGCACTTGTTTCAGAAATCCCCTTCCGTCTGGCTGTGTGGAATACATGGTCAGGGAGGAGCAGCAGCGTGTACGTTGAGCTGGCAATCGGTCTCATGGTGCTCCGGGGACTGAAACAGAGCGAGGGCTATGGGGGGCTGCGCCGTGCTGCCGGGATAACGGCTGTTATCGGAAGCGGCTGTCTGGCGGCCGTGTTATTAAGGGCAGATTATGACATAGACGGAATTCTCATCATTTCACTGTTTTATTTCCTGCGGCAAAAGCGTGCCGTACAGGTGCTGTCCGGCGCCTTCCTGACCTTTCTTGAGTCCCTGTACATGTGTTACGGGGCCGGGATTCTGTCCGCGGTGCCCCTCCTTTTTTATAACGGCAGAAAAGGACAGGCCCGGTGGAAATATGGGTTTTATTGGTTTTATCCGCTGCATTTAATTGTGCTGTTCTTTATCCGGCTTTATGTTATGGGGATTCCCCTTGGATGATACGGGTTTAAGCGGGGCTGCACTGCAGGAATATTAGAAAAAGAGATATACGAGGTTTATATGGCTAAGACAAAATATAATCAGATTTATATGGCGCTCAGGGAAAAGATGGAGGATGGAACCTACGGGTTTCAGGAACTGCTGCCCTCAGAAAACACGCTGGTAAAGGAGTTTGACTGTTCCCGCAATACCATCCGCAGGGCGATTGGACAGCTGGCATCGGAGGGATATGTGCAGAGCATCCACGGCAAGGGCGTGAGAATCATCTACCAGCCGGGACAGCAGCAGTCCGAGTTCATACTGGGAGGCATAGAGAGCTTAAAGGAGGCAGTGGCCAGGAACAGGAAGAACTATACCACCAGGGTGGTCTGTTTTGCGGAACTGACCGTGGACGAGACCATACGCAGGCGGACCACTTTTCCTGTGGGCGCCCAGATTTATTATATACAGCGTGTGCGATACATTGAGGGGGAGGCATTAATCATTGACCACAACTATTTTCTCAGGGATATTGTGCGGGATTTGACACCGGAGATTGCAGAACACTCCATCTATGAATACATGGAAAAGAACCTGGGGGAAAGCATTGTCACCACCAAGAGGAAGATGACCGTGGAGCGGGTTAACCAGATTGATGAGACGTATCTGGATTTAAAGGATTATAACTGCATGGCGGTGGTGAGCAGTATGACCTATAACAAGGATGGCGTTATGTTTGAATTCACCCAGTCCAGGCACAGACCGGACCGGTTCGTATTTTACGACCTGGCCCATCGGGCAAAATAAGATAATCAGGGCACCGGAGAACAGGGAACTGCAGGCGGAACAGGAGACTGCAGCCAGATGTTTGTCCGGTGCTTTTTAAATGCTGTAAAAAATACAAATCCATATTGACAAACTTGTTTAAACAAGATATAATCCTATTATAAGATACTTGTTTAAACAAGATTCGGGTAAAATGGAAACATGGAAGGGTATTGCAGTCAGATTCATAGGAGGTATTGAAGGTGGGAAAGTTTACCGGGGATTCAAAGAAACTGTTGGAGTATGTGGGCGGCAGGGAGAACATTGCAGCCGTATCCCACTGTGTAACCAGGATGCGTTTTGTGTTAAATAACCCGTCCAAGGCAGATACAAAGGCAATTGAAAGCCTTCCTTCGGCCAAGGGCACATTCACCCAGGCCGGACAGTTCCAGGTCATTATAGGCAATGAGGTCAGCACCTTTTACAATGATTTTGCGGAAGTGGCCGGCATAGAGGGCGTTTCCAAGGATGCGGTAAAGAAGGCCGCCATGCAGAACCAGACCCTGCTTCAGAGAATCATGAGCAGCCTGGCAGAGATATTTGCCCCATTGATTCCTGCCATTATTGTAGGCGGTCTGATTCTGGGATTCCGCAACATCATCGGGGAAATCGCCCTGTTTGACGGCGGGACGAAGACACTGACCCAGATATCCGTATTCTGGGCAGGGATTAACAGCTTCCTGTGGCTCATTGGCGAGGCTGTGTTCCATTTCCTGCCTGTGTGCATTGTATGGTCCATTACCAAGAAGATGGGAACCACCCAGGCATTGGGAATCGTTCTGGGAATCACCCTGGTATCGCCCCAGCTGCTGAATGCATACAGTGTTGCCACCACGGCGGCGGCAGAGATTCCAAAGTGGAATTTCGGACTCTTCCAGGTGGATATGATTGGATATCAGGCCCAGGTGCTTCCGGCTGTGCTGGCCGGCTTTACCCTGGTGTATCTGGAACGGTTTTTCCGAAAGATATGTCCGGCCGTGATTTCCATGATTGTGGTTCCCTTCTTCTCCCTGCTGATATCAGTGGCAGTGGCCCATGGTATTCTGGGACCCATTGGATGGAAGATTGGCGCTGTGATTTCAGACTGTGTGAACGCAGGTCTGACCTCCCCCTTTAAGGGCGTGTTTGCAGGTGTGTTTGGATTTTTCTATGCGCCCCTTGTAATAACAGGACTTCATCATATGAGCAATGCCATTGACTTACAGTTAATAGCTGACTTTGGAGGCACCACCCTGTGGCCCATGATTGCCCTGTCCAACATTGCCCAGGGCTCTGCTGTACTGGCCATGATTCTTCTCCAGAAAAATGATGCCAAGGCAAAGGAGGTATCCGTGCCTGCCTGCATCTCCTGCTACCTGGGCGTGACAGAGCCCGCCATGTTCGGCGTGAACCTGAAATACGGATTTCCATTTATCTGCGGTATGGCCGGCTCCGCGGTGGGAGCAGTGCTGTCTGTTGTCAGCGGAATCAAGGCCAATGCCATTGGCGTGGGCGGTATTCCGGGTATCCTGTCCATCCAGCCCCGGTACATGGGAATATTCGCAGTTGCTATGGGACTGGTAATCCTGATTCCCTTCTGCCTGACTTATGCAATCGGAAGGAAGAAAGGAGTCGGCAGCAGCCGGGAGGAAAGGACAGAGGACAGGGCTGAGAACGTACCGGAGGACAGGGCTGAGAAGCGTGAAGACGCCCGGAACCAGCCGGTCAGGGAATTAAAGGCTTATGTATCCGGGGAAGTCATCCCCATGGAGCGGGTCCCGGACCAGGTATTTGCCTCCGGAGCACTGGGAGGCGGAGTGGCCATTAAACCGGAGGACGGCATTTTAAGGGCGCCGGCCGATGGGCTGGTGGCTGTTGTCATGGAGGAAAGCCTTCATGCCTGCGGTCTGGTCCTGGACAACGGCATGGAACTGCTGCTGCACATAGGGCTGGATACCGTGGAGATGAAGGGAGATGGCTTCAGGGCATTTGTGAAACCGGGAGACAGGGTAAAGGCCGGAGATGAACTAATCGCATTTGACAGGGATAAGATTGGCCGGGCAGGCCACAGCGACATGGTTATTATGGTCCTTACAAACCCCGGAAGGGCAGGGGATATAAACTGGCAGACCGGCCGCAGGGTCAGGGCTTTCGCAGACGCGGTGGCCGTGATAAATGGAGCCGTATAACGGTGCAGAGATGAAGGAGGAATCACGCATGGGACATTTTAAGGACAGCACGGTTTACCAGATTTACACCAAGTCCTTTCAGGATACAACAGGAAACGGATTGGGAGATATCCGCGGGGTCATAAGCAGGCTGGACTATCTGAAGGAGCTGGGAATTGATTATATCTGGCTGACGCCGTTTTTCTGCTCCCCTCTCAATGATAACGGGTACGATGTGGCTGACTACAGGGCCGTTGACCCGGTATTCGGCACCATGGAGGATGTGCAGGAATTGATTCGGGAAGCGGACATAAGGGGTATGGGCTGCATGTTTGACATGGTATTCAACCATACATCCACGGAACACCGCTGGTTTAAGAAGGCCCTTGAGGGCAGTCCGGAGTATATGGATTACTATATTTTCAGGGAAGGGAGCCCGGATGCGCCGCCCACCAACTGGCAGTCCAAATTCGGGGGGAATGCCTGGGAGTATGTCCCCCATTTAAAAAAGTGGTATCTCCACCTGTTCGATGTAAGCCAGGCCGATTTAAACTGGGATAATCCCAGGGTGCGGGAGGAGCTTAAGGAGGTAATCCGTTTCTGGAAGGCAAAGGGGGTGAAGGGGTTCCGGTTCGATGTGGTGAACCTGATATCCAAGCCCGATGTATTTGCAGATGACGACAAAGGGGACGGACGCCGCTTCTATACCGATGGGCCCAGGGTCCACCGGTATCTCCAGGAACTGGTGCGGGATACAGGCATAGAGGACATGGTGACTGTGGGCGAAATGTCCTCCACCTCCCTGGATAACTGTATCCGCTACAGCAGGCCGGAGGACCGGGAACTGTCCATGTGCTTTAACTTCCACCACCTGAAGGTGGACTACAGGGACGGGGATAAATGGAAGCTGATGGAGCCTGACCTGGTCCGGCTTAAGCAGCTGTTTATGGAATGGCAGGAAGGCATGGCCCAGGAACACGGATGGAACGCCCTGTTCTGGTGCAACCATGACCAGCCCAGAGCCATATCACGGTTTGGGGATGATGGAAAATACTGGAAAGAATCCGCCAAGATGCTGGCAACCGTAATTCATATGTTCCGCGGCACGCCCTATGTGTACCAGGGAGAGGAGCTGGGCATGACCAACCCCCATTATGAGGATATTTCCCAGTACCGGGATGTTGAAAGCATTAATTATTACCGTATCCTGACAGAGCAGGGGAGCACCGGGGAGGAAGCCCTGAAGGTGCTGGCTGCCCGTTCCAGGGACAACGGCCGGACGCCCATGCAGTGGGATGGCAGCCGGTATGCCGGATTTTCACAGGGGGAGCCGTGGATTGGCATTCCGCAGAACCATTCCTATATCAATGCGGAAACGGAGGCTGCGGATTCTGATTCTATTTTAAACTATTATAAGAGGCTGATTGCCCTGAGGAAGGAACACAAAGTCATATCAGAAGGGGAGATTGAATTTATATATAGGGAACATCCTCAGGTGCTGGCGTACAGGCGAACATACCAGGGCCAGGAGCTTGTGGTGCTGGCCAATATGACGGGTAGGGAGGCGGTTTTAGGAGACAGTCCGGAGCTGGGAGGGCTCAGGCAGCTGATTGGCAGCTACAAAGAGGAAGCGTGCCGGCAGCCGCTAAAACAGCTGAGACCCTATGAATGCAGGGTATATATGGGGACAATGTGATATAAATTCATTGTTAGGGTTTTGTTATTTACTTGTCATGGAAGGGAGGTTTTGTGTATAATAGAGGCATACCAGCGCAATGCAGCGCACAGAGGGCGGAAAAGTCCGCCCGGGAAAGGAATAGCCTCTATGCAGGATTACTTTACGGATAAAGGGAAGACAGACATTCTGCGCAGCACCCGTACGGGGCTGTGGGAAATCGTGCTCCGCCAGGGCAGGGAACCGGCCATGTACGCGGACAGTGTCATGCTGGAGCTTCTGGGGCTGGAGACAGCGCCCTCACCTGAGGATTGCTACCGGACATGGCATGACAGTATCCAGGAAGAATACAGGGGAGCTGTGCAGGAGACCGTGGACAAGTCCATTGCCAGTACCCGGGCAGAGGTCCAGGAAGTCCAGTATAAATGGATGCATCCCCTGTGGGGGCCTATTTCCGTGCGGTGCGGCGGCATGAAGGACCGGGAATGGGAGGATGGAATCCGCCTGCGGGGATACCACCAGAACATCACGGATACCGTCATGTTCCAGCAGGAATATGACGCGGTCATCCGGACCTTAAGCGGACGGTATCGGGGAATCCTGCTGTGTGATTTGAGGGACGGTACCTATAAGATAATCAAGGCGGAAGAGGATTTCAGTGAAAACCTGGCGGGATATACGGATTTTAGGGAATTTCTCCGCGGGTATGCACAGGCCTGCGTGATGCCGGAATTCAGGAACCGGATAGAGCGGTTTGCAGACAAAGGATATATACGGGAGCGGTTCCGGTCAGGGGAAAAGCGGATGGAGGCCTTATACCGTATCTGCAGCGGAAGCTGGCAGCGGGTCATGGCCATCCCCTTTGCGCCTGAATCTGATTTAAAGGCCAGGGCCATCCTGGCATTTGACGTACAGGACGGAGAGGTGGAAAAACGTATGGATGAGGTGACAGCCAGGGTGGCTGTCTCCACCATATACACCCTGGTCCTGAGCCTGGACCCGGTGAGCCAGGAGTACAGCTGCCTCCACTACATGGGGGACCAGCTGAAGCTGGCGCCCAAGGGAAAGATGAGCGAATTCCGCCGTCAGGTCATGCCTTTGCTGCCCCGGGAGGACAGGGCAAGGCTCGAACAGGTTTGTTCCCTGGACAGCTACCGGGATGAGGAATCCCTGGAGGGTATCCTGAGGCTTCGGGGCGGGGAACAGCAGCTCCACTACTACCGTTACTATGCGGTTCCCATCCATATGGAACTGGGGGACCGGATACTGATAACCGGGCGTAATATTGATGCCAGACAGGAGGTAGAGATACGGGAAAGCGTTCTGACCAACCTGTGCCAGTGTTATTACTCCATCTATCTGTTCGATTTGGAAAACGATGTGGAGGAGGCAATCTGGCAGGAGGAATTCATACGCAGGCGGCAGGAATTCCCTAAGGGTTCCATGGCTGTGTATTATGAGAAATTTGTCCGTAACCATGTCTATGAGGAGGACCAGGAAAAGATGCGCCGTGCGGGAAGTCCGGAGTTTCTAAGGACAAACCTTACACCGGAACATCCGGTGTACGACGTGGATTTCCGCCGGGTCTATCCGGAGGGCCTAAAGTGGGTCAGGTCCAGGTTCAGTATTGCCGAAATGACGGACGGCATTGTCACCAAGGTGGTTTTTGCCAACATGGGCATTGACGAGCAGAAGCGCAAGGAACTGGAGGAGGAGACTGAGAACAAGAAAAGCCTGTTTGCGGCCTATGAATCCGCAACCATGGCCAATGAGGCCAAGAGCAATTTCCTGGCCCAAATGTCCCATGACATCCGCACGCCCATGAACGCAATCATAGGGATGACTGCCCTGGCGGCATCCCATGCAGACCAGCCGGAGCGTGTGAAGGACTGTCTTGAGAAAATCAGCGTATCCAGCAGCCATTTGCTGTCCCTGATTAACGAGATACTGGATATGTCCAGAATTGAGAAGGGAAAGCTGGAGCTGCTGGAGGAGCCCTTTTATCTGGGAACCATGCTGGATAACATATATTCCATAATCAAGCCCTCTGTCATGGAGAAAAACCATGAGATAACCTTCAGACAGAAGGATGTGCAGCATGAAGCGCTGATTGGGGACGCCAATCGGGTAAAGCAGGTGCTTTTAAACCTGATTTCCAATGCAGTGAAATATACGCCGGACAACGGAACCATTCTTGTGACAACCCAGGAAGTATCTATGGGTAAGGCTGGCTGGGCCTGCTACCGGTTTATGGTGGAAGACAACGGCATCGGAATGTCAAAGGAATATATGGAACAGGTCTTTGAACCCTTTTTCCGGGCAGGAGTGCCCATGGTCCTGGAGCAGCAGGGTACCGGCCTGGGCATGTCCATTGCCCAGGGCATTGTGTCCACCATGCAGGGGGACATACAGGTTGAGAGCCAGGAGGGAAGGGGAAGCTGTTTCACGGTCACTCTGAATTTCAGAATCCAGGGTGAGGAACAGGAGGCGGTGCAGGGTACAGACGCCTGCATCCGGGAAGAGGCAGCGGATTACAGTGTCCTGGCGGGAAAGCGGATTCTTCTGGTGGAGGACAATGCCCTTAACATGGAAATCGCCAGGGCCATACTCTGTGAACATGGCCTGAATGTGGATGAGGCGGAAAACGGACAGTCAGCATATGACTGCTTTGCGTCTTCGGAACCAGGTACATATGAGGCAGTGCTCATGGACCTGCAGATGCCGGTGATGGACGGCTGCACGGCTGCCCGCATGATTCGGGCCAGCAGTCATCCCCAGGCGCGCACCATTCCCATCATTGCCCTGACTGCCAATGCCTTTGCAGAGGATGTGGCCAGGGCGCTGACCAGCGGCATGAATTACCATATTGCAAAGCCCATTGATTTCCATCAGCTTTTGCATGCGCTGAAACAATTTATTGTCTCCGGTTAGCCGGGACAGGAAACAAGAACAGGAAGCAGGGACAGGGGTATCCAACCTCCGCAGGGGGAAGGATGGACCTGTCCTTATTCCGTATTTTCATATGCCGTCCTGTTTCCTTATGTTTCCACGGCTTAGAGGGGATGGCAGGGGACATAATCCATTTACAATTCCGGTAAAACATAGTACAATTGTGAAAGCAAAGAGAACGGGAAGCAGAGGGAACAAAAAACTGAGAGCGCAGTGAGCAAAGGAGTATATCCGGATATGAAAAAATATGATTATATATTGGTGGGAAGCGGTCTGTATGCAGGTGTGTTTGCCTGGTATGCCAGGAAGAACGGAAAGAGCTGTCTGGTGGTGGAGAAGCGGAACCACATAGGCGGCAACGTGTACTGTGAGGACGTGGAGGGCATCCATGTCCACAAATACGGGGCACATATCTTCCATACCGGCAGCCGGAAGGTGTGGGAGTTTGTGAATTCCCTGGCGGAGTTCAACCGCTATACCAACAGCCCGGTGGCTAATTACAAGGGCCAGATGTACAACATGCCCTTTAATATGAATACCTTCAGCCGTATGTGGGGCATATCCACGCCGGACGAGGCAAAGGCCATCATTGAGAAACAGAGGGCTGAAATCACAGGGGAGCCAAGGAACCTGGAGGAACAGGCCATCCGTCTGGTGGGCAGGGAGCTGTACGAGAAATTAATCAAGGGATATACGGAAAAACAGTGGGGCAGGGACTGCAGGGAGCTTCCGGCCTTTATCATCAAACGCATTCCTGTGCGGTATATTTATGACAACAATTATTTCAATGACCCCTATCAGGGAATTCCCATAGGAGGTTATAACGTCATAGTGGAGAAGCTGTTTGAGGGCTGCGACATTGAGACAGGAGTGGATTACCTGGAACACAGGGAACATTATGACAGCCTGGGAGAGACTGTGGTATACACGGGCACCATTGATGCGTTCTACGGCTACAGGTTCGGCAAGCTGGAATACCGCAGCCTGCGTTTTGAGTCACAGGTGCTGGACCAGGAAAACCACCAGGGAGTGGCGGTGGTCAATTACACGGACCGGGAAACGCCGTATACCAGGGTAATTGAGCACAAGCATTTTGAGTTCGGCACACAGCCCAGGACAGTAATTACCAGGGAGTATCCGGTGAGCTGGCAGGAGGGCATGGAGCCCTATTATCCGGTGAATGACCAGAGGAACCAGGAGCTGTACCAGAAGTATGGGGAACTGGCCAGGGCAGAGTCCCATGTATTGTTTGGCGGCCGTCTGGGAGAATATAAGTACTACGACATGGACAAGGTAATTGAGTCCGCCATGAACAGGGCAGAGGAAATATTTGGATAGGACAGGATAAAGGACAGGAAGGATATACGGCAGATGACTAAGACACAGGACCGCCAGGTCTATCTGGACGTGGCAAAGGGCATGGGAATGCTGGGGGTGGTGGCCAGCCATTGTCTGGCTGAGACCAGCCTTGGCATACTCTCTGACTGGTATGGTTTCTTCATGCTGGCTATTTTTTATGTCTATACAGGATGGCGCTACGGGCTCCGTTACGGAAAGGACAGGACAGGCATATCCACACGGGAGATGGCAGGCAGAAGGCTTATATCCCTGGGAATTCCGTACGTGTGCTACAGTGTGCTGTTTATTCTCTCGCGGATATTCCTGGTGTGGCCCCAGCAGTATACCTTCCTGGTACTCATGTCCGACATCTATTATACCGGCACCTTGGTGGGGCTGGAGACACTTTGGTTTCTGCCCAGCATTTTCATAGCAGAGCTGCTGTTAAACATGATATACGGCAGCCGCAGGAACATGGGGATTGCGGCATGTGCGGCGGGAGCAGCCAGCGTGTTCCTCATTCTCTGTATCAACAGCTCCAGGCAGGATACCACCCTGTGGCGTGTCGTTCATCTGCCCATCATGGTGTATATCAAGGGACTGGTGGGCTTCCTGCTTGCTCTGGGAGGCGTATTTGCCTGCGATGCGTGGCAGAGGGCATGCAGGTCCTTAAAGGGCCTGTCCGGCCTGGCGGCGGCATTCCTGCTTATGTGTTTTGGTATTGCCCTCACGGTCCTGATTCCGGGGTGTGATTTTAATTTTCTGACCATGAAGAACCCGGTGTCCTGGATTCTGACCGCCTGGTTTTCCTCCGTCACCATACTGATGTTTGGGGAAAGGGTATCGGGCTTAAATGGGCGCTGGAAGGAACTGCGGATTTTCAGCAGGGTCCTTGTGCCCTTCTTTACATATTACGGGACCCATTCCCTCACTGTCATGTGTACCCATTTGGTTCCTGTCATTGCATGTTTCAGGGTGGCAGCCGGCAGGATGGCCTATCCGGGGGTGCTAAGCGCCGCACCGTGGGATATCCTGCTTTTTGCCTTGGTGCTGGCAGTGGAGCCGGGGGTGGTATGGCTGATTGAGACACGGCTGCCATGGATGAATGGAAGGAAGAGACGTACGAAATGATTACAGTTCTGGTGGCTGCCTATAATGGAAGCAGATATATAAAACAGCAGCTGGATTCTATTCTGGCACAGGATGCCGGGGATATCCATATTCTGGTATCGGATGACGGTTCCACGGACGGCACCAGGGAATTGCTGAGAGAATACGAGGAGAGCCGCCGGGACAGGGTTCTGGTGCTTTTCCGGAAGGAGCCTTCCGGGGGCGCGGCCGCCCATTTCCTGAAAATCCTTAAGCTGATGGCGGATTGCAGGACAATGGCATGGGACGCTGCAGCGGATGAGAGAGGGCTGTGCGTGTGTGAAGGCCTGCTGTCGGAGTATGAGCCGGGGGGGAGCCTGTCTGTCTGTGAGCGCCTGCTGCGCCTGGCCGGGGCGGAGTATTTTATGCTGAGCGACCAGGATGATGTCTGGATGCCTCAGAAGGCGCGGATGCTGTCACTGAAGCTGCAGGACATGGAAAGGGCAGCGGGCAGGGGAGGTCTGCCCTATCTGGTGCATTCAGACCTGACTGTGACGGATGAGAATTTGCGGCCTCTGGCAGACAGTTTTTTCCGGTATCAGAAAATCTCCCCGGAGCGCACCCGCCTGCCCCAGCTTCTGGTACAGAACAATGTGACCGGCGGCGCCGTAATGTTCAGCCGGGGAATGCTGCCCTTCCTGGGAGAGCTTCCCGGGGTATGTCTGATGCACGATGCCTGGCTGGCCCTGATTGCCTCCTGTTTCGGACAGATAGGGTGGGTGGACTGTCCCCTGTACTATTACAGGCAGCATGGCGGCAATGCCCTGGGAGCCGAGAAGGGGGACAGCCTGGATTCTGTCAGGGACCGTGTAAAGGACGGAAGCAGCGCCAGGGAGAATTACAGGAAAATGTTCGGACAGGCGGACTGTTTTTACCGTATGTTCGGCAGCCGTTTAAGCCGGGAGCAGCGGGAAACGCTGGAGGCTTTCATAAGGCTGCCCCGGTGCAGCCGCCCGGGGAAGATGGGGCTTATCATGAAGTACGGCTTTACTAAGAACACCTTTTTGCGGACACTGGGGCAGATGCTGTTTATCGGGGACTGACCCAGAGCCTGTTCAGGAGACGTTTGGGGAATCAGGCTGTTATGCGGTTCCGGAAAGAAAGGAAGGAAAACAGGGATTGAGTGAAAAACAGACAACGACAAAGGTCCTAAACGGCCTGTTCTGGAAGTTGATGGAAAACGGAGGCGCCCAGGGCGTCCAGTTTCTGGTTTCCATCATACTGGCGCGCCTGCTCTCGCCGGAAGAGTACGGTGTGGTAGGCGTGATACTCATATTTGTCACCATTGCCAATGTGCTGGTGCAGAATGGCTTCAGCACTGCGCTGATTCAGAAGCGGAAGGTGGATGACACGGATTTTTCTTCGGTATTCTTCTTTAACATGGCTGTATCCGCTGTCATTTACCTGGTGCTGTTTCTGGCAGCGCCAGGCATTGCTTACTTTTATCACAACCAGGAGATGACGGCCCTGGTGCGGGTACTGGCCGTGGTCCTGTTTCCGGGAGGGGTAATCTCCATACAGAATGCCTATGTGTCCAGAAACATGGAATTCAAGGGACTGTTCATTTCTTCCTTTGCGGCATCCATGATTTCCGGGGCCATCAGCATATTCATGGCCTTCAGGGGCCTGGGGGTATGGGCTCTGGTATGGCAGCAGATTGGGTATTATTTTTTTTACATGCTGATTTTATTTATGAGCATCAGCTGGAAGCCCCGCCTTATGTTCAGCTTTCTGCGGATTAAAACCATGTTCGCCTTTGGATGGAAACTGCTGTGCGCCTCCCTGCTGGACACGGTGTACAACAATATATACGGGCTTGTGATTGGCAGGATTTATAACGAGTCAATGCTGGGCAATTATAACAGGGGAGAACAGTTCCCCAAGCTGATTGTCAGCAACCTGGGAGCCGCCATCCAGTCCGTGATGCTGCCAGTACTGTCAGCCAGCCAGGACGAGCCGGAGCGGGTAAAGTCCATGCTGCGCAGGGCCATCACGGTCAGCTCCTATCTGGTGCTGCCCATGATGGCCGGACTCATAGCGGTGGCCCGCCCCATGGTTCTGCTGCTGCTGGGAGAAAAGTGGCTGCCCTGTGTTCCGTTCCTGCAAATCATGTGCATAGCCTATTCCTTCTGGCCCATACACATTGCCAATCTCCAGGCGCTGAACGCCATGGGCCGCAGTGACATATTCCTTAAACTGGAGATTTTGAAAAAGATGGTGGGACTGGCAGTGCTGGTGGTGGGCATACGCTATAATCCCCTGGTGCTGGTAGCTCTTAAGGCTGCGGCGGATTTCCTGTGCACCTTTATCAATGCTTGGCCCAATAAGCGGCTGCTTAACTACAGCATTTTGGAACAGTGGAGGGATATCATTCCCTCGGTGGCTGTTTCAATCCTTATGGCCGCAGCGGTTATGGCGGCGGGAAGGCATGTTCCCGCGGGATGGCTGGGACTGGGAATGCAGATTTTCTTTGGGGCGGCGGTGTACACGCTGGTGTCCTGGGTCCTGGGACTGGAGGTGTTCCGTTATATCAGGGGTCTGGCAAGGGACAGGCTGCCCGGAAGGAAGTAAGCGGGAAGAGAGAGGCCGGTATGGCAGCGGTTGAGAGGAAAGCAATCAAAAAGAGGGATTAAGAAAAGGGATTAAAAAGAGCAATCAGGAGGAATGCAAAATGAGGACAGTGGTTGTGACAGCTATAGGGTCTTTTTCGGCTGATATCGTCATCAGGAAATGCAGGGAAAATGGAATCCGGGTCATAGGCTGCGATGTATATCCCAGGGAATGGATTGCAGATGCCGGGAATGTGGATGTGTTTTATCAGGTTCCCTATGCAACGGATACAGAGCGGTTTATGGAAGCGATGATGACCATATGCCGGAAGGAAGGGGCAGAGGCCGTCATTCCCCTGACAGATGCGGAGATTGATGTGTTCAACCTCCACCGTGCGGAATTCGGTGAGATGGATGTTATCTTATGCATGTCGGACAGGGCATGCATCGGCCTGTGCCGCGACAAGATGGAACTGTACCAATACCTGGAGGCGCATATGGAGGGGATTGCCATACCTACCAGGCGCCTGGAGGATGCCTGCCTGGACGAAATCCGGTATCCGGCCGTGTGCAAGCCCTATAACGGGAGAAGCAGCCAGGGACTTAAGTTTGTGGGTTCCCGCCGCGAGATGGAAGGGTTCCTGCAGGAAACAGACCCCTCTGGCTACATCGTCCAGCCCATGATAAAGGGAACGGTGGTAACGGTGGATGTGGTGCGCAGTCCGGAGCAGGAGGCGTGCGCGGCCGTCTGCCGCAGGGAGCTTCTTCGGACCCCCAACGGCGCGGGAACCTCTGTCCTGGTATTCAGAAACCCGCAGCTGGAAGAACAGTGCCGGGCCATTGCAGGATTACTGGGAGTCAGGGGATGCGTGAACATGGAATTTATAGAGGACCAGGACGGCGTCTGCCACATGCTGGAGTGCAACCCCAGGTTTTCCGGCGGTGTGGAGTTTTCCTGTCTGGCGGGATATGATTGTGTGACAAACCATCTGCGCTGCTTTGAGGGACAGGAAATAGAACTGGCTGAGTGTGTCAAGGGCATGTATATTGCCAGGAAATACGAGGAATATATTACCAGGGTGGAACCATAGGAAGGCGGTACAGGACATGGGAGACGGGATGGAAACCGGAAATACAAACATAATGGCCAGCATCAACTGTGTCACATTCAATCATGGGAATTATATCAGGACGGCCCTGGACAGCTTTCTGATGCAGAAGACGGATTTTGCATTTGAGATACTGGTCCATGACGATGCGTCTACGGATGGAACCAGCGATATCATCCGGGAATACGCGGCCAGGTATCCGGACCAGGTAAAGCCGCTGATTCAGACTGAAAACCAGTATTCACAGGGTATCGACAATATCAGCGGGGCCTTTAATTTTCCCAGGGCCAGGGGAAAGTATATTTTTATGTGCGATGGGGACGACTATTTCCTGTCCCCGGACAAACTGCAGAAGCAGGTGGATTATATGGAGTCCCATCCTGACTGTACTCTGTGTATCCACAGCGCCAGGATAGATTTGGTGGGAAAGGCGCTGACAGAGGGGCAGATGAGGCCGTACAGGGAGAGCCGCATCCTGCCGCCGGAGGAAATCATCGACAAGCCTTCGGGCTACGCCATGTCGTCCATGGCCTTTCCGGCCCGGCTGGTAAAAGAGCTGCCTGATTACTATGTGGACTGTCCCGTGGGAGACACGCCCATCCAGCTGATTGCGGCTGCAAATGGGTATGGTTATTATTTCGATGAGCCCATGAGCGCTTACCGGGTAGGCGTGGCCGGTTCCTGGACAGTGGAGGGAAAGAACGGGGACTACGAGGGAAAGCAGAGGGTCTACTGTGAGCGCATGAAGCGTACTTATGAGCAGTTTGACAGGGCCACGGGAGGCAGGTTTAAGGTAGCGGCAGAGAGCGCTTCCCGCAGGACTTATTACCAGACAATGGTGAACACCAAGCGGTTTGAGGAAATATTCAATCCCGGATACAGAAGGTATTATAAAGAGCTTACGCCCAGGATGCGGTTCTTTCTGAGATTTGAGCACACCATGCCGGCAGTATATGAAATGGCGAGGAAGGCGTTCATTGGAAAGTGATTCCAATGAACGGTTCCCCGCCATTTTGGCTGTATGTTTGATTACTTGTTTATAATTACTGCTGGGCAAAGAGAGGGTCTGTGGGGTCCCAATGCTGGTCGCCCGGAATCACCCACTCGATGGCCGGCCGGTCATAAGGACCTGCCTTAGGCGAGTTGTAAATGGTCACCGTGGTGCCCAGGGCACAGTTGTCATATACCCACTTGGCATCTCCGGAAAGGAGGCGTACACAGCCTGCTGACTCTGCGATTCCCAGATAGTTATAGGTCAGCGGGTCCAGAGTCATGGGGTCCGGACGGCTGTACAGGATGGAGTGAATCAGGAAACCCTTGTAGATACGCGTTGCGTACTGGGTGAAAATTCCGTGGTTCATATCACGCCACCGGTACTTGGCCGGAGTCTGGAAGGTTCCAATGGGCGTATCAGGTCCCGTAGAGGTAAGATAGGTCTTTACCGGGATGATGAAGCCGTTGGCGCCGTCCTGTGCAAAGATGGTCATACAGTTCATCTGCTTGTTGATGCTGATGAGGAATGGGCCGCTGTTGCCCACAATCGGTTCCAAATCAGTCAGCAGCTTGCCGGTCTCGTCAAAGTAATACTTGAAACCGTCTATGTACTGCCAGCCTGTTACAGGCGCATTGTTCACAAAGTAGTAGCGGTCCCTGTCATTCCAGGCCCATCCGGTAAAGGGAACGCCGGTGCCGCTGCTGTATGCCACTGCGCCGTCCACAACCTGGATTCCGTCCGGGAATGCTGCCTCCAATGGTTTCTCCATGTTGTAGGCGGCGCCTTCCACGCCCTTGCCCCAGAGGGAGACCCTGAAGCCCTTCAGCACCTTTCCTGTACCCATGGTTCCTGCGGTTGCGCTGTTGCGCGCCCAGTTTAACTCGGTCCCATCGTTCAGGGTCGTGCAGTAGTAAATATCAAATGTGTTGCCCACAAAGCCCATAAAACGCATCTGGATGGCTTCTACCAGGGCGCCGTCATCCCATACCGTTGTGTGGCCGCCGTTCATGGCCCAGTCACTCCAGCCATGTGCGCTTGTATATGTCCTGTAAAGGATGTCGCCCACGATGTTGTTCAGATAGACGGACATGGAACGGAAGCCCTGTTCTGACTCCACCGGGGTGTCGCCCACCACGGGGTCAGTCCATGTGGTATCCGGACGGAGTACCTGAATCTGGACATAGGGTGTGTTGGCTGCTGCCTGTCTGGCTGCCTCCTCTGCCGCAAACTGTGCTGCTGCGGCTGCCTCTGCGTCGGCCTGTGCCGAGTCATCGGCTGCCTGTGCCGCATTCTGGTCCGTGGCGGCTGAGGACACGCCGTCCGTGCCGGCTGCTGCCTCGGCGGTGCTGCCGTCTGCTGCAGCGCCGCCCCCATCGGACTGTTCTGCCGGGGCTGCGTTGGCAGGGGCCACTGCCTGCGGGCCGGAACCCTGCCCGTCCCCACTCTGGCCGTCTGAAGAACCAGGGGAGGTCTGTTCGACTTTTGTGGAAAAAGCCGGACCATAATTAGAATCATCCTGCGCGGCCAGTGCGGGTCCGGCCTGACCTAAGACCAGAAGTCCGGACAGAAGGGCTGCGACAGCACGCTTCGTTAACTTATTCATTCGTAACATCCTCCTGAATTTTTATATAGATTACCATACATGTCTTAATCTATCATATTTGGCAGGAAAATTCCAGATGTGATTTACTTTTTACCTGCTATAATGTAAAATTGTAAACAAAATGACCTTAGAAAGACTAGAGAATGTAAGAAATAGGTGCCATAATATGGATTGGAATACAGAAACTGTTAATATCATATATGCGTCCAACGACGGGTATGCCAGACATCTGGCAGCCTCCCTTTATTCCCTTCTGGACCACAACAGGAACATCCCCCGGATGGACATATATATCCTGTCCGTGGGAATGAGCAAAGGGTGTCTGGAACGTCTGGCCTCGGTTGCCGGGGAGTTTTGCCGCAGCCTTCATGTGGCGGAGCTGGGCAATCTGAGGGAACGGTTTGATTACGAGGTGGATACCAGGGGATTTGACATAAGCGCCATGGGCCGCCTCTTTGCCCCTGCGGTGCTGCCGGAATACGTGAGGAAGGCATTGTATCTGGACTGTGATACCATTGTCAACGGAAGCATCCGCCCCCTGTATGGGACAGAGCTTGGAAACCATCTGCTAGGCATGGTGATGGAGCCAACGGTTTACAGGGAGATGAAGGAATCCATCGGCATGGGGAAGGATGAGCCTTATTACAATTCCGGTGTTCTGCTCATGGACCTGGAGGCGTGGAGGGACCAGGATGTGCTGGGGCAGCTGCTGGAATTTTACAAAAGCCATCAGGGCAGCCTGTTTGCCTGTGACCAGGATACCATTAACGGCGCTCTGAGAGGCAGAATCATGACGCTGCCGGTCCGATATAATTATTTTACCAATTACCGGTATTTCAGGTACAGGACACTGGTGTCCATGTGCAGGGCCTACCGGGAGGTGGGAGAGGATGGGTACAGGCAGGCGGGAATGTCTCCTGTCATCATCCATTATCTGGGGGATGAGAGGCCCTGGATAGCCGGAAACCACAACCATTTCAGAAAACTCTACGAGTATTATCTGGATAAGACTCCCTGGAAGGGAACCCCAAAACAGGAGGGAAAGAGGCTGTACATGCACATGTGGTGGGTATTTAACCATGTGAGCCTTATGTGCCCTGCTTTCAGGCTGTGGATAAGCCGCAGGCTGGGCATGAGGCTGGTGGACAGCCGCAGGAAGCAGAAGGCCTCCGGAAGCGGAAAATGACGATGGATAAGATAAGCATGATTATATTGAACTATAATGACTGGGCCACCACCCTGTCCCTGGTGGAGGAGGTTAAGGACTATGAGTGTCTGGACTCCGTGGTGGTGGTGGACAACCATTCATCCGATGATTCATGGGAGCGCCTTCAAGCCCTGAACGGCAGCGGAAAGGTACATGCGCTGCGCATGGAACAAAACGGCGGCTACGGTATGGGCAACCAGGAGGGAATCAATTACGCCGCAGGCTATCTGGAGGCGGACTATGTCATCATTGCCAATCCGGACATCCATGTGACGCCCCGGTGCATTGGGCGGGTAAAGGAGGCTCTGGACAGGACCCGGGACGCAGTGGCTGCCTCGGCCAGGGTGAAGGACCCCCAGGGAAGGGAGCTGTTTTCTTACTGGACCCTTCTGCCTCTGTGGAAGGACCTGCTGGATACGGGGCTGGTCACCAGACGTCTGTTTAAGGGCATGCTGAATACGCCTGCCTACAGGCTTCCAAATGCCGGGGATGAGGACTGCCGCCTGGTGGATGCGGTTCCCGGGTCCTTTTTTATGCTGAAAACAGGCCTTCTCACGCCGGGAGAAATAAAAGAAGTATTTGACAAACGCATCTTTTTGTATTATGAAGAGAAGGTGCTGGGACAGAAGTTCAGGAAAATGGGGCTTAAGACCGTGCTGGCAACAGACCAGTCCTATGTCCACGCCCATTCTGTCAGCATTGATAAAAGCTTTAAACGAATCGTGGATAAGCAGAGACTGCTCCACCGGAGCAAGCTGTACTATTATAAGGAGTATCTGGGAACCGGACCCGCCGGTATGGCTGCGGCCAGGATTATTTTGGGATTTATCCTGGCAGAGGTGTGGTTCCTGACCGTGGTGTGCAGGATGCGGTGGTAGGGCGCCGGGGATGGAACGGCGCGGCAGCCGGCTACGGAATGCGGGACGGCATACAGGAAAGGACGAAACGACCTATGAACGGACAGGAAGATAAAGAGAAGGAGATACTGGTTACCCGGTCCTCCCTTCCTTCTTACGAAGAATATATAGAGATGATAAAACCCATATGGGACAGCGCCTGGCTGACCAATATGGGAGATTTTCACAAACAGCTGGAACAGGAGCTCAAGGAGTACATGGGCATCCGGAACATGGTGCTGTTTGTAAACGGGCACATGGCCCTGGAGATGGCCATTCAGGCCCTTGAACTTACTGGGGAGGTGATTACCACCCCCTTCAGCTTTGCATCCACCACCCACGCCATTGTGCGCAACAACCTGACTCCGGTGTTCTGCGACATCAATCCCACGGATTACACCATGGATGCGGAAAAAATTGAATCCCTGATTACGGATAAGACCTCGGCCATCATACCGGTCCATGTGTACGGAAATCTGTGCGATGTGGAGCGGATTGAGGCCATAGCCAGGAAACACGGGCTGAAGGTGATATACGATGCAGCCCATACCTTTGGGGAACGGTATAAAGGGAAAAGCGTGGCTGAGTTTGGGGATGCAAGTATCTTCAGTTTTCATGCCACCAAGGTGTTCAACTCCATTGAGGGAGGCGCAGTGACCTTTCAGGAGGACTGGATGGAGCACCGCCTGAACTGTCTTAAGAACTTCGGGATTGTGGACCAGGAACATGTGGTCTGGGTGGGCGGAAACGCCAAGATGAACGAATTCCAGGCAGCCATGGGGCTCTGCAACCTGCATCACCTGAATCAGGAGATAGAAAAGCGCAGGCTGGTGGTGGAGCGCTATTTATCCGGCCTTTCAGGCGTACCGGGCATCAGGCTGCCCTCGTTCAAAGAAGGGCTTACGCCCAATTACGCCTATTTCCCTGTGCTGTTCGAAGGATTTAAGGCCGGCCGGGACCAGGTATACGACTGCCTGGCCGGGCACAGAATATACCCCAGGAAATATTTTTATCCCCTGATTAATGATTTCCAGTGCTATGAGGGCAGGTTTTCCTCCAAGGACACGCCGGTGGCAGCCTATGTGGCGGACCGGGTGCTGACGCTGCCGTGCTACGCTGACCTGGCTCCGGAGGATGTGGACCGTATCTGCGGCATCATCAGGGGAATGTAGGAGACGAACATGGATAAGGTACTGCTGGTGATACCGGCTTATAACGAGGAAAAGAACATACAGCGGGTGGTGGAGGACCTGGTCCGGGGCTTTCCCCAGCTGGATTATGTGGTGGTGAACGACGGTTCCAGGGACAGCACAGCCGGAATCTGCAGGGAAAGGGGATATAACCTTCTGGACCTGCCTGTGAATCTGGGACTGGCAGGCTGCTTTCAGGCAGGAATGAAATACGCCTACAGGAAGGGGTACCGCTACGCCATCCAGTTTGACGGGGACGGACAGCACAGGCCGGAGTATATTGAGGCCATGAGACAGAAGATGGAGGAGGGGTATGACATTGTCATCGGCTCCCGGTTTGTGTCGGAGAAAAAGGGATGGTCGGCCAGGATGATTGGAAGCAGAATCATAGGCGGCGCCATCCGGCTCACCACAGGCACCAGGGTGACGGACCCCACTTCGGGTATGCGCATGTTCAACCGTAAAATGATAGAGGAATTTGCCCTTAACCTGAATTACGGGCCGGAGCCGGACACGGTTTCTTTTCTGATTAAACAGGGAGCCAGGGTGGCGGAACTGCAGGTGACCATTGATGAAAGGCTGGAGGGAGAGAGCTACTTAAAGCCGCTGACAGCCGTTCACTATATGGCCAGGATGCTGATTTCCATCCTTATGATTCAGAATTTCAGGAAACGCTAGGGCCTGTTTGAAAATTCATCCCCGGAGCTTGGAGAACATCATGAAAAATCTGACAAAACATTTACTATATAAAGGAACGGATATCGGACGGCAGAACGTGGTCTGGAATATTGCAGGGAGTTTTGTCTATGCATTGGCCAGCATGGTTCTGTCTTTTCTGGTCATACGGGTGGTGGGAGATGACCAGGGAGGCATATTTTCCTTTGGATTTTCCACTCTGGGACAGCAGATGTTCATAGTGGCCTATTTTGGCATCCGCCCCTTCCAGATTACGGACGGGACAGGCGAGTATTCCTTCGGGGATTACCTGGAGCACAGGAATATCACCTGTGTCATGGCCCTGGCAGCAGGGGCCCTATTCCTCACCTTCATGCACGGCATGGGGCGCTACACAGCGGACAAATGCATGATTCTCATTTTGCTTGTCATATACAAGGTAATAGATGGGTATGCTGATGTATATGAGTCGGAGTTCCAGCGGCAGGGAAGCCTGTATCTGACGGGAAAATCCAATTTTTTCCGTACCCTTTTCTCGGTCAGCGTATTTCTGGTGACGCTGGCTGCATTTGAGCATCTTTTGTTATCCTGTCTGGCTGCGGTGGCTGCCCAGGCCGTGGGAATCGCGCTGTTCAATCTGGATGTCATCCACGCCCTGCCTGCAGTGGACTGGGACAAGGGGGAGAGAAAGACTGGAAGGCTGTTTAGGAGCACCTTATTCCTGTTCATATCAGCGTTTCTGGACTTTTATGTGTTCTCCGCGGCCAAATATGCCATTGACGCCAGGATGAACAACGCTGCGTCGGGATATTTTAACTTGATTTTTATGCCTACCTCTGTTATTTATATGGTAGCCAACTTTGTAATCCGGCCCTTTCTGACCAGGCTTACGGATTTGTGGACCGGAAAGGACTATGACTGCTTTAAAAAGGAGCTTATGCACATCGGCGCCATTATTCTGGGACTTACGGTATTGGCAGTGGGAGCCACTGCTGTTCTGGGAAGATGGGTGCTGTCCGTAATGGAGATGATTCTTGGAAGCGGTTATGAGGGAAGGCTGGTCAGCTATTTCGGGGCTTTCATCATCATCGTGCTGGGAGGCGGCTTCTATGCCCTGGCCAACCTGATGTACTATGCCCTTGTAATCATGCGCAGGCAGAAAGCGATATTCACCGTATATCTGGCGGCTGCGGCTGCGGCTGCGGTATTATCCGGCTTTCTGGTATCAAAATTTGGGATTAATGGGGCGGCAGGCTGCTATCTGCTGCTTATGATGGGATTAGTGATGGGTTTCGGCCTGCATACGGCGGGCGCCTATCAGAGTGAGAAAAAGGAGAATGCCGGTAATGGAGGAAGTAACACGTAATACTGAGGCGACGGATGTCCGGGAGAGAAGGCATGGGCTGCGGGTGGATGTAATCATACCCACCTACAAGCCGGGAAAGAAGTTCTCCAGGCTTTTGAAGATGCTTTCCATGCAGACTTATCCCATAGGTAAGATTATTGTTATGAATACAGAGCAGTCCTACTGGAATGATAAGGGCTTTGAGGGAATCGCCAATCTGGAAGTGCATCATCTGTCCAAGGAGGAGTTTGACCACGGCGCCACCAGAAACAGGGGAGCCCGCTACAGCAGGGCGGATATTATGGTGTTCATGACAGATGATGCGGTTCCGGCGGATGAAAGGCTGATTGAGAACCTGACCGCTGCCTTTAAAAAGAGAGGGCCCGGCGGGGAATCGGTTATCATGGCCTATGCCAGACAGCTGCCGGATAAGGACTGCGCCATGGCGGAGCGCTATACCCGGTCCTTTAATTATCCGGAGGAGAGCTGCATCAAGACCAAGGAGGACCTGGGGCGGCTGGGCATCAAGACTTTTTTTGCCTCCAACGTATGCTGCGCCTATGACAGGGAAAAGTTCTGGTTCCAGGGCGGTTTTATCAGTAAGACTATATTTAATGAAGATATGATATTTGCAGGGAAGGCAGTGCTGCAGGATGATTACGCTGTGGCATATGTGGCGGAGGCCAGGGTTATCCATTCCCACAATTATGGGTGTACAGCCCAGTTCCACCGTAATTTCGACCTGGCTGTGTCCCAGGCAGACCATCCGGAGGTCTTTGGGGGCATCCGCTCAGAGGGCGAGGGAATCCGTCTGGTCAGGCAGACAGCCCGTTATCTTGTGTCCCACCGCCGTCCATGGCTGGTGCCCGGTCTGATTGTAAAAAGCGGATTCAAATATGCGGGCTACCGTCTGGGCAGGTGCTACCGTTTCCTGCCTGTGAAGCTGGCCGCGGCCTGCAGCATGAACAAGGAGTACTGGAAGTAGCCGTATGCCGGAGAATGCAGTATCTGGGAAATAACAAAAGAAGGCAGGGATTCATCCTATGATGACAATGATTTTCAGAGTGATTCTGGTTATAGTCTCTATATTGACTATGGCTTTTATGATGCGGAAGATTCGGCAGGCTAAGGTACAGATTGAGGCAGCGCTGTTTTGGGTTATCATGGCCCTGATACTGGTGGTGTTCTCACTGTTTCCGGCTGTGGCGGATGCCTGCGCCCATTTGCTGGGAATTTATTCCACGCCCAATTTCCTGTTCCTGTTCATGATTTTTCTGCTGATTGTAAAGGTATTTGGCATGACCCTTCAGATGTCCCAGATGGAAAGCAGGCAGAAGGAGCTGGTGCAGCGCATTGCACTGGACCAGAAGGACAGGGAGGAACTGGAGCGCAGGATACAGAGATTCCTGGAACAGGAGGAACTGGCTGGCAGGGACTGCAAGGGAGATATGTGCAGGGGGGAAACCGGAGGAAGAAACGTGAGTACAGGGAAAACAGGCGGGGAGGAAGCAGATGGCAGGTAAGAAGGCGGGGAGTAAATCAGGAATGCTGCGCGGCCATACCCTTGCTGTCTGGCTGGGAGGCTCCTGCGGGGTTCTTGCCCTGGGACTGTGGCATTTTACAGATGTCAGGGCCGGCGTCCTGGAGACAGGGGACCGCTTCCTCTACGGCTGGTACGCAGGGCTGATGGTTTTCGCCCTTCTGGTGCTGGCGGCAGTGGGATACCTGTTTCTGGTGCGGCGGGAGTATGGACTGGCCCGGATATTTCCGGCGGCAGCTATGGGAATCGGCCTCATGTATATGGTGGTGCTCCCTCCCCTGTCGGCTCCGGATGAGGTGAGCCATTATATCAGTTCTTACCAGCTCTCCAGCTATCTGATGGGCAGGACAGCCAGGGCAGAGGATGAGCGGGTATTTATCCGGTCCCAGGATGTCTTTATTGAGGACCTGACAGGGGTTATGGACTATGAATCCATGGCTGACAGCAAGACCGCGGCTGTGGTTTTGGGGCAGAAGCTGGATGAGGGAACATACCGGACCATGAAGGAACGGGGGCTGGGAAGCACCGGTGAGGACGGGACCGTCCTGTCATACCAGATGCCGGTGCGCACCACGCCCCTGGCCTATGTGCCCCAGGCCCTGGGGATTGCCCTGGGAAGGGTACTGGGCCTGGGCGGGCTGGGCCTGCTGTTTCTGGGACGCCTGTTCAACCTGGTGTTCTTCACCGCCATGGGGTGCCTGACCATACGCAGGATGCCCTTTGGAAAGGAAGTGGCGGCTGGTGCAGCCCTGCTTCCCATGACGCTTCATCTGGCAGCCTCCTTTTCCTACGATGTAATGATTATAGCGCTCAGCGGGTACTTTGCTGCGGTCTGCCTTGATTTGGCTTATAAGGCGGAGCGGGTACGAGTGGGGGATGTGGCTGCCCTGGCCCTGGTGATGGCAGTGATGGGACCATGTAAGATGGTATATGGCGTTATAGCGGGTTACTGTCTCCTGATTCCTGTGAGGAAGTTCGGGGGATGGGGAAAATGGAGTCTGTCCGCTGCCTCGGTGCTGGGAGCATTTGCAGCAGCCATGGCAGTGGTGAACCACAGGACTGTGTCCCTTTACACCCAGGCTGACCAGGGATATGTAGCCTGGGCAGAGGAAACAGGGTATACCTTCGGGCAGCTGCTTCACAGTCCTGTGCTGGTCCTTAAGATGTGTTACAATACCCTGGCCTGGCAGGGAGAACAGCTCTATTCCGGCATGATTGGAGGGGCGCTGGGAAACATGGATGCAGTGCTCAACACTCCCTATGCGGTTATACTGGGGCTGACAGCCATATTGGTGATGCTGGCGCTGCGAAAACCGGGAGAGAGCATTTTTATCCGGTGGAAGGGCCGTCTGTGGATTTGGTTTCTCTGCCTGGTGTGCCTGGGGGCGCTGATGTTCTCCATGCTGCTGGCATGGACGCCGGTGAGTTCCAATGTCATAAAGGGAGTCCAGGGCAGGTATCTGCTTCCGCTGCTCCCCATTTTCCTTATTACCCTGAAAAATGACAAGGTGGTGCGGACGGACTGGGATGACAGGGGTCTGCTGTTTGCCATGGCGGCCATGGATATCTACGTGGTGCTGCGTCTGTTCAGCCTGGTATGCCTGCGGGTGTGAAGAGGCTGTCAGGAGTACCGTCATGGCCCGTATTTCCTGCGGTCCATACAGCGGCTATGCGGGATTGGGCATTGGACTTTGGCAGTCCGCAGGTGCATAAGGACTTGCCAGTCAGTGGATAAAGTGATAGAATTGCCAGATGGATGTGGATAACGCCTGATAAATGCCAATGAACCGGTCAGGCGTGTTTGATAATAAAAAAGGAGCGAATGGAGTTATGGGAAAGATTATGGTAACCCCCTGCGACATCAAGGGGCTGTATGTGATTGAACCAACGGTTTTTAAGGATGAGAGAGGATATTTTGTGGAGACCTACAACCAGAATGATTTCAGGGAAGCAGGTCTTGACATGGTGTTTGTACAGGACAACCAGTCTATGTCCGTTAAGGGCGTTCTGAGAGGGCTGCATTTCCAGAAGCAGTATCCCCAGGGCAAGCTGGTAAGAGTGGTGCGGGGCACTGTCTACGATGTGGCAGTGGATTTGCGTTCTGATTCCGAAACCTACGGAAAATGGTTCGGCGTCATCCTTTCCGCTGAGAATAAGAAACAGTTTTATATACCGGAAGGCTTTGCCCACGGATTCCTGGTACTGTCCGATGAAGCGGAATTTGCCTACAAATGTACGGACTTCTATCATCCGGGTGATGAGGGCGGCCTGCTGTGGAGCGACCCTGAGATTGGGGTGGACTGGCCCATCCAACCGGATATGCAGCTGATTATATCGGATAAGGACAGAAAGTGGAGCGGTCTTAAGGATACCTTCAAGTTCTGATGAAAAGGAATTTACTTATATGAATTATGTGCTTTCTCTGATGAAAGAGATTATAGGAAAACGGAAGCTTATATGGGATTTGGGCAAGGCTGATTTCAGGAAACGTTTTGTGGGCTCTTACTTTGGGGTGGTGTGGATGTTCATACAGCCCATTGTGACGGTCAGCATCTACGCAGTTGTATTCGGAATGGGATTTAAATCCCCGCCTCCCATTGAGGGGTTCACATACGTGGAGTGGCTGGTGCCCGGCATTGTGCCCTGGTTCTTTTTCAGCGAATCCGTCAACAGCATAACCAACTGTCTCCAGGAGTACAACTATCTGGTGAAAAAGGTGGTGTTCAAGGTGGAAATACTGCCAATCATCAAGCTCATATCCTGTCTGCTGGTCCACGCCTTTTTCGTGGTCATCATGTTTGGTATGTATCTGATAATAGGCAGGAGGCCTTCCCTCATATGGTTTCAGCTGGTTTATTATTCCCTGGCGGCCTCCCTGCTGGCTCTGGGATTTGGGTTCTTTACCAGCGCGGTCAATGTGTTTTTTAAGGATATGGCGCAGATTGTGAGCATCTGTCTCCAGTTCGGTATCTGGATGACTCCCATCATGTACCATGAATCCATGTTTACCGGAGCGGGAAAATGGGTGGAGGTGCTGTTTAAGCTGAATCCTTTTTATTACGTGGTGGCCGGGTACAGGGATACCATGCTTACAGGAAACTGGTTCTGGGAACGGCCCACCCTGACCCTTTATTACTGGGGATTTACCGCGGCAGTGCTTTTGCTGGGCCTTAAGATGTTCAAGCGTCTCCGGCCTCATTTTTCCGATGTCCTGTAGGAACGGCAGTTTGTGCTCCGGGATGGTGAGGAGCGTTTTATGATACAGAAAGTGGAGATTAGCTGGCGCCATGGGGACCAGGAGGGAATCATTCCCGTGGAGGTGGTCTACTCCAAACGGCGCACCATTGGATTGGAAATCAAGGCGGACGGCCATGTGTACGCCAGGGTGCCTGCGCGTATTCCCAACCAGTATGTGACGGACTTCATAAAGGAGCGCCAGGACTGGATTGTGCAGAAATGGTTTATGATTATGGAGAGGCGCAGGCAGGAGGAAACCAGACCGGTCCGGGACTATGAGAAGGACCCTGAGCTGGAAAAGCTTTACCGCAGGAAGGCGGGGAAGCTGCTGGAGAACCGTTGCGCCTATTTTGCAGAGCGCATGGGAGTGGATTACAGCCGTATAGCTGTGCGGGCAGCCAAGACCCGCTGGGGCAGCTGCAGCGCCCAGGGAAATCTGAGTTTTCACTGGAAGCTGGTGCTCATGCCTCCGGAGATACTGGATTATGTGGTGGTGCACGAGCTGGCCCACCGAAAAGAGACGAACCATTCACAGCGGTTCTGGGCTGAGGTGGAACGAATCCTGCCGGATTATAAGGCCCGGAGAAAGTGGCTGAAGGAATTTGGAAGCCAGGTTTAGAGGCTTAAATAACAATTATAACAATTCCGGTTTATGCAGTCAGTCCCGGACGCGTTCCCGTTTCAGATAGACCATGTCCACCAGCTGGATGCCGGCCTCAATGATGGGATGGTCGTAGTTGTCGGTAAAGAAGCGTTCCACCCGGTGGGAATCTTTAAAACCGCAGGCATGATAAAAGTCCAGGGAGAGAGGGCTGTCCCCGGTTCCCACATAGAGGGTCTGCAAATCCGGATAATGGTTAAAAAGATATTCAATCAGGCGGCGGCCGTATCCCTGTCTCTGGAACAGGGGGGCTGTCGCTATATTTTTAAGCTCATATGTGCCCGGACCTTCGTTTGTCACCACACATTCTGCCCGGACAGAACCGTCTGACAGCACAAACATATCGCCCCGCTCCAGGTAGCGGTCAACCATATCCTCCTGTTCATCTGCCAGCAGGAGCAGGTCCAGGTATTTCTTTTTGTTTTCTTTTACTTGAATAATTTCCATGGCGGATTCCCCTGTTCTGATTGTTTTTTGTGTGTTAAGGCATGTTTATTATAGCATGATTGGGAGGATGAGTACAGGGCGATTGTCCGGGGACAGGCGGAAAGCAGGGAAAGGATTGACGCGTGTGCCCGAAGGCGGTAAACTGGAGATAACCGTTGAGACGGAGGGAAAAGGAGGATGCCAGCCTATGGGGCCAATCAGTTTTTCAGGCATGGAAGATGCCATAACCGTAGATAAGCCAAATGGAACCCATGTGAGTTACCATATTTTTGAGGAATCCGAGATTCACCTGAACCGAATCACACCGGCAAGCACACAGGAATGGCATTATCATACCCTGATTGATGAGTGCCTTCTCATAACTAGGGGAGTGCTGACCTGCCGGTGGCTGGAGGATGGGGAGGAGAGGACAAGAAGGGTCCATGAGCAGGAGATAGTACGGGTGGGGAACTCAGTCCACACCTTTGCCAACGAGACCGATGAGGATGTGGAATTTGTGGTGTTCCGGTTTGTCCCTGAGGGCAGGGACAAAAGGGAAATGATAAAGAGTGACAAGGCGGTTGTGAGCAGGTAGGCTATGGGAATTTGAGCCTCTATCCTCTTGAGACGCCGGAATATGTATGTTAGGAGGAAGATATGGACGCAGTCCTCTCGGTACGCGTCCGGTCATGGTAAAGGGCGGACAGCAGGTTCCATACAGGAACCAGATACAGGTAACAAGCAAAAAACATACATTCCATGGGAGCGCCGATGGCGGCCACAGGCACAGTGCCGGCAATGCCCCAGGGAATCAGGGCTGCAATGAGAATGGCTGTGTCCTCCAGAGCGAGGGCCAGCTTTTCTTTTTGGGGATAAAGTCCGCCGCACATCTGACAGGTAAGTATGGCGGCCAGGCTTTGGTTGCAGCTGACCGCACAGGAGAGAACCGAGGTCAGAAGAACCGTGCCGAAGGGAGTGAAACGCCGGGCAGACCGTAAAAGCGCATGCTTTATACCGGACAGCAGGCAGGTATGTGAAAAGATTCCGGAGTAGGAGGCTGATATGAGCACGATGACGCCCACCTTTACCATGGAGCGTATGCCGCCGCCGTTTAACAGCTGGGCCAGACGTGTCCCGGCCTCTGCTTCATATCCGTTTAAGAGGCAGCGGAGCAGGACCAGCGGGGAGGTTCCCTGGATAATCAGGGATACTGCGGCGCCGGCTGTTATGCTGGCTGCCATGGCATATTTTACGTCCACATGGAGCAGAGCCAGAACCAGAATCAGGACAGCCGGAAGCATGGAAGACCAGTGGAGGGAAAAATTCGCCCTGAACAAGTCCGTGAGCCCCTTATCCACCGGAGCACCGGAACCCGAGGCCAGAACCACGTACAGGAGACAGGTCAGGGCTAAGGGAACAGCACTGCTGCGGCACATCAGCTTCATGTTCAGATAAATGTCTGTCCTGGTCAGGCTGCATATCAGCTGGGCGCTGGATGACATGGGGGAACAGCGGTCCCCGAAAAAGCTGCCGGAGAGAATGGCGCCCCCTGTAAGAAGGGGACTGAGGCCGGCTGCATTAGAAATGAGCATACAGATGACTCCCATGGTACTGGCCGTGCCAAAGGAGGTACCTGTGAGGAAGGACATGGCAGAACACAGGAGAAAGGTGCAGAGCACGAAATATTTAGGGTTTATCAGACCGACCGCATGGTAGAGAATATAGGGTATGGTGCCGCAGATTCGCCAGACAGCGGTCAGGCCCCCTATAAAAGCAAAAATAATAAGGATATTCTGCACCTGGGAAATGCCTTCCCACAACATGGCGCAGGTTTCCCTTACCAAATATCCCTTCCACAGACAGTAGACAGAAAAACAGAACAGGCCGAACAACAGGGCATACAGAATCTGTATGCCCGTAAAAATGCAGAGTCCAAGACCTGCCAGAAATAATCCAAGTGTAATACATTCCGCCAACATGGAATCCTCCCGGAATTTTGTCTGATTTACTGACTCGATTCTATATCGGAATCCCCTTAAAGTCAATGGGGACTAATATTGCATTGCCCGCATTGCCAGCTGACAGGCTGTTTCAGCCAGTCCTGACAGCACCATCACCAGGATGGGATTCATTTTAAAACGTATGAGCAGTATCATGGCTCCCAGGAAGATACAGACGGAACGCAGGTTCAGGGCGCCTAGTTCAGGGGAAAATCCGTTCAGTCCCCAGAAGGCAGTGACCAGTATGCTGACGCCGGCTGCCCCAATCATGGCTACTACGGCAGGGCGCAGGGATTTGAGGACGCCCTGAATCAGGCTTAAATCCCTGTATTTGAGGTAAATTTTTGCAAGAAGCGTGACCAGGATACAGGATGGAAGGACACAGCCGACAGTGGCTGCCAGGGCTCCGGGCGTTCCGGCGATGCGGGTGCCCACGAAGGTGGCTGCATTGATGGCAATGGGACCGGGAGTCATCTGGGAAATAGTGACCAGGTCTGTAAATTCAGCCAGGTTCAGCCAGCCATGGAGAGTTACCACCTGATTCTGAATCAGAGGCATGGCAGCATATCCGCCTCCGAAGCTGAATGCTCCAATCTGGAGAAAGCTTAAAAACAATTGAAGGTAAATCATTGGGCACCTCCTTCTGTTCCTTTTTTCCCGCGCTCAGAAGAAAGAGTCCGAACCACGCCTATGGCGGCGCACAAAAGGATAATCAGGACAACATTGACATTATACACATAATTGGCCATAAAGGCCGCAGCCATAATCAGGACGGATATCCACTGCCTGTCTTTTACAATGCCGCTGCCCATCTCCCAGACCACCTGGGCAATGACAGCGCCCACTCCGGCCTGCATTCCGTTTAACATCCATCCCACAAAAAGATTGGAACGGAAAGCCGCGTAGCAGAAGGAAATCAGGGTAAGTATGGTAAAGGGAGGGATGACGGTGGCAATGACCGTGGTCAGTACGCCTGTCATTCCGGCCAGCTTATAGCCCACCACAATGGCGCCGTTGACTGCAATGGCGCCGGGGGAGGACTGGGCAATGGCCACCAGGTCCAGCATCTCCTGTTCATCAATCCAATGGTATTCATCCACAAATTTTTTCTTCATTAACGTGACAATGACGTAACCGCCTCCAAAGGTAAAGGCGCTCAGGTACAAGGTTGAAAGAAATAGTTTGACCAGAAGGGAACTGCGGCTGCCCCCGTGTCCCGGTACCCCGGATGAGGCATGGTTTCCTGATTTTATGTTAACTACCATGACGGTATCCTCCTAACGATACAAATGTATTTGTTTTTTCCTCTATATACTATACAGCTTGAAAATACATATGTAAAATACTATAATTAAATAATAAGTATTATAAATTTATTATAGATGAACCATATGGCTAATTTTAAGGCTGCATCCGCTGCCGGCCGTATGGGGTTCAGGAAAAGAGGACCATGACACTTCGCCATCTGAAAATATTTGTCACCGTATGTGAGACAGGCAGTATGACGGCTGCGGCATCCCAGCTTTTCATTGCCCAGCCGTCCATCAGCCTGGCCATCTCGGAGATGGAGGAATACTACGGGGTAAAGCTGTTTGACCGTATTTCCCGCAAGCTGTACCTGACGGATAATGGCCGCAGGGCCCTGCAGTATGCCAGGCATATCATAGACCTTTTGGATGAGATGGAGCAGGGAGTACGGGACGGGGACGCCATAGGACGGCTTAAGGTGGGAACCAGCATCACCATAGGGACCTATCTGCTGTCCGGATACATCAAGAGACTGAAACAGCAGTATCCTGCCCTGGAGGTAGAGGCATTTATTGCCAATTCAGGAACCATTGAACAGCAGATTCTGGACAATGAGATTGATGTGGGAATTATAGAAGGGGCGGCTCACAGCCCCTTTATACTGAGCGAAAGCTTTGAGGGGGACCGGCTGGCCTTTATATGTCCGGCCGGCCATGAATTTGCGGGAAAGACCCTGGAGGAGCTGGCAGAGGTAAGAAACCAGGATTTCATTTTACGGGAAAAGGGGAGTGCTGGAAGGGAGATATTTGACGGTATTCTGGCAGCGCAGGAATTGAATGTCCGGCCCATATGGCAGAGCGCCAGCAACCAGGTAATCCTCCAGGGGGTGAAGGCAGGGCTGGGCATCTCCATCCTGCCTTATTTCCTGGTGCGCCAGGCCATACAGGACGGGGAGCTGGCTGAGTTTAGGATACAGGGACTTGCCCTGAACCGGAAGTTTTCGGTGATTTACCACAAGAATAAATTCCTGCCCCAAAGCGCCAGGACACTGATGGAGCTGTGCAAGGAGGGGGATATGGAATAGACGGTGCATAAGGGCTGCAGGTATTTCAGGACAGCAGTTTTTTCAGGCCGGATATATTTTTTATGGTAATGGTTCCCCGGCCAAGGGCGACCAGGCCCTCTTTTTCAAAATATTTGAGCATACGGGACACCACTTCCCTGGCAGTGCCCAGGTTCTTGGCTATCTGTTCATGGGTGGTGGAAATCACATCAGAGCCCAGTTTTATCTGTTCATCCGCCAGATAAGCGGCCAGCCGTTTGTCGAAGCTGGAAAAGAGAAGCTGGCCCATGGACCACATGACGTCGGAGAAACGTTCGGCGGTCTGGCGGTAGATGTAGTTCTCCGCATATATATTTGCCTCCATGAGACGGCGGATACCGGAGGCGCTGGTGATGAGAAGGGCGGAACTGCCAATGGACTCAATGAAGATATCAAAGGTGATTTCCTGCATCATGCAGGCGGCGGACAGGGTGCATACCTCGCCTGGCCCCAGACGGAACAGGGTGACTTCCCGGCCTTCCTCGGATTGTATATAGGTGCGCAGCTGCCCGGACAATACTATCAGAATGCCCAGGCATTCCTCCGAACGGCTGTGTACAAAGCTTCCGGGCCCATAATCCCGGATAAAAGAACTGGTTTTAAGCTGCTCCCTCTGGGAATCGGTAAGTTTTTCCCAGAAGGGGTAGCTTGTTCTCAGGGTTTCTGTGATGCTGCGGTCTGTACGGTTCATGGCGGACAGGGCCTCCTTACGGTTTGGGTTAAATACAGGGTGTAATTATATATATTCTTATAGTGTAGACAATTTCCTGTATTTTGTCAAAGGCTGAAACGGTAAGGTGGACCTGCCGGCAGTGGGGGAACGGGTTACGCAAAGTGGTCATTTGACGGAATGGAGCTGCACCCGGAGGTCCCGCATTCGGCGGAGCTGCACCCGGAACAGCCGCCTTGGGAAGCTGCAGCGGAACAGCCGCCTGCCTTTGCCCTGCATATCATCTGGGTCATGGTCCCCATGGGACAATAGACACACCAGGAGCGGGGACGGAACAGCGCCATGGTGGCCATGCCCAGGATAGTGGAGGTCAGCATGACGCTGTAAAACCCAAAGGCAAACTGGGCGGTCCACAGGGGCAGTCCTGTGCTGCGGTAGGCGTGCTGCCAGGGCAGACGGAAGGTCCAGAGCAATGTGACGGCCTGTTTTAAGCCGGATGTTCCCCTGAACACCAGGTAGGTATTAAAGAGCATCTGGCAGAACATAACCAGGAAGAATACAAGGAAACCATAGCGGAAGGCTTTGGACTTCATCCATCTGGGCATCTCCCGGTTGGAAGACAGGTGGAGTTTACGGCCAAGAATGGAAAACAGCTGTCCCCTGCCGCAGTAGCGGTTGCAGTAAAGCTTGGAGCCGGTGGCAATGGAGATGCCCAGCGGTACCAGGAAACAAATCAGGCCCAGCCATGCAAACATGATGTTGAAGAAGCCCAGGAACAGATAAAGCAGGGATGCAATCCAAAGGTAATCATACCAGTGTTTTTTGATTTTTAAGGCTGACTTATTCATGGCAGTTTCCTCCTGTATGGACTGATTCGTAATCCTGCGGACTGCGGGGCAGGATGGATATTACACTGGCCGGACATTCCTTTGCGCAGAGCCCGCATCCCACGCAGGCGTCCTGGTTTACCACGGCGAAGGAACCCTTAAACACGGAAATAGCCTGGCGGGGACATACCTTAAGGCAGCAGCCGCAGGCCACGCAGGCCCCGGCATCCACACAGGCAAGATTTTTGGATAAATGCTTCATAATAAAACACCTCATAATTGATTGATGTATTAAGGATATCATAAAGCGGAAATGGTTTCGGTGACCCGGGTCACACAGGCGCCGGAACATACATATTGTTGGAAGGAGGAAAAATCGGGATGGACCGCACAGAGCTAGTTAGGCAGATAGAGGAGTACTGTCCGTATAATGAACAGGAGGAGGCAGACCGCCGGATAATTCTAAAATGCCTGAGGGAGGAAGATGACATATTTGACCGAGGGAACGGTCTGGCTCACATGACGGCTTCTGCATGGGTGGTCAATTCCGGCCGGACAAAGGTTCTGATGGTATATCACAATATCTACAAATCCTGGTCATGGCTGGGAGGACATGCGGACAATGAGCAGGACCTGCTGGAAGTGGCTGTGAGGGAAGTGAAGGAAGAAAGCGGGCTTGCCATGGTGCGGCCGGTATCTGAAAGCATCTACAGCCTGGAGGTTCTGACCGTGGACGGGCATGTGAAACGGGGGGAATATGTGGGGTCCCACCTGCATCTGAATGTGACCTATCTGCTGGAGGCGGATGAGAACGATGCCCTGTTTTCAAAGGCAGATGAAAACAGCGGTGTGGCCTGGTTTGGTCTGGAGGATTCACTCAGGGCATCTACTGAGCCATGGATACGTGAACGGATTTATGCCAAGCTTAATGGAAAGTTAAAAGAACAGGGATAAAACACAGGCCGGGTCCATGTAAGGAACCGGCCTGCCAAAAAGGGGATGCAAAAAAGTGTGTGATGGCTTATTATTTTAATTTGCTGATTTCATTATCAATATCTGACGGTGAAACCAGACCAACTGATTTGGATAATACCTCGCCCCGCTTGAAATAGATAAGGGTGGGAACGCTCATAACCTGGAAACGGGCCGCCAGGTCCATTTCCTCGTCAATATCCACTTTATAAAAATGTACGTCTGAAAATTTGTCTGCTGCCCGCTCTACCACCGGACCCAGCATCTTACAGGGGCCGCACCAGGTTGCAAAGAAATCCACAACCACCAGCTCATCACCGGCATTGACAGCCTGCTCAAATTCATCCTTATTTAAATGTTTCAATTCCATTGTTATTTCCTCCTGGTTTTCTCTTTTTTGTGTTTTGCTCTATTAGTTATAGGATACCACATTTTGTACTTGAGTTATGTGATAAAAGTCACCGAACATTCATTCTTTAATCTTATATATAAACTATCAGTATTAAGCTTTTCTAATATAAGTCAGTTTTCTTTCACTGTCTCATAGGGCCAGTCCACAATTCCGCCAAAATCGTATACATGCTTATATCCCAATTCCACCAGCTGGTCCGAAGCCCGCTTGCTGCGGATGCCTGTGCGGCAGTGTACTAAAAGGACTGCCTCTGTGTCGGGAAGTGCCTCCGGTTTCGTATCTCCTATGGACTCCACAGGAACCAGAATGGAGCCGGGTATGTGTCCGTCCGCGTATTCTTCCGCTGTGCGTACATCCACTATCGTAACATTTCCCTGGTCCATCATCTGCTTTGCTTCCCCGGCAGTAATTTTATGGTATGCATTCTCATCGGAATCAGGGGAAGCAGACTCAGCAGATGACTGCCTTTGTTCCGCCATGCCGGAAGCAGCCTGTTCTTCTGCGGCGGCCTGAGACGGGCTTTGTGTAGAAGCAATGGCTTCCCTGGGGGCAGCGGGGCTGCAGGCTGCCAGTATGGCGCTGCATATAAGGACAGCCGTAAAAATCGTACCTTTCATGTGTTTCCTCCTATTCTGTAATTAAATCGTATACAGTTCATACTGTAACTATAATATATACAGTTGTATATGTCAAGGGGATTCTTAACTTTTTTTGAAAAATATGGTTTGAGGTATAAAAATCCTGCATTGTATGCTATACTTATGCCTAAAGTGGAGAAGTATGCATAGAGATGGAGAATGTTATGTCAGTGAAAGAACAGGACAATAAATATGCCATAGACGTTGCAGATGTGACCAAGGTATATAGATTATATGAGAAGCCCATTGACCGTCTGAAGGAATCCATGAGTATTTCCCATAAGAATTACCACCGGGATTTTTACGCGCTGAACCAGCTTTCCTTCCGGGTAAGGAAGGGGGAAACCGTGGGAATCATCGGCACCAATGGTTCCGGCAAGTCCACCATTTTAAAAATCATTACCGGGGTTCTCACCCCTACCACCGGGGAGGTAAAGGTGGACGGCAAGATATCTGCTCTTTTGGAGCTGGGAGCTGGATTCAACATGGATTATACAGGCATTGAAAATATATATATGAACGGCACCATGATGGGTTACACGAAAAAAGAGATGGACGCCAAGCTTCAGGATATCCTGGAATTTGCGGAAATCGGGGATTTTGTGTACCAGCCGGTGAAGACTTATTCCAGCGGTATGTTTGTACGGCTGGCTTTTGCGTTGGCCATCAATGTAGACCCGGAAATCCTCATTGTGGATGAGGCCCTTTCGGTGGGCGACGTGTTCTTCCAGTCAAAATGTTACCGCAGAATGGAAGAAATCCGCCAGAAGGGGACCACTATTCTTATGGTGACCCACGATATGGGAAGCATCATCAAATACTGTGACCGGGTTGTGCTGCTGAACAAGGGGGAATTTATCGCAGAAGGTCCTGCGGGCCGCGTAGTGGATATGTATAAGAAGATTCTGGCCGGACAGCTGGATGCCTTAAAGGCGGAATTGGAACGGGAGAGACAGCAGAGAGAGGGGCTGCCTGGCGGAAATGGACTGGATGATAACGGAGACGGTCCGGACCATAACGCAGAAGGAAGGGAAGAACAGAAAAACGGCCGAAACCATGGCGGGACAGAGTCAGGCGGCCCTAAGACAGCCGGACAGGAATCAGGCGTATCCGACAGCAGAGATGTGGAGATGTCTGATTTTTCCGGCGGTATGGGATTAGAGGGAAGCCGTTTCATGAAGGACCAGCTGACTATTAATTATGACCGCACAGAATACGGGGACGGCCGGGCCGAGATTGTGGACCTGGGTCTTTTTGACGAGAGGGGAAATATCACCAATCTTTTGTTAAAAGGGGAGATGTTTACCATAAAAGAACGGATTCATTTTAATACGGAGATACAGTCCCCTATTTTCACCTACACCATAAAGGATAAAAAGGGTACGGAGCTTACCGGCACCAACACCATGTTTGAAGGGGCTGACATTAAGCCTGTGAAGCGCGGGGATGAGTATGTGGTGGAATTTACACAGAAAATGACACTCCAGGGCGGGGAATATCTGCTGAGCATGAGCTGCACCGGATTTGAGCAGGGTGAGCATGTGGTGTATCACCGCCTTTACAATGTGACCAATATTACGGTTATTTCCAATAAGAACACAGTTGGGGTGTATGACATGGAGTCCCAGGTGACGGCTGAGAAGGTGGAGGCCGAAATGGCGGAGGCCTAGATGACGGAGCTGAAATGACGGAGGCCTAGATGACGGAGCTGAAATGGCGGGGCCGAAATGATGGAGGCCGAAATGACGGAGGCCGGTAAAGGGCACGCAACTGTGAACGGAGGATTACTACTTTCCATGAAGGATATCAGTTATGAAATATTAGATTTATTGAAACAATACGGAAGCAGTCCTGAGGGCATCAGGAGGGCCCTGGACAATGAGTCCAGGCCGGAGGTGCTCCATGCGCTGTCTGATATAAGGGAAAATCTTTTGGAATGGCTGGATTTTACGGGCAGCCGGGAAGTGCTTCAGATTGGCTCGGGCTATGGTGTTCTGACAGGGCTGCTGGCGTCCAGGTGCGCCCATGTGACGGTTATGGACCAGGCGGATGAAAACCTTGCCGTAAACCGGGAGCGCAACAAGGATTACAGCAACATTACCTACGGTTTTAGGGCGGATGCAGAGGAAAGCCGGCCAGGACCGTCCTATGACCTTGTGGTCATTGCAGGACTCAGGGAAGGCCAGGAAATCCGGGATGCGGCTGCTTTTGGCGCTTCCTTTCTGGGACAGGAGGGACGCCTGGTTATTGCCTGTGAAAATGCGCTGGGACTCAGGTACCTGGCAGGGGGGAACCATGAGGAAGGTTTCTGTACCAGAAGGCAGGCAGAGGAAGCCTGCCGGAGTGCAGGGCTTACCCAGGCGGATTTTTATTATCCCGTACCTGACCACAGAATGCCCATATCAGTCTACTCAGACCGGTACCTGCCGGGAAAGGGGGAAATCACCAGCTCCTCTGTCTCCTATGACAGCCCCCGGTATGCCTGCCTCAATGAGGAGGAAGTGTTTGACCGGCTGATTGAGGAAGAGGATTTCGGCCGGTTTTCCAATTCCTTCCTGATTATAGCCTCCCGGGACGGCGGACAGGAGAATACTATTTTCGCAAAATATAACCGTACCAGGAGGGAAGAGTTCCGGATTCGCACCAGCATACGGGAACTGGAAGGGGAACGCCGGGTGGAAAAGGCTGCTCTTGGCAGGGCAGGGAGCCTCCATATCCTTTCCCTGAGAAAAAAATACCAGCAGTTAAGCCGGCTCAATCCCAGAGTCAGAATCCTGGAGCCGGAGATATCCGGGGACGGCAGTAAGGTGGAGTTCCGGTATCTGAAAGGCATAACCCTGGCAGAGCGTCTGGGGCAGGGCATCAGGGACGGCAAGGCGCCGGTGGAGGACATTAAGGCAGGGCTTGCGTTCCTCTATGATGTGCCGGAGGACCAGATAGTTCCGTTTACTGTGACGCCGGAGTTTACAGATATATTTGGAACGGTTCCTGATTTAGAGGATTTTTCCTATAAAGTAAGCAATATTGACGGGCTTTTTGAGAACCTGATGATAACAGAAATGGACGGGCGTGAGCAGTTATACTGTCTGGATTACGAATGGGTTTTTGATTTTCCGGTTCCGGCCCGCTTTGTACAATACCGCAATCTGGCTTATTTCTATTATAAGTACCAGGGCCTGATGTCATATTCTTCCCTGGAAGAATTTTTACAGGAGTTCGGCATAGGAAGCGGGCTTGCGTCCGTGTACGCATCCATGGAAGCCTCCTTCCAGTCCTATGTCCACGGCGACCCTGACCAGGGATACCTGGTAAATTACCAGCAGAAGGTTACGACCCTGGATGAGCTTAAGGAGACGGACCAGGCTCTCTCACAGGCAAGGGAGCGTATCAACCAGCTTCAGGCGGAGGTTGAGGAAAAAAATCTTCAGATTCGCAAGGAACAGGAGGTTCAGCGCCTTACCAATAACCATGTGGCGAATCTGGAAGTGATGATTAAGGACCTGCGCCATGAAATCAATGAGCTGGGCAAGCTGGCCACCTATCTCAACGGACATGAGGCCCTTGTGTTCAAGGCCCGCCGTAAGCTGGGAGCCCAGGTCAACCGGGCGTTTCCAAGGGGCACCCGTAAACGCAAGATACTCAACTACTGTTATAACACAGTGAAGCATCCGGTGCGCTACGGCAGGCTGTACGCCACCAAAGAGGGGCGCAACCAGATAGACGGTGATTTTAGGATTGGAGGGGAATATCTTAAATACGGCAGGCTGGTATTTCCACAGGTGCCTGGCAGGGGAGAATATATAACTTCAGGGCAAGGCGCCGGAACATGGGACGGACCCATGGTTTCCATTGTGATTCCCTGTTATAATCAGGTGCACTATACCTATGCATGCCTCCAGTCCATCCTGGAGTTTACAAAGGATGTAACCTACGAGGTCATTATCGCCGATGACGTATCAACCGATGCCACGGCAGAACTGGGGCGGTACGTGGATGGGCTTGTAATCTGCCGGAACGAAACCAACCAGGGGTTCCTGCGCAACTGCAACCAGGCTGCAAAGGCTGCCAGGGGAAAATATATCATGTTCCTCAACAATGACACCAAGGTGACAGAGGGCTGGCTATCTTCCCTGGTGGACCTGATTGAGTCCGATTCCACCATTGGCATGGCCGGCTCCAAGCTGGTGTACCCGGACGGGCGTCTCCAGGAAGCCGGAGGCATTATCTGGAGCGACGGTTCAGGCTGGAATTATGGCCGCCTGGATGACCCGGACAAGGCAGAATACAATTATGTAAAAGATGTAGACTATATATCAGGAGCAGCCATCCTTCTCAGCACGGCGCTGTGGAAACAGATTGGCGGCTTTGACCAGCGGTTTGCCCCGGCCTACTGCGAGGATTCGGACCTGGCCTTTGAGGTGAGAAAGGCCGGATACAGGGTTGTTTACCAGCCTCTGTCCAAGGTCATCCACTTTGAGGGTGTTTCCAATGGTACGGATGTAAACGGAACCGGCCTGAAACGCTACCAGGTGGAAAACAGTGAAAAATTAAAAGAGAAATGGGCGGAGGAATTTAAAAAGCAGTGTGTCAACACCGGAAATCCCAACCCGTTCAGGGCCAGGGAGCGCAGCCAGGGGAAGCAAATCATCCTGGTGGTGGACCACTATGTGCCCACCTTTGACAGGGATGCGGGGTCCAAGACAACCTACCAGTACCTGAAGATGTTCCTGAAAAAGGGCTATGTGGTGAAGTTCCTGGGTGACAATTTCCTTCATGAGGAGCCCTATACCACCACCCTTCAGCAGATGGGAATTGAGGTGCTCTACGGAGATTCCTATGCAGCAGGCATCTGGGACTGGCTGAAGGCCAATGGCGGCGAAATATCATTTGCATACCTGAACAGACCCCATATTGCCTCCAAATATGTGGACTTTATAAAAGATTACACCAAGATGAAGGTGATTTACTATGGCCATGACCTGCATTTTCTTCGTCTGGGAAGGGAGTATGAGCTGACTGGTGATATCAGCATCAAGAGGGAGGCGGATTACTGGAAATCCGTGGAGCTGACCATGATGCACAAGGCAGCCATTTCCTATTATCCCTCCTATGTGGAGATTAACGCCATACATGCCATTGATGGAAGTATTCCTGCAAAGGCCATCACGGCCTATGTCTATGACACATTCCTGGATAACATACAGGACGACTTTGCAAAGAGGGAAGGGCTGCTGTTTGTAGGCGGTTTCGCCCATCCGCCCAATGCGGACGCAGTGCTGTGGTTTGCCAGGGAAATATTCCCGCTTATACGCAGGAAACTGCCGGACGTAAAGTTCTATGTGGTGGGCTCCAAGGTGACAGATGAAATCAAGGCCCTGGAGGAACCTGGAAATGGAATAATCATCAAGGGATTTGTGAGCGAGGAGGAGCTGTCCCGGCTCTACGGCCAGTGCAAGGTTGTGGTGGTGCCGTTAAGATACGGGGCAGGCGTGAAGGGCAAGGTAGTGGAAGCCTTATACAACGGAGCGCCCATTGTGACCACATCCACAGGAGCAGAGGGGATTCCCTTTGCAGATACAGTGCTGGAGATAGAGGACCAGGCAGAGCTGTTTGCCGGGAAGACCGTGGAATTATATCAGGATAATGAACGTTTAAGCCGGCTCTGCCGTAAAACCCAGGCGTATATAAAGAAGCATTACAGTCTGGACGGCGCCTGGAAGGTGGTGGAGGGAGACTTTCGTGAAGGCAGTGAGCGGCGCGGTTAAGTAAAGCCGGACATCCGGCGGGCCGTGTGGTGCGCCCCACAGCCAGCGGCCTGGCGTACCGGCATGATTCGGGAATAACCATGTCAGGCCGGGGAATGTTGTTCCCGGTAATCGTATAGGAGGAATTTTAGAATGCAGGCTATTTTGTTGGCCGGAGGTTTGGGGACCAGGCTTCGCAGTGTGGTGAGCGACAGGCCCAAGCCAATGGCGCTGATTGAGGGAAAGCCTTTTATGGAATATGTAACCCGTGAGCTGGTACGTCACGGGATTACGGATATTGTCTTTGCTGTGGGCTATAAGGGGTCTATGGTGGAGGAGCATTTTGGAGATGGGGCTGCTTTTGGGTTCCATGGGTCCTATGCTTATGAGGAGACGCTGCTGGGCACGGCCGGCGCCATAAAGAATGCCGGCAGGTTCATTACGGAGGATTGCTTTTATGTGCTGAATGCGGATACATTTTACCAGATTGATTATACGCGGCTTTTGAGACAGCAGGACAGCCAGAATCTGGATATGGCCCTGGTTCTGCGTAAGGTGCCGGATGTTTCGCGGTACGGCCAGGCAGTTCTGGACCGGGACGGTTTTCTGACCGGGTTTAACGAAAAAACAGAGAAGACCAGGGAGGGAACCATCAACGGAGGCATTTACCTGATGAAACGCCAGTTGTTGGACCAAATACCGGAGGGTAAGGTGTCCCTGGAGAATGATATGATTCCCAGATGGCTGTCAGAGGGAAAACGGCTGGGAGGCTTTGTCAATGACGGGTATTTTATTGACATAGGAATTCCGGAGGCGTATTTCCAGTTTCAGGATGATGTGAGGAATAAAGTCGTTGTCTGATAATGGATTTATTCCGGGAGATATCGTTTAAACGATTCTTTTCAGAAGATAAATGCAGGACAGAGAGAGGAGACATATATGGTAATCAGAGGAAGGGCGCCTTTGAGGGTCAGCTTCGGAGGCGGAGGTACGGATGTGGCACCATTCTGCGAGGAGCAGGGAGGGGCCATCATTGGCAGTACCATCAATAAATATGCCTACTGTTCCATTGTGCCCAGGGAGGACGACCAGATTGTGGTTCATTCCCTGGACTTTGATATGACAGTGAAATATAACACCAGCGAAAATTATGTGTATGACGGAAGACTGGATTTGGTAACCGCGGCTCTTAATGCCATGGGAATTGACCAGGGCTGCGAAGTGTACCTTCAGTGCGACGCGCCTCCCGGCTCAGGCCTTGGAACCTCGTCCACTGTCATGGTGGCCATGCTTACTGCCATGGCCCGCTGGAAGGGTGTGATGATGGATGCCTATGCCCTGGCGGACAAGGCTTACCAGGTGGAGCGCCTGGACCTGAAGATTGACGGAGGGTACCAGGACCAGTATGCGGCTACCTTTGGAGGATTCAATTTCATTGAATTCCACGGACGCAACAATGTGGTGGTAAATCCCCTGCGCATTAAAAAGGATATCATACATGAGCTTCAGTATAATCTCCTTCTCTGTTATACGGGAAAAATCCATGTCTCTGCCAATATCATTAAGGACCAGGTGCAGAACTATGAGAAAAAGGATGCCTTTGAGGCCATGTGCGAGGTAAAGGCCCTGGCCTATGCCCTGAAGGATGAACTGTTAAAGGGGAATCTCCACAGTTTTGGCAAGCTTCTGGACTATGGCTGGCAGAGCAAGAAGCGTATGAGCAGCAAGATAACAAATCCTCAGATTGATGAACTGTATGACGAGGCCCTTAAGGCCGGCGCGCTGGGAGGCAAGCTTCTGGGAGCCGGAGGAGGAGGCTACCTTCTCATGTACTGCCCCTACAATGTGCGCCATAAGGTGGCTGCCCGTATGGAGCAGGTGGGCGGACAGCTGGCGGATTGGAATTTTGAACTGCGGGGCGCCCAGAGCTGGGTGGCGGATGAGTCCAGATGGCAGTATGACCAGGTGAAGGTCCATATGCCTAATGGAGAGTACAGGTTCAACATTTAAGAAAGACAGAAGCAGCAAAGCGGAATGAACATACAGGATGGACGGATATTATGGAGCGAGTTGTATTTTTGGACCGGGACGGCACATTAAATGAGGAAGTCCACTACCTTCACCGTACTTCGGACCTTAAGCTCCTTCCGGGAGTGCCGGAGGCACTGCGGATGCTTAAGGAGGCAGGGTATTGTCTGGTGGTTGTCACCAATCAGGCAGGAGTGGCCAGGGGATACTATGGTGAGGAGGACGTAAAAAACCTTCATGTCTATATGAACCGTATCCTGGAGGCACAGGGGGCATCCATTGACGCATTTTATTATTGCCCCCATCACCCGGAGCACGGAACCGGCCCATATAAGAAGGAGTGCAGCTGCCGCAAGCCGGGAACCGGCATGTTTGAGATGGCGGGCCAGCGGTTTGCGGTGGATAAATCCCGCTCCTTTATGATAGGGGATAAGCTGCTGGATGTGGAGGCAGGACATAATTACGGCCTCACCGCCATATTGGTGGGAACCGGTTATGGAAGCGGGATACACAGCCGGGAAGAAAAGGAAGGCATACCTCCGGTTTATGATTATTATGCGGAGGACCTTGTGAAGGCAGCCCGGTGGATTATTGAGAAAGGACAGGCAGACTAAGGATGAGAGAGATGGAGTATCTGGAAGAGTTAACCAGCCGGTATCCGGTTCTGGAGGCAGTGAAGGGCCAGGTGCTGGCTGCCTATGAAATCCTGCGTGATTGTTACGCGGGCGGCGGCAAGGTACTGATAGCAGGAAATGGCGGGAGCTGTGCGGACAGCGAGCACATAGTGGGCGAACTGATGAAGGGTTTTGTCAAACGCCGCCCTGTGTCCGGCGAATTTGCGGCTGCGCTAAGGGAAGCAGATGCAAATCGCGGGGAGGAGCTGGCATCCTGCCTCCAGGGAGGACTTCCGGCAATTGCCCTCACGGGTCATGCGGGACTGTCAACCGCATTTCTTAATGATGTGAACGGGAAAATGATTTATGCACAGCAGTTATACGGCTATGGAAAAAAGGGGGATGTATTTATCGGCATTTCCACCTCGGGCAATGCTGAGAATGTGATGTATGCTGTGGCTGTGGCAAAAGCATCCGGCATCAGGACCATTGGCCTTACGGGTAAGAACGGCGGGAAGATGGCGGAAGCCTGCGACTGCGCCATTGTGGTGCCTGCTGATGAGACATTCAAAATACAGGAGCTGCACCTCCCCATTTACCATGCCCTGTGTCTGATGCTGGAGGAACATTTTTATGAAGTATAAGCACGTATTTTCCATATGCGCCTATCAGGACTCGCCTTATTTGGAGCAGTGCATCCGTTCCCTTAAGGCCCAGACCGTGCCTGCTCATATTATCATCTGCACCTCCACTCCCAGCGCCTACATTGACCGGATGGCCTGGAAATACGGTCTGCAGGTATATGTGCGGCAGGGGGAGAGCAATATAAAGGATGACTGGAATTTTGCCTATTCCATGGCAGAGGGCGAACTGGTGACCATTGCCCACCAGGACGATATGTATCACCGGGAATACAGCGCAAGGCTTCTGGCAGCCCATAAGAGATATCAGGATATGACGGTTTTCACCACGGATTATGTGATTGTCAAGCAGGGAAGGCTCATAACAGGAGATGCAATGCTGTGGATTAAGCGGATTCTGAGAATGCCTCTGCGGTTTCCGGATTTCAACGACAGGGCCTGGGTAAAGAAGCTGGCCTTTGTCCTGGGAAATCCCGTATGCTGTCCTGCCACCACCTATCACAAGGCGGTGCTGGGTGAACCGTTTGTGCGTTCGGAGTACAGGTTTGCCCTGGACTGGGACAACCTTGTGAGGCTGGCAGAGACGCCCGGGCGTTTTATCTGTGACGAGCGGCCCCTTCTCTATTACCGGGTCCATGAGGATGCCACCACAAAGGCATGTATAAGGGACAACCGCCGGTTTGAGGAGGAACGGGAAATGTTCTGCCGTTTCTGGCCGGAGCCCGTGGCGGACATCATTATGGGCTTTTATAAAAAGGCCTATGGCGAATATGACTGAAAGATACAGGGATAAGGATTGGCTGCATGGAAACTGGTAAAAGAGATAAAATACCCGCAATCATCATAGGGGCGGCAGGGCTGGCGGTCCTGGCCGTGACCGTGCACAGTGTGCTTCTGCGGGGCCCGTTGGTGCCGGTGCTCCGTAATCCCCGGACCCTTTTTATGATGGCGGAGGTGGTCCTTGTGTTTTTGTGGAACCTGCTCTGTCTGGCCGGGGGCAGAAGGGGAAAGCCAGGGCCGTGCCCCGGAATGGGTGCCAGGACGCTGGGACTGGCAGCAGGAGTTATCCTGTTTACATGGTGCCACCGTATTTTCCTGCCCATGTTGGTGTCCGGCATATATATGGGGGTACTGATACTGGCAGGGAGGCAGCTTCTCAGGCTGCTGCTGGAGAGAGGACATACACCTGTCCATATACCTTTTCCGCAGAAGACGGCTATGTGCCTTGTGCTGGGAAGCGCCCTGTGGATGGTTCTGGTGTGCCTTGTATCCCTTACAGGACACGGCGGGCTGATGCTGTGGAGGGGATTGGCGGCAGCTATGGCTATTGGGGCTGTTGTAATGGAAGTCCTGCAGGTGCGAAAAAATAAGCGCGCGTTTTCCCTGTCATGGCAGGATGCTGTGAGGAAAAACAGACCTGGGGATAAGAGGCGGAGCATTGGCAGTGCTGCCTTACTTGCCTTTATCATCACCATGGTTCTGATTCAGGCAGGCCGCATGAATATTGAACTGGACTATGATTCCCTTCACTATGGCCTGCGTTCCGCCTATGTCCTGGATAACGGAAAGGGAATTTATGAAAATCTGGGCATGATTAACCTGGTTTATACCTACAGCAAAGGCCTGGAAGTCCTGGTGCTCCCTCTGAGCGGGACACCCACCTACGGATTTGTCCTGGCCTTTTCCCTTTGGTGTACCGTGGGAATCCTGCTTTTGTCAGCCGGCATAGCGGGACGGTACTGCGGACGGGAAAAAGGAATATGGGCAGCAGCTGTTCTGGCAGCCATTCCGGGAATCATGAATATGGCTGCCACTGCAAAAAGCGACAACATAACGCTGCTGCACCAGCTCATTATATATGATTTTATCTGCTTTGGGCTTTGCAGCGGGAGACAGGGCAGGAAATCCGGCCCGTCCGCAAGTACGCCCTGGCTTCTCATGGCTGTGAGCACCTATCTGCTGACGCTGGTGTACAAGCCCACGGCGTTGGTGTTTTCCACGGCTCTGGGCGGGACGGCCCTTTTATGCCTGATTCTTACCCGCCGCTTCACCTTCGGCTGCAGAAGAGGCTGGCTGCTCCTTCTGGTTCCGGCAGCAGCAGCAGCCGGATTGTGGTACCGCACATGGCTTTTCACCGGTGTGCCGGTGACATCCATATTTGCGGGGTTTTTTGAAAAGGCCGGATGCCGGGTAAAATACCCCTATACCTTCACGCATGTGATTGGGGACCCGTCTGCCCTGACCGCAGAAGAAAAATCAGCGCGTCTGTGGGCACGGGTGCAGGGAATTCTGTTTGCCCCGGTATCAGAGGACATGGCTCATGTAATCATTGCATGGGGAACCGGAATTGTGACGGTTTTTCTGGTCATATGGCTCGGCGCTGCATGGAAGGCCGTCAAGGAACGGCATGCTGCCGGAGCGCGGGGAGGGAAGGCGCAGCCAGACGGTTTGAACCAGCCGGACGAACTGAACCAGCCAGGCGGCTCCCAGGGTTTTCTGAACTTCTTTGACTGTATTCTTATTCCGGTTCTGGCCCTTGGTTCACTGGCAAGTATTTATACGCTGTACCAGGTTGACGGAAATTATTTTATTCTGTTTTACGCTTTACTGGCCGTCAGCGCGCTGCGGATGGGAAGCGGGCAGAACTGGGGAGGCGCGGTCAGACGGTCCGTGTCCCTGGTGCTGGTTTTATTTTTTGCGGTGAATACAGCGGTGACCTGTACCACGGGCTGGGCGGGAGAGCCGGGTTTCACGCCTGTGAGCCTGCGTCACATGGGCTATTACGACCACCGGAAGGAAATGCTTGACCGGAGAGCCAGGGAGGGGAACCTTACCCTGTCCTGCATGTTTACGCCCAGGAGCCGCGTCCTGGCCTTTGGCAGGCATCCCAGGGTCCTGGATTTGCCCTGCAGCGTCCAGAGCTATTATGATGTGACAGGCAGCGGGGGGAATGTGTACCTGGTAAAGCGGCTGGCATACTTTGAGGAGTTCCTTAAATACGCCGGTACAGAGTATTTTTTTGTGGAAGCCGGATACCTGGCAGGACAGGACAGGGCTTTGCAGATAATTGAGGATATGATTGCGGAGGGAAGCCTTTCCGATATACGCTATGAGTGGGGCAATATGACGGCCAGAGTTACCCTTGACGCCGGACCTCCGGATGATTCGGAGCAGGCCCTGAAGGAATTCAGGGAGAACTACAGCATGACGGAACTTGATTGACAGCCAGAAGGAGGCGCATACATTGGAGGCAAAAGAGAGTACGAGGACCAGGATTGGGTTCTCCAGGATGGAAAAGAAATATGAGTGGAAGGACCATGTGATATTCATGGGACTGCTGCTAGCCATGGCAGTGTGGGTCAACAGGGGAATTGAAATAAAGGGCTTATACATGGATGACCTGTATTTCTGGTCCTGCTACGGGGAGCAGAGCTTCCTCCAATATGTGTTTCCGGTAGGCAGCACCCGATTCAGATTCCTGTATTATCTGGCTGCCTGGCTGGAGATGGCAGTGGTCAGAAACCATGTGGGATGGTTTGTTCCCTTTAATATTCTGCTGAACGCAGCAGTGGCCTGGAGCATATATTTCATTGGCAGAAGGCTGTCCCGGGCAAAGGGTATCGGCTTTCTCTGCGCCTCCATGTTTCTTATCAGCCGCATGGCCTATTACCAGATAGGCCAGGTGCTGGGGCTTATGGAGACCATGGCCCTGTGGATGGCCATTTTGGTTCTCTGGTATCTGTTCCGGTATCTCAATGAAAAGGACAGTCCGGTATGCTTCTATATTTCCTGCCTGCTTTATTTCGGGGTATGCTTTGTACATGAGCGCTACATGGCCCTGTTTCCCCTGCTTCTCCTGGTCCTTCTGTTTAAGAAGAGCAGGAAACTGTGGGAATGGGGAGCGGGTCTGGCCTCCTTCCTCCTGGTTCAAATCATACGGGCCTTTACCATTGGAAGTATACTTCCCGCGGGCACAGGGGGCACCCAGGTGGCGGATACCTTCAGCCTGTCGGATACCTTTAAATACGCATTGAGCCAGATTGCTTATGTGTTCGGCATCAATGCGGGACCGGAACATCTCAACGGCTGTCCATGGGGGCAGAGCCCTCTGGCGGTCAAGGGTCTGGTGCTTCTGGCAGATGCAGCCATTGCAGTCATTGTCCTGGCATTTGCTGCGAAGCTGGTGAGGGAGAAACGGAAGGAATACAGGGTCAGGATGCTGAAGAACAGCGCCCTGTTCATTCTGTTTACCGGACTCTGCATTGCATCCTCCAGCGTGACCATACGGGTGGAGATGCGGTGGGTGTATGTATCGCTGGTATCCGCGCTTTTGTTTCTGGCGTATATGTATGGGGAACTGACAGAGGGCGTGAAGCCGGAGCTGTACCTGAAACGGCTCTGGCCCTGGGGCGCTGCTTTTGCCTGCTATGTGGTATTCATGCTTCCGGCGGAGCTTTATTACCGGGCAGACTATCCCAAGCTGTATCTCTGGCCCAACCAGCTGCGGTATAATTCCCTGGCTGAGGAGACCTATGGAAGATACGGGGATGATATATTCGGCAGGACCATCTACATCATAGGGGACAGCTATGAGATGAGTGATTTCACGGCCAGGACCTTTTTCAAGGTATTTGACAGGAACCGGGCAGCGGAAGGCACCAGAGTGGAGTTCATAGAGAGCATCCGGGACATCGGACTGGTGGACGACCGGATGCTGGTGCTGCGGGAGGACCCGGACCATGATGGGTTCCAGGATATTACAGAGATTGTAAGGGAAATGAAGCTCCAGGTGGATTACGGTTACTACGGCGATGACTGGATGGATGAACGCGCCAGCCTGACTGTCATGGCCGGTGAGACAGGCATGATTGACCTGGAGGTGGTGTATCCGGGCATCATGAGCGGCGGAGAGGCTGTGAAGATTACAAAGGATAAGGATGAACCCCGCTACCTGCCGGTACGGTCTAACGTTGTAAATACAACAATCCAGGCCGAGCCATGGCAGATGGTGCACCTTACCTTTGAGTATAATTTCTATATGCAGAATGCCCAGGAACAGAGGGGTGAGGACAGGCTGGCTGCCATTGTGCATATGACGGTCAGATAAGAACATAGTCCGGTAAGGACGGAGAAAACGGGAAAGGGGCAGGATAACCATGAATGCAGAACGAAACAGGAAAATCATATATTGGCTTCTTCCTCTTGCAGGCATCCTGTTCTGCCTCTGGTACGTAAAGAACGCCACCTGCGACGTGGTGTACTCAGACTACATCCGGCTGGTGAACAGCTACCTGCCTGATGTGTGGAATCCGGAGAAATTTTTTGTGCCGGATGTGCTGACACGCATCCCGGTCAATTATCTCTGCCGTATTGTCAATGTGGAGTTCTTTGGTTTCACCATAACCCTGGAACGGGTGCTGGGAGTGGTGAGCTTAGGACTGGCAGGCTGGGTATTTGCAGCCTATTGCAGTGGCAGAAAGGTGGGATGCCTCTGGTTTGCACTGCTGATGGCAGTCATGTTCAGCCTGAATAAATGGGAGATGATTACCAATGGAAGCGGCTGGTCCCATTTCTTTGCCTTTGCCTGCTTCTACTACCATGAGCTGGTCCTGGACCGGGTATGGGCAGGGGAGGAAAAGAAAGGTGACCGCGTAAAGCTGCTTGTGCTGCCGTGGCTCATTATACTGGGAACGGCCGGACCTTACTGTGCGGTTTATGCTGCCACACTGCTGCTTTCCTACGGATTCTGCATGGTCATGGACCGGTTGGGAAAGAATGAAGGCCGGACATACGGTTCCTGGGATATGCGGTATCTGGCCTGCATGGCCTGCACCCTGGTTCCCCTGCTTCTGTATATGCTGAGCAATTCCATGGCAGTGGAGGAACATGCCGGAGCCACGGGACGTTCCCTGGGTACGATTCTGGCGGAAAATCCCACATTTCCCATCCGTTTTCTGCTGAAGTCCTTTGCAGGGGTTCTGGTGGGAGGGGAGGAACTTCAGCGTTTCATGGAAAGCGGCCTGCTCAGCAACCGGATGTGTTATGTCCTGGGCTTGTTTGTGGTCTGCGGCTATCTGCTGGCGTTGTGGCTTAATTTCCGGTTCCGCCTGTATGAGAGGACCATCATGCCCCTGATGCTTCTGGCAGGAGGCGGTATGAACCATGTAATCATCTTTATTTCCAGGTATATATTTGAGAAGGAAAGCTATGCCTTAAGTTCCCGCTATGCCCTGCAGTTCCAGGTGGGAATACTGGGTATCGTACTTACCTTTGCACTTGTATGGCAGATGAAGGGGAGGACAAGCCGGGGATACCGGTGGGTCATGGCACTATTCTGCCTTGCAATCCTTATGGGAAATGGTTATACTACTTATCGTGAGATTCAGAAAGCGCCCAGCAGGGAGGAAAGCTTTGAGAGAAAGGCACATCTTGCCCTGGAGGTCCCCGGAATGAGCCGGGAAGAGCTGCAGGACAGGGGCGGGGAGCTGGAAAGAGAGTTTGAATACTACAAAGGACTGGATAAGATACAGAACGCGTTCCGGATACTGGAAGAGAACAGACTGAATGTGTTCCGGGAATAGGACGCGCCAGGAATGGAATGCGCCAGAAATGGAATATGGCAGAAATGGAATGCGGCAGAAATAAAATGTGTCGGAAATACAATGGAGGACAGAGATGAAGGTAGTAATTTTAGCAGGAGGTTTTGGTACCAGAATCAGCGAGGAGAGCCATCTGAAGCCAAAGCCAATGATAGAAATCGGGGGAAAGCCCATATTGTGGCATATCATGAAGTATTATTCGGAATACGGATTCCACGACTTCATCATCTGTCTGGGCTATAAGCAGTATGTGGTGAAGGAATTTTTTGCGGATTATTTCCTTCACACCTCAGACGTGACATTTGATTTGGCCAATAATAAGATGGAGGTCCACAATAACTACTCCGAGCCGTGGAAGGTGACTCTGGTGGATACCGGACTCAACACCATGACAGGCGGGCGGGTAAAGCGCATCCAGCCTTTTGTGGGAAATGAACCCTTCATGCTGACCTATGGGGACGGGGTGTCCACTGTGGATTTGAATGAACTGGTGCGTTTCCATGAATCCCATGGCAGGACAGCCACCATCACAACGGTCAACATTGGCCAGATGAAGGGGGTCCTGGATATTGATGAACATGATACGGTCCTTTCCTTCCGGGAAAAGGAAGATAATGACGGCGCTTTGATTAACGGCGGGTTCATGGTAATGAATCCTGAGGTATTTGATTATCTGGAAGGGGATTCCACTGTATTTGAGCAGGGCCCCATGCAGCGTCTGGCGGCAGAGGGACAGCTTAAATCCTTTTATCACAGCGGATTCTGGCAGTGCATGGATACCCAGCGGGAGATGAATAAGCTGGAGGGGCTGTGGCAGTCCGGTAAGGCGCCCTGGAAGATTTGGTAGGAGATGAATATTTTATGACGATGAAAGAATTGACGGACTTCTATAAGGGAAAGAAGGTACTGGTGACAGGGCATACCGGGTTTAAGGGGGCCTGGCTCTGCCGGATATTGACCCTGGCCGGGGCCCGGGTGACGGGGTATTCCCTTGAGCCGCCCACAGACCCAAGCCTGTTTGAAATTGCCGGGCTGGAGGATGTGATGGACAGCGTGATTGGCGATATCAGGAATCTTAAGGGACTTCAGGACGTGTTTGAACGGGTGAGGCCGGAGGTGGTGTTTCATCTGGCAGCCCAGCCCATTGTGCGGGATTCTTATAAGGACCCGGTGTATACCTATGAGACAAATGTTATGGGAACCGTGAACGTGCTGGAGTGTGTCAGGCTGACGGACAGTGTGCGCTCCTTCCTCAATGTGACCACGGACAAGGTTTATGAGAACCGGGAGTGGGAGTATGGCTACAGGGAATGCGACCCCCTGGACGGATATGACCCCTATTCCAACAGCAAGTCCTGTTCCGAGCTGGTAACCCACAGCTATCAGAAGTCCTTTCTCAGCGGCGGACGCTGTGCTGTTTCCACTTCAAGGGCCGGAAATGTCATTGGAGGAGGCGATTTTGCCAATGACAGAATTATACCTGACTGTATCAGGGCTGCTGCTGCAGGGAAAGATATTATTGTAAGGAATCCCCATTCCACCAGGCCCTATCAGCTGGTGCTGGAGCCTCTTTTGGTATATCTTACCATTGCCATGAAGCAGTATGAGGACGGCCGGTACCAGGGGTATTATAATGTGGGACCGGATGATAAGGACTGTGTGACCACGGGCCGTCTGGTGGACATGTTCTGCCGGGCCTGGGGCGAGGGCGTAACGTGGGTAAACCAGTATGACGGAGGCCCCCATGAGGCCAATTTCCTGAAGCTGGATTGTTCCAGGATAAAGTCGGTGTTTGGCTGGCGGCCCAGATACGGGGTGGAGGAAGCTGTACAGAAGACCGTGGAGTGGTCCAAGGCCTATCTGGACGGTGAGGACATGCTGGAGGTCATGGACCGGCAGATAACAGAATTTCTGTAACGGTCCGGACAGCAGGGAAACGGATGCGGGGGCATGGGCGTCTGAACTGTTACGAATTTTTTTGCAGAGAGGAGATATAAACATGGCTTTTGAACATAAAACAGAGACAGAAGCAAGACAGCAGATTCTGGACATGGTGGCCGAATACTGCGATACCTATCACAATAAAAAGGAACCCTTTCAGGAGGGCGACCGCATCCCTTATGCTTCCAGGGTCTATGACCATAAGGAGATGGTAAACCTGGTGGACAGTTCACTGGAATTCTGGCTGACCTCCGGCAGGTACACCGATGAATTTGAGAAGAAGCTGGCAGCTTATCTGGACGTGCGTTTCTGCTCCCTGGTAAACTCCGGTTCCTCCGCCAATCTGCTGGCCTTCATGACGCTGACCTCCCCCTTGCTGGGGGAGCGCAGGGTGAAGAGAGGGGATGAAATTATCACAGTTGCCTGCGGGTTTCCAACCACGGTGGCGCCTGCCATCCAGTTTGGGGCAGTGCCGGTGTTTGTGGATGTGACCATCCCCCAGTATAACATTGATGTGACAAAGCTGGAGGAGGCGCTGTCTGAAAAGACAAAGGCAGTGATGATAGCCCATACCCTTGGAAATCCCTTTGATTTAAGGACAGTAAAGGCATTCTGCCAAAGGCATGGCCTGTGGCTGGTGGAGGATAACTGCGATGCCCTGGGCACACAGTACACCATGGAAGAGGATGGGAAGGAAGTAACCCGGTTTACAGGTACCATCGGGGACATCGGTACTTCCAGCTTTTATCCGCCCCATCACATGACCATGGGCGAGGGCGGCGCCGTGTATACGGACAATCCCCTTCTCAATAAAATCATACGTTCCTTCCGGGACTGGGGCCGGGACTGCGTATGCCCCTCTGGCCGTGACAACATGTGCGGACACCGGTTTGACCGGCAGTTCGGGGAGCTTCCCCTGGGCTATGACCACAAATACGTATATTCCCATCTTGGGTATAATCTGAAGGCCACGGACATGCAGGCATCCATTGGCTGTGCCCAGCTGGATAAATTCCCCTCCTTTGTGGAGCGCCGCCGCCACAATTTCGACCGGCTGAAGGCAGGACTGGAGGGGACGGAAAATCAGCTGATTCTTCCGGAAGCCTGCCCGCATTCCAGGCCAAGCTGGTTTGGTTTTCTGATTACATGCAGGGAAGGCGTGGACCGCAATAAGGTGGTACGGTATGCAGAGGAAAAGGGCGTGCAGACCAGAATGCTGTTTGCCGGCAACCTGACAAAGCATCCCTGCTTTGATGAGATGCGTACAGAAGGCAGAGGATACCGCATTGCGGGCAGCCTGGACAATACGGACCGCATTATGGCCGACACCTTCTGGGTAGGTGTGTATCCGGGAATGACAGACGCCATGATTGACTATATGGCCCAGACAATTAAGGAAGCAGCGGAGTGTGTATAGGAACCGCGCGGTACCATAAGTATAAAGGGCAGGAGTACTGATTATGATGGAAACCTATGATATGAGCCGGGTTCATGAGGCTAACCTGACTATATTAAAAGAGATAGACCGGATTTGCCGCAAGTACAATATCCGTTACATGCTGGACGCAGGCACCCTCATAGGCGCTGTACGCCACAAGGGATTCATTCCCTGGGACGATGATGCGGATGTGGCATTTACCAGAAACCAGTATGAGGCGTTTATGAAGGTGGCTCCAAGGGAGCTGCCCGACACCATGGAACTGCTGGAACCGGACAGCTTCCGGGGAGGAAAGGCGTTTTATGATTTTACTCCCAGGATTATTTACAAGAAAAGCAAGTGCCATGAGGACAGCCCCGAAATGCAGTACTATGAGGGAAAGCTGAACCATATATGGGTGGATTTGTTTATTCTGGATAAGCTTCCTGCCTCTGTGACAGGGGCGGAATTCACCCGCTTCCTGCACAAGGCAGTGTATGGAATGGCCATGGGGCACAGGTATAAGCTGGATTTCAGCAAATACAGCCTGATGCACAAGATATTTGTGGGAGGACTGGCAGCCGTTGGACGCCTGGTGCCAATGAAGCTTATCTTTGCCATGCAGAGAGCGGCAGCCCTGAAGGACAGGAAAAGCAGGGGGAACCAGTGCTATTACAGCAACTATCAGCCTGATTACCTGTATGTGACTGTGGACAGGTCCAGCTGTGACCAGGTGGAGGATTGGGATTTTGAGGATACCCGTCTGATGATACCCAGGGGATGGCACCAGATACTGACAGAGGTGTATGGGAACTACATGGAAATGCCCCCGGAGGACAAACGGGTGCCCACCCACTCCAGCCAGCAAATCCAGATTTTTGATTAATGCAGTTTTCGGACACGCGTCAGGCTCCCGGGAAAGGATTACAGACAAAAGACATGGACAGGTTGTTATCGGTTGTGGTATCAGTCTACAACGAAGAAAAGGCATTGGAAGAATTTTACAGGGAAACCACAAAGGTATTGGGGCAAATCAGCTGGGACTATGAGCTGATTTTTGTCAACGACGGCAGCAGGGACGGAAGCCAGGACATACTGGACCGGCTGGCGGCAGCCGATAAAAGGGTCAGGGTGGTATGCTTTTCCAGGAATTTCGGGCATGAGGCAGCCATGATAGCGGGGCTGGATTACAGCCGCGGGGACGGCATCATCTGTATGGACGCAGACCTGCAGCACCCCCCGGAGTGCATCCCGGATATACTGGAGAAGTTTGGGGAGGGTTATCAGGTTATCAACATGGTCCGGACCAGGAACAAAACAGCAGGACTGGTGAAGAACATCACCTCATCCGGCTTTTACTGGCTTATCAACCGGATTTCAGATGTACATTTTGAGGCAAATGCCTCTGACTTTTTTGCGGTTTCGCGCCATGTGGCCCAGGTGCTGAAGGACAGCTACCGGGAAAAGGTGCGCTTCCTAAGGGGCTATGTGCAGAATGTGGGCTTTCAGAAAACCACCATTGAGTATGAGGCAAGGGCCAGGGTGGCGGGGGAGAGCAAGTACAGCATCAAGAAGCTGTTTGTGTTTTCCATCAATACAATCCTGTGCTTTTCCAATATGCCCCTGAAGCTGGGAATCTACGCAGGCATATTCTCGGCCCTGCTGGGTTTCCTGGTTATGATATACACCCTCTGCACCAGAAGAGGGGCTCCCAGCGGCTATGCCACTATTGTGGTGTTGATTTGCTTTATGTTTGCCATGATGTTTGTGATTATCGGTATCATCGGCGAGTATATTGCCATTCTGTTCACGGAGCTGAAGGACAGGCCGATTTATATTGTGGACCGGACGGAGAATATGGACGGCCGGGAATAAAAACAGGGACCGGGCAACCGGTCCCTGGCATTCTATACCAATTCTATTTCAATTCCCATACTTTCAAGTTTTTCTGCATACTCTTCATCCAGTTCCTTACCCACAATAATCCGGTTGATGCAGTCCAGCTGGCTGATATTAATGAAGGCGCTGGCCAGGAACTTGGTGTGGTCGCAAAGAAGGATGACCTCCTTGCCGGACTTAATATATTGTTTTTTTATATTTGTGTCGTCGGTTATATAGCTGAGCAGCCCCTGGTCCACATCCACGGCGTCAATGGAAAGAAAGGTCTTATTGACAGAGATGCTGCCCAGCATTTTTTCCGCAAAATACCCGTAGGTGGAATTAAAGCCTTTCCTGACCACGCCTCCCACCACCAGCAGAGTGACATTGGGAAAAATGCTTACCTCAGATGCAATATGCAAATCATTGGTGACCACGGTAAGGTCCGGTATGTCGCCCACAAGCTTTGCAAGCTCCAATACCGTGGTGCCGGAATCCAGTATGATTTTCTCGCCCGGACAGATATGTTCCCTGGCAGCTCTGGCAATGCGGGCCTTTTCGTCTGCATTGGATTCCTTTTTCTTGACAAAAGAGGGCTCCAGGGAGGCGTGATTCGCGGACATGGCGCCGCCGCGGGTCTTTTGAATCAGTCCCTGGCCGGACAGCTCCTCTATATCCCTTCTGGCGGTTGCCTTGGATATATTCAGCTGACGCATCAGTTCCTCTGATGTTACAATCTTTTCTCTGTTGGTTAAATCAACAATCGCCTGAAGGCGCTCTGCTTTCAACATGACAGTTCTCCTTGATTCCTACTTATAAAAAACCCCTAATGCCTGGATTGCCTTTTTAAACATCTCATACTTTTTCCTGTAGAATACGGCCCTGGAAGAATCAGGGGTGTATGTGCGGGACAAATGGCACATCTCCTTCACGGCGCTCTGAAAATCAGGATAATAACCGCTGGCAACGGAGGCGCAGATGGCTGCGCCCAGAGCCCCCCGTTCCGTTCCTTCCATTACCTGTATGGGCAGCTGCAGGATGTCGGCCAGTATCTGGGTCCAGACAGGTGAGTTGGTGATGCCTCCCGATAAACGGATTTGTTTTTGGGGATGGATGGTGCCGGTCAGCTTCTCAATGTGCCAGCAGGATGAGAAAAGGATTCCCTCATAAATGGCCAGAAGGAGGTCCGTGGGAGTGTGGCTGCTGTCAAGATTGAAAAATGCGCCTTTGGCATCAGGAACAGAGTTGGAGGCATAAAGGTACGGCAAAAACAAAATATCAGTCTGCTTTAATCCCGATGAAAGAATGGACTGATTGCAGTATTCATATAACTCCCGCCGGTCCAGGTCCGGATACATCCGGCTCAGAAAATGATTGGCATACCAGTCAAAATTGCTTGCAGATGTAGGGCTTGATTCTTCAATTATATAATAATCTGGTAAAAAAGCAATGGTGTTGCCGTTTTTTCCAATGCATTCTTCCAGGTCATTGGTCAGATATTCATTGATGGACCAGGTGCCGGTGATGAGGCACAGGCAGCTGGAATCCAGAATACCGCTGGCCAGGCAGCAGGAATCCACATCATATAATCCGGCTGCCACCGGTATGCCCTCCGTAAGGCCGCATTGGGCGGCTGCTTCGGAGGTGATGAAGCCGGCTGTTTCAAAGGAATGGAGTACGGGGAGGGAGGCCAGGCTGAAATACTCGCGGATACCGAGAAGTTCAAAGATTTCCGGGTCAAATTCCTTATTGCGTATATGAAACAGGTTGGTGCAGGAAGCATCCGTATAATCAGTGGCCAGTACACCGGTCAGGCGATAACGGATGTAATCCTTGATGGATACCATATGAGCAGCCTGTTTAAGCAAGTCCGGCCGGTGCTTTTTCAGCCAGGGAAGAAGCATGGCCTGCTGGCCGGCCCAGAGATTCTGGAGGGTCAGCTGGTACAGGCGGCTGTTGATTCCGTTTTCCGTATATTCTTCCAGAAGCGGCTGGGCGCGGGTATCCGTGGACACGATGAAGGGCGCGACCGGTGTATCTGCACTGTCTAAAAGACCAAGTCCCCCTCCATAACCGCAGACAGACACGCCTTTGATTTCACGGGGCGAAAGCTCCGCCCCGGCCACAGCATCCCGTATGACCCTGCAATTGCCGTTCCAGACAGCCAAGGGGTCGCGTTCTGTAAAACCGGGGTTTGGGTGGTCCATGGGAATCTGAATCTGGGACGCAGACAGCTCCCTGCCGCTTTCATCAAATACCGCTGCCTTGATGGCAGAGCCGCCGTTGTCAATTCCGATAAAGTATGCATGTTTTTTCAAGTGGGGACCTCCTTTGGATGACTCTTTAAAATAGTAAGGGCATCCTCTGATTTAGAGATGCCCTAAGTATACCACAGATTATATGCAGGCAGGATTCCTGATTTAGAGTGCTGCCCGGTATTCCTTGACTTTATCCATGAATTCCTTAACCCGCTTTACATCCACTGCGTTTTCAAAGACACCGTCGTATTTAAAGGTGGTTGCGCATACTGCTCCGTCAGCAACTGACAGCTGCCTTGTGATGTTGCCCACATTGCATCCTGTATTGCAGAGAATAGGGGTGCGCTTAACAGAGGCTTTTACCTGGCTGAGTACCTGGGTATCGGTTTCACTGCCGGCAGTGAGGCCGGATACGCAGAGGGCGTCAGGGCGGTTGTTGAACTCTGTGGACCTGGCAATGTCCTTTATATCCCTGTCGGCCAGATATCTGGCAGCCTCCGGCACGATATTAAAAAGAAGCTTTAAGTCCTTTGCACCTACTGCCATTTTATGGCGGACGGTCTTTCCCACATTGGTGTTCCAAAGCCCAAAGTCAGAGGCGTACACGCCGGAGATGATTTCACGGATAAATTTACCGTCTACCGCAACTGCCAGGTCAATGGAGGCAATGGGGTCCCACAGGCAGTTGACGCCGTAAGGAACGGTTATAAGCGGTTTCAGCTCCCCGATTACCCTTGCCATGGCGGCAATGGTGACAGGCTCCACCTTTGTGAGATAGGGAAGGCTGAATTCATTGGAGAACATAATGCCGTCAACCCCGCCCTCCTGAAGGGCCAGAAGGTCTGCTCTGGCAGCCGCCATTACCTTTTCCATACCTCCGTCCGCATCATAGTAAGGGTCGCCGGGCAGCGGCTGTAAGTGGCACATTGCAATAATTGGTTTTTCTACATGAAATAATTCCTGCATCCAGTTTGACATAATCGTATATTCCTTTCTCAATTCAAATTAGGAGTTTGCATCGAGTTTGCACTCAAATAGTATCACAAAGAATCAATAAATGCAATAATAAAATCATAAATATTGCAAAATAGTTCATAATATGCTAAGATTGATTCAAAAAGGAGGGATGAGATGAGGATTATACCGTCAATCGCGTCAGCGCGTCAGCTGGATTTAAAAGGCCAGCTGGACCGGATTGAGGATGTGCCATACCTGCATATTGATGTGGAGGATGGAAATTTCCTGCCTAATATTACGTTTGGCATGAAGACTGTAAGAGAGATGGCGGCCTATTCAAAGGCAGAGCTGGATGTTCATCTTTTGGTGACAAATCCAATCAGTTATATTCAAGAACTATCAGAAATGAACATCTCTGCTGTCTGCGGACATATGGAGGCCCTTTCCTATCCATTGGAATTCTTAAATGAGGTGCATAGTGCAGGCATGAAGGCAGGTCTTGCCCTGAACCTTTCTTTGCCGGTAGAGCAAATCATGAGCTATGCCGGTTCCTTTGACTACCTGCTTCTGATGACGTCTGAGCCGGATGGTTCCGGGCAGATGTTTTGTCCGAACGCCCTGGAACGGATTCGCAGGGCCAGGGCCTGTATTCCGGATGATGTGATGATATACGCTGATGGGGGAATTGGAAGGAATGAGCTGGGTAAGGTGGCAGAGGCCGGCGCTGACTGCGTGATTATGGGGCGGGCTGTATGGGGAGCAGAGAACCCGGCCAAAGCCTGGAGGGAGATGGAGGCATTAAATGGATATGGAACTGATTCAAAGGCCTTTCGGAATCTACGAAAAGGCCATTAAGCCCCAGGAATGGGAAAAGATGTTTGCCGACGCATCGGCAGCAGGATACCAGAATTACGAAATCAGCCTGGATGAAAGCGATGCGCGTCTGGCGCGCCTGCACTGGAATGACAGGCAATATGATGAAGTGAGGAGGGCTGCGCGGAACCAGAATATACGGATTCTGTCGGCGTGCTTCAGCGGCCACCGCCGGTTTCCTCTGGGAAGCGGTTCCAGGGAACTGGAGGAGCGGGGAATCCGTTTGATGCGGGAAGGAATTGACTTTTGTCAGAATCTTGGTGTCCGTATGCTGCAGGTTGCGGGGTATGATGCCTTTTATGAACCCCGCAGCCAGGAAACGGCTGCCCGGTACAGGGAGAACATTTTAAGGTGTCTGGAATGGGCGGAGCAGGCAGGGGTGATGCTGGCCATTGAACCTGTGGAGGTGAACCTGGTCAGGGTTAGCGATACCCTGCGTCTGGTCAGGGAGGCGGACTCGCCGTGGCTTCAGATTTATCCTGATATAGCCAATATGAAGTCCCTGGGGATTGACCCGGTTACGGAATTGCCCCAGGGCAGGGGGCACATTGCCAACGTGCATGTGAGGGACTCCCTGCCGGACTACTTCTACGGTGTGCCTCTGGGGGCCGGTAATATGGATTTCATAGGAGTGTTTAAGGCCCTGGATGCCATGGAGTACAGGGGTCCCCTTACCATTGAGATGTGGAATGAGACAGAAGAGGATTATATGGATATCATAAGCCGCGCGCGGATATTTATGATGGATAAAATAAAATGTGCCAGGAGGTAGCATTTATGTTTGAAAAGGAAAAAAAGGAAATACTGGATGCAGCGCTGGAGATTAAAAAATGCAATCTCATATCCCTGTCAGGCGGGAACGTGAGCATGAGGGCGGGGGATGATCTGTACCTGGTAACGCCGTCCGGTATGATTTATGAGGACATGACAGCGGAGGACGTGGTGGTGATAGACAGGGACTGCAGAGTGGTGGAGGGAAAACGGAAGCCTTCCTCGGATTCTCCGGCCCTGGTATATATGTTTGAGCATATGCCCCATATCAATGCGCTGATTCATACCCATCAGCCCTATGCCACTGCTGCCGGGTTTGTAACGAATCAGATTCCGGAATTCCTGGTGACCCTGATTGATGCCAATGGGGCTGCGGTCAATGTGGCGCCGTTTACCCCTTCATCTGATATTGGAATGGGCATCATGGCCGCAGAGTATGCAGGGGAGGCGCGGGCCGTCATATTGAAACACCACGGAATTATGGCTTACGGAGCGGATATGAAGGAGGCGCTGTACTCGGCAATTTATCTGGAGGAAGCAGCCAAAACCTTTGTGCTGGCAAAGGCCATGGGGGCGGAGATACCGCTGCTGTCTCCGGGAGATATAGAAAAAGAAAAAAGGGGCTGGCTGGACTACGGTCAATAGGGAGAGGTGATAAGATGGGATATTCCATAGGAGTTGATTTTGGCAGCCTGTCAGCGCGGGCCATGGCAGTGGATGTGTCGGACGGAAGGATTCTAAAGGAATCCGTGTATGGCTATCCTCACGGAATCATGAAGGATTCCCTGCCCACAGGCAGAAAGCTGGAGCCGGGTACTGCCCTGCAGAATCCCCAGGATTACCTGGATGCCTGGCAGTTCCTGATGCAGGACCTGTTTAAGGACCAGGAGCTCAGACCGGACCAGGTGGTGGGAATCGGCATTGACTTCACCCAGTGCACCATGATGCCGGTTGACAGGCAAGGCATTCCGCTGTGCATGCACCGGTCATTCAGGGATGACCCTCACAGCTATGTCAAGCTCTGGATGCATCACCGAGCCCAGAAGGAGGCGGATGATATCACCAGGCAGGCCGGTTTGCGGCAGGAACGCTTTCTCAGATATTACGGCAATAAGATATCTTCTGAACTGCTGTTTCCAAAAATCCTCGAGATACTGAGGCAGTCGCCGGATATATACGCGTCAGCGGACCAGTTTGTGGAAGGTGCGGACTGGATGACATGGCAGCTCACAGGAACCAGGATGAGAAGCAAAAGCATTGCGGCGGTAGCCGCATTGTGGCAGGAGGAAGAGGGGTATCCTTCCGCTGATTTTCTGAGGACGCTTCATCCCGGACTGGCGGGGGTGGGACAAAAGCTCAGAGGGGAACTGGTAAGGCCCGGTACCTGTGTGGGGGGTATCACTGCCCGGATGGCTGAAAAGACAGGACTGCCTGAGGGGACGCCTGTGGCCTGCGGCCTGGGGGACAGCCATTCCGCCTTTGCAGGCTCCGGTCTGTGCCGTGAGGGCGCTATGCTCATGGTGATTGGGACTTCGGGCTGTGATATCCTCATAAGCAGGAAGCAGGTGCCGGTGGAGGGCTTCTGCGGCATATGCCCGGACAGCGCCATTCCCGGATACTACGGCTATGAGGCGGGGCAGGCCTGTATGGGGGACCATTTCAGTTGGTTCATGGAGAACTGTCTTCCTGCTTCTTATCATGAGGAGGCGAAGAGGCAGAACATGTCCGTATTCCGGTGGATGGATGAGAAGGCAGGCGGACTGAAACCGGGAAGCAGCGGAGTAATTGCTCTCGACTGGTGGAACGGGTGCCGCTCTGTTCTGATGGACAGCGGCCTTGGGGGATGTCTGTTGGGCATGACCCTGCAGACCAGGCCGGAGGAAATCTACAGGGCGCTGATGGAAGGAATCGCATTTGGAAAGAGGATGATAATAGAACAGATGGAGACAGCAGGGGTCAGATGCAGACACCTCTATGCCACAGGCGGCGTGGCGGAAAAGAATCCTCTTATCATGCAGATTATGGCGGATGTTCTTGGCAGGGAAATCAGGATTCCCGCTATTGCAAACGGAAGCTGTATGGGAAGCGCCATGTACGGGGCGGTTGCAGCCGGAAAAAAGGGCGGGGGATATGACGCCATTGAGGAGGCCGTGGAGGCAATGGGACCGTCCGTGGGAAAACGGTACACGCCAAACCAATCTGCCTCGGCTGCCTATGACCCTTTATTTGAAATGTACAGGGAGATGTACTTTTATCTGGGCAAAGAGAGCAGGATACTGAAGCAGCTGGCAGTGCTGAGAGGACAGGAGGAATAAGCGGCATGAAATTTGGATTGATTTCATTGGATTTTAAACGGTTTTCATTGGAATACTGCTTTAGGATGGCCAGGCGTTACGGCCTGGATGGAGTGGAGCTGTGGGGCGGGCGTCCTCACGGGTATTTTACGGACATGACCCGGGAGCGGATACAGGAGATTGAAGCCCTGAAAAAGAAATATAAGCTGGAAATCCCCATGTATACGCCCAATGCACTGAATGGGCCATATAATCTGTGTTCCCTGGAAGAACGGACAGCCCGGGAAACCCTGGATTTTTTTCAGAGGTCCATTGACATTGCATACGAACTTGGATGCCCCAGGATGCTGGTGGTGGCTGACCATCCGGGGTATGAGGCTTCTAGGGCCCTGGTCCGTGAGCGCTTTACAGAGAACATGCAGCGGCTCTGCGACTACGGGGCGCCCAAGGGAGTCACGCTGGTAATCGAGCCCCTGACTCCCATGGAAAGTCCGGTCATTACGACAGCAGATGACTGTGTGGATGCCATGGAAAGAATCGGAAGGGATAATGTGGAGGCCATGATGGATGTGGCGCCCCCGACCGTTGCCAATGAGCCGTTTTCCGTGTATTTTGACAAACTGAAGGACAGGATGAACTATATCCATATCTGCAATAATGACGGAATGACGGATGCCCATAAAAGGCTGGATGAAGGGGTGATACCTATAAAAGACATGTTTACAGTCTTTGCCAATTGGAAGTATAATGGATATATTACATGCGAACTGTACTCGGAAAATTACAGGGACCCTGAATTATATCTTGCCAATACCATGAGAATGATATATGAAATCAGGAATGAACTGGGGATATGATGGTCAGGGAGCCGTTTGGGAGGAAACAGTGAAGAGGCCCTTTGTTTTTTCGAATTTCCAGAAAAAAATACTGCAGTCTTACCTGATTATTATTGTAGGCGGCCTGGTGCTCTTCTATACGCTGGTTGCGGTGATGGTCAGGGAGTCCAGCCTGAAGACAGCGGAACGCAATCAGATATCCATGTGCATAAAGGTTTCCCAGCAGCTGGAAAGCTTTATGGTTGAAATGCGCAACGTGGGTTTTCAGGTGATGATGAATTCTCGGCTGATTCAGGACTTCAGCACATTTTCTGAAGACAGGGCAGATGATAATTACTATGGGGACCATATTGTGGACCATATTAATGCGGTCAGCGCCCTGGCCGACATCAATGGAATACAGAGAATTGCCACAAGAATCAGTGTATTTAACAGATATGGGGATTATGTCAGCAGCGGTGTTATGCCCCAGTCCAAAATATATGCGGATGACGTGCTGCGCCACCGTATGAATATAGAAGAAATCGTATCCAGACTGGTCCGCAATGACGGGCACATCTATGTGGAGGGTCCCCATCCGGATTACTGGAACAGTAAAGTGGGCTATGAGATGATTTCCCTGTATTGTCCGCTGGGCAATAAGGTTCAGGAGAATATGTACGGCATCATCGAGATACAGCAGGATTTCCAGAAACTGGTACAGACCCTCCTTCCGGGCCTTGACCAGGACATGGCGGTGCTTTTGTTTGACTCCACGGGCAGGTGTGTGTTTAACAGTATGGAGAGTATCTGCAGCCCTGCGTATTATGATTTTTATTACAGCCAGGCTTCCCGGAACCAGGACAGCCGGTATGGGTTCAGCCGGGTAAGGGCCGGTGACAGGGCCGAAGAGCAGTATCTCTCTGCCGGTATGTCTGAGACATCCGGCTGGACGGCTGTGATGGTGCGCAATAAAAGCTCCATCGTCAATGTGATACAGGATATCCAGAAGGTAATCATCATGGCTATTTTGGTATTCATGGTTCTGTCCGCATACATGGCGTACCGCATATCGCTGAAGATGACAAGGCCAATCAATGACATGATTGTGTCGGCCCAGTCTATCTCATGGTCAAACCTGGACATGAAGGCTCTGGAGGACAATGACCAGAATGAAATCATGGCCCTTAACAACACATTTAAGGATACGCTGGAGCGGCTGTCCAAAAGTATGCAGCTGGAGCTTGGCGCACGTCTGAATGCGCTTCAAAGCCAGATGAATCCCCATTTTCTCTACAATACACTGTCGGTCATAAGCGCGTCGGCAGACCAGCAGGAAAAGGTGGAGAGGATGTGCAGCCGTCTTTCCCACATGCTGCGCTACTCCACGGTCTATGAGGATGAGAGCAACAGCACCCTGGGGGATGAGGTCCGCCATGCCGGGAATTATCTGGAATTGATGAAGGACCGGTACGAGGAAAACCTTATTTATGACATTGAGGAACAGGGGGACCTGGACCGTGTGAAGGTGCCGAGGGTGATACTTCAGCCCATTGTGGAGAACTGCTTTAAACATGGATTTGGTGAAAACGGGTTTCCGTGGATTATCCATGCGTCTGTTACTGCAAATGGCGGACACTGGAGAATCCAGGTAAGGAATAATGGCCGGCCCTTCCAGGAAAAGGACCTGAGGGAGCTGAATGAAAAGGTAGAGGGGTTCCTGAAAGGGGAGCAGAAGAAAATCAGCGGCATAGGGCTTACAAATACCATTATCAGGCTGAGGCTTCTGTATGAGGAGCAGGTGGAATATGAAATATATACCGGAAACGACGGGTACACCTATGTGGTTTTGAAAGGAAATTATAAATGATAAATGTTCTTGTTGTTGAAGACGAGCCTCCTATCCAGCGTATGATTTGTAAAGCCATTTCCGGGATAGACCAGGATTTCAGGGTCAGGTACACTGCGTATAATGGAATCCAGGCCAGGAGGATTCTGGAGGCAGAGGAAGTGGATGTTGTTTTTACGGATATCATGATGATAGGGGGGGACGGAATCACCCTTCTCCAGTATCTCCATGAAAACAGGCCGGAGATTCAGACCGTGGTGCTCAGCGGGTATGATAAGTTTGAATATGCAAAGCAGGCATATAAAAACGGCGTCACGGATTATCTGCTGAAGCCTGTGAACAAGACAGAGCTGAGGGATATTCTTGGAGTTCTTAAGACGCAGTATAATCTGAGGATGAGGAACCGGCGGCAGGAATGTTTTAAATGCCTGCTGGACGGAAGAACGATGCCGGAGAATTCGTGTTTTTATGATGAACTGCTGTCATCGCCGTGGTACCTGCTGCTGATACGGGTATTTGGCAGGGACGGCGTCAAGGGAGGACAGAACCCGGAGTCCCGGGAGCTTCTGGAATCCGGCCTGATACGGATATTTGGAAATGGAGATACTGTTTTTCAGACATCGGACGGGGCCGGGGAATATGTGGTGGCTGTCAAAGACAGTATTCCGGATGTGAAGGCTAAGGCACTGGAGCTATTGGCTGTCATGGAGCCGTGGGAGGGCGTGATTACAATCGCGGGCCTGCCCGGAACCTGCCGGGCCCAGGACTTCAGACAGCATCTGCTGGAGCTGAGGATTCAAATCATGACAGAATCCATATACGGTAAATCATGCTACAGCTGCGGGGGATATTCCTGCCCTCCTCACGATGATATGTGGGAGCAGGATATAAAGACAGAGGCATTTTCCGCCATGGCAGCATCCCTGAAAGCCGGGGATTTAAGGGGAGTATGCAGCCGGCTGGACGTATTTCTGAAGGAATTTGAAGAAAAAAACAAGACATGCATGGCCATCGAAAATTTCATGATGGAATTTCTGGAAAGAGGAAAGGGCAGCAGCCATTCTGTGCGCGCCAGTGTGTGGAATGCTGTTTACGAGACATTCTCCTACGGGGAGTTAAAGGAACGGGTATTCCGGCTGGCGGAAAGGCTGAATGGACAGGATGAGGACATGGCGGAGGATGGGAACAGCGAGGAAGCCATGCCCCAGATGGTTGTCATGATAGAGCAGTATCTTATGGATAATTACCAGCGGAATATTAAGGCGGGGGAACTGTCCATGGAATTCGGATTTGTATCGGAGTACATTAGCCGTATTTTTAAAAAATACGTGGGTCTTTCTCCCTCCCGGTACCTGACAAAGATAAGGATGGAGAAAGCCTGCCAATTGATTAAGAGCCATCCGGAGATTCAGGTTAAGGAGGTGGCGGACCAGGTGGGATATAAGGACATCCATTATTTCTCAAAGGTGTTCAGAAAGGAAATGGGTGTATGGCCCAGTGAGTATAAATGACCAAATACCAGAGGTGATTTGCTGATAATATGTGCAAAAAATATGCATTGGTTAATAAAAACGCTGGGGAGGGGTGAAAAGAGAACAAAAAGAATCAAAAAGATATATAAAAGTTCAAAAAAGTGCAACAATAGTTCTTGATTTTACATTTACGAAACACAGTGCATGCCTTATGCTTTATGTAAGGAGTTTGCATTGTGTTTTTAAATTCTGGATTGGGAGGTGGGATTTGGTGGATGAGTATCTATTGGAACTCAGGAATATCACGAAGCGTTTTCCCGGTGTAGTTGCTTTAAACGGCGTTCAGTTCCAGCTGAAACAGGGTGAGATACATGCATTGATGGGTGAAAATGGCGCAGGAAAATCCACATTGATTAAGGTGATTACCGGGGTACATGAGCCGGAAGAGGGAGATATCCTGATTAATGGCAGGAAGGTGGTATTTAAAAATACAAATGATTCGGCAGCCAACAGCATTGCAGCCATCTATCAGCACAGCACGGTCTATCCGTATCTGAGCGTGACAGAAAATATATTCATTGGCCATGAGGCGCTGACAATGGCTGGCTCCATTAAATGGAATGAGATGCATGGCAGAGCAAAAGAGCTTCTGATGAGCCTGGGATGCGACATCAATCCCAGGACCAGGATGGTAAATCTGAGCGTGGCGGAGCAGCAGATTGTGGAAATTTCAAAAGCGGTTTCCTCCAAGGCCAGGATTGTGATTATGGACGAACCAACCGCTGCCCTGTCCAAGCGGGAATGCGAGGAACTGTACCGCATTACGGAGAAGTTAAAGGCAGAGGGAACCTCTATCATATTTATATCACACAGGATGGAGGACATGTACAGGCTGGCTGACCGGGTCACTGTATTCAGGGATGCCGGATACATAGGCACATGGGATGTGGATAAGATTTCCAGGGATGAGCTGATATCAGCCATGGTTGGACGGGAGGTCACCCAGCTGTATCCGAAACAGACGGTTCCCATTGGCGCAACAGCTCTTGAGGTAAAGGGACTTACAAAAAAGGGGTATTTTAAGGATGTCAGTTTTGATGTAAAAAAGGGCGAGATATTCGGACTGACAGGTTTGGTAGGGGCGGGGCGTTCCGAGGTATGTCAGGGAATATGCGGTCTGCTGAAGCCGGACGCCGGAAAGATATTTGTGAACGGAGAGGAATGCAGCTTTACCCATCCGTCCCAGGCATTAAAGAAGGGGGTAGGGTATCTGCCGGAAGACAGGCAGCAGCAGGGACTGATTCTTTCGTGGGAGCTGTTCAGGAATATGACCCTTTCCACGTTGGATAAATACAACCGTCTGACCGGTATTGATACGGCAAGGGAGAAACAGACCGGAAGGGAGCTTTGCAAAAAGCTCCAGATTAAGGCCAAGGGAATATGTTCCAGGGCAGATTCACTGTCAGGAGGCAATCAGCAGAAAGTGGTATTTGCAAAGCTTCTGAACTCAGATGTGAATATCCTGCTGCTGGACGAGCCCACAAAGGGCGTGGATGTAGGCGCGAAGGCACAGATATATTCAATCATGTCAGACCTGGCTGCCCAGGGATACGCCATTGTCCTGGTTTCCTCCGAAATGCCTGAGGTTATGTCCATGGCGGACCGGATTGGCGTCATGCATGAAGGGCATCTGGCAGCGGTTTTTGATGCGTCCCATGTGACCCAGGAGGAGATACTGGCGGCAGCCATGACTGCCAAAGATGAAGATTTGAAAGAGGGAGCGTGAGATGGATGAAAAGCATATCAAAAGAATTTGATTTAAAACGCTTTGTGTCTCACAACATAAGGGAACTGACGCTTTTTGCAATCCTGATTGTCATTGCGGTCCTGGTGCAGGCAAGGACAGGAGGACGTTTTCTGTCCGGGTCCAACTTAAATGACCTGCTGCGGGAGACGGCCATCCTTATGATGGTATCCGTGGGCATGATGATGGTCATACTGACAGGATGCATTGATTTGTCCCTGGGTTCCACCATGGGTCTGGCGGGAATGGTATGCGCCCTGACTCTGCGGGACCACAGGGAAACGCCTATCATGGTAATCGTGCTCATAGCGCTGGGCATTGGCCTTCTGGCGGGGCTTCTGAACGGCTTTATTGTGGCCAAACTGAGAATCTTTCCCCTGATAGGTACTCTGGGGGTATGCGATATGCTGAGAGGCCTGGTGTATGTGTTCAGCAAGGGTGCATGGGTGGGCCAGGGAGATATGACCCAGGAGTTTATGAGCATATCCACGGGCAAGGTTTTGGGTATCAACAATCTGGTATTCATTGCAATTGTCATTACAATTATGGGATACATATTCCTGCAGTATTTCAGGAATGGAAGATATATGTATGCAGTTGGAAACAATGAGCTTTCTGCCAAGATAAGCGGCATCAATCCGGTGAGGACCAAATTCCTGGCCTATGTGATTAACGGTATGATTGCAGGCCTGGCGGGAATGCTGTGGATATGCAAGTTCGGCAACGCCCAGGGCGAGTCCTGCAGCAGCTATGAATTAAATGTAATTGCATCCGTTGTATTGGGGGGAGTGTTCATTACAGGAGGTTCCGGAAAAGTGGGCGGCGTTGTATTGGGAGTACTGCTTTTCGGAACACTGAACAATATTCTGCCGCTGATACAGGTTTCATCCTTCTGGCAGATGGGCATTAAAGGTTTTGTCATCATTGCCTCTGTTGTAATCAATTCCATTACACAGCAGCATATGGACAAAAGGGCATTGCAGGGGAGGGATTAATATGGAAGAAACAGCAAAGACAAAATCCCATTCCTTAAAATCCGTTTTATTCCAATGGGAAACAATGATATTTGTAATTTTCATTATCATAAATGTAATCAACATCAATTTGTCCGCCAATTACCTGAACTTTAACAACATGATGAACAATATGGTGGTGTTCATGGATAAGGCGCTTATGGTCTTTACCACCATGATGGTGCTTCTTCTGGGCGAGATAGACATTTCCATTGCATCCATCATGTGCCTTTCCGGGTGCTTAACAGGTGTTGCCTTTGAGGCAGGACTTCCCATTGTTCCGGCCATGCTGGTGGGAGCTGCCTGCGGTTTCTTTAACGGGATTCTGCTGGTTGTGTTCCCGGATTTAAACTCCACCATCGTCACCCTGGGCAATCAGATTCTGTTTCGTGGAATCGCCTATATGATTCTGGAGGATAAGCCCATTACATCCATTTCATCCAAAATGTCATTCCTGGCATGGAGTAAGGTGGCGGGGGTTCCGCTGATTCTGATTGTATTCCTGGTTGAGACGCTGATATTTGCCTTTGTGATTCACAGGACGAAATTCGGGCGTTCCCTGTATGCCATTGGAAGCAATGCCAAGGCCAGCCGGTTCTCTGGTATCAGGACAAACCAGATTAAGGTACTGGTGTTTACACTCAGCGGACTATGCGCCGGTTTTGCAGGGCTTTTCCTTATATCCAAGCTGGGAAGCGCCAGGGCAAGCATTGCAAAGGGATACGAGATGGAAGTCATAGCAATGGCAATCCTGGGAGGAGTCAGCACAGCAGGGGGAAAGGGCAAGGTTCTGGGCGCTGTTCTGGGGGTGTTTTCCATTGGATTTCTCCGGTACGGCCTTGGAATTGTCAATGTGTCATCCCAGATTCTCATGATTATCATTGGAGCGCTGCTGGTGGTAGCGGTTGCCATTCCAAATCTGAAGGAAGTGATTTCTGAATCTGCCTCAGGCAGGTGGATTCGACAACGTGTTATACATAACAAACAAAAATAAAAAGGAGGAACAAAGATTATGAAGAAACGCACACTATCACTCATTCTTGCAGCGGCCATGGTACTGGGAAGCCTGACAGGATGCGGTACCGGGCAGAAGGCGGAGAGCAAGGGGACAGAGGCTGCCACGGAGGCTGCAAAGGCAGGGGAGGACGCGGCTGCCACAGCTGCACAGGAAGCAGGGACACAGGCAGAGGACGGGGAGAAGAAGGTATATGCTTTTGTGTCCAAGACAGCGGCAGACCCCATATTCCTTCTGATGTTTGACGGATACAAGGCAGCCTGCGACAAGCTTGGCGTGGAAGCCGTATACCGCGGGGCTGACCAGCCCACAGCTGAAAAGGAAATTGAAATCATTACCCAGCTGATTGCACAGAATGTGGATGCTATTACAGTAATCGGCGCTGACTTTAACGCCCTCCAGCCCATTCTCCAGCAGGCAATGTCCCAGGGAATCGCAGTAAACTCCGTGGACACGGCAGTGAATCCTGACAGCCGTCAGGTGCATGTGGAGCAGTGCAGCATTGACGAGGTGGGAAGGGCCCAGATGCAGTCAGCACTGGCAATCTGCGGCGGACCGGGTAGCTCGGGAAAGATTGGTATCCTTTCAGCAAACCCGGAATCCCAGCTTCACGCTGACTGGTGCAAGGCAATGCTTCTGGAGGTGGAGGAACATCCGGAGGACTATAAAAACATTGAGGTGCTGGATATTGCCTATGGCGACGACCTTCCTGATAAATCCACAAGCGAGGCCCAGGCAATGCTTCAGAACAATCCGGACCTGAAGGCAATCATATCCCCTACAACAGTAGGCATACTGGCAGCAGCTAAGGTGATACAGGACCAGGGGTCTGAATGCAGGGTAACAGGAGTGGGCCTGCCCTCTGAGATGGCGCCTTATATTGAAAATGGAATCTGCTATGATGCATATCTGTGGAATCCGCTGGACCAGGGAGCGCTGGGAGCATACTCAGCCCATGCATTGGTTACAGGAGCTGCAACCGGTAAGGTTGGAGACATTGTGGATGCAGGGGATTTGGGGAAATTCACCATTGAAGAATACTATGACGGAGGAACCCAGGTACTGTTAGGAGAACCGCTGAGATTTGACAAGGACAACATTGCACAGTGGAAAGATAAATTCTAATAAGCTTTTTATACCAGAGAGGAGACTGCCCGTGAAAAGGCGGCCTCCTTTCTGTTTATGGAAATTTAATTCTTCCTTTCTTGACAATCCATGGCATATGTGTTTATAATTGGGTTCGTGACATATTGTCACAAATGACATTGTGTCACCAAACGGAATATGATTGTATCATACAAAAGAGGGCTAGGAGGCGGGATTCATGCCTACACAACGATTTTTGAAACTAAAGGAAGAGAAGAAGCAGGCGATACTGGAGGCAGCGGTCCACGAATTCTCAAGGGTTCCCTATTCATCTGCATCCATCAACCAGATTATCAAGGAGGCGGACATATCCAGAGGAAGCTTCTATACATATTTTGAAGATAAGGACGACCTGATGCGGTATATGCTCAGAGGCTTCAGGGATAACTGCCAGGAGCGGATTTTCAGGACATTGAAGGAGCAGGAGGGAAATCCCTTCGGGACGGCTCTTAAGCTTCTGGAGGCAGTGGTGGATGAGGACCAGGGCGGCCTGGGCTATAAGATGTACAGGAACATGCTGTCGGATTTAAGCGTGGTGAACCAGAACCATTTGTTTGGAATCAAAGGCTTTTTATTTCAGGATGAGTGCTACCGTGAATTCATTCAGAAGCTTTATGAAGGGATTGACAGGGAACGCTATCCCATTGATGAAGAGACCCTGGCATATCTGGTGGACATGGCCATGCTTATCATTATCAAGGCCGTGACGCTGTATTATAAGAATGTGGTGGACCGGGATAAGCTTTTGGAAGTGACAAGAAAGGAAATGCTTATATTGGAATACGGTGTCTGTCGGAACATCGGAAACTGACGCAATAAGGAAACGCTGAAAAGAGGAGAGAAGAGATGAAGAATTTAAGGAACAGGAAATATGGATACAGGGCTGCTGCTGTTCTGGCAGCCATTACCATGGCGGGGTCAATGTCCATGACCTCATTGGCAGCCGGCGGGAAAAAGCCCAATGTGAGCAAACCGGATGATGCCCATACCATTGCAGAGCCGCCCGCTCCGGACATCAACAAGGATTTAAGCCCTGAATTTGCATACAGCGAGGACAAATGGGCATCCCTCAGGGATAATGTGCTGGAATTTGATGAGCTGAAGGATTTAATACATGAGTACAACCCAACGGTCCGCAGCAACCGTTCCACCTATAAGGACCAGAAGGGCAAGGACCTGAATGCGGCCTACGATGACTATATGGATGACATTGACGCTATCTGGAATAATGCGGACAGCGACGATGATGTGGCATGGGCAACTGCCCGGTTCCAGGTAGGCGTGCTCCAGCAGCAGGCTGACAACAATTATCAGGACGCCGACATGGAAAAGATTCAGTATGACCAGACAGAGGCGGGACTGGTGTATCAGGCCCAGCAGCTCATGGTGACCTATGAGCAGTCCCGGTATAATATGGAGAATCTCCAGAGCGCCAGGAATCTGCTGCAGACCCAGTACGAGGCAACCGTGGCCCGGCAGGCTGCCGGCATGGCAACCCAGGCAGATGTACTCAGCGCCTTAAAGAGCGTCCAGGACCAGGATACAGCCATCCTGTCCGCGCAGAAATCAGCGGACAATGTACACAGAAGCCTTTGCCTGATGCTGGGATGGGCGGTGGACGGCCAGCCTGAAATCAGGGATGTGCCTGAGCCGGATTTAAACCGGATAGGGTCCATGAATCCGGATGCCGATCTGGAGACTGCCATTGCAAACAATTACGATGTGAAATATTATGAGAAAAAGGCCGGAAACCTGACCAGCCAGTACCTGATTGAGTCCAACCAGGCCCAGCTTAAGGATGCAAAGGATAAGGCGGCCAAATCCCTCAGGACCCAGTACAATGCAGTGCTTACCAACCGGGATGCCCTGAACGCAGCCGTGATGGCCCTGGATGTTGCCTCCGTTAACCTGAATACGGCCACGGCCAAGAGGGCGGTAGGTGAAATTACAGAGCTGGAATACCAGAACGCGCTGAACAGCTATGTGTCTGCCAGGAACAGTGTGGAGACGGATAAGCTTCAGCTTCTGCTGGCCATGGAAGCATATGACTGGAATGTAAAAGGTCTTACAACCTCCAATTAGGCCGGTTGAAGAAAGGTAAGGAGGTTGAACAGATGAATATAAACAGACGAAGAAGCTTCATGGCACTGTCGCTGGCAGCTGTGATGGCAGTGGGCGCTACGGGCGCTGCTCTGGCCGATGAACCCGGTGTTGTACCGGGAGATGCATACACCGGGGCCATGGCCCGGCTCCAGGACAGCCACATGGAGTACGACGAATTGACAGACCTGATTAAGAATTACTACGCCCCCATAAAAAGCGCATACGCCATGATTGACACCATGGAGGAGGACCAGGGAAGCATTGCAGCTGCCATGCGGGTGGTGGCGGATGATTATATGTCCCAGGCAGACCAGCTGAAAGACGTCCTGGGCAGCGGAAATCCCGCGGTTATGCAGGTAGTGGGAGGCGCCAGGATGCTGCGCTCCAGCGCGGGCTCCATGGACCGCTCCATTGGGCGCAGCAAGTCCAGCCGGAGCGTGGACCGCCAGGTGAACATGATTGTGTCCGGCGCGGAGACTCTGATGAACCAGTATGAGTATTACCAGTCCCAGAGGACCGTGGTGGCCAAGGCGCTGGAGATAGCCCAGACAGCCCAGGCCATACAGCAGACCATGCAGGCCCAGGGCCTTGCGGTGGATGCCGACGTGCTTTCGGCGGCAGCCCAGCTGTCCTCGGCCAAATCCCAGCTGGAGAGCATAGATGCGGGCATTGATCAGATATATAAGACCCTGTGCTACTATACCGGGTGGGATAAGGGGGCGGAGACTGTCATTGGCCCGGTTCCGGCAGCCGACCCATCGGTCATCCCAACTCTGGACCTGGCATCTGACAAGGAAACCGCTGTGAACAATAATTACAGCTTAATCAGCATGCGGAGCGGGTCCGGGGCAGGTATGAGCGATTTCCAGGTCCGCACCACCAAGGAAATGACCCAGAAAGCCAACAAGATGCGTACCGTGGACTATTCAGAGGACCAGCTCCGTTCCGATATGCAGACATTGTACGACACCATATTGGAGAAAAAGGCTGCCTATGATTCTGCCTCAACCGCTTACCAGAGCGCCCAGCTCACATGGAATGCGGCGCAGATTCAGAGGCAGAACGGCACGCTGAGCCAGATTCAGTTCATGCAGCAGGAGCTGGCCTATCTCCAGGCCCAGTCCGGGTTTAAATGTGCAGACCTGAATCTGCAGCAGGCGCTGCGCAATTACCAGTGGGCTGTAACCGGAGTCAGTGTGAACGCAGGATAAATGTAAATTACAGAAGAACCCTATTTTTACCAGTTTTGTTACATTTGCAACAAAATAGTGGTGAAAATAGGGTTTTTCTCTGTCTTTTAGTTTAAAATTAACAAAAACTATATAAAATTTATCCGTCTATCTCTTGAATTTACAGGAAAAAAATGTTATTCTTAATACATAGGGGCATGTATAATTATTCAGAGGAGGGTGGTAACCAGTAGTCGGTTTTGTTTTGAATTGAGGTGATTCTATGTTAACGAAACAAGTTGACAGCAGGGAGAGGGTCTTCCGGCCAATCCCCATTTCTTATTTGATTCAGACGGCAAATCAATTTGACTGCGATATTTTTGTCACCAGCGATAAGTATACAGCAAATGTCAAGCAATACGACGAAGTAAAGAATCTTAGAATGACAGGCTTTCTGACTTTTTACTTTAAGGGAAGTGACGAGCTGGAGGCCGAGGACAGGATTCAGAAGATTCTGTGGGAGGATATTGAAGGATAAGGAGAGTACATAATTATGTGTGTACAAAATTAAACGAGGGCAGGGAGACCGGCCCTCGTTTATTATTGTGATTCAATGTTCAATATCATGACTCCATATCCCGTGTTCCGGAATTCGGTTCTTTGTCCAGGTAATGTCTGGCGTCTTTGAAGAAGCTCCATACAATCAATACAATGATGAAACCAATGGGAAAGGCCGCTATGATGGATACGGTCTGCAGGTTGGCCATGGAATTTTCTGCAAAAATCAGGGCTATGGGCAGCAGCATCAGCAGTATGGCCCAGAACAGCTTTACCTGTTTGTGGGGTTCCTCCTCAGCGCCCAGGGATTTATAGGAATATGAGCTGGCCACCATGGTCAGGGCGTCAAAGGATGTTGCATAAAAGGCAATCATGGTAATGGCCAGAAGTACCAGCCCGGCCTTTGCCAGGGGCATTGTTTCAAATATGGAGATGATGGCCTGGTACAGGTCCCCGGTCTGTGCATAGACGCCCATCAGGTCCAGTTTCCCGTGCATCTGCAGCCCCAGCCCGTAATTCCCAAGGATAATGAAGGAGGTAAAGGTGCCTGAGAGGCCGAAGAAATAGCCTCCCAGCACAGTCTGGCGGATGGTCCTGCCCTTGCTGATGGTGCCGATGAAGAATGGGGTGGCCACGCACCATACCATCCAGTAAGCCCAGTAAAAGATGGTCCAGTTCTGGGGAAAGGAGGAGGTGCGCATGGCATCGGTCCAGGTGGCCATGCCGATGAAGTTCTGCACCATGTTCCCCACTGCTGTGATGCCTGTCTCGATGATATAACGTGTCTCGCCTCCGCACAGAAGGAAATAGGCCAGCAGTCCGAAGAACAAATATACGCAGGAGGCGGCCAGCTTGGCAATGCCCTGCATGCCGAAGTATACGGCCATGGTATACACCACGCAGATGATAACCAGGATGCCGATGGTCAGAACGTTGTTTTCAGGTATGCCCAGCACACGGCTTAAGGCCATGGACAAAAGGGGCGTTGCCAGGGAAAAGGTGGTGGCTGTGCCGGCCAGAAGGGCAAATACAGCTGTCAGGTCAATGAGCTTGCCCAGGATACCGTCCACCCGTCTGCCCAGGAGGGGACGGCATGCCTCGGAATACTTTTGCTTGCTCCGCCTGCGCACATGGAGCATGAAACCAAAGGACACGGCCAGAATGATGTAAAAGCTCCAGGGAATAGGACCCCAGTGGAACAGCGGATAGGCGGACGCCCAGTCCTGCATGGCTCCCATGTCCGTAATGTGCGGCTCGCCGGCGTAGAGCATCCACTCGCACAGGGAGTAAAACAGTATGTCCGCTGCCAGTCCCGCCGTAAACATCATGGAACCCCACTGGAAGGAGGAGTACTGGGGCTTCTCCAGATTTCCCAGTTTTATGTTTCCATACCGGGAAAACGCCATGTACAGGGAACAGATTAAGGCGCCCAGTCCAAGGAGCAGATAATAGCTTCCAAACTGGTCTCCCAGGAAAAAACGCACGGACCCAAGTACCTGGGAGGAGGCATCCGGGAATAGCATGAACAGGGAACACAGGGCCAGTATGGTTACAAAGGGAATGATGGTGGTGACCCAGTCCAGCCTTTTCTTTAACGGGGTATCTGTGCTGATGTTTTCATTTTGTTTCATGGCTGTATCCTCCTGGATGTTCAAAAAATAGTTAAAATAAAGTATATTGAACATATTATCATCAGTTACTGGAAAAATCAAGAGGAACTTGTAAAAACATCAATAATTTTGTAAGAAAAAAGGACTGTTAAATTATTGTAATGTTAGCTATAATAGTAGCGTTGACAAAAAGGAGGATTATTATATCATGCGGAATTTAAAGAAGTTATCATTGATATTATTAGCTTCAGCGGCCCTGCTTTGCGGTTGTACCCAGAGTAACATTGTTTCTCCCAGTAACGGTGTGGTTCAGGGGGACGGACAGCCGGACCTGGAGGTTGATAAAAATATTAACATCGACTGGCAGGAGGTAAGGGAAGACCTCAGGGACCAGTTCCTGGACCCTTACGGCGAGTTTGCTGATTATGTGCTGGACCTGGACGCCAAGTATGACGCAGGCAGCAGCCGGGTGGTGGTCCTGCTTCCTGTGACCCACAAGACCACAGGGGACATTGCTGTGATTTATGCGCAGGATGTGCTGAAGGCAGTGGGCACCTATGTTGCGGAGCAAAACTTCTATTATGAAGCGCCTGACCCGCAGGATATTGACGGCACCTACTACGGCAGCTATTTTGACGAGCACGATGTGCTGGTACAGGTGTTCCCTTATGACAAAGAAGGGGATGAAAGCGCATATCTTGTGAATGACGTGGTGAAGGCGGGGGAGCAGAGAGCCCTGACAGCTCAGCTTCAGTAAAAAAGGATTAAGGAGATATTGGGATGAGGATTGACAGATACTGGAAACAGGCGGCCGCCGGGCTGCTGGCCATCATGACACTGACAATGACCGGAGGGAACCTGGACAGCTTAGCCATGACCAACTCCCAACCGTTAAAGGCCCAGGGGCAGATGCTGTCCTCACCGGACAAGATTATCATCAGGGACGAAGGGGAGAATGCACAGTCATCCCAGGCAGCGGCAGCCAGCCAGCCGGTGATTCAGGCCAAGGCCCAGATTGCCGCATTTGGTGAGGTTACCACGCCCAAGACAGATTCCACCTCCCTGTTTGGGGCCGGCCGTCTCACCATGCTGGCCAACCATGACACGTCAGCCCAGCTTCTGTCGGTTATCATTGAAACCGGGGAAGGCGGACTCATTGTAGTGGACGGAGGCTGGACCAATAATGCGGATTATCTTCTGAACCAGATTAAGCAGAAGGGCGGTCATGTTCAGGCATGGCTCCTGACCCATCCGGATTCCGACCATGCGGGAGCGCTGGCAGACATCCTGTACAAGCATAACGGGGAGATTACCATTGACGGTATCTATTACTCCTTTGCTGAGGACAGCTGGTATGCTGAGAAGGACCCTGAGGTTGCCAAGATGGTGGCCTATATCAAGGGAGCCTTCGGCCTGGTTCCCCAGAATATCCTTCACGGGGATATTGTATCGGGACAGGTCATCCAGGCAGGACCTGCCAGGATTCAGGTGCTGAACCAGGCATATAAGATGAACAATGACTTTGTCAACAACAGCAGCGTAGCCTACATGGTATCCCTGAACGGGACAAACACAGTGTTCCTTGGGGATTTGGCCAAGTCGGGCGGCGAGCAGCTGATGGCTGACCATGACCTGAGCGCCCTTAAGTGTGATATTGTACAGGTTGCCCACCATGGTCAGAACGGCGTGGGCTACGAGGTATACAAGGCGTTAAGGCCCAGCGTTGCACTGTGGCCCACTCCCCAGTGGCTGTGGGACAATGACAACGGCGGCGGAGCCGGTAGCGGTATATGGGTGACGCAGGAGACAAAGAACTGGATGGTCCGCCTTGGGGTGAATGCAAATTACTGCATCAAGGACGGAGACCAGGTGATTGAATAAAGGGTATCATGAATACGGCGTGAAATAAAAAAAGAACAGCGGCCCCTTTTCCGGAGGATTCAGGAATAGGGGCCGCTGCTTTTTTGTGTTCAGTCATCTGCGCAGGGAAGTCCGCTGTGGTAGGAATAGTTGCCCAGCTCGGACAGCAGGTTTTCAAGGGCGTTCAGCTTCAAGGGCTGTCCTGTTTCCAGCATGGAGTTAATCATGTAAAAGATGGTGCTCAGCTTCCCCAGGGACTGTCTGAACAGGTCGGGGAAGGAGGATTTGGAGGCAATGCTCTTGTCCCATGGGTTGCACCATGTCTCATGGTGCAGGTTCAGGCTCCAGGCCGGGTTCTCCACCGTGTCCGTAACCAGCTTGCTGGAAGCCACGGGATTCTTAAGGAACAGGGATTCAAAAAATGCAATCCTGTCCTTTTTCCTGCTGTTGGGGTCCGACAGGGTCCTGCATCCAAAACGGAGGGCCAGGATGGAACGGTGTATCATGGGCGCCGTGACCTGGTAGCGGTTTTTGTAGCTCAATGGATAGAATGCCTCGTTGATGCAGTCTGACAGGAACTGGGAAATAAATTGGGTTTCCATCCCATTCAGACAGATGGTTGCTGCCTGGTTAAACTGGGACGGCTTCTTCCTCTTATACTTCTGGAGGAGAAGGGCGTCGATGTCGTTCTCCAGCTTGGCATGGAGCCCGTGGTAATAGGAACCCGGGTTATTGACATCGTATTCAATACGTCCGTATACATAGGGGTGGCATATGGAGTCACCGATATAATGGCAGATAAAGCCGCACATGTAGGCCAGGCCTTCCTCGCGCTGCTGCCTGGAACCGATTCGGGTAAGCTGCATGAAACAGCAACGGAAAAAGTCATTGACATGGTGTTCATGCATATAGGAACCTACATTGCGGTGGTCTCGATGGCGCAGGATGGGCAGATTATAAAAAAACATGTCCGGTCCCTGGAGACCCAGCTGATAGAGCCACCGATACTTGGCAATGATAAACTTCAGATTATTCTGAGGCATATCATTGTATGCTTTCATGCCCAAGACGTAGTGTGTTGTGAAACCTGGCATCGGCATACCTCTTTTCTATTGGATTCTTGCAGTTGTTCCTATCTCATATTCTATCATAAACAACTGTGAATTGCGAGCCGGAAACAAAGAAAATTCCTTCCAGCGGTCATAGTCAGGGGAACTTTGGAATAAGACATTTATAAGAAGCAAGCAGGGCAGGTTTAACTGGGATGATGAATGTATTAGAGCAGGTCCACCAGATGGTGTGGGGACCGTGGACCCTTGTCATATTCCTTGGGGTGGGGATATTCTTTACCCTGAAATGTCATTTTTTCCAAATCAAAGGTTTTTTATTCTGGTGGAGCCACACGGCAGGACGGCTCATATCAGGGGAAGCATCCAAAAAAGAAGGCGGGGACGGGACCGGAAAAGGAAAGGGAATCAGCCAGTTCCAGTCGGTCTGCACCGCCCTGGCGGCAACAGTGGGCACAGGCAATATAGCAGGCGTGGCAACCGCGCTAACGGCAGGAGGGCCCGGAGCCCTGTTCTGGATGTGGGTGTCGGCCCTGATTGGCATGATAACCGCCTATGCGGAAACCATGCTGGGTATACGGTACCGTTACAAGGATAAGGAGGGACACTACGTATGCGGTCCCTTTGTGTACATGGAACGGGGGCTGGGGCTCAGAGGGATGGGAGTGCTCTACAGCTTCCTGTGTCTGATGAGCTCCCTTGGAATGGGAAGCATGGTCCAGGCCAACTCAGCCATCAGCACCATGGAATACACCTGGCATGTGCCGGCCCTGACAGGAGGACTAGTATTTACCGGGCTTCTGGTGCTGGTCACCTGGGGCGGAATCCGAAGAATCGGAAATGTGGCTGAAAAGCTGGTGCCGGCCGCCTCCGGAATCTACATTGTATTTTCCATGATTGTGATTTTGTCCTGTTTGGACCAGATACCCGGAGCCCTGGCCTCCATGGTGTCCTCAGCCTTCCGGCCGGAGGCAGCGGCAGGAGGGACCGCCGGATATGTAATCAGCCGCAGTGTGCGTTACGGCATCTCCCGGGGCGTGTTCTCCAATGAGGCAGGTCTTGGAACACTGGCAGTGCTCCACGGGCCTGCCGAGGGCACCACGCCTCATGAACAGGGAATGTGGGCCATGTTTGAAGTGTTTTTTGACACGGTGGTCCTGTGTACCCTGACGGCCCTGGTAATCCTGTGTATGACCGGTTCCAATCCCGAGAGCATACCCTATGAGGGGGCGGCTCTTGCCGCCTGGTGTTTCAGCGGCCGTCTGGGAATCGTGGGGGAATATCTGGTCAGCGGCTCCATGGTGGTATTTGCCTTTGCCACCATTATGGCCTGGTTTTATCTGGGAAGGCAGGCTGCCGCCTATTTTATTAAGGGCTGCGGCATGGGAGAGGGCGCCCAGCGCCTGTTTGCATCCAAGGTATATCCTCTGCTGTTTATTGCAGCTGTATTTTTAGGAAGCGAGGCCAGGCTGGCCCTGGTATGGCTGCTGTCGGATATATGGAACGGTCTTATGGCATTTCCCAATCTTACGGCCCTGCTGTTTTTGTCAAAGGAGGTCACGGTGCCGGAGGGATACGGGAAATCAGGAGGAAGATAGCAGCTTCTTTCCGGCATTCACACTTCGTTCATAATTCATTCAAAAACCTTTTACACAATCAACATTATTTCTTCATGTTTGGCTTATATACTGTAAACATAGCAAGTTAGTAATAACTGCAAAGCCAAATAATGCTTACAAGATTTTTTTCATAATACTCGAGCTGATAAGTATTTATCAGCTCTCCTCCCTTTTAATAATACTTTTTTCCAAAAAACGTACCATCCGCCGGATGATACGTTTTTTATTTGGCCTTAATATTTAACACGCGGGCGCATGTTCAGTTTTGACTTGGTCTATGAACGGGCGGGCGCCGTATCTGAGCCCTGACGGTACAGATAACGCGTTTCAAATTCAGCCATGGGCAGCGGCGCGGAAAAGACATAGCCCTGGACCATGTCGCAGCCCATGGACCGGAGAAGGTCCACCTGGTCCATGGACTCGATGCCCTCGGCCACGGTCTTTGCCTTCAAATGCCTGGCCAAATCAATCAGGCATGCTATAACATCCTTTGCCTTCCGGCCCGACATGTTCAGGAAGAAGGAGCGGTCCAGCTTCAGGGAATCCACATCAAATTCCTTCAGCAGCCCCAGAGAAGAAAAGCCGGAACCAAAGTCATCCAGGGAACACAGAAAACCCATGCTGTGCATTTCCTGGATGGCCTGTCTGACGGTTCTGATTTGCTGGTTGTCAAAGAAAATGGACTCCGTCAGCTCAAATTCCAGGACATTGTCAGGTATACTGAAGCGGGAGGCGATTCCGGCAAAGGTATCCAAAAAGCCGGCGTCCCGGAAATGCTGGCGGGACAGGTTGACAGAAACCGGCACAAGCGGCAGACCGGCCTGTTTCCATCGCTCCATGGCAGCGCATACCTCTTCAAACACATAGAGGTCCAGCCTGCATATTTTTCCATTGCTCTCAAAAAGGGGTATGAATTCAGATGGGAAGATGATTCCCCTTTGAGGATGGTTCCAGCGCACCAGGGCTTCGGCTCCTTCCAGCAGGTTGCTCTTAAGGCCGATTTTCGGCTGCAGATAAACCTGGAAATGCCGGTTTTCAATGGAATCCTCAAACAGTGCGTTTAACTCCTGCTCCAATTTCAGGTGCCTGGTCAGGCTTTCATTATAGAAGGAACACTCATGGCGTATATCGGTCCCGGAGTTTTGCAGCGCCAGCCGGGCGTGGTCCTGGAGCAGGGTAATCTCCTGGTCCGGGTCATTTACAAGACAGGCCCCCTGCTTAAAGGACAGGGCCAGAAAGGGAAGGTCCGTGTCTTGGAAGGTATTGATATCATGAATCATTTCATTCAGACGGCACTGCAGGGCTGCCTGGGTGTACTCCTTCAGGCAGAGAAAGAAATGGTCTGATTCGCCTCTGGCAACGAATTCGTCCTGGGCCTGCCGCACATGCTGCTTCAGCACCCTGTATATATAGGAGAGGGTCTGATTGCCGGTCGGGATGCCAAACTGTTCATTGACCAGCTTAAATCCGCGGACATTCAGCAGCACAATGGAATAGGAGCAGGGCTCCATGGTCTTTGAGAGCTCCCTGTATCTAGCCTGGAAGGCGGCGTTGTTGAGCCCGCCTGTGAGCGGGTCGCTGTAAGCAATCAGCTCCAGCTGCCTTTTGTGGGCATTATAGAACCGGAATACTGCAAATAAAAAGAGGGAAAATATAAGTATGGTAGCCCCTATGATAACAAAGGACTGCAGGATGTACCGGCTCAGACCGCCGGATATGATATCCGCCGGAATAATGGTCAGCAGGAACCAGTTGTTCAGGTTCAGGGCATTATAGGAGAGGACCAGTTCCTCCTTTGTGACGGCAGTGAATCTCAGTATGCCGTCCCGGTTTTCCGCCATATCCTTCTGCATCTGCCGGATATCTGCAATCACCTGTTTGTTTTTTTCGTTTTTAAAAATATCGTCCAGCTGTAAAAACGGCTTTAAGTCCGTAGGAGCTATGACCACCTGCCCCCGGCTGTCCACGATGCAGCTCAGCATCTGGCCGCTGAAGCTTTTGGAGGAAATCAGGGACTGCATGTTTTCTTTGCTGCGCATTCCCACCAGCACCCCGCCTACCTGGCCGCCGCGGTACACGGGCACGGAATAAAAAATGCTTTTGCCTCCCATGTAGCTGGCCTGTATATTGCCCTGGAAGGAGGACTGGATACTGGGAAGGCTGAGAAAGTCCTCGGGATGGGCCGGGACTTTGCCTGACTCTGTTTCAGAGGCTACAAACCGCTGCTCTTTGTCAAACAGAATCAGAGGGTCAAATTCCAGTATCTGCGCTTTGCGGGTCAGAAAGCCGGATACCGCGCCCATATCCTGGGTTTCCGTGAACTGTGACAGACTGTCTGCCGTCATGACCAGGTTGATTATTTTGTGGTTAATGGCGTCCCGGATGTCCCGGGAGAGCTGGGATGTCACATCCGTCAAATATTCCTGGGTCGTGCTGTCCAGCGCCACTTGCAGCTTTGCGGCATTCCAGATAGAGAGCGCAAAAACTGAAATCAGTACCAGGGACAGGAATCCTATGCTCCATCCCCTGCTGAATATTGGTTTGTGATAATCGGATATAAAATCATCTGCTTTTTTCATTTCCAGGTATACTCCGTAATTCTATGAATGTGTAATAGAAAGAAGGCTTGATGGTTTCATTTTAAGTGACTGTACCTGATAAATCAACGCAATATTTGTGTACATATGCATATAGTATCGGAATAAATTTGTGGTATAATACAGTCAAACGGCACAGGCGGACATATGGGCAAAATAAGGCCGGGGAGGGCGGTATATGGAAGGGAAAAAGACGCTGCATGATTATTTATATGAGAATCTGAAGGAACAGATTCTGACCGGGTATTATAAATACGGCGGAACCCTGCCATCCATGAACCAGCTGTGCGAGACCTACCATGTGGGTATCCGGACAGTGAGGGACGTACTCGGGGAACTGAGGGACCAGGGAATGATACGGACAGAGGAACGAAAGCCTTCGGTGATAGTGTACCGTAAACCGGAGAAAGGGGATGCCGGGTCCGATGTACTGTCAGTGCTTCAGCGGAAGACCTCGGTTCTGGCGGTATATGAGACAATGGAGCATGTGATGCCCAGGCTGTTTGCGTGTTCCGTCCAGGCCTGCGGCACGCAGACAGCCATGGAGCTTTTCAGGCATCTGAAAAGGAGCAGGAGGAAGGAGGTATATACCAGATGGAAGTCCTCCTCCAATGTACTCTACAACCTGCTGGATGCATCCCGCAACCTGCTGTTCAGGGATATATTTACCAGCCTTGAGATTGGGGCCAGAATTCCCTTTTTCCTAGAGCCGGAGTACAGGCCTCCCTTTCCATCCTGCTGCAGTGAATACGATGACCCCATGTGGATGGCCCAGGCAGTGGCCACAGGCGACATCCAGGTGATTCAGGAACGGTTCGCGCGCATGTACCGGTCCCTTAGGCATGACATAAAGCTGTATCTGGAATGGATTGAGTCCGGGATTGGAACAGGGAATATAGAGCAGAAGAGCAGCTATTCCTGGAATGCGGAACGGGGAAGGGACCACTACTATATGCAGATTACCCGCGACCTGATTGACCGCATTGGCCTGGGCATTTATCCGGACGGCTCCTTTCTTCCGCCGGAAGCTGCGCTGGCCCGGGAATACGGAGTATCGCTGGCCACCATACGCAGGTCCATGTCCATGCTGAACCGGCTGGGCTTCTGCCGTACGTACAATGTAAAAGGAACCCAGGTGACCCTGTTTAATGACCAGGCCACCCTCCTGTCCATGAAGAATAAGGTCCATAAAAAGGATAACCTTTTGTACCTGAGCGGCCTGCAGTTCATGGCGCTGGCCTCCGGTCCGGCTGCATTGATGGCCGTGCCTTTAATCGGGAAGGGGGAGATAGGGTGTATGGAACAGGAGCTTGCCGGTCCCTATGCGGTTCCCATCAGCATCCTGATGCGCCATATCATTGCCGCCCTGCCCCTGGAGCCATACAGGATTATACTGCAGCAGGTGGGCAGCATACTTCATTGGGGGTATTATTATTCCTTTTATGAGGAGGGAATCAAGGCAGGCAATGAGCTGAATCAAATCAGCCATGAGGCGTTTCTGTGCCTGAAGGCCGGAAAAGCAGAAGAATTTGCCCGCCTGGTGCCGCAGTGCTACTGCCATGCACTGGAGCTTGTGCGCGATTCCATGGCGGTCTGGGGGATTTCGGAGGCAGGGCTGCTTGTGACCCCGGATGAGAGCCTGAGACTGGCAGGAGGACCGGGGGAAGGACAGCAGGTGTGAGATAAAGGCGGACAGAGATAAGCCGTGCTGGACAAAGCCGCCGGAATTTGCTATAGTGGATAAAGATTCTAATTGAAAAAGGAGAAAGAAAAATGGCAAATCCTATAGTTACCATAACCATGGAAAATGGAGATGTAATGAAAGCAGAGTTATACCCGGATATAGCTCCCAATACAGTAAACAATTTTATCAGCCTTGTTAAAAAGGGATACTATGACGGACTGATTTTCCACAGGGTCATCAATGGCTTTATGATTCAGGGAGGCTGTCCTGAGGGTACCGGAATGGGAGGCCCGGGCTACTCCATCAAGGGAGAGTTCGCCCAGAACGGCGTAAAGAACGACCTGGCGCATACAGAGGGCGTACTTTCCATGGCAAGGGCCATGCACCCCAATTCAGGCGGTTCCCAGTTCTTCATCATGCACAAGGTATCACCCCATCTGGATGGTGCCTATGCAGCCTTTGGAAAGGTTACAGAGGGTATGGATGTGGTGAATAAAATCGCGGATGTCCAGACGGATTACAGCGACCGCCCCCTGCAGGAGCAGAAGATTAAGTCCATGACAGTGGAAACCTTTGGGGTGGACTATCCGGAGCCTGAGAAGTGCTGACAGAGAGATGACCCTTGCCGTGCATGCTATTACACGGTATCGGGCCGGCAATATGCGGGAACAGCAATGTGACAAAGAGGCGGTAATATGGTAACAGAGCGGAGCATCCGTTTAAACGGGACTACCTGTACAGCAGTCATATCAGACCAACCAGAGGCCCTTCTGGCAGCGAAAGCTGCCGGAAGGGCCGTTGTGGGCGTTGAGAGCGGGAACTCAGAAATCTGGGCCATGAAGGGCATACCCTATGTGATTCCGGACATAGAGGATGCCACGGATGAGCTGCTGGAGCTGGTGATACGCCGCCACCTGGGACTTCCGTGGAATATCTGCCGCACTTCCAGGCTGCTCATACGGGAGCTGACAGCAGAGGATGCAGACTGTATTCCTGAGGAGGAGTACGGACCCCAGGAAGCCATATTCCGTTCAAGGGAGGCATTGGAGATGTACTGTAAAAACCAGTATGGCTTCTATGAGTACGGCACATGGGCCCTGGTGCGCAGGGAAGACGGGATTCTGGTGGGGCTGGCAGGCGTATCCAATCCCAGGCTCATGAGGGAGATGGAGAAATGTCTGGACTCCTTGGGCCAATCTGTTCCCTGGCTGGAACTGGGGTACCATATTTTCCTGCCTTACCGGCATCAGGGGTACTGCGGGGAGGCCCTCAGGGCCATTGCCGGCTACAGCCATGAGGTGCTGGGAGCGCGTCTCTGCGCCCTGATTTACAGAGAAAACCAGGCCTCCCGCAAAGCGGCGGAGGGCCTGGGAATGATGTGTCTTATGGAAACAGGTACTCAATCATCCGGAGGGCAGCTTCTTTATGGGGAGAGCCCTGTATGACGGCCAGATAAGGCGGGTCCATGATGATGCCTGTCTTTTCGCCGAAGGCAGTATCCTTCAGGGAGAGAGCTGCCGGAGTAAGGTTTCCTGCACCGTCCTCTGCCCGGTAAATATGTTCCTTTACACGCTCATAAAGGGCCGGGGGCAGCAATTCCTCCAGGTTCTGGTAGGCGGATATGGTTTCGTAATGGTCAATGGCGGACTGGTCCCCGATAACCACATCCAGGCTTTTACTGGCCACCAGGGCGGAAATTTTGGCCAGGGTGGCATATCCGTACTGGGAGGTGGATTCCTCATCAAAATCCACCATCAGGCCCTCGTTGAATTCAATCAGGTCCTTTTTGCCGCATCCCAGGTATTGCCTCAGCTCTGATTCCAGCAATTCGCTGGAGCCGGCACCGCCGGAGCGGTCATTGATAATGGCCACGGACAGGCGGGTGGTAAAGGTCTGGCGGTATATCATGGTGCCGATGGTGCTTAATACGCCGATGGCAAGAATCACGGCCAGCAGGTGGAACTTATAATACTCCCACACATACCAGGCACGGTCCTTCCAGGTCATGTTTTTCAGTTTCTGCCGTTCTTGTTCTGCTTCTTCTCTGATGGACATAATTTATGTATTCCTTCCGTTTCTCTCTGCTGTTTTTGCACGGACAGGCCGTTTCCTGTTAGTATACCACATCCGGACCGGAGGAGAATATAAAAATTTCATGAAATCCCGGCAGCTCTTTGCATTTTCCGCTTAATATGATAAAATATCACCAGGCGCAGTTACAGAAAGAAGAGGAAGACTTATGTTACAAGGTATATTTAATTATGATAATCCGGTGTGGCGGTTCATAGGAAAGCTGGGAGACTTAATCATACTGAACATCCTGTGGATTGTCTGCTCCATTCCCGTGTTTACAGCGGGCGCATCCACCACAGCCGTCTATTACGTGACGTTAAAGCTGGTGCGGGATGAGGAGGATTCCACCATACGGTCCTTTTTCCGGTCTTTTAAGAGTAATTTCAGGCAGGCCACAGGCATCTGGCTTATTATGCTGGCTGCCGGCATAGTGCTGGGCTTTGATTTCTGGTTTTTTGTATCAGGACAGATGCCCATCAACGGAGCGTTGAGAACCGTCCTGACAGCTGCCTCCGGCGGTCTGCTGCTGATTTACCTGTTTATACTCACCTATGTGTTCGCGCTCCAGTCCCGGTTTTATAATCCGGTGAAGCGGACCCTGTTCAATGCATTTTTTATGTCTGTGCGCCATCTGTTCCAGACCATCGGAATATTGGCCACGGATTTGGGAATCGTGGCGGCAACCTATTTCGGGCTGTTTTATTTTCCGCAGTTTGCCATGCTGCTGTTCCTGTTCGGCATGCCCCTCATTGCTTTTGTGAACTCATACTTTTTCACAGCTATTTTCAGGAAGTACATGCCCAAGGAAGAAGGGCAGGGGCACACGGATGCCACCCCGATGCTGGGAGAAGAGGATGAAGAGATGAAGGAAGCGATTCGGAATCTGAGGGGGAAATAATCCAATTATTACCAATATCAAAACCGGCCGGAACATTTCTGCCGGTTTTCTGCAATTTCCTCTTGCAAATAGAGTGAAAGTAATGTATACAATATAATGTATTATAAAAACAGAAATACAAACAATGTACATAGAGGGGAGTCCGCGGATGATAAAACACTTACGCTTAAAAGCATATGGAAAGATTAACCTGGCCCTGGATGTGCTGGGGCGGAGGGAGGACGGCTACCATGAGGTGCGGATGATTATGCAGACCGTGGGGCTTCACGACCGGATTGACCTCTACGCCACCCAGGAGCCGGGCATCAAAATAGAAACCAATCTGTTTTATCTGCCGGACAATGAGCAGAATCTGGCCCATAAGGCGGCCAGGCTGCTGATGGAGGAGTTCGGTATACGCCAGGGGCTGTCCATCCATCTGCGCAAGTTTATACCCGTGTCGGCAGGTATGGCCGGCGGCAGTACGGATGCAGCCTCCGTACTCTTTGGAGTCAACAAGATGTTCGGCCTGGGCCTGTCCACCGAGGAACTGATGGAACGGGGCGTGACCCTGGGAGCGGACATACCTTACTGTCTCATGCGGGGAACCGCCCTGTCAGAGGGTATCGGCGAGAAGCTGTCGCCGCTGCCTCCCATGCCCCAGTGCCAGGTGCTTATAGCCAAGCCCGGCATCAGCGTGTCCACCAAGGCGGTGTATGAGAGCCTGGACGCCATGACGCTTGCGGCCTCAGACCATCCCGACATAGACGGCATGATAGAAGCCATCCGCAGCCAGAATCTGCTGGAAGTGGCCGGCCGGTTCGGGAACGTGCTGGAGCTGGTTACGGGAGAAAAGTATCCGGCCATTGCCAGGATTGAACAGGTCATGCGTGACTATGGGGCATTGGGGGCAATGATGAGCGGAAGCGGTCCGACGGTTTTCGGGCTTTTCGCCAATCCAAGGGCAGCCCAGGCAGCCTATGAGGACCTGCGGTTCGGCAAGGCGTCGGAGCTGGCAAAACAGGTGTATCTGACCAATTTCTTTAATGTGAGAAGGAATGGATAAGGAAGAGTATAATGCAGGAAAGGGGTCATTTTTATATGGAAAATAATTTCAAGGTTAATATGAACGAGTATCTTCCCCTCCGGGACGTGGTGTTCAACACCCTGCGCCAGGCCATACTGAAAGGGGAGCTGGCTCCGGGGGAGAGGCTGATGGAAATACAGCTGGCTGAAAAATTGGGCGTCAGCAGGACTCCTATCAGGGAAGCCATCCGCAAGCTGGAGCTGGAGGGCCTGGTACTTATGATTCCCAGGAAGGGCGCCGAGGTGGCCAAGATATCTGAAAAGAGCCTGCGGGATGTGCTGGAGGTACGCCGTTCCCTGGAGGAGCTGGCCATTGAGCTGGCCTGCCAGCGGATGTCGGATGACGACATGGCTGAGCTGGAACGGGTCCAGGGCAACTTCAGAAGCGCCATTGACAGAGGGGAGGCCATGAGCATTGCCCAGTCAGATGAGCAGTACCACGATGTCATTTACCAGGGGACTGGCAACGACAAACTGGTGCAGATGCTTAACAATCTGCGGGAGCAGATGTACCGCTACCGTCTGGAATATATAAAGGACGAGGACAAGAGACAGGTGCTTCTGGTGGAACACGAACACATACTGAGCGCTCTTAAGAGCCGCAACATAGCAGAGGCAAAGAAGGCTGCCAGGGAACACATCGACAACCAGGAAATCACGGTATCGCGCAACATTAAGGAGCAGGAGCAGGAGCCGGCCTTACCGGCCCGGGGGAGGAAATAATGGAGGAAGGAACCTTTAAGGAACGGTATCTGGCAGGGGAGATTCCCTTTGAAGAGATTGACCGGTATGTAAGCCGCTGGAATAACAGCGACGACCCCCGCACCCTGGCCCGGTATCTGGGTCTGAATGCGGAGGAAGAGGATGTGTGGATTGACGTCAGCGACCAGGCCCTTCAGGAGATGCTGGACAGCCAGAAAAAATAGTGTCCCAGAGGACCGCATCCATTTTAATGAAATAAATCCATGAGCCGGAACCGCACGCGGACCTCCGGCTTTTGCTGCGGCTGCTTTAACCTGTCCCGGGGGGACAGCAGGGCATCGTAGTCGTCTTCCGGCAAAAGGGATGCCAGGGTCTTTCTGGAGGAATCCGGCACAACTGCGTGGATGGCGTCGGTATAGCAGAGGGAGGGATAGAGGACGCACCACCAGTTATGGCCTTTTCCGCTGCCAATGGTGATGCGGACCGCGTCATAGGTGCCGCAGGGAAATACCATGTCCCCGTAAGCCTTGGTGGGGAAATAATCCCTTGTCAGCTCCAGCTTTACGGGATAGGAGGCCCCCTGGTCTGCCAGCCAGTCCTGGGCCATGGTTTCAATGCTGGTCTTATTTCCCTCTATCCACTGCTCAAGCTGTGCCTTGTCTGTGTCTTCGGGAACCTGGCTGTGAATATAGTCCAGAACCAGGCCCTTTACCCCCAGCTTCAGGTTCTGGTCCCTGGTGCTGTCGCTTTCCGCCAGCACGTGGAACCGGAGAATTTCCGGCGCAATGCGTGATGCCAGGGCTTCCTCGCCGGTGGTGCGGGACGCCATGAGAATGAGGAATGCAGTAAAGAAACAAAGTGCGGATATGCACAGGCTTATTTTATATTTCATATGATGTAAGACCTCCTTGGCCGTTGATGCTGTTTTAATTTCTGTTTGTAATTATTGCCACATATGTTATACTATAAACGTAGAACAATCACTAAAATAAGTGAGTTTAAGGAGACTAGCATGGGTAAACTTCAGGCTGCAGTCATATTTGGCGGCCAGTCATCAGAACATATTGTGTCCTGCATGTCGGCCGTCAATGTCATTGAGCATATAGACAGGACGCGATACGATGTATTACTTGTCGGAATTACAGAAGATGGACACTGGATTAAGGCGGAATCACTGGAAGATGTAAAAAACGGTACGTGGAGGGACGGGACAGTATCAGCCGTCCTGCTGCCGGATGCAACAAAGAAGTGCATCCTTCTCATGGACGGCAGTTCGGTCCGCGAGGTCAGGGTGGATGTGGTGTTCCCGGTCCTTCATGGGCTTTACGGGGAGGACGGGACCATCCAGGGGCTTTTGGAACTGGCTAAGATTCCCTATGTGGGCTGCGGGGTCCTTTCTTCCGCAGTGGCCATGGATAAACTGTACACCAAGATTATTGTGGATGACCTGGGCGTGCGCCAGGCAGCCTACGAGGCAGTGTACAGGGAGCAGCTGGCTCATATGGAAGAGGTGGCAGAACGGGTGGAAAAGCATTTTGCCTATCCCGTATTTATCAAGCCGTCCAATGCAGGCTCCTCCAGGGGCGTTACCAAGGCGGAGGACCGCAGGGCCCTGGAAGCAGGACTTTTAGAGGCAGCACGGCACGACCGTAAGATATTAGTAGAGGAAACCATCGTAGGCAGGGAGATTGAGTGCGCGGTATTCGGAGGCGGACTTAAGGAGGTGGTGGCATCCGGCGTAGGAGAGATACTGGCCGCAGCAGAGTTCTATGACTTTGAGGCCAAGTATTACAACGAAGAATCCAGGACCGTGACGGACCCGGAACTGCCGGCAGGGGCGGCGGAAAAGGTACGTCAGGCAGCCATGGCCATATTCCGTGCAGTGGACGGCTATGGACTGGCGAGAGTGGATTTCTTTGTGAAGGATGACGGAGAAGTGGTATTCAACGAGATTAATACCATGCCAGGTTTTACGGCCATCAGCATGTATCCCATGCTGTGGGAAGCCAGAGGGATTACAAAGGACCAGCTGGTGGATATGCTGATGGAACATGGGATGGAACGATACACTTAAGGGAAAGAGGAAGGAATATGACAAAAGACGTGCTGATTACAATCAGTGGCATCCAGATGATAGACGAAGAGGACTCCGATGTGGAAATGATAGTAAGGGGAGATTATTATCAGAAGAATGGAAAGCATTACATCCTCTACGAAGAGATGATGGAAGGCTTTACAGGCAAAGTCAAGAACGTAATCAAGATATCCCCTTCCGGAATGGACATAATTAAAAAGGGAATCGCCAACACCCATATGCAGTTTGAGAAGAACAAGAAGAATCTTTCATGCTACACCACTCCCCTGGGCGATATGGTGGTGGGCATTCAGGCTAACCGGATTAAGATTAATGAAGAACCGGACAGTCTGATGGTAAATGTGGATTATTCCCTGGATATCAATTATGAGCATTTGTCCGATTGCAGTATCCGTCTGGATGTCCAGTCCTGCCCGCAGTGACAAGGTACGGAATACACCGTGCAGCGACGTGGAATGAGATACAATCGGGAATAAAAAAGAAGCGGCGTGACTGCCGCTTCTTTTTATTTCTTATCTTTCTTATTTTTTTTAAATCTTGCGAAGAATCCCTTCTTCTTTGGCGGAGCCGGAATCGCGCCGCCTCTCACGCTTTTAATCTCAGTGATGTAGATACCGCTGATGACTACCTTGGCCTCGGTCTTCACTGGCAGGGAGTCAAAAACACGTCCGTCTGCAATGAGGGTCATGACCTTGGGGCCAATCTTGGCTTTGACCACAGGGACCTTTGCCCAGCGCATGTACTTGGGCGTCTGGTCAGTCACTACCTTGGGAAGCCCGGCCTGTGTGATTTTCATCTTCTTCTTGTCAATGACAAGTATGGATGCGGTCTGTGCGGCTGCATCTAACAGCTGCTGCTGTTCCACCTGGCGCTTCTGGAGCTTGTTTCCCAGAAAGTAGAGAACAGCCAGGGCAACCAGGGCAATGATAAGAATGACAATCAGTACACTTAAAATTGTCTGAGCCATGGGGTTTACCTCCAACCTATGTAATTATAGTACCATTCCCCTCGTTAAACTATCTACAACCCCAGGGGACATTCTATAATAGTATATCATTTTCAACAACAAATTGCAAGCAAAAATCCTTGACACCTTGACAGGTCTGTGTTATTATGGAGTGTGCACTATTGTGGCGACGTGGGCTTTTTGCGCCCTCTCGTACGGTTTTAGGCTGTATGGCGCCCAATTACAGAGAACGACAGTGATATTTTGCTGCATCCGGCGTCCGGTTCGGCGTTGGATTGAGATGGAAATATTGCGAACCAAATTAGAAAACAGGGGTGAAACGTCAATGGAGAAAAGCAGAATACGTCCGGTACCGGCCGGGAAAAGCGTAAGAATGAGCTATTCAAGACAGAAAGAAGTTCTTGAAATGCCTAACTTGATTGAGATTCAAAAAGACTCCTACCAGTGGTTCTTAAAAGAAGGACTGAAGGAGGCATTTGATGATATCTCTCCCATAGCGGACTTTGCAGGCCATCTGAGTCTGGAATTCGTTGACTTTACATTGTGCAGGGATGATATAAAGTATACCATCGAAGAGTGTAAAGAACGGGACGCAACTTACGCCGCACCACTTAAGGTAAAGGTAAGACTGTACAATAAAGATAAAGATGAAATGAATGAACACGAGATTTTCATGGGCGACCTGCCCCTGATGACAGATACCGGTTCCTTTGTGATTAACGGTGCTGAGCGTGTTATTGTCAGCCAGCTGGTACGTTCCCCTGGTATCTACTACGGTATTGGCCATGATAAAGTGGGTAAGGAACTGTATACCTGTACTGTCATCCCCAACCGTGGCGCATGGCTGGAGTATGAGACAGATTCCAATGACGTATTTTATGTACGTGTAGACAGGACCCGTAAGGTGCCTGTGACTGTGTTAATCCGTGCCCTGGGATTCGGAACCAATGCGGAAATCCTGGAACTCTTCGGCGAGGAGCCAAAGCTCTTAGCCAGCTTCGGAAAGGACACCTCGGATAATTACCAGGATGGCCTTCTGGAATTATATAAGAAGATTCGTCCCGGTGAGCCGTTATCTGTTGACAGTGCCGAAAGTCTCCTTAACAGCATGTTCTTTGACCCCAGAAGATATGACCTTGCAAAAGTCGGCAGATATAAATTCAATAAGAAGCTGTCCTTTAAGTACCGCCTGAACGGACAGGTACTGGCAGAGGATGTGGTGGATACCGCCACAGGCGAAATCCTGGCAGAGGCAGGCACCAAGCTGAACAAGGAATCCGCCATGCAGATTCAGAACGCGGCAGTTCCCTATGTATGGGTGGATGGTCCTGACAGAAAGCAGAAGGTCCTCTCCAACATGATGGTGGAGCTTTCCGCCCATGTGTCCTTTGACCCGGAGGAAGCAGGCGTTACGGAGTTAGTATATTACCCCGCCCTGGCTTCTATCCTGGAAGAAGCTGGCACCGATGAGGAGGCCCTTAAGGAGGCTGTCCGCAGGAATATCCACGACCTGATTCCAAAGCACATTACAAAGGAAGATATCCTTGCTTCCATTAACTATAATATGCATCTGGAGGAGCAGGTGGGCAATGCAGATGACATCGACCATCTGGGCAACCGCCGTATCCGCGCCGTAGGCGAACTTCTTCAGAACCAGTACCGCATCGGTCTGTCCCGTATGGAGCGTGTGGTGAGAGAGCGTATGACCACCCAGGATATGGATGGCATCACGCCCCAGTCCTTAATCAACATCAAGCCCGTGACCGCGGCTGTAAAGGAGTTCTTCGGAAGCTCCCAGCTGTCCCAGTTCATGGACCAGAACAACCCCCTGGCTGAGCTGACCCATAAGCGCCGTCTCTCCGCCCTGGGCCCCGGCGGTCTGTCCAGGGACCGTGCCGGATTCGAGGTTCGAGATGTACACTACACCCACTATGGACGTATGTGCCCCATTGAGACGCCTGAAGGTCCTAACATCGGTCTGATTAACTCTCTGGCAACCTATGCCAGAGTGAACCAGTACGGCTTTATTGAGGCTCCTTACCGCGTGGTGGATAAGACCACTGACCCGGCGAGCCCGAGGGTAACGGATGAGGTGGTGTACCTGACTGCTGACGAGGAAGATAACTTCGTTGTGGCACAGGCAAATGAGGCCCTGGATGAGGAAGGCCACTTCATACACAACAATGTATCCGGACGTTTCCGTACAGAGACATCCGAGTTCCAGAAAAAGACCATTGACCTGATGGACGTATCTCCCAAGATGGTATTCTCCGTTGCTACGGCCATGATTCCTTTCCTGGAGAACGACGATGCCAACCGGGCCCTGATGGGTTCCAACATGCAGCGTCAGGCAGTGCCCCTTCTGACCACAGAGGCTCCTGCCGTTGGTACTGGTATCGAGGCCAAGGCGGCTGTTGACTCCGGCGTGTGTGTGGTAGCCAGGAATGCAGGGGTGGTAGAGCGCTCCGCATCCAATGAAATCATCATCCGCAGGGACAGCGACGGCAACCGCGATGTGTACCATCTGACCAAGTTTAAGAGAAGCAACCAGAGCAACTGTTACAACCAGAAGCCGATTGTATATAAGAACGACCACGTGGAGGCCGGAGAGGTAATCGCAGACGGTCCGTCCACTGATAACGGCGAGATTGCCCTTGGCAAGAACCCGCTCATCGGATTCATGACATGGGAAGGCTACAATTACGAGGATGCGGTTCTTCTGTCCGAGCGTCTGGTTCAGGAAGACGTCTACACCTCCGTCCATATTGAGGAGTATGAGGCGGAAGCCCGTGACACCAAGCTGGGACCGGAAGAAATCACCCGCGACGTACCGGGCGTGGGCGAGGATGCCCTGAAAGACCTGGATGAGCGCGGTATTATCCGTATCGGCGCAGAAGTCCGCGCAGGAGATATCCTGGTAGGAAAGGTTACTCCCAAGGGCGAGACTGAGCTGACCGCAGAGGAGCGCCTGCTGCGCGCTATTTTCGGCGAGAAGGCAAGAGAAGTCCGCGATACCTCCCTTAAGGTGCCTCACGGCGCATACGGAATCATCGTGGATGCAAAGGTATTTACCAGGGAGAACGGAGACGAGCTGTCGCCGGGCGTGAACCAGACCGTGCGTATTTACATTGCCCAGAAGCGTAAGATTTCTGTTGGTGATAAGATGGCAGGACGTCACGGCAACAAGGGTGTTGTTTCCCGTGTGCTTCCTGTTGAGGATATGCCTTTCCTGCCCAACGGACGCCCTCTTGACATCGTGCTTAACCCGCTGGGCGTGCCTTCCCGTATGAATATCGGACAGGTGCTGGAGATTCACTTAAGCCTTGCTGCCAAGGCTCTGGGCTTCAACGTATCCACTCCGATTTTTGACGGTGCAAACGAGAATGACATTATGGATACCCTGGAAGTGGCCAATGATTACGTGAACACGACCTGGGATGAATTTAAAGCAAAATACGAGGACCTGCTGAAGCCTTCCGTTATCGACTACCTGGGCGCCCACCTGGAGCACAGGGAGCTTTGGAAGGGTGTGCCCATCAGCCGGGACGGTAAGGTGCGTCTGAGGGACGGCCGTACCGGCGAGTACTTTGACGGCGCTGTTACCATTGGGCACATGCATTACCTGAAGCTGCACCATCTGGTTGACGATAAGATTCATGCCCGTTCAACCGGCCCATACTCCCTGGTTACACAGCAGCCTCTGGGCGGTAAAGCCCAGTTCGGCGGACAGCGTTTCGGAGAGATGGAGGTTTGGGCACTGGAGGCATATGGCGCTTCCTATACCCTGCAGGAAATTATGACCGTTAAATCCGACGACGTTGTGGGCCGTGTGAAGACCTACGAGGCCATCATCAAGGGAGAGAATATCCCTGAGCCGGGCGTACCCGAGTCCTTTAAGGTACTCCTTAAGGAGATGCAGTCCCTTGGCCTGGATGTACAGGTACTGAGGGATGACGGCACCGAGGTCGAGATGAACGAGAATATTGATTACGGCGATACAGAGCTGCGGGCCATGTTAGAGGGCGACCGCCGCTTCGAAGAGAAAGAGTCCTATGCCGAATTCGGCTATCAGGAGCAGGAGTTTAAGAATGACGAGCTTGTGACTGTGGACGAGGAAGAGGAAGTAAGCGCCGATGATTACACCGAAGAGGCTGATGACGAGGATGAGTTATTCCTGGATGAAGCTGCTGACGGTGAAGACGAAGAATAGAAGGGAGTAAATGCTCATGCCAGAAACTAATGAAACTTATCATCCAATGACATTTGATGCCATTAAGATTGGTCTGGCCTCCCCTGATAAGATTCTGGAGTGGTCCCACGGTGAGGTGAAGAAGCCGGAAACCATCAACTACAGGACATTGAAGCCTGAGAAGGACGGTCTGTTCTGTGAGAGAATCTTCGGGCCTAGTAAGGACTGGGAGTGTCATTGCGGTAAATATAAAAAGATTCGTTATAAAGGTGTTATCTGCGACCGCTGCGGCGTAGAGGTGACAAAGGCAAGTGTCCGTAGAGAGCGTATGGGCCACATCAAGCTGGCTGCTCCCGTATCCCATATATGGTATTTTAAGGGGATTCCCAGCCGTATGGGCCTGATTCTGGACATCTCCCCCAGGACACTGGAGAAGGTGCTGTACTTTGCATCCTATATTGTTCTGGACCCAGGCTCCACCAGCCTGCAGTATAAGCAGGTCCTGTCCGAGAAGGAGTACAGGGAGGAAGTGGAGAAGTACGGCGGCACCGGCGGTTTCCGTGTGGGAATGGGCGCCGAGGCCATCCAGGAGCTGCTTAAGGCCATTGACCTGGAGAAGGATTCCGCTGACCTCAGAAGGGCCCTGGCGGATTCCACCGGACAGAAGCGCGCAAGAATCATCAAGAGGCTGGAGGTAGTGGAGGCATTCCTTACCTCTGGCAACCGTCCTGAGTGGATGATTATGGATGTGATTCCCGTTATCCCGCCGGATATCCGTCCCATGGTACAGCTGGACGGCGGACGTTTCGCCACCTCTGACTTAAATGACTTATACAGAAGAATCATCAACAGGAACAACCGTCTGGCAAGACTGCTGGAGCTTGGCGCGCCGGATATCATTGTCCGCAACGAGAAGCGTATGCTCCAGGAGGCAGTGGACGCCCTGATTGACAACGGACGCCGCGGCAGGCCTGTAACCGGCCCGGGCAACAGGGCTCTTAAGTCCCTTTCCGATATGCTAAAGGGTAAGCAGGGCCGTTTCCGCCAGAACCTGTTAGGCAAGCGTGTGGACTATTCCGGACGTTCCGTTATCGTGGTTGGACCTGAACTTAAGATATACCAGTGCGGTCTTCCAAAGGAAATGGCCATTGAGCTGTTCAAGCCCTTTGTAATGAAGGAGCTGGTTTCCAACGGAACCGCCCATAATATAAAGAACGCCAAGAAAATGGTAGAGAGGCTGCAGCCCGAGGTGTGGGATGTGCTGGAGGATGTTATCAAGGAGCATCCCGTTATGCTGAACCGCGCCCCTACGCTCCACAGACTTGGTATCCAGGCATTTGAGCCTATTCTGGTAGAGGGCAAGGCCATCAAGCTGCATCCCCTGGTGTGTACGGCCTTCAACGCTGACTTTGACGGCGACCAGATGGCTGTCCATCTGCCCCTGTCCGTAGAGGCCCAGGCAGAGTGCCGTTTCCTGCTCTTAAGCCCTAACAACCTGTTAAAGCCTTCTGACGGCGGCCCTGTGGCTGTTCCTTCCCAGGATATGGTGCTGGGTATCTACTACCTGACCCAGGAACGTCCGGGAGCAAAGGGCGAGGGCATGGTATTTAAGAGTGTCAACGAGGCAATCCTGGCATATGAGAACCAGGAGGCAACCCTGCATTCACGGGTTAAGGTAAGGGTCAGCAAGACCATGCCGGACGGCACGGTGAAGACGGGAACCATTGAATCCACCATTGGACGTTTTATCTTCAATGAAATCATTCCCCAGGACCTGGGATTTGTGGACAGAAGCATTCCGGAGAACGAGCTGAAGCTGGAAGTGGATTTCCACGTTGCAAAGAAGCAGTTAAAGCAGATTCTTGAAAAAGTCATCAACGTACACGGCGCAACCCAGACAGCCGTTACCCTGGATGACATCAAGGCCATTGGATATAAATATTCCACCAGGGCGGCCATGACCGTATCCATTTCCGACATGACCGTGCCTGAGAGCAAACCCAAGCTGATTGAGGAAGCACAGGCAACCGTGGACCGTATTGCGAAGAACTACCGCCGCGGACTCATCACCGAGGAAGAGCGCTACAAAGAAGTTATCGAGACCTGGAAGACCACCGATGACCAGCTGACACACGACCTGCTGACCGGCCTGGATAAGTACAACAACATCTACATGATGGCTGACTCCGGAGCCCGTGGTTCTGATAAGCAGATTAAGCAGCTGGCAGGTATGCGGGGACTGATGGCAGATACCACCGGCCATACCATTGAGCTTCCTATCAAGTCCAACTTCCGTGAGGGACTGGACGTATTGGAGTACTTTATCTCGGCTCATGGAGCACGTAAGGGTCTGTCTGATACGGCTCTGCGTACGGCTGACTCAGGTTACCTGACCAGACGTCTGGTAGACGTATCACAGGATTTGATTATCCGTGAAGTGGACTGCTGCGAGGGCAGGGATATCCCATACATGGAAATCAAGGCTTTCATGGATGGAAACGAAGTAATCGAGGACCTGGAAGAGAGAATCACAGGACGCTATATCGCTGAGACCATCACTGACCCGGATACGGGAGAGGTTGTGGTCAAGGCTAACCATATGTGTACGCCGAAGCGCGCAGCAGCTGTCATGAAGGTGCTGAATAAGACAGGACGAAAGTCTGTAAAGATTCGTACCGTCCTCAGCTGCAAGTCCCATATCGGTGTGTGCGCCAAGTGTTACGGCGCCAACATGGCAACGGGCCAGCCTGTACAGGTGGGCGAGGCTGTCGGCATCATCGCGGCACAGTCCATCGGCGAGCCCGGTACACAGCTTACCATGCGTACCTTCCATACGGGCGGCGTGGCCGGCGGCGATATCACACAGGGTCTTCCCCGTGTGGAGGAGCTTTTCGAGGCCCGTAAGCCAAAGGGCCTTGCCATCATCACCGAGTTCGGCGGCGTAGTGCAGATTAAGGATACAAAGAAGAAGCGCGAGATTACGGTAACCGACAATGAAACCGGCAATGCCAAGACCTATCTGATTCCTTATGGTTCCAGAATCAAGGTAATGGACGGCCAGGTGCTGGAAGCCGGCGACGAGCTGACAGAGGGCAGCATTAACCCCCATGATATCCTTAAAATCAAGGGTGTCCGTGCGGTGCAGGATTACATGCTCCAGGAAGTACAGCGTGTATACCGTCTCCAGGGCGTGGAAATCAACGACAAGCATATTGAGATGATTGTTCACCAGATGCTTAAGAAAATCAAGATTGAGGAGAGCGGCGACAGCGATGTGCTGCCGGGCGTATCCATGGATGTTCTGGATTATAACGAGATGAATGAGGCATTGATTGCCGACGGCAAGAAGCCGGCTGAAGGCAGACAGGTCATGCTGGGTATCACCAAGGCATCCCTGGCAACGGATTCCTTCCTGTCAGCAGCATCCTTCCAGGAGACCACCAAGGTTCTGACCGAGGCAGCCATCAACGGCAAGGTGGACCACCTGATTGGCCTTAAGGAGAACGTAATCATCGGCAAGCCGATTCCGGCAGGTACGGGCATGAAGCGTTACCGCAAGGTGAAGCTGGACACAGACGATTTGATTTCCGATGAAATCATGCTGTCTGAGGACGACGAACTGGTACTCTCCTCTGAGGATGAGAGCGGCAGCGGGCTCACTGAGGACAATGTTGCCGAGGAAGTGCTGGGAATGGACGATATGGCGGATGTGGATGAGGAAGACGCTGTCATAGAGGAAGAATAATCATAATGCTCTGGGAAGGGACATAAAATGTTTCTTCCCGGAGCATTTTTTTTGTGTGCGGATTCTGCTGTTTTTTGCTGTTATTAAGGCATATACTGCCCTGCCAGGCGTGTTTCAAGGGGATTGGAGCTGGAAATTGCGAAAAAAATAAAGAAATTCCTTGACAGAATTTTTTTGCATGTATATAATGATATGGCGTGCTGAAACACGTAATGTTTTCGTGCGCAAAAAGCTGATATACAGCAACCGCAGACAATATCACAGGAGGTGAAAAGAATGCCAACATTTAACCAGTTAGTGAGAAAGGGAAGACAGACCAGCGTTAAGAAGTCTACTGCACCTGCTCTGCAGAGGGGTTACAACTCCTTACAGAAAAAGGCTACAGAGGTTTCCGCTCCACAGAAGCGTGGTGTTTGTACAGCTGTTAAGACAGCTACCCCTAAGAAGCCTAACTCAGCACTCAGAAAGATTGCCAGAGTACGTCTTTCCAATGGCATCGAAGTTACAAGCTACATCCCAGGAGAGGGTCACAACCTTCAGGAGCATAGCGTTGTACTGATTCGTGGAGGAAGAGTAAAGGACCTTCCAGGTACCAGATATCATATCGTAAGAGGTACCCTGGATACAGCAGGTGTTGCAAACAGAAGGCAGGCCCGTTCCAAGTACGGCGCTAAGAGGCCAAAAGAGAAGAAATAATTTAGTTAGACCGCAAATTTAACTTGTAGGAATTATGCCGGAATGATGATATTGACCTGTAGGTTGCAGGATTATATATTGTAGTACCGTGCATGAGACACATAAGTGGGCCAGGCGGGAGATACAAGGAAGCACCATGCGTGGTGTCGCGCAAAAAGACGCGTCCGTTTCGCAGGTGCACTTGATCGCTGGACTCGTGAGAGACCTCGTCAGGCGCTCAATGTGAGTACCTATGATTTAATGAAACGCTGTTAGGAATCTGCAGCGCAGGTTTTAACAGTTCTATTAAGGAGGGAAGTAACGTGCCACGTAAAGGACATACTCAGAAAAGAGACGTTCTGGCAGACCCAATCTACAATAACAAGGTTGTTACCAAGCTGATTAACAACATTATGTTAGATGGTAAGAAGGGTGTTGCACAGAAAATTGTATACGGCGCATTTGACCGTGTTGCAGAGACAACCGGCAAGGACGCTATGGAAGTTTTTGAAGAAGCAATGAACAACATCATGCCTGTTCTGGAAGTTAAGGCAAAACGTATCGGTGGAGCTACCTACCAGGTGCCAATCGAGGTTAGGCCTGAGAGAAGGCAGACACTGGCTCTTCGCTGGATTACCCTCTACTCCCGTAAGAGAGGCGAGAAGACCCAGAAGGACAGACTGGCAAATGAAATCATGGATGCTGCCAACAACACAGGTGCGTCTGTAAAGAAGAAAGAAGACATGCACAAGATGGCAGAAGCAAACAAGGCATTTTCACATTTCCGTTTCTAATCTCTGGAATGTGTTTAACCTGTTTGATTATTTAAGGAGGAAAATCCCTTGGCTGGAAGAGAATATCCATTGGAGAGAACCAGGAATATCGGAATCATGGCCCATATCGATGCTGGTAAGACCACAACGACTGAGCGTATTCTGTATTACACTGGTGTAAACTATAAAATTGGCGATACCCATGAAGGTACTGCTACCATGGACTGGATGGCTCAGGAGCAGGAGAGAGGTATCACCATTACTTCCGCTGCAACCACTTGTCACTGGACCCTGCAGGAAAACTGCAAGCCGAAGCCAGGTGCATTAGAGCATCGTATCAACATCATTGATACTCCAGGACACGTTGACTTCACTGTTGAGGTTGAGCGTTCCCTGCGTGTACTGGACGGCGCTGTAGGCGTGTTCTGTGCAAAGGGCGGTGTAGAGCCACAGTCTGAGAATGTATGGCGTCAGGCAGACACCTACAATGTACCCCGTATGGCCTTCATCAACAAGATGGACATTCTGGGTGCGAATTTCTACGGCGCAGTAGACCAGATTAAGACCAGACTTGGCAAGAATGCAATCTGCATTCAGCTGCCAATCGGCAAGGAAGATGATTTCAAAGGAATCATTGACCTGTTTGAAATGAAAGCCTACATCTATAATGATGATAAGGGCGACGATATATCCATCATTGATATCCCTGAGGATATGAAGGATGATGCCGAGTTATACCGTTCCGAGTTAGTAGAGAAAATCTGCGAGCTGGATGACGATTTAATGATGACATATCTGGAGGGCGAGGAGCCTGACAATGATGACCTTAAGAAAGCCTTAAGGAAAGCTACCTGTGAGTGTGCCGCTATTCCGGTATGCTGTGGTACTGCTTACAGAAATAAGGGCGTTCAGAAGTTACTGGATGCAGTTATCGAATTTATGCCTTCACCGTTGGATATCCCTTCTATAAAGGGTACTGACCTGGACGGCAACGAGGTTGAGCGTCATTCCTCTGATGATGAGCCATTTGCTGCTCTTGCATTCAAAATCATGACCGACCCATTTGTTGGTAAGCTGGCATTCTTCCGCGTGTATTCAGGAAGCCTGAACTCCGGTTCCTATGTACTGAATGCAACAAAGGGCAAGAAGGAGCGTGTTGGACGTATCCTTCAGATGCACGCCAACAAGAGAAACGAGCTGGACAGGGTTTACTCCGGTGATATCGCAGCAGCAGTTGGCTTTAAGGTGACTTCCACCGGTGATACCATCTGTGATGAGAAGAATCCGGTTATCCTGGAGTCCATGGAATTCCCAGAGCCGGTTATCGATATCGCTATCGAGCCTAAGACCAAAGCAAGCCAGGATAAGATGGGCGATGCGCTGGTTAAGCTGGCTGAGGAGGACCCGACCTTCCGCGTACGTACCGATGAAGAGACTGGCCAGACCATTATCTCCGGTATGGGCGAGCTCCATCTGGATATTATTGTTGACCGTCTGCTCCGTGAGTTTAACGTTGAGGCAAACGTAGGCGCGCCTCAGGTTGCTTACAAGGAGACATTTACCAAGGCTGTTGATGTTGACAGCAAGTATGCGAAGCAGTCCGGCGGACGTGGACAGTACGGTCACTGTAAGGTTCACTTCACACCAATGGAAGCAAACGCAGAAGAAACCTTCAAGTTCACTTCCTCCGTTGTGGGCGGTGCTATTCCGAAGGAATACATCCCTGCTGTAGGAGAAGGTATTGAAGAGGCATGCAAGACCGGTATCCTTGGCGGATTCCCAGTGCTGGGCGTTCACGCTGATGTATACGATGGTTCTTACCATGAGGTTGACTCCTCTGAGATGGCATTCCATATTGCCGGTTCCATGGCATTCAAGGAAGCTATGCACAAGGGCAACCCAATCCTGCTTGAGCCTATCATGAAGGTGGAAGTAACCATGCCGGAAGACTACATGGGTGATGTTATCGGTGATATCAACTCACGCCGTGGACGTATTGAGGGTATGGAAGACATCGGAGGCGGCAAGATGGTCCGCGCATACGTTCCGCTGTCAGAAATGTTCGGATATTCTACGGATCTTCGTTCCAGAACACAGGGACGCGGAAACTATTCCATGTTCTTTGATAAGTATGAACCGGTTCCGAAGAATGTACAGGAAAAAGTACTTTCCGACCACAAGAAATAAGATAGATTCTTGATAAAAGGCTTGTAAACTAAAGGAAAATAGAATATAATGGTTGATAGCCTGACATTAACTATAATAGCCCACTATACAGGGCGCAAATTAAGGAGGACGTTATAAAATGGCTAAAGCTAAGTTTGAAAGAAACAAACCTCATTGTAACATTGGTACCATCGGACACGTTGACCATGGTAAAACAACTTTAACCGCAGCAATCACAAAGACTCTTCATGAGAGATTAGGTACCGGCGAGGCTGTTGCTTTCGAGAATATCGATAAGGCTCCAGAAGAGAGAGAGCGTGGAATCACTATCTCTACTGCACACGTTGAGTATGAGACAGAGAACAGGCATTACGCACACGTTGACTGCCCAGGACATGCTGACTACGTTAAGAACATGATTACTGGTGCTGCTCAGATGGACGGCGCTATCCTGGTTGTAGCTGCTACCGATGGTGTTATGGCTCAGACAAGAGAGCACATCCTGCTGTCCCGTCAGGTAGGCGTTCCTTATATCGTTGTATTTATGAATAAGTGCGACATGGTTGATGACCCAGAGCTGCTTGAATTAGTAGAGATGGAAATCAGAGACCTGCTGAATGAATATGAGTTCCCAGGCGATGACACTCCTGTAGTTCAGGGTTCTGCTCTGAAAGCACTGGAAGATCCCAAGAGCGAGTGGGGCGACAAGATTCTTGAGCTCATGAAGGCTGTTGACGAGTGGGTACCAGACCCAGTTCGTGAGACAGACAAGCCATTCCTGATGCCTGTAGAGGACGTATTTACCATTACCGGCCGTGGTACTGTTGCTACCGGTAGAGTAGAGCGTGGAACTCTGCACCTGAATGACGAAGTTGAAATCATCGGTATCCATGAGGATGTTCGCAAGAGCGTTGTTACTGGTATCGAGATGTTCCGTAAGCTGCTTGACGAGGCTCAGGCCGGCGATAACATCGGCGCTCTGCTGCGTGGCGTTCAGAGAACTGAAATCGAAAGAGGACAGTGTCTGTGCAAGCCAGGTTCCGTTAAGTGCCACAACAAGTTTACCGCTCAGGTTTACGTTCTGACCAAGGACGAGGGCGGCCGTCATACTCCTTTCTTCAACAACTACCGTCCACAGTTCTACTTCAGAACAACTGACGTTACTGGCGTTTGCGATTTGCCAGAGGGTGTTGAGATGTGTATGCCTGGCGATAACGTAGAGATGACCGTAGAGCTGATTCATCCAGTAGCTATGGAGCAGGGTCTTCGTTTCGCTATCCGTGAAGGCGGAAGAACCGTTGGTTCCGGCAGAGTTGTAAGCATCATCGAATAATCCCGGTAAGCTTATACCTTTATTTATCATAAATTGATATATCTGAATTGATATTATGCCCAAACAGTAAGATTCCCCCGGAAGATAATCTTCCGGGGGTTTTTGTGATGCATGGGGTGAAGGCTGTCCCCAAGCAGTTATCAGTTTACCAAAATGTGAACCAAATCATCCCAGGCACAGGTCCGTGTCCCATGTATAGGCTCCTTTTGAGGTGTCAAAGCCATAGAAGTCAGCAAATGACAGTCTGAAGATGCTCCGGCCGTCTGTTGGCAGCTTAATCTGGTTTTTAATCAGATACTGGTAAATGCCGCTGCCGGATATATTTCCCACCAACAGTATGCTTTTCAGTACGCCGTCCTCCACCAGGGCTTTCCTGTAGTTTTTGCTGTCCTCCTCTGTTATGGTCATGGTGGTGCTGTCCAGCCGGTTAATGTCCCCGATGCAGAGAGCCGGCAGGCCGAAAAAGTTCATGGTGTTCTTCATGGCATATGTGTCCTCATAGGGAGTGGAGATGCCGTACATGTTTTTGGCGGCAATAACGCCCTGCTTCATGGCATTGGGCCAGATGCCGGACAGGCCGCATACATCCCCGGCTCCATAGATTCCTGGAACAGAGGTAGCAAGATACCGGTCCACCGTGACGGCCCTGCCTGTCTCCACGCCGCAGTGCTCCAGAAAACGGATTTCCGGGCGGACCCCTGCGGCTGCAATGATAAAGTCGCAGGCCAGCTCTTCCCCGTCTTCCAGAACCAGGGCGCTTACATTGCCCTGGGAATCCAGGCGGGTCCGGGCTGCCCTGGCTGACAGCCGGAAGCTGCATCCGTGGTCTTCAAAGAGCCTCTGGTACTCAGCGGCAGCTTTGGCATCCAGCTGCAAGGGAAGGATGCGGTCAGCCATTTCCACGATTACAGGGGAGATTCCACGCTCCATAAGGGCGTAGGCTGCGTCCATGCCCACCAGGCCGGAGCCGATTATCACCGCCTTGGTCCCGGGCTTTACAGCCTTGTCAATGGCCTGGGCGTCGGATAAATCACGGAAGCCATAGACATTTCCCGCCTCCTTAAGACCAGGTACGGGCGGAAGAAGGTAATAGGCGCCGCTGGCCAGGAGGAGCCTGTCATAGGAGAGGGAAGAGCCGTCGTCAAGACGGATGCAGCTTTCACCGCAGTCCAGCCCCACCATGGCCTTACCGGGGTGCCAGGTGATGTTATTTTCTTCAAAAAAGCCGGGAGAGATAAAGCTGATTCCCTCTGCATCCCGTTGGCCGCTCACGTATTTGTGGAGCATACAGCGGGAGTGGACCTGGCTGTCCTTTGATACCAGGATGATTTCACCGTCCCTGTCCAGCTGGCGCAGTGTCCTGGCTGCGCTGATGCCGGCAGGGCCGGCTCCTACGATAACATATCTCATGACTGCACCTCCTCAATCCAGATTGCTTTTTTGGGACAGGCCTTTACACAGCTGGGTTCGCCGCCGCTGTCTTTACAAAAGTCGCATTTGATGATGCGGCTTCTGGTGGAGGTGTCAGGCTTAAGGACACCAAAGGGGCAGTTCATCACACACATAAAACAGCCGGCGCATCGTTTTTCATCGTATTCCACCATTCCTGTTTCCGGGTTTTTTGATAGAGCGCCGCTCATGCAGGAGCTGGCGCATTCCGGTTCATCGCAGTGGCGGCAGAAGATTGGGCGGTAGGAACCGTCCGGCTGCCGCCGTATGAAGCAGCGGCTTTCATTGGAAGGGTCTGTCAGGTCCAAATCATATATACTGCCTTTGTCCGCCCTGTGGGCATTCATACAGGCAAGTGTGCAGTTCAGGCAGCCGTCGCACTTGCCGGCGTCAATCCATATCCGTTTCATAGCCACCCCTCCTATAGGTTTAATGCCTGTCTTTTCTCAATGATAATCTGTTCAAGGATATCCGCGGACCGGACAGCGTCGCTGTTTACGATTACCTGTCCGCCTGTAAGGGACTTCATGTCTTCGGTGAGGACCTTTGTCACCAGGCTGCTGCCGGTGATAAACGGAGGAAGTCCCAGATGGAGGGGCAGGCCCAGGGCCAGTCCGAAAGCGCCGTCTGCCAGTGCCTGTTCCTCCAGCCACTGGGCGGCTGAGAGCACCAGGGGGAGCTGAGGAATATCGATGTTAAGGGCCTGGGCCAGTTCCGTGGCAACCATTTCCAGCCTTCCGATGGCCAGACAGGGGCCGAAATTCAGCACCGGAGGAATTCCAAGGGATTCACAGACCGCCCGGAGTCTGGGACCTGCCAGGCTGGCTGCCTCAGGTGTCATGAGACCGCAGTTTTCCAGGCCCCCTGAGGAACATCCCGCTGTCAGCACCAGAATATCCCTGGCAATCAGCTCCTTTGTCAGTTCCACGGTCAGCACGTCATGGCCGCCTGCTGTCAGGTTGGAACATCCGACCACCCCGGCGATTCCCTTGATATCCCCGGATGCAATAAGGTCAATAAGAGGTTTCCAGCTGCCGCCCAGGAACTTTTTCAGGGATACTTCGCTGACGCCGGTGATGGTGTTGGCATTGCCGTGCTCCGGGAAAAGGTTTAAAGGAACCTCCGCTCTGCGGGTTTTATAGGATTCCAGTATCTCATCCAGGATTTCACGGCTGATGCGTTCGCGGTCCTCAAACACAAAGGGCTTTAACTGGGCATTCTGCTTCTTGGCCACGTCGTCCAGGCAGATTTGCTTTATATTCAGACGGTCGCAGATTGGCTCAATGCCCGGAAGGGTGCAGTTGAACTCGCTGAGTACAGCGTCAATGGCGCCTGTGGCCAGGACAGCCTCGCTGGTGTAGTTGTTGCCTGCATGTCCGCTGAATATATCCTGATAGTGGACGCCCCGCAGCTGCAGGTCCTGGCCCACGCAGGTGCATCCCACCAGACGGAATCCCCTGGCTCCCGCTTCCTTCGCCATCTCCTGGATTTTGGGGTCCTTAAGCTGTTCCTGGAGATGGACAAAGATGGAGTGCTGGTGTCCGGTAATCATGATGTTGATGTAGTCCGGGTCAATGACTCCAAGGCCTACCGGGGCAGGGATGATTTCGGGCTCGCCCAGCATAACGTCATTGATCAGGTTGGTCAGCATCAGCCCGTATACGCCGGTGGAAATGCCCAGCTTAAGGCAGTGCAGCAGCATGTCCGTTGGGTCTGAATTCAGGTTGGTGGAGCATTTTACCACACCTGCGCAGACCTCGGACTTGGCGCCTCCGGGCAGGATTCCCAGCTCCTTCCATCTGGCCAGCCGGGGGGCATAGGCCAGCTTCTGCTGGAGCTTCATGGGGATGTAGTCAGGAAGATATAAGTCGTCTAAAACTGCCTGGGCCACGGCTGCGGCACGGGTGTGCGGGTCGCCCTGGGGGATTCCGAAGAGTCCGCAGAGATGCTCTAAGGCATTCATTCCCTTTATGGGGCCTTTGGACAGGGCTGTCTGCTTTAAATTCAGGGCGGTTGTCTCCACTACGTGGATATAGCAGCCTGAACCTGCAGCCACGGCGCGGAGAAAATTCCTGGCCACAATTACGTCGGCGGAAGCGCCGCAGATTCCATGAGGCGCTTCAGGCGTGATGCGGCAGGGACCGTTGGAACAGAGGCGGCAGCATACGCCCTGCAGGCCGAAGCCGCATTTGACGGACTGTCCTTCAACCCTGTGGTGGGATGTTTCCATGGGAAGACCTGCTATGTAACCTTCCAGTGGTTTGTCTGCGCTTTTGCAGGTGGTGCAGCTGTAACAATGATTCATGATGGATACCTCCTGTTTAACTGTATGGTTTGGTGGGTTAATATATTGTAAAGTGGATAAAAATTATCTACTTTAGAAACGAATAAAAAGGCTGTACTGGCCGGGAATAGCTGAGACAGCCGGGGAAGGTGGGAAAGCCGGGAACAGATGGAGCAGCCGGATATCAGCACGGTCCGTTGAAAAGCTGTTCCAGAGATGTGCGCCGCAGTTCCTCCTCCAGCACATGCTGCACCCTGGCCAGTTCCCAGTGGACACTGCAGCCGTTGGAATTGGCGGCATAGCCGCACTGGAATTGACCGCCCAGGCAGGGGTTGAGAAAAAATTCCTCGTCCGCAGCCTGTATAATGTCCAGAAGGGTCAGGCCCTCCAGGCTCCGGCTCAGCATACACCCGCCACCGGCGCCCCTGCGTATGGACACCAGGCCGGACCGCTCCAGCTTTTTCAGTATCTTGTATGCAAACTGCTTCGGCACCTTTTCGCGCAGGCATATCTGCTCAATGGTAAGCTGTTCCCCATCCTTCAGGGCGCGGATGATGCGGATTGCATAGTCGGATTCACGTGTTATCATCATAGTAAGGCCACCTTATTGTTAAAAATGTAACAAATCATATATACTATTATAACAAAGTTGACAAAAATTATCAAGTATAAAAATGGTTTTTATACAAATTGTTGACACTGCAGGGGCAATGTGGTATGCTAATTCTCCATCCGGCTTTTACGCCAAAAGCACACTGTTTTTGGGGATAAAGCCCATTTGGTATAACAGGATTGTGGATAAAACGGATTGTGGATAAACAGGGGGTATCATGAGCAGAGAGCACAGCTTGACAGAGGGAAACATTCTTACATCTCTGATGGGATTTGCGCTGCCGGTTTTGGCGGCGCTGTTTTTGCAGACCATGTACGGGGCAGTGGATATGATGATTGTGGGGCAGTTCAGCCATGCCGCGGAGGTGTCTGCTGTGTCCACGGGCAGCTGGATTATGCAGACCATAACAACGGCCATTGTGGGGCTGGCCATGGGTACCACCATTCTTCTGGGAAGGAGGATTGGGGAGGGGCAGCCTGAGGAAGCCGGCCGGGTCATGGGCGCCAGCATATGGATATTCGCAGTTATCGGCATCCTGGTCACCGGGGCCATGCAGTTTTTGGCGGTTCCCTGCACTGCATGGATGCGGGCGCCCAGGGAGGCCTTTGACAGTACGGCGGTGTATGTGAAGATATGTTCCGCGGGCTCGCTGTTCATCGTGGCCTACAATCTGCTGGGCAGTATATTCAGGGGACTGGGAAATTCCAGGCTTCCCCTTATATCCGTGTCCATTGCCTGTCTGGTAAATATCGCAGGGGACCTGCTGCTGGTGGGAGTATTCCACATGGCCTCCGCCGGAGCGGCCATAGCCACGGTCTTTGCCCAGGCAGTCAGCGTGGTGCTGTCAGTTATGATTATAAAGAAACAAAAGCTCCCCTTTGCCTTTCGCAAGGAGAGCATCCGCTATGACAGACAGCTGGCCGGCCGGGTGGTAAAACTGGGATTCCCCATTGCCTTCCAGGATGTGCTGGTGTCCATATCTTTCCTGGTCATATCCGCCATTGTCAATACGCTGGGAGTGATTCCGTCCGCCGGTGTGGGCGTGGCTGAAAAACTCTGCGGTTTCGTACTGCTGGTGCCGTCTGCCTACGGACAGGCCATGTCGGCGTTTGTAGCCCAGAATATCGGCGCCAGAAGGCCGGACCGGGCCAAACGGGCCCTGGCGTACGGCATACTCACCTCCCTGGGGGTAGGGGTGTTCCTGGCATATTTTGCATTTTTCCATGGGGATGTGCTGGCAGGCGTTTTCTCCAGGGACCGGCAGGTGGTGCTGGCGGCAGCGGACTATCTGCGGGCATATGCCATTGACTGTCTGCTGGTGTCCTTCATGTTCTGCATGACAGGCTTCTTTAACGGGTGCGGAAGGACTGCCTTTGTCATGTTTCAGGGAATCGCAGGGGCCTTTGGGGTCCGCATACCGGTATCCTATCTCATGAGCCGCCTGGTACCGGTGTCCCTGTTTAAAATCGGGCTGGCCACACCTGCCTCCACCCTGCTCCAAATCCTGCTCTGCGGCATATATCTGAAGGTGCTGAACCGGGACCCGCTGCTGCGGGGAAAGGGGGATTCTACCAGTCTCCCTCGTCAGACCGGATAATCCGGATGAACCTGGCTGTAAGCGGTATATAACTTATGACAAAAGATAGGAAGACGGCTCGCAGGACCGTCTTTTTCTTTTCCGCAGGCACGGTCATGCCGATGCAGATGCCCAGGGACAGGAGACAGAATTTTAACAGTCCGATGGTTTTCCAGTCGGACTCCCAGATGTACTGGTTGGCGCAGCGAATCAGTTTTTTCATAGGTGTTCCTCCTTCTTTTGAGCGCTTATTATATGGTTTCTTATACCTACAGTTTAGCACAAGGAAGGGCCGGATGGAAGGGGTCCTTGACAGGTTCGAAAAAACATGCTACCATAAAATGCAGGATTTACTATACGGAACAGAGAACGGACAGAACATAATGGTACTGAAAGCATACAGGGAAGGGCCCGGGCAGAAACGGGAGCCTATATATAGAAGAATCGGAGCATCAGGACGGCAGAGAAATCTGCCGTCTTTTAATTTGCGAATTTATTCCGATGCAGTGAGAAAGGACTAAAATCATGGAAAAGAAAAAAACAACGGCCAGGATTGCATTCAGCCTGGGAGAGATTGTGCTGGGAAATGTGATGTACGCAGCGGCAGTGGTGCTGTTTATCGTGCCAAACGGGCTGATTACCGGGGGGACCACGGGACTGGCCCTCTTTGTGAACCATACCCTGGGCATCCCCATCAGTCTCTTTGTCAGCGTGTTCAACGCGGCCATGTTCCTTCTGGGCGCATGGGTGCTGGGGAAGCAGTTCGCCCTGACGACCGTACTCAGCACCATTATATACCCGGTCATCCTGGGCGTGCTGGAGGGAAGCGGATTCGGTGGCTTTGTGCTGGAGGAGAAGCTGGTGGCAGTGCTATATGCGGGCCTGCTCATTGGCGGAGGAATCGGTATTGTGATGCGGGCCGGAGCATCCACCGGAGGCATGGACATACCTGCCCTGGTGCTCAAGAAAAAGCTGGATGTAAATGTGTCCATGACCCTGTATCTTATGGACTGTGTGGTTCTGGGGCTCCAGCTGATTGCGGCTGATTCCCACGCCATTCTCTACGGAATCATACTGATTATTGTATACACCATGGTGCTTAACCAGGTCCTAATGTCGGGTAATGCCAGGATACAGGTGAAGATTGTCAGCAGAAAGCATGAGGAAATCAACCGCCTCATAGCGGAGCGCATTGACTGCGGAACCTCCCTTCTGCACATGGAGACCGGTTATCTCCACAGGGAGCAGGAAATGATACTGGCAGTCATTTCCAGGAGGGACTTGCCCAGACTTAACAATCTGGTTATGGATGAGGACCCGGAAGCCTTCATGATTATCAACCAGATTAATGAAGTAAGGGGAAGAGGATTTACCCTGAAAAGGGTGTATAAGGATGCCCGGCAGTAAAGCACATGCAGCCTGCATCACATGCTGCGGAATACGGGTATGTAGAGCAGCAGGGTAATGGCCATGGCTGCCGCGCACAGCAGAATCAGCGCATTGACCGCAATTAAGGACATATGGGGGAAGAGCAGCAGGAGGAACAGCACCACAAAGAGCAGTGCGGTACAGCACTTGCCGAACCATTTGGCGCCGTTCAGCTTCTTGCCTTCCCTGAGCTTGATGGCTCCCATGACCAGCATAAAGCCTTCCTTCAGTACAAAGAGTACCAGAAGGAGCAGAATCAGGGGATAACGGCTCCACAGGCAGAGCAGGATGGCCCCGTGGGTCAGCTTATCCGCAAGCGGGTCCAGAAATTTGCCGAACTCTGTAATCATGTTGAATTTTCTGGCAATCATTCCGTCGAACATGTCGGTGATTGAGGAGACGCCCATGACAATGGCAGCCCTGTAATAGTCTGCGTCTGTGGAGGCTTTCAGGTACAGCCACACAAATACAGGAATCATGATTAAACGGAAATACCCCATCAGGTTGGGGATGGACAAAAGCTCTTTTTTCGAAATACGCCTCATAATACAGCCCCCCTCTTTGAAAATGGCAATTATTTAATTTAATTTTACTACATTTCTTGCTAAAAGAAATATTTTTTTTTATAATAAGATTAAATTAAATTTTCATAGGGCGGGCGGCATAAGGAGGAAGGAAAATGGCAGAAGATTTTTTGTTGAAAATAAGAGGCGGGTATAACCAGTTTACAAAAGCGGAGAAAAAGGTGGCTGATTATATCCTGGGCAGCCCCAGGAAAGTTCTGTTCATGTCCATCACGGAGCTGGCTGAGGCCTGCGGGGTAGGGGATACCAGTGTGTTCCGCTTTTGCAAAACCATGAACTGCAAAGGATACCAGGAGTTTAAGATGCTTCTGTCCCTGAGCCTCCATGAAGGAAAGCAGGGGTTCGGACAGATGGAGAGCGACATAAGCCTGGAGGACTCCTTCTCACAGGTGGCGGAGAAGGTGCTGAATTCCAATATAAAGGCCCTTAAGGAGACTCAGTCCCTGTTAAAGGAGGCCGTGTTCAGACGGGTTATCGAGTCCTTCCACAAGGCCGGACGCATCTGCTTTTACGGAGTGGGCACCAGCATGACAACGGCCATGAAGGCGGCGGATAAGTTCCTTAAGATTGAGCCGAAGGTTTACTGCTCGCCTGATTCCCATATGCAGGCCATGATGGCATCCACCATGTCCAGGGGCGAGGTGGCTGTTATTTTCTCCTATTCCGGGGCGACCAAGGATACCATCCATGTGGCCCAGCTGGCCAGGCAGGCAGGGGCGGCCATTGTCTGCGTAACGCGGTTCATCAAATCCCCGCTTACGGCCTATGCGGACCTGACGCTCCTGTGCGGCGCCAACGAAAGCCCCCTGCAGGCAGGCTCGTCCTCGGCGGAAATCAGCCAGCTCTTTCTGATTGACATGCTGTATACGGAATATTACAGGACCTACTACGACCGGTGCAGCGTGAACAATGAAAAGACCTCGGCATCTGTCATGGCAAAGCTGTGCTGAGAGGGGGAAGGTACGAAGCCCGCGGAAACCAAACGGAAAATTATTCAGGAAACCAATCAGGAAACCAATCAGAAAACCAATCAGATACGTGTCTAAACACAGATGTTCCAGGCCGCGCCCCATAATCAGGGAGTCTGCCTGGAACCTTTGGTTTAAGACACGCTTTTTATTATAAATCAGTATGGAGGAATTGCTCATCGTACAGCTTCTGGGCATAATTCAGTGCGTCCTCTGGCGTCATGACCTGGCTGTAGGCATTTTTTACTGCCATGCCTATGATGCTCAGGAAGCTGCGCTCATCAAAGGGCTGGGTGGAGAATTCAGGAGTGCGGCGCCCGTGCGCCAGGCCGAACCCGTCCTTGGCCAGGTTCAGCCAGGGGAAGGTATTGAGTATCTCGTAATTGTCATAGGACTTGCGGCAGGGAGACACGCTGCCCAGCAGAGTGGCTGCAGAGGCCACCGGCTCGCTGCACATCCATTTGATGAAGGAAAGGGCGTCTTCGGGCCGTCTGGTATACTTGGCCACGCCCAGGGAACCGCCTCCAATGACAGGATTGCTGCCCGGCGTCAGGGCGTACCCGATGTTTCCCGCCACACGGGAGGAGTGGCTTAAAAGGTCCGAGGCATAGTTGCTGTACAGGATGGCCATGGCCACATTGCCTCCGGCAAAGGTGGTGGCTGTGTTGGTCCACCAGGAACAGTACTTGGGGTCCGAGTATTCCTTCAGGGCAATGAGCTCCTTCAGGGAGCCGATGGCTGCAGGGGAATTAAGCGTGACCCGGCAGTCCCCGCCGTACAGATTCTCCTGGTGGCTGAACAGGCGGGCCAGGTATTCGGAACCAGCCACTCCGGTGGAGCCAAGGGTCATGGTGGCCCCATATTCCACCGGGGAGGATGGGGTACAGGCCTTAGTGAAGAACCGTGCAATCTGGTTGAACTCCTTGAAATCCTGGGGCGGCCTCAGCTCCTGGCGGTAGGTTTCGTGGTACATCCTGCGGTAGATGGGACTTTCGAACAGATCCTTGCGGTAATAAAGCAGCTGTACGCTGGGGGTGGACGGCAGGGCGTATACCCTTCCTCTGACAATGGAATACTGGTTGATGGTCCCGTCCAGGAAGGTGTCCAGGCAGCTGGAGATGTGGGGGTCAATCTGGTCCAGGGGCTGCAGAATTTTGTCCGCAAACCAGGACAGCCACGTCACATCCAGACGCAGCACGTCAAAGACCGAGTCGTGGCGCATGTGGTTGAATGCCTCGTATATCTCCTCATAGGAATAGATGGTGATGTTCACGGGAACCCCTGTCTTTTTTGTGTAAATGCGGGACAGGTTGCGCATGGTGTAAGCGCTGGGACTGTCCAGGGTCAGTACATTTAGGGGCTTCTTGGAGGAAGGGATAAGGATGCCTGCAAACCAGTCCCTGAAACCGGAATTTTCCAGCAGCAGACAGGGATGACTGCTGTGGGGCCTTGCCCGGCGGCCTGGTTCCTCCTGTTCTCCGGCGGCCTCCGTTTTTGCCTTTTTTTCCTGTCCTATGTCCTCAATCAGGCATTCTGCCGCAATCTTTCCCAGCTGCCGGTAGTTCAGCTCATATTTCTGGAAGTCATTTTCCGGCATGGTGAACATGGGGGAAACCGTGTAAATCTCAGGGCTGTCCCCGGAATAAAAGGTGTTCCATATATCCTTGACACTCTCGGCAAAGCCGTAATTGGAAATAAAAATGGCCTGGGGCGCAGCGCCGCCGAACATCTGCATGATATTCTGCAGCTTGCGGTACGGGTCTGTCTGAATGTGGTTTACCCGGCAGCCGGCTGAACCCATGACTCCCATGAATCCGTTGCAGAAGTCGGATTCATGGGGCAGCTGGAGACTGCCTGTAAGAAGACACAGGCTGGAAAAGCCGCGCTCCAGCGCCCTTGACGCCAGTTCGCTTCCGGCCTTGTGGTAGTCAAAGCCCACATAGGGGGCCGGAAAGGGAGGACGGCGTTCTGCAAACACCACATGGTCTGCCAGCATGCCCTGCTCGTCCAGGTAAGGATTTACGTCGGTGAAGGAACAGCAGGAAACAGCGGCCATGCCCTGGGCCATGGAGGAACGGACCTCCTGGATGGCTGCGTATTCCGCTTCCCGGTTGTCATCGCTGGTCAGGTACTGGGACACGCTGTAGCCGTGGCTTTCAGCATACGCCTTAAAACTCAGATAAAAGTCTATATATTGTTTGGAACGGATGTTGGGTAGAATGACCGCAAGGGTATTGGAATGGCCTTTCCTCAGCAGCTTGGCCCGTTCATTGGGCACATAGCCAAGGGCGGCGGCGGCGTCCATGACCTGCCTTATTTTTTCGCTGCTCACATTTCCCTTTCCGTTGAGAACGTTGGACACAGTGCCCTGGGCCACCCCGGCCGCCTTTGCAATGTCTTTGATGGTAGTCATCTGCCGGCTCTCCTTTCGAGTAATACGTTTGGTTCAATTTTACCATATGTCGGAGAATTTGTAAAACTGTTGTAACTACGATTCAATAAAAATGGGCAATCACATATAGGATGGATTGATTAAAATACGTTAAAATGTAAAAAACATGCAAAAAGTAGAAAAAGTTAATGTAAAATCCGTTTAAAACATAAATTAAATGTGCAAAATGCCTTAAAATAATATTGACACGTTTCAAATACAATGCTATGATGAAATTACAGAACTGATGACAAATTCCCAATAGTATAAGAGGAGGTATGTATTGTGAAAAAAACAAAGAAGATTGCAGCAGCAGTCCTGGCCATGACCATGGCAGCAGGCCTTGCCGTCACAGGATGTTCCGGAAAGGGAGGAAGTACCGGGACTGACGGGGCGCCGGCAGAGCAGTCTAAGGAAACCGGGGGGGGGCACGAATGACTCCAAGGATGATGCAGCCAAGGCTGACGACGGCGCGCTGCACCTTACCTTTTATTACCCGGTCAATGTGGGCGGTTCCGCGGCGCAGCTGATTGAGAAAATCTGTGCGGATTTCAATGCAGAGAACCCTGATATTTTCGTGGAGCCTGTTTATACGGGCAATTATGACGATACAGTGACAAAGATTCAGACAGCCATGCAGGGCGGCACGCCTCCGGATGTGTTTGTAAGCCTTGCCACCCAGCGCTTCACCATGGCTTCCACCGGCATGGCCATGCCTCTTGACGAACTGATTGAGGCTGACGGAGATGAGGGAAAGGCTTATATCGATGATTTCCTTCCGGGCTTCATGGAAGACTCCTATGTGGACGGAAAGATTTACTCCATACCGTTCCAGAGAAGCACCATGGTGCTGTATTACAACAAGGACGCGTTCAAGGAAGTGGGGCTGGATCCGGAAGCGCCTCCCACCACCTGGGAAGAGCTGGCTGAGTACGGCCAGAAGCTGACGGACGACGGACGCTACGGCGTGGGAATCGCTCTGAACTCAGGTTCCGCACAGTGGGCGTTTACAGGCTTCTGCCTGCAGAACAGCACCGACGGACAGAACCTGATGAGCGAGGACGGGAAGAGCGTGTATTTCAACACGCCTGAGAATGTGGAGGCGCTTCAGTTCTGGCTGGACCTTCAGAATGAGTACAAATGCATGGCGGAGGGTATTGTACAGTGGACCGACCTGCCCACCCAGTTCCTTGCAGGGGAGGTGGCCATGATTTACCACACCACAGGCAATATGGCGAATATCCATGACAATGCGGACTTTGATTTCGGGACAGCCTTCCTTCCGGCCCACAAGAGAGTGGGAGCGCCTACAGGAGGCGGCAACTTCTATATCTCCAGCGGCATTTCCGAGGACAGGGTGCAGGCTGCCTGGAAGTTCATCAAGTTCGCGACCTCTACGGACAGGGCGGCGCAGTGGAGCCTGGATACTGGTTATGTGGCCACAAGGCAGTCCTGCTTTGACACGGACCTGATTAAGGATTATTATGCAGAGGTTCCCCAGGCATCTGTTGCTTACGAGCAGCTTCCCTACGCAAAGCCTGAGCTTACTACATACAATGCAGCTGAAATCTGGAGGGTGTTAAATGATAACATCCAGGCAGCCGTGGTCGGCGATATGTCTGCCCAGGAGGCCCTGGATGCAGCCCAGGAACAGGCAGAGGAGGTTCTGTCCGAGTATCAATAGACCGGATGAAACATGAACGTAATACCTGTTAGGAACAAGTAAGGCGCTGTGGCCCGGTGCCATGTGGGGCGGAGGCAAGGTTTCCGCCTCCATGACCGGGCATACACAGCGCCTTAAGAGACCGGGGTGTGTCACAAAACCCGGCCCGGCAGGCGGAATATGAAAAGGCTGGTGAGAGGATGAAAACCAAGACAAAGAAGCAGCGTGAAATCAGGAATAATGCGACGGCCTGGGCCCTGATGGCCCCGGCGCTTATATTTATGCTGGCATTTACAGTGTTCCCCATATTCAGGAGCCTGTATTTAAGCCTTTCAAAGTACAAGCTTGGTATGGACAGCGCCGAGTTCATCGGCCTTGAGAATTATGTGAAGCTGGCCGGTTCCAAGCTGTTCTGGAAGGTGATGAAAAATACCATCGTATTCGCCCTTATGACGGTGATTCCCAGTATGGCGGTGGGCCTCGGCCTGGCGGTTCTGGTAAACCGCAAGGGCAAACGGGTGGGATTTATCCGCACGGCTTATTTCTACCCGGTGGTCATGCCCATGATTGCCATTGCCAGCGTGTGGATGTTTATTTACATGGCAAAGAACGGACTCTTTGACCAGCTGCTGATAGCCATGGGGTTAAAACCCATGAATGTGCTGTCCAGCAAGAATACGGTGCTCCCGGCCATGGCGGTGATGTATGTATGGAAGGAGGCCGGATACCTGATGGTATTCTTCCTGTCCGGTATCCAGAGCATATCCGACGAGGTGATGGAGGCTGCCAGGATTGACGGGGCAGGCAACTGGACCGTGTTCAGGCGCATCACCATTCCCCTGCTGGCGCCCACCTTCCTGTTTGTGTCCACCATCGCCTTCACCAACTGCTTTAAGCTGGTGGACCATGTGGTCATCATGACAGAGGGAGCGCCCAACAATGCAAGCACCCTGCTTCTGTACTATATTTACCAGCAGGGCTTCACCAATTTCAACTACGGCGTATCATCGGCCCTGACCGTAATCATGCTGGGACTTCTTCTTGTGGTGTCCCTGCCAAGGTTCATCAGCCAGGATAAGAAGATACATTATAATTAAAGGAGGGAGCCGGTATGAAACAAGTTAAAAGTACTGCAATTTCTGTTTTCGCCCTGGCCCTGGCGCTTATGTGGCTGGCTCCCCTGGTATGGCTGGTGGGGACTGCCTTCAGCGAACCCACCTTCCACATGACCTTTCTTCCCAACAGCAGCTTTACCTTTGGGAACCTGGCCTATGTGTGGAATGCCATTCCTTTTGCCCAGTATTACCTGAACACGCTGATTCTGGTGGCAGTGACCTTCTGTGTGCAGTTCGTCACCTCCACCCTGGCCGCCTATGCGCTGGCTGTCATGGATTTTAAGGGGCAGACCCTGGTGTTTGCAGTCATTTTTATGCAGATTATCATTCCCAATGACGTGCTCATCACCCCTAACTTCATGACCCTGGCTGACCTGGGACTCACCGATACCAAGGTGGGCATCATGCTGCCGTTCTTTGGAAGCGCCCTGGCCATTTTCCTGCTGAGACAGCATTTTAAATCCATACCAAAGGCCCTGGCCGAGGCTGCCAGGATTGACGGGGCCAACACATGGCAGACCATCTGGAGGGTGTATATGCCCTGCGCAAAGCCCGCCTATATGTCCTTTGCGGTCATTTCCGTCAGCTATCACTGGAATAATTACCTGTGGCCTCTGATTGTGACCAATTCACCCTCCAACCGTACACTGACCGTGGGACTTGCCATCTTCGCAAAGTCCAAGGAGGCCAACATGCAGTGGGCCAATGTCTGTGCAGCCACCTTCATCATTATCCTGCCGCTGCTTATAGCGTTCTTCTTCCTGCAAAAGCAGTTTATGAACAGCTTTGTCAGCGCCGGAATCAAAGAGTGATGAAGGAATAAAGGAGGGCATGAGAGAGCATAAGAGGAGGAGCGTTATGGAACAATATTTAGACCTGCATTTTTTCGGATGCGGCAGCGCCTTTAATCCTGCCATGGGAAATACATCCGCCTGGTTTGAGGCGGAGGGATGCCTGTTTCTGGTGGACTGCGGCGAAACGGTTTACGAGCTTCTGATGAAACGCAGCAATCTCAGGGAATACAGGCAGATATATGTGCTGCTGACCCATTTGCACGCAGACCACGTGGGAAGCCTGGGCTCCCTGATTTCTTACAATTATTGTATTCTGGGAAGAAAAATCAGCGTCATTCATCCCAGGGACACCGTGGTGGAGCTGCTGCGGCTTATGGGCATCAAGGATGGATTTTACGATTATTACCGGGAGCTTCCGGGTGAAGTGGACTGTGTCAGGGCAGAGCCGGTGCCGGTGGAGCATGCGGACAACATGGACTGCTTCGGATATCTTCTGGAGGCGGAAGGAAGGCGTATTTATTACAGCGGTGATTCCGCCCGGATGCCGGAGCGGATTGCCGGAATGCTTAAGGAGGGGAAGCTGGACGCCGTGTACCACGACACATCCCTTCACAATCCGCCCCATCCCAGCCACTGTTACGTGGGCGTCCTGGAAGAAACGGTTCCAAAGGAGCTGAGACACAAAGTATACTGCATGCACCTGGATGGGGAGTGCAGGGATATGCTGGAGTCCAAGGGCTTCCGGGTGGCGGAGGCCGGATGAGGCATTGTGAAATATGAAAAAGCTCCGGCGGAGGATGAGAGAATCCTCTGCCGGGGCTTTTTTTGTGCGGGAACGGATGCGCTGCTGTGCGGTCTTGCCGTGAACCGCAGATGACCGGAAATATGCAATCCATGCCAACTATGGGCGCCCGGGGCGGCATCCGGGTTATACTGGGTTCAGAAAAGCTTTTCTAAATAAAATATAAGGAGCAGGATATAATGAGTGGAAAATACAGCAGCCATAAAGAATGGACCTTTGGCATGGAGTGCGAACTGCCTTATAAGGTATGTTTCGACCTGAAAAAATCACCGGACAGCATGACCTTTTTAGAAGTAATGCATGGGGCAGATACGGTAATCCGTCTGTTCTCAGATATGGGAGATACAACCAGGACCATTGAAATGATTACAGAGCCTCTCAAAATAGGACAGGATAAAGAACGGAACCAGAATCTCAGAATCATGGCGTTTCTGGAGGACTTTCTGGAGCGTTACTCCTCAGAGCAGGGAGCGGTTCTGTACCAGGTGACTGCAAAACAGGTCAATGGTGGATTTTCTGTTTACACGGACCTGGAGGAGAATGCTGATTTGAAGGAATTTAAAATAAAAGTACTGCACAGCTTTTTTGCATTAAAGGACGCCGGCAGAAGCAACCAGATATCCTTCGGCATGGGGTTTGATGAAATCCGGGCTTTCTTTGAGGAATACGGAAGAAGTCTGTGGTGGACTTATGACGCTTCCTATATACCTTCCGAAGGCGTGGCGAGTGAGCTGGATAAGGAGATATATAACTATATCCTGTGTGCCATTACCCATCTGGCCGGTATTTACATGGCTGACGCCAGGGCGGATATTACAGGGCCTCAGGTAAAGAACACCTGGGGTTTGATGCCAAGGATGGCTCCGGCAGAACTTCTGGCCTATGCCTCCAACCGTACAGTCATGATGAAAGACCTGGAAACGGCGGTGCGCAGGCTGCCGGGAATGACAGATGAAATCTTTAAAAATACATATACATATCTGGTGTATTCAAGGCTGACCGTGGGCGGGCATACGGGAAGTATACAAAGGACCATTAAGGAAGCAGGCAGAATTCCGGTGGTATTCGAAGTCAGAAGCCCGGGAGGTGAATTTGATTCATATTTTGATTATTCATCCTACAGAGGAAAATGGGTGCCTGACAGCGGCCGGGATTACAGTTTTATGTTCAACATGCATCCGGGCGGAGAGGAAAGCGAATCCGACAGCGGGGATGAGTCGGACAGCAGCTGGTAAAATACGGCGCAGTGACTTCGGAGTGTCCAAACATCTAAAAACACCCCACAAAATATAAAAATCACCTCATTGAAAGACAACTGTGCATAATGTATGATTGGTGTGTAGAAAATAACTAAGAGTTGTATAAAATGTACAGGAGGAGAAAACGGGATGAAACGAAGACTAGCATTGCTGCTTGCAGCAGCAACCACAATCTCTCTGATGGGGTGCGCCACTTCCAACCAGAAGCCGGCAGAGACTGCCGCTGCAGCCCAGACACAGGAGGCCAAGGAGGAGACAAAGCAGACAGAGAAGGCGGAGGAAACCAAGGCGGAGGAGAGCCGGGAAACTGAGACGGAAAGCACGGAAGGCGTAGGGTATGCTGTCCAGCCGCGCTCCATCAAGGACAGGACCCTGAAGGTGGGGCTGATTCCGGTTACTATGAACACAGCCTATACCATGACCATAAACGGAGCAAAGAAACAGATAGAGGATAAGGGGCTGGATATAGAACTGCTGGTACAGGCTCCCTCCAGCAACACAAGCACCATCACGGAGCAGGGCAACATCATGGAGAGCATGATACAGCAGGGAGTGGATGCCATTGCCCTGGCAACGGAGAGTGATAATTCCATGCTCCCCTATCTGAGGGCGGCGGCAGAGGCGGATATTCCGGTATTCCTGTTTAATATGACGGAGCTGGACAAGGACAATATTTACTATGTATCCAGCATTGGATACGACCAGTACAACGCCGGACTGGAAATCGGCAAATACGTGGCAGAGCATTACGGGGACAAGGATGTGAAGCTGGCGGTTCTGGAGGGTTATGCAGGCATTGTAAACACCATGAGAATCGACGGCTTTAAGGAGGGAATCCAGGGCAGGGACAATATACAGATTGTGGCTTCCCAGACAGCTGACTGGACAAGGGAAAAGGGACAGAGCGTCACCGAGAGTATCCTTACCTCCAACCCTGACATCAACCTGATTTTCGGCGATTACGATGAAATGGTGCTGGGCGGCCTGGTATCCATCAAGGAGAGAGGGCTGTTAGACCAGATTGACACCATCGGATACGGATGCACCAAGGACGGCGTGGCAGCAATTGAAAACAATGAGATGACCGCCACCATCGACGTAGGTGAGTACGGAACGGGCATGGATATCATTGACGCCGTAAACGACTTCTGCATCGAGGGCAAGAACGTGGAAAAGGTAATCAACCGGCCTTCCAAGGTATATGACAAGAACAACATAGGCGAGCTGGACCGGGTAATATTTGAATAATCAGGGACTCATGGGCACAGCAGGGATGATTGCTGTGCCCGTCTTATATCAGGAGGAATCTGTATGGGGAATAAGAGGATGTTTATTATACCGGGAGGTATGATTGAATGCGACCTGGCCAATATGGTGGCCATGCCCACACTGGCGGATGCAGAGCACAGGGAGACAATGAGCCGCTGGGTAAAATCGCCGGTCTACTATGTGCTCATAGAAAATGAGGAGGGACCTGTCCTGTTTGATACGGGCTGTCATCCCGGGGCCATGACAGAACGGTGGGATATGGGAAACAGGAAACGGACCCCGGTGGCCCTGGAGGAAAGCCATTTTGTGGTAAATGCCCTGGAGAGTCTGGGATACAGGCCTGACGATATTATGTGGGTGGTGGTATCCCATCTCCATGAGGACCATGCAGGGGGACTGGAATTTTTCAGAAAGTCCAGGATTCTGGTAAGCGACCAGGAATTCACCCAGACCATGCGCATGTACGGACTGGGAAGGACCTCGGGCGGCTACATAAAAAAGGACATTGAGGCCTGGCTGGCAGCGGAACTTAACTGGGAAACCATGGACGAGGAGGAAATGGAGCTGTATCCGGGCATCCGCGTCCTGAATTTCGGACCGGGCCATGCCTATGGGATGATGGGGCTGCTGGTGACCCTGCCGGGAAGCGGGAACTATATTGTGGCATCGGACGCTGTCAATACCGCCATGAACTACGGTCCGCCCATGCAGTACCCGGGGCTGGCCTATGATACAAGAGGATTTGAGCGGACCATTGACCGCATACGGAAGCTGGAAAACAGGTATCACGCCCAGGTGCTTTTCAGTCATGACATAGACCAGTACGGGACATACAGGAAGGCGCCCTTTGAGTGGTATGAATAGTAAGAGCGAGGTGGATGGATGTTTTCAGAAAAAGATGTTATTTTAAAAATGGAGGGTGTCTATAAATCCTTTGGAAGCGTAAGGGTGCTGGAGGGAGTGGACCTGACTCTTCACAGAGGCGAGGTCCTGGGGCTTATCGGTGAAAACGGGGCCGGTAAATCCACCCTGATAAAGATACTGTGCGGAATCCACAGGATGGATAAGGGTTCCGTTATTCTGGGCGGAAATAAGGTGGATATCCAGAATGCATCCCATGCCCAGAGATTGGGAATCAGCACCATATACCAGGAATTAAGCGTGATGCCGGACCTGAATGCAGTGCAGAACATATTCCTGAACCGGGAACTGACCGACAGGAGGTCCCTGGTATCGCACCTGAAGCAAAAGCAGATGAGGGAGATTGCAGGCAAGGTCCTGAGGGAAAGCCTGAATGTGGACATGGATTTGGACAGGCCCCTGCGCTATCTGCCCCTGGCCCAGAAACAGATGGTGGAGATAGCCAGAACCGTGTACGCGGATGCGCAGATTATCATTATGGACGAACCGACTGCGGCCCTGGAGGCAGGCGACAGGGAGCAGCTGTTCAAGGTTATCAGGCGGCTGAAGGAAGGGGGACACTCCATCATATTCATTTCCCATCACCTGGATGAGCTGATGGAAATCTGCGACCGGGTCAGTGTGCTGCGGGACGGCCGGAAGGTGTCGGAGGGGTATGTGAAGGATTATACGGTGGACCGAATCATATCGGCCATGGTGGGAAAGGAACTGAAAAACCAGTATCCAAAAACAAAGGTCCCCATGGGGGAAACCCTGCTGGAGGTGAAGGGGCTTACAAAAAAGGGACTTTTCGAGGACATTTCCTTTGAACTTCACAAAGGGGAAATATTAGGCCTGGCCGGCCTGGAAGGCTGCGGTAAAAACGAGGTCATAAGAGCTGTGTTCGGAGCCATGGCCTATGACAGCGGGGCGGTGAGGATACATGGAGGAAGCCTTAAGGCCGGCGCAATCAGGGCGGCCATGGACGCGGGAATTGCATTTGTTCCGGCGGAACGGAAGGTGGACGGCCTTTTCCTGAAGCAGGACATAGCATGGAATATAACCATCGCGTCCCTGAAGCAGATTTCCAGAGGCAGGACCCTGACGCGCAGGCTGGAGAACAGGGCCTCTGGGGATTATATGGAAAAGCTGCGGGTAAAGGCAAAGGGAACCAGGCAGTGCATAAGCGCGCTGAGCGGAGGAAACCAGCAAAAGGTAATGCTGGCCAGGTGGATGATGATGGGAGGGGATGTGTTCCTCCTGGAGGAACCTACCAGGGGAATTGACGTAAACGCGAAGACAGAGGTCTATGAAGCCATCGGTGAATGCGTGAAGTCGGGAAACGGCGTTGTCATTGTGTCCTCAGAGGAAGAGGAGGTCCTGGGCATCTGCGATAAGATTCTTGTGATGAAGCAGGGAAGGGTGACTAAGGCCATGGATGCAGCATCAGCCACAACGGAAGAAATCAAGCATTACTCCGTGTAGCTGTATTTGATTGTAATTCTTATATCTGATATAATGGAGGGCATATGAAAAATAAAGCATTAAAAAATGTACTCAATGTAAACGGGGTGGGAATCATAGGCATGTATCTGGTGGTGTTCATCGGACTCAGCATTGCATGCCCTAATTTCCTGAAATTCTCCAATATCATGATTGGGATACGGCAGGCGGTTTATACGGCCATTGTGGCTTTTGCAATGACCTTTGTCATTTCCCTGGGAGGAATCGACCTGTCCGTGGGTTCCACGGTGGGAATCAGCGGCATGGTACTGGCGGCCATGATACTGGGCGGCTACAATATTTATCTGGCCATTGGCGTGGTAATCCTGCTGGGGGCATTCATTGGTCTGATTAACGGCCTTCTGGTGACAAAGCTCAGGATAGCATACTTTATTGCCACCCTGGGAACCATGAGCATACTGCGCGGCCTGATTTATGTGTACACAAAGGGAATCCCTCTCTATGGACTGAAATATCCGGAAATCCAGTTTGTGGGCCAGGGATATATCGGGGTCATCCCATTTCCAATTATTCTCACCCTGATTATTCTTCTGGTATGTTATTATCTTTTCTATAAGACAAAGTTTGGGAGATATACGGTTTCCATCGGCAGCAACGAGGACGCGGCCAAGCTGGTGGGAATCAATGTGGATAAAATAAAGATTCTGGTATTCATGCTCAGCGGAGTGCTCTGCGCCATAGTGGGCGTGATACTGGCGTCCAGAAGCGAGGCCGCTGTGCCTGAGGCCGGTAATGCGTATGAGATGGATGCCATTGCAGCCACGGTCATAGGCGGAACCAGCATGTCGGGAGGAAAGGGAAATATGGTGGGCACTGCCTTTGGGGCAATACTCATGGCAACCATTAAGAACGGCCTGAGCCTGCTGAACGTCAACACCTTCTGGCACCAGGTTGTCATTGGCATCTTTATCCTGTTTGCAGTGGCGCTGGACGGGTATGCATCCAACCGGGCAGCCAAGAATGGATGATGGTCTGGGGAGGGACAAGTCTGTTGAAGGTTCTGATTGCTGACGATGAGATTAATATTATATTGCTGATAAAAAGCCTGATTGACCGCCAGAAGACAGATGTGGAAATCATAGGGGAGGCAGGGGACGGAATCACTGCCCTGGAAATGGTGCGCCGGCTGAAGCCGGACGTGGTGATAACAGATATCAGGATGCCGGGAATGAGCGGAATGGACCTGATACGCCATGTGAGGGAAGAGCAGATTCCCGTGGAATTTGTGATTATCAGCGGATACAGTGAATTCGAGTATGCCAGAAGCGCCATTCAGTACGGCGTGTCGGACTACCTGTTAAAGCCTGTCAGGAAGGATGAGCTGAACGATGTCCTTACCAAGCTGGAGAGCCAGAGGGCCAGCAGGAAGGAGCAGCAGATGCAGTTTAACCGTATGGAGGACCGGCTGGCGGCCAACAACGGGATACTGCGCAAGAACCTTCTGCAGAATCTTCTGGTGGGGGATGGAGTGCAGTTTGGCCAGGCGCTGAGGTCTGGGAGAACTAAGGATATCTTTGATTTCAGGGGCAGCTGTTTCACCATGGCGGCAGTCAAGCTGGACTGTGTGTCGGATTCCGAATACCAGGTGCCTGAACAGGCCGTTGAGACCATAACCGTTAAAATCATGAGGAAGCTGAAGGCCTGCTGCCATGATACGGAGTTCATCATCAGCCGGTCCTGGGGCTATATCTGCCTGAACTACGACGGCGGCCAGCCTGCCCTGGACCACATATGCTCCGAACTGGAGGAGATGCTGGAGCGCACGGAATACAAGAATGATTTGTTTGAGATGACAGTGGGAATCGGCAGCCGTGTTTCCTCCCCGGAATACCTGCCGGCTTCCCTGGACACGGCTGTGAAATCCGTGATGCTGCGCATTGACCTGGGCGTGGGAAATGTTATCCGCCATGACAGGCTGCCGGAGAATTATAAGAAGGATTCTTATGCCCTTCCCAAAGAATTTGAAGCAAAGCTGGAACGGCAGGTTCCGCTTCTGGCGCCGGGGAAGCTTGTGCTCATAGGGGAGGAGGCCATGAACCGGGCGGTGGAGGGACAGTACCGGTATTACAGGCTTTACGGCTTTCTGGAGGAGATGCTAAAGAGGGCCGGCCTTGTATTTTCAGACATTATGAAGGACTATGAGATTCCCGATACCGAGCCGTATATCAGGCGGCTGGAAAACTGCACTGCCTTGAATCAGCTGAAACAGGTATGGGCGGATTACATCAATGTGAGCTGCCAGCTGTGCCAGCGGCAGAAGGACGGCATGGGAAGCCGCCCTGTGCGGATGATTAAGGAGTATATCGGCGAGCATTACAGTGAGAATATCACCCTCAATGACATTGCCGATATCGTGTTTCTGAACCCCGCCTATCTGAGCGCCATGTTCAAAAAGGAGACAGGCCAGACCCTGACCCAGTACCTGATTGATGTGCGCATTGACAAGGCAAAGGAAATGCTCAGGAGCCCTGAGAAGTCCATCGGAGAGATTGCCTGTCTGGTGGGGTATCAGGATGAACGGCATTTCAGCAAGCTTTTTTCCAAAATGACCGGTGTGAAACCAACGCAGTACCGCAGGTTTTATGTTTGATGGGTGGTGCCTATGATGAGGAAGCTGCAGACCAACCGTTCCTATTTTTATCTGCTGCTGGCAGACCGTATCGTTGTGATGCTTCTGTTTCTTTTCCTGTTATTCGGGCCTTTTAGGACCAGGACAGGAATTTTTGTGCTGCTGCTGTTTTTCCTGTACCAGGCAGTGATGCTGGCAGTGTTCTGCGTTCGGTTCCTGGGCCCTCTGCGGGAGATAGAGAAGATTTCTGAAATGATTGCAGAGCCTGAGAGCCATATGGCGGATTTAAAAGGCGGCAGGCCCATACACCGTCTGATTCAGTATGTAAAGCAGTCAGTGGAAAATGAATATACCTCCCAGATGCTGGCGTCCCAGGCAGAAATCCACGCCCTGCAAAGCCAGATTAACCCCCATTTCCTCTACAATACCCTGGATACCATCCGGAGCATGGCCATTATACGGGATTCAGAGGACATAGCCCAGATGGCAGAGTCCCTGTCCATGCTGTTCCGGTACAGCATAAGCAGGCCCGGGGAGATGGCCACCCTTAAGGATGAGCTGGGCAATGTGAAAAATTATCTGCTGATTCAGGGATACCGCTTTCCGGGCAAATTCAAATACCAGCAGAAGATAGAGGATGAGGAACTGCTGCAGTACAAGCTTCCTGTGCTCACCATACAGCCTGTGATTGAGAACGCCATCCACCATGGGCTGGAGACAAAGGTGGGAGGGGGGCAGGTCAGCGTGTACGCTTACAGCACACAGGAACGCTTCATTATCCGCATTGCCGACAACGGCATGGGCATGACGGAGCAGCAGGTGGATGATATCAGGGAAAGGCTGGCCAAAGGCAGTCATATTTACCGGCAGGACAGGGACATAAGAAAGCGGGGGAATACCGGAATTGCCCTTCCCAATGTGAACCAGAGGATTAAGTTTTATTACGGGGATGACTACGGAATCAAGGTATACAGTACGGCGGGCATTGGCACCATTGTGGAAATCATTCTTCCCACTGCCGCTGATTCGAAGGGCGGTGAGTCATGAGAATCGAAAAGATACGGCTGGATGAGATAAAAAAGGCATATGGGGATATAAAGGCCCTGGAGGATATCAGTCTCTCCCTGTACAAGGGGGAGCTGCTTTGCGTTGCAGGACTCAGCGGAAGCGGCAAGTCCGTGCTGGCGGATATCATCAGCGGCAGGACTTCCATGAGCGGGGGAAGGATGTATGTGGACAGCAGACCGGCAGCCTTTGCCTCCATCCGCCAGGCCCAGACCGCCGGAATATTCTGCGTCCGGTATAAGACATCGGTCATCAATGATATTTCCGTGGAAGAAAACCTGTGTCTGCTGCAGAAACAGGGCTGCCTGGCCTTTCCGGCCAGGCAGGGAACCATCCGCATGAGGGAAACCCTTAAGGCGCTGGGGGTGGAGTGCAGGCTCCAGGCCCCTGTGGGCAGCTTAAGCCTGATGGAGCGCCATACCATAGAGATATGCAGGGCCTGCTGCGCCGGCATGAAGGTGCTGGTGCTGGACGGAATCGCAAGGGATTATACACTGAAGGAAATCCAGTATATGAAGGAGCTTGTTGCGCGGCTTAAGGAGAGGGGCGTCTCCATTGTGTGGATAGACACAAGACCGGAAATCATGCTGGATGCAGCGGACCGTCTGGCCATCCTGAGAAAAGGGAGCCTTGCGGCGGTATTGTTCCGGGAGGAATTTGACCGGCAGGTAATTGACCGCATTATAATCGGAGGGAACCGGAAGGCAGGACGGGAAATCACCCGGTCCCAGGCAGAACGCAGCGGGCGAACAGAGCTTCTCGCGGTACGGGAGGTGCGGGCCAGGGAATTGCGGGACGTGAGTTTTCACGTGTGCCCCGGCGAGGTGGTGGGCTTCATCCATCCGGAGGAAACATACTGCCGGGAAATTGTGCGGCTTCTCAGCGGGGAACTGAAGGTGGAATCGGGAAGCGCCTGGCTGGCCGGGCGTCAGGTGGAGCTGTCAGGCGGAAGGAAGAACATGGTCAGATACGGCTTTGGATATATTGAGGATTACAAGAAGAGCCTTTTTCCAAAGCTGGATGTTGCCGAAAACCTGACCATTGCCGGTCTGGAATACTTTGCACCCGGAGTGGGGGTGCGGGAGAAGCTGGAGCAGGCGGTTGCCTGTGATTACCTGGCATTGCTGGACATCCGGGAGGAAGATTTGAAACGTCCCATAGAGACGCTGAGCCACCGGTGCCAGCTGAACGTGGCCCTGTATAAGTGGATTATAGCCAGGGCAAGGCTGATTGTCATGGACAATCTGTTTTCGGGCACGGATATATTGATGAGGAATTCGGTCAGGGAATTTCTGGAGTTTGCAAAGAGCAGGGGAATCGGAGTTGTATACTGTTCACCCAATGAAAGTGAGCTGGCGTCGGTGTGCGACAGGCTCTATGAATTGGCGGAAGGAAAGGTTTCCAGCAGATAGAAGCGTATGAGCCGCGTAAAAGCGTCACTCCCAGCAGATGGAAAATTAAGAGACATGTAATAAAAAGTTCAGTGAAAAAGTAAACTTATTTATGTATGATGTATCATGTATCCTATTTTGGAGAAAGTTGGGAGGAATTCATAAATGAAGAAACCATTCATTCAAGGAGGTAAGGCCCTGACCCTGGCGGCGGCCCTGTTGTGCGGCGCGGCATTTATGGGAAGCTTTACGGCCTTTGGAGCCACGGCCCAGGCGGAGAGCCAGGCAGAGGCCCAGGCATTTACGCCGCTGGTGGCGGGACAGATTACTTCCTGTAAGATTTCAGGAGATAAACAGAACGTAGAGATTGGATTTTCCAGCAGCGGGGATGCGACGGGCACGGACGGCAACGTCTATGTATTTGAGATGCAGCCCTATGAGGAAGAGCTGGGAAGCCGCAGCGACTTTATTGCTTCCGCCCCGGCCTTAAGCGGCGCCTCGGTAAGCGTGCCCCTGAACCTGGGCACACCCCAGGATAAGCTCTACAGCCGGTTTGTCCTGGCTGTATTTGACGGGACCAGGTTTACAAAGGTCAGCCAGCCCCACTACATAACCAACCCTGAGCTGATTGCCGGGAACCAGACGCCCTTTAACGACCCGCTGACCAAAAAGGGGCTTGTGATTGAGATTGACATGCTCAGCGATGCCTTTGACCTGGGCGTGAAGCATGTCACCACCAACATTGCATTTTCCCAGATTATGGGAACGGGAATTGAATACCAGTATGACGGCAAGACCTACCATTTTAACAAAGGCGTGGTGGACGCTTATGACAAGACCATCAGCGCGCTGTCAAACAAGGGAATGACTGTAACGGTTATCCTGCTCAATGACTGGAACCCCAATACGCCGGATTTGGTGTATCCCGGCACCCAGAAGAATTCCAATGCATTCTACTATATGTTCAATGCTGAAACCGAGGCCGGATTTGACCAGACAAAGGCAATCGCCTCCTTCCTGGCCCAGCATTACAGCGGCGATAACCCCAATTACGGGAAGGTGTCGAACTGGATTATCGGCAATGAGATTAACAACCAGCAGTGGAACTACATGGGTCCCATGGACCTGACAAACTATGTGAAGGCATACCAGAAGGCTTTCCGCGTTATCTACACAGCCATTAAGAGCACCAATGCCAATGACCGGGTATATTTCTCGCTGGACTATAACTGGATGAACGAGATTGACGGCAAGCTTAAATACGGAGGCAAGGAGATAGTGGACAGTTTTAACTCCATAGCCAACACCCAGGGGCAGATGGACTGGGGCCTGGCCTATCATCCCTATCCATGCCCCATGACAGAGCCGGAATTCTGGGATGACCCGCAGTTCACAGGACTGTTTACAAATGACTTCAATTCACCGGTTATCAATTTTGCCAACTTAAACGTGCTGACGGATTACTTCGTACAGGATACCCTGAGGGCGCCTGCAGGCAATGTGCGCCACATCATCCTTACGGAGCAGGGCTTTACATCCTACAGCCCCACCAGGGGCAATATTCCGGAGATTCAGGCTGCGGCTTACGCCTATTCCTATTACCTGGTGGACAGCAATCCGTATATTGATGCCTACACGGTCAGCCGTCAGGTGGACGCTCCCTCTGAGGCCAAAGACGGACTGAAGTTTGGTCTGTGGGAGTGCGACATGAACCAGCCCAACCTGATTGTGGCTACCAAGCGCAAGAAGATATGGCAGGTATTCCGGGATATCGACAAGAAGAACGCCACCCTGGAGGCCACTGAGTTTGCAAAGCCAATTATCGGCATTAATAAGTGGTCGGATGTGGTTCCGGACTTCAAGTGGAAGAACCTGGAGAAATAGCAGATAAGGCCGGATTTGGTTGACAAACAAAATCCAGCGTGTAAAATATTTAAATATAAGCGCTTGCTGGCGGCGGCCTTTGGGGCCGCCGCTTTTTGGCGGGATACAATGTATGGACGAAAGGAATGACATATGGGCTTAATTGTACAGAAATTCGGAGGAACCTCTGTGGCTGATGCCGCCCGGCTGCGCCATGTGGCTGAAATCATCACGGATACATACAAGGCCGGCAACCAGGTGGTGGCGGTGCTGTCCGCCCAGGGGGATACCACCGACGAGCTGATTGAGAAGGCAAATGAAATCAATCCCCTTGCCTCCAACCGGGAGATGGATATGCTGCTGTCCACCGGGGAGCAGATGTCCGTGGCCCTCTGCGCCATGGCGGTGGAGGCGCTGGGATACCCGGTTATTTCCCTGACCGGATGGCAGGCCGGTATGGTTACCAATACCGTTGCCAGGAATGCCAGAATCAAGAAGGTGGACACGGAGCGCATTGAGACAGAGCTGAATCAGAAGAAAATCGTGATTGTCACAGGATTTCAGGGAGTTAACCGTTACGAGGACATCACCACCCTTGGCAGGGGCGGCTCCGATACGTCGGCGGTTGCGCTGGCTGCCTCCCTCCGGGCGGACCTGTGCCAGATATACACGGATGTGGACGGGGTGTATACGGCTGACCCAAGAATTGTGAAGGACGCAAGGAAACTGGATGAGGTTACATACAATGAGATGCTGGAGCTGGCTACCCTGGGGGCCCAGGTGCTCCACAACCGTTCCGTGGAAATGGCAAAGAAATACAATGTAAAGCTGGAGGTGCTCTCAAGCTTTACAGGGCATCCGGGTACAAAGGTGAAGGAGGTTGCAAAACGCATGGAGAAATCATATATCAGCAGTGTGGCTAAGAATGTAAATATCGCAAGGATAGCCCTGATTGGGGTGCCCAATGAGATTGGCACATCCTTTAAGGTGTTCTCCCTGCTGGCCCAGAACCATATTAATGTGGATATCATATTACAGGGAATCGGTCATGAGGAAGGCAAGGACATCTGCTTTACCGTGGCCCAGTCCGACCTGGAGGCAGCAGCCGTGCTGTTAAGGGAGCATCAGGAGTCCATTGGCTTTGGCCGCCTGGAGACCAACAGCCATATTGCAAAGGTTTCCGTGGTGGGAGCCGGCATGATTAACCATCCCGGCGTGGCGGCAACCCTGTTTGAGGCGCTTTACGACGCCAACATCAATATCAATATGATATCCACCAGCGAGATTAAGATATCCGTACTGGTGGATGAAAAGGATGCGGAGAAGGCCGTACAGGTCATTCATGACAAATTTTTTTCCATGGGCTAAATGAATAATGGGTTTGTAACAAAAAAGAGTTGCGGCTGTTCACATATTTTGTGAAAGCCACAGCTCTTTTCGTATTTACGAATCTTAAAATTCGTTAATATTTTCACCTTTTTCGAGGAAAAGAGCTTGCTATTTGACAAATTTATTATTATAATTGTATGTGGCAATATTTCTGCTTTTTTTTGCAGCGGGCCTGAGAATGGGTTTTCCGTTGCTTAGATATTGTTAAACTTATGAATGATGGAGGACTGGAAAATGAGTAATTCAGCACAAACTTCAGCAAGCAGCCGCATAGCAGCCCTGCTTGATGAGAACAGTTTTGTTGAAGTCGGAGCCTATATAAAGGCCAGAAGCACTGACTTTAACATGACTGAGCAGGAGACCCCCGCTGACGGCGTGGTTACCGGCTACGGTACCATAGGCGGATGCCTGGTGTATGTATACAGCCAGGATGCGTCTGTATTAGGCGGCTCCATGGGCGAAATGCATGCAAAGAAAATCTGCAACATCTATTCCATGGCAATGAAGATGGGAGCACCTGTAATCGGTTTGGTAGACTGTGCAGGTCTGCGTCTTCAGGAGGCGACCGATGCCCTGGACGGCTTCGGCAAGCTGTACTTAAGCCAGACCATGGCTTCCGGCGTGATTCCTCAGATAACAGCAATCTTTGGAACCTGCGGCGGCGGCATGGCAGTATCTGCCGGCATCACAGATTTCACCTTCATGGAAGAGAAGTCCGGCAAACTGTTTGTTAATTCACCTAATGCCATTGACGGCAATTATAAAGAGAAGTGTGATACCTCCAGCGCAGATTTCCAGAGCAGGGAATCCGGACTGGCAGATTTCACAGGAGACGAGGATTCCATCATCGCCCAGATACGCGCCCTGGTTTCCATCCTTCCCGCCAACAATGAGGACGATATGTCATACGGCGAGTGCCAGGATGATTTAAACCGTATCTGCGATAATATCGAGGGATGCACCGGTGACACGGCCCTGGCCCTGACACTGATATCCGATAACAGCTTCTTCATGGAGGTTAAGAAGAATTATGAGCCTTCCATGGTGACCGGTTTCATCCGCCTGAACGGGACAACCATCGGTTGTGTGGCAAACCGTACGGAACTCTATGAGAACGGCGAAAAGAAGGAGACATTTGAGCCTGTACTGTCCGGCAAGGGCTGTGACAAGGCCACTGATTTCATCAATTTCTGCGACGCATTCAACATTCCTGTGCTCACACTGGTGAATGTAAAGGGCTACAAGGCCAAGATGTGCAGCGAGAGAAGGATTGCAAAAGCTGCTGCGCGTCTTACCTATGCATATGCAAATGCCAGCGTTCCCAAGGTAACGGTAGTTGTCAAGGAAGCATTCGGAAGCGCATACCTGACCATGGGCAGCAAGTCCATTGGCGCTGATGTGGTTTATGCATGGCCAAACGCTGTCATCGGCATGATGAATCCATCCGATGCAGTTAAAATTATGTATGCCAAGGAAATCGCCGCATCCGGTGATGCCGCCGCACTCATCAATGAAAAGACAGCAGAGTACACTGCACTTCAGTCCAGCGCTGCTGCAGCAGCGGGAAGAGGATATGTAGATGACATAATCAAGGCAGGTGAGACCCGCCAGCGGGTAATCGCAGCCTTTGAAATGCTGTTCACAAAGAGAGAGGACCGTCCGTCTAAGAAGCATGGCACGGTTTAAAGAGAGGTGACAGGTATATGAGACGATTAATGAAACGAGTGGCAGCAGCAGTTCTGATGGCCGCCTGCCTGTTGAGCCTGTCGGCCTGCTCAGCAAAACAGGAGGAAACCGCGGCAGCTTCCCGGATTGCCACGGATGGAACTCCTGCAGATGATATGATGGCGGAGTACGCCAAGCTGACAGCAGTCCAGTCACTGGGCGTCAGCACGGAAGGGCTGATTGCACAGAAGGTTATGGCAGAGGCCCAGGGAAATGCAGTCATGGCAGCCATCTGTGACGAGCAGATTAATGCAAGGAAGGAACTGGGAGAAGTCAGGAGCATTGATATTGACGACGCAAGCGTGGTACAGATGGCAGATGGTTCATACACCGTTATGCTGCCTGTTGCCTTCACCGAGGGTTCCATGCAGTATGTCATGAATCTGAATATGATTTCCCAGCAGATTGTGGACGCTGAGTTTACGGAGCTTGCTTCTAATGAAGAAGAGGGCAAGACCATCGGACAGCTGATGGAGACAGCAACGGTATATGCGGTAATCGGCATAGGCACCGTGTTCGCGGTTCTTATCTTTATCAGCCTGCTGATTGCCTGCTTTAAGTTCATCCACAAGTGGGAGACAGGAAAGAATACAAAGGCAGAGCCTGCACCGGCGGCACCTGCACCGGTTAAGGCGGCAGCGCCGGCTCCCGCACCAGCCGCAGGCGGTGACCTGATGGGCGATGCAGAACTGGTGGCAGTGATTTCAGCAGCCATTGCAGTATATGAGGGAACTTCTTCTAACGGACTGGTGGTTCGTTCCATCCGCCGTGTACAGAGGTCGAAAGGCAGATAAGAGGACGGGAAACGTTCCATAACTATTTTCATTCAGGAGGAATTGAAATCATGAAGAATTATACAATCACAGTTAATGGTAAAGCATATGCAGTAACCGTAGAAGAAGGCGCTGTATCCGGCATTGCGGCAGCACCTGCAGCACCCGTTGCGGCTCCCGCAGCACCAGCGGCAGCTCCGGCGCCTGCAGCAGCACCTGCACCCGCAGCATCAGCAGGAACAGCAGGTTCCGTCAGCGTATCCGCACCCATGCCCGGCAAGGTAGTGGCTGTTAAGGCAGCTGTGGGACAGGCTGTGAAAAAGGGCGACGTAATCCTGGTTCTGGAAGCTATGAAGATGGAAAACGACATCGTAGCTCCTCAGGATGGAACCATTGCCAGCATTAATGCGTCCACCGGCGATTCCGTTGAATCTGGCGCGGTATTAGCTACTCTGAACTAACTATAGAGATGAGCCCATAGCAATGTGGGATTCATTATGGAGGGAACATTATGGATTTTGGCAATATAATTAATAACCTGCTGAATCAGATGGCCTTTTTCCATCTGGAAGCAGGCAACTATGTAATGATAGCAGTGGCCCTGGTGTTCTTATACCTTGCTATCAGAAAGGGATTTGAACCCCTGCTGCTGATTCCGATTGCATTCGGTATGCTGCTGGTTAATATTTATCCGGATATCATGTATTCTCCGGAGCAGACGTCCAACGGAACCGGCGGACTTCTGTGGTACTTTTTCCAGCTGGATGAGTGGAGTATCTTACCATCCCTTATCTTCCTGGGCGTTGGAGCCATGACAGACTTTGGCCCCCTTATCGCAAACCCAATCAGTTTCCTCATGGGCGCTGCGGCACAGCTGGGCATTTATTCCGCATATTTCCTGGCTATCCTGCTGGGATTCTCAGGCAAGGAGTCTGCCGCCATCTCCATTATCGGCGGTGCAGATGGCCCTACATCCCTGTTCCTGTGCAGTAAGCTGGGGCAGACCCAGATTATGGGCCCCATTGCAGTTGCAGCTTATTCCTACATGGCGCTGGTGCCCATTATCCAGCCGCCGTTCATGAAGCTGCTGACAACTGAAAAAGAGCGCAAGATTAAGATGGAGCAGCTTCGTCCCGTATCCAAGCTGGAGAAGATTCTGTTCCCCATCATCGTAACCATCGTGGTTTGTCTGATTCTGCCGTCCACAGCGCCCCTTGTAGGTATGCTGATGTTAGGCAACCTGTTCCGCGAGAGCGGTGTTGTAAAGCAGCTGGCTGATACGGCAAGCAACGCCCTGATGTATATCGTGGTTATCCTGCTGGGTACATCCGTAGGCGCCACCACCAGTGCGGATGCATTCTTAAATGTGACTACCATCAAGATTGTTGCCCTGGGCCTGACTGCATTCATCTTCGGAACCATTGGCGGCGTTCTTTTAGGCAAGCTCCTCTGCAAGATTACCGGAGGAAAGATTAATCCGCTTATCGGTTCTGCCGGCGTGTCCGCAGTTCCTATGGCAGCCCGTGTATCCCAGAAAGTGGGAGCTGAAGCAGACCCCACCAACTTCCTGCTGATGCACGCAATGGGACCAAACGTTGCAGGCGTTATCGGCACAGCAGTTGCGGCCGGTACTTTCATGGCAATCTTTGGGGTATAATGACATTAGATTTTAAACGAGGAGGATTAGAACTATGGCAGAGATAGAGAAGAGGCCAGTGAAGATTGTGGAAACCGTCCTTCGTGACGCCCACCAGTCTTTGCTTGCGACCAGAATGTCCACTGAGCAGATGCTGCCCATTATTGATAAGATGGACAAGGTAGGCTACCATGCGGTTGAGTGCTGGGGCGGAGCTACCTTTGATTCCTGCCTCCGTTTCCTGAAGGAAGACCCATGGGAGAGACTGAGGAAACTGAGAGACGGATTTAAGAACACCAAGCTGCAGATGCTGTTCCGCGGACAGAACATCCTGGGATATAACCATTATGCAGACGATGTTGTGGAGTACTTTGTACAGAAGTCCATTTCCAACGGTATTGATATTATCCGTATCTTTGACTGTCTGAATGATATCCGCAACCTGGAGACAGCTGTAAAGGCCACCAACAGGGAAAAAGGACATGCGCAGATTGCACTGTGCTACACCCTGGGCGATGCCTACACCCTGGACTACTGGAAGGATATTGCCAAGAGGATTGAGGACATGGGCGCTGATTCCCTGTGTATCAAGGACATGGCAGGACTGCTGACTCCATATGCGGCGGCAGAGCTGGTACAGGCCCTGAAGGAAGGAACAAAGCTTCCAATCGACCTGCATACCCACTACACATCAGGCGTTGCTTCAATGACCTACTTAAAGGCAGTGGAGGCAGGATGTGAAATCATTGACTGCGCCATGTCGCCTCTGGCCCTGGGAACCAGCCAGCCGGCTACCGAGGTTATGGTGGAGACTTTCCGCGGCACACCATATGATACGGGCTATGACCAGTCACTGCTGGCCGAGATTGCAGACCACTTCCAGCCCATACGTGAGCAGGCCCTTAAGAGCGGCCTTCTGAACCCGAAGGTACTGGGCGTTAATATCAAGACCCTCCAGTATCAGGTGCCGGGCGGCATGCTTTCCAACCTGGTAAGCCAGTTAAAAGAGGCTGGACAGGAAGACAAGTACCGTCAGGTTCTGGAGGAGATTCCGAGAGTGCGTAAGGACTTTGGAGAGCCTCCGTTAGTTACCCCGTCTTCCCAGATTGTGGGTACCCAGGCTGTTATGAACGTTATCATGGGCGAGCGCTATAAGATGGTTCCCAAGGAATCCAAGAAAATCATGCTGGGTGAATTCGGCCAGACTGTTAAGCCCTTTAATCCGGAAGTACAGAAAAAGATTATCGGAGACGAGACGCCGATTACCTGCCGTCCGGCAGACCTGCTTGCTCCGCAGCTTCCTCAGTTTGAGAAGGAATGCGCACAGTGGAAGCAGCAGGATGAGGATGTCCTCAGCTATGCGCTGTTCCCGGCAGTGGCCAAGGATTTCTTCGAGTACAGGGCTGCCCAGCAGACCAAGGTGGATGGCAGTGTGGCCGACAAGGACAGCAAGGCTTATCCGGTTTAATTGTGCAGAAGAACCATGGTGGAGAAGTAAGAAGAAATACACAGCGGTACAGATGAAATAGAAGAAATAGAAGAAGGCAGCTTTCATATCTGTTGCAGATATGGGGGCTGCCTTTTTATATAGCCTGTGTGTTATGAGCCTTACTGCCGTCCCCACTGCATAGCCCCGCCCGCATCCAGCATTCCGCCGCATAATACCTTGCCATTCAGACTGTCCATCTTGCGGGCTGAGGCCAGGATTATGTTTTTGATGTCCGTCAGGCTTAATTCCGGCCTGGATGTATAGAGCATGGCAGCAACGCCGGTGACCATGGGGGCTGCCATGGAGGTGCCGCTCATAAAAGCATATCCATTGTCAGGCGTAATCCCCAGGATGAAGGTGCCGGGAGCAGCGATATCCACGCTGCCGGGGCCGAAGTTGGAACTCTCATCCAGGGTGCCGTCAAACATCAGGTTGGCTACGGTTATCACGTTGTCAAAGGGAAGGGAGGCAGGGTAAATGGGGGAGGCGTCTATGTTGTAGCCGATGCCGTTGTCATCCCCGTTGCCTGCAGCCACAATGAACAGCATGCCGGAGTCCCGGATGGCTGCCCTGAACTCTTCCGTACAGTTCTGGGAGCCGAAGCTCAGATTGCATATCTGGGCTCCGTTGGCTTCCGCGTATTTGATGGCCGCAATCACATTTTCGGGGGAGCCCTTTCCCTCTGTTCCGCCCAGGGCCTTTACCGGCATGATTTTCACATAATGATTGTCAGCGATGCCCACAATGCCGCCGTTATCCCTGGGCGCCGCAATGGTGCCTGCCGCATGGGTGCCGTGGACATCCTCCGCGCCTTCATATACCTGGCCGTTGTTGCTGTAAAAGTTCCAGCCGTTTACATCGTCCACAAACCCGTTGCCGTCATTGTCAATGCCGTCTCCGGGAATCTCATCCTCGTTGACCCATATGGAGCCCTGTAAATCCGGATGGGAGATATCCACCCCGGTGTCAATGACCGCCACGGTCAGGGGACGCTTTGTCTCTGTCCGGGCGTAGGCCTGCCATGCAGGCTGGATATTGATGTCAATCCCGGGGACGGCGTCAATGGCGCTGGTCAGGATATTGGCCGGTTCCAGCGGGGGAAGGGCGATGGCGTCCACCTTTCCGCGTTTGTTTCTGTGAACATAGGCCGGGTCCAGGGAGTCGATATCCAGTTCCTGGACTATTTTTTGTGCCTGGCCGTCATTTTTCAGAGCCCACTGGTAGGATGCCTTGTCATCCTTGACGGACAGGTTGTTGAGGCCGGGGCCTACTGCAAAGGCGGAGAAAGAGTTATCTGCCGCATTATAGGGGACGGCCCCGGACGCTGTGGCAATTGCCAGGAAAAGCGCCGTGGCCGTAATCAGTTTTTTCATGATTATGCTCCTTCTTCATGTTTCATTATACCATTGTACTAGTATAACACATAAGATAGCATAAGACTTTGAACATTTTATGAAAATCCTTCCGATTTTATTACAAATTATGGTACAAGCCCTGTGTCCAGCTTCCATATATCCCGGTTGTACTCTTCAATGGTACGGTCAGATGAGAAATAACCGGCCCTGCTGATATTGATTAGCATTTTCCTGGCCCAGGCAGTCCGGTTCTCATAGTCGCAGTAGGCCTGTTCCCTGGTCTGGCAGTAGGCTTTAAAGTCAGGGAAGGTCATGAACCAGTCTTTGCTTAGCAGCTCGCTGTACAGGCGCTCCAAATGCTCCCTGGAACCAACAGACAGCATGGCCGGGCCGACGATGAAGTCAACGGCTTTCTTAAGGTCCGGGTCTGCCTCATAGTAGGAACGTGAGCAGTAGCTGCCTTCTGCGTACCGCCGGATGACTGTCTCGCTGGATTCGCCGAATATATAGATGTTGCCGTCGCCCACCAGCTGGTGGATTTCCACATTGGCTCCGTCGTCCGTACCCAGGGTCACGGCTCCGTTGAGCATGAATTTCATGTTGCTGGTGCCGCTGGCTTCCTTGGAGGCCAGGGATATCTGCTCTGAGATATCGCAGGCAGGAATCAGCTTTTCAGCCAGGCTTACATTGTAGTTGTTTACCATTACCACCTTCAGCCAGGGATTTACGTCCGGGTCCTGGTCAATGACCTGCTGGAGGCAGAGTATCATGTGGATGATATCCTTTGCAATGGTATACGCAGGCGCTGCCTTGGCTCCGAAAATGGCTGTGATGGGAGTGGTGGGCCTGCTGCCCCCCTTGATTTCCAGGTATTTGTGTATCAGGTAAAGGGCGTTCATCTGCTGGCGCTTGTATTCGTGAAGCCGCTTTACCTGGATGTCAAAAATGGATTTGGGGTCAATGTCCAGGCCCTGGGTATCCTTCAGGTAGTCTGCCAGCTCCTGCTTTTTACTGTCCTTGATGGCTAAGAGACGGTGCAGGGTCTTTATGTTGGCTGTAAATGCCTTGTCATCCAGTTTCTTAAGTTCAAATGCATCCTTCTTAAAACCATCGCCAATGAGTTCCGACACATAGCCTGCCAGCTGGGGGTTGCAGTGAAGCAGCCACCGGCGGAAGGTGATGCCGTTTGTCTTGTTATTGAATTTCTCCGGGTAGAGCCTGTAAAAATGATTCAGTTCATTGTTCTTCAGTATATCCGTGTGAAGGGCAGCCACGCCGTTGACGCTGAAACCGTAGTGGATGTCAATGTGGGCCATGTGAACCCGGTCGCCCTTGTCAATGATATATACGGATGGGTCCTCAAATTTCCTGCGCACCTTGTCATCCAGTATTTCCATAATGGGTATCAGCTGGGGAACCGCTTCCTTAAAATAGTCCATGGGCCAGGTCTCCAGGGCTTCCGCCAGGATGGTGTGGTTGGTGTAAGCGCAGGTATTCATCACCACCTGGATGGCGTCATCCATTTCCATGCCATGCTCCGTGGTGAGAAGACGAATCAGTTCGGGAATGACCATGGTGGGGTGGGTGTCATTGATTTGGATAACAGCATAGTCGGGCAGGTCGTAAAGGGTGGAGCCCTTTGCCGCTGCCTCGTCCAGTATGAGGCGGGCAGCGTTGCTTACCATGAAGTACTGCTGGTAAATGCGCAGTATCTGGCCTGCCCTGTCGCTGTCGTCCGGGTAGAGGAACAGGGTCAGGTTCTTCCTGATATCGGTCTTGTCAAAGGAAATCCCTTCCTCCACAAGGGATTCATCCACGGTCTCCACGTCAAATAAATGGAGCTTGTTGGTGCGGCTGCCATAGCCGGTGACCTCAATGTCATACATCCGTGAGGTAAGGGTAAAGTTCCTGTATGGAATCTGGTAGGTGACATTAGTCCTGTTGAGCCAGGAGGTATGTTCCATCCATGGATTCGGTTCCTCGATCTGGAGATTGTCCCTGAATAACTGCCTGAACAGGCCGAAATGGTAGTTCAGCCCGATACCGTCCCCGTTCAGCCCCAGGGTGGCGATGGAGTCCAGGAAACAGGCTGCCAGCCTGCCCAGCCCGCCGTTGCCCAGGGATGGTTCCGGCTCCAGCTCCTCCAGGACGCAGAGGTCCCTGCCGTGGCCTGCCAGAATGGATTTCACCTGGCTGTAGATGCCCAGGTTTATCATATTGTTGGATAACAGCTTTCCTATGAGGAATTCAGCGGAAATGTAGTATAATTTCTTTTTGCCCTGGGCGGATTCCCGGTCCCCGGACAGTTTATTTACCAGACAGAGCAGTCCGGTGTACAGCTCTTTGTCGGTACAGCTTGAAATATCTTTTTTGCATGCTTCTGTCAGCATTTGTTCCAATTGGTTTTGATTCATGATTTGCATTCCTTTCCCTAAGGTGCGCCCGTTGCGGCATGATTGTACGTTTGTCTGTATTATAATGGGATGGAAAAAGAAAATCTTGCATAATTATGTGATGATATAGTACAATACTATCAAAAATGCGAAAAAGGTGGTTTACAAATGCAGGACGTCCTTAAAATGGGGAGCGGATATCAGGGGGATGGCAGGGCTGGAGCTCAGGGGGAAGATGCATGGGAGCAGGACAGAAGCAGCCGGCGCGGGGATTATGGGAATCGCCGGCACGGGGAATATGGCTACCATGAGGTAAAAGAACATGCGGGAAAGGATTTCCCTTTTAACATTTACCCCTGTTCCATTCCTGCGGATTTCAGGCAGGTCCCGGTTCACTGGCATGAGGATATGGAGATTATTGCTGTAAAAAAGGGGCGCGGCATGGTGACTGTGGATATGGAGCCCTATGAAGCGCGGGAGGGGGAGGCTGTGGTGGTTTTTCCTGGGCAGCTTCACGGCATCAGCCGGTGCGGTTCTGAGGTGATGGAGTATGAAAATATTATTTTCCTCCCTTCCATGCTCATGACGGATGAATCAGACCTGTGCACCTATGATTTTCTGCGGCCCATGACAGAGGGGGGAATAGGGGAGCCCCTTCATATTACAGACAGGCTGCCGGATTATGCGGCCTTTATGGAATGTATCAGGAAAATGGACCAGCTGTGCGGTCAAAAGAGCTATGCCTACCAGATGGGGGTAAAGGGGGCCCTGTTCTGGTTTCTGGGCCTGATTGCAGGTATCCGGGGACCGGGAGCAGCGGGGCAGCCGCGCAAATCCAGGGAGAGGATGAAGCGGCTGCTGGAGTACATGGAGGAACACTACGGGGAGAGAATAACCGTGGAGGACGGGGCGCAGCTCTGCTTTTACAGTAATTCACATTTTATGAAGTATTTTAAACAATATATGGGGGTGCCGTTTACACAGTATCTCAATGAATTCCGTCTGGAAAAAGCAGCGGGAATGCTGCTTACCACCACGGAGCCGGTGACGGCCGTGGCCCAGAGATGCGGGTTTGATAATATATCCTATTTTAACAGGCTGTTTCGGAGAAAGTACGGTAAGACGCCGGGGGAATACCGGAAGAAAGGGGATAATTACTTGTAGGTGCTGTGAAAGTGTGATAAAATGAAGCGGTATTTTCCGGAGCCAACGGGTGCGCCGGACATAAAGGAGATTATCATTATGCGGGAATGCGGTATGCTGCTTCCGGTTGCCAGCCTGCCTTCGCGGTATGGCATCGGGGCATTTTCTAAGGAAGCATATGATTTTATTGATACATTGAAGGCAGCGGGCCAGAGCTGGTGGCAGATTCTGCCCCTGGGTCCCACCGGGTTTGGGGATTCGCCCTATCAGTCCTTTTCGGCCTTTGCAGGCAATCCTTATTTCATTGACCTGGAAAAGCTGACAGAGGAAGGGCTTCTCACAAAGGAGGAGTGCCGGGATGTGGATTTTGGAAGTAATGAAAGGGACATTGATTATAAGAAGATATACGATGGAAGGTTTCCCCTTTTGAGAAAAGCCTATGAGCGCTGGAAGGACGGACGGGCCGCGGAGCAGGTCCATGGCCTGGCAGTCCAAAAGCTGGGGCATGAGACCAGGGAGTATTGTTTCTATATGGCGGTAAAGAACCACTTTGATTCCTGCAGCTGGAACCTGTGGGATGAAGGAATCCGCCTGAGAAAGCCGGAGGCGCTGGAGGCATACAGGGCCAAGCTGACGGATGAGATTGGATTTTATGAATTCCAGCAGATGAAATTTGAGGAACAGTGGGATGCGCTTAAGGGATATGCCCATGAGCAGGGAATCCGGATTATAGGGGATATCCCTATTTACGTTGCATTTGACAGTGCCGACAGCTGGTCGCATCCTGAACTGTTCCAGTTTGACGGCAATAATATGCCCGGAGCAGTGGCAGGCTGTCCGCCGGACGGTTTTTCGGCCACAGGACAGCTGTGGGGGAATCCACTGTATAACTGGGATTACCACAGGAATACGGAATTTGCCTGGTGGATGCGGAGAATGGAGTACTGTTTCCGCATGTATGATTTGGTGCGGGTGGACCATTTCCGGGGATTTGACGAGTATTACGCCATTCCTTACGGCGATGCCACAGCGGAGTTTGGCCGCTGGGAAAAGGGGCCGGGAATTGAAATCTTCCGGAAGATGCAGGAACATTTCGGCGGGGACAAGCTGCCCATCGTTGCAGAGGACCTGGGATTCCTTACGCCTACTGTAAGGCAGCTGCTGAGGGATACCGGATTTCCTGGGATGAAGGTGCTGGAGTTTGCTTTTGACGCAGGTGAGGACAGTGATTACCTGCCCCATAAGTACGGGACCAACTGTGTGGTGTACACAGGCACCCACGACAATGACACCGCAGAGGGCTGGTATGCATCCCTGGATGAACATGACAGGCATTTTGTCAGGGAGTACATAGGCTCCGGCTGCACGCCGGAGGGGGAAATGCACTGGGATTTAATCAGGGCTGCCCTTGGAAGCGTGGCTGACCTGGCTGTGATTCCGGTCCAGGATTATCTGGGATTGGATACCGCTGCCAGAATCAATGAGCCCTCTACCCTGGGAAAGAACTGGCGGTGGAGGATGAGAGCGGAAGATTTGGATGAGGATATTGTGAAACGCTGCAGGCGGATGGCCGGGATATATGGGCGGCTGGGGAAGTAGCGGGCGGCCGGGGAAGTAGCGGGCGGCCGGACGCCTGGGAGGCAAAACCGAATTAAGCAGGCACTAAAGCCTGTCCGCCGGTATAAACGGCTCCGGCTGCGCCGGATGGGGGCCCAGCATTTTTTCCATCCATACCATATCCCACCACCGGCCCAGTTTATAACCGCATTTGGTGAAATGTCCTACGGTGCGGTAGCCATGTTTTTCGTGGAAGGCAATGCTGCCGGGATTGGGGTAGGCGATACAGGCATTGACATTGATGACATTCTGACGTTTCAGACAGTCCTCCAATGCCTCATAGAGAAGGGAGCCAGCGCCGGTGCGCCGTGCGTCCTCCGACACATAGACAGAGGTCTCCACAGCCCAGTCATAGGCAGCCCTTTCCTTAAATTCGGATGCATAGGCATACCCCAGGATGCGTCCATCCCGGACAGCGGCCAGATAGGGGTACCGCTTCAGGGTGGAGGCGATGCGGTTTTTAAATTCCCGGACCGTGGGGACCTCATATTCAAAGGTAATGGCGGTTTTTTCCACATAGGGTGCATATATGGACAGAAGGGCGGCAGCGTCTGCTTCCTCTGCCGTACGGATGGTGACAGCTGTGTCTGGCATTTGGGTGACTCCTTTCTAAACGGGTATTTCTTCTTATTTTGATTTCTGCGGGACTGAATCGTAACATACATTTTAGCACTGATTTCACATTTTTTCCATCGGGTGTTCATATAATTTTCAATCTTTGCCTGATAAATAAAAATTAAGTAATTCTTACATAATTTTTCCCCTTTCTCATCCTGTTATTTCCCTCCGTTATCTGATAAAATGATACTATAAGGAGGTGGAGGATATGACCAGACGAAGGATGCTGACAGGATGGGCCATAGGATTACTGATGGGGATAATGGCTGCCGGTACTGCTTTGGGAGCGGAATCCGGGTGGAAGACAGAAGACGGAGTCCTCAAATTCGTGGATACCAAGGGAAATTATGTGACAAATGAATGGAGGACCCGGGACGGAAAATCATACTTCCTGGGAAGCGACGGGGAGATTGAAAAGAGTACCTGGATTGAGAATACATATTATGTGGATGACAAGGGAGTCATGGTGAAGAATTCCTGGGTCCATACAGACGGAAGGGACGGCCTGAAGGAAGAGGGCTGGTATTTCCTGGGCAGGAACGGCAAGACAGAGGAAGGCTGGAAGAACGTGGGAGACGGCCGCTATAATTTTGACAGCGACGGTAAGATGCGCACGGGCTGGTTTTATGAGGGCGATCATATCTATTATCTGGGCGGCAAGGACGACGGGGCCATGAGACGGGGATGGGTATGCCTGGAATTTGATGAGGATAACCTGCCTGAGATTGGTGATATATCCAAGGAGTATAAGAAGGCGGATGAGAATTCCCGTTGGTTTTTCTTCCAGAATAACGGCAAGGCCAAGCGTTCCCTGACCGGCAGCTATGACCAGGAGACAATCCACGGAGAAAAGTTTTATTTTGACCGGAATGGAGTCATGCTCACTGGCTGGCATGCTGTGAAGGAAAAAGCGGACAGTGACGATGCCACGGGCATCAGCCGCTTTGTGTATCTGGGCGGTAAGGACGACGGAGCCATTGCAAAGGGACAGTGGAAACAGCTATCTGAACATCCGGGTGATTCCGGCGACGGGGCAGCCATCTCCAGGAAAGGGGAAGAGGAGCTTCCTAAGGAAGGGGATAAGGAGTGGTATTACTTTGAGAAAAACGGCACTCCCGCATACCTTAAGACCGGTATCGCCACCATGAATGCGGCCACAATCCGGGTGGACGGTGAGAATTATTTTGTGAATCAGTATGGATGCAGAAGGAACGGTCTGGTTAAGATTGTTTCCGGCGGCCGTGTGATGGTGGGGTATTTTGGAGAGAAAGGGTCTGACGGCAGGATGCGCACCGGCAGGAATACCGGCATTGCGGATGACGACGGCAAGCGCTGCACCTTCTACTTCAACACTTCCGGGTCCAATAAGGGCGCTGGCTTCAGCGGAGAAAAGGATGGATTCCTGTACTATAACGGACTGCTGGTGACAGCGGACGGGGATTCCCGGTATGAGGTTTACAAGGTGGAGGGAACGTATTATCTGGTCAATGAATCAGGTAAGGTACAGACCGATGAAAAGGCCTACAAGATTGACGGTGATTATGCCTATTATGTGGAGGACAGGGAAGTGTTTTATACGGATGAAGGCGGAAAGAAGACGAAAAAGGCAGACAGCAGTTCCTCACTTCCGGATTTCACCTGTGACCAGGTATATGAGCTTTGATGAGATACGGGCTTTGAAAGCATATGAGCTTAAGCGGCCCGCAGAGGTTGGAAAGGGACGGCTTCCGCCATGGTGGCGGAGGGGACGTCCCTTTTAGGTTGTAGTTGAAAAAAGAAATACGGTCTGATATACTGAAATGGCGGGAAGTATCTTGTATACAGTATAAAGATAAGCCGGGGGCTTTCAGCCTCATGGCAGCTTGAAAACGCCTTATAAAATGAGGAGACCCCGATTGTATAACAACCGGGGCAATTATGAAAAATCTATGTGCAATTTTACTATTTATCATTTGTAAATGTAACTTGTTCTTATGAAAATAGTATAAAAAATAAATGTGAACGAAATGTGAATTTGTTGTAAACAGATTATGAAACATTATATATTACCATAGATGCAGAATCGAGGGAGAGAAAATGGAACAGGAATTAAAGAGAAAGACAACGGTCATCGGACACAGGAATCCTGACACGGATTCCATTTGTTCGGCCATCTGTTATGCCAACTTAAAGAGGGCAATTACAGGGGATGCCTATGTTCCGGCCAGGGCAGGCCATGTGAACGGGGAGACTAAGTTTGTCCTGGACTACTTTGGCATGGAGGAGCCCAAGCTGGTGGAGGATGTGAGGACCCAGGTAAAGGACATTGAAATCAGGAAGACCAGAGGGGTGGCGGACAATATTTCCCTAAAAAAAGCATGGAATATCATGCAGGAAAACAATGTGGTGACCATTCCTTCGGTCAGGCCCGACGGCACCCTGGTGGGACTTATCACGGTGGGCGATATCACAAAGACCTATATGAATATTTACGACAGCAGCATCCTGTCTAAAGCCAATACCCAGTATTCCAATATTATTGAGACGCTGGAAGCCGACCTGGTGGTGGGAAATGCGGACGTGTATTTTGACAGGGGAAAGGTGCTGATTGCAGCCGCCAATCCTGACCTGATGGAATTTTACATTGAACCCCATGACCTGGTCATACTGGGCAACCGCTATGAGTCACAGCTCTGCGCCATTGAGATGGGGGCTGACTGCATTATTGTGTGTGAGGGAGCAGGCGTGTCCATGACCATTAAGAAGATTGCCCAGGACAGGGGATGCACGGTTATTGCCACCACCTATGACACGTATACGGCGGCCCGTCTGATTAACCAGAGCATGCCCATCAGCTATTTCATGACCAGGGAGCATCTGATTACCTTTAACAGCGATGATTACACGGATGAAATCCGGGAGGTCATGGCCAGCAAGCGGTACCGGGATTTCCCCATCCTGGACAAGGAGGGAAGGTATCTGGGCATGATTTCACGCAGGAACCTGCTGGGCGCCAAGGGCAAGCAGGTAATCCTGGTGGACCACAATGAGAAGAGCCAGGCAGTGGCAGGCATTGAGAGCGCTGAAATCATGGAAATCATCGACCACCACAGGCTGGGAACCGTCCAGACCATGGCTCCGGTGTTTTTCCGCAACCAGCCCCTGGGCTGTACGGCCACCATCATTTACCAGATGTACCTGGAAAATAAGGTGGAGATTGAGCCGAAGATTGCCGGACTGCTGTGCAGCGCCATTGTGTCGGATACCCTGCTGTTCCGCTCTCCGACCTGTACCCCGGTGGATGAGATGGCAGCCAGGTCCCTGGCCTCCATTGCGGGCCTGGATATTGAGAAATATGCCATGGAGATGTTCGGAGCCGGCAGTAATCTGAAGGATAAGTCCGACGAGGAGATATTTTACCAGGATTTTAAGAAATTCTCAGTTGGCAAGGCGCTGATTGGCGTGGGACAGATTACGTCCTTAAATGACATAGAGCTGGATACCCTGAAGGCGAAGATGCTGGGATATATGGAAAAGGCAAAGGAGAGCAACAGCCTGGATATGGTGTTTTTCATGCTGACCAACATACTGATGGAATCCACAAATCTGATTTGCCACGGGCAGGGCGCGGTGCAGCTGGCGGCCAAGGCATTTCACCTGGATATGGAGGAGGCAACACAACAGCAGGAACCGGTGCTGGGTCTGCCCGGAGTGGTATCGCGCAAGAAGCAGCTGATTCCGGAGCTGATGCTGGCAGAGCAGGATTAGGGCAGGAGGAATATGATATGTCAAAGGAATACTGGAAACCAGGGAACATGCTCTACCCGGTGCCGGCCGTTATGGTCAGCTGCGGCAGAGAGGGGGAGACTCCTAATATCATCACAGTGGCCTGGGCGGGCACCATATGTTCAGACCCGGCCATGGTGTCCATATCCGTGCGCAAAGAGCGCTTTTCCCACAGCATCATCAAGGATACCGGAGAATTTGTAATCAATCTGGTGAATAAACGGCTGGTACGGGCCACGGATTACTGCGGCGTCAGGTCCGGCAGGGATGTGGATAAGTTTAAGGAGACAAGGCTTACACCGCAGGCATCCAGGTATGTGAAGGCGCCGGGGGTGGAGGAAAGTCCGGTGAACATTGAGTGCAGAGTGGTGGAAGTAAAGGAACTGGGAAGTCATGATATGTTCATTGCCCAGGTGCTGGGAGTGACCATTGACAACCAGTATATGGACGACAGGGGGAAATTTAATCTCAATGCATCAGGGCTGGTGAGCTATTCCCACGGTGAGTATTTTGAGTTGGGAAAGAAGCTGGGAAGCTTTGGATATTCGGTGAAGAAGCCGATTAAAAAGAAGACTGCAAGGAGGAAATAAACGTGAAACCGAATATTACCATGATAGGCATGCCGTCCTCGGGCAAGAGCACCATTGGGGTCCTGTTGGCCAAAAGGCTGGGATTTTCCTTTGTGGACGTGGACATTGTGATACAGGAAAAGGAAGGCAAGCTTTTAAAGGAAATCATTGCGGAAGAGGGCATGGACGGATTCCTGAAGGTGGAGGAGAGGATTAATGCCGGACTGGATGTGGCCCTCTCTGTCATTGCCCCCGGCGGCAGTGTCATATACGGGGAAAAGGCCATGGAGCATCTGAAGGAAATCAGCGAAGTAGTTTATCTGAAGATGAGCTATGAGGAGATGGAAAAGCGCATTGGCAATGTGGTGGACCGCGGCGTTGCCCTGAAGCCGGGTTTTACCCTTCGGGACCTTTACAATGAGCGTGTGCCCTATTATGAGAAATATGCGGACATTACCATTGATGAGGAGGGAAAGACTCCGGGCGACACAGTGGATGCTCTGAGGGACATCATAGAGGGTATGATGGACCGCAATATGATTGAGCGCATTGTGGAGGAACAGAAGAAGATTCTGGAGGAAAAAGACCGCAGGATAGAAGCTTATGAAGCTGAGATTGCGGCCCTTAAGGAGGAGCTTGCGCTTCTCAGGTCTGCCGGGACAGTATAAGCGGAGGATAGAAAAAGGTCCTTTCTGCTCTTTGGAATATCCAAAGATTCAGAAAGAACCTTTTTTTGTTTTAATGGATACGGGATGTAAACCCGGTACTACAGCATTTCCATATAAGCCAGAAGCTTGTCGGCCAGGTCCAGCCCCACGTATACCAGAATTCCCAGGATAACCAGAGCTGCCGCCAGGAATACCAGCTTATAAACCAGATAAGCCTTGGCAAAGTCACGCAGCTGGTTTTCCTTTTTACCAAAGGCCAGGCAGAGCAGGTAAATCCACCCGGCGATGGGGATGTTCATGCACATGAATGTGAGGAACCAGCGCCTGGGCGGCATGCGGTAGGGATTGGTATCAGCCTGTCCTGTTTTTTTGTGTGAATCAGTTTTCATCATCCGGTCTGCCTCCTGGTCCGTAGTATTCCATGTTGTTCCACTTGAATTTCTCGCTGTTTAAGGAGGAGCGCAGCTGGTTCTGCTGCACCTGTACCTGCTGTTCAGCCTGCTTCATGGCTGCCTCCTCGGCAGCCCTGCTCTCTGCCTGGGATGCATTCCACTGGTCCTCTGTGGGCAGGGCGGAAATCCGTGTGATGGCTGCCTGGAGCCGGTCGGAAAGCGCCTGCTGTTCCGGGTCCCCGGCCACCAGGGAAAGCTTGCCGATGGCATCCTGTACCAGGTCCTGGGCGTCCCGTTTCTGGTATTCCAGTTCCTCCACAGCCTGAAGGGCCTGTAGGAATTCGTTTTTCCTTGTATCCTTCTCAGCCTGTTTCCGGTTTTCCTCAGCCTGCTTTTCAGCCTCTTCCCTGGCTCTGGCATCGTCAATGGCCTTCTGTTTCTCGTACAGGGCAATGGTGTCTCCCATCTGGCTGATGATTCCTGCAAAATAGTCGTATCGGTCTTCCACCTGCTCCAGCATACCGGCCCTCAGCTCCCCGTCGTCCAGAAGGGGCAGGCGGGAGGTAATGTCCTGGTATTGGCTCTTAACCGCATAGGTATCCTCCACAGAACTGATTTCCCTTGTGGTGAATTCCAGGATATCCTGCTCCAGCTGCCTGGTCAGCTGTTCCTGCTCCTTTTGGTGGAGGCTTTGCTGGGCGCGGAACTCAGCCGTGGTACTGAAATAATCTTCAATTCCTGTCCTGGGGTCAGCCTTCCGTTCCACGCTTTCAGGCTGCTCCCAATCCCAGGGCTCTAATCCCTCATGAATCTGGTTCATGATATTTTTCCATATCTTCCCGGCGTAGGTGCTGCCGTAGATACCGGGCATCCTGCGGGGAATGTCGTAGCCCACCCACACAGCCGTGGTGTAGTAGCGGGTGTAGCCGCAGAACCAGGTGTCCTTACTGCTGTTGGTGGTTCCTGTTTTGCCGGCTGCCGGCATGCCGTTATCCAGTTCCAGTCCCCGTCCGGTGCCGTAGGGGGAGGTCATGGTGCCTTTCAGGATATCGGTGAGCATGAAGGCGGAATCATCCCGGTAAACCTGTCTGGCGGCAGGCGTCAAATCCTTGGTCAGGTCGCCGTCGTGCTCATGGATGATTTGGGTGATGCAGGTGCGGTCGTTGTAAACCCCGTAATTGGCCAGGGCGCTGTAGCCCTTTGCCATATCCACTACACGGACGCCGTTGGTAAAGCCTCCGATACTGAGGGAGGGTACGCCGTTGTCAACATATGTAAGCTTCTGGAACTCCATTTCACCCAGATAGCTGAGTCCGTAATTTACACCGATGTCCTCCAGAATCTGCCAGGCCACTGTGTTGAGGCTGCGGTTCAGGGCTTCCCGGACCGTAACGTTTCCATGGTAATTGCCGCCGCTGTTGGAGGGCCCGTCCTCCCATTTGTGGTCGTCAACCATGCGGGTGGGATAATACTCCCCGGTGTCGAAAGCAGGGCCGTAATCAATCAGGGGTTTAATGGTGCTGCCCGGCTGTCTGGCGCTTAGGTAGGCCCGGTTGAACTGGTCCTCATTTCCCCGGCCGCCCACAATGGCCACCACATAGTTGGACTGGTTGTCCACAATGACGCCTGCGCCCTGGAGGGCGTACTTGCCGTTGTCCTGCAGTTCTGTGTAGGAGGCCAGACCCTGGTCAATGTCTGCCTGAAGCATGTCCTGAAGACTGCTGTCCAGGGAAGTATATATCTTGAAGCCGCCTGCGCGGATCAGGTCCGACTTTTCCGTATAGGCAGTGGTATACCGTTCCATGTAGGAATTGTAGTCATCCTTGTCCTCAAAGGTGTAGCGGAACTCGAAGCCGTCCTTTTTTAACAGCTCCAGGGCAGCGCAGTGAATGGCGTAGCTGCTCTGATAGTTCTCATCCGTGCCTTCGGATTCCTGTTTGACCACAGTTAGAGGCTTTGACAGGGCTTTTTCGTAATCCTCATCGGACAGTTCGCCTATTTCATTCATGCTCTTTAACACGTCGTTGCGCTTTTCAAGGGAAGCTTTTGGATGGGCTACCGGGTCGTAGGCCGAGGGACTGTTGCTGATGCCTACCAGGACAGCTGCTTCCTCCACGGTCAGGTCAGCTGCATGCTTGCCGAAATAATAGCGGCTGGCAGCTTCCACGCCATAGCACTGGTGGCCATAGAAATTGGTATTGCAGTAAAACTCCATGATATCTGCCTTGGAGTATTTTTTCTCAATCTCAGGGGCCAGCAGCATTTCCACAATCTTACGGGTGAAGGTCTGTTCCTGGGTCAGGTATGTATTTTTAATAACCTGCTGGGTGATGGTGCTCCCTCCCTGGGTAACCTGGCCCCTGTGCTTCACCAGAGCCAGACCGGCACGGAAGGTGGCAATCCAGTCCACGCCTGTATGGCTTTTAAAGCGCCGGTCCTCCTGGGCAATGTATGCATTCTGAATGTTCATGCTGATGCCGTTTATGCCCACATACTGGTAGTGGCCGGCATTGATAAGTCCTATCTGCCTGCCGTCCTTGTCGTAGATTACCGTGTCGGACAGCTGTGAGAAATCCGTGCGTTCCATCTGGGCCAGCTTGTCATACGCCAGTTCGCGGCATTGGTCCAGGTCCGGCCTGACCTTGGCATAGATAAGCAGGCACAGGATGGCTCCCAATATGAACCCGGTTGTAATCACGGCCAGAAGGGCGTGGAACAGCCAGCCTGTGATGCCCAGGAGGCTGACCGCAATGTCGCGGACCACCAGCAGGATTTTTCGTGCAGCCTGTTTCAGTGTATCTTTCATAGTCCTCTCTATCCTCTCTGCGCCCGGAACCTGTGGATGAATATAAAAATGGGCGCTGATATCTCAATAGGGCTGGAAACATCTGCCAGCCCGTTAAACCATTGATATTATAAGACAGAATGGGAAAAAAGGATAGGGAAAAGTAGAAAAATAAGGACTTTTTCCGCCCAAAGTGGGAGAAAAGCCCTTTTATTGGAGATAAGAGTCAGATTTTGCGCATCAGGAACTGCAGGGTGTGGCAAGGGATTCCCATGCCCTTTTCCTGCATCTCTGTAAAGGCAGCCAGAATCCGGCCGATTTCCGCCTCGTCCGAGGGTATCAGATGATTGTCCAGGGTGATGGTCAGCACGGTCAGTACGATTTGGGCTGTTTCCTCCGGAAAGCTGCACTGGATGCTGCCCTCCCGTACGCCCTGCCGGATGATGTCTGCCAGTATGGGCTTCAGCTTGGTAATGATGATGCGGGAAAACTTCTGGTGTATGAAGGCGCTTTCTTGCTGCTCGTTAAAGGTGCGTATCTCCTCGCGGCGCCTTAATTCCATAGAGGAATCCAGACAGGCGTGATATATGATTTCCAGTTTCTGGAAGGCATCCAGGCGGGAGGATGCAGCCAGCTCCCTGCCTTTGTCCAGGACGCGGGAGTAGTTCCTCTCAATCACTGCATCTATGATATCGTTCTTGGAAGAAAAATAGTAATAGATACTTCCTTTCCCGATACCGGCTTTTTGGGCAATATCACTGACGGAAATGGCCTGGACATTGGAGGAACCCATAAGTTCCTGCATGGCATCCAGTATCATCTCCTTTTTATTATGGTTTTGCATAAAAAATCCTCGGTATTTTCTTTAGAATACATCCAAGTATAGCAGAATATAAATGAAAACGCTAGACTTGACTGGCGGTCGAAAACATGTTATGTTTAATTTAATTCCGGTTCGACCACTGGTCGAAATATTGGAAAACAAGGAATTCAATGGCATGGGGCAGGACCCCGCCGGAAATGCGCTGAATGGAACCTCAGGAGGAAACCTCATGATTTATCTGGCTTCATACGAGCCCGGCGGCACTCTTTATAACCGGGAGCGGGAACATTTACTGGGCAGGAGTCTGCTGAACTTCGGTCTTTTGAAGGAGTACGGACGGACCTGGGAGGTAATGGCCCAGGCAGGTACAAAGCCGTATCTTGAAGGGGCCGGGGGCGTGGAATTTAATATCAGCCATACAGAGGGGCTGGTAGTCTGTGCCATTGGGGACAGCGTGCTGGGCGTGGATACGGAACGGATTCGTCCGTTTAAAGGGAGTCTGATGCGGCGCATGTGTTCCGAAGCTGAGCGCAGCTTTGTAATGTCGGCAGCCTCTGAGACAGAGCGGCAGGAACGGTTCTTCCGCCTGTGGACGCTTAAGGAGAGCTTTGCCAAGGCCATTGGCCGGGGGCTGGCCTTCCCTCTGGGGGATATCACATTTTACCTGGAAAAGGGCGGCGTAAAAGGGAGTATTCCTGGCTGGAGGTTTTACCAGTCCAGGGTTTACCAGTCATATATCATATCCGTCTGTGCGGCGGATGAAAAAGGAGAGGCAGTATGAGCTACGAAGAAGTATTTGTAAAGGTAAAGGAAATTTTCATGAAAGCGGATGTGAGCAGGGTGGAGGAGCATCTGGCGTTTCAGTTTAATATTACAGGCGAGGGCGCGGGCGCGTTTTATGCAGAGGTAAAGGACGGCAGTCTCAGTGTGGAGCCATATGAGTATTACGACAGGGACGCAACGTTTATCTGTTCCGCAGATACACTTATCAGACTGGCATCGGGAAAGCTGGACCCGGTCTTTGCATTTACAACAGGAAAGCTGAAGGTTGAGGGAAGTCTGGAAAAGGCATTGATGTTACAGAAGTTTGTATAGGCGGAAGCATTAAGGAGTGAAGCATATGGGAATCAAAGGATGGATACTGGGACTGGCAACAGCAGGAGCGGCGGGGGAATACGGCATTGCCCGATATTTCTTCCATCGGACCGTGGTCCGGGGAAATGCAAAGCGCGACAGGACCCGGAAAATGGCGGGTACGGACTGGGACGCCTATATACCGGGTATCCGCGCCAGCAGGGAATGGCTGGCAGGACAGCCTCAGGAAGAGGTGTACATAACATCCGGGGACGGGCTCAGGCTCCATGGCACCTTTTTTGGCTGTGAAGGTTCCAGGAAGGCGGCGGTGTGTTTCCACGGCTATACCAGCGAAGGACTCAATGACTACACGTCCATTGCAAGATTTTATCTGAATCACGGCTTTAATCTGCTGGTGGTGGATGAGCGGGCCCACGGCAAAAGCGAGGGCACCTATATTGGCTTTGGATGTCTGGACCGCCATGACGCCAGGCAATGGATGGAGTACGTGGTGGGGCGTTTGGGTGAGGACTGCGAGCTGATGCTGCACGGCATTTCCATGGGAGCAGCAACCGTGCTGATGTCCACGGGATTAAACCTTCCAAGGCAGGTCCGGGGGGCTGTGTCCGACTGCGCCTTCACATCTGCCTGGGAAGTGTTCAGCCATGTGCTGAGGAGCATGTACCACATGCCGGCCTTTCCCGTGATGCAGATTGCGGACCGCATGGCCAGAAGCGAGGCAGGATACGGGCTGGATGAATGCAATGCCAGGGAAGAGGTAAAGAAGGCGCACATTCCCATCCTGTTCATACACGGGGATGGGGACACCTTTGTGCCATGTTCCATGGTGTATGAGCTGTACGGGGCCTGCGGGTCGCCCAAGGAGCTGCTGGTTATACCGGGAGCCAGCCATGCAGAGGCTTACTATAAGGATAGGGACCGCTATGAAGCTGCAGTTGAGAAACTGATTGCCCGTGCTTTTGGAAAAGAGGAGAACGAAGTATGAAGACAAGGAAAGGCTACAAGGTATACCCGCTGACATCAGCGCAGAAGCTTCACTTTTACTGCCTGAAATACTGTCCTAAAAAACAGGTGCTGAACATCGGGTCCAGCCTGACCATCCAGGTGGACCTGGACTGGGAGGTGCTTAAAAGCTGCATTAAAGAGGCCATTGCCCGCTGCGATACCATGCGTCTGCGCTTTACCCATGACAAGGAGGGTAATATCTACCAGTATGTGGTGAAGGAGGAGACAAAGGAAATCGAGCACTTTGACTTCACCGGCTGGAGGGAGGAGGACGCGGAGCAAAAGCTCAGGGAGTGGACTGAGATTCCCTTTGAGCGCTACGATTCCCCCATGCACCACATTGTGATGATTAAAATGCCGGATGGGTATCAGGGCTTATACATCTGCGTGGACCACATGACCATGGATGCCCAGTCCCTGATTCTGTTCTTCCGGGATGTGATTGAGCTGTATGCCAGCAGGTTCTATGAGGAAGTGGACCATCCAAAGGAGATGTCTTCCTATATCAGGCAGCTGGAAAAGGACCTGGCCTATGAGGCCGGAAGCAGGGCCAGCGAAAAGGACAGGGAGTTTTTCCAGGAGCTGATTGCTTCCTCCGAACCCATTTTCACGGATATATACGGTCCGGGGAAGCTGCTGGATGAGAGAAAGGCCGTCCGCAACCCCGGGCTGCGGGCAGCTACCAACACCTCGGATAATGTGGAGGCCAATATCACTAACTTCCACCTGGAAGGGGAACCCTCCGGCCATCTGCTGGATTTCTGCGAGAAATACAGTATTTCCATGACCTGTCTTCTGCTAATGGGCCTTCGGACCTATCTCCAGAAGGAAAATGACCAGGATGATGTCTCCATCACAACCACCATTTCCAGACGGGCAACCCTGTCGGAGAAGCGCTGCGGCGGAAGCAGGATTCACTGTTTCCCCTTCAGGACCATTGTGCCCAGGGAGGACACCTTCATGGAGGGTCTGCTTAAGATAAGGGATGCCCAGAACCAGTACTTCCGCCATGCCAATTACAGTCCGTCGGAGTATTTCAACTACAGGCATGATTATTATAACCTTAAGGACGGGCAGACCTATGAGCCGCTGAGCCTTACCTATCAGCCGCTGGCCATGAAGTACGACGGGCCCGGCCTGGACAAGCTGGGGGACATCAAGTACAAGACCGCCCGCTATTCCAACGGCGTGGCTGCCCACACCCTGTATCTTACGGTGAGCCACAGGGCGGAGGACAACGGACTGGACTTTGGTTTTGAGTACCAGACCGGCGTGGTGACGCCGGAGAAGCTGGAGTACATCTATTACTACCTTTGCAGGATTATCTTCCGGGGCGTGGAAGACCCGGAGCGCACGGTGGGGGAAATCCTGGAGATGGTGTAAGCCGGTATATATTTGGAACAGAAAACGGAAAATAACAATAAGGAGGATACAAGGATATGTTTGAAGAATTAAAGGAAATCATCTGTGAATATGTGGATGTGGCGCCGGAGACCATTGGGGAGGACTCCAGGTTCATCGAGGACCTGGGTTTCAACTCCTATGATTTCATGAGCATGGTGGGAGAGATTGAGGAGAAATTCGACGTGGAAGTAGAGGAACGGGAAGTGGTCAACGTAAAGACCGTAAAGGATGCAGCGGATTATATCCAGTCCCTGCAGGCAGAGTAGGCCGTAAGGGCAGGAGGAAGATATGGCAGCAGAGACATTAAGGGATGTAATCCGGCACGGCGCAGAGGCTTATGGAGAGCAGACAGCATTCCGGTACAAGGTAAAGAAGGAAATCATTGATAAGTCATACAATGAGGTGAACCTGGATTCCATGGCCGTAAGCCGCGCTCTGGAAGCCCTTGGAATGAAGGGCAGGCACGTTGCCGTCATAGGCGCAACCACCTACCAGTGGATTGTCACCTATTTTGGAATCGTGAACAGCGGCAGCGTGGCAGTGCCAATCGACTCCCAGCTTCCGGCGGAAGCCATTTATGAGCTCTTAAACAGGGCGGATGTGGAAATGCTGGTGTACGATGAACTGCGGGCCGACGTGGCAGAGGCTGTTCAGGAAAAATGCCCGGGTATCAGGCATGTGGTTTCCATGCAGGCCTGTGAGCAGACGGGAGATGTGCTGTCGCTGTCCTGCCTCATAGCGGAAAATGCCGGTGCATACGAGACAGAGCCTGTCCCGGACCAGCTCTGCACCATACTCTTTACCTCAGGCACCACCGGGAAGAGCAAGGGAGTCATGCTGAGCCACAGGAATCTGACTGACAATGCGGTCTGCCTGGACATGAAGATACCTGCAGGTACCGTGTCCATGACCCTGCTGCCTATCAACCATGTGTACTGCCTGACCATGGACATCATAAAGGGACTTTACATAGGAATGATTATCTGCATCAATGATTCCATCATGCATGTACAGCGCAACATGAAACTGTTTAAGCCGGAAATTGTGCTGCTGGTCCCCCTTGTCATTGAGTCCATTTACGGTAAGCTTAAGGATGCCGGAAACCTGATACCCAAAAAGATGGTGGCAAAGGCTGCCTTTGGAGGCAATCTGAGAATCATTTGCAGCGGCGGGGCCTATCTGGACCCGGACTATATAGACCGTTTTAAGGAATACGGCATTACCATCCTTCAGGGCTACGGAATGACTGAGTGTTCTCCTGTCATCAGCACCAACCTGGAATGGGAGAATAAAACGGGCTCAGTGGGAAAACTTCTTCCCAACTGCCAGGCCAGGGTTGTGGACGAGGAAATCTGGGTAAGGGGCTCCAGCGTCATGCAGGGCTATTACAAGATGCCTGAACAGACAGCCGAGACATTGGAGGACGGATGGCTTAAGACAGGGGACTTAGGGTATGTGGACGAGGATAATTTTGTCTATATCACAGGCCGCCGCAAAAACCTGATTATCCTGGCCAACGGTGAGAATGTGTCTCCGGAGGAGCTGGAAAATGAGCTGAGCCGTTCGGAACTGGTGAAGGAAATTCTGGTACGGGAAAAGGATAAGATAATCGAGGCGGAGATATTCCCGGATTACGAGTATGCGAAGAAAAAGCATATTAAGGATATACGGGGAAAGCTTCAGGAATTGATTGACGGGTTTAATAAGGATATGCCGGTTTATAAGAGAATCTACAGCCTGATTGTCAGGGAAACGGAGTTTGAGAAGACGCCGTCTAAGAAAATTAAGAGATTTTAGAAAGAGAGCTGACTCCTGGCGGGAAATAATGGGTTTTCCGGCCGGGAGGCAGTTTTTTGATTCATTGTCTGGAAACGGATGCGGGAGGAATTTTTGTTGTAAATCATCTTCAGAACGGCTATAATTTTATATAAGAAAGCAGGAAAGGCTGGAAGTCATAATGAAAAAACTGCCTATTGGAAATGATGAATTCAGGGAATTGCGTGAGAACGGCTATTATTATGTGGATAAGACCATGATAATTAAGGATTTTCTTGACAGCGGTGATAAAGTTACATTAATTGCAAGGCCGCGCAGATTTGGCAAAACATTGAATATGACAATGATGCGGGAATTTTTTGATGTAAACGCAGACAGCAGGGCTATTTTTCAGGGACTTGATATCATGGATACCGATTATGCGTCAAAGCTTAACAGCTGTCCGGTCATTTTTTTATCGCTCAGAAATTGCAAGGGAAAGAACATGGATTTCCTGACCTATCAGATTCGCGCGGAATTGGCCCGTGAATTTAACCGTTTTGCAGAGCTGTTTGATTTGGATGATACAGCGCAGAAAAAGCCCTATTCGGTCCGCCAGTTTGAGCAGATGTTAGGAATGCTGGAGAACCGTGATTTGTCAGCCATGTACATGACAACTGCGCTTGCGGATTTAACCCGGATGATTCATGAATTTTATGGAATTCCACCATTATTGATTATCGACGAGTACGACCAGCCAATAATCAGCAGCTATGAACATGGATATCATGATGATATGGGGGACTTTTTCTCTGCATTTTATGGGGCAGGATTAAAAGGCAACCCTGATTTGGGGCAGGCTATTTTGACGGGCATACAAAGAGTTGCCAAAGAAAGTATATTTTCGCAGCTGAATAATCCTAAAATATATACAGTTATGAATGGACGGTATTCAAGATATTTTGGGCTTACCAGCAGGGAGGCAGACACACTTTTAAGGTATTATGGCAGAAGTCTGGATGACGGTGTGAAACGGATGTATGATGGATACCGGTTTGGAGAGGATGAGATATATAATCCATGGTCCATACTTAATTATGCGGACAGTGGATTTTTAGACCACTATTGGGTCAATACACCCTCTAATTATCTTGTACGGCAGGCACTTGAAAAAGCCAGCAGAAGCTTTTGGGAGGATTTTGATGTATTGGCTGCAGGAGGTTCTTCGTCTGTTTGGCTCAATCTGGATACTTCGTATACGGAACGTGAGAGTAATTATAGTTTGTGGGGACTTCTTGTCAATGCCGGGTATGTGACAGTGGAGAAGCGCATCGACGCAAATTCAGCAGTTATCCGTATTCCCAATGAAGAGGTGATGTCGGAATTTTTGGTATTGGTAACGGAAATCGCAGGTATCGAAGGCCAGGGATTGCAGGAAATGTTTCAGGCACTGACACATAAAGACATAAATCGTTTTTTGGATATATACAGGAACCTGGTTATTACCTGTACGAGCTTTATGGATGCCAGAGAGAATGCGTATCATATGCTTTTCCTGGGAATGTGCATGACGCTAAGGGGGGTGTATCAGGTCAGCAGTAATCTGGAATCCGGAACAGGAAGAAGCGATATCATTTTAAAATCATTGAAAGTATCTCTGCCCCATGTGATTATTGAGTTTAAACAAGGAAATAATATTGAAAAGCTGCAGAATGAAGCTCTGAAGCAGATAGAAGACCAGAAATATTTTGCCGGGTTGTCCGGTGAGGTGGTGTGCATTGGAATTGCCCATGACGGAAAGCGGTGTACTGCAGCATATAAAATCCTGACACAATGAAGAAACGGCTGGACAGTGTGTTATGAGGGGGTTAGCGGAATTCAGAAGAAGATTCTGATTTCCGCTAACCCTTTTTTGATGATTAAAGGCGGCCTAAAACATACAGTGGTAAAAAGATTACTATAAAAAGTCAAAGATATCCATTCTAAAAACCATTTCTACCCTATCTCCGACATCCGGAACAAAAATCCGGGTGTAATTCAGTCAAAATCATACAGTTTTCCATCAATTTATTTTATTCATCCGCGACCTGAAAAAAGATATAATCAAAAGCGTATTCAGATGGGGGGATGAAATGGAACAGGAGTTTTTGTACCGGCTGCTCTCCTCACAGGGAGTGTCGGGCAGAGAGACAGAAATCCAGAAAATAGCAGCGGATTATATGGAAGGCTTTGCGGATACGGTTAGGTGTGAGGTAAACGGCAATGTGACCGGCATACTGAACCCGGACAGCGGATTTAAGATTCTGCTGGCAGGCCACATGGATGAAATTGGGCTCATGGTTACGGCCCATACAGAGGAAGGCTTCCTGCGGGCAGCCAAGGTGGGAGGAATCACTCCGCGGATGTATCTGGGACAGAAGGTGCGGATTGATACGGGAAAGGAACTGATATACGGCTCTGTGGCAAGCACGGCTGAATTGCAGAAAAAGGAAGAACTGCTGGATACGGACCTTTTTATCGACATCGGGGCCAGGGACCGGGAGGAGGCCGGGACATATGCACCTGTGGGTTCCGGCATTGTGTTTGATACGGACTGGAGGCCCCTTCTGGGGAACTGCATCACCTCCAGGGCTCTGGATGACCGTTCCGGCGCTTTCGTTGTTATGGAGGCATTGAGGCGTGCAAAGGAAAAGGGATGCAGGAATGGAGTCTATGCCGTCACAACCGTGGGTGAGGAGACTGGATTTGGCGGCGGCGCCTGGGCCGGGGCCAGTATCAGGCCGGACATGGCCATTGTGGTGGATGTGACCTTTGCCAGCGACGGGCCGGGTGGAAATGATGCTGTACGCGGAAGAGTGGCCCTGGGAGGCGGCCCCGGAATCTGTGTGGGGACTATGGGCCATCTGGTGATGAACCGGATGCTGGAACAGGCGGCCGGTCGGTTGGGTATCCGTACACAGCCGGTCATTACGCCGGGAAGGACTCTTACAGATACGGACGCCATACATATCAGCGGGCATGGCGTGCCTGCAACTCTGGTGAACCTGCCGCTGCGGTATATGCATACGCCGGCTGAGGTGTGCTCCCTGAACGATGTGGAGGACTGTATTGAGTTAATCAGCGAGTTTGTGTGTATGGTGGACAGACACACAGATTTACGCCCATTTTAGATGTATCAGGAGAAAGGCAGCAACATTCCGGGAAAATCCACGGAATGCAGAATAGAAAGGGGAATTATCATGAAAAAAAGACCATTAGCTTTATTGACAACAGCGGCACTGCTGGCAGGTACGCTGACAGGATGCGGTTCTTCAGCGCCTGCGCCGACAGAGGCAGCTTCGAAGACAGAGGCGCCTGCCAAAGAATCCTCACAGTCAGCGGAGGGAAAGACAGGGGCTTCGGACCAGGGCGCGGCTGACGTGGATGTGTCCGGAGCCACCGGGGAAATCAATGTGTGGACCAACCTGAGCCAGAGCGAGATGAACTTCTACGTGGAGGAATTCAATAAGCGTGTTCCGGGCGTAAAGGTGACTGTCACTGTCATGCCGGGCAACGAGTACCGCACAAAGCTTCAGAATGCATTCCGAACAGGCACCAATGCACCGGATGTAGCTACCTTTGAGATTTCGGATTTTGGCATGTACAAGAATACCGACCTTCTGGAGAACCTGAGTACGGAAAATTACGACGCAGAGGCATTGTCCAAAGACATGATTCCCTATGTGGACGAGCTGTCCAGGGATGCGGGCGGAAATTTGAGGGGACTGTCCTACCAGGCCACACCAGGCGGCTTCTGGTACAAGAAGGCTCTGGCAAGAGAATATCTGGGAACAGATAATCCAGAAGAATTACATGAGATGTTAAAGGACTGGGATTCCATCATCGAAGCGGGAAAGCAGGTGTATGAGAAATCCGGCGGCAAGATAGGGCTGTTGGATGATATTGAGACGGTTGAGCAGATTTACTGCTCCTACAAAGGCGCTCCGTGGGTGGATGAGAACAACCATATTATTTCCGACGATTTCCTGATGGAACAGCTCAACCTGATGCAGCGCGTGGTTGACAACAATGTGGATGCCAGGGCAGACCAGTGGTCGGCAGGCTGGACCTCAGGCATGTATTCACAGGATATGTTCATCCTCATTGGTCTGCCGAGCTGGGCTCTTAATTTCTGTATCAAACCGGGCATCCCTGAGGGAGAGATGGAGAAGGCAGCAGATACATGGGGCTATATGGAAGCTCCTGCGCCTTACCAGAACGGAGGTACCTGGTACGGTATATACTCCGGTTCCAAAAACAAGGAAGCAGCCTATGCGTGGGTGAAGACAATGACCGCTGACAAGGATTACCTGGTCAATGGCCTGGCAGGACAGTTAGGCGATTTCCCGGCTTACATACCGGCAATCGAGCAGTGTATTGAAGAAGGACATACGGACATTGTCACAGGCGACCAGCAGTATTTCCAGAGCTTCTATGACACGGCCATGAATGTGAAGGCAGACCCTATGACCAAATATGACCGCCAGGCATGGACCAGCATGACTGCCCAGATGGATTTACTGGCAGGCGGCGGCGCAACCCCGGAGGAGGCGTGCCAGGGATTCAAGGAAGACATGCAGCGTATTTATCCTGAGATTGTAATTGACTAGCGTGCCGGATAATGGCATACCGGATTGTGACTGACTAATTTGTAAATAACCAGAAGATGCAGGGTGTGAGCTGATTCATATCCTGCATCTGTTTCACGAAAAGATGGGACGGGGCCTGCAAAAGACCTTTGACCTGCCTTTGGATGGGAGGATTTCATGACGGAGAAGGGTAAGAGTATACAACCCTCTAAAAAGAGAAGCCTGGATAAGAGCAATCGGGGATTGCTTTTTATCCTGCCGTATTTTATTATATTTTTATGCTTTACACTGTATCCCATACTGTACACGTTCAAACTCAGCTTTCACAGCTGGGACGGCCTGGGGGCATCTGTCTTTACCGGCCTTGCGAATTACAGGCGCCTTTTAAATGATACAGTGTTTTTTAAATCCATTTTCAATACAGTATTCATCGCCCTGCTGGCCATGGCGCCCCAGATGATATTCGGCCTGATTCTGGCCTTCTTGCTGAATCAGCACCGGTTCAGGGGCGGGAACATGTTTAAGACCATCTTTTATTTTCCGAACCTGGTGACCGCTGTGTCCCTGGGCGTCCTGTTCAGCCTGCTGTTTGACTTTAAGGCGGGAAGCGTAAACAAGCTTTTGATGGCCCTGCATATCATAGGAGAGCCTGTCAACTGGAAGATGAACGGGCTGTTTACCCAGCTGATAGTTGCTTTTGTGCTGTTCTGGCAGTATTTCGGCTATTACACCATCATATTTACAGCCGGAATCAAGGGCATACCGTATGATATTATGGAGGCGGCCGAGGTGGATGGGGCCAATAAGTTTCAGACCTTTTTCCATATTGTGCTGCCTCAGCTGCGAAATATTATGACCTACGCCTTTGTCACATCCATTATTGGAGGACTCCAGCTTTTCGACCTGCCCTTCACCTTTGCGGGGGCAACAGGCGGACCAAGCAAATCCGTGCTGACCATGGTCATGTATATGTACAACATTGCATTCCAGAATTATGATTATGGATATGGCTCCGCTATTTCGTACGGCCTGTTTGTCATCATCATTGTATTTTCGCTTATATTTATGAAATATACGGCAGGGAAGGAGAGGAATTTTTAGATGGAAGAAAAGAAACTTAAGACGTACAGTGTAAAAACGAAATGTTTCCGGGCATTGACCTATGGGGTTCTGGTCCTGCTGGCAGTAATCTGCATTGTGCCCTTTTACAACATGATTATCAACTGTACCCATGACAACGCTGCACTGGCCACCTCCTTTCAGATGCTGCCGGGAAAATCTCTAAAGACCAATTACCAGCACCTGGCTGCCAATGTAAACATATGGAAGGGGCTTCTTAACAGTCTTTTCATTTCCCTTGCCAGCACAATAATTACGGTTTACGTAGGCGCGCTGACCGCCTACGGCTTTGCTAAATATAAATTTAAGTACAACAAGCAGTTATTCTGGCTGGTGCTGGCCACCATGATGCTTCCGGGCCAGCTGGGCATCATCGGGTATTTCCAGCTTATGAACAACATACATCTGCTGGACAATTACGCAGCCCTTCTTATCACCTGTTTTGCACCGCCGGCCATGGTATTTTGGAACAGGCAGTACATTGATTCCTATGTACCGGACGAGTTGATTGAGAGCGCACGCATAGACGGGTGCGGGGAGTTCCGTATCTTCAATGAAATCATTTTTCCAATTATCATGCCGGGGGTGGCAACCCAGGCCATTTTCACCTTTGTGGAATCCTGGAATGCCTTTGTGAAGCCGTCCATCCTTTTGTTCTCACAGGACAAATTCACGCTGCCCATTCTGGTGCAGCAGATGCAGGGCGTATATAAGAATGATTATGGAACCGTATACATAGGAGTTGCACTGTCGGTTATTCCTATTCTTATCATGTTCGTCCTCTGTTCCAGGCGAATACTGGAAGGAGCTACTGCCGGGGCAGTGAAGGGATAGAGTGTGTCTGAGAAGGCTGTGAGGGAAGGTATGAGGGGTTTGAGATATTCAGCAATATGGATTTTGGTTTTGGCCGCTGTCTTTGGAATAGGGGCGTGCAGCAGGTCGGAAAAGGACTGGGATGTCCGGGCGGAGATTCCGCCGGAAGTTCCGGCTGCTGCAGAGGGCGTGCCGGGGGACAGACCAGTTATACGGCTGTGGCATATCTATGGAAGCGATGACGACCAGGCAGCGCGTATCATGGAGCAGCTGACCAGGGAGGCAGAGGAAAAATTCAATGTTGTTATACAGGTGGATACAGCTGAAAATGAAGGGTATAAGACGAAGATTAAGGCAGCGGCTGCTGCCAATGAGCTTCCGGATATCTTTTATACCTGGAGCCATGAGTTTCTGAAACCCATGGTGGACGCGGGCAAGGTGCTGGAGGTAAGCCGGTATTACAGCGATGATTTCCAGAGTCATCTGAACGATGCCATGATGAAGGGAATTCAGTTTGACGGCGGGACATATGCGCTGCCGCTGGACAGTTCCGTGGCCATGATGTATTACAACATGGAGATGATGGATTGTTTTGGTTTGGAAATACCTGTGACCTGGGACGAATTTGTCCAGGTATGCCAGACATTTGTGGATAACGGCATAACGCCTATGCCCGTGGGGGGCAATGAGCCATGGACCATTGCCATGTACTATGACCTTCTGGCACTGAGGGAAGTGGGTCCTGAAAAGGTTGCGGATGCAGCTGCAAAGCGGACGGATTACAGCGACCCGGGATTTCTGGAGGCTGCCAGAAAACTGCGGCAACTGGTGGATATGGGGGCATTTACAGCTGATTCCGCCACTGCGCTCCGGGAGGAGGCGGAGGCCCTGTTCATGCAGGGACAGACCCCCATGTATCTCAACGGCAGCTGGACCTCATCCCGTGTCTACCGGGAGACATCCAGGGTGGCCGGCAAGGTGAAGGCCGCACCCTTTCCTGAAACCGGGTCCGGGAAATCCACCATATATGATTTCACCGGAGGGCCGGACAGCGCTTTCGCAGTGAGCAGCCGGACAGAGGACCCGGATCTCACCGTGGACCTGGCGGAGTATCTGGCCATGGGGCTGGCTGTGGAGCTTTACAAATGCAAGTCAAACGACCTTCCCTATATCAATGTGGACACCGGGGACGCCGGACTGAACCCGCTTATGCAGGAGATTCATGAGTATACGGACCACGCCCGCAGCTATACCATATGGTGGGATAATCTTCTGGAGGGAACCGATGCAGCCAGATACCTGGACAGCCTGGAGCTTCTCTTCAGGGGGGATATTACACCCGGGGAATTCATAGACAGGATGAACGGGTTAAAGGAAGAGTGAGCAGATGACAGGAGGGAAACAGGATGGAAGTAAGATATGTAACGGACCGGTATGACACTCTTTGTGCTAAATACAGACAGGATTATAAAGACAATCCGGCGTATTTGTACTGCGGGGTGGCGGACATGGACCTGGCGCCGCCAAAGCAGATTCTGGATGCCATGAAAAGAAGACTGGACCATGGCGTCTTTGGCTATACCGAACTGCCGGACGAATATGAGAAGCTGATTGCAGGCTGGATGAAAGAGCAGTACCATTGTGAGGCAGAGCCGGAGTGGGTGCTGTTTTCCCCCAGAATCAACATGGCCCTTAACATGGCGGTAGATACCTTTACGGAGCCGGGGGATTCTATTATTGTGAACACGCCGGCCTATCCCGCCCTGACAGGGGCGGTGGAAAAATGGGGCCGGATTTTAAAGGAAAGTCCCCTGATTTTCGAAGGCGGGCGGTTTACCATTGATTTTGACGGTCTGGAGCGTCTGGCGGACCAGGGAACCAGGGCATACATCCTCTGCAATCCCCATAACCCCACGGGCAGAGTGTGGGAGGAAGAGGAGCTGTCAGGCATTATTTCCTTTTGCAGACGCCATGACCTGCTTCTGCTGTCAGACGATATACACGGGGATTTTGTGTGGCCGGGCCATGTGTATACGCCCCTCTTGAAGATGTATGATAATCCGGAACAGGAAAAGGCCATTGTGTTCAATTCCCTGACAAAAACCTTCAATGTCCCGGGACTGATTTTTTCCAACATCATTCTGCCGAATCCGGAAATGCGCCGCGCCATGGCAAAAACCATAGACCGGTGGGGGCTTCACAACCCCAATGTGTTTGCGGCCGACATCCTTAAACCGGCTTACAGGGAATGCGGGGAGTGGATGAGCGGGATGCGGGCGCAGATTTATGAAAACATTAAGGCGGCCCAGTCATTCATCAGCCGGGAACTGCCCTGGCTGGACGCCTATGTGCCTGACGGCACCTATCTCATGTGGATTGGATACGGACGCACCGGCTTATCCGAGGAGGATATGCAGGGTCTGCTGGAAGAAAAGGGCCGCCTGATACCGCTTATGGGCACTCATTTTAAGGAGGCCGGCAGAGGGTATTTCAGACTGAACATGGGGACCTGCGGGGAACAGGTAAACAATATACTTGAGAGACTGAGACTGTGCTGGACGTAGGGCTGGGTGAAACCGGTTTTAGCGTCCGGCATTAGCCGGTTATGGGGACGTATATGAAAGGATTATGTGAGAACATAAAAGGGGCCGGTGACTGGTTGTTCCATGAGCATATTTCACGAAGAATCATGGCTGTATTCGTGTTTTTTTTCCTAATCAGTTTTTTTCTGACCTATTCCCTGTATTCATGGGCAGCCGGCAAACAGGAGGATTCCATGATGGAGCAGTCCTCGGTGCAGATGGTGACCGCGGTCAGGAACAATCTGGACGAGATGGTCCTCAATGTGAATGATGATTTTAACATGCTGTTAAAGGGAGGCACCCTGGATGTGGTAAATCATCTTCCAAGACCTGAGGACAGAAAGACATATGACAATATGCTGTTTACCGCCCTTGACAGCAACCACTATCTGGAGTCCATTTATCTTCTGGATTTTTCGGCCCATCTGTATGGCGTTGATAAGCATGACATGAAGAGGCTCAGCGTGGATTCCACATTAAAGTGTCCGTGGTACAAACGGGCCCTGGAAGCAGGGGGAAGCTATATACTGGAGTATGAGGCGGGCGGCATTTTCTATAAAAGATATAATTCCAGATTTGTATCCGTCATCCGGGCCATAAACAGCCTGGAGACCCAGAAGCCCCAGGGATTCATCATCATGAATATTCCCACGGACGCCATAGCGGACATCTGCGGCGCGGCAGCTTATGGCAGCCAGGCTATGATAGGACTGATGGACCAGGATGGAAACCTGATTGCAGGCACGTCCGGTTTCGAATACCATGATTCCCTCAAGCAGCTGGCCGGAACCTGCAATAGGGAGAACCTTCTGGTGAGCCGGAAGGGGGATGGGGAGTATACCACCGCCCTTTACCTGCCGGATTATGGATGGCGCCTGATTGCCAGGATACCTTATCAGGTAAACCGGAGCACCTTTGGGGACCTGTTTCTGATTGCCACCCTTATTTTCCTGGTGAATGTGGTGCTGATGCTTTTTGGGTCCCTTTATATATCCAAGTCCGTATCCAATCCTATCTATGCGCTGATTGGCGTGATGAACACGGTGAAGGACCGGAATTTCAAGAAGATACCCGTAAAATATCCAAAAAGCGAGATTGGGATTTTACAGACAAATTATAACAACATGGTGGATGAGATATCCTCCCTGCTCTCCAGGCTGGTGGAGGAGCAGAAAATCAAGGAAAAGGCAGAGCTCCATGCATTGTTTGAACAGGTAAAGCCCCATTTCCTTTACAATACACTGGATGCCATCGGTTATATGGCCCTGACTGAGGAGCCATCCCAGACCTATGAGGCCATAGAAACCCTGGGCAGCTTTTACCGGCAGAGCCTGAGCCAGGGAGAGCAGATGATTTCTGTTGAAAAGGAGACCGCTATTGTAAGTGATTATGTAACGCTTTTGAGGCTCAGGTACGGGGATTTGTTTGACGTGGAATACCAGGTGGATGAAAGCTGCCTCAGGGTACTGGTGCCCCACCTGATTCTCCAGCCCCTGGTGGAAAATGCCGTGTATCACGGAATCAAACCAATGGGCGGAAACGGGCGTATCCGTATCCGGATTGGGCCGGAGGAGGGGAGCCGGATGAAAATACAGGTTCAGGACAACGGAGTGGGCATAGATGGGCTTACCTTGTCAAAACTTCAGGACTATCATAAAATATGGAATATTGACATTGACGTGTCGGGAACCGGGATTGGCCTGATTGGCACCATACAGAGAATCGTACTGATATACGGTGAGCAGGCATCCTACCAGATTAGAAGCGTGCCGGAGGGCGGGACGGAAGTCACATTCCTTCTGCCGGTGACTTACGGGGGAGAAGAGGACCATGGAGACAGAATATGACCAGCTTTTAAAAGTAATGTTTGTGGATGACGAGGAGAAGACCAGGAAACTTCTCAGGGTGTTTGTGGACTGGCAGTCCATCGGATACCAGCCCGTGGGGGACGCGGCCAGCGCCAACCAGGCCATGGAGCTCATAGGGGAGGAACATCCCGATGTGGTTATCACCGACATTGAGATGCCTTATATCAATGGTCTGGAGTTTGCGCAGATGCTGTCCGAGGAATACCCCCAGATAGTGGTCATTGTGCTGACTGCCCATGACCTGTTCCAGTATGCGCAGAAGTCCGTGGAGCTTGGGATTAAGAGCTTCCTGCTAAAGCCCATACGGAGGGCGGAGCTGATTGAGGTCATGAAGGACGTACGGGCGGATATCATGGAGGAGCGCAGGGCTGTCTTTGAGTTCGAGGGGCTTAAGAGGAGGATTGCGGAGTCCAGGATGCTGATTGTCCAGAATTTCCTGAACAATCTGCTTCTAAACAAGGCGGACCAGGAAAATCTGTGGGAAACTATCCGGTACTATGACATCCCTCTGAGCCGGGAGGCAGGATACTACAATGTGATGGTACTGATGCCGGAGAAGCACAATGACCCGGAGGAGGACGAGCTGAGAAGGCAGCAGTGCATGGAAATCCTGTCCGCAGCAGTAAGCCGCCTAACGGATGTGATGCTGCTAAAGGACATACACCAGAACCTGATTCTCCTGAGCCAGAATAAAAAAATCAGCCTTATGTCCTACGGAGCCCATTTCACTGTCCTGATTAAGGAAAAACTGTCCATGGGAATCTATGCCGGCTGCGGGAATCCCGTGGATGCCCTGGAGGAAATACGATGTAGCTATAAGCAGGCCTACAAAAACGCTATGATTGCCAGCTACAGCCACAACCAGGCCTTTCTCTCATCAGGCAGTGAATCCGACATGGGAGGTCTGCAGGAGCTGATTCAGACCCTGACAGAGGAACTTCCCCTGTATCTGGGGATACCTGCCGGGGATAAGGTGCGGCAGTTGGTGGATACGGCCTATGGGACACTTAAGGGTTTGCCTGAGAGCAGTCTTTCAGACTATCTTGTCATATCCTATTCCATTGTCAACGTGACCCTGTCCACTCTTAGCGACAATGGAATCCCTTATATAGAGATATACAGTACGGACCACCTTCCCTATGAGAAGATACTCCGACTGACCGGGGCAGGGGAGATTGAAACGTATATAAGGCAGTTTACGGACTTTACGGTCTGCCAGATAGAAGAATACATGAATAAGAAGAACACCATGCTGGTCCACCGGATTGTCCAGTACATGAACGAGCATATGGATGATTCCACCTTATCACTGGCCAAGATTTCCAAGATTAACTATATTAATAACTCCTATCTCAGCAGGACGTTTAAGTCTGTCATGGGAATTAATTTCATGGATTATCTGGTGTCCATCCGCATAGAGGCTGCCAAAAAGCTTCTGGAGGGCACGGACCAGAGGATATACGAGGTGGCCCGCAGTGTGGGCATTGAGGACCCCAACTATTTTTCCAAGTTTTTTAAAAAGCATACCCAGGAAACGCCGGCCCAGTACCGGGAGCGCTGTCAGGAAGCCTTGTAGGCTTCCTTTTTGTATTTATGAAGAAACAAGGAACGTTTTATTGTGCATAATATCCAAATCAACTGTTGAAAACTTGTATAATATGGCACCCTGATTTAAAAATAATGAAAGAACTTTCTGAACAATCCAAGTCTATTGAAAATAAAATCAAACCTGCTATACTAAGGCTACAAGAGATAAGCGGCCGGAACAAACAGAGCCGCTCAGTACTGATAACAAGCTAAGTGCTCATAACAAGGAGGAACGCATATGAACGAAAAAGTAGAGAGCCTGAAGGGGAAACTGATTGTATCCTGCCAGGCCCTGCCCCATGAGCCGCTTCATTCGTCCTTTATCATGGGCCGGATGGCCCTGGCAGCAAAGGAGGGCGGAGCATTCGGCATCCGTGCCAACACCAAGGAGGACATCGCTGAAATCCGGACCCAGGTTGACCTGCCTGTCATTGGCATTGTGAAACGGGACTACGAGGACAGCAAGGTATACATCACGCCTACCATGAAGGAAATCAACGAGCTGATGGAAGTCAAACCGGAAATCATTGCCCTGGACGCCACGGTGGACCTGCGGCCGGGCGGCAGGACCCTGGATGAATTTTACAGTGAAATCCGGAAAACCTATCCGGACCAGCTGCTGATGGCGGACTGCTCCACGGTGGAGGAAGCCCTTCATGCCGACCAGCTGGGATTTGATTTTATCGGAACCACACTGGTGGGATATACGGACCAGAGCAGAAACCTGAAAATCGAATCCAATGATTTTGAAATTATCCGTGAGATTGTGGCAAAGGTAAAACACCGCGTCATTGCGGAGGGGAACATCAATACGCCGGAAAAGGCAAAGAGGGTCATTGAGCTGGGGGCCTTCAGCGTGGTGGTAGGTTCCATCATCACCAGGCCGCAGCTGATTACAAAGTCCTTTGCACAGGCGCTGGATTAGTACAAACATGTTAACCATTTTATATAAAGGGGACCGAACGGGTCATTGAAAGGAGAAGTAAGATTATGGCAAACTTAGAAAAGTACAAAGGTGTTATTCCTGCATTCTACGCATGCTACGACGAGGAGGGGAATGTAAGCCCGGAGAGGGTAAGGGCACTGACCGAGTACCACATCAGAAAAGGCGTAAAGGGTGTTTATGTCAATGGTTCTTCAGGAGAGTGCATCTACCAGAGTCTGGAAGACCGCAAGATTACGCTGGAGAATGTGATGGCAGCCGCCAAGGGCAGGCTGACCGTGATTGCTCATGTGGGCTGCAATAATACAAAGGACAGCGTGGAGCTGGCAAAGCATGCTGAAAGCCTTGGCGTTGATGCCATTGCATCCATCCCGCCCATTTACTTCCACCTGCCGGAGTATGCCATTGCCGCTTACTGGAATGCCATGAGCGAGGCAGCTCCCAACACGGATTTTATTATCTACAACATACCGCAGCTGGCAGGCGTGGCCCTGACACAGAGCCTGTTTGCCGAGATGAGGAAGAACCCAAGGGTCATCGGCGTCAAGAATTCTTCCATGCCTGTGCAGGATATCCAGATGTTCAAGCTGGCAGGCGGGGATGACTACATCATTTTCAACGGTCCGGACGAGCAGTTCATCAGCGGCCGTGTCATCGGCGCAGAGGCCGGAATCGGCGGAACCTACGGCGCCATGCCTGAGCTGTTCCTTAAGATGGATGAGCTGGTAAAGGCAGGAAAGATGGAAGAGGCCATGAAGGTGCAGTACGCTGCCAACGACATCATCTATAAGATGTGTTCCGGACACGGCAACATGTACGGCATGATTAAAGAGATGCTGCGCATCAATGAGTCCCTGGACCTGGGCGGAGTCAGGGAGCCGCTTCCGCAGCTCATTGAGTCTGACCTTGCCATTGCCAAGGAGGCAGCCCGCATGGTGAAGGAAGCAGTTGCAGCATACTGCTAAGACCGGGCATGCTCCTGGGGCAGACGCCGGACCCGCGGTTCACAGCTGCTGACACAGTGGGGCGCCGGAGATAAAAGTAAATGGTCCGCGGTCCTTTCTGGAGGGAGAAAGGACCGGCGCCGGACCGGAAACCATTGGGATAAGGAGGATATTTCCCGGGGTTTTCCGTATAGTAAAGAAGGGAGATTAATTTATGCAGGGTTTTACTACAATTGATTTGATTATCCTGGTTGTTTATCTTGCGGCTGTATTATTTGCCGGACTCTTCTTCTCCAAAAAGGAGATGAAGGGGAAAGAGTTCTTTAAGGGAGACGGCACCATTCCGTGGTGGGTTACCTCCGTTTCCATATTCGCAACATTGTTAAGTCCCATTTCCTTCCTGTCCCTGGCAGGAAACTCCTATGCAGGAACATGGATTATGTGGTTCGCACAGCTGGGCATGATTGTGGCCATCCCCATTACCATTAAATTCTTCCTGCCAATCTACAGCAAGCTGGACATTGACACTGCCTACCATTATCTTGAAATCCGTTTCGGAAGCAAGGGCCTGCGTGTCCTGGGCGCTGTCATGTTCATCGTATACCAGGTGGGCCGTATGTCCATCATCATGTATCTTCCGTCCATGGTACTTTCCAAGCTTACCGGCATCAATGTAAATATTCTGATTATTGCCATGGGTGTGATTGCCATTATTTACTCCTACACAGGCGGACTTAAATCCGTTCTCTGGACCGACTTTATCCAGGGCAGCGTTCTTCTGGTAGGCGTTACCTTTGCCCTGTTCTATCTGGCCAATGGAATTAACGGCGGATTCGGAGCCATTTTCCAGTCCATGGCAGGAGGCAAGTTCCTGGCAGCCGACCAGCCTATTTTCAATGCGAATATACTGAAGGACAGTGTATTCCTGCTGATTGTGGGAGCGGGTCTTAACACCTGTTCCTCCTATGTATCCAGCCAGGACATTGTTCAGCGTTTCACCACCACCACAGACATGAAGAAACTGAACAAGATGATGCTGACCAACGGCGCGCTGTCCATCTTCATTGCAACCGTATTTTACCTCATCGGCACAGGCCTGTATGTGTTCTACAGCCAGAACGCGCTTCCGCCTGCAGCACAGCAGGACCAGATTTTCGCTTCCTATATTGCATATGAGCTTCCGGTAGGCATCACAGGACTGCTTTTGGCAGCCATCTATGCAGCATCCCAGTCCACTCTGTCCACAGGACTTAACTCCGTGGCAACCAGCTGGACCCTGGATATCCAGGAGCGTCTTTCCAAGAAGGAAATGAGCTTTGCCCTTCAGACAAAGATTGCACAGTACGTATCCCTGGGAGTGGGCATTGTGGCTATCCTGGTGTCCATGGTACTGGCTAACGGTGAAATCAAGTCAGCATATGAGTGGTTCAACGGTTTCATGGGACTGGTACTGGGCGTGCTGGGCGGTACATTTGCCCTGGGCACATTCACAAAGGTGGCCAATGCAAAGGGCGCTTACGTGGCATTCTTTGTGGCAGCCGTCACCATGGTCTGCATCAAGTACATGGCTCCCGCAGGTTCCGTATCCATCTGGTCCTATTCCATCATCTCCATCGCCATCTCCCTGGTAGTGGGAATTCCGGTGAGCATGATTACAAGAAAGATGGACGGGGATACATCCAAACCAGTAAAAGACGCAACGATTTACCACAATTAATGATTCATTAACAGGAGGTAATCATGATATTTGGAAACATCACCCAGGAAAAGACCTATGCCTTTCTTCCTGAAAATTTAAAGGAATGCTTTGCCTATGCTAAGGAGCATGATTTGGCGTCCTATGAAAAGGGCAGCCATCCCATTGACGGCGGGCGGCTGTTTGTCAATGTGGTGGAATATGAGACGACCCGGCCGGAGAACCGTTTCTGGGAAGCCCACAGGAATTACCTGGATGTGCATTTAATGCTTGACGGGCAGGAGCAGATTGATTTAAACTTTATAGAGAACATGGAGCAGAAAGAATTTGTGGAGAAGGATGACTTTCTTCCCATGGACGGTGAGCCCAACAGCCATGTGGTGCTGCGGGCAGGGGATTTCCTGATTTGCTACCCGGAGGACGGGCACCGCACAGCTGTGGCTGTAAATGAATCTGAAAAAATCAAGAAGGCCATATTTAAGGTGCGGATTGACAATTAAAAACATATAGAACCGGAGACAGAGGCAAACCAAAGACCCTGAGCGCAGCGGACCATCCAACTGTGCCCCGGGGCAGGTTTGCCTTTTGCGGCAGGATAGTGACAGGACAAAAAGAAGGTTAAAAGGAGCGGTGCCGGAATGAAACAGTATATTTGCATTGATATCGGAGGAACGGAAATCAAGCACGGAGTGCTGGATGAAAATGAAACATTTCTTGCAAAGGATAAGACGCCAACCGAGGCATGGAAGGGCGGACCGGCCCTTTTGGAGAAGGTCCTGGGGATTGCGGCGGATTACCTGAAGTATTGGAAGGCAGAGGGAATCTGTGTGTCCACTGCCGGTATGGTGGATGTGGAGAAGGGGGAGATATTCTATGCAGCTCCCCTGATTCCCGGATATGCGGGAACGAAAATCAAGGCCGGCATGGAGGCGGAATTCGGTATTCCCTGCGAGGTGGAAAATGATGTGAACTGCGCAGGTCTGGCCGAGGCTGTGTCCGGGGCAGCGGCAGGGGCCCGGTCAGCCCTGTGTCTGACGGTTGGAACCGGAATCGGCGGCTGCATTATCCTCGGCGGCAGGGTATACCACGGGTGGAGCAACAGCGCCTGCGAGGTGGGCTACATGCACATGGACGGAAGCGATTTCCAGACACTGGGAGCTGCCAGCATACTGGTAAAGCGGGTGGCTGCCGCCAAGGGAGAGTCTGAGTCACAGTGGAACGGCTACCGCATCTTCCAGCTGGCCGGGGAAGGGGACACGGTATGCGGGGAAGCCATTGACCAGATGTGCGATGTGCTGGGCAGAGGCATTTCCAATATATGCTATGTGCTGAACCCACAGATTGTGGTGCTGGGAGGAGGAATCATGGCCCAGGAGGAATATCTGCGGCCCAGACTGGAAAAGGCCCTTGCACGGTATCTGGTTGCCAGCATATATGAGAAGACGGAGCTGGCCTTTGCAAAGCACCAGAACGACGCAGGGATGCGGGGGGCCTACTATCATTTCCTGGAGAGACAGGGAAAGAACCGGAGCTGACCTGCATTTATTTCAGACAGGCTTTCGGCTGAGCCAGGAGGAGGTATTATGGAATATCTGAAATCAGTGATACCGGTTATAGAATCCAATTATGTGAATTTTACTACGGTGGAGCGCAGCATTGCGGATTTTTTCATCTATAACAGGGAGCAGATGGATTTCTCGGCCAAGTCAGTGGCCGGCCGTCTGTTTGTGTCGGAGGCGTCCCTGTCACGGTTTGCCAAGAAGTGCGGATTCAGAGGCTACAGGGAATTCATCTACCAGTACGAGGAGAACTTTGTGGTCAGGCAGGATTCCATGACAGGCAACACCAGGACTGTGCTCAATGCTTACCAGGAGCTTCTCAATAAGACTTATAACCTGGTAAATGAAAAGCAGATAGAACGGGTGTGCCGGTACATGGCCAAGGCAGGCCGCGTGTTTGTCTGCGGAACAGGAAGCTCAGGCCTGGCTGCCAGGGAGATGGAGCTGCGCTTTATGCGGATTGGCCTGGACATCACCTCCATGGACCACAGCGATATGATGCGCATGAGGGGTGTGTTCCAGGACGAGAACTGCCTTGTATTCGGCGTCAGCATCAGCGGCGAGAAGGAGGAGGTATTATACCTTCTGGAGGAGGCCCACAAGCGGGGGGCCAGGACTGTGCTGCTCACAGCCAGGAACAAGCCTGATTTTGATGCTTTCTGCGACGAGGTGGTGCTTCTTCCCTCCCTGCTCCACCTGAATCATGGCAATGTGATTTCTCCCCAGTTCCCTATTCTCCTTATGACGGATATCCTCTATTCCTACTATCTGTCCCAGGACCAGTATAAGAAGGAGGTGCTTCATGACAGCACGCTGAGGGCTTTGGAGAAGGGGAGGAGGGAGATGGGGCTGTGAATGATGGGGCTGTGAATGGCTGGGGGGTCGCGTTCGTGAGAGCCGGGAATGCAGGGCGGGAGGTGACCGTTTCCGCAGTGGGAGAGACTAAGGCGCAAGGGACAGGAAAACCCGGGGACCGCAAAAATTACGCCGAACTCCTGATGAGTTCGGCTCCATGTTTGCTTTGCTCCGGGCGTGGAGCGCCCTGCGCAACCCCGGCTTTTCCCGCCCCTTGCGCCTAAGTCTCTCCGAACTGCTCCAAAGCCACCTCCCGCCCTGCATTCCCGGCTCTCACCCACTGCATATCCCAGACATACACTGGATATTTACATCCGGGGAAGGGAAATAATAGCTCTGGCTAATGTTAATGATAATCAGATAATGGAGTCCTCCGTAACTAACGGTATGCCATCTGTCCTGGCATGCTGTTTTTTTGTTTTTGTCGGTGATATGTGGAGGGATTTTATATGGCGTTTTTTATGTTCACTTACTTTGTTGGACGAGCTGATATATTAGTTTGAATTATTTGGGAGAATGATGTGTTAAAAGAACGCTAAAAAGGTGTAAAAACCATGTGTAAAAACTGATATTTTTGTATAAAATGTATAAAAATAAAAGAAAAAACAGTGGAAAATGACTCTATACAAACTAATATATCAGTACTAATATATTAGTATCAGAAACAAGGGAGAGATAATGAATTTGAGGTGCGGATGTAACCGGAGGGCTGGGTGGCCCGGACGTTATGCAGTCAGGGGAGTGTCCGAAGCTTCATTGCTGTTATCCCCGCGCTCCGGTACAGAAAAAGCAGAGGCATAAGGGAGTTTCTGCAGGGGAGCGTTTAACTATTTTCATCAAAGGAGGGTTCGTATGAACATCAATGTAATTATCGGTATTATCATGATTCTGTCCTTCTTAGGCATGGTCTGGTACTGTGTGAAGGGGTTCAACCTGATGGTGGGATTTGCGGTCATGGCAACGTTCTGGACTGCCCTGGCAGTCATCGGTAATGTATTTTCACCCACATCGGCCATGGAAGGCAAAACATTCATCCAGGTGCTGGAGTATGTATATGCGGAAGGTCCTGCCGGATATGCAAAGTCCATTCTGGTTAATGTATTCTTTGGCGCGTTCTTCGGAAGGGTACTGGTGGACACCGGCATAGCGGCTACCCTGATTCGCAAGGTGGTTGAGCTGGGAGGCGATAAGCCCAGAATCACCATGGCGCTTCTGTGTATCGTTACAGCCATTATCTTTATGTCCATGACCGGTATCGGACCTGTTATTTCCATCGCGGTCATTGTACTGCCCATCCTGCTTTCACTGGGCATCCCTGCTCCTGTGGCCATGTTCAGCTTTATGGGCTCCATTATGGCAGGCATCTTTGGAAATATCGTCAATTTCCAGCAGTATCAGACCATATATGCGGGCTTTAATGCGGCAGCGGCGGATTACACTTACAATGATTATTTTAAGATTGGCGTTACCTGCATGGTGGTTGCCATTGTGGTAGTGCTGGTGGTGGCTAACCTTTCCATGAACAAAAAGGCAGCCCATGCCTGGGCGGCAACTGCTTCCTCAGCAGGCGACAATGCTCCGGCCATTTCCTGGATTTCCGTTATCCTTCCTGTACTGGGCGTGGTGCTTTTCAAGATTCCTATTATTTTGGGATTCTGCCTCTCCGGTATCTATGCACTGATTACAACAGGGAAGATGAAGGGCAGCTATTCTGAAATCTGCCGTCTCTTTGCAAAGCTGTTTACCGATGGTTCCATTGATGTGGCTCCCATGGTGGGCTTCCTGCTTACCCTGGCCATGTTCAATAACGCGGCAACCTATGCAGCGCCTTACTTTACCGCAATCCTGGGCGGATTTGTACCTACCACAGCCATTACCCTGGCCATTGTGTTTGCTGTGCTGACACCTCTTGGCTTCTTCCGCGGCCCCATGAACCTGGTTGGATGCGGAACCGCAATTCTGGCAGTTGTAGTGGCAACCCTTCCCAATGCACCGGTGGCTTTCCTGTACCCGCTGTTTGCAGTGACTACCATTGCTCCCCAGCATCTGGATATCACCCAGTCCTGGGTTGCATGGGGATTTGGATATACCAAGGTTTCCACCAAGGACTACATGAAGATGTCCATTCCTACCGGATGGATTGTAGGCATTATCTGCTGTGCGGCAGTATTCGTATTGTACGGCGGCCTGATGTAGATGTAAGCGGGAGCCGGCAGATTTTATGCCGGCTCCCCTTAAATAACGGTTTAATGATTTGAGATAAGGAGGTTTTAGGATGGGTAAATCAGTTAGAATGGGTATAGACGTGGGCGGTACCCACACAAAGGCAGTGGCAATTGACAATGCCACCCATGAGATTATCGGAAAATCTTCCGTCAAGACCACCCACGACGACCCCAGAGGCGTGGCTGCAGGTGTGGTCAGGTCCTTTGAGAACTGCCTGAATGAAAATGGAATCAGCCCGGACGATGTGGTATTCGTGGCCCACTCCACCACCCAGGCAACCAATGCCCTCATTGAGGGCGATGTGGCAACGGTGGGTGTTATCGGTATGGCAAAGGGAGGCCTGGAAGGTTTCCTGGCAAAGAAACAGACAAAGCTGGATGATATCGACCTGGGAAACCAGAAGAAAATTAAAATTGTAAATGACTTCATCAACGTGAAAAAAATGAACAAGGCCGTTGTTGAAGATACCATAAATAACATGCAGCAGGCAGGGGCCCAGGTCTTGGTGTCCTCCATGGCCTTCGGCGTGGACGACGGAGGCCCCGAGGCAGAGGTGTATGAGGCTGCCAGCGCAAAGGGAATCCCCACCACCATGGCCAGCGACATCACCAAGCTCTACGGCCTTACTAGAAGGACCAGGACCGCTGCCATCAATGCATCCATTCTTCCGAAGATGCTGGATACAGCCAATTCCACGGAAGGCTCTGTCCGGGAAGCAGGCGTCCATGTGCCCCTGATGATTATGAGAGGCGACGGCGGAGTCATGGAGATTACGGAAATGAAGAAGCGGCCCGTGCTCACCATGCTGTCAGGCCCGGCTGCCTCTGTCATGGGCTCCCTTATGTATCTGAGGGCTTCCAACGGAGTGTACTTTGAGGTGGGCGGAACCACCACCAACATCGGCGTCATCAAGAACGGGCGTCCGGCCATTGACTATTCCATTGTAGGCGGTCACGCCACCTATATCTCATCCCTGGATGTGCGGGTTCTGGGCGTGGCAGGCGGTTCCATGGTCAGGGCCAATAAGCAGGGCGTGGTGGACGTGGGACCGCGTTCCGCCCACATTGCGGGACTGGACTATGCCGTGTTCACGGATACGGATAAAATCAGGGGGCCAAAGGTGGAATTCTTCTCACCCAAGCAGGGGGACCCGGACGACTATGTGAGAATCCGGATGGAGGACGGTTCCGCTGTGACCATTACCAACTCCTGCGCCGCCAATGTACTGGGACTGGTAAAACCGGAGCATTTCTCCTACGGCAACGTGGAATCAGCCAGAAAGGCCATGAAGGCGCTGGCGGACTACTGCGGCACCTCCGTGGAGGAAATTGCAAAGCAAATCATGGAGAAGGCCTATGCCAAGATTGAACCTGTGATTCTGGAACTGGCTGAGAAATATAAGCTGGAAAAGGACCAGATATCCCTGGTGGGCGTTGGCGGCGGAGCAGCTTCCCTGATTGTATATTTCAGCAACAAGATGGGCGTAAAGTATTCCATACCGGAGAACGCAGAGGTCATTTCATCCATCGGCGTGGCCCTGTCCATGGTCCGGGACGTGGTGGAGCGTATTATGCCGTCCCCATCCAAGGACGATATACGGGCCATTAAGAATGAGGCCCTTAACAAAGCCATTGAGTCAGGCGCAACAGCAGAATCCGTTGAGATTCACATAGAAATAGACCCTCAGACATCCAAGGTGACAGCCATTGCCACCGGCTCCACAGAAGTAAAGACAGCGGACCTGTTAAAGGAATGCGATGAGTCCGAGGCAAGGCACCTGGCAGCAGAGGATATGAGGCTGGCGGATGGGGATACGGAGCTTCTGGCAACATCGCCCTACTTCTATGTGTACGGTGAAAAAACAGAGCCGGGAACCCCTGGGGCTGTCCGCATTGTGGATAAGAAGGGATTCATAAAGGTACAGAGAGGAAGGGCCATGTGCTTAAAGACCACGGCCGCAGCCTATCTGGACGCACTGAAGCAGCTCTGGGACGATATGGCAGTATACCAGACAGAACTGATTGCCAGACCGGATTACTACCTGTGCATGGGCGCCAGGGTTATGGACTTTACGGCCCAGGACTTTGAACAGCTGGAGCTGCTGACGGACCTGGAGGTATCCTCCCTGGAACCGGATGAGGAAATCCTGGTGGTGGCTGCCAACATTAAGCAGAATTAAGGCGCGGACCCGCTGAACAGACAATGGGCCCGGACGGGAGGTCGAATGTATGGAAGCGATGAGCCTGCGGGAAATGATGAAGGGGCTGTCTGCGGTGGACGACATGACCTGGGGAATGTACGCATTCTCCAGGGATGTGCTCCGGGATAAGGTGGACTGCGCCCGGAAAAAGGAAATGATAGAAAAGGCTGTTTGCTGCGGCTGTGAGACAGCGGACAAAATCATGGACCAGATGGGAACTTCGAATCCCCGGGAGATTGCCGGAAGACTGGGACTTAGGGTGGAATACCTGGAAAAGGGGCAGATAGCGGACAGGGTGCTATTTGCCCTTTTCACCCCTCCTGACCTGATACAGATTATGAGGGAACCGCTGGATAAGGCAGTGGAGGGCGGTTCCCTGGACGGGTTTTCCACCCGCGGGCAGCTGGAGGACCTGATTCTGGGCCATGAGATTTTCCACTATCTGGAAGAGGAGGATGAGGCCATTTATACCAGGACCGAGAAGATACGGCTGTGGAAAATCCTTGGATTTGAGAACCGTTCCACCATCAGAGCCCTGTCGGAAATAGCCGGAATGTATTTTTCTAAAAAATTAAATGGTTTTCCCTATTCCCCATTTGCCTTAGATATCCTTTTGTACTATAATTATAATTCAGAGACAGCCCTGAACATGTACAGGGAGGTAGCAGAAATTTGACAGGAGGAGTTCTATGGGCAGCACAGACAGCAGGAATCCGGAAGACAACATATATGACGTACTGCGCACTGACATTCTGAACCTGAAGCTGCGTCCCGGGATGATATTCAGCATTAAGGACATCAGCGAGTCATATCAGGTGGGAAGGACACCGGTGAGGGACGCCCTCATAAGCCTTTCCAAGGAAGGACTTATCACCTTTCTCCCCCAGCGGGGAACTATGATATCCAAGATTAACTATGACAAGGTACTCAACGAACGCTTTCTCAGGACATGCGTGGAGGAGAAGGTGATACTGGAGTTTATGGCAGTGTGTAACTTAAAGGCCATCACTGAGCTGGAGATGTCCCTGGACCGTCAGGAGCGGATTGTGGAGGAGGAGGACATACGGGCGTTTCTGGCGGAGGATATGTACTTTCATTCCATTTTTTATGTGGGGGTCAACAAGGGATACTGCAATGATATCATATCCGCCAACTCAGGCCATTACATGCGGATCCGCCTGCTGGCCATGGCGGACCAGGGTATTGACAGGGAGGCCCTTAAACAGCATAAGGAGATAACGGACGCCATCCTGGCCAAGGACTGGGAACGGCTTCACGCCATACTGAATTTCCATCTGAACCGCCTTGTGAACCAGGAGCGGTCCCTGCTGTCCAAGTATCCGGACCTCTTTGAACGGGAAAATACAGAGGTGAGGAGAGAGCCTGATGAACTGGGCGTGGATTTCCTGGTGGAGACAAAACTTAAATATCATGCGTGACAAAAGGGGCCTCCCGGCCTGCGGTTCATACCAGCAGGCGGGAGGCCCCTTTCAATGCTTTTATGTATTTTACCAGATTCCCAGCGCACTCTGAAGCCCCAGGCTCACTGCAGTGATTCCCACCCAGCAGCAGGCTCCCATGAGGATGGGTTTGCCGCCGGTGCGGATGAGCTTCACCAGGTCCGTGTTCAGCCCGATGGCTGCCATGGCCAGGATGATGAAGAACTTGCTCAGCTCCTTGACAGGGGAAAAGACCGAGGCGGGAACCCCTGCGCCCATGGCCAGGGTGGTGATGACGGAGGCGCCGATAAAGTAGAGGATGAAAAACGGGAAGATATCCTTAAAGCTTACGGACTGGCCGAGGGCCTGGTCTGTCTTTTCCTCCTTCCTGGTCCGGATGAATGCCAGGCACAGGGTGATGGGGATTATGGCCAGTGTTCTGGTCAGCTTTACCGTAACCGCCTTATCCAGGGTGGCCGCCCCAAGGTTCCACATGCTGTCCCAGGTAGCTGCGGCTGCAGTGACCGAGGATGTATCATTGATGGCTGTTCCGGCGAAGATGCCAAAGGCATTGCCGGATGCAGTGTCAAAGCCCAGGAACTTACCAAAGGTGGGGAACAGGATGGCCGCCAGTACATTGAAGAAGAAAATCACGGATATGGCCTGGGCCACCTCCTCGTCATCCGCATTGATTACAGGCGCCGTGGCCGCGATGGCAGAGCCGCCGCAGATGGAAGAGCCCACCCCCACCAGGGTGGAGATATTGGATGGTATGTGCATGAGCTTATGGAGCACAAAGGCTATTGCCAGGGATGTGGTGATGGTGCACACGATGATGGGCAGGGACTGCTTTCCCGTCTCCAGAACCACGTTCAGGTTCATGCCAAAGCCAAGAAGAATGACAGCCCACTGCAGTATTTTTTTGGAGGTAAACTTGATGCCGTCCTCCAGCCCGTCTTTCTGTTTCATGAATACGGCTATGACCATGCCTGCAATGATGGCAATGACAGCGCCTCCTATGATGGGGAACATTTTCCCTAAAAACCAGGAAGGGACAGCCAACAGCATGCAGAATGCCAGTCCTTTCCATTTCTTTTGTAATGATGCCATTTCTTTTTCCTCCTCATATTCCCTATAACTTAATCATGGATGTGTGCCGTATATGGAGCGCAGCACACGGTTTATATGGTAACTTATGGAAAGCATAAAGTAAAATTATATATATTTATATTTTAATAAGAATGTGTTATGATTAGGGGAAATGAATAAAGACAAAAAAGAGGGGCCGGCGGCAGAATCAATAGGGAAGGCTGCACTGCCGGCGGAAACAAAGGAGGGAATCAGGTGCTGGATTTCAGGGTTTATACGTTTCTGGCTGTGTGCGAGCACATGAATTATACAAGGGCCGCGGAGGCGCTGCACATTACGCAGCCGGCTGTGTCGCAGCATATACGGTATCTGGAAAATATGTATCAGGTCAAGCTGTTTCTGTCCGAGGGAAAGAAGATACACCTGTCACCGGCAGGAGAAAGGCTGCTCCACGCAGCCACCACCCTTAAGAACGACGAAGTCTTTCTGCGCAAACAGATGCTGGAGGGAGTGGGAAGAGGCCTGAGCCTTCGGTTCGGCACCACCAGGACCATTGGCGAGTCAGTGATATCAGCGCCCCTGGCCCGCTATATCCACCGCCACCCGGACGACCGTATCAGTGTGGTCATCAATAACACGGACGAGCTTCTGCACAAGCTGGTTTCCGGTGAGATTCAGTTTGCCCTGGTTGAGGGGTATTATGATGATGTGGATTTTGATTCCATGGTTTTCAGGACAGAGCCGTTCATCCCTGTATGCGCTGCCGGACATGTGTTTAACAGGGAGCCGGTCCAGTTAAGGGACCTTTTGGAGGAGCATCTGCTCATAAGGGAGCCCGGGTCGGGAACCAGGGATATTCTGGAGAAGAATCTGGATATCAGGAACATCCGCCTGTCCGACTTTTCCCATATTACGGAAATCGGCAGCATGCATGTGATTCTCCAGCTGCTGGAAAAGGACGCGGGAATCACCTTCCTGTACCGGACAGCGGTGGAGGAAGGGCTGAAGGAAGGGGCGTTCAGGGAGCTGGACTTAAGAGACTTCCAGATGGAGCATGATTTTGCCTTTATATGGAATAAGGGAAGTATATATGGGGATACCTACAGGGAGATATGCAGGGAACTGCAGTAAGGGAACGAAAGGGACCAGCCCTTACCTCTGTACCAGCGGCAGCATGACGGATACCGTAAACACATCGTTGTTGTGGCTGATTTTCATGTCGCCGTTATATTTATGGATGACCGTGGAAACGTTGGAAAGCCCAATTCCGCAGTACTGCTCCCCAATCTTCATACTCTCGTACCGGTTGCCTTCCATGCGCAGCTGGCCGTTGTAGGAATTGGAGATGCTGATAATCAGGAAAGCCTTCCGGCAGCGGATTTCCGTGTGGATGAACCGTTGGGCTCCTTTGCCCATGCGGCTGCAGGCCTCCAGCGCATTGTCCAGGAGATTGCCCAGGATGATGCACAGGTCCACGTTTTCAACCGGAAGTTCAGGAGGCACCATGATATTGGCTGTCAGCGGAACGTTACAGGCCGCGGCCTGCTGTTCTGCGTTGTTTACCAGAATGTTTACCATACTGTTGCCGCCGGTGAGGGGCACCTTCATGCCGTTGGCAGACTCATAAATCTGTTCAATATACGTCAGGGCCTGGTCATACTGGCCTGCTTTTAAAAACACCACCAGGGAATGGAGGTGTTTTTTTAAATCATGGCGCAGGGAGGTGATTTCCCGCTGGGAATCCTCCACCTTCTGATAGTAGGAGGACTGCATGGTCAGGAGCTTGTCCGCAATCATGTTTTTCTGGCTTTCCTCATTTATAATGGCATAGTCGTCCACCAGGTAGAACAGGAACATGGAGGAGCAGAACAGGATTCCCGATATCTCCAGATAAAAGTGGGATACGCTGTCCTTCATGTGGAAAATCTGGATGGTGATGAACAGAATCACAGAGGGTACCAGGAAGGAGATGGCATTGTAAAGGGTATCCTTATTGCTTTTCCTCATGTTGCGGCACAGGATGAACAGCAGGGTAAAGAAGAAAAACAGGACACAGGCCGTCATCTGGGCCAGCGGACTCTGAATCAGGAAGTTGGGCTCCGAGGGAAGGGGCTCGCCGTGCAGGGAGCGTACCAGAACTGCGGACAGCAGCTTACAGGCGTAGTTGAGCACCACGAACAGATAGGCCACCAGCACCTTGGTTCTGAGGGAATCCGTGAAAAAAATACAGCTTACCAGCATTGTGAAGGCACAGTAAAAGATACACATGCTGAATAAAGGCGCATTGAACCAGTAGGTCATCCACTGGAATACGAAATAAATCAGGATGCCCACGGTGTACTGTGATGCGGGACGCAGGTTACGGTGCAGGAAGTTGCTGCACAGCCAGTAAAGAATCAGGGTTTCGGCCACGGACAGCACGAAGCTGACCCAGGCATGCTGGAGGACGCTCATCATAGGTTCCCCTCCATGCAGATTGAGAAGTTTATCATAGGTTGGCCTCCATATAGCTTAAGAACTCCTGGTTTACTTCCTTGCGTTTGTGTTTGCTCATGGGAAGCACGTCCTTGTTGTCCATGGTGACGGAATCTTTGAATATGTTGTAAATATGGCTTACATTCACCAGAAAGCTCTTGTGAATCCGGATAAAGCCGTCGGGGCGGAGCTGTTCCTCAAGGGAGCTGATGGTGCCTGTAAAGGTAAATGTGCCTTCCTTTGCAACCACGCGGATGGTCCTTAAATCCGACTCCAGATAATAGATATGGTCGGTCATCAGCTTTGTGGTGCCGCTGATGCTGGGAAAGGAGAAGATGGATGCCTGCTTTTTCTGCTGCCGGTCCAGAAGCTCTTCCACAGCAGACAGAAAGTCTTTTCGGTCCACCGGTTTTACGATATACCGGAAGGCACCCACCTTGTAGCCCTCCACCGCATAATCCACGGTGGCTGTCACAATAAGGATGGGAACCTCGTCGTCCAGCTGGCGTATGTGCTTTGCCACCTCAATGCCGCCCATGGTCTCCATGCGCATGTCCAGCACCAGGATGTCGCAGAATCCCTTTTGTTTATAATCCTTAAGCAGGTCCAGGCCGTCTGTATAGGATATAATATCCACAGGCCGTTTTTCTTTTAATTGTTCCAGGTGTCCGCACAGCACCATCAGGTCTGCGGGACTGTCGTCGCAAAGTACAATTCTGAACATGACCATTTACCCCCCAAAAATTAGTTAAATGCATAACGATTATACAATTCTTTCAGTGGTATTGTAAATAGGAGTTTTGGACGAAAAATACATTTTTGACCAATTATTACAGTGAAATTATCGATTGTGCACAAAGTATTGTGTTATTTTTTTCCTTGTGTAAAATGGGGATATGAGTTGGAAAACAAAATGAAAAACAAGAAAAAGGGGGAAACGGATTTTATGTCTGGACCAAATGGAAATGATGCAGGCGGAATGAAAAAGACCCTGTCCATATGGAATTTCTTTACCATTGGATTCGGGGCCATCATCGGTACCGGCTGGGTGCTTCTGGTAGGTGACTGGATGGTGATTGGAGGCGGACCCATAGCGGCCATGATTGCATTTGCCATCGGAGCCGTGTTCTTACTTCCCATTGGAGCCGTGTTCGGGGAGCTGACGGCGGCCATCCCCATATCCGGAGGAATCATCGAATACGTGGACAGGACTTATGGGCGGAATGTCTCATACATAACAGGATGGTTTCTGGCACTGGGAAACGGTATCCTCTGTCCATGGGAGGCCATCGCCATCTCCACGTTAGTATCCGATATGTTCGGGGGCCTGTTCCCCATTCTCAGGGCGGTAAAGCTCTATACCATCATGGGGGCGGATGTGTACCTGTTCCCCACTGTCATAGCGCTGGGATTTGCAGTCTATGTGATTCTCTTAAACTTCCGGGGGGCCAGCGCAGCCGCAAAGCTGCAGGCGTTCCTGACAAAGGCCCTTTTGGCGGGTATGCTTCTGGCAATGGGAATCTCCTTTGTCAAAGGCGGACCATCCAATATCCTTCCCTCCTTTACACAGGTGGAAGGACCATCCACAGTGACAAGCGCAAATAACATGTTTGCAGGCATTATCTCAGTCCTGGTCATGACGCCGTTCTTTTACGCCGGATTTGACACCATACCCCAGCAGGCTGAGGAAGCAGCGGAAGGCCTGGACTGGAATAAGTTCGGCAAGGTCATCAGCATGGCCCTTCTGGCAGCAGGCGGTTTCTACATGGTATGCATCTATTCCTTCGGAACCATTATACCGTGGACTGAATTCATAAAGAGCACGGTTCCGGCCCTGGCCTGTCTTAAGAATATCAACATGGTTCTGTATGTGGCAATGCTGATAATAGCAACATTAGGCCCCATGGGCCCCATGAACTCCTTCTATGGAGCTACCAGCCGCATCATGCTGGCCATGGGACGCAAGGGACAGCTTCCGGACAGCTTTGCGGTCCTGGATGAAAAGAGCGGGGCGCCAAAGATGGCCAACACGGTACTGGCAGTCCTGACCATCATGGGTCCTTTCCTGGGAAAGAACATGCTGGTATCCCTGACCAATGTGTCGGCGCTGGCATTCATCTTCTCCTGCACCATGGTAAGCTTTGCCTGCCTTAAGATGCGCTACACAGAGCCTGACCTTCCAAGACCCTACAAGGTTCCCGGCGGAAAAGCGGGCATCTGCATGGCATGTCTGGCCGGCACCATTATCATTGGCCTTATGGTGGTTCCCTTCAGCCCTGCGGCTCTTAAGCCGGTAGAGTGGGCCATCGTGGTTGCCTGGCTGGTCATTGGACTGGGGCTGAGCGCTGTTACCAGGGCAAAGGGAAACAGTAAGGCGGCAGCCGCAGCAAAATAGCGGTTCAAACATCAATATACATAAAATAAAGGAGGATTATTTAATGAAAAAGGTAGCTTTTAAAGGCGGTTTACTGATTGACGGTACCGGCGCAGAGCCAGTGGTGAACAGTCTGGTGCTGGTAGAGGATGACAAGATTGCATATGCCGGAGCAGACAGGGAAATCGGACCTGACTACGAGGTAAAGGATATTACAGGCAAGACCATCATGCCGGGTCTTATTGACTCTCATCTGCATTTCTCAGGAAACCTGACAGATGATGACAGCGACTGGGTGCTGGAGGATGTGGTACAGAAAACAGTGGTGGCCGTACAGCAGGCCCATGAGTGTCTGGAGAACGGCCTTACAACCGTTGGCGAGATTTCACGTTCCGGTATCCAAATCCGCAATATGGTGGAAGCCGGCGTCATGAAGGGCCCCAGAGTGGTTGCAACCGGACTTGGTTTCTGCCGTACCTGCGGTCACGGCGATTCCCACAAGCTCCCCAGCTACTATAACGATGAATCCCATCCATGGGCTGAGCGTGTGGACGGACCATGGGATTTGCGCAAGGCGGTGAGAAGAAGACTGCGCCAGAGTCCGGATGCAATCAAAATCTGGTCAACAGGCGGCGGCATCTGGCGCTGGGACCAGAAATTAGACCAGCATTACACACTGGAAGAGATTCAGGCAGTGGTGGATGAATGCAAGATGGTAGGCATCCCGGTATGGTCCCATGCAGAGGGCTACGGCGGCGCCCTGGATTCCGCAAGGGCAGGCGTGCATCTCATTATCCACGGCCAGACTTTAAACGACGAGTGTCTGGATATCATGGCAGAAAAAGGCATCTATTTCTGTCCTACCATCCAGTTCTTAAATGAGTGGTTCAAGACCTATGCTCCGCCATACATCCCGGAAGTACATGACCAGTATCCCGGCGAAACCGTGGCGGAGAAGGAGCTGAACCGCGTATACGCTAACCTGAGGAAAGCAAAAGCAAAGGGCATCGGCCTTACCATTGGTTCCGACTCCTTCTGCTCCAGCCTTACACCATATGGAACAACAGCCATCGGCGAGATGTACTCCTTTGTGGAGAAGGCAGGCATCAGTGAGATGGATACCATTGTGGCAGCCACAAAGGTGGGCGCCGAGATGCTGAAGGTGGACAATGTGACCGGCTCCCTGACAGAGGGCAAGAGCGCGGACCTGTTAGTTATTAACGGCAACCCATTAGAGAATATCCGTGCAATTGCTGTTGAAAACATGGACGTAATCATGAAAGAGGGATATTTTGTAAAACGCTGACCGGCACTCCCGGATGAGAGGAATGGGCTGCTGCTATAACAGGCGGCAGCCCTTTGCCGGTTTATAAGCCAAGGGGGAGGGAAAGGAAATGTATCTGCTGCTGTATCTGCTGTGGATTCTTCTGAACGGCAGGGTCACGGCTGAGATTCTGGCATTGGGAATCCCGGTGGCCGGACTGATATACGGATTCGGGTATCTGGCTCTGGGCTACCGGCCCGCAGGGGACCTGCTTCTCCTGAAACGGCTGGGTCATGTTCTGGTATTTCTGGTCCTTGTGGCCTGGGAGGTGGTGAAAGCCAATGTGGCAATCATCCGTATCGTGCTGTCACCCCATATGGAAATCACGCCCTGTCTGGTACCTGTGAAAACAGACTTAAAGAGTGCCGGAGCCAGGGCCGCCCTGGCCAACGCCATTACCCTGACACCGGGTACCATTACGGTGGATGTGGAGGATGATGTGCTGTGGGTCCACGCCCTGACGGAACAAATGGCGGAAGGGCTTAAGGACTGGCATGTGGCAAGGCAGCTGGCCAGGATTGAGGAGATAAAGTGAAGGAGGAAGGGATATGGGGGCATATATGGCGGCGGCAGAAGGGATGTTTACAGGCATCCTGATTCTGGCGGTCATTATACTCAGCGTCAATATGGTATTATGCCTTGTGCGGGCCGTGCTGGGGCCGCGCTTCTCTGACCGGCTCATTGCCATCAATATGATAGGGACCAAGACCGTTCTCATAATCGCCCTGCTGATAAAGGTATTCCATGAAGACTACCTGGTGGATATCTGCCTTATATACGCCCTCATCAGCTTCCTGTCCTTTGTGGTGCTGACAAAGCTGCTGGACCAGCGGATGAACCGGGGAAAGGGGAATGCGGGAGAGAAACATGCAGGAAGGGAATATGCAGGAAAGGGGGCAAAATCATGATACGTCTGGCTGCAGGCGGAGTTTTCATTATATTGGGAGTGTTTGTGCTGTGTGTGGCGACCTTTGGCATATTCCGGTTTGAATATGCACTGAACCGGATTCATGTGGCTGCCAAATGCGATACCCTGGGAAGCATGCTTATACTGGCCGGCTTAATGCTCTCCAACGGGTGGAGCATGGAATCAGCTAAAATCGGATTGATTCTCCTGTTTATCTGGATTGGCAATCCCGCTGCCTCCCACATGGTGGCCAGGGCAGAGGCCAGGAGCAATCCGGACCTTGGGAAGGAATGCGGGGTGTCTGAATATGAAGGTGGTTGAAATCATTCTCCTGCTGTTTCTCATGGCCTGTTCCCTAAGCGTGTTCCTGTGCAGGAACTTACTGGTGGCAGCCATCCTGTTCATGGCCAACAGCCTTATCATGAGCATCATCTGGGTGATTCTGCAGTCCCCGGACCTGGCCATTACAGAGGCTGCCGTGGGCGCAGGGGTCACGGGAATCCTTCTTTTTATCACACTGTATAAGGTAAACGGGTTAAGGGGGGAAGACAGTGAGTGAGAGCAGCGGTAAGCGCGGGCTGCGCGCATTTGTGGACTGGGTGGAGAACGGAGCGGACCGTGATGAGGAAGCGGTTGCGTCCGGTATGGCAGGCCATGATGAGGAAGCGGTTGCGTCCGGTATGGCGGGCCATGATGAGGAAGCGGTTGCGTCCGGTATGGCAGGCCATGATAAAGAAGCGGGTGCATATAGTCCGTCCGGCCGCAAAATGGCCTGGGGACAGACTGCGGAGAAGGCGGCGGTCCGGACTGCAAAGCGGACCATGGGGCGCAGGTTGGCGGAATTTACAGAGGAACATGCCCTGCGTGTGTTCGGCAGCGTCTACCGGGCCGTGGCACAGGTAATCTGCCTGGCAGGAATGGCAGTACTCCTTATGATGGTTTCCCATCTGCCTGCCTTTGGGGCAGCGGACAATCCTGCCAATAATGAGGTGGTTGGACGTTACCTGGAAAACGGCCTGGCCGAGACAGGGGCTGTGAATACGGTTGCAGGCATCATACTGGATTACCGGGCCTTTGATACATTTGGAGAATCAGTTGTGTTATTCCTGTCGGCTGCCAGCGTTATAGCGCTTATGCGGCGCAGACCTGCAGGCAGGCCCGCCGGGAAAACCGGCGGAGGCAAGGAGGGGGAGCAGGAAGCAGACCGGGATATCATACTGGAACAGGTGGCCAGACTGCTGGTTCCCTTTATTCTCATGTTCGGCGTCTATGTGGTGCTCAACGGCCATCTGTCTCCGGGGGGCGGGTTCTCGGGAGGAACGGTTATGGGGGCGGGACTCATTCTGTATGCCAATGCATTTGGATACCAGCGGATTCACCGTTTGTTCAGCTTCAGGACCTTTACTGTGATGAGCAGCAGCGCTCTGATGGTATACGCCCTCTCCAAAGGCTATTCCTTTTTCATGGGGGCCAACCACCTGGAATCCGGCATTCCTTTGGGCAAACCGGGGGATATACTCAGTGCAGGGCTGATACTGCCCCTGGATATCTGCGTGGGACTGGTGGTGGCCGGGACCATGTACTGCTTTTATTCCCTGTTCCGGGAAGGGGAGGTGTGACGATGCAGGCACTTGTGACCAATTACTACGAGACAGCGGCCATGATTCTGTTTTCCATTGGATTTACCATGCTGCTGCTCCAGAAAAACCTGATTAAGAAGGCCATCGGGCTGAACATCATGGATATGTCCGTGTATCTGTTTCTGGCGGCCAAGGGGTACATAACCGGCGGCAGGGCGCCGATTGCAGACGGGAGGACAGCTGCGGAAGGCTTCATCAATCCCCTTCCCAGCGGCCTGGTGCTGACGGGAATCGTGGTGTCGGTCAGTGTGTCGGCCTTTCTCTTTTCGCTGATTCAGAGATTCCACCACTATTATAAAACCCTGGATTTGGACGACATGCTGTATGAAGGACAGGAGGACACAGACGGTGAGGCTGGTTGAGAACATTCCATTTTTCAGTATCTTCATCATGATGGCAGGAGGAATTGTGACACCCCTTCTGGGGGGCAAAAAAGGGGCCAGGATTCTCCACCTGGTTTTGGTGGGGACCGTGGCTGTGATGTCCGGCCTGCTGTTGGGATATACGTCTGACGGAACCCGTTTCTGCTTCATGATGGGACATTTTCCGGCGCCCTGGGGCAATGAGGTCAGGGCAGGCGCTCTGGAAGCGCTTATGAGCCTGGTTTTTTCCATTGTAATGTTCCTTACAGTGGCTGCCAATAAACGGTCACTGGAACATGACATACCTTCGGAGCGGGCCGGTCTGTACTATGTGATGATGAATCTCTTGTTCAGCTCCCTTCTGGCACTCATCTATACCAATGACCTTTTCACTGCTTATGTATTCATAGAAATCAATACCATTTCAGCCTGCGCTATTGTGTGCGCAAAGGAAAGCGGCGAGACAGCGGCGGCAGCCATACGCTATCTCATCATGAGCCTGGTGGGAAGCGGGCTCATCCTTATTTCCATTGCCCTTTTATACTGCCAGACAGGCCATCTCCTTATGGAGCCCATGGCAGGGGCGGTGAGGGAGCTGGCGCTGTCAGGAAAGGATTTGTTTCCCCTTAAAATGGCCCTGGTGATGATGACCTCGGGACTGGCGGTAAAAAGCGCCCTGTACCCTTTCAGTTCCTGGCTTCCCGGAGCCCATGCCAATGCAACGGCTGCATCCAGTTCTGTTTTGTCGGGTCTGGTCTTAAAGGGGTACATTATTCTTCTTCTCAAGGTGTATATGCGTATTATGGGAATGGACCTGATTATCCGGCTGCGGGTAAACGACCTGCTCTTTGTGTTTGGAATCCTGGCCATGGTCATTGGTTCCGTGAAGGCGCTGCAGCAGCACATGGTCAAGCGGGTCATTGCCTACTCCTCCATTGCCCAGATTGGATATATCTTCATGGGAATCGGCATGGGAACCATGGCTGGTCTGGCGGCGGCAGTACTCCATATGATTGTCCATGCAGTGACAAAACCCATGCTGTTTACAGCTGCAGGGGGACTTATGGACTGTTCCGGCCATCAAAGGGAGATAGCGGCCCTCAGGGGAAGTGCAAGGCGGAATCCGGCAGCCGGTATCGGACTTGTGGTAGGGAGCATGGCCATGATAGGAATTCCGTTTTTTTCAGGATTTATTTCCAAGATTTCCTTTGCAATGGCATCATTCCACGACCTGAACCGGGCTGTGGTGGTGCTGGGGGCCCTGGCTGTCAGTACGGTCCTTAATGCCATGTATTACATACCGCTTATCATCATCGTGTTTTCAGAACGCGGGCCGGAAAAAGCCGACTATGAGGCGGCGGGTCTGGTGGATGCGGCTGTGCCTGAGGTGGGGGAACCTGTAAGGGATTTTCATTTTGCGGCGGCCATGGCATGTTTCATGGCCGGAAATGTGCTGATTGGAACATGCTACGGCCCTGTGGTACGGATGATAGAGACAGGGCTTGCCAATTTTGGGTAACCCCGGCAGCAGGGGAACCATTGGAAAAGGAGAGGACATAGGACATGAGAGAAATGTGGATGCTGGCGCCGGTGCTGTTTCCTGTAATTTCCGGCGCTGCCCTTTGGATATGGAATCCGGGGCGGACCAGGATGCGGGCAGCCGCAGCGGTCCTGTCCCTGGGGGAGGCGGTCTGTTCATGGCTTGCCATCCTGAACTGCATGGAAATGCGCCTGCCCCTGTGGAACATCGGGCCGGGCATGGAGCTGTGCTTTAAGCTGGACGGAATCGGGGCGCTGTTTTCCGGGCTGGCATCCCTTATATGGGTTCTGGTGGTTTTCTTTGCCTTTGAATACATGGAACACGAAACAGAAGAGGCGCGTTTTTTCGGCTGTCTCATCATGTCCCTGGGAGCCCTGACCGGAGTTGCCTATGCAGGGAATTTCGTTACCCTGTACCTGTTTTTTGAAATGATGACATTTTTCAGTGTTCCGCTGGTGTTCCATTCCAGGAAACGGGAAGCCCTCCGGGCGGGAATGGTATATCTGGCCTATTCCATGCTGGGCGCGTCCATTGCACTGGGAGGATACTTTTTTTTCCGCCGGTATGCCTTCGGAACGGACTTTAGGGCAGGCGGGATTTTGATGGGGGAGGCGGGGCCTGTTTTGCCGGCTGTTTTCTGTATGGCAGCCGGATTTTCCTGCAAGGCCGGGCTTATGCCCCTTCATCCATGGCTGCCCATCGCTCATCCGGTTGCGCCGGCGCCTGCCAGCGCCGTGTTGTCGGGCCTGATTACCAAGGCCGGGGTGGTGGCGGTTATCCGGGTGGTGTACCATATGGCCGGACCTGAAATCCTGCGGGGGACGTGGGTGCAGTATGTCCTGCTGTCCATGGCTGTTCTTACCATATTTACCGGTTCTATGCTGGCTTATAAAGAAAAGAAACTGAAGAAGCGTCTGGCCTGTTCCTCCTTCAGTCAGGTGTCCTATGTGCTGTTCGGCGTATTCCTGCTGTCCATGGAGGGATTGTATGGTTCTTTGCTCCAGATGGTGTTCCACGCCCTGGCAAAGAACGCCCTGTTCCTCTGCGCCGGAGCTGTCATCTGCAAGACGGGCTGCACCAGGATAAAGGACCTGAAGGGAATGGGGAGGCGGATGCCGTCTGTAATGGTATGTTTCGCGTTGGCGTCCCTGTCCCTGGTGGGAATTCCGCCGGCAGGAGGCTTTCTGGCCAAATGGCATCTGGCTGTGGGGGCCATGAGGGCAGGGGCGGGCCTGTTCGTCTGGCTGGGTCCTGTGGTGCTTATGGTCAGCGCCCTCCTGACAGCCGGGTATCTGTTTCCGGTCATTGTGGAGGCATTTTTTCCGGGCAGGGATTGGCAGGATTCGGCCAAACCGAAAGCAGATAAACCAGAAGCAGGCAAATGGGGAGAGGGCGGATGGAGCGGTGCCGGTGCTGTGACGGTATCCCTGTTTATGGGGATGCCTCTGGCTGTGCTGGGGATATCTCTGCTGGTGCTTGGCGCTGTCGGGAATCCTGTGTTTGAATGTCTCAGGGGCATTGCCTCTGCAATGGTATGAAAGGAGGGATGGGTGTGAATCCGTATTATCTGCTGGCGCCGGTGCTTCTTCCCATAGTGACTGGCGCAGCTGTACTTGGACTGCGTCCCCAGGAGCGCTGGAAACGGGAGGTGCTGGTTATGGGAGGAATCCTTTCTGCCTCGGTGCTGATTGGGGTGCTGGTGGCAAAGGGGCCAGTGCAGCCGTTGGTATTGTACCGTTTTGGCAGCAGGATGAACATATCATTGGGACTGGACGGCCTGTCCGGGGTATTTGCCTGTCTCATTGCAGTTCTGTGGCCGCTGACCACCCTTTACTCCTTTGAGTACATGAAGCATGAGGGAAAGGAAAATAAGTTTTTCGGATATTTTTCCATTACATATGGAGTGGTGGCAGGGGTGGCGCTGTCACACAGCCTCATTACCCTGTACTTTTTCTATGAGCTCATGACCCTGGCCACCCTGCCACTGGTCATGCACGCCATGGATACCAGGGCCATTTATGCGGGCAAGAAATACCTGCTTCTGTCCATGGCAGGAGCCGCCATGGTGTTTGTCAGCATTATCAGCCTTCATGAATACGGAGCCACCCTGGATTTTACCTGGGGCGGCGTGATTCCCCAGGGGCTGTCCCATGAGGAAAGGCGTCACCTGTACGGTGCATTTGTCCTGGCCTTCTTTGGTTTTGGGGTAAAGGCGGCGGTGGTTCCGTTCCACAGCTGGCTTCCGGCTGCATCGGTGGCCCCCACTCCTGTATCTGCCCTTCTGCATGCAGTGGCGGTGGTAAAGGGAGGCGTGTTTGCGCTGATACGGGTGGTGTACTGGTGCTTCGGGGCCGGATTCCTCATAGGCACAAAGGTTCAGGCAGCGGTTCTGTGCACCTGCTGCATTACCATTCTCTATGGCTCCCTAAGGGCTCTTTGCACACAGCATTTGAAGCGCAGGCTGGCCTATTCCACGGTCAGCCAGCTGTCCTACATCCTTATGGGAGTCATGCTCATGACTCCGGCGGGGCTGTCCGCAGGGCTGACCCACATGGTATGCCACGCCCTGATGAAGATTACTCTGTTCTTCTGTGCAGGCGCCATCCTGTACAAGGGGGGACGGGAGTATGTGTATGAGCTGCGGGGCTCAGGAAGGGCTATGCCGGTCACCATGACCTGCTTTACCCTGGCCGGATTAGGGCTGGTGGGGGTTCCGCTCTTTGCGGGCTTTGTGAGCAAGTTTATGCTCGGGTCGGCTGCGGCCGGCGCTGGGGGAATGGGTGTGCTGGGAGTGGCAGCGCTGATTATATCCGCCTTTTTCACCCTGTTTTATATGGTACTCATCATAGGGGCGGCCTGGTTTCCGGCAGAGGGGAAGGAGGACCCCCATTGGAACAACCGATGTGACCCTAACTGGAACATGAAGCTTCCGCTGGTTGTCATCACTGCCATGAGCATGGTGCTGGGCCTGTGGTCAGGTCCGCTGATTCATGTGTTTGACCGGATTGCGGCAGGAGGACTGTAGGAAGAACGGAGGAGGTAGCGGGAATGGAAGGAAATGTATGGCTGTTTGGGGCTGTGGCCTGGCCTTTTCTGGCAGCATTTTTAAGCCTTTTGGCAGGAAAAGAAGAACGGCACAGGGATGTTTTTGCATCGGCTGCCATGGTTATTGAGTTTACAGGTATGCTCTGCCTTTATCCGGGGAACCGTGCGGCAGCTTTTTCATGGGCCGGATTTTGTGAGATGGGGATATGGCTGAGAGCGGATGGATTCAGATGGCTGTACGGCACCATCGCAGCCTTCATGTGGATGATGACCACCCTGTTTTCCATGGAATATTTTGCACATCACGGCAACCGCGGGAGATACTGCCTTTTTTCCCTCTTAACCTGCGGGGCAGCCATGGGGGTGTTCCTGTCCGACAGTCTGTTCACACTGTTCCTGTTTTTTGAGATAATGGGCCTTACCTCTTTCGTCATGGTCATACAGGAGGAAACGGAGGCAGCGGGAAGGGCTGCCAGGACATATCTGGCCATAGCGGTTATAGGGGGCCTGTGCGCACTGTTTGGCATATTCATGATTGCGGCCGGTACAGGAACGCTTTCCATGGATAGCCTGGAACAGTTCCGGAACATGACAGGCGGAACATGGCCCCTGTATCTGGCAGGAGGACTGCTGCTTACCGGATTCGGGGCAAAGGCGGGAATGTATCCGCTGCATGTATGGCTGCCCAATGCCCATCCGGCTGCGCCTGCGCCTGCCAGCGCGCTTCTGTCGGGCATCCTGACCAAAACAGGTGTGTTCGGAATTCTGGTGGTTAACGTGACCATGTTCCGGCATGACCCGGTCTGGGGAATGGTCCTTTTACTGCCGGGGGCAGTGACCATGGTGCTGGGAGCCGTACTGGCCGTGTTTTCCATTGATTTAAAACGTACCCTGGCCTGTTCCTCCATGTCCCAGATTGGATTTATCCTTACGGGCTGCGCCATGCAGTGCCTTACGGGGGAGGAGAACGGGCTGGCTGTGAGCGGAACCGTGCTGCATATGGTGAACCACTCCATGATTAAGCTGGTGCTGTTCATGGCAGCGGGCTGCATCTATATGAACCTGCACAAGCTGGATTTAAATGAGATACGGGGATATGGCAGGAATAAACCGTTCCTGATGTTGGTTTTTGCCATGGGTGCCTATGGCCTATGCGGTATTCCGCTGTGGAACGGATATGTGAGCAAGACGCTGCTGCATGAGAGCATTGTGGAGTATATGGAGATGCTGGGCAGACAGGGGGCCGGTGTCCGGCCTTTTCAGGTGCTGGAATGGGCCTTTCTCCTGGCAGGCGGTCTTACGGTTGCCTATATGGCAAAACTGTTTGCAGCCATTTTCCTGGAAAGGGCGCAGCCGGGCCTGGAGATGGATGGACGGGAAAGGGGGCATGGAGACGGCAGGGAGCATGGAGACGGAGAGGACCGTGCAGCCGGCCGGAAGTACGCGGGCACGGCTGCCTGCTTTGCACTGGGAGGGTCTGCGCTCCTCCTTCCGCTTATGGGAATGGCTCCTCACCGGATTATGGACAGGATGGCAGACATCAGCCGCCCGTTTTTAAGGGGAGCAGAGGTCCCGCATCCGGTGGAGTATTTTTCAGCAGCCAATCTCAGGGGCGCCTGCATCAGTATTTCAATCGGAATTCTGGTGTATGTGCTGGTTATCCGCAGGTATCTCATGGAGACAGGGGAGGACGGCGCCAGGGTCTATGTGGACAAATGGCCCTCATGGCTGAACCTGGAGGACAGGATATACCGTCCTCTGGTCCTTACCATCCTGCCGTTTTTGGGAGCTCTGGCGGCCAGATGCGCCAACGCGGTCTGCGAGGGCCCGCTTCCATTGTTTATGAAAAAGCCGGAAAGGAACCAGGTGGTGGTGCCGGGAGAGTCCAGCCGCTTCTTCAGGCAGGCCCAGGATGTAAGGCTTCTGCATATGATTTACTCCAGCATGGGATATGGATTCATGATGCTGGGAGCAGGGCTTATACTGATGACAGCGTATGTGCTGTTTTTATGAGATATTGTGTATATGGAATCCTGCGGTTGAAGGAAGGGGAACCGCCAGTGCCTGTCTGGATGGCATACGCTGTTAAATATCAAAAAGGTTGTCCCTTATATGATTAATTACCTCAGAGATGGTGATACTCTCCATTAGAAAACACCATGAATGAATCAGTGAGGTAATGATTATGTATAGAGAGAATAAGAACATGAACCAGACCGTGCACCAGACCATCCTGAGAGGGGATTTATATTACGCGGACCTGTCGCCGGTAGTGGGTTCTGAGCAGGGAGGCATCCGGCCCGTGCTGGTTATCCAGAATGATGTGGGGAATAAATACAGCCCAACCGTAATCGTGGCAGCCATCACCAGCCGTTCAACCAAGGCAGCCATCCCCACCCATGTGTGTATACGCAGGATGCGCGGCGGCTTAAAGCAGGATTCCACTGTACTGGCAGAACAGATTCGCACCATTGACCGGAACCGTTTGAAGGAGTACATAGGACATCTGGATTCCGGGCAGATGGCGGGAATTGAGCAGGCCATGGTGACCAGCCTGGGACTGGGACACCTGATGGGAAGCCTGGGACAGGTTTTCCTGCCGTCGTACTCATAGGAGGGCTTTGCAAAGTCAAAGCCCGCGGACAAGGAAAGAATCATAACAGGGCGGTTTTCTGAATACATTGTATGGTCAGAAGGCGGCCCTGTTATATTGGATGGGGGAAATGGTTTTGTTTTACAGGAGCCGTATACATGAAGCTGTATCTTGTGATAAATAAGATGGAAAATCAATATTGACATATGTCATAAATTACCTTATAATTATTGACATAAGTCAAAAATGAAACAGCGGATAAGGAGAAGGCATATGGCGCGACCGTACAAAGCCAGAAGAATCTGTTCCGTGCCCACCATAGACACATTCGGCCCTTTGGACCGGGAGCTGGACAGCGTGGTGGAGCTCACGTTGGAGGAGTATGAAACCATCCGGCTCATTGACTGGCTGGACTGCACCCAGGAAGAGTGCGCAGGCCAGATGGGGGTGGCCAGGACCACGGTCCAGGCCGTGTATAATTCAGCCAGGAAAAAGCTGGCTGACTGCCTGGTCAATGGAAGAAGGCTGGAAATCCGGGGCGGCAATTACTGGCTGTGTCCGGACGGAGGGAACTGCTGCGGGAAGAACTGCGGGAAACGCGGGTGCCGGAGACGCCGCTGTAATAACAAACCAGGAGGAGATTGTAATGAAGATTGCGGTAACATATGAAAACGGACAGGTATTCCAGCATTTTGGCCATACAGAGGAGTTCAAGGTGTACGACACAGAGGATAAGAAAATCCTGTCCTCTCAGGTAGTGGGAACCGGCGGAAGCGGCCACGAAGCCCTGGCTGTGTTTTTAAAGAACCTTGGGGTAAAGGTGCTGATTTGCGGAGGAATCGGCGGCGGCGCCAGGACAGCTCTGGCTCAGGCCGGAATCGAACTGTATCCGGGCGCATCCGGGGACGCGGACCAGGCAGTGGAAGCCCTGCTGAACGGAAACCTGGATTATGACCCGAATACCATGTGCAACCATCACCATGAGGGCGGGGAACATAACTGCCATGGTCACGGGCATAGCTGCGGGGAGCATAACTAATAGAAGTGAACAGGCCAGTATATGGATTGTTATAATAAACCATATACTGGTTTTTTTGTGCTTAAATGCAGAAGTCTTGAGAATATGGCCTTGCATGCGGCGTTGACGGTTCGCCAAGTATTATCAGGAATGGAACCCAGCTGGTATGTGGCCAGGGGATGCCGCGGTATATGGAAGAATGCCGCACTAGATAAAGGGATTTGAATCAGGATTTAATGATAGTATTATAGGGGCCCGCATGGACACGGTATGATAAGCCGTGCCCATGCGGGCCTTACATATGGAATAACCTTTTAACCTACCGATATATCAGACTTTACCACATCTATCTTCACACATTTCTTCTCCAGCGGTGTTTCTGACAGCTGGATGTCAAGTTCTGCAGTTTCTGCATTTCCGGAGAAACGCTGGGGATTTGTTTTAACCCAGAAAGCAGCGTAGCCGCCCCTTACCGGAATCACTGCAGGTCCGATTATCTGGATGGGACCTTTTGCCTGCACCTGGATGACGCCGGGGAAATACACCAGGGTAGTGGAAGCCTGGTCCGCAACCCTGCATACCACACGGGTGGTATCTGTATAATCTCCATACAGCTGCGTATCGTCGGCAGTGACTTCCAGAGTGCTTAAGCAGGAATCACGCAGGAACTTCTTTTCGATGACAGCCTTTCCCTTGTAGTAGCCGGTGATTTTCCCATCCTGCCACAAATCCTGCCATACGCCGATTTCCTCCTGGATTTCAATGGGCGGATGGTCCAGGCCCATATAACGGTTGTCGGGATAATAGCGGACAGGGGCCTTTCCGTACATCTCCACCTCAATGTAATCGCAGTTGGTAAGCACCATGAAGGGGGACACCAGCCGGTTGCCCTTGTTATCACCTCTGGAGAATTCCGTGGTGGGCTCCATCACGATTTCCTGCTCCGGGTCCTTCTGGCTGCGCAGCACATAGGCAGCGTATTTCGGGATGCGGAACATGTCCATGACGCCGTGGTAGCAGATTTTGTCGCCTGAACCGTAATCAGCATGCGTATTATAGTCAAAGGCGCACCATCCAATGATGCCCATCAGGTCCCTGGACAGGTTTGAATGGCTGTATACCCTGGCATAGGCCCTGGCATGAGTGGTGCGTTTGTCCGCGCTGTCCCAGAGCTTGGTGGGAAACGCTGTCCCGGAGAATTCGGTAATCATAAAGGGAACCGGGTATTCCAGGCCGGTGGCTTCCTGGCGGCCCTTGAACAGCTTTGTGCCGTCCGGGTCGCAGTCCGAGTAGGTGAAATCATTTAATGAGTACACATCCTCCAGAAGATGGCTGTTGGTGATATAGCGCACGCCGGTGGTGGGGCGCGAGGAATCCAGCTTATGGGCCAGGGCATTGGCCCTGGTATACAGTTCATCGTCGTCCAGGGATTCGTTGATATGTATGCTCCAGATGAAGATGCCGGGGTGGTTGTACTGGGTCAAAATCATGGATTCCACATCCTGCATCATGACCCTTTTAAATTCCTCCCCGCCAATGTGGCCCCAGCCGGGTATCTCTGAAAACACCAGCAGACCAATCTCATCGCAGCGGTCCAGAAAATACTCGGACTGCATATAATGGGAGGTGCGGACCGTGTTGGCATTGAGGTAATCCTTCAGGATGTCGGCGTCCTTTTCCTGGGCCCGCCTGCCCATGGCATAGCCCACATAGGGGAAGGACTGGTGGCGGTTCAGCCCCATTATCTTGATTTTCCTGTTGTTGATGAAAAGCCCGTCCGGTGTGCAGGCAACGGTGCGGAAGCCTGTTCTCACATGGTGGCTGTCCAGTATCTGGCCCTCAGATTCCAGGGTTATATCAACCGTGTAGAGGTAAGGGTTGTCCGGGTCCCAGAGAATTGGGGACGGGATACACTGGGGCTCCAGGGTAACGCTGGTTCTGCCTGGTGCGGCGTTAACGGGGCGTTTGTAGGAGGAGACAACACCTCCCTCCCTGTCCCTCAGACAGATGTCAGCCGTGCAGGAGCATTCCGGGCCATTGTTATCCAGGAACAGTTCGGGTTTCAGGATAACGGTTTTGTCCTCCAGGTCATAGCGGATTAAGGCGCGTTCCACAAATACGCGGCTGCAGCTGTAGAGCCACACATCCCGGTAAACCCCGCCGTAGGTCATGTAATCAATGGCATATCCAAAGGGAGGAATGTCCGGGCGTTCATGGCTGTCCACCCGCAGTACAATCCGGTTAACGCCCTCTGTGCATGAGCCGGTAATGTCAAACATGCTTTTTGAGTAGCCGCCCTTGTGCTCCCCTGCCTTTTGGCCATTGACAAAGAGCTCGAAATAGGTCATGACACCGTCAAAAACCAGAATGATTCGCTTTTCCAGCATTTGGGGGGTAACAGGGAGCGTTTTCACATAAGTGCTTATCATGGCTGTCTCCTGATGGCTGAAGTAGCTCAGGGGCAGTTCCTTTACCGTGTGGGGCAGGTTCACATCTGCGAAACAGCCGGAATCCTCTGTCAGGAGGCTTTCCTCAAAATAGTCGTAAAATTTCCAGTTCAGGTTCCATAAAACAGGTCTGTCCATAATTCATCTCCTTGTATCATTCTTTTACGGCGCCTGCCGTGATTCCCTCTATGATGTATTTCTGGAAGAAGATATACAGGAGCACAGTGGGAAGGGCCACCACGATGATTCCGGCTGCAAGCAGGGGCCAGGAATTCTGCTGTGCGCCTGCATAACGCATCAGGAAGGTGGTCAGGGTTTTATTCTGATTCTTGGGCATGTACAGATAGGGTATGTACATGTCGTTTACAATGGACACGGTCTTGATGATGACAAGAGTGGCCGTGGCCGGTGTCAGCAGCGGGAAGATAATCTGCGCAAATATCCTGAAGTATCCGCAGCCGTCCAGCATGGCGCTTTCGTCCAGTGAAACGGATATGCCGCTAATGAACTGCCGGTAGATATAAAGCTGCATCAGGTTGGCGGCAATGTATATGACAATGGGCGCACCCAGGGTATTGTAAAGCCCCATGCCCCGGATAACCTGGAATCTGGCAATCTCCACAATATTGGTGGGGACCATCATGGCCAGGTAAAACAGGATGTAGATGATTTTCTTAAATCGGAACTCAAAGCGTTCCAGACAATAGGCGGTGATGGAGCCCACCAGCACATTGAAGAAAATGCTGACAGCAACAATCTTGATGGTGTTGGTAAAGGCTCTGACAAGATACCGTTCTTTGAATACGCTCAGATAATTGTTCAGGGTCATGTCCTTGGCTGAAATCCACAGCGGAGACTGGGCATCCAGGCTTCCGGGGATTTTCAGGGAGCTTATGATGGTTACCAGAAGGGGCAGGAAAACCATAAGGACCAGGATAAGCGATACGGCATATTTTCCTGCCAGGGATAGTTTTCTATGCGCCATGCCGGTCCCTCCTTCTCAATCTGTTTGTGATAAAGCGCTGGGCAATCTGTACACATACAATCATAAATATCATGATTACGGCCATGGAGGAGGCCATTCCGAAGTTGTTGTATTTAAAGGCCGTGTCAATGGTGTAGATGGAAAATGTGTTGGATGCCCCGTTCGGCCCTCCTGCGGTCATGATATAAGGGATATCAAACATCTGCAGGCTGCCGTTGATGACGTCAAAGAGCATGAAATCAATAACGGTACGGATAGCCGGAAGCTGGATGTATCTCAGACGCTGCCATGCATTGGCGCCGTCTACAACGGCAGCCTCCATCATATCCTTTGGAACCGAGGAAAGGCCTGCCATAAACAGAACAATGTGAAAGCCCATATAACGCCAGATGGATACGGAGGCCAGCACATAGTTTACGATTTTAGGGTCGGACAGCCAGCTTTGAATCAGGCCTCCCAAACCCAGCTTGGTCAGGATATAGTTGAAGCCGCCTTCCACAGGCGAAAAAAAGTAGGAAAAGGAGTAGGAGATACCCACGCCGTTGATGATAAAAGGAAGGAAGATAATGGCCTTGACAAAACCTGAGCCCTTAAAGCGGCTGGAGAGCATGACTGCCAGCACCAGCTCCACAGGCATCATGATTCCATGAATCAGAAGGTACGTTAAATTGTTGCGGAAGGCCTGCCAGAATTCCGGGGATTTGAAAAAGAGCTGTGTGTAATTGTCAAGCCCTGTAAAGGTGCGCAGGGAGGCAACGCCGTCCCATTCCAGGAAGCTCATATGAATGAGCTCCCAGAATGGATAAACCACAAATACACATAACAGAATGACCGGAACTGCTAGGGACAGGCTTAAAAAGGTGATTCTTTTTCGGTTGAGCCTGTTCATACCTGTCCTCCTATTTAAGGCCCAGTTTGGTTCTGGCTTCCGCCCAGGTCTGGTTAAGCTCTTCACAGCGCTTTGCATAATCAAAGCCGTCTGTCAGCATCTCCACGCCCAGCTGCTTGCAGTCAAACTTGGTCTCAGATACCATGTTGATAAAGTCGCTGCCGCCGGCCCCATAGGTCACGAATTTCACTTCGGGCTGAAGCTGGGATGCAGTCTGAAGCACAGGGTCCAGCTCCTTTGCATAGGGAGTCATGGTGCTGTCGCTGCTGATGGAGGCAATATAATCCGGGTACCAGGCCTCGCTGAAATAGAACTCCAGGAATGCCTTTGCAACTTCCGGGTTTTCAGAGTTGTTGGTTACGGTCAGGAAACAGTCTCCCTGTGTTACCAGATTGAAATCTTCCTGGCTGTTATCGCGGAAAGGAAGGTAGAAGGTGGACATACCTGCGGTGTCATAGCCGTCTGCCTTATATGCAGTGAGGAACATGGGGCTGTTTAAGGTCATGGCCCCTTTTTTCTTTGCAAAGAGAGCGCGGCTCTGGTCGTAGGTGATGCCTAAGGGGTCTTTTCCAAGCACGCCCTTCTGGAACAGGTCATAAATCTTTCCGTAGACCGTGTGGATGTCGGTGCCCTCTGCAAAGGGAGCATCCTCCTTTGTCATGGCATCCCAGTAATATCCGTTTCCGCTCTGTGCGGCGGGGCCATATTCCATCAGGGGATAGGTGGGCCATGCATCCTTTGCGCCCATACAGATTGCGCCGAAGTCAGGGTCCTGAGGGCCGAAATGTTCCTGAAGCTTTTCGCTGACCTCCACGAATTCATCCCAGGTAGCAGGCACCTCTACCCCTGCCTCCTCAAACATGTCGGTCCAGTAATATACATAATCGTTTGCCTTGCGGTCCGGTATGCCCAGGACCTTGCCGTCCACCGCATACTCGGAGGCAATCTGGTTGTTCCTGTTGGCTTCTGTATCCGTCAGGTCCGCCAGGTACTCGGAGTACTGGTTCATGCTGTCGGATTTGTGGAACATCAGGTCGGGAAGCTCGGATGCAGAGGAACGGATTTTCATGGAATTGAAGTACTCTGGTTCTGCGTTGAATTCTTCAATGTCGATTTCCACATTTGGATAGAGTTCCTGGAACCGTCCTTCCATGTCCAGTTCCTCAAAGGTCTTGGCAGCCGCCACATCCCAGGTGGCCAGGGTCAGGGTACAGGAAATGTTTCTGTCCGCCTCTGCGGCGCCGCTGTTGTCCTTATTGCCGGAGTCCTTGCTGCCGGAATCCGCACTGCCTGGTTCCTTACCTGCGTCTGCCTGATTCTTTGCGCTGTCCGCTGTCTGGGAACCGCTGCCGCCGCAGCCTGTTGCGGCCAGGGCTGCCGTGAGGGCCACTGCGCCTAACAAATATCTTTTCTTTTTCATAGCTTCCTCCTATGTGATTGCTTTTGTCAGATTCAGTGTAACAATTCCAGGGGATGAAAACAATGAAAAAAGGTTCGATTCACTGTACAATGGTACGGCTCTGTTTGCGGTAGGCGGAGGGACTCACCCCCTCCTGGGCTGAAAATACCCGCACAAAGTATTCCACGCTGTTGTAGCCCACGGCCTCGCTTATTTCCTTCAGTTTCATGCTGGTTTCTTTCAGCATGGTTTTGGCGTGGTGTATGCGCAGATGCTTCATGTAGCTGGAAAAGGACATTCCCATTTTGCGGCTGAAAAGCGTGCTGAAATACTTTTCGCTGAAACCGGCTTCCGAGGCCACTTCATAGAGGGTCAGGTCCGGTTTATAATAGTGGCTGTCAATGTAATTGATGGCCCTGGATATTTCGTCCGGGAAATCAAACTGGTAGTGGAACTGGACATAGCGCTTCATGTCGCTGAGAAAATTCACGGTCCATATGCACACTTCCTGGCTGGTCCTGAGCCTGGTCACCTCCTCCAGAAGGCTGGTGCTGTATACATAGTCCGTGTCCTCCAGCTGGTGGACCAGGGAGGCGGCGATATGGTAGGCCAGATAGAGCGCCAGAAGGCCTGCCTGCCGCACCGGAGATTCCTGTATGCGCACCAGAAGCAGGGAACGGGCAGACTCAAAGCGCGCCGTGTTATTGGATTTCAGGGCCTGTATGACCTCCTGGAATTCGCTCTCCCGGGCCACTGCCTCCCGGAGGGGAAAGCGGGAATAATCAAGGGAAGAAAACAGGTTCTGGGATTTCATGATATACTTCATGGTCAGGTTCATGGTTGCTTCGGCCAGTTTTTCCTCAAAGGAAGAGGGCCCCTGGGCCAGGCTGCTCACGGCTGCAGATGCCTCCACGTTCATGTAGTTCTTCCAGGCATTGAGAAGGCGCCGGCAGACCCGCAGAAGGCCTTCCAGGGCCTGTCCCTGGCTGTCAGAGGTGCCTGTTTCATAGACCATGACCAGATTGGTCACATGGTCCGGCACGATAACGCCGTGGTTTGCAATCTGTGAAATCTGTCCGGCCAGATTAAGCAGCGAGACATGGAAATTCCGGTCAAAATCACTGCCGAAGTTCTTCCTGATTTCCTGACATCTCTGGATTGAAAAACAGACCATGTAATAACAGTCAGGGAGCCCGGCTGCTTCAGGCTGGATTTCCCCGCGGAGAAGCCGGGACAACAGCTGTTTCCGGTCCTGGATGCCTTCACCGCCGTCAGCCCGGGTCCTGCCCTTTTGGGCCAGGAGCTGCTTCATATTGGACAGATGCCGTTTCAGCATCTCCTCATGGATTTCCCGTTTCAGGCAGTAATCATAGATGCCCAGCTTAAAGGCCTGGCGCACATAGGGAAAATCATTGTATGCGCTGAGAACCAGGATTTCCGGCTGTGTATGAAATTCCTTCACCCGGCGGATTAACTCCAGACCGTCTATGACCGGCATCTGTATATCTGTAATCAGGATGTCCACCGGATGCTGTTCCAGATAAGCCAGGGCCTCCCGGCCGTTGGATACGCAGCCGGCCAGTTTGAGCTCCATCTCATCCCAGTCAATCATGGAACTCAGCATCATCCTTACAATTGCTTCATCATCAGCTATCAGTACTGTGTACATGGTCCTCATCCTCTGTTGTATTCGTTATGACAGGCAGGGTCAGCGTGACCCTGGTATATGCCCCTGGTTCCGATTGGATAGAGACTCCGTACCGGGGACCGAAATTAAGCTTTAAACGCCTGTCCGTGTTGCTTACGCCAATGGTACGGCGCCGGGGGTGTTCCGGCCGGCCGGGGGATTCCGGGGAACCGGAAGGTTCCTGGGATTCTGTATCTCCTAGGATTTGACGGATGGTATCCTGGTCCATGCCTTTGCCGTTGTCAGTAATCTCAAAAATCAGGTTTCCTTCCCGTATGGTCCCGGCAACCGTTATCCTGCCAAGACGGTCGCCCAGGTTGTCAAAACCGTGGGTAATGCAGTTCTCAACAATAGGCTGCAGAATCAGCTTGGGCACCTTGCAGTCCAGAACCGCGGGATTTAAGTCCATGTCCACCTCAAAGCTGTCCATGTAGCGGAACTGCATGATATAGATATAGCTCTCCAGCACAGACTGCTCATCGCGGACCCGGTAGAATCCTCCGTCCCGGTTTAGCACTGCTGCAAGAATATTTTCCAGGGCCACCACCATGTCCTGCATACCGGTATAATGGGCTGAGATGGCCATGAATTTTAATGTATTCAACGTATTCATGAGAAAATGGGGATTCATCTGGGACTGGAGGGTATGGAGCTCTTCCTGGTATTTTTCCTTTTCAATCTGTTCCTTGTCATGAATCAGCTTTTTAATCTGCTCCACCATGTTGTTGAAGGTGGCTATCATCCGGGCAATATCCTGCTGTCTGCACATTTCCACCTGCGTGTCCAGGTTGCGGTGCTCCACCTCCCTCATGCCTTCCGTCAGATGGCCCAGCGGAATCAGCAGCCGGTTCATGTACCATTTAAAATAGAAAATGAACATCAGGACCACACACAGGATGACAGCCATGCTGATAAGTGAGAACAGGGTGAACTGTCCGAACAGTGAGGTTTCGTTGACCGCGCTGACCAGATAGTATCCTGGCTCAGGCATTGGCAGAATCATATACCGTATGCCGCGGTATGAAATCTGCTGCCGGCCGCCGTCGGATACATGGTTATTTTTTGCAGGATGACTGCTGGCTGCGGGGCGGGCTGAGCCAGCCGGGTCTGCTGCGTTTTGCCGGATTTTTTCCATGACAGCAGACGGAATCCGGTTTTTCTGACCGGGGGCTGCCACGATGTTTCCCTGGCTGTTGATGAGACAGATGGTTCCCAGCTTTCCGTTTTTGTTGTAGTTTTTAATGGAATCCGGTATTTTTGATATCCGGTAGAGGACAATGCATTCTGCCTGCGTATCCTCCCCGGGAGCATAGGCGGATATCTCCAGAATCTCCCGGGCAGAACGGATGCGGTAAAAATAGTCTTCGTCCACCAGGGCGGTGTGTACCAGTCCCGGATTGCTGACAGCGGCCTGATACCATTCCTTTTGCCGCAGCTCGTCCACGCTGTAGCGCATCTCGCCCTTGGGAATGATGGCGGAGCCATCCCTGCGGTAAATATGGATGTCCAGAATCTTATATTCAGGCGCGGCCAGCATCTGATACATGGTATCCAGCTGTTCCAGGGCCTGTTCCTGCTTTTGTGCGTCATGTCCCGCCGCATCCCGTATGGTGGTGCCTCCGTTCATGTTGACCACCCGGGACAGGGCCAGGGCTGAACTGCGGGTCTCTTCCCGGTATAATTCCAGAACCGCCTGCTGGGTCACGGTTACGGACTCCGTGGCAGCCCGGTAGATGTATCTCCCTGCAGCCAGGAACACCAGGCCCAGGATAATCATGACTGGGAACACAATCATGCAGACATAACTGATTACCACGTCTTTAATCAGGCTGCTTTTGAATATTGGTTTCATGATTTTACCTCTTGTGTTTGCTGGTTCAATCATAGCATGTCTTGGGAGGGCAATTCAAGGTTAATTCATTTTCTATACTGGTAAAAATCCGCCGCCATCAGGTCAAAATCCTCCAGGCCGCAGACCTTAAAGGCCATCCTGGGACGTCTGATGGGGTAAAAATGGGGTATGGCTTGCATTCCCGCCCAAAATATGCTACACTATCCCCTGCAATAAGGCCGCAGATTCCCAGTATTCATCAGCATTTACCGGGACAATCTGCAACAACGACCGGTGTGTTCGAGACCTTCCACACCTAAAACAAAACTAAAGGAGACAACCGAATATGAGAGAGAGCAACAAGAAAATGTACCATCTGGCACACGGCGCCATGATAGCTGCCGTGTACGTGGCCCTGACCGTGGCATTTGCGCCAATCAGCTTTGGGGCAATTCAGTTCAGGGTATCTGAGGCCCTGTGCATCCTGCCCTATTTTACGCCGGCAGCAGTGCCGGGACTGTTTGCAGGGTGCTTCCTGTCCAACCTGATGCTGGGAAGTCCGTGGGACATGGTGTTCGGAAGCCTGGCAACCCTGATTGGGGCAGCCGGTTCCTGGTACCTGCGCAGGCATAAATGGTGTGTATGCCTGCCGCCTATCCTGTCCAATGCCATCATCATTCCGTGGGTGCTGCGTTATGCCTACGGTTCCCCGGATTTGATTCCGGTGGCAATGGTCACAGTGGGCATCGGGGAAGTGCTGGCCGTGGGAGTGCTGGGCAATGTGCTGATGGTTACATTGGAGCGATATAAAAATCTGGTTTTTAAGCAGCAGGCAGCGTAAGCCGGCCTGCCGGTACAATACCGGGATAAACTGTTAAGGAAAAATCAGAGAAGGACTTTGGGGGTATGCAGGCTCAGGCAGGAGCCTGAGTGCATATCATATATCAGGTCTGTCATGGAGGAATGCCGGGGAGCCGGTATTTCTCCATTTTTTATATAGCTTTTCGAATTTTTTTTGATATAATAAGGAAGAGATATTTTTGTGCGGGAAAATGGATGACAGGCACAGGGAAGGACTATTGATTATGTATCAGATAGATTTTAATAAACCGGAACACGTACACTTCATTGGAATTGGAGGCATCAGCATGAGCGGCCTGGCGGAGATTCTTCTGGATGAGGGATTTTCCATATCAGGCTCTGATTCCCATGAGACAGGACTGACAGAGCACCTTGAAAAAAAGGGAGCCAGGGTATACTACGGACAGAGGGCCGCCAATATTGAGAAGGAGCCGGGAATTGACGTGGTCGTGTATACGGCGGCTATCCATGAGGATAACCCGGAGTTCAGGGCGGCCAGGGATAAAGGGCTTCCCATGCTTTCACGGGCAGAGCTTTTAGGTGAGCTGATGCGCAATTACAAGGAGGCTGTCGCCATCTCGGGCACCCATGGCAAGACCACCACCACATCCATGCTTACGGATATCCTTCTGGCGGGAAACATGGATCCCACTATTTCCGTGGGAGGCATCCTTAAGGACATAGGCGGCAACATCCGAGTGGGCGGGCCGGATTTGTTTGTCACGGAGGCATGTGAATATACCAACAGTTTCCTGTCCTTTTATCCCACCATGGAGGTTATACTGAATATTGAGGAGGACCATCTGGACTTCTTCAAGGATATTGAGGACATACGCCATTCCTTCCGGCTGTTTGCAGAGAAGCTTCCGTCCAAGGGACTTCTGGTGGTGAACAGCTCCATCGAGAAGGCGGAGGAGATTACCAGAGGCCTTAAGTGCCGGGTGGTCACCTTTGGGAAGGACCCTTCCAGTACCTATACTGCCCGGAACATAACATACGACGGATATGCCAGGCCTTCTTATGACCTGGTGATTCAGGGAGAGGTGGTGAACCGCATCACCCTGGGCGTCACAGGAGAGCACAATGTATATAATTCCCTGGCTGCCATTGCCGTTGCCCTGGAGCTGGGAGCAGGCTTTGACGCCATCATGGCGGGGCTGGGAAGATTTACAGGCACGGACAGACGGTTTGAGAAAAAGGGAGAGGTCGGAGGAGTCACTGTTATCGACGACTATGCACACCATCCCCAGGAGATACGGGCCACCCTGGCGGCTGCCAGGAATTATCCCCACAGGAAGCTGTGGTGCGTGTTCCAGCCCCACACCTATACCAGGACCAGGGCGTTTCTGGACCAGTTTGCGGAGGCGCTGTCTGCTGCGGACGAGGTGATACTGGCGGATATCTATGCTGCACGTGAGACAGATACCCTGGGAGTCAGTTCCAGGGATGTGGCGGAGCGGATTGAGAAGCTGGGTACCAGTGTGCACTATATTCCTTCCTTTGATGAGATTGAAACATTTATTTTGGAAAATTGTATGAACGGCGATTTGTTGATAACTATGGGGGCCGGAGATATTGTAAAAGTAGGAGAAAAGCTGTTAGGACAATAGTTATCCACATTATCCACATAGTTTTCAACATTTTATGTAAAGAAGCTATGTGGATTTTTTGATTAACATAAAAAAATGTCGCACGATTTAAAAAATCTTGGATTTATACGGTAAAAATGGGGTTTTATGAAGAACGGGGACAATTATGTCCACCATTTTTCCACATTATCCACATTATCCACAACGAAATATGTGCAAAACTGCGCCTATTTTCTTTTGGAGGTGGATGTGTTATGATAGAATGAAGCAAGGAGTGGTAGGGATGGGTGGAAATATGAAGGATAAATGGAGTGTTCCGGTCACGGCTGTGGCCAATGAATTCATTGATACATATATGGCTGCTGCCAATGGTGAATATGTGAAGGTGTATCTCTATGTGCTTCGCCACCAGGGGAAGGAGATTACCATAGAGCTGATTGCGGATGCCCTGAACCACACGGAGTCTGATGTCCGCAGGGCTCTTTCCTATTGGGAAAAGGCCGGCGTCCTCACTGCCCCGGAAAGGGAGCAGCCGGTTTTGGCGGAGCAGGTCCGCCCGCAGCCTGAGGCATGTATCCGGGAACGGGCGCAGTCAGGGGGCCGGGCAGAGGTTCCCGAGCAGCAGGGCGCTCCGTTTAAGCGGGAGACAATGACTGATTCCGTGAATCAGGAGGACAGCTGCGCTCCGGTCTACTCTGCGGAGCAGGTGAACCGCCTGGCCCAGGATGAGGAATTTTCCCAGCTTCTCTACATCGCACAGAAGTATATGAATAAGGTTTTTACCCCCAGGGACTGTCAGGTATTCGCTTATCTGTATGAGGGATTGTCCATGAGCAGCGAGCTTTTGGAGTACCTGGTGGAATACTGTGTGCAGAACGGTCATATTTCGGTGCGCTACATTGAGACAGTGGCCATGAGCTGGCATGAAAAGGGCATCAGGACAGCCCAGGAGGCAAAGGATTACTGCGCTTCCTACAACCGGGATTCCTTTGCTGTCATGAAGGCGTTCGGCATCAACAGCAGGAAGCCGGCTGCGCCGGAACAGAAGCTGATGGACAAGTGGTTCCGGGACTACGGGTTTACCAGGGACGTGGTGCTGGAGGCCTGCAACAGGACCATTACAGCCATCCACAACCCCAGTTTCCAGTATGCGGACAAGATATTGTCGGACTGGAAAAAGGCCGGAGTCAGGGGGCTGGCCGACGTAAAGGACCAGGATGCAAGGCGTACCGCTGCCAGGGAAGAGAGCGGCGAGTCCAGGGAGAAAAGGCTTCAGAAGTATGATTCCGCTGTCTCGTCGGCCAGACAGGGCTCCGGCGCCAGGAAGAATACATCCAACCAGTTCCACAATTTCAAGCAGAGGGATACGGATTATGATGCCCTGGTCTTAAAGCAGGTAAAGGAGTGGGTGGGACAGCAGCCATAGGGCAGATGACGGGCAGCCGTTTTTAAACACGCCTTAGAGCGTGTGTCACAAGTCCCAATACACATAAGGAGAGTGAACCATGGCACTGAGCAATTCCCAGTACGATGCAATCATGAGGGAGTATGGAAGGCAGCAGATTGAGAACCACCATAAACTGGAGGAGCGGCGCAAAGAGATTTATGCCAGGCTTCCGGTGGTAAGGCAGCTGGAGGCGGAAATCGCAGAGCGTTCCGTGGCGTGCGCTAAAAAGCTGCTGGAGGGGGATAAAAGTGCCCTGGACAGGCTGAAGGAGGACCTTAAGGACCTGCGTGAGCAAAAGTCCCTTATCATCAGGGCAGCCGGATATCCGGACGATTATCTGGAGCTTCATTACAGGTGTCCGGACTGCAGGGACACAGGGCTTATAGACGGCCATAAGTGCCACTGTTTCCTTCAGGCCCAGATGAAGCTTCTGCATGCCCAGTCCAATCTGGAGGATGTGCTTGAACGGGAGAATTTCAAGTCCCTGAGCTTTGAATACTATGACGATACGGAGATACTTCCCCAGCTGGGCATTACCAACGCGGCATACATGCGGCGGGTGGTAAAGGGGTGCAGGGAGTTTGTGCGGGAATTTGATAAGAAACATGACAACCTGCTGTTTACAGGAAGCACCGGCGTGGGAAAGACCTTCCTGACCAACTGCATTGCCAGGGAGCTGATGGACAGTTTCCACTCCGTTATCTATCTGACGGCCAGCGACCTTTTCGAGGTGTTTTCCAGGAATAAGTTCGACTATGATAATGCAGAGGAAATGAGGGATATGTACCGGTTCATCCTGGACTGCGACCTTCTCATCATTGATGATTTGGGAACAGAGCTGAACAACAGCTTTACATCCTCCCAGCTGTTTTACTGTATCAATGAGCGGATGAACATGAGCCGTTCCACCATCATTTCCACCAACCTGACACTGGCGCGTCTCAGGGATTCCTATACGGACCGGGTTACATCCAGAATCATGAGCGGATACAGAATCATTCCATTATATGGGGGAGATATCAGACTGTTAAAAAAGTAACGTATAAGAAAGACATTTCCGGGCCGGAAGGGCCTTGACGAATCATGGAGAATGATGGTATAAAAGTATATGCCGGTCCAGGCAAAGATGCCTGGGGCAAAAAACAGGAGGATGTTAACCATGTTGTATGAGGAGAAAATCATTGAAACCATTCCCGTTGGTCCGTTGGGATTGATTCCGTTAAAGAGCTGTACGGAATTGGGCAATAAGGTGGATGCTTATCTGGTGGACTGGAGACGGGAGCGGGAGAGCGAACACAAGTCTACCATAGCATTTTCCGGATATCAGAGGGATTCCTATATCATCAATGCCGTTACCCCCAGGTTTGGTACAGGCGAGGGCAAGGGGCTGGTGACGGAGTCCATAAGAGGCGACGACTTATATATCATGGTAGATATATGCAACTACAGTCTGACCTATTCCCTGTTCGGCATGACCAACCACATGTCGCCGGATGACCATTTCCAGGACCTGAAGCGTGTGATTGCAGCGGCAGCAGGCAAAGCCCACAGGATTAACGTAATCATGCCTTTCTTATACGAGAGCCGCCAGCACAGGCGTTCCGGCCGGGAATCCCTGGACTGCGCCCTGGCTCTTAAGGAACTGGTAAATATGGGAGTGGAGAATATCATTACCTTTGACGCCCATGACCCCAGGGTCCAGAACGCCATTCCTTTAAGAGGATTTGAGACAGTGCAGCCCATCTACCAGTTCCTCAAATATCTTTTGAAGAATGAGACGGACCTGCAGATTGACAGCGACCACATGATGGTTATCAGCCCGGATGAGGGAGGTACAGGCAGGGCCGTGTACTTTGCCAACATGCTGGGACTGGATATGGGCATGTTCTATAAGCGCCGCGACTACACGAAAATTGTGGGCGGACGTAATCCCATTGTGGCCCATGAGTTCCTGGGAGCCAGTGTGGAAGGCAAGGATGTGCTTATCATCGATGATATGATTTCCTCCGGGGACAGTGTCATGGATGTGGCCAAGGAGCTGAAACGCAGAAAGGCCAGGAAGGTCTTTGTATGCGCCACCTTTGGTCTGTTTACAGGGGGACTTACAAAGTTCGACGAGTATTATGATAAGGGAATCATTGACCGGATACTGACCACTAATCTGGTATACCAGACCCCGGACCTTCTTGAGAGACCTTACTATATTAATGTGGATATGAGCAAGTATATTGCCCTAATCATTGACAACCTGAATCATGACGCATCCCTGAGCGATTTGCTGACGCCTACCAAGCGTATCAACAGGCTGCTGGCTCAGTACCGCAGTTAACAGGAACATGATGTAAAGGATAAAAGGCCGTTTTCCTAGTATCTGCCAGCCGGGGTATGCCGCGGCGCTTCGGCAGGCTGCGGGGACGGCCTTTTTGGATATCCGGCAATGCCATGGACAGGGGGAAGATATTATATTATGGAAGAAAAGCAGTTCCGCGACAAGGTTTACTGGCTGACATTCCTGTTCAGCCTGCTGGTGGTATGGGTGCATTCCTTTAACGGGGAGCTGTTTATGGGGACCCCGGAGGCAGCCCTTGAGGTGGCGCGGATAGAACATATACTGGGAGAGAGTCTGGGACAGATAGCAGTGCCGGGCTTTTTCATGGTGTCTTCCTATCTGTTCTACCGCGGCTTCAGCTGGGAAAAACTCATACCCAAGTGGCGTTCCAGGGTAAGGAGCCTGGTGCTGCCCTATCTTCTGTGGAATTTTCTGTATTATATGGGCTATGTGACAGCCACCCGCCTGCCCGGCCTGGCAGGGGTGGTGGGAAAGTCCCCTGTACCATTTACAGGGGCCGGGCTCTTTGAGGCTCTTGTGTGCTATGCCTATAATCCCGTGTTCTGGTATCTGTTCCAGCTGATACTTCTGGTGGCGCTGGCGCCCCTGATTTACGCCGTGATGCGGGGAAATGCCACGGGAGCTGCTGCTCTGGGAATCATGGCCTGGGGCCTGTGGATGAACCGGGCCATGCCGGTCCTTAACCTGGACGCCCTGTTTTATTTCTGCACCGCTGCCTGGGTGAGCCTTCACAGGGATACCTGGGGAAGGAAAATAGAGGAAAAGGCCGGGGCCGGAGGAAACATGGCGGCCGCAGCGTTCCTGCTGCTGGCCATGGTTCTGCTCCGGTACCTGGGCCGCCCTGAGGGCCTGCTGTGGGCGCGGCCTCTTTTCACTGTGTGCTGGAGGCTGTGGGGAGTCTGCGCAGCTGTCCTGGCTGTAAAGGCAGCGAAGCTTCCGGCTGCCAGGGAGTGGATGAAGCATAACTTTTTCCTGTATGCCATCCATTTTGCCTGGGTAAGGCTCATCAATAAGGCTGCAGCGGTCTTATTCCCCGGAAGTGAGGTTATAGCCCTGACCGTATTTATCCTGATGCCTGCGTTTATGGCGGCAGTCAGCACCCTGATTGGAAACGCCATGAGGCGGTTTCTGCCCGGGGTCTATTACGTGTTGTCCGGAGGAAGGTAGGCCGGCCGGGCGGTTCCCTGCCATGCAGGGCGGCCGGCCGGACAGCGCGCCGGATTATCCGGCAAAACTTCTTGCAATCTCTGTGATTCTATGGTATTCTGATACTACTTCCGCGGCATTTCTTGCCGTGACAGCTTTGGCACTGCATGTTTTGAGCAGGCGTTGGGGTGCGTGCACAGGCACCTGTAAGGGGCGGTTCGCCCGGAATTCACATTAGTAATGCAGACAGGAAAACGGTTTGGGAGTAGTATGAAACCAGCGTGAAAAAGGGGCGTGGCGGGAAAATAGAGGTTGACATTTTGGGTGAACTATACTATTATTGTAACTATTAGAGAACGTTTGTTCGTATAGAAGGCATTGGAGGATACTATGGCCAGAGAAGAAAAGAGTAATGTAATCAACCGCGATATGAATAAAGATGAGAAGCTAAAGGCGCTGGATGCTGCCCTTACCCAGATTGAGAAGGCGTATGGAAAGGGTTCTGTCATGAAGCTGGGGGATTCCAGGGCCAATATGAATATTGAGACGGTTCCCACAGGCTCCATCAGCCTGGATATTGCCCTGGGACTGGGCGGAGTTCCCAAGGGAAGGATTGTGGAGGTATACGGACCTGAGTCTTCCGGTAAGACCACGGTGGCTCTTCACATGGTGGCAGAGGTGCAGAAGCGCGGAGGCATTGCAGGCTTTATTGATGCAGAGCATGCCCTGGACCCTGTATACGCCAGGAACATAGGAGTGGATATTGATAACCTGTACATTTCCCAGCCGGATAACGGTGAGCAGGCCCTGGAGATTACCGAAACCATGGTGCGTTCCGGCGCCGTGGATATCGTGATTGTGGACTCCGTGGCAGCCCTGGTTCCCAAGGCCGAGATTGACGGCGAGATGGGCGATTCCCATGTGGGCCTTCAGGCCAGGCTTATGTCGCAGGCCCTGAGGAAGCTTACCGCTGTTATCAGCAAGTCCAACTGTATTGTCATTTTCATCAACCAGCTGCGTGAGAAGGTTGGCGTTATGTTTGGAAATCCGGAGACAACCACCGGCGGACGGGCCCTGAAGTTCTACGCATCCGTGCGTCTGGACGTCCGCAGGATAGAGACTTTAAAACAGGGCGGAGAGGTCACCGGCAACCGTGTCAGGGTAAAGGTGGTGAAGAATAAGATTGCGCCTCCTTTTAAGGAAGCTGAGTTCGATATCATGTTTGGCAGGGGCATTTCCAAGGAAGGCGATATCCTGGATTTGGCAGTTAAGGAGAACATCATTGAGAAGAGCGGCGCCTGGTTTGCTTATAACGGAGCTAAGATTGGCCAGGGACGTGAGAATTCCAAGCAGTACCTGTCTGATAATCCGGCCATCTGCGCTGAGGTGGAGGCCAAAGTTAGGTCAAAGTATGAGCTGCCCGGTGCAGAGGAGGCCATGGAGGCTGCCGAGGTCCTGAGGACAGCCGCCAAACCAATGGAAACGGAAGCAGGGGAAGCAGATGCCCCTGAGCTGGTATGATGGTCACAGCCGTCATTCCTGTAGATAAGAGAAAGAGCAAAGTCTTCCTGGAGGAAGGCTTTGCCTTTGTTTTATACAGGGGTGAGGTTGAACGGTACAGGATAGAGGAAGGCAGGGAACTGGAAGACAGGGTCTATGGGGAAATACTCAGGGATGTACTGCGTCCAAGGGCCAAGGAATATGCCCTGCATTTATTAAAGGATTCGGGAAAGACCGAGAAGTGGATGAAGGAAAAACTTGGGAAGGCAGGATATCCCAGGGAGGCAGTGGACCATGCAGCGGATTTCCTGAAGGAATATCATTTTCTGGATGACAGTGCCTATGCCCAGAGCTATGTGCGCTCCTATGCCGGGAAAAAGAGCCGCCGCCAGATGGTGTATGAGATGCAGCAAAAGGGCGTGGATTCCTCTTATATAGAGGAGGCCCTGGAGCAATCGCCTGTGGATGAGGAGGAATCAGCCAGACAGGCTCTGGCCAAGCGCCTGGGGGGCAGAAAGGAGGCTTCCTACCAGGAAAAAGGCCGTCTGGCGGCCTTCTTAGGGCGGAAGGGATACTCCTTTGAGGTGATAAACAGGGTGATGAGGGAGATTAAAACCGCTGAAAACCAGGAATAGGGCCTATTGCAATTTGTCTATATTGTCTGTCTCTGCGGGAAAATAAGGGGAAGATACTTGACATAATTCTGAAAAAAGTATAAAATTAATATGTTGTAGTTCGTACAATGAAAATTAAATAAGGAGGTGCTCCTGTGTCACAGATAATGGTCCCTATGATGATGATTATCGTTATGATAGTTGTGGCTATTATTACTTGGTTTGCTGCACGCAATTACGAGAGGAAGCAGTATGACAGCAAGGTAGGAAGTGCAGAAGAGAAATCAAGGGAAATAATAGATGAAGCATTAAAAACCGCAGAGACAAAGAAGCGAGAAGCTCTCCTGGAAGCCAAGGAAGAATCTTTAAAGACGAAAAATGAGTTAGAGAAGGAAACCAAGGAAAGAAGAGCGGAACTTCAACGTTATGAAAAACGTGTATTAAGCAAGGAAGAAAACGTTGAAAAAAAGGCAGATGCCCTGGAAAAGAAGGAGGCGGACCTGGTCAGGAGGGAAAACATTCTCAGTAAACGTACTGCAGAAGTGGAAGCCCAGTATGAGCAGGGGATACAGGAACTGGAACGGATATCCGGTCTAACCTCCGAACAGGCAAAAGAATATCTTTTAAAATCTGTTGAAGATGATGTAAAACATGACACAGCTAAATTAATTAAGGAACTTGAAAACAAGGCAAAGGAAGAAGCTGACAAGAAGGCCAGGGATTTAGTGGTGACTGCCATCCAGCGGTGTGCTGCAGACCATGTGGCTGAGACAACGGTTTCTGTTGTACAGCTTCCTAACGACGAGATGAAAGGCCGCATCATTGGACGAGAGGGCCGTAACATTCGTACCCTTGAGACCCTTACCGGTGTGGAACTGATTATCGATGATACCCCGGAAGCAGTAGTATTATCCGGATTTGACCCAATACGCAGAGAAGTTGCTAGAATTGCATTGGAGCGTTTGATTGTGGACGGACGGATTCATCCGGCCAGAATCGAGGAGATGGTAGAGAAGGCACAGAAGGAAGTGGAGAACAACATGAGAGAAGAGGGCGAAGCAGCCTGTCTTGAAGTTGGCATCCATGGAATTCATCCGGAACTCGTTAAGTTACTTGGTAAGATGAAATTCAGGACCAGCTATGGCCAGAATGCATTAAAGCATTCCATCGAGGTGGCCCAGCTGTCAGGACTTTTGGCATCAGAACTTGGAGTGGATGTACGTTTAGCAAAACGTGCCGGTTTATTACATGACATTGGTAAATCCGTTGACCATGACATGGAAGGTACCCATGTTCAGCTGGGCGCAGACCTGTGTAAGAAGTATAAGGAATCTGCCACTGTACTGAACGCGGTGGAATCCCATCATGGCGATGTTGAACCTACCAGCCTCATTTCCTGTATTGTACAGGCAGCCGATACCATATCTGCTGCAAGACCTGGTGCAAGACGTGAGACGCTGGAGACATATACAAACAGATTGAAACAATTAGAAGATATTACCAATTCCTTTAAGGGAGTGGACAAGTCTTTTGCCATTCAGGCAGGCCGTGAGGTTCGTATCATGGTAGTTCCGGAACAAATCAGCGATGATGATATGATATTGCTCGCAAGAGATGTTTCCAAACGGATTGAGGACGAGCTGGAATATCCGGGACAGATTAAGGTAAATGTGATTCGTGAATCAAGAGTTACGGATTACGCCAAGTAATTGTCCGGAGTGAAAGATAAATGCCCTAAAACCCGCAAGAATGTAGTGTTCATGCGGGTTTGGGGCATTTTTTTTTGGGCGGAGCGCAAACCGCCCGTGACAGAGGGATAAGAGTAAAAAAGAGATTGTGCCATGGGATGTATCATGCTAGAATATATATGAGCAGAGTTAGGCGGAAGCAGGACTCCTGCTTAGGGGAATCAAAGAGAGGAATATGATATGAATAGACGGATGGCAGGGCTTGGCACGGTATTTTTGGCATGTACCCTTATGCTGGGGGGATGCAGTACTGGGAATAAGGTTGTCAATATCCAGGTGCCCGATGAGGATGTCACCACAATCACATTCTTCGGCAATAAATATGAGCCGGAAAATGTAACGGTCATTGAGGAAATCCTGTCGGACTTCATGAAGGAGAACCCAGGCATCAGGGTATCCTATGAAAGCCTTAAGGGAAACGACTATTACAAAGCCCTGGAAAAGAGGATGGATGCAGGCAAAGGCGACGATGTGTTCATGGTGAACCACGATGTCCTGTTAGAGATGCAGGCCAGGGGACTGCTGGTGGATTTATCCGGTCTTGACACCATCCGGGGCTACAGCGACTCCATGCTCGGCCAGATGGATGAGCATGGAAAGATTTACTGGATTCCCACCACGGTATCGGGATTTGGGCTTTACTGCAATAAAAAACTGCTGAAGGAACATAAGCAGAAAATACCGGAGAACCTTCAGGAATGGAGGCAGGTCTGCGGTTATTTTAAGGAACAGGGCATTACTCCGGTTATAGCAAACAATGATATCTCGCTGAAGACCCTGGCCATTGGCCTGAGTTTTTATCCGGCGTATCAGGAAAAACAGGAAAGGGATATTTTTGGCCGCCTGAATGAGGGGAAGGATAAGCTGAGCCTCTATATGACTCCTGGTTTTTCTCTGGTCAAGGAGTTCCTTGACAATGGTTATGTGGATGCCCAAAAGGCATTGAAGACCCAAAAGACCTCGGATGATTTGGAAGAATTCGTAAAAGGAGAGTCCCCATTCATGCTGACTGGGGCATGGGCGGCCGGCCGGGTGGAGGGCATGAATCCGGATTTTGACTTTGAGGTGGTCCCTTATCCTGTGCTGGAGGACGGCGGACTAGTGGTCATCAATGCAGATACGCGCCTGAGCGTCAATGGGGACAGCCAGCATATAGATGAAGCCCTGGTTTTTGTGGAATATTTTACCCGTCCTGAGAACATACAGAAGTTCGCGGACCAGCAGTCCTCCTTTAGTCCTTTAAAGGAAGGGATTCCGTCGTCCGTAAAAGAGATGCAGCCCATGGTCGCCTGTTATCAGTCAGGAAGGACTGTCATCGGGACGGATGGGCTTCTGGAACTGCCCATATGGGACCTGACAGCGGAGGCGTCCAAACGTCTGATGGCAGGGGAAACCCTGGATGATACCATGGAATGGATGGACCAGGAGGCAGCAGGGAGAATGGGAGGATGGTAATGGACAGGAACCGAACCGGTATAAAAAAGAAGATTGCCCTGGCTGCTGTTTTGGTGGGGGCAGTGCTTTGCGCCCTGACGTTCCTGTTCATACATGAGGTCAAGGAGGAGCTGTGGAAACAGTCTGTCCAGACCATCATAGAGAGCACGCAGCAGGGCTGCAACACCCTGAAAATCCAGCTTACGGAGGATTACCAGTCCATGGGGACTGTGGCGGAGAATCTCAAGGGATTTGCTTCCGGACAGCAGGAGGAACTGGGATTTCTGCTGGATTATTATTCCCAGATAGAAAGTGGAATCAGCCTGTATCTGCCGGACGGGGCCTGTATTCCCGCGTATGGGAAGATTGACGAAGGGGCAAGGGAAACGCTTGACGGTACGGACCGGAAGAACGGCATCATTGACCCCCATATCAGCAGTGTCACCGGTGTCAATGTGTTTGATTTGTTTGTCCGGGTTACGCTGCAGGACGGGGTGCAGGGATACCTGGTAAAGGAATATGAAGTGGAACGTATTGTGGACAGCTTTACCCTGTCTTTCTATAATAATGCCGGATTTTCCTATGTGGTCAACCTGAAAGGGGATGTGCTGATTCGTTCTCCCCATCCAAACAGCAACAAAACAGTCAAGAACCTGTTTGATATGCTGCCGGAGACCCGGAACAGCCGTGAGAGTCTGGAACAGTTTTCCCAGTCCCTTCAGAATTCGTATACGGGCTGGGCAACCTTCAGCTATCAGGGGGAGGATACCGTATTCTGCTATGTGCCTTTGAAGCTCCAATCCGACTGGTACCTGATTTCCATTATTCCCCGGGATGTGGTCAATGCCCAGACAAATGAGATACTTGTGCGTGCTTTTACCCTGATTGGCTGTATCCTGCTGGGGATTGCCCTGCTGCTGGCCTTTTATCTGCGTTATGCCAACAGGACCAACCGGAAATTAAGGAACCAGGCTGACTATATCAGCCGCCTGTACAATGCGGTGCCCGAGGGAATTGCCCTGATGTCTGTGGATTCCCCCTATGATTTCCTCCAGCTGAATCAGGAAGGGCTGAGGCTGCTCCGGTGTCCTGAGGGGGCATCCAATGATGCCATGAAGGGAAAAAGCCTGCGCGATGTGGTACACCGGGAGGACTATGAAAATCTGGCAGGACTGTTTAGGGATACGGCAGAAAGCGGCAGAAAGAATATCTTTGAGATACGTGTGATTACTGCGGATAATGGGTATTTCTGGGGAGCCGGAATCGTGGAGAGGACCCTGGATGAAAATGGAAGCCCTGTATTGATTTCAGCTATCCACGACATCACGGACGTAAAACTGGCGGAGGAGGAGGCGGAGAGGGAGAAGCTGCAGGAACGCCTTACCCTGGTAGGGGCCATTTCCAATGCATATCCGGTGATTGTCAGTCTTAACCTGACTAAGGATACATTAAACTTTATCTATGTAAAAGAGGGACTGATGCTGAATCTGGGCTGTCAGGAGTCCTACAGCCAGCTTTTTGAGGACGCTGCGTCCTCGATTCATCCGGAACATCAGGAAGAATTTGGCCGGCGTTTTTCGGCGGAGAATTTGAACAGGACCCTTGGCCGGGAGAAGAGCGAGGTGTTCCTGGATGTAAGGCAGATGCTTGGGGACGGCAGGTATCACTGGGTATCCATACAGATTATCCATGTGGATAATCCCTATTCAGAGGATAAACTGGCAATCCTGATTTCACGCCGTATTGACGAACAGCGCTATGAGGAGGAACAGAAACGCCGCGCCCTTCAGAGCGCGCTGGACAGCGCCAGGGCGGCCAGCGAGGCCAAGAGCCGGTTCCTGTCCAATATGAGCCATGATATACGGACTCCCATGAATGCAATTGTAGGCATGACGGCCATTGCCACCGCCCATCTCAGCGACAGGGAACGGGTGATGGAATGTCTTAAGAAAATCAGCCTGTCCAGCAAGCATCTTCTGAGTCTGATTAACGATGTGCTGGACATGTCAAAAATCGAGAGCGGGAAGCTATCCATACGGGAGGAACCCTTTAATCTGGCTGAGCTGGTGGCGGAATCAGTGGAACTGGTGCGTCCCCAGGCCGAGGCCAACTGCCTGAAAATGGATGTGCATCTGGAAACCCTGAAAAGTGAGGATGTGGTGGGGGATGCCCTCCGAATCCGTCAGATATATATTAATATCCTGAGCAATGCAGCCAAGTACACCCCAAAAGGGGGAAGCATCCATGTGGAGGTGAAGCAGGAACGGGGGGTAGGAAGAGGATATGGGCGTTATGTGTTCCGGTGTGCGGACACAGGAATCGGTATGAGCGAGGAATTTGTGGGCAAGCTGTTCCAGCCCTTTGAACGGGCCCAGGACTCCACCAGCAGCCGGATTACCGGGACCGGTCTGGGAATGGCCATTACTAAGAATTTGATAGATTTAATGAATGGTGATATCATAGTAGAAAGCAGGCCGGGCGAAGGCTCTGTATTCACAGTGGCCCTTCCCCTGCTGATTCAGGATGCAGTGCCTGAGGAGGTGCCGGAGGAATGGATAGGCATCCACTGTCTGATTGTGGATGATGATGAACAGACCTGTGAGAATGCGGCGGAGCTTTTAGGGGATATGGGACTGCGTCCTCAGTTTGTCACGGAAGGTGCTGCGGCAGTAAGGCGGGTATTGGAGCTGAAGGATTCAGAGGACCCGTTCCGCCTGGTTATTGTGGACTGGAAGATGCCGGATATGGATGGGGTGGAAGTGGCCCGCCGCATCCGGCAGAAGGTGGGAAGAGAGGTTCCCGTCATTGTGCTGACTGCCTATGACTGGGCGGAAATTGAGACAGAGGCCAGGGAAGCCGGCGTATCCGCATTTCTGGCAAAGCCCTTTTACCGGTCCAAGATATGCTACCTTCTCAGCGAGCTGAGCGGTGAAAAGGAAGGGCAGGAATGGAACGGATTTACAGGCCGGGCGGATTTTACAGGCCGGCGTATCCTTCTGGTGGAAGACAATGAAATGAACCGTGAGATTGCCAGAACCCTGATAGAGGAGATGGGAGTGGAGGTGGAGGAAGCCTGTGACGGGGAGGAAGCCCTGGAACGGTTCCGACAAGTCCCTGAACATTATTACGACATGATTCTGATGGATGTGCAGATGCCAAAGATGGATGGATATGAATCCACAAGGGCTATCCGCCGTCTGGACAGGGAGGATGCGGCCTCTATACCCATCGTAGCCATGACTGCCAATGCATTTGCAGAGGATGTTCAGAACGCCCTTCGCGCCGGAATGACAGCACATTTTGCAAAACCCATAGACGCCGGTGTGCTGGAGCAGATGATATATAAGTATTTGAGGTGAAAGGATGAAAGCTGACAGTGGTTTAAACAGGCTGGTATATGAATATTTTGAGGCCAGGATTCTTTATGGATATTATAAATATGGAGAAAGTCTTCCGTCCATAAAGAAAATATGCCAGATGTTCCATCTGGCGCAGGCAACCGTAAGGGCTGCTCTGACCTCCCTGGAGAACAGAGGATATATAAGGGTTGAACCGAGAAAGACACCTAAGGTGATTTATAAAGCAGGACCAGCCGGATTCAGGGAGAATGCAGCCAGGTATTTTGTGCCGAGGAAAATGGGAATCGTGGATTTGGCCCAGTCAGGAAAGCTGCTGTTTGAGCCGCTGTGGCGGGAAGGTCTGAACCGGTGGAAGGATGAGGAATGGGAATCCCTTTTATATAATATGAAGCACCCGGAGGCAGGAGCCGTATCCATGCCGGTGGAGTTTTATATATTGGCATTCAGGGCGCTGGACAACCGCCTGTTTCTTAATCTCTATTGGGAGACTGTGCGTTATATAAGGTTCGCTTATCTGTCTGACCAGGAATCCCGGAAAAAGTTCACGGACCAGGAGTTGGACGGACTGTCCAGGGATGATGTCATTTCATTGCTGGGACAGTCCTTTGAGGCGTCCTATGGCCGCGCTGTGACGGATTTGTTTTCTTTCATAGAGCAGGCGCAGTCGGAGTACGGCATGGAGGATGCGAAGCAGGTTCCTTTTTACTGGAATATTTACAGGCAGCGTCCCCAGCTGAGGTATACGCTTGCATCCCGCATCCTGTGGGGAATTGAGAAGGGAATCTATCCGCCGGGAACCTATCTGCCGTCTCTTCCGCGGATGGCGGAGCATTATGAGGTGTCCCTGAATACGGTGAGGCGTACCCTGTCCATTCTGGACAGCATGGGCATGACCAGGTCCTTTCACGGAAAGGGGACCCTTGTCCTGACAGAGCCGGAGGGGGTGGATTTGGCCAATCCGGAAATAAGGGAGGGTATGAAGCTGTATATTGAAAGTCTGCAGCTGATGATGCTGACCATAAAACAGGTGGTGCTGTATACACTGGAGCATGCGCCGGCGTATGTTGTGGAGAAGCTGAAACATGATGTCTGCCAGCTCAGGGAAGAACGGAAAAGCTATATGGCCTTTGAGGTGGTGCTTGGGTTCATTGAACAAAGCTGCGGGCTGAATCTGGTAAAGGAGTGTTACAAAAAGCTAAGGGAGCTGATTGTATGGGGGTATCCCATTGTGCTGCTGCGCCTGAAGGAAAGGGACATACACATGGAATATGAAGGCATTGTGGCTCTGGCAGGCCGGCATCTGCAGGAGGGGAACGCAGAGGCGTTCTCCCACGATGTGAAAGAACTGATGGGATGGGAATATCAGGAGGTACGGATGTTCCTGGAACATATGGGCGCCCCGCAATAAGGCTCCGGAACAGGAGGCTGCTATGAAGGTAATCCGTAAAGTTGAGCTTAAACCGGGAAGCTATGAAGAGGAACTGCCGGGAATCTCGGCGGAATTTCCCTACATTGCTTCCTATGTGGAGTTGGATAAGTGCGCGGGAAGACAATCCCCCTGGCATTGGCACAAAGAGGTGGAGCTGTTTTACATGGAGCAGGGCAGCCTGGAATATGATACGCCTCAGGGCAGGACGGTTTTCACTGCCGGCTCAGGGGGTTTTGTGAATTCAAACGTGCTTCATATGTCCAGGGCAAGGGATGGGGCGGAGGTGGCTACCCTTCTTCACATCTTTAACCCGCTGCTAATCAGCGGTCAGAGCGGAAGCATCATTGACCGGAAGTATGTATCGCCCCTTGTGACCTTGTCCCAGATAGAGATAATCGGGCTGTACCCGGACCAGCCGGCCCACGGACCTGTCCTGGAAGCCCTGCGGCGGTCCTTTCAGATATCGGAGGATGAGTATGGCTATGAAATCCGTTTGCGGGCAGCCCTGTCCGAAATATGGTGCAGTCTCCTTTCACTGGCAGGGACCATGGAGAAAAGCACCAGATACAGCAGCCGGTCCAGCCAGAAAATAAAAATTATGATGGCGTTCATCCACAAACACTGCGGGGATAAGCTGTCGGTAAAGGAGATTGCGGCGTCCGCCTTCATCAGTGAGCGGGAGTGTTTCAGAGTGTTTAAGGACTGCCTGAATATGACCCCGGTAGAATATGTGACCAGCTACCGCCTTCAGCGGGCTTGCTGGATGCTGGCCGAGGGAAATGAGCCCATCACCGGCATATGCCAGGCCTGCGGCCTGGGAAGCAGCAGTTACTTCGGCAAGGTATTCCGCAGCTGCATGGGATGCAGCCCCAAGGAGTACCGGCTAAAGTGGCGGAATAGTAATATAAGATGACAGCAATTCGATATCTTTGGGTAATGTGATGCACTATAATGATAGTAGGAAGAGGGTATGGCACCTTCTTCCCACGGTCATGGAAGGGGCTGCATATTCCTGGAGGTGTTGGATTGTGATAAAACTTACTATATTGAACATGAATGGATTCCTGCAGATTGTGAATCAGTGCAGCGGCGCAGTCAACGCCGTATGTCCGGATGGAAAATGGCGGGATATCAACAAGTCATACGCTGCCCAGAAGGTGTTATGGGACCAATTCAGGGAGAATCATGGCAGCCTGGCCCTGAAACTGGATTTCCAGAAGCCGGAGGATTATGTGAGGATTGTGTATCATCACATCAGTGAGATTTAAGGGAGCGGAATTTTTCACTATGATGATTTTGCCATCTGGATTTGATGGCGGTGTATTTTGCAGGTTCTTCGGAACCTGCTTTTTCATTTCGCACTGCAGATTTTGTGCTGAAAGAGAGAACCCTACATTATAACACCAGGGTTGGAGACTGTGATATAAAGGGAGAGGAGGTGCATTTTTATGAAGACATACAGGACAGTGGACCTGGCAAGGATGTTTGGAATTCATGTTAACACCGTGCGTCTGTATGAAAGATACGGCCTGATTCCAAAGGCAGAGAGGACAGGCAGCGGTTACCGGATATTTACGGAGCTTCATGTGGAGCAGTTTAAGCTGGCAAGGGCGGCCCTGCGGGTGGAGGTCCTGCAAAACGGACTGAGGAAACAGGCAGTGGCCATCATTAAGACATCAGCGTCAGGGGATTATGGGAAGGCATTGGAGATGACAAAAAGTTACAGCACCCAGCTGGACCGGGAGATGAAACATGCAGAGGAGGCTGTCCGGACATGCCGGGCACTGCTTGCAGGCATAAAAGGCCCCTGGCCTGAAAATGGCTGCGGCCAGGCTGTGTACACAAGAAAGGAAGCAGCGGATATGCTGGGAGTTACCATTGACACGCTGAGGAACTGGGAGCTTAACGGCCTGTTTTCCGTCAGGCGGACAGCCAACGGTTACCGGGTTTATACAGGGGAAGATATTAAGAGGCTGGCCATCATACGCTCCCTCCGGTGCGCCAGCTATTCCCTTTCGTCTATTTTGCGGATGTTAAACGCCCTGTCCGGGAATCCGTCCGCCAATATCCGGAGAATCATTGATACGCCCGGCGGGGACGACGATATCATCACTGCCTGCGATAAGCTGCTCACTTCCCTGGCGGAGGCCAGGGAGAACGCAGGGTATGTGGAATCGCAGATAAGGAAGATGATGGAGATGGGACATGGTAATCAGCTGTGAGAACCGAAAGCAGGCACCAGCGGGAACCTATTCCGGAAAAGCCTACACTTATCCACCAGACCCTGGAATTATGCTAATATTCTGATACACATGAATCAAGGAGGCGGAAAAATGATGAATCAGGCACAACAATGGAAGGATGGGAATACTGCTGGCTGTGAAGAAGCGGTGACGGTTTCAGGACTGAGCAAGTCCTATTCCGGTAAAAAGGTAATTGAGAACCTGAGCCTTACAATCAGGCCGGGCCAGGTATATGGACTGCTGGGGGCCAATGGCTCAGGAAAGAGTACGGCTGTGGAATGTATGCTGGGAACCAGGAGGGCTGATGCGGGAACGGTCCGGATACTGGGTTTTGACCCTGTGAAGGAGCGCAGACAGCTGTTCGAACAGGTGGGGGTGCAGTTCCAGGAAGCAAATTATCCGGACCGAATCAAGGTAAGAGAGCTTTGTGAGGAGACTGCCTGCCTGTATGAGAAAACAGCGGATTACCGGGATTTGCTGCGGCAGTTTAATCTGGAGGACAAGGCCGGCGCCATGGTTGGCCAGCTGTCAGGCGGACAGAAACAGAAGCTTTTTATTATTCTGGCACTTATACCAGGTCCCAGGGCGGTGTTCCTGGATGAGCTGACAACGGGGCTGGACACAAAAGCCCGCAGGGAGGTCTGGAAATGCCTTTTGGAAATGAAGGAACAGGGCCTTACCATATGCCTGGTATCCCATTTCATGGACGAGGTGGAAATGCTCTGTGACCGAATCGGTATCTTAAAGGACGGAAATTTTGCCTTTGAGGGAACCGTTAAGGAGGCAGTGGACAACAGTCCTTATAGCAACCTGGAAGATGCGTATTTGTGGTGGACACAGGAGGAAAACAGATGAAACGGTTTTATACTATATTGAAAACAGAGCTGAAACTATCCGTCAGGGGTATGGATATGGTTATATTTGCTCTCTGCATGCCCCTGGTTATCATTTCACTTTTGGGAATTATTTATGGCAGTAAGCCTGCCTATCCGGGGGCAGGATATACGTTCCTGGAGCAATCCTTTGGGGCTGTCACCACCATAGCGGTCTGCGCAGGCGGCGTTATGGGGCTGCCCCTGGTGATTTCGGAATACAGGCAGAAGAAGATACTGAAGCGGTATCAGGTAACGCCAGCCAGCCCGGCCCTGCTTCTGGCAGTCCAGGCAGCGGTCTATGCAGTCTACTCCCTGGCGGCCCTGGTGCTGGTTTATATGGCTTCAGTCCTGTTTTTCGGAGCGCACTTTGCAGGCTCGGCGGCGGCATACATGGCTGTGTTCCTGTTTGTCATGCTGTCTGTATTCAGCATAGGCATAATGGTGGGGGGCGTTGCGCGGGATGTGAAGACTGCAGGCATTGCGGCAAGCCTATTGTATTTTCCCATGCTGGCCCTGTCCGGCACCACCCTGCCCTATGAGGTGATGCCGCCTGCCCTGCAGCGGGTTGCAGATATCCTTCCCCTGACCCAGGCCGTCAAGCTGCTGAAGGCTGTTTCCCTGGGGCAGCCGGCGGAGGACGTGTGGAAATCCTGTCTGTACATGGCAGTGTGCTTCCTGGTGTGCAGCGGGATTTCCCTCCGGTATTTTAAGTGGGAATGAGAGTAAACATTCCCTTTTGCAATGGAGCTGGTTTGGACTTGATTTATGGCAGGCTTTATGTGAAAATAAAAGGCAGAGAATTATAAGCTGGAGTGTGTGAAAAGGAGTTATTATGCCGGAATATTCCCTGCCTGTGGGCAACAAGGATTTGATTAATATTGCAAGAAGGGCCTTTAATCTGGTGGACCCAAGACTGATTGGACATGGAGCGCGTGTTTCCTATCTGGTGTTCCAGATGCTGAAGGAGGACGGCTCCTATACGCCGCTGGAGGCAAGGAACCTGTTGATTCTCGCTGCTCTTCATGATATCGGCGCATATAAAACCGACGAAATCGACAGGATGGTGGAGTTTGAGACAAAGGAAGTATGGAATCATTCCATTTACGGATATCTGTTTTTCCATTATTTTACCCCCTTTGGGGATTGGGCTTCCGTCATCCTGTATCACCATATGCCCTGGAACCGGCTGAGAAAGCTGGAGGATGTGCCTGAGAGAATCAGGGAGGCAGCCCAAATCATCAATCTGGCCGACCGGGCGGACATTTACTTTGGGTCATCGGGATACACAGGCGGGTACCAGCGGTTCGTGGAATTTTTGAGAAGGCAGGAAGGGCTGTCCTACAGCCCCAGGGCGGCTGAATTGTTCAGGCGCCTGGGACCGGAAGTCCTGGACCGTCTGGCTGTCCAGGGCCAGGATTACTGCCTGCCCGAAGAAGTGTCTGCCCAGTTTGACCGCGCCATGGAAGAAGAGCCTTTTTCAGAGGATGAGCGCAAGGCGCTTCTGCGGATGCTGACCTATGTTATTGACTTCAGAAGCCCCCATACAGTGACCCATACCATCACCACCACGGTCATCAGCAAGGAACTGGCGGTCCGTATCCTGGACAGCGACGATGAGGTCAGGGATGTGACCTGCGGCGCCATACTCCATGACCTGGGGAAAATAGGAATTCCGGTGGAGATACTGGAATATCCGGGTAAGCTGAGCCCTCAGGCCATGAGGGTCATGAGGACCCATGTGGATTTGACCGGGCATATACTGGGGGCCAGTGTGTCTGAGAGGGTAAAGAATATTGCCCTGCGCCACCATGAGAAGCTGGATGGTTCCGGTTACCCCCAGGGCTTGGCGGCTGAGTCCCTGGATACGCTCCAGAGGATTGTGGCGGTGGCTGATATCATAAGCGCCCTGACAGGAACCAGAAGCTATAAGGATGCATTTTCAAAGGAAAAGACAGTGTCCGTCCTGGAGGATATGGCGGGAAAGGGCCTGATAGATGCAGTCATTGTATCCATGTTTGTGGAGAATTACGATTCCATCATGGAAGCGGTCAGACTGCGCTCACGGCCTATCCTGGATAAATACCATGAGATGCAGCAGCAGTATCAGGTCCTGGCAGGTAAAATGAAGGGCTGGGATTGACCGGAAGTCTCCATGGAATCTTAAGGAAATGTATATTGACACAGCAGGTAAAACTGGATAAAGTAGGGTTATATAGGAACGGAAAAGGAGGAAATGTAATATGCTGCACATGAAGCGGAATTTAATGGTGGCCGCAGCAGGAGTATTGGCCGCCCTGATGGTGTTTCCTGCATACGGCGCCAGCCGTAAGCCCATTAAGTCCATAAACCTGACCATAAAAGCTGAGATAAAGCCGGATACGGATTTCGGAGACGAGCAGATAGAGATTGAGACCAGCAGTAATAAGTACTCTGTGGATGGCTACGACATTCTGAATGACGATGTGGAATGGCGGGAGGATACCATTCCCAGAATTCAGATTACCCTGACAGCCAACGATGATTATTATTTCCAGTCCCTTCCAAAGGATAAGGTGACCATAAAGGGCGGAGCTGAGTTTAAAAACTCCAAGCGGGAGGATTCCAGCACCACCCTGCTGATGGAGGTGGAGCTCCAGGCCCTGAACACCTCCCTTCATGATTTGGCCAATGTGGTCCTTACAGAGGAGGGAATAGCCGCCTGGGATGCCATACCGGCAGCGGGAAGCTATGAGGTACGCGTGTACAGGGACGACAAGGCGGTGGGAGCTGTCATGACGGTGAACACAAATACGTGCAACTGCCGTGAGCGCCTGCAGAAGGGCAATACAGCCTACACAGTCAGGGTGCGGCCTGTCAGCAAATTTGACAGCAAGGAAAAGGGAAACTGGACGGAATCTCCCAGCACCTACATACCGGAGGAAAAGGCGGCTCAATTCAGGGAGAATCCCACGGGAGGAAACGGGGAATGGGTACAGGCCGTTGAGAACGGAAGATGGTGGTACCGCAATGCAGACGGCAGCTATCCGGTCAGCAGCTGGCAGCAGATAGGCGATAAGTGGTATTTCTTTGACGCTGAGGGCTACATGGCGACCGGATGGGTACAGTGGGACGGTAAGGAGTACTACTGTGCTGACAACGGAGAGATGCTGACCAACTGTCTGACGCCGGATGCCTATCTGGTAGGGGAAGACGGGGCAAAGATTAACCAGTAAAACAACTGAACATGGAAGATATGGCGCTGTAGGAGTATAGGAATGTACTCCTACAGCTATTTTTGAGGTGATTGAGGTGATGCGTGGTGAATGAGGAAGAATGGAGAGAGCGTATACGCAGGGAGACAGACACCGGGTACTCCTACTGCCTGGCCAAGCGGATGGAGCAGTACCGGACCAATCCGGTGCTGGGATACAGAACCGCCGGGTCCGGGGCAGAGTTTGAGACAGGGGAGATGCTGGTCCGGGAGATGAAGTCCCTGGGACTTGCGGATGTACACAAGGACAGGATAACTGTGGACAGCTGGGAGTTTGAGAAGGCGGTGATGCAGTTTACGGACCGTGAGGGCAGGGACTATGAGTTCCAGTTAGGGGCTTACCAGACGGATTTCCATACCGGCGGATTCCGGGAATTCAGCCTGGTATACCTGGGAAAGGGTACTGCGGCGGATTACAGGAATGTGGATGCGGCAGGAAAGCTGGTTCTCATTGATATCAACCAGAGGGATGAGTGGTGGATTAATTATCCCGTGTACCAGGCCCGGCTGAAGGGGGCTGCCGCCCTGATTGCGGTCCAGGAACAGGGATATGGGGAGATACACGACACAGCCCTTAACGCCCAGGACATAGCGGGGCCTGCAGATGCGCCCGCCTTTTCCATGTCCCGTGCGGACGCTGCTGTGCTGAAGGCGGCCATGGGAAGGGAAAACCAGGTGCAGGTGCGCCTGGACGCCTCATCTACGGTGCTGAGGGACCAGGAGACGTATAACATTATAGGAACCATACCCGGGCCGGAGGAGGGAATGATTCTTCTGACAGCCCATTACGACTCCTATTTCAGCGGATTTCAGGACGACAACGCTGCGGTGGCCATGATGCTGGGCATAGCCAGGGCCGTGCTGCAATCAGGCTATAAGCCCAGGAAGACCCTTATATTCTGCGCTATGGCGGCAGAGGAATGGGGCGTGGTGAATTCCAAATACGACTGGTCCACCGGCGCCTATGAGCAGGTATTTACAGCCAGGCCCGACTGGGCGGGAAAGGTTATTGCGGACCTGAACTTTGAACTGCCGGCCCATGCCCATGGCAGGAAGGATGCTGTGCGGTGCGTGTATGAATATGCGGATTTTCTGGAGGACTTTTTAAAGCGTATGGGAATAAATGGGAGCACAAAAGCACAGGATGGAACGGCAGGTTCCCTGACCTGCCAGCCATACCCCGGAGGAGTGGAAGTGCTGAGTCCCATACAGACCTGGTCCGATGATTTCTCCATGGCCATTGGCGGGATACCCTCCATGGTCAACGATTTCAGCTCAGGGGAATTCATGGAGACGCATTACCATTCCCAGTACGACAATGAGAATTTTTATCAGGAACCGGTGTACCGGTTCCATCATGAGATGTATGCCGGTCTTGTCCTTGCTTTTGACAGGACAGCCGCGGTGCCTATGAATTTCTCAGGGCTGTTTGAGGGGGCCGGGCGCAGCGTTGACAGCAATGCCTGCCCTGGGTCAGAAGCAGACCGGCCCGGGCTGTTTTCCGCGCTGGAGCAGGCGTCGGCCGCAGGAAATGCGCTGTATGGAAGAATACGGGAAATCAACCGCGCATACGGCTGTCTGCTGGACCGGGGAGAGGAAGCAGCAGCCCTGAAACTGGCAGCCGGGTGCGCGCCCCTGAACCGGGCGCTTCTTCGCATCTTTAAAAAGGAACAGGATTACTTTGTGCGGCTGAGCTGGCACGATGACGTGCTCTTTCCGCAGCAGGCTGTCCAGGAAAATGTAAGGGCCATGGACAGGGCCATTGCCTGCCTTGAAAATCATGATTTGAGCGGCGCACTGGAGGCTGTGTATACCATAGACAACAACCGTTATGCATTTCTGTTTGATGAGGAAGTCTATACCTATTTTACGGAATACGTCCTGAACCAGCCTCCGGGCCGTCTGAAATGGGGGACGGGAAGGATTGTCCATCACCAGAACCTGTTTGGCCTGGTTGAGAGCCTGAAGGCCAAGGCGCTGCATGGAAAGACGGATACACAGGAAGAATACGCAGCCCTTGTCAGGGCGCGGCAGGACCAGCTTGGCTGTTATGAGGATGACATACGGTACATGACTGCATCCGCCTATAAGCTTCTGGAGGCCATAGGGCAGGCGGCACAGCTGGCGGATGCAGGTCTTATTACGGCTGGGCGCGGAGCCGGGGCATAATACGCGGCAGGAAAGTTATATACAAATGAGATTAAAATACAGGAGGAGTAACTGAGAGATGGAAAGCCCACAATTATACCGGGTCAAGGAGGAGGATTTGCCCAGATTGGAGGAACTTCTGACCGGGTGTTTTGAACACGACCCATTATACTGTAAACTGATTCCGGATGAGGAGATACGCAGACGGCTTCTGCCGGAGCTGTTTGCCTGTGACCTGACAGAATTCTACGAAACCTGCGAGATATACTCGGACAGCCCTGAGATGAATTCCCTGCTGGTTGTTTCCGATGAATCAGAGCCCTATAACCCTCTGACCTATTACCTGGCAGAGGCATGGGCTTCCCTGCGGACCGATGAGTTCCTGATTAAGGAGGACCCCAGCCTTAAGACCCTGTGGAAATTCATGCTGGGCAAGGATTATCTCAACTCCAGATGGACGGCCCAGCTCCACCGGACGGAACGGATTCACATTATCTATCTGGCTGTCCGGCCGGATATGCAGCACCACGGCCTGGCCGCCCTGCTGCTGGATGAGGTCATCCGGTATGCTGACCAGCACAAGCTTATGATATCCCTGGAGACTCATAATCCGGATAATGTGCCGCTGTATGAACACTTTGGGTTTAAGGTTTTCGGAGTATTGGAGAAGCACTTTGAGCTGAAACAGTATTGTCTGATTCGGGAGGTGTAAGGGCAGGGGGAACCGTTGCCCCATAACTTTTGTTTATGATAATAATTCCAAACTTGTATATTCCACTATGGCGAAATTCCGCTGGAAAGGTTGAAATACCTTTTCAAATGATATATGATTGAAAGAAATTATATTACTATGGGTAGATATAACCATAAAGAATAGAAGATAGGGGAGATATGCAACATGGATTATAATGTGACTGTGATTCCAGGTGATGGGATTGGACCGGAGATTGTGAGAGAGGCCAGGAAGGTGCTGGACCGGGTGGGAAAGGTGTACGGCCATTCGTTCGGCTATACGGAAATTCTGATGGGGGGATGCTCCATTGACGCCTATGGGGTTCCGCTGACAGAGGAGGCACTGGAGACAGCCGGGAAGAGCGATGCAGTGCTTCTGGGAGCGGTTGGCGGAGATGTGGGCAACTCTCGGTGGTATGATGTGGCGCCTAATCTCAGGCCGGAGGCAGGGCTTCTGGCTATCCGCAAGGGGCTGGGGCTGTTTGCCAATATCAGGCCGGCGTATCTCTATAAGGAGCTGGCGCAGGCATGCCCCCTGAAGAAGGAGATTATAGGGGATGGCTTTGATATGGTCATCATGAGGGAGCTTACGGGCGGCCTTTACTTTGGGGACAGGTATACCAGGGAAGTGGACGGCGTCATGACAGCCGTGGATACCCTTACATATAATGAAAATGAAATCAGAAGGATTGCCATTAAGGCCTTTGACATAGCCATGAAGCGCAGGAAGAAGGTGACCAGCGTGGATAAGGCGAATGTCCTTGATTCTTCCAGGTTATGGAGGAAGGTAGTGGAGGAAGTGGCCGGGGATTATCCGGAGGTGGAGCTGTCGCATATGCTGGTGGATAACTGCGCCATGCAGCTGGTTATGAATCCCGGACAGTTTGATGTGATTCTCACGGAGAACATGTTTGGGGACATCCTTTCAGATGAGGCCAGCATGATTACAGGCTCCATCGGAATGCTGTCCTCCGCCAGCATGAATGAGAGCAAATTCGGCCTCTATGAGCCAAGCCATGGCTCTGCGCCTGATATTGCGGGCAAGGATATGGCAAATCCCATTGCCACCATTCTTTCAGCCGCCATGCTGCTCCGCTATTCCTTTGATTTGGACCGTGAGGCGGATGCGGTTGAGAAGGCAGTGCAGGCAGTGCTGACCCAGGGATACCGCACCGGCGACATCATGTCGGAGGGATGCACCAAGGTGGGAACCTGTAAAATGGGTGATTTGATTGCGGAACAGATTGGATAATTTGGATTTAGATGAAAGGGGATAGGACATGAAAAGTGATGCAGTTAAGACAGGTATGCAGCAGGCGCCCCACAGGTCCCTGTTTAATGCGCTTGGTATGACAGAGGAAGAGATGAGGAAGCCTCTGGTGGGTATAGTTAGTTCCTATAATGAGATAGTTCCGGGGCACATGAACCTGGATAAGATTGTGGATGCAGTGAAGCTGGGCGTTGCCATGGCCGGCGGTACTCCGGTGGTGTTTCCGGCCATTGCTGTCTGCGACGGTATTGCCATGGGACACATTGGTATGAAGTATTCCCTTGTAACCAGGGATTTGATTGCGGATTCAACGGAGTGCATGGCCCTGGCCCATCAGTTTGACGCCCTGGTCATGGTTCCGAACTGTGATAAAAATGTTCCTGGGCTGCTGATGGCTGCGGCCAGGATTAATGTGCCGACCGTGTTTGTAAGCGGCGGTCCCATGCTGGCCGGCCATGTGAAGGGGCACAAGACCAGTCTTTCCAGTATGTTTGAGGCAGTGGGCGCCTATGCGGCTGGCAATATGTCAGAGGAGGACGTGAAGGAGTTTGAGGCAAAGGCATGTCCTACCTGCGGTTCCTGTTCCGGTATGTATACGGCCAACAGCATGAATTGTCTCACCGAGGTCCTGGGCATGGGACTTAAGGGAAATGGCACGATTCCCGCTGTTTATTCCGAGCGCATCAAGCTGGCTAAACATGCAGGCATGAAGGTGATGGAGATGTATGAGAAAAACATACGCCCCAGGGATATCATGACAAAGGAAGCATTTATGAATGCCCTGACCATGGATATGGCATTGGGATGCTCCACCAACAGCATGCTTCATCTTCCGGCCATTGCCCATGAGGCAGGCGTGGAGCTGAATGTGGATATTGCCAATGAAATCAGCGCGAGAACCCCCAACCTGTGCCATCTGGCGCCGGCAGGACCCACCTACATAGAGGATTTAAACGAGGCGGGGGGAATATATGCGGTAATGAAGGAAATCAGCAAGAAGGGACTTCTGAACCTGGACTGCATGACTGTCACGGGAAGAACCGTGGGAGAGAATATAAAGGACTGCGTCAACAAGAACCCGGAGGTCATCCGTCCGGCGGAGAATCCATACAGCCAGACCGGCGGCATTGCCATCTTAAAGGGCAATCTGGCCCCGGACTCCGCAGTGGTGAAACGCTCTGCGGTTGCGCCTGAGATGCTGAAGCATGAGGGACCCGCCAGGGTATTTGACTGCGAGGAGGACGCCATTGACGCCATTAAGGGCGGCAGGATTGTGGCAGGGGATGTGGTGGTCATCCGCTACGAAGGGCCTAAGGGAGGCCCGGGCATGAGGGAGATGTTAAATCCAACCTCAGCCATTGCAGGTATGGGACTGGGTTCCTCGGTTGCCCTGATTACGGACGGACGTTTCTCCGGCGCTTCCAGAGGCGCTTCCATCGGCCACGCCTCACCTGAGGCAGCGGTGGGCGGACCCATTGCCCTGGTGGAAGAAGGGGATATCATCTCCATTGATATAGACAATCATAAGCTGGACGTGCTGGTATCCGACCAGGAGATGGCAGCCAGGAAGGCCAGGTGGCAGCCGCGCACACCGCAGGTTACCACCGGCTACCTGGCAAGATATGCTTCCCTGGTTACTTCCGCTGACAAGGGAGCTGTGCTGCAGGTAAAATAGGTTTCGCGGCCAGTGGTACCGGGCTGTCCGGCAGTGCCGGCAGGGCCGCGCATCATGAAATAACATGAAGAAAAGGAGTGCAGTATATATGAGCAAATTGACGGGGGCAGAGATTGTAGTTGAATGTTTGAAGGAACAGGGTGTGGACACCGTTTTCGGTTATCCGGGCGGCGCTATCCTGAATATATATGATGCATTGTACCAGCACCAGGATGAAATCACCCACATCCTGACATCCCATGAGCAGGGGGCTTCCCATGCAGCTGACGGCTACGCAAGGGCCACCGGCAAGGTGGGCGTGTGCCTGGCCACATCCGGTCCCGGCGCGACCAACCTGGTGACAGGTATCGCTACCGCTTATATGGATTCCGTGCCCGTGGTGGCCATTACCTGTAACGTGACCAACAGCCTGCTGGGCAAGGACAGTTTCCAGGAAATCGATATTACGGGCGTGACCATGCCCATTACAAAGTATAATTTCATTGTCAAGGATGTGAACCGTCTGGCAAAGGTAATCCGCAGGGCCTTTACCATAGCCCAGACAGGACGTCCGGGTCCTGTGCTGGTGGATATCACCAAGGATGTGACAGCTGCGCTCTGTGAGTATGAGAAGCAGGTACCGGAGGAAATCGTGCGTCAGAGCGACACCATCACAGAGCAGGATATGGACCGGGCTGTGGAGATGATACGAAAGGCAGCAAAGCCCTTTATCTTTGTCGGCGGCGGCGCTGTGCTGTCCAATGCATCCGACGAACTGAGGGCATTTGCCCATAAGATTCAGGCGCCGGTGGCAGACAGCCTTATGGGAAAGGGTGCTTTTGACGGGGCCGATGAGCTGTACACAGGCATGGTGGGCATGCACGGCACCAAGACCTCCAACTTCGGCATAACCGAGGCCGACCTGCTGATTGTGGTGGGTGCCAGGTTCAGCGACCGTGTGACCGGCAATGCCTCCAAGTTTGCAAAGAATGCAAAGATTCTCCAGCTGGATATTGACCCGGCTGAGATTAACAAGAATATTAAGGTGGACGCCAGTATCATCGGCGACGTAAAGGTTATCCTGCGCAAGCTCAACGCCAGGCTGGACCCGGTGAACCACGACGAGTGGATTGCCCACATTGAGCGAATGAAGGATATGTATCCCCTGCGCTATGATAAGAATGTGCTCACAGGACCGTTCATTGTACAGACCATCAATGAGGTGACCGGAGGGGACGCAGTCATTGTCACCGAGGTGGGACAGCATCAGATGTGGGCGGCCCAGTACTACCAGTACCGCCAGCCCCGCACCCTCCTCACTTCGGGAGGACTGGGAACCATGGGATACGGCCTGGGCGCTGCCATCGGCGCAAAGATGGGATGCAGGGACAAGACGGTTATCAATATTGCCGGAGACGGGTGTTTCCGCATGAACATGAATGAAATTGCAACGGCCACCCGGTACAATATCCCGGTGGTGGAGGTCATTGTAAACAATCATGTGCTGGGCATGGTACGCCAGTGGCAGACCCTGTTTTACGGCAAGCGCTATTCCCAGACCATACTGAATGACTCAGTGGACTTTGTGAAGATAGCAGAGGCCATGGGAGCCAGGGCTTACCGCGTGACCCAGAAGGAGGAGCTGGAGCCTGTGCTCAGGGAGGCTATCTCGTTAAACATACCTGTGGTCATTGACTGTCAGATTAGCTGCGATGATAAGGTATTCCCCATGGTATCGCCGGGTGCGCCGATTGCAGATGCTTTTGACGATACGGACTTGAAAATTAATTAAAAACAGTGTATAGTAGTCTTTAATATCTTGGCTGCGTTATCAGATTAGCTTGATAAAGTGCCTGGACAGGTGGGACAGATATACGATGTAGTATACAGTCAGGTGACTTCTCTGTATGCGGTATGGCGTGATATTGTGCCTGGTTCCGCATATGGAGGAGTCCTCTGTGTATATATATTAAAGAGGATATGTGCAGCAAGTACAACCATTTAAGGAGGAGAGCGAGATGAGCAGAGTTTACAATTTTTCAGCAGGACCGGCTGTTTTGCCGGAGGACGTTCTGAAGGAAGCCGCAGCAGAAATGCTGGATTACAGGGGAACAGGAATGTCAGTGATGGAGATGAGTCACCGGTCAAAGGCCTATGACACCATCATAAAGGAAGCTGAATCAGACCTGCGGGTTCTTTTACATATTCCGGATAATTATAAGGTGCTGTTCCTTCAGGGAGGCGCATCCCAGCAGTTTGCCATGGTGCCCATGAACCTGATGAAGAATAAGGTGGCGGATTACATCCTTACCGGACAGTGGGCTAAGAAGGCTTACCAGGAGGGCGGCATTTACGGAAAGGCCAATGCCATTGCATCCAGTGCTGACAAGACCTTCAGCTATATTCCGGACTGCTCCGACCTGCCTGTATCCGAGGATGCAGACTACGTGTATATCTGTGAGAACAACACTATTTACGGCACCAAGTACTGGAATCTTCCCAACACAAAGGGAAAGCTTCTGGTGGCTGACCAGTCCTCATGTTTCTTGTCCGAGCCTGTGGATGTGACAAAATACGGCCTGATTTTCGCAGGCGCCCAGAAGAATGTGGGACCGGCGGGAACCGTTATCGTGATTGTGAGGGAGGACCTGGTGACAGAGGATGTGCTGCCCCAAACCCCCACCATGCTCCGCTACAAGACCCATGCGGACGCGGAGTCACTGTACAATACACCGCCTACATACGGTATTTATATGTGCGGAAAGGTATTCAAGTGGCTGAAGGCCAGAGGCGGCCTTGAAGCCATGAAGGAATACAACGAAAAGAAAGCTAAAATCCTCTATGATTTCCTGGATGAAAGCCGGTTGTTTAAGGGGACTGTGGTTAAGAAGGACCGTTCCCTGATGAACGTGCCCTTCGTGACAGGAGATGAGGAACTGGATGCCCTGTTCGTGAAGGAGTCAAAGGCAGCAGGCTTTGAAAATCTGAAGGGACACAGGACCGTGGGCGGCATGCGCGCCAGCATCTATAATGCAATGCCTGCGGAGGGCGTGGAGAAGCTGGTGGAATTCATGGCTGACTTCGAGAAGAAGCACAGGAAATAAAAGTCTTGGGAAAATAGAGGAGAGTTGGTTGATTATGAAAAAAATTCATTGCTTGAACCCGATTGCAAAGTGCGGCACGGAGTTGTTTCCGGCCGGCTACGAGATGACAGACAACATGGCGGAGGCTGACGCTGTTCTGGTGCGCAGCGCTTCCATGCATGATACGGAGCTTCCGGAAAACCTGCTGGCAGTGGGCCGCGCGGGCGCCGGTGTCAACAATATTCCGCTGGATACCTGCGCGCAGAAGGGTATCGTTGTATTCAATACACCGGGAGCCAATGCCAACGGCGTAAAGGAGCTGGTGATTGCAGGTATGCTCATGGCATCCCGTGACATTGTGGGCGGCATCGAGTGGTGCAAGGCCAATGCGGAGGATGACAACATCACCAAGGATACAGAGAAGAGCAAGAAGGCATTTGCGGGCTGTGAGATTAAGGGCAAGAAGCTGGGCGTCATCGGCCTGGGAGCCATCGGCGCAGAGGTTGCCAATGCAGCCACCCATCTGGGAATGGAGGTATACGGATATGACCCGTATATTTCGATTAATGCAGCCTGGAGACTGTCCAGAAATGTAAAGCATATTACCAATGCGGACATCATTTTCCAGGAATGCGATTATATCACTATCCATGTGCCCCTTATGGATTCCACCAGGGGAATGATTAACAAGGAAAAACTGGCTATCATGAAGGATGGGGTTGTAATCCTAAACTTCTCCAGGGATACCCTGGTCAATGACGACGATATGGCGGCTGCCCTGGATGCAGGTAAGGTGCGCTATTATGTCAGCGATTTCCCCAATCCAAAGGTTGCCAACATGGAAAGGGTCATCCTGCTTCCCCATCTGGGCGCTTCCACAAAGGAGTCTGAGGACAACTGCGCCATTATGGCGGTGAAGGAGCTGACCGATTACCTGGAAAACGGTAACATCAAGAACTCCGTCAACTTTCCCTCCTGTGACATGGGCATGTGCCAGGCAGAATGCCGGGTGGCTGTGCTTCATATGAATATTCCCAATATGATTGGACAGATTACGGCAATCCTGGCGGAACAGGGCATGAACATTTCCGACATGACCAATAAGAGCCGGGATAAGTATGCGTACACACTTCTGGATTTGGAACACAAGGCAGAGGATTCCACCATCCAGAAACTGAACACCATCAAAGGCGTGCTCAGGGTGCGTGTGGTGAAATAACCGCGGTCCGGACATGAACGGGCATGGGTTGTGACAAACGGATTTCAGACAGGAGAGAAAAGATGGCAGTTGTAAAACCATTTATTTGTATCAGGCCGTCGGCGGATAAGGCTGCCAGGGTAGCGGCCCTGCCTTATGACGTGTATAACCGGAAGGAGGCCTGTGAGGCCGTGAAGGGAAATCCCCTTTCCTTCCTGAACATTGACCGGGCCGAGACTCAGTTTGCGGATGATGTGGACACCTATGACAGCCGCGTCTATGACAAGGCCAGGGAACTGCTGGACTGTCAGATTGAGGAAGGGGTCTATGTGACGGATCCTGAGGAAAATTACTATCTCTATGAACTCACCATGGAGGGCAGGAGCCAGACCGGCATTGTGGCCTGCTGCTCCATTGATGATTATGTGGGCGGTGTGGTGAAGAAACATGAGAATACCAGGGAGGATAAGGAACTGGACCGCATCCGCCATGTGGATACCACCAACGCCCACACAGGCCCCATTTTCCTGGCTTACAGGCAGAACCAGGAACTGAAGGACCTGGTGGCCCGGGTGAAGGAGGATGCGCCTCTGTATGACTTCGTGTCAGAGGACGGAATCCGCCACAGGGTGTGGATGATTGGCGCCAGGAACCTGGTGCAGGCTGTGGAGGATGCATTTGCGGCAATACCGGCCACCTACATTGCAGACGGCCACCACAGGGCTGCGTCGGCTGTAAAGGTGGGGCTTAAGCGGAGGGAAGAGAATCCGGATTATACGGGAAGGGAACCCTTCAACTACTTCCTGTCCGTATTGTTTCCTGACGAGGAGCTGAAGATTCTGCCCTACAACCGGGTAGTGAAGGATTTAAACGGTCTGGGTCAGGATGCGTTCCTGGCTGCTGTCTCAGAGCGCTTTGAGCTTACTGAATGCAAAGAATCCGGGGAGGCTGCGTCCGGGCCAAGTGAAAAAGGCACGTTCGGCATGTTCCTTGGGGATACATGGCACAGCCTCAGGATAAAGCCTGAGTTTGAGAGCAGCGACCCGGTGAAGGGACTGGATGTGTCCATCCTTCAGGACCAGCTTCTGGGACCGGTTCTGGGAATCGGGGACCCCAGGGTTGATAAGCGGGTTGATTTTATCGGAGGAATCAGAGGGCTTAAGGAATTGGAACGCAGGGTGCATGAGGACATGGAAGTGGCCTTTTCCATGTATCCCACTTCCATAGAAGAACTGTTATCAGTGGCTGACGCAGGTCTTCTCATGCCTCCCAAGTCCACCTGGTTTGAGCCAAAGCTTCGGAGCGGGCTGTTTATACACAGGCTGGGCTGAGGACTGATGCAATGAATAGAGTAAGAGGGCTGCGGCACCTGATTTGGATGGTGACGCAGCCCTCTTTTGATTTGTGCATTTATGTTGCTTCCAGCTGTTTTCCAAATCCTTGCAAAGATTTTACAGAATTCATCTTCCGGAATTTACATTCAATCTTTAAGATTAAGGACATACCACGGAATGATTAGGAGGAAACGGAGAAATGAAAAGAAGTGTGAAATCAATGACAGCACTGGTCCTGGCAGCTGCAATGGCTGTGTTATCCGGCTGCGGCGCAGCCGCAACGGGAAGCAGCACCCAGGACGCCGCAGGCTCATCCCCGGCACAGGCCGGAGCAGAGGCGGGAAACCAGGCCGGGAACGGAACAGGAACCGGTGCGGATGGAAACAGCTCATCCGATGGAAAGACAGTTATCGAATACTGGCACTGCAATGCAGAAACCCAGGGAGGATTGGTGGTAGACGAGCTGGTTAAGCAGTTTAACGAAAGCAACGACCATATCCAGGTAGTGGCAAAGTACAATCCGGACATGTATAAGGGGCTGATGCAGAACCTTCAGGCAGAGGCTGCCGCGGGCCGTTCCCCGGCGCTGGTGCAGATTGGCTGGGCGTTTCTGGATTACTTTTCCAATAACTTTTCCTATGTGTCCCCTCAGGATGCCATCGACAGGTTCGATAAGGAGGATGCCGGTTTCCTAAAGGACAAATTCCTTCCCAATGTACTGGGGCTGGCCGTAAACAGCGAAGGCTCACAGGTGGGCATTCCTTATTCCTTAAGCAATCCGGTGCTTTATATCAATAAGGATATTTTAAGGGAGGCAGGACTTCCGGAAGAAGGCCCGGCTACCTGGCAGGAGGTCAGGGAGTTTGCAAAGACCATTAAGGAAAAGACCGGAAAGTACGGCTTTTATATGCAGGAGCCTGCGGATTTCTGGGCGCAGCAGGGACTGATTGAGAGCAGCGGCGCAAAGATGCTGATTGCCAATGCAGAGGGCAAAAAGGAGGCTGCCTTTGCCACGGAGGACGCAATTGCGGCCATGCAGCTGATGGCTGACATGGTGAAGGACCAGACAGCCTTACATATCTCCTGGGAGGAGGGATGCCAGAGCTTTATTGACGGCAACTGCGCCATGCTCTACACCACCATCGCCAGAAGGGCTTCCGTGCAGAAGGGCGCGCAGTTTGACGTTGCAACCGTAAAGTCCCCTCTGTGGAATGACAGGGAGCGCATGGTTCCGGCAGGCGGATGCTTCCTGGCCATCACGGCCCAGGGCGACGACCAGGTCAAGGCAGCGTGGGAATTTGAAAAGTTCCTCTACAGCGTGGAGTCTATGGCAGCCTGGACAGAGGGGACCGGCTATGTGCCGCCCAGAAAGGATGTGGCTGAGGCTGAGAACGGACTTAAGACATTTCTGGCTGAAAACAAGATGATGAACGCAGCCATTGAACAGATGGACGGAGTGGTACCCTGGACCGCGTTTCCGGGAGATGCAGGCCTTCAGGCAGAGCAGATGCTCCTTGATATGAGGGACCAGATTCTGGGCGGACAGGTGACGGCAGAGCAGGGCATGAAGGCAGCACAGGATGCCATCAACCAGCTGCTGGCAGTACAGTAACGGGCCGGCATACAGCCATTTACAATAAATCGGAGCGGGTATCCCCGGAATACATATGGGGGTACCTGTCTCTTTATGGAGGTAAAAGCAGATTGAATCAGGAAGAAAAAAAGCAGACATTACTGGGATACCTCTTCCTTGTGCCATCCCTGGCAGTGTTTGCAGTATTCATGTTTTATCCATTGTTTTATACAATCTATCTCAGCTTTTTTGAGTGGAATATGGTGAAGCCGGTGAAGAAGTTTGTGGGGCTGGCCAACTATACGGCTATTTTTAAGGACCCGAATTCCTGGAAGATTGCAGGCAATACGGTTGTCTATATCCTTGTGCTGCTGGTATTGAATTTTGTTCTGCCCTACATTCTTTCCTTTATCCTGTCGGCGGTGATTAGGAAGGGACAGGGCTTTTATAAGGCAGTGTTTTTCCTGCCCAGCGTCATATCTCTGGTGGTGGGGTCCATTCTGTATATCTGGATTCTGAATCCGATTTCCTGCCCGGCGGCCCTGGTGCTCAAATACGTTGGCCTGTCCCTTCCCTTCTGGTCAAAGACAGAGGGGTGGGTCATTGCGGTGCTGAGCGTAATCACCTCCTGGAAGGTATTCGGCTATAATTTTATTATCATCCTGGCCGGTGTGTCGGGGGTATCCTCAGAGGTCATTGAGGCGGCCAGGCTGGACAATATTCCTCTGTGGAAAATATTCCGGGACATGGTGGTTCCCATGAGCTCGGCCACCGGAATCTACGTGTTTATCACCACCATCGTACAGGGACTTCAGTATGTGTTCACTCCCATCAAGGTAGTGACCCAGGGCGGTCCCAACTACGCCAGCTCCAACCTGATATACATGTCCTACCATGAGGCGTTTACCCTGTACCGCACCGGCACCTCGTCAGCCGTGTCGGTGATTACCATGGTGCTGTTCATCGCACTGCTGCTTCTGGAATTCCGGTTTGTGGAAAAGGGGGTATATTATGAAAATTAAAGAAATGCAGCCAGGGTGGCACCTGCTTCTCCTGTGCGCCGTGTTCCTTCTCCTGATGCCCATTGTATTTGCCGTGTCCAACTCCTTTAAGACCATGCAGGACGCCTTTAATACAGTGTTCCAGATTATTCCGGCCAGGCCCACGGTGCAGAATTACATCCATGTATTCAGCAGGCTGCCTTTTTTAAGGATAACAATGAACACCTTTTTGATTGCTGCCACTGTAACTGTTTTTAAGACCGTCACCAGCCTGTTTGCAGCCTATTCCTTTGTGTATTTTGATTTTAAGGGCAAGGGAATCCTGTACTTCATCATGCTGGCCACCATGTTTATTCCTTTTACCGTTACCATGATTCCTAACTATCTGATGATTTCCGGAATGGGTCTCAGTGATAAGATATGGGGCGTGGCCCTGCCCCAGCTGGCGGATGTGCTGGGAATCTTCCTTTTGCGCCAGTCCATGCGGGGAATCCCCAGGGCGCTTATTGAGGCGGCCAGGATGGAAAATGTGAAGAATCTGAAAATCATGAGGGATATCATCATCCCATTGGTACGGCCTTCCATCATTTCCACGGGAATTATTTTCTTCATCAATTCCTGGAATGAATATGTGTGGCCGGTTCTCATACTGAAAAGCAAGGAGAATTATACCCTGTCCCTGGCCCTGCAGATGTATATAAGCGCAGAGGGAGGGACGGAGTTTACCATAGCTATGGCTGTTTCTGTCATGACCATGATTATACCTCTGGGTCTGTACATCCTGTTCCAGCGGTATATCATCAATACCTTTGCCATGTCGGGCATCAAAGGTTAAGGGCATCAAATAAGGAGAAAGAAATGAAAAACATAGTATTCGACCATGTGGTTAAGGCGTATGATAAAAATGTAATCGTGAAGGATTTAAATATGGAAATCAGGGAAGGAGAGCGCCTGATACTGTTAGGACCATCCGGCTGCGGCAAGTCCACCACCCTGCGGATGATTGCGGGCCTGGAGAAGCTCAGCGGAGGAAACCTGTATATGGACGGCCGCCTGGTAAACCATGTGCCCTGCGGGGAGCGGAATGTGTCCATGGTATTCCAGAACTACGCCCTGTTTCCTCACATGACGGTGAAGGATAACATTATTTACGGCTTAAAGGCCCACAGGATGAATCCGCAGGAGATAAAGACCAGGCTTTCGGAGGTTCTGGATATGCTGGATTTGAAGGGACTGGAGGAGCGCAGGCCAAAGGACCTTTCCGGCGGCCAGCGCCAGAGGGTTGCCCTGGCCAGGGCAGTGGTAAAGCGTTCGGATTATTTCCTGCTGGATGAGCCCCTTTCCAATCTGGATGCCCAGCTGAGGCTGAGGGCCAGGAAGGAACTGGTGAAAATCCATGAGATGTACCGTCAGACCATGATTTATGTAACCCATGACCAGATTGAGGCCATGACCGTGGGGCAGCGTATTGCCCTGATGCATGAAGGAAAAATGCAGATGCTGGATACCCCGTCCAATGTATACAACCGCCCCGCCAATGTATTTACCGCCAGGTTTATTGGTTCCCCTTCCATGAATATTGTGGAGGCATCCTATACAAAGGGAACGCTGGTGATTGGAAGACAGGTTGTATGGCTGCCGGACATGTGGTCAGGACTGGCCTCCCGCAATGAGTCCGGCCGCCTGTTTCTTGGAATCCGGCCGGAGCACATGGCTTTGATGCGCAGGCACCAGGACAACACCCTGGAGGGAATTGTAAGGTACGTGGAGGATTACGGCAACCGGTACGGCGTATATGTGCAGGTGGATAATATGGAGTTCATTGCTGTGAGCGAGGGGGATATCCCGGCTCCGGGGGAGATGGTCTTCATCCGGCCTGATTTTGACAGAATTCATCTCTTTGACAGGGCGACCCAGGTATCTTTGGGCTATCCTGAACAGCTCAGGGCTGCCAAAGAGCCATATATTGTCCAAAAAGGCGCAGGGAAGAAGGGAGAGAACACCAATGGCTTTGCTCATCAGTACCAATATGTATAAGGCAGAGGAGTTTAAGAGAATTCTGCCCTATGTGGAAACGTGGAAGGGAAGGGTGGGGGTGGAGGTATTTCCCATGTTCCACCGGGAGACATTTGCTCCTCTTCTGGAGGAAAGCATGGGTGTTCTGAGCCGCGTTCCCATCAGCTTTCACGGTCCCTATTACAAGGCGGAGCATTCAGCTCCCCAGGGAACCCCGGAGTATGGGGATACTATGGAACTGGTGAAACAGACCCTTTATTATTGCAGGAAACTGAACAGCCGCTATATGGTATTCCATCACAATAACTGTGCGGTTGGGGATAAGGAGAGGATGCTTCGGGATTCCTGCATGAATTACCGCAGGGTGGATGAGCTGTTTTTCAGCTTTGGAATACCGGTGGCCGTGGAGAATGCAGGGGTCATGGACCGGAACAACATGCTGCTGGACGAGGAGGAATTTGTTTCCCTGTGCCAGGGGGAACATTACCCGGTACTCATAGACATCGGCCACGCCCATGCCAATGGCTGGAACCTGCGCCGTGTCATGGAGCGCCTCCGGGGGCAGATTCTGGCATACCATGTTCATAACAATGACGGGATACACGACAGCCACAGGCGAATCAGTGACGGAACCCTGGATGTCCGCAGCTTTCTGACATGGGCCAGGGAATATACGCCTGAGGCTGACCTGGTAGTGGAATACGGCATGGAGACAGCGGATGATTGCAGGGGAATCGCAGAGGACGTGGAGCTGCTTCTGGCATGGGGGCATGGTTTATGATAATACGGAACAGGTAAAGCGGCGGTTAAAACTTACAATTTCCGTAAAGCTATTGTATTTAGCGCTGGTTTGTGGTACGAAAGAGGTGATATTGAACAGGGGAGGAATGAATGAAGAGAGAAGGAAGAACGCAGCGCAACATAAAATCCATATGCCTTATGGCTGCCGGAAGTCTCTGTATGGTTTATTATATTCTGGGCGGAATCCTTAGGAGTTTCCGCCTGTCCGCGTTTTGGATTTGGATGGCAGTGGGAATTCTGCTCACAGCAGCCGGTTTTCTGGATTGGCGGATGAAGAGACAGGGACGGACCTGGTTCAGACACAGATGGAGCAGGCGTGCTGCAGGCGCTTTGTTTCTGGCGGCGGTTCTGTATTTTTGCGCAGTGGAGGCGCTGGTTTTTTCCGGTGTCATGTCAAAGGGGACAGCGGGGTTAGACTATCTGATTGTGCTGGGAGCCGGTGTGTATGGGGAGGAGCCCAGTCCGGCCCTGCGCTCCAGGACAGAGACAGCCATCCGGTATCTTGAGGAAAACCCGGGTGCCAAAGCAGTGCTTTCCGGAGGTCAGGGACCTGGGGAGGCCATAACTGAGGCAGAGTGCATGGCCCGTCTTATGGAGGCGGAGGGAATCGCCCCATACCGGCTTGTGAAGGAGGAACACTCCACCACAACGGCGGAAAATATAAAGAACAGCTATGAACTCATAGGTGGAACAGACAAACGGGTGGGCATTGTAACCAGCAACTTCCATGTGTTCCGGGCCGTGGTGACAGCCCGGGCCGCAGGCGGGGAGCATGTGACGGGGATTGCAGCCCCCTTCTCCGGTATCCTGTTGCCTCATTACATGGTCCGGGAATGGCTGGCCTTTACCGTGGATTTTGGTTTTGGGCGTTTCCACACCGGAGCAGGGTTCTGGAAACATTTCAGTTAAGGCCGGTCCTCCTGCATTATTATATTCAGAATTCCTACAGGCGGAGGTACAGCTGAAAAATAAAAAGGCTGGAACAGTAATCGGCGGATTGATTACGTTTCAGCCTTTTTGTTTTTTCCTATACTCGTCAATCACGTACTTAGCCTTCTCAGCATATTCGCTGGGGGTATAAATATAGTACTGGATTTCCAGCTCAAGCCGTTCGCCCAGCCTGCCCATGAGCATGCCGGTCCGCCTGCTCCGGGCGCCTGTATTGACAACCTTTACTTCATAAGGAATCTGTCCGGCTTTCAGGGCCTGCTGTACGGTGGCGTACAATTCCAGATTGTTGGTCATAAACACTTCTGCTTTTTTCTTTTTACCGAACATGGATGCCTCCTATTCTGTCATCGGAGGACCGGGACAGGGCTGTCTGCCGGCGGCCGTCCGCCTGTAATAAAATCAGGTTCTGTATATATCTTATCATATTTCACAATAAATTCCATCAGAAAATATCCAATGGATAATCAAGACTATGAATTATCTACAATATATACAAAAACACAGGATGAGTTCAGAATATTGGACAATTTGCCAGGATTACGGATGGTTTAGGCGGCAGTGAGAGGATATAATGAGATTACAAACAAACACGGAAAAGACAGGGGGATGGGTATGACAAGGGAAGAGATTCTGGTCCATGTGGACCATACGCTGTTAAAGGCAGTCTCAACATGGGATGAAATACGGACACTCTGTGAGGAAGCCATTGAAAACCATACGGCTTCCGTCTGTATACCTCCCAGCTATGTAAAGCGGGTGGCGGAAGCCTATGGGGACAAGCTGAATGTGTGCACGGTCATCGGGTTTCCGCTGGGATACAACACCACGGAGACAAAGGTTTACGAAACCCAGAAGGCCCTGGCGGACGGAGCCGGGGAAGTGGACATGGTGGTAAACATCGGTGATGTGAAAAACGGCGGGTTTGCCAGGGTCACACGTGAAATCGAGGCGGTCAAAAAGGCAGCGGGGAACCATGTGGTAAAGGTAATCATCGAAACCTGCTATCTGACAGAGGATGAGAAAAGAGAACTGTGCAAATGCGTAACGGACGGTGGGGCCGACTATATAAAGACTTCCACGGGATTCGGGACAGCAGGTGCCAGGATTGAGGATGTCAGGTTATTTAAGCAATACATTGGCGAGGGCGTGAAGATTAAGGCTGCGGGAGGCGTGAAGACCAGGGCGGATTTGGAAATGTTCCTGGAGGAAGGATGCGACCGTATAGGCACCAGCTCCGCCCTCAGGCTTTTAAGCGGACAGGAAGCGGGAACCTATTGATTTCTTATATCAAACATAAACCATATTAACAAAGTTTAAAGGAGGATAAAGGTAATGAAAAAAAGAAGAATAATTCCGGTTTTATGCGCAGCAGCAGTGGCTGTCAGCCTGGCAGGCTGTTCAGGCGGTTCAGGTTCTGCAACAGAGAAAGGCGCTGACACCCAGGCGCCCAAGGCAGAGGCAGGTGCAGAGGCAGGGAAGGATGAGTCTGCTGAGGCAAAGAAGGAAGAGGGAGGCTCTGGTTCAGCCGACGAGAAGCTGATTATCTACAGCCCTCTTACAGAGTCCATGATTGATTCCATGCTGGCCATGTTCGAGGAGGACACGGGGATTGACGCTGAGTGCCTGGCCATGGGCACCGGCGACGCGCTTAAGAGAATCCAGACAGAAGCCGATAACCCCCAGGCAGACATCCTTTGGTCAGGGACCATTGGAACCGTGAAGAATAAGAGCGAATACTTTGCGGATTACGTCACAACCAACGAGGATGCGTTCTATGATGAGTATAAGAACACAGAGGGCAATCTGACACGTTTTGACACCATTCCGTCTGTTATCATGGTGAATACGGACCTGATTGGCGATATCAAGATTGAGGGATATGAGGACCTGCTGAATCCTGAATTAAAGGGCAAGATTGCATTTGCAGACCCTGCGGCCTCCTCCTCTTCCTTTGAGCATCTGGTAAACATGCTCTACGCAATGGGCGGCGGCAATCCTGACAATGGATGGGACTATGTAAAACAGTTCTGTGCACAGCTGGACGGCAAGCTGTTAGGCGGTTCTTCCGCAGTGTATAAGGGCGTTGCAGACGGAGAATACACCGTGGGACTTACCTTTGAGCAGGGTTCTGCCCAGTATGTGGGCGCCGGCGCGCCGGTCAAGACCGTTTATATGAGCGAAGGCGTTATCTTCCGCGGCGACGGCGTATACATCATCAAGGGCTGCCCCAATGAATCCAATGCCCAGAAGTTTGTGGACTGGCTCACCAGCAAGGACGTACAGGAATTCATGAATAATACCCAGTACAGAAGAACCATCCGCAAGGATGTGGAGGCAGGAGACGCCATGGTTCCCATGGACCAGATTAAGGTAATCCAGGACGACGAGACAGACACCGCGGCACACAAGTCTGAGTGGCTGGATGCGTTTAAGGAGCTGTTTACAGAGTAAACAAATCCGGACATCAGGTGTTGCATAACAGTACATACATCGGGGGCGTGGCTTAATATGTCAGCCCCCTTCATTTTAGAGGAATTGAGGGGAAACGTATGAGTGTTTCAATTGGAATTGACAATGTAGTGAAAAAATATGGGGACCTGACCATTATACCGGACCTGTCCGCCTATATAAAAAATGGTGAATTCTTTACCCTGCTGGGACCATCCGGATGCGGCAAAACCACCCTGCTGCGCATGATTGCCGGATTTAACAGCATAGAAGGGGGAACCATTCAGTTTGACGACAAGGTCATCAATGATATACCGGCCCAGAAAAGGAACATCGGCATGGTGTTCCAGAGCTATGCCATCTTTCCCCATCTGACGGTCCGTCAGAATGTGGAGTATGGCCTGAAAATCCGCAAGGTGCCAAAGGACCACATGAAGGAGCGGGTGGATGAAATCCTGAAGGTGGTAAAAATTGATGAATACCAGGACCGTCTGCCGGAGCGTCTGTCCGGCGGCCAGCAGCAGAGAGTTGCCCTGGCAAGGGCCATTGTTATCCATCCCCAGGTGCTTCTTATGGATGAGCCGCTGTCCAATCTGGATGCCAAACTGCGTATTGAGATGCGCAGCGCCATCCGTGATGTGCAGAAGCAGGTGGGTATTACCACGGTTTACGTGACCCATGACCAGGAGGAAGCCCTTGCCATTTCAGACAGGATTGCAGTTATGAAGCTGGGCATTATCCAGCAGATTGGAAGTCCCCAGGACATCTATGCAAGGCCCTACAATGCGTTTGTATCCACCTTTATCGGCCATTCCAATCTCTTTTTCGGAACCATAAAAAAACAGGGAAGCGTGCCTTCGGTTGTGTTTGCAAACGGGTACCATGTGGAAATGCCCAACCTGGTGGATACAGTGGCAGAGGGGCAGAAGGTGGTGGTGTCTGTCCGTCCCGAGGAATTTTCCCTGAATCCGGAAGGCATGGAATGCGAAATCATCAGCAGGACCTTCCTTGGCAAATACACCAACTACTTCCTGCGCTTTGAAGACGGCATGGTGCTGGATGACCAGCCCAGCATTGAATACTCCCAGGATTTGGGCCATGTGGACCGCATCTTCGGAGTGGGAGAAAAGATACGCCTTAGACCGAACCCCAATAAAATCAACGTGTTCACCGAGGACATGGAACAGAGTCTGATAAAGGATGTGAAGAGATATGACGAATAAGAAAATCAGGTGGGACTTCTGGACCATCGTGACAGTGGTCATCATTGCCCTGTTTGCCCTCTTCCTTCTCTATCCGCTTATCAGCCTTTTCTTAAGCGGTTTCAAGGACACGGAGACAGGGGTGTGGACCATTGACAACTATGCCAGGTTCTTTTCAAAGAAATACTATAAAAGCGCACTGCTCAACTCGTTTAAGCTGACCTTCAGCGTGACTGTGGTAGCCATTGTACTGGGGGTACCCCTGGCCTACTTTATGTCGTTCTATAAGATTAAGGGTAAAGGAGTGCTGGAAATCCTGTTCATCATTTCAATGATGAGCCCCAACTTCATCGGCGCCTATTCCTGGATACTGCTTCTGGGTAGAAGCGGAACCGTGACCCAGTTCTTAAAGGGCCTGGGTATCCATATGCCGTCCATTTACGGCTTTGGCGGAATGCTGCTGGTGTTTGCCCTTAAGCTGTATCCGTTTATCTATATGTATGTGTCGGGGGCCCTTAAGAAGATAGACGTGGCCCTGTCCGAAGCCGCGGAGAGCCTGGGATGCGGAGGACTGAAAAAGGTATTTACCGTCATCATGCCCCTGGTAACCCCGACCCTGATAGCGGCAGCCCTGCTGGTGTTCATGAACTGTATGGCTGACTTTGGTACGCCTGCCCTGATTGGCGAGGGATACCGCGTCATGCCTACCCTGGTATATTCCGAGTTCGTGGGAGAGACAGGAGGCTCCGCCAACTTTGCAGCATGTATGGCAACCATCATGGTGGTAGTCACTGCGACAGTGTTCCTGCTGCAGAAATGGTATGTGAACACCAAGTCCTTTACCATGAGCTCCATGAGGCCCATCCAGCCCAAGGAAGTCCATGGCATCAAGGGATTTTTCATCCACCTGTTTATCTATCTGCTGGCAGCCACCTCCATCATACCCCAGTGCATGGTTGTGTATACCTCCTTCCGCGCTACCAAGATGCAGGTGTTTGTGGATGGTTTTTCCCTGGAAAGCTACCGCAAGGTGTTTTCCACTGCCATCCAGTCCATCAAGAATACATATCTGTACTGCCTGGCAGCCATTGTAATCATCGTGGTCCTGGGCATGCTCATTGCTTACCTGGCAGTGAGGCGCAAGAGCTGGCTCACCAACGCAATAGATACCATCGCCATGTTCCCTTACATCGTACCGGGTTCTGTCCTTGGTATCACGCTGCTGATTGCATTTAACCATCCTCCTATGATGCTGGCTGGTTCTGCCATCATCATGGTTATATCCCTGGTCATCCGGAGACAGGCCTATACGCTGCGCTCCAGCTCCGCCATCCTCTATCAAATCAGCCCGAGCATGGAGGAGGCTGCCATCAGCCTGGGGGATTCGCCCTCCATGTCCTTTGTAAAGGTGACGGCGAAAATGATGCTTCCCGGCGTTGCGTCCGGCGCCATATTAAGCTGGATTACGCTGATTAATGAACTCAGTTCTTCCGTCATGCTCTATACGGCCAACACAAGGACAATGTCAGTGGCCATTTACAATGAGGTTATCCGGGCCAGCTACGGTACCGCCGCTGCCCTGGCAACCATACTGACAGTTACCACCGTGGTATCCCTGCTCATCTTCTTCAAGGTGTCAGGCAATAAGGACGTGACAATGTAGCTGTCATATGATAAACTGAACTGTGCAGTATTGTACAAAATTAACGGTAAAAGGTGCAGGCGTATGAAGAAGCGAAAACAAACATGTTTCAGGGACGAAATCCGGAAAAGTTTGATTTTCCATGCGCTTGCACCTTGTTTTATATCGCTGGTGGTCCTTCTTCTGGTGTTTACCGCAGTGGGGTCCCAGCAGATTATCCGCAAGAGCAGCACCATGCAGGACCATTTTTCCAGGGAGTTTGAGGGCGTTATTGACAGCTATGTGGACGAGAACAAGAAGGTGGCCGGGACCCTGGATGTGGGGCTTTTTAAGGGACAGCCCTCCTATAAGACGGAGACCGTGTCGGACATTTACCGGTTCCTTAACAGCCAGGTCTACAGGGGGGATTATTACCTGTTTGACCAGGAACGGAATCTGGTTTTCTCCACCAACAGCCAGGCCAGCGTCATACAGTACATAGGCAATTACCTGCCCTGGAACACAACGGACCGGAATGACAGTAAAAATGACTGTATCTTCATTTACGACAACACGGTGGTGGACGGCAGGGCGCTTCCGGCGTGGCTCATGTTCCAGACCGTTGTAAAGGACGGCAGGCTTCAGGGCTACAGCGGTTTTGTGCTGAAGGCCGATGCCTTTAAGGAACGGCTGGGAAACATGGAGCAGCCCGTGCTGCTGATTAATAAGTTCAACCGGCTGTTCACAGACGGAGTGTCCAGGTTTCAGAATGACCGGGGCAAGCTGGTGGAGGAATTCCGGGACGGCGGCAACCTGGTGCACCTGGATAACAGATGGTACTATACCAACAGCGTGTCCGTGCTGGATAAGGAGGCCTCAGTACAGGTCATATATGACTGCACTTCCTTTGTACAGCTGTGCTTTATGTCCCTGGTGCTGGTGGGGTTCCTGGCACTGGCAGTGACCCTGGCCATTTACCGCAGCGCGGGCAAGGTGGCGGACAAGAAAACGGAAATCATATACGACCTCATAGGCGCCCTGGACCAGGTGGAGAAGGGGGATTTGGATGTGTCCCTGGAAATCACCTCCGGGGATGAGTTTGAACGCATCGGACATTCCTTCAACACCATGATTGGAAGCATACGCCATCTGCTGGCCAGGCATCAGGAGCTGGCAAAGGAAAATATGCTGGCAACGGTCCAGATTCTGGAGTCCCAGTTCAACCCCCATTTTCTCTTCAACACCCTGGAATCCATCCGGTATATGATAAAGTTCGGGCCGGGGGAGGCGGAGAAAATGCTGGTCAGCCTGTCCAGGATGCTGCGCTACAGCATCCAGAACGGCAAGGATGTGGTGACGGTGAAGGAGGAGATGGATTTCATTAGCCGGTATCTGCAGGTTATGCTGTACCGGTACGGGGACCGGTTAAAATACAGCATTGACCTGGAGGAGGGCAGCAAGGGTGCGTCCATACCAAGGATGACCCTGCAGCCTATTGTGGAGAATTCCATTAAGTACGGTTTTGGAGAGGACAGGGACTGTCTGGAGATTCGCATCCGGACCAGAATACAAAACAGCGTCCTTTCCGTCATCATAGCGGACAACGGCGTGGGAATACGGCCTGAGCTCTTAGGGGAGCTGAGGGCCAATCTGGAACAGGGGCAGAACCAGACAGACCATATCGGTATTTATAATGTCCATAAGAGAATACGCCTGGTGTATGGAAGCAGGTATGGAGTTGGGATTGACAGTAAAATGGAAGAGGGGACAGTGGTGACGCTCCGGGTACCATGTGAGGAGTGATGCACACTCCCGGCGTAAAGATGGGGGAATCTGTCATGTTATTAAAAGTAGTGATTGTGGAGGATGAGGAAATCATCAGAAAGGGGCTTACTTTTGCCCTGAACTGGCTGGATATGGGCTGCATCATTGTGGGCACGGCCAAGGACGGGGCAGAGGGGCTGGAAACCATTCGGAGGGAACAGCCGGATATAGTGCTGACCGACATCAAGATGCCTAAGATGAACGGGCTTAAGATGATAGAGACAGCCATAAAAGAACAGCATTTTTACAGTCTGGTGCTGACCAGCTATTCGGAGTTTGAACTGGCACGGCAGGCCATCCATATGGGGGTTACGGACTATCTGCTAAAGCCTGTGGACGAGGATGAGTTAAAGGAATCCCTGGACAAAATCCGGCAGCAGATAGCCTATGCCAGCAAGTACGAGAAAATCGAGAAGATATCCCAGGACAGGATTCTGACTGTTTATGACGAGTGGAAGATATTTGACAGCGCAAAGAACAGCATGGACCCCTACGTAAAGAAGACCTATGAGTTCGTCAAACAGCATTATAAGGAAAAGGTGAGCATCAACCAGGTGGCGGAAAGCCTGGGGGTCAGCACCAGCTATCTCAGCAGGAAGCTGAAGGCAGGGCTTAACACCACATTTGTGGACCTGTTAAACCAGTACAGGATTAAAAAAGCCCTGAACATGCTGAACCAGGGCACCATGCGGATTTATGAGATATCGGACGAACTGGGATTCAGCGAGTATAAACATTTCTGCAGCGTGTTTAAAAAATACACCAATGTGACGCCGTCGGAGTTTTTAAAGAACGGCGGCGTGGCTGTGGTGGGAGAGAAAGAAAGCCGTGGATGAAACGGTGGTCCGTATAAGGGACGATGGGACCAGGGTGTGAGACAGGCCGCGGGTAATGGGCACCGCAGGTAAATAAAAGGCGCAGCTTTTTTGCATGTGACATGCAAAAGAGGATGCGCCTTTTTGGCGGAATACAGGATATGGGAAGGGACGCCGCCCGGCGGGAGTGAGCTAAAGCGGTTTTTCTGCTGATTCCGCCAAAGGCCCTGCCTGGGACGGCGTAGCCGGCTGCGCCGGAACCAGCGGGTCCCTGATGCCGTATACCCGTTTCCACTCCTTTGTTCCCTCCACCTTCACTGCCTCGCAGCGGTTCAGGTTCAGGAATTTTACCAGCTCATAGCAGCTGACCCAGATTTCATTGTTGCTGTCCTTCTGGGATTCATCAAAAATCAGCTCCAGGCCAAAGTGGAGATGGGGTTCGTCGATGTTGTTGGTATTTTCCGTATGGCTGTATCCGGTGCGTCCCAGATAGCCGATAATGTCCCCGGCCTGCACCACGCTGCCTACCTCCAGCCCGGACTGGTAGGGGTAATTTTTGCGCAGATGGGCGTAATAATAGTAGCGCTTGTGGTCAAAGCTCCGGATTCCCAGCCGCCAGCCGCCATACTGGTTCCAGCCCAGGGCTTCCACATAGCCGGATTCCACGGCAACCACCGGTGTTCCAACCTGGCCCATCATGTCATGGCCCAGGTGCTGGCGCTTGAAGCCGTAGCTGCGGGCCACGCCGAAGTCGTCAAAATCACTGTAGGGAAAGCCTTTTGCAATGGGGGAAAAAGCCTTGAGTCCGTATTTTGTCACCCACACCGTGGCAGGGTCCCCGGGAGTGCCTCCGGCCACGCCCGAGGGAAGATAGGCAGCCGGGGCCTCGCCCGCAGGAATTTCAGCCTCAAACTGCCCTACCATGCCGTCCAATACAGCCCCGTAAGCCTGGCGGTAGTAGGAGTAGTATTTCATGTCCTTTGTCAGTTCTTCCATGGTGGTTTCGCCGTTTTTCAGCTTTTCAGCCACCGCAGTCATGTGTTCCGCTTTGTATTTGGAAAAGTCTCCGCCGTAGCGGGTTCCCAGATAGGCCAGTAAATCCACCCAGTTCAGATGGATATCTGCCTGACAGGTGTCCACATCAAGGCGGAATGCCTGGTTCATTGCTTCTGAAGTGACGCCGAAGTCCACCCATTTGATGTAATCCTTCTTTTGGTCTGCGTTATGGGTATTGCTTTTATCCTTGTATTTATCTGCCCCTGCCTTGTCCGGGCCTGGGCCGTCCATGCTTTCCAGGGGATTCATGTATCCGGCCAGCCTGGAGGCCTGGCTCATCACTGCCTGGCCCGGGTCTGTCTTAAATAGGAAGATACCGAGACACAGCAGGCTCAGCACCAGCATTTCACCGTAAATCACGGTCTTTGTACTGATATGTAAATGCTCCCGGAGCATTCGGAAGAATCTCATGATATACCGCCTCCTGACACCCTTTCGGGAAATATGGGTCCTAAAGCAATCTTATGCCTGTCCATGCCGTTTTATGCATGAATCAGGGGGGCGGGGGCAATTTATACAAAAGAAAAACTTTCTTCTTTTGGCCGTAAACGTATACGGCCGTAAAATTTACGAAAAAATGTCTAAATTATTATGCAAAATGCATAGGGGTACCTGTGCATTTTGTTGGTTCTGGAAATGGCGGGAAAATCCCGCTGATGGTATAATATTTTCATACGTAAACGTTTACGAAAACCATTCTTTAACAGGAGAATTGGGGAGAAGGCCTATTATGAAACAAGTAACAATCAAAGATATTGCCAGGGAGGCAGGGGTATCCATCGCCTCTGTATCCAGGGCATTAAACGGGATGGACGGTATCAGTGAGGAAAACCGGAACCGGATACTCCGGGTATGCGAACGGCTTTCCTACACGCCCAACGGCCTGGCCCGGAGTCTTGTGAAGCGCAGGACCCAGACCATAGGCATTATCATGCCGGATATCATGAGCCCTTTTTATTCCGAACTCATGGTGAAGGCATCGGACGCTGCCCACAAGAGAGGCTACCAGGTGCTGCTGTGCAACAGCTTCCGGGAACTGAAGGCGGAGCGGGATTATCTGAAGCTCCTGGCGGAACACCAGGTGGAGGGAATCCTCATATTCCCCATTGGTCCCAGGAGCACGGAGAGCATGGCCGAATTCATACACAATGTACCCATGGTGGCGCTCAATGAGCTTACGGGCCAGTGCGGGATTCCCTATGTCTGCGCTGACGAGGAACAGGCAGGCAGGATAGCTACCGAGTATCTCATATCCAGGGGATGCCGTAACCTGTTGTTTGTAGGATTTAAGCCGGAACGTCTGGCCCACCGGTACAGGGCAACCAGTTTTCTGGAGACAGCCAGGGCAAAGCGGATTCCCGCCCAGATATATGAATGCAATCTGGATTTTCGGACCAGCTTTGAGAGGGGATACAACCACTTCAAGCATTTCCTTCAGAGCGGACTGGCCATGCCGGACGGAATCGTGGCTGCCAGCGATGCCACGGCCAACGGGATTGTCAAGGCATGCCGGGAGAATGGAATCCGCATACCTGAGGATTTTTCTCTCATTGGATTTGATAATATAACAGAGGAGCTTCCCTACATCGAGCTGACCACGGTGGCGGTTTCCCACGAAGAACAGATGGAAACAGCCGTGGAGCTGCTGCTGGGAATGGTGGAGGAGGGTGCGCCTGTGGGGGGCAAGGCTTCCGTAAAACTGGAACCGCGGCTGGTGGAGCGGCGTTCCTGCAAGGGCTGAACCAAGGGTTAAACCAAGGGCTGATATGAAAGAGTATGCAGGCAACAGAAAGGAGCAGGCAGTATGCAGACAGACACAAAGGCCGGAACAAAAGGCGGCGTCCCGGAGTTTTCTAGGAAACGCCGGCTTATGAACCAGGCAGGAAGCATTGTAAAGAATCCTTACAATATCATGGTGGTCATTTCCGTGGTATTCATGGTTTATCTGATTCTGATTCCATTGGGACAGATGATTATACAGACACTTACCCTGGCAGGCGCGGATGCAGCCAGAGTGGACGGGGGCCAGGAGGGGATGTTTACCCTCTATTACTGGAAACGGGTCCTGACCAGCAGCATTTCCCAGAAAATGCTGTGGACGCCCCTTAAGAATTCCTTATTGATATCCGTGTGCACGGCTGCCTTTGGAATCACCCTGGGCTCCCTGCTGGCATGGCTCATGGTCCGCAGCGACCTGCCCTATAAGAAATTCTTTTCTTTGGCCCTTATCATTCCCTATATGATACCATCCTGGTGCAAGTCCATGGCATGGCTTACCATTTTCAAGAATGAGCGTGTGGGCGGCGCCCAGGGTCTTCTGGGATTTTTGGGAATCCAGACGCCGGACTGGCTGGCTTACGGGCCATTTGCCATTATCGTGGTGCTGGTCATCCACTATTACGCCTACGCCTACCTGCTGGTGTCCTCAGCCCTCAGCTCCATCAACTCAGAACTGGAGGAAATGGGGGAAATCCTGGGAGCCAGCAAGGCCAGGATACTTACAAAGATTACCTTTCCCCTGGTGATGCCGGCCATCCTGTCGGCAGTCATCATGACCTTTTCAAAGGCCATGGGTACTTTCGGCGTACCATCGGTTTTAGGCCTTAAGATTGGATACTACACCGTATCCACCACCATGTACAACTCCATTCAGAACGGCCAGAACCGGGTGGCGTTTGCCATATCCCTGATTCTCATTGCCATTGCATCCTTCAGCGTGTTCCTGAACCAGAAGGCCATTGGCTCCAGAAAATCCTTCAGTACCATCGGAGGCAAGGGAAGCAGGAGCAATCCCATCAGACTGGGAAAGTGGAGACCGGTCATTGTTGGAATCCTCATTGCCTTTATTGCGGTGGCCGTGGTGTTCCCGGTGGTCATCCTGCTGTACCAGTCCTTTATGCTGGAGCCGGGCAACTACAGCCTCAGCAATTTTACCCTTCATTACTGGACCGGAGGTTCGGTTCCCACCATCGACCAGGGTGAGCCGGGCATATTTAAGAATCCGCAGTTTATGAAATACGTGGTCAATACCATTAAGCTGGTGGTGCTTACCTCCCTGTTCGCAACCGTGTTCGGACAGCTCATCGGCTATATCAATTCCAGGGGACGCAAGCTGTTCTCAGGAAAGCTGGTGGAGCAGCTGGTGTTTATACCTTACCTGATTCCGTCCATTGCCTTTGGCGCCATGTACCTGGCCCTCTTTGCAACGGCCAAGAAAATAGAAATGTTCGGCTACCGCATCACCCTGGTGCCGTCCCTGTACGGGTCCTTTGCCCTGCTGGTGCTGATTGCGGTGGTGAAGAACATGCCCTTTGCCTCCAGGGCAGGAACGTCCAATATGCTCCAAATCAGTACGGAGCTTGAGGAGGCCGCCCAGGTGGAAAATGCAGGATTCCTGCGCAGGTTCTTTAAGATTGTGTTCCCCCTGTCAAAGGGCGGTATGATAAGCGGATTCATGCTGGTGTTCATCAGCATCATGAAGGAACTGGACCTGATAGTCATACTCATGACGCCCAGCCAGCAGACGCTGCCCTATATGGCCTATGCCTATTCGGCAGAGAACCTGATACAGCTGTCAAGTGCCGTGACCATCGTTATGTTTGTACTGGTATTCTTCGTCTACTGGTTTGCCAATACCTTTACGGACGCGGATATCACCAAGGGCTTTTAATGCAGGAGGATATGAAAGATGAGCAGAATTGAATTAAGAGGAATCAATAAATATTACGGCAAGAACCATGTGTTAAAGGACATCAACCTGGTGATTGAGGACGGGGAGTTCATGACCCTGCTGGGGCCGTCCGGCTGTGGCAAGACCACTACGCTGCGCGTGGTGGCCGGCCTGGAGAAACCCCAGGAAGGATATATGTACATGGGGGACAGGGAGATTGTCAATGCGCCTGAAAAGTTTTATGAGGAGCCGGGAAAGCGCCATTTAAACCTGGTGTTCCAGTCCTATGCCCTTTGGCCCCATATGACGGTATTTGATAATGTTGCCTTTGGCCTGGAGGTGGCAAAGGTTCCTAAGGAGGAGATACGTAAAAAGGTTGAAAATGCCTTAAAGCGGATGAGGATTGAGGCGTTTATTGACCGGTATCCGTCAGAGCTGTCCGGCGGCCAGCAGCAGCGCGTGGCCATAGCCAGGGCCATTGTGTCGGAGCCGGAGGTGCTGCTTCTGGATGAGCCGTTGTCCAACCTGGACGCAAAGCTGAGAATCGAGATGCGAAGTGAAATCAAACGGCTCCATCAGGAGCTGGGCACCACCATTATCTATGTAACCCATGACCAGACAGAGGCCCTGACCATGTCCACCAAGATAGCCATTTTCTTTGAGGGCGTGCTGGAGCAGGTGGCGCCTCCCATGGAGCTGTACCAGAACCCGGCCTCCCTGCGGGTGGCTGATTTCATCGGCAATCCAAAGGTGAATTTCCTTCCGGGAAAGGCGCAGGTGTCAGGCGGCACCATGACAGTGGAATCCGTATTGGGCACTGTGTCCTTTGGCAGCGCATCCTTTACCCAGGCTGCTCCGGTCAGCGGAAGCTTTGAGGCAGTGGTGGGGGTGAGGCCGGAGCTGGTGGAGATATTGGACGGACCTGCAGAGGGAAGCATAGAGGCGGAGGTATACTCCGTGATGCCTGCCGGCTCAGAGACAACCATTTACCTGGAAGTGGGCGGGGAACGTATTCTGTCAAAGCAGAACGGCCTTAAACAGTATAGCCCGGACCAGAAGGTGTGGCTGCGGATTAATCCGGATAAGATGAATGTATTCTGCAAAGACAGCGGCAGGCTGGCAAAGCTGGCTGTCATGGATGCACAGTAAATGATAGAAATGCAATCAAATAAAATAAAGGAGAAGATATCATGAGGAGAAGAGGAAAACGTTTATTGGCACTGGCATTGGCAGGCATTATGGCTGCGTCTGCACTTACGGGCTGTGAGAAAATTGAGGACACGAAGGCTGCTTCCGAGAACACCACAGCGGCCAAGGCAGCAGATGAGGGCAAGGCCGGGGAAGCATCAGGAGAAAAGGAGGCACAGAAAGAGGACGCGGGAGATAAGGCCGGCGAAAAGGCGGCAGGGGAAAATACGGCGGCCACACCGGAGGAGCAGTGGGCTGTGGATGCCGGCCTGTATGAGGATGAAACCTCGGATGAGCTGTATAAGAAGGCACTGGATGAGGAGGGCGGAAAAGTAGTCATTTACTCCATTTCCAGCCGTATGGCAAAGGTAAAGGCCAGCTTTGAGGAGGATTATCCGGGTATGACTCTGGAGGTATATGATATCAATGCTAATGATATGTCCACCAAGCTGGGCACAGAGTATAATTCCGGAATCCGCACGGCTGACGTAATCCACTCCAAGGAGCAGACAGGGGATTACATGATTAACTTCTTTAACAAGGGAATCCTGCACAATTACCGTCCTGAATCCATTTATAAAAATGTGAACCAGGAATATCTGAAGGATATGACGCCCCTGTACTTTGAAACTGACTGGTGGTTCTACAATACCGGCGTCTATACGGAGACACCCATTACCAACTGGTGGGATGTGACAAAGCCGGAATGGAAGGGAAGCTTTGTACTCCAGAATCCAATCGGTACGGTAAGCTACATGGCGCTGTTCACCACCATGGTGGAGCATGCGGACGAGATGGCGGAAGCCTATAAGGCGTGCTACGGCGAGGACATTGTGCTGGCTGACGACGAGCCAACGGCAGCACATGCCTGGATGAAGCGCGTACTGGCAAATGACCCGGTTATTTTTGACTCCAACAACGAGGTTATCCAGTCCGTGGGAGAGGGCAAGGAATCCAAGCTGATTGGCTACACACCATCCTCCAAGTACCGGGAGCGCGCTGACAAGGGCTGGAACATCGAATCCGAGCCGCTTAAGATGGAGCCTGTATCCGGCGTGGCCTTTATGAACTTTGTGGCAGTTGTAAACGAAGCGCCCCATCCAAACGGAGCAAAGCTGCTGATCCGCTATCTGTTAGGCGGCGAGGATGGAAACGGAAATGGAATCAAACCATTCAACACCATCGGAGGATGGCCGGTACGCCCTGAAACCACCCCGGCAGAAGGCAATGTTCCGTTGGAGGATATGAAGCTCTGGATGATTAATTATGACTTCGTCTATAAAAACCTGCAGGATGTACAGGACTACTGGTACCAGTTCCGTTAATCCGCAGTGGCGTAAAGGAGAGGAGAGCTTCGGATGCCGGACATATTAGAGGGATACAGGAAGCAAAAGGAATATCTGATTTGCGTCGATTCAGACGGCTGTGCCATGGATACCATGGACACAAAACATATAACCTGTTTCGGGCCCTGCCTGATTCCCGTATGGGGGCTTTCCCAGTGGGAGCCGGAGATACTGAAGCGTTGGGATGAGATTAATCTTTACACCATGACAAGAGGAATCAACCGCTTCAAGGGTCTGGCCATGATTCTGGAAGAGATTGACAGGAAATATAAGGAAGTGCCGGACGTGGAAGCCTTTGTCCTATGGACCGGAGAAGCGGCTGAATTGTCAAATCCCGCTGTAAAGGCCCAGTGGGACCTGACCGGAAAAGAGATATACCGTCAGGCTCTGGAATGGTCCGAGGAAGTAAACCGGAGAATCGGCACCCTGCCGGAGGAAGCAAAACGCGCCTTTGCCGGTGTGCGGGAAGCCCTTAAGGCGGCTCACGGGATGGCGGATGTGGCAGTGGTGTCCTCCGCCAACCAGAGGGCCGTGGAGGAAGAATGGCAGAGGCAGGGCCTTATGGAATATGTGGACGTGGTCCTGTCCCAGGACGCCGGGTCAAAGTCCGCCTGCATACACGCCCTGCTGGAAAAAGGCTATGCCCCGGACCATGTGCTGATGATAGGGGATGCCCCGGGAGACTGTGAGGCTGCGGCGGACAACGGGGTGTTCTATTATCCCATCCTGGTAAAGCATGAGGAGATGTCGTGGCGCCGGTTCCCCGGCGAGGCACTGGCCAGGCTGGCCAGGGGGACCTATGGAGGGGGATGGCAGGAACAGATGGTAAGGGAGTTCCGGGATAATCTGTCAGGATAATCAGCGGTATAATCAGCGGAGAAGCCGGCCTTGACACTTCCTGCGCGGCAGGTTACAATAAAAGAATCATATTTGAATTCGAAAAGGTTAAACATCATGAAACTGTGTATTGGATGCGCTCCGGACAAATGGATAAGATGAAGCATTGTACGGAGTAAAAGACAGGACAGGGACAGTCCCTGGCGCTTCATCGGCAGAGCTTGATTTTTAAGTACATGGTCTAATGGAATCAGCGTATCTCCATTAGCAGGCTTTGCCGTGCAGTGAATGATGTATTTTCGGGCCGCAGCGATGTTTCGTCTGCGGCCTTTTGCGCGGTCCGGGGACGTATGTCCATGAGCGGACATGGGAGCAGGAACTGCGTGGTTTCAGCGCAGGAAACACTGGAAGCAGAAGGTTTAACGCAGGAATGCGGGACCTTCTGCTTTTACTTTATTCGGAGGAAAATATTATGAATCTTATGGAACAGGACCTGACAGCAGGTAATATCACAAAACAGCTTATCCGGTTTGGAATCCCGCTGTTTTTTGCCAATCTTCTTCAGTCCTTTTACAGTATCGTGGACATGCTGGTGGTGGGACATGTGGTGGGCAGCACAGGGCTGGCTGCAATCAGCAACGCGTCCATGATTAGTTTTATTATCAATTCCATCTGTACTGGCGTGACCATGGGGGGAACAGTTCTGGCAGCCAGGTGCAAGGGCGCAGGGGACAGACAGGGACAGAGGGAAACCATAGGCACCCTGTTTTCCCTGTCGGCCGGGGCTGCAGTGCTGGTGACACTGGCAGGGCTGGCCGTCTATCCCCCTGTATTCAGACTGCTGGGCGTGCCGGAGGCCGCCATGAAGGATGCCTGTGACTATATGTTTATCATTTGCTGCGGGACCATCTGCGTCTTTGGCTACAATGCTGTATGCGCCGTCATGCGGGGCATGGGGGATTCCCGGAGCCCCCTGTATTTTGTCCTGGTGGCAACGGCGGTGAACATCATACTGGACATCCTGCTGGTGGGGGTATGGGGGATGGGGACAAAGGGCGCTGCCTATGCCACTGTTTTCTCCCAGGGCCTGTCCTTTGCGGTTTCCGTGGTTCATCTGCGGAGGCGGGATTTTGTCTTTGATTTCAGGCGGAGGAGCTTTGCTGTAAAATGGGACAGGCTGGTATCCATTCTGTCAGTGGGGCTGCCGTCCGCCGTACAGATGGTGGTGGTCAATCTCTCCTATCTGCTGATAACCGGTATGTTCAATGCCCATGGCATGGAGGTGGCTGCCGCTGCGGGAATCGGACTCAAAGTCAATACCTTTGCAGGCATGCCCTGCTGGGCTGTGGGGCAGGCTGTGACAGCCATGACGGGCCAGAACATGGGGGCAGGTGAGACGGGACGCGTAAGGGAGACAGTGAGGACAGGGCTGGCGATTAATCTGGCGGTTACGCTGTGCGCGGTCCTGGCAGTCCAGGTATATGCGGTCCCCATCCTGTCCCTGTTTGCGCCTTCTGACCAGGCTGTGGTCCAATACGGCGTCCTGTATCTGCGCATCTGCTGCTGTGCCAACAGTCTGGTATATGCGGTCATGTATACCTACGATTCCTTTGCCACCGGCGTGGGAGCTGCCTATGTGGCAATGGCCAACTCCCTGTTTGACTCTGTGGTGGCGCGCCTGGCCCTCAGCTGGCTGCTGGGTTCCCTGATGGGGCTTGGGTTTACGGGAATATGCCTGGGGCAGGCCCTTTCGCCCCTGCTGCCCGCCCTGGCAGGAGCCTGGTATTTCAGGTGGGGAAGATGGGAAAAGAAAATGGGAGAGGCAAAAGAAGGGCAAGGGAAAAACAGACAGCAGATTTAAGTGGAAAAAAACCCCTGATTTATGTATAATGAAGACAGCAATAAACGCGGCATGAAGGAGGTTTACATAATGGAGAATTTTGAGTTTTTCACACCCACCAGGATGATATTCGGAAAGGATACCCATCTGCAGGTAGGAAAGATTGTAAAGGAATATGGATTTAAGAAGGTGCTGGTGCATTTCGGCGGGGCCAGCGCTAAGAAGACAGGACTTCTGGATGCGGTTACAGGTGCCCTTGAGGCGGAGGGAATACAGTATGTAACGCTGGGGGGCGTGCAGGCCAATCCCACCCTGGCAAAGGCAAAGGAGGGCATCAGCCTGTGTCTGAGGGAGGGAGTGGACCTGGTGCTGGCTGTTGGAGGAGGAAGCGTGATTGATTCTTCCAAGTGTATAGCAGACGGCGCAGGGAATCCGGATGTGGATGTATGGACCTATTTCCGCCAGGAGGCGGTTCCGGCCAAGGCCCTGCCGGTCGGCGTTATCCTCACCCTGTCTGCATCCGGCAGCGAGATGAGCGCTTCCTGTGTGATTACAAACGAAGAAAATGGCTTTAAGCGGGGTTTTAACAGCTTGACCCACCGCCCCCTGTTTTCCATCTGCAACCCGGAGCTGACCTGCACGGTAAGCAGATACCAGACAGCCTGCGGCACGGTGGACATCATGATGCACACCCTGGAACGGTATTTCAGCAAGACCAGGGACACGAATCTGACGGACCGAATAGCCGAGGCCCTGTTAAAATCCACGGTGGAGGCTGGCAGGATTGCCGATAAGGAGCCGGATAACTATGAGGCCAGGGCCGCCCTTATGTGGGGAGGAAGCCTATCCCATAACGGACTGACAGGGGCAGGAAGGAATTTCTTCATGCAGGTGCACCAGCTGGAGCATGAGCTTTCCGGCATGTACCCCTCCATTGCCCATGGGGCTGGTCTGGCAGCTCTGTGGCCATCCTGGGCCAGGTTTGTGTGTCCTTCCGATGTAAACCGTTTTGCCCAATATGCGGTCCAGGTGTGGAACATAGACATGGATTTTGACTGTCCCATGAACACGGCACTGGCGGGAATCCGGGCCACGGAGGATTTTTACAAGAGTCTGGGTATGCCCTCCTCCCTGAGGGAACTGGGCGTGGAGGAAGAACGCCTGGAAGAGATGGCTTGGAAATGCACCAACATGGGTAAACGCACCCTGCCGGGTATACGGGAACTGGGCAAGGAAGAGATGATGGAAATTTACAGGATGGCCATGGGGGAGTAGGGAGCATGGGCATGCAGTGTCCGCAGGAGTTTGGCATACCAGGAAACAATAAGGAGACAGGGAATGGATGCAATTGACAGCCGCAGAAGCATACGCAGGTTTTCAGACAGGGAGATACCGGAAGAGGTTATCTGTAAAATTATAGAAAGCGGGATAAAGGCCCCGTCAGCCAAGAACAGGCAGCCGTGGAGATTTATGGTTATCCAGGGACAGGCCAAGGCGGACATGCTGAAGGCGTTCCGGGCCGGCATCCAGCGGGAGAAGACAGGCCGGGCGCTGCTGCCGGACAGCAGCAGACACCTGGGAGGCGCGGAGTACACGGTCCGAATCATGGAACAGGCGCCTGTGGTTATATTTGTTTTGAATCCGGAAGGAAAAGGGCTGTTTGCTCCCCTGAACGATGAAGACCGGATTTATGAGCTCTGTAATATCCAGTCTGTCAGTGCTGCCATTGAAAATATGCTTTTGGAAGCAGCGGATATGGGAATCGGCAGTCTGTGGATTTGCGACATATTTTTTGCCTATGAGGAGCTGTGCAGATGGATGGACTGCGGGGATGAGCTGGTGGCGGCCGTGGCCTTTGGCTATGGGGAGGAGTCCCCGTCCCCCCGTCCCCGCAAAGGGCTGGAGGATGTAGTGGTCTGGAAACAGTAAGTCCGAACATTAAGCCTGAAATGCAGAAATTATGGCGCGGCCTATTGCCAAGCGCCTCCATGTGTGCTATGATGCAGCTATAATAAAATAAAGTTCTTCGGGGCAGGGTGTGATTCCCTACCGGCGGTAATAGTCCGCGACCCGCTATGGCGGCTGATTTGGTGCGATTCCAAAACCGACAGTATAGTCTGGATGAGAGAAGAAGATGTGTAAGCGGTAGATGAACAGGCCCCGGATTATTTGCGTATCCGGGGCTTTTATAGTGCACGCATTCCGAAGGACATGTATCGCACGTAAGCAGCCAAAATACGGCTGCCAAGTGCTCATAACGAGCCACTCCACTAGGTTCGTGAAAGACCTCACCAAGTGGAGGTGACATGTATCGCACGTAAGCAGCCAAAATACGGCTGCCAAGTGCTCATAACTAGGAGGATAGGAAAATGAAACAGAATCGTTTGCTTAGTGTAAGGAATGTAACCGTCATGGCCATGTTTGGCGCTCTGGCGGCAGTGCTTATGATTTTTGAGGTGCCGCTGCCATTTATAGCACCGTCGTTTTACGGCATGGACATCAGCGAGGTGCCGGTGCTGGTGGGAACCTTTGCCCTGGGCCCTGTGGCAGGCGTTGTCATGGAGCTGGTGAAAATTTTGGTGAAGCTGATACTGAAGCCAACCAGTACCGGATTTGTGGGTGAGTTTGCCAATTTCTGCTTTGGATGCTCCCTCGTGCTTCCGGCCGGTATTATCTACAGGCTTAAGAAGACAAAGAAAGGGGCAGTTATGGGAATGGCGGCAGGAACCGTGATTATGACAATCGTGGCAGTGATACTCAATGCAGTTGTCATGCTGCCTTTCTATTCCCACTTTATGCCCCTTGACACCATCATTGCGGCTGGCGCAGCCATTAACCCTGCTATCAGCAACGTATGGACATTCGTAATCCTGGCCGTGGGCCCCTTTAATATACTGAAGGGAGCCATTGTAAGCCTGCTCACCGCCCTGGTTTATAAGAGGGTCAGCGTCATCATCCATTCGGATTCAGGAAGACGGGCGGTTAAGGCTTCTTAAGGACAGACAACAGGCATGTGACGGGTATCAGCCGCGGGAGGGGGCCTGTTTTACCGGAATCATCTCAATATACCCCCTGGCCCCAACCGGTTCCAGCTGAATCCTGGGATTTTCAGGGTCGGGAACCAGGCCGATGACCGACAGGTCGTACCGGTCCATGGCTGTCTGAACCATCTGAATGGCCTGGCAGAAGTCCTCTTCCTCAAAGGGCTCTCCCTGAAACATGAGGTACCTGGCGGCAGGCAGCTCAATTATATCAAAACCCTCAGGCACAGGGCCGCTGTAGTCCGGGGCAACTTCCACACCCTGTACATACAGGGAGGTTCCCTCCGGGCGGTACTGCCTGGGAAGCCAGAGGCATACCGGTTCCCCGCTGATGGACCTGATGCTGGTGAGAAGCCCCCACACGTCACAGCCGGCTTCATTGCAGTAGGTCCAGTAATCCTCTGCGTTTACGCCGCGTTTAAGTATGACTTTGCGGGCTGGTTTTTCAATGACCTGAATAAATACATTTTTAATTTGTTCCATATTCACTGGCTCCTTTTCTATGAATCTGTATTTTACGCCGTAGGGGGTCATCAGATAAAGGGGTACGGGATGTGCGGCGTACTCGCGGGGATTACAGCCAAATTCCCGGTGAAATGCCCTCTGATACCCGTCCACGCTTCCGAATCCCATGTCAAATGCGGCATCAATGATTCTGCAGTCCTCATCCCGCAGCCGCAGGGCGGAACGGGACAGCTTGAGGCGCCGGATATAGTCAGCCGGTGAAAGTCCGGTCAGCTCCTTAAAAAGCCTGGCAGAATACCAGGGAGAAAAATGGGAGGCTTCCGATAAATCAGCCAATGAAATGGCTTCCTGCCAATGGCTCTCTATATAATCCTGCATTCTCTGGACTGCTTCTATCCGCTCTTTCATCTATATCACCTCCTGCATTTAAGATTATACTGAACCGGGAAAAGGAATTCTCGACTATTCTTGCACAGATTGGCTATAAGATGGGAATCCAGTATTCAATCAGACTCTTTCCGTCCTGCCCTGTTTTTTCCCCGTATTTTGCAAAGTCATACATGGCTTCGCTGTTTAACCGGCAGGTGGATTGGGGAAACCACACTTTATAGATGTATTCAGCCACAGGCTGCAGGCTGTCCTCACACCGTCCCCTGAAGCAGAACACAATATATCGGGAGGCGGGAAGCACCTTCCGCACCATTCCCGCCGGAAGGTCTGCCTGGACGCCGGTGCTGCGGACTCCGGAAAAGGGCCGTGAGGCATTCCGGATTTGGGCGTCAGTACAAGAGGGAGAGGTATCCCGGATTTGGGCGGCAGCATAATAATCAAAGGCCGGCTGTCTTTTTCCATCCATATCCCAATTCGTGTAATCATTGAGCCCAATGAGAAATTCCATCTCGGTCCGGCCCGGAATCAGATGCTTTTTTGCATGTATCCGCCGCCAGCAGGTTCCTATAACAAAAAATCCCAGGCGCGTATTTCTGCAATAGCCGGCCAGACAGATGGCCTCGCTGTCAGCGGTCCGTATATCCATCACCGCGTCTCCTCTCAGATAATCCTTCCCGTCCACCGTGAATTTTAACTGGAATGGATGGAAGTCCCCCCTTTTCCTGAATGCATCAGGACTGCATCTGAATACGGATTTAAAACCAGCGCTGAAGGAACGCTGGGTTTCATATCCCGCGGACAGGGCTATATCCAGAATGGGCCTGCCGGTAAAGACCAGCGCCCTGGCAGCTTCGGTGAGCCGCCTTCTCTGGATGTAGCCATGTACGGTAAAGCCTGTGATGCTTACAAACATTTTGCTCAGATGGTATTTCGAATAATTTGCCTGCCTGGCCACGCTGTCAAGGGTCAGGTCTTCTTCCAGATGGCTGTCTATATAGTCCACAGCCTCCCGGATGGTTTCAAGATTTGTCTTCATGTTTATCACCCCTATCCAGTATATAATATCTGCATCCGCGAAGTTTCACATTTCTTGCGGATATAAGCAGAAAAATCACCACGGAACATAAAACCGTGGTGATTTCGCATCTCATGATATGACCATGCAATACCGTATACCCTTCAGGTTACAGGGGAATGATTTCACCGTCATCCGGCACAAGCAGGTTGCCGTGATAGTACTGCCTGCCTTCGGATGTATAAAGGGATTTGCGCTCTGCCAGGTGTTTGTCCTCGGTATGCCATAATACAAGGTTGGGGATGGAGAGTTCCTCCCCCAGCTCGCAGGCCTCCTTCACCGTGCTGTGGTGCTTTTCGTAGGGCTCGAATATCTCACGGTCCCGGTACAGACAGAATGCCTCGTGGAGCAGCCAGTCGCTGCCCTCCACATAGGGGCGGCACTCTGCATTATAGGGTTCGTCGCCTGCGCAGGTGAATCTGCGGCCGTTTTTCAGGATGGTGGTAAAACCGAACTGTCTGGCCTTGGTAGACAGGATGTCAAAGAAGGTGACATCATAGTCCAGGATACGGACTGTCTCGCCGTCCTCCACAGGCACCAGGAAAATGCGGCTTCCAATCATCTTATAAAACTTGCCCTGAATGGTCAGGCGGCAGATGGTGGAGATGGTATCCACCAGTCCCTGGTGGCAGTAAATCTGCAGTTCTCCTTCATACTTCCCTTTTTTCATGGCGGCAGCCACCATGCGCACCATCCAGACAATACCCATGATATGGTCCGTGTGCTCATGGGTCACGAAAATGTTGTGGATATGGCACAGGTCCACATCCATATCCTCCAGAATGCGCAGGATGCCGTTTCCGCCTCCTGCATCCACCATGAAATATTCATCCCCGTCCTTTATTGCAAAACAGGTGTTATAACAGCGGGTGGCCTGGGCATTTCCTGTTCCAAATACGTATAATTCCTCCATTGGCATCTCTTCTCCTTAGAAAAAATTTAGATAATCTTAAACCTTTGTTCAGCTGGAAAAACTTTTCATTTCATTAAGAATATGTTACTATAACTTTAAATAAAATGCAATTGGGATTGGGGGAATATGATGATGAGGGATTTGGCATATCTTAAGCTCCTGGCAAAAGAATACCCCACAGTTAAGGAAGCCACCAGCGAAATTGTCAATCTGACAGCGATTTGCAGCCTTCCGAAGGGAACAGAATACTTTTTCAGCGACCTGCACGGGGAGTATGAGGCGTTCATACACCTGCTGCGGTCTTCGTCCGGTATCACCAGGGAGAAAATCAAGGAGACATTCGGCCACCTGATTCCGGAGGAGGAGCAGGTACAGCTGGCCAACCTGATTTATTATCCGGAGCGGAACCTGGCCCGTATGATGAAGCAGGGGCACTACACCGAGGATTGGCAGAAAATCACCATCTACCGCCTGGTACAGAGCTGCAAGGAGGTGTCCTCCAAGTACACCCGCTCCAAGGTCCGCAAAAAGATGCCGCAGGAATTTGCCTACATCATTGACGAGCTGCTTCACGTGGACTACAACGACGATAACAAGAAACTGTACTATAACGAAATCATACATTCCATCATTGAGAATGATACGGCGGACAAGTTCATCATTTCCCTGTGCCACCTGATTCAGAACCTGACCATTGACAATCTGCACATTATAGGGGACATCTATGACAGAGGTCCCAGGGCGGACATCATTATGAATGAGCTCATGTGCTTCCACGATGTGGACATACAGTGGGGGAACCATGATATTTCCTGGATGGGTGCAGCCACAGGCAATCTGGCCTGCATCTGCAATGTGCTGCGCATTGCCATCAGCTACAACAGCTTTGATGTGCTGGAGGATGGCTACGGTATCAATTTAAGGCCACTTTCCATGTTTGCGGCCAAGGTGTACCAGGAGGACCCCTGTACGCGGTTTATGCCCAAGATTCTGGACGAGAACATCTATGATGCGGTGGACCCCGGTCTGGCTGCCAAGATGCACAAGGCCATTGCCGTGATTCAGTTCAAGGTGGAGGGCGCCATGATTAAGCGCCATCCCGAGTATGAGATGGACGACAGGGTTCTGTTGTCCTGTATTGATTTTGAGAAGGGAACCGTGGTGATAGACGGGAAGACATTTCCTATGATGGATATGAATTTCCCCACCGTGGACCCCAAGAATCCCCTGGAACTGAGCCGGGGGGAGAAGGAGCTGCTGCGCACCCTGCAGGCCTCCTTTAAGCACGGGGAACTGCTGCATAAGCATATAAGGTTCCTGTATTCCCATGGAGCCATCTATAAATGTTATAATTCCAATCTCCTTTACCATGGCTGTATCCCCATGAAAAAGGATGGTTCTTTCGATACCATTACCATGAATGGGGTATCCTATGGAGGGAAGGAGCTGATGGACTTCTTTAACCAGCAGGTGCAGAATGCCTATTTCATGCCTGAGGGAACACCTGGAAAGGAACTGGCCATGGACATGATGTGGTATCTGTGGTGCGGGGCAAAATCCCCGGTGTTCGGCAAGGATAAGATGACCACCTTTGAACATTATTTTGTGGAGGATAAATCCACCCACAAGGAAGTGATGAATCCCTACTACCAGCTGAGCCTGAAGGAAGAATTCTGCAACCGCCTGCTGGAAGAGTTCGGGCTACCCGTGGAGGGCTCCCACATCATCAACGGCCATGTGCCTGTAAAGCTGAAGGACGGGGAGAAGCCCATGAAAGCGGGCGGGAAGCTGTTCATCATTGACGGCGGTCTGTCCAAGGCTTACCAGAGCACCACGGGCATTGCTGGATATACATTGATTTATAATTCCCACCACCTGGCCCTGGCGGAGCACAGGCCCTTTGACCCAAAGAAGGAGAGCACTCCCAAGGTATCCGTGGTAGAGAAGGTAAAGAGCAGGGTGATGGTGGCTGATACGGATAAAGGAAAAGAATTAAAAGGACAGATAGCCGATTTGAAGGAGCTGGTAGCTGCCTACAGAGAGGGAACGATTAAGGAAAGGGTTGAGTAATGAGCAGGACAGAATTTTTGCAGGGACTAAAAAGCGAGCTGGAAGGACGGGTGCCCTATTCCGTCATACAGGAGAATTTGAGGTATTATGACTCCTATATCATGGAGGAGGCTGCCAGGGGCCAGACAGAGGATGAGGTCATAGAGAGTCTGGGAGGCCCTAGAATCATAGCCAGGACCATAGTGGATGCAGTCCTAGACACCGAGGACAGGCCGGACGGATTTGATTCCTTTGAATCAGATGCAGCCTACCGGACCGGGTCAGCAGGCGGCAGCCAGGAAGAACGGGAGCCGTTTGGCAGCAGGAACCGGGAGGTCCATTATGTGGACTTCAGCAAATGGTATGTCAGGCTCATTGCCGGGCTGGTGGTATTCCTGGTTATATTCCTGGTAATGACCGTGTTCTTCGGCATCATGGGACTGGCCGGCTGGATTCTGTCTTATATATGGCCGGTGCTGCTGGTCATGCTGGCCGTGTGGATGTTCAGGGGACCCAGAAGATAATCAGCGGATAATAAGACGCTGATATTACAGGAGCTGTTAAAAAGCAGCTCCTTTTTCTTGACAAAAATGTGAATAAATAATATACTGATTTTAATAAACGTAATATTTGCGTAATATTTACATTTTCAGGAAAATAGATGGCAGTTAGGAGAATCAGCGTGAACATAAGGGGATTAAGGAAAGGAATCATAAAGGCATCGGGATTTATGTGCCTGTGTGCAGGACTGTGGGTGATGAACCCCATGGACAGCCAGGCAGCCGTAAGACAGGCAGAGGTCCAGACACGGTCCTCCTATGTGGTGAAGATAGAGGCGCCCGCCGTGGACGTACACAGAAGCGCCAGCGAGGGTTCTGCCAGACAGGGCCAGGTCATGAGAGGGCAGACCTATGAAGTCCTGGGCAGGACGGAACAGGGCTGGGTCAAGATTCGCACCGGCGGAAGAGAAGGGTACATAAAGACATCAGGTAATGCCACATTGGTGGAAAAAGCCCATGAAACCGTGGATGAGAATGCCAAGATGCGCCGCCAGGTAGTTGAGTATGCCCTTCAGTTCGTGGGCGGACGTTACCAGTACGGCGGAGTGGACCCCAATAAGGGTGTGGACTGCTCCGGCTTTACCAGATACGTGCTGGGCAAGGCGGCATCCATCAGCCTTCCCCACTCATCCACAGGACAGTCCTCCTACGGAAAGGCTGTGACAGAGGACCAGATGCAGCCGGGGGACCTGCTGTTTTATGCCGGGGGCGGCGGTATCAACCATGTAGCCCTGTACATAGGAAACGGGGAAGTGGTACATGCATCCACAGAGAAGACGGGAATCAAGACCTCCCCATATGATTACAGAAAACCAGTTAAGATTGTGAGCCTGCTGTCCTGAGACAGCGGGCTTTTTTTGGTTTGGACCTGCGGGAAGAGTTGTTAAAGGGGAAAAGTTCATTTTTAATTCAAAATCACTACATAAAATGTTAAAAATAATGAAGGAAATATTAAATATGTCTAAAATTGTTGACGTAAGACAAAATTGTGATATAATACATTTGTAATGAATGTAACAATTATGTAATAAATAAAACTCCGGCTACATTCAGCATAAAACCATGATGGGAGAGTTTCTTCAATGAGAAAAATGTTAGGCAGCCTTTTAAAGGCAGGAGCTGTATGCGGGATGCTGATGGTTATGAACCCATTCACTTCCCTGGCTGCAATCGGCCCTGGATTCACAGCAGGTACATACGTGGCCACCATTACAGCGGAGAGCGTCAACATTAACAAAAGCCAAGACAGTGAAGAAGTACTGATGACAGCCAAGGTAGGGAGTGAATACGAAGTTCTGGAGGACATGGGAAACGGATGGATGAAGGTCCGGGTCAATGATTCCGAAGGATTTCTGCCTGTATCCGGTAATGCCACCGTGGAGCAGGTAGGAGAGGATGAGATGGCAGAGGTACAGCAGGACGCCATTGAGGCTTCAGGTACATATAAGCGCCAGCAGGTAGTGAATTATGCCATGCAGTTCGTAGGCGGAAGATACAAGTACGGCGGCAGCGACCCGCGCACCGGGACGGACTGTTCCGGATTTACCAGATACGTCCTGCAGAATTCAGCAGGCATATCCATGAACCGCTCCTCAGGCGGACAAGCCCAGCAGGGGATTGCCGTCAGCGCCGACCAGATGCAGCCGGGGGATTTGATTTTTTACGGAAGCGGAAGAGGAATCAACCACGTAGCCATGTATATCGGCAACGGACAGATTGTACATGCTTCAACGGAGAGGACAGGCATTACCGTGTCCAACTGGAATTACAGGAATCCGGTGAAGATAGTGAATGTGTTAGGATAGGATTTTCAATATATATAAGCAGGGCCTGCCGGAGCAATCCGGCGGGTCCTTGTGCTTTTGGGCCTGGATGCATGGGAGCAGGGGGATGGCTGACCGAACAAAAAAGACCGTTCTCCATAGGAAAACGGTCTCTGTCAGGTCAATCTCTATTATGCGGCGCAGACATTTACTGCCTGTAAGCCTCTTGGGCTGTTTGTGATGTCAAATGTAACTGGCTGGCCCTCTTCCAGAGACTTAAAGCCATTGGAAGAAATTCCGGAGAAATGAACGAAAATATCCATTCCGTTCTCTTCGTTTGTAATGAAGCCGTAGCCCTTCTGTGAGTTAAACCATTTTACTGTACCTTTGTTCATGAAAGATACCTCCATAATATAATATTATATTTTTCGATAAAAATAAAAATCACATATTTTTGTAAATCATCATAGGAATAATGACTTACAAAAATATGTGAAATCAAAATCTTATAAAAAATACTTCTTAACCATACCATGTTCTGCAGGGGAAGTCAAGGGAAAATCAAAAAATTTTAAAGGGTATTTTGGTGAGTATATGTGAAGGGTGTGGTATACTGTTTCCTGCAGGATACAGAAACGAAATGAAAGAGGGAAAAGTGATGAGGGCAGTTAAATGGAAGATTGGCCTACTGTCATTGGTTTTAAGTGCAGCGTGTACATTTAATACCTTTGCAGAATGGAAACAGGCATAGGACGGAAGCTGGAAGTTTTATAATACGGATGGGACATTGGCCTGCAATAAATGGGCAAAGTCCGGGGAGGCCTGGTTTTATTTTGATGAGAACGGTACAATGGCCAAAGATAAACTGATTGATGATAATGGAATATTTTATTATGTTGGCGCTGACGGAAAAATGATAACAAATACATCGGTTGTTGTGGACAGCGTAACCTATTATGCCAGGAATAACGGCGCCCTGTCTGTTTCCCAGACCAATGAAAGCAGGGCGGATTTTAGAAATTGTAACTGGAACAGCTCAGGGGCGGATATAAAGCCCAGATATATTATGATTTTGGGGTGGATGGAGCATTGCACAGCGGTTTGTATATTTTTACCGAAGATTTTTCGCAGGGGTCTTACTATATAGATATGTATGGCGCGCTGAAAGATTCCTTGAATTCATTATACGGAGAGCCGGCGTCAGATAAGATACGCAGCCGCGGCGACAGGGATTTGATAGAAATGCTGGACAGCGCTACAGCCCTGTCACTTGGGTATACCGGCTACAGAACTGTATGGAATACAAGCACAACCGATATATACTTAACCATGGATTCCTCTGATTATGACATAAATGTTTATGTGGAATACAGACAGAAGGGATATGAACAGCCGTCAAATACCGGCGGTTTATAGGATGTGGATTCGGCTGCACTCCTTCATACACAAAGAGTTGCCCCTGGATAGGGGAGCTATCCAGGGGCTTCTCAAGGGGAGTATAAATAATTAATAAGGATGAGGTCATGGTTTAAGGGAAACCATTTTACCTCATATTATTTATAATATATTTTATGGAAAAAAGCAACCTTTTTTTATTTTATCGTATAAAAGTGGTGCAATTCTGCCATACTATTGCTGTAACTAAATAAGAATGTTTTTAGGAGGTATTGAAGATGTCCAATAAGAATAACTTCAACAACGACATGGAAAACAGCTCAAGAAACTGCAGCCAGCAGAATAACAGCCAGAACAGCTCTCAGAACAATTCCCAGAACAATTCCCAGAACAGTTCCAGGAACCCCGTCTTTGGACTTTAACACCATAATTCTTTAGGGGCAATTCAACACATCATATATTTACAGTCAG
>NZ_SPHO01000040.1 GCF_005845215.1 Clostridium sp. 1001271st1 H5
ACAAGGACTGAAGGTCCAAGAAAGAACTTTCAGCCCAGTTATTATCATAGAAGATTAGCTTTTACAGACTTTTCTTCACACACTCTAAATTTCGGACGGTAGTTCTTATGGTAGGTAGTAGGTGGCTCTCAAACTTCGAACGGTAGCTCAATGAAGGCTGGTATAATCAAAACTTTCTCTTACTCGTTTACCCCTATGTTTTTAATATTGGAAGCTATATTTATCTAATACGATATTTTATCTTAACCCTTCTATGATTATACTGTTCCTGCTGTGTCATAAGACTCAATTTACATATTATAGCCATTAATACAGCAATCTCAACTCCATCATTTACAAGTATTGTTTCTGTAATAAGCGAAATGCCTATCATAAGCCACATCATATTAAGCGAAAAAGTATTTTCGTTATTAATTCCTTCTTTAGTTAATCCAATTAAAAATAATAATAAAATAATAATCAATCCTAAACCTATAATACCAAATTGTGCCATATAATATGGATAACCTGCATCACCAATTGCAGCAGATACAGTACCATTTTCATTATAAAATCCTGTAATATGTATCGTATTATATACCCCAGACATCATTTTGGCTGATAAATGGGATGCAAAAGTGCCAAATCCAGAACCTATTGGCATGCATATATTCATTAGTTTTAGACCGCCCATATATAAAGTTTCTCTTGGTGAAGTTGAATAGGAAGCATATAGCATAAGCTTATTATAAGAAACTGCCATAATGAGGCAGAAAATAATGTACCAATACAAAACTTTTAATCTCTTAAACCAGCTTCTCCCATATTTTACAAATACATATATAGCAACAAATATAAATCCTCTTGTTCGCATACCTAAAACAAGAGTTCCTAATAACATAATTTCATCTATCAAAGTACAGTCTTTTGCAGCATTCAATGCTAACAGTATCATCATTGCAAATGTTGTCAAATATGTCGGATGTGAAAACAAAAACATATAAGGATGAATTCCATGCCTATATTCTAATTGAGATAAACCTATATTAAAAAACATGGATATTATTCCAAAAATAAAAATTATAGCTATTATTAGTTTAAGAAATGGAATAATTCTATAAAATACAGATGCAAGTTTCCGGGTTAGATTTAATTCACATAGTGCGAAAAGGGTTAACGGAAATTTTAAAAAACCAACAATATCTCTTATTATCGCATTAGCTGATAGTTGATATCCAAATATAATATTCCCCATAAGACCTACAATAATTATGCTAATAAGTGTCAAGAAAAATATTAGTGCATCTTTTTTAATTCTACTATTTGTTAGCCTAATTATTAATACTATAAATATTATTATAAATAATAGCTCATCCCAATAATTAAAAAATCCATTATTAGGCAAATACCTTATTATTATATCTGGAAATAAAATTACACAGATAAAGACTATTTCTAACATAATAAGTTACCCATTTTCTTAAGATTTTATAAAATCCGTTCATAACCCAAGATGTTCAGCCAACCGACTAGAACTATTGCCATCATGAAAAGTAAACATCTTATTTAAAACCGATTTTCTTTGAGTGTAATATTCATCTTCTCCATTATTTAGTGATACAAAGAAATTAATTAAATTTTCAAAACAATATATTTTCATACCAGGCATAAAATCTTTGGGATTTTCAACTATAAAACCAAGTTTGTATTCATTTATGTCATCAAGTGTATACGCAATAGGTCTTCCTGTATGTAAGAAATCTGTTCCGGAAGATGAATAATCACTAATCATTGCATCTGCATCTACCATTAGTTTATAATTATCTATATCTAGTTCTTTCACTTTATTACCATCTATTACAATAATATTGGTATCCGAATATATTTTGATTTGTTCCAAATCCTGCATTGGATGTATCTTGATTATCAATAGTATATCTAAACTATTTAGTATATTATTAAGTTTTTTATATTCTTCTATGTCACTTACAATTGGTATACCCATTGTATATTCGATTGAAGAATCAATGCGATTATCTATTTTTGACTTTCTAAATGTTGGCATCCATAAAACCACCTTATTAAAAGTATAATCAGTCAGCTTGCTCAAATCACCTGATTCAAGATTGTATAACACATCATGACACGGATAACCTAATATTATTTGTTTATCATTAGGATACGGAATCGATAATAAATCAGCCTGAATTGATTTCAAGTATTCAGAAGGTGCTAGAATATAAGTCATGCTATCAGAAACAGATATATTGCCTTTAGTATTTTTTAATGCCATTGCACCATGCGTCAGGTAATATGCTTTCTGCCCATCTCTAACGATTCCTAATGCGTCTTGGCAAGTTAATATATACTTTGCATTTGACAGATAGTAGTCCTTTTTTAAACTTGGTTTATATATTCCATAGCATTCCACATTTTGTGGAAGAGCCTCTGGTTTTTTATTCCTAATAAGCCATACTATTTTATACCTGTCATTATATTTGTTTTTAATTAAGTAATTATAAAAGGCCCCTCCGTTCGAATCAAAATCATTATGACTTTCTATAATAATAATATTTTGTAAATTTTGATTTTTAAAAATCACTGCAAATAGTCGTTGTATTACGAAGTCAATCTTATATCGCCAAATAACCTGGCAAGTTCTTTTTAATCCCCTTTTTTTAAGGTAATACAATATGTTCATCTGTTTTTTAACCCCTCTAAACACTTAGAAGCTTTTTAGCTACCATTTTCAATTCTGATAGATTTATTATCATTAGAAAACATACACACATGATTTGCCCTACATAAAAGTGGTTCAAATGATGTTCAAATATCACTTGCAGTACTAGCAATGCATATGTTACTATATTTTTCAAAAAATTATAGTTTAATCTCATGATTTTTTTTAAATACAAAAGTCTTATTTGCCACATAGCGAAATAAGCAATAACAGTTGCTATTGCAGCTCCTGATGGTCCCAATTTTGGTATTAATATAATGTTCAATATGGTATTTATTACCGCAGATAATATAGTTGTTGTTGCTATAATGTGTGTTGACCTAGCCGCTGAAAAAATACTACCAATAAAGGCTGTTAAAGTATTAAACATAGTTGCTATAACAAGAATAGATGAATATCTCCAAGCAATAAAAAAATCATCTGAATATAAAAAGCGTGCCAACGGAATATTCATTATAATTATCATTGAACATCCTACAGCCATAACTGCTCCATAAACATTATATGTTTTTGAGAAAAAACCATCTTTATCTTCTGGATCAAACTCTTTGATTGCTGATAAATTCCATGCCTGGCAAAACACAATTATACATGTATCTAATATATGAGGAATTTTTCCCGCAACTGAATATATTCCAGTTTCAGCAGTACCACATATACCTGTTACAAAATATTTATCTAATGATCCATTAATCCATAAAGCTATATTATTAAAAATTAGTGGCATACAATATTTCAACATACCTATCTGGGTTGCCTTTTCCAACTTAGAGAAAAACATCTGACGAATTGTTTTCTTAGCTGCAAAAATACAATATATTGATGCAACAATTGGCCCCGTAACCATTGATATAAGATAGCCCAGGATTCCTACCTTTATCACTACTAGGAATAAAATATTGCTTCCTATTATTACCCCCGAAGATATCACACCTGAAACCGCTACTGCTGATACTTTATCTATACCTCTTAAATAATTTGTCATTATTTGATAAAAAGCAGAAGAAACAAAAAACAAGAATATAAAAACATAATAAATCACAGGCCAATTAGATAGTTCCACATAACAGGCCAAACCTAATAGTAAAGCACATATAATAGTTCCAGTAAATAGCACCTTTATGCCAAATGAAAGTATCTTTTCACTATCTTCGACCTTTTCGATTGAAAAACGTAATACCGAATCAGCTATATTAACCGTTAAGATATATATAAGTAATATTCCCGTTGTATTAATAAGATCTGCAGTACCATACTCTGTCGTTGTTAGAACAGCGGTATATATTGGTATAAATAAAAAAGAAAGAATTTTGGTACTAAATGAACTTACAGCAAATATGGCTGTATTTTTATATAAATATCTATACTTATTTGCTGTGTCTTTCATTCATATTCCTCCTTATTTAGTTAAGTGTTTTTCCACGTCTTTCAAGGATTTTTAGTGTCATATCTCAGATGCTTTCTTCTCCGATAACTGATTCGGCCCTCACTGTTATGTTTGCCCAAAATATTTGATATGATTGAATAGCCTGCCAGTTTCTTCAGCTTTCTGGTGTTATCCTAACGACTGATATCACCTATGTCTGCTACAAATCGGCTGACTGAAAGCATACCAATTCTCTTATTCGACACTATCTTATCAAGATACAAAACCGTTTTCAGTGTATTGGTTATCTTCTGCAAGATTACCTCCAACCTAAGTTCATACACATCTATGGCATTAACAAATTCCTTTAACTCTATTAGTGCAGTCTCCGATGCTTCCTTGTTTCCAACGCTGAACTTCGCTACCATGATTAGGTTCTTTGCCCTCTTCTTTCCGGCACCTCTCAGTCTTGCTTTCCTCGGAGTCTAGTTCACCTCTCTTCTACAAAGTATAAATCCCGGTCGGTAGCTCCTGGTATAATATTAAACGCTTTAAGAGTATTGTTTTATATTGTCCTTCCTAAGATTTTTTTAATCTTAAAATATCTTTGTACACCAATTAATGCTACAATTCGTCGTTTTAATCGTTCTTTTCCTCCTGCCCAGGAAGCACTATAATGATGAATTGAAATAGTTTCTTCACATAACAAATTTTTTGTCCTGCCTGTCGATATAGGATCCATGTATTGAGATGGATAAACTGTTACTCCTGGCAAAAAGGACACCTCACACAAACTAAATTCTCCCAGAGAGCTTATAGCTTCTGTATTTAGTTTCGGACATTCTATATCAATTCGCTTCTCGTTATCAAATAATACGTGCTCATATACATCAAGCATCTTTTTTACTACATTGCTATGTTTTTCTGCTCCAAATCCTAAACCTGTATTGCATCTATTTCCATTTTGTTCAATTCCTATATAACTCTCATTAGTTAAAAGAGAATCCAGTGATTTAATTAACTCAACATCAGTATCTAAATATATGCCACCGTAATCAAATATTATTTTCAATCTCGCATAATCTGATACAAATGCCCACGCTTCTGATTCATATGCCGCTCTTATAAACGGGTGTGTAGAAACGTCAAAGTTAGATTCATTCCAAAGCTTAATTTGATAATCTGGACAATATTTCTTCCAGGAGTCCATATATTTTTTTAAGTTACCAGGAATCTCCTTCTCTCCAAACCAGCAGTAATGTATTATTTTAGGAATCATATAAACCGGCCTCCGTTTAATTATCGATTATCTTTCTACGAAAGTTTTTTACTCTAAAATAAAAATTATGAAACTTTCTTCTAGAGATATAATATGGAGCCAAAAATGTTCTATATTCATGTAATGCATCAATGGTACACACATCCTGTATTTGACTATAAGTATGTGTTTTAGACATGTTATCTAATCCAAAAGAATCTACGGTATACTCGTCTACAACTGTGCCTATCCAATCGTTTTTATCTAAATCAATTTTTAGCAATCTCATTTTTTCGCCATAAGAATTTAAATTATACTGAACCGGCCTGAAATATGTTCCATCTTTTTCAAATATTTTTCCAGCCGGCCTATAAATATTATCATTTTTACTTATACTATACACATCACTTATTTTTAGTTCATCTATATCGAGTATATATACTTTTGTTATATATTCTCCGAGTTTTTGAAAATATGTAAGCAAATATAATCTTGATTTATACTCAAAAACCGTTGTATCAACGCACTCAATATCATATAATAATACCTTTACAATTTCCCACTTTTCTAACGAATCGTCCAATGCTCTATATAATTCAAGGGTACGATTCTGAGAAGATTCGGGAATCATATAAACAACATTATCATATTGAAAAACACATGGATATGAAAGATGATAAGACTTTCTGATGATTTCTTTAGGTTCTGTAAATTCTCCATCAACAAGTTTCGAGACTGCTAGGCTTCCAACTTGTCTGTTTTTTTGAAATGCTTCAGTGAACAGATATATACCATCCTTGTATTCGAACAATATTGGATCTGCATACCAATATCCTCTTTTTGTTTTTAAATTTCTCCAGTTTGATTCTTTTATTTTATAAAAAACACACCACTCACCATACTGAGTCGTAAATATACTCTTAATGTTCATAAAACTACTCTCACCTTTTATTAGTAATCTCTGAATATAAATTTTTTAGTATATTAGCACAAACTTTTGAATCATAATTATTAGCCTTCAATTGCAATATACTTTCGTCCGAGTATTTTTCTCTATTTTTTTCTATTTTTTTTGGTAATTTTTCAACCCAAAATCTTGTTCCTTTATCAAGTGGCAACATGGTTACAATATCAGTTACGATAATATCTTTATCTATTGTATTTGAAATAAAGCAGGGTAATCCAGAAGCTTGCGCTTCTAATACAGATAAAGGCATTCCTTCCCATAAAGATGGAAAAGCAAACATATCAAATGCTGAAAGATACTCATTAACATTAGATTTCATTCCAGCAAATATAACATCATCATTTATGCCGAGTTCTTCAACATATTGTTCTATCTCTTCACGCATTATTCCATCACCAACTAATAATAGTTTTGAATTATGTATAAAATCATGATAATCCTTAAAAATATCAATCAAAAATTTGTGATTCTTAGGCTGATATATTTTTCCTACATGACCAATACAAATGCAGTTGTTATCTATCCCATATTGATGCCTTATTCTTTTCCTGCTTTCACCATTAAATCTATATTTTTCTGTATCTATACTATTGTTTAATATCTGATAGTTTTTATCATTAAATAACCAATCTCCGGCTTTTTGAGAACATGCTATGCCATGTGTATATAATTTGCTGAATATTGGTTTAAAAAAACAGCTGGCAATATAATGATTACATTTTTCTGTGTGATTTTGAACTATTCTTAATTTTACCCCTGCCAACTTTGCTGCAATTAATTCTATTGCAGCTGTGGCACTATTAGAATGAATGTGGATAATATCATATGATTTTAAAACAGTCTTTAATTGATACATATATTTGATTGGTAATCTATTTCTACCACAAATCCTAATATATTCAATTCCCTTATCTTTGCATTCGTCAAGTAAATCATTCTCCGGTATATTGCCTGAGACAATGCTGATTTTAAACTCTGATATATCCATTTGACGCAGGCAATTCATCACAACACCTGAAAGACCGCCGTATTTTGTAAATCCTGTTGTAATTACAATTAAGAGCTTTCGTTTCACCTTTTCATACCTATCTCACATAATATTTCTATATTCCGTTCTGTCCATAATAAACATTAGGCCATGTTTTCTTATGATAATACTTATGAAGCACGCACAGCATTATCTCGTATCTTTGGTTAAACATAAATGTGCTTTAAATCCATCTCTGTTACCTTTTCCATTACTATAGCGTGTATAGATGCATTGGCATGACTCTGTCATTAAGCAAATATTCCATGATTCTTTACGGCTATTCCTGAAATTTCCAGTGGATTATACCTTTTTTCCTCTATAAGCTCAAAAATTAATTTCACAATATTGGCCTCATATGCCTCTTCAATATCTTCATTAGCAAGTACCCTTGCACACAGGATATAATCCACATGAGTTGTTCCTAATTCAGTCATATTCATGCATGACAGCTGCATTTACTGAATGCTATACTACCGTATATGGCACCTGGCGGCTTGGTTACTATATATTTTTATCTTCTGAGATATTAGAAACATAACCCCAAGTATAGGTAAGAATGGCCTTGGTTATCAGATTAAGGTTCGTTTCACAAACTTGTTTTTTTAATCCTTTTCGTATTTTTGAACCTATCAATATCTATTGCATAAATCTCATCCAAACCTTTCTTCGGTTCCCATCCAAGTGCTCTTAATTTGCAACAATCCTGAACTAAAGTTCGATGTGGCAAAAATCCATCTGATTTCTTAACATTATTATGGTCAAAAATTATTTTGATATTGGGATTAAATTTTTCAAATAAGTGGTTTGCCAACTCTTTAATAGTGATAAAAGTTTCTGGATTTGATGCATTGTATGCTTCTCCTGCTGTGCCTTTAAATAGAACAGTAAATATTGCAGTTACCGCATCTAAAGAATATATCATACATTTTTTTGTCATACCATCTGATTTCATCACGAAATCCTTATCCTCAATAATACATCGTAGCAATTCATTTACTACTCTTGGTTCATCGTATCTTTGAAACAAGCCGTGTATAACTGTTGGCCTGATTATTTTGACATTTAATCCATATTCAGCAGTAGAAGCGTGACACAAAAATTCTGATGCCTTTTTACCTAAAGGATAACAGTTTCTGAGGTTCAAACTATCAATAGCACCAACCATGTCCTCAGTCATAGCCGGGGAGTTATCCGCAGGTAAACCATAAACTTCTTCAGAGGATAAATAAATCATCTCCACTCCTTCGTTTAACTTGGCCAAATCAAGCATTTTCTCAATCCCGTCTACATTGGTTCTAAATGTTTCAACAGGATGCTGCATGTGATATCGATTTCCAGTAGGTGAAGCAGCATGAATTATATAGTCAATGTGTTCTTTTAAATTTAATTCTGTACCATATTGGCAATACATAATATTATCACCCTCTGTAATGTAATCTGGTATTTCTAAAGGATTACGTGTTGAGCCAATAATACGCGTATTGGTGCCTTTAATTTCGTTCTGTACTAATATCCACTTTACTAGCGATGTTCCAACTAATCCTTTTGAACCGGTAATTAATATTGTCTTATTGTATAGGAACTTATCAAAATCGTTATCTTTTATATATTTTGATAACTCTCTATACTCTACATCAGTGTACCTCATGCTTTTTCGCCCCTTACATTCGCTAATATATCTTGTACCACTTGACTCGGAAGTAACCTATTATCTATCATAAGTTTTTCCGGTGCGAATCTGTTTGGAATGTTCATGGAAAATCCTTTATTCATTACTTTCATATGAGATAATCCATAGTATTGTGCAATCTTTGCTCCAAATCCTCCATTTAAAATTCCATCTTCAAGGGTCACAACTAGTTCATGTGTATTCTTTAATGAATCTAATGTTTCGTTATCTATTCCAGAAATGAACATTGGATTAATTAATGTTGCTTTAATGCCATGGTTTGCTAATATATCTACAATTTCTTCTCCTAACTGATAAAAGCTGCCTAATGCAATAATAGCAACTTTAGAACCACTTCGAGTGACCTCATATTTTGTGTCAAAATATTCATTTCTAAATTCTTTGTATACATGATAAACTTTAGTCCATGGAATTCTAATTGCAACAGGAATTTTATCCTGATTAATGCTCCAGTCTAGCATTGAAATATATTCTTCACAATTTGTAGGTGCCAAATATACAAGATTCGGAATATTCGCAAGTAGTGCAATATCATACAGTCCAGCATGGGTATCATTCGTATGCCCCCAAACTGATGCATGAGTTAAAAGCATTGTTGCTGGACATTTTGAAATACACATTTCCTGCTCAATTTGATCATATGCTCTTTGATAAAATGTGCTATTCGTCGCAAAGACTGGCTTTCCACCTCTTTTTGCAATTGCCGCTGTCATCGATATAGCATTTTGTTCAGCTATACCTACATCGATAAATTGCTTTCCTGCTTTATGTCTTCTTTCTGAATTAAAACCTATGCAGAGTGGAGTTGATGCAGCAACAACTATCACATCTTTATCATCTTTCATTTTTCCTAATAAATGCTCACCTATAATTGCGCCATAATTTTCTTTAGGAATCCCTCCTATATACTGTCCTGTTTCTATATCAAAGGGACGTGCCCAATGCCATTTTTCACTATCTTGCTCTGCGAATGAATATCCTTTTCCTTTTTTTGTACAACAATGTATTACTACAGGATGGTCTATTCCTTTAATATCTTCAAATATATCAATTAAATTTTTTATATCGTGTCCATTTTTAATGAATTTATATTCAAATCCTAGAGATTTGAAATAATTATTTTCTATGACACCGTTGTACTCTCTCAATTGATTAAGTGAATCATGTAAGCCACCATAGTTTTCAGGAATTGACATGTTATTATCATTCACTACAACAATTAGCCCACTATGAAGTTCTTTTGCATAATTTAATGCTTCAAATGCTTCTCCGCCATCTAACGAAGCATCTCCAATTACAGCAATTATATTTTCATTTTCACCCTTCAAATCTCTTGCCTTCGCCATGCCGCATGCCAGACTAATAGAAGTTGATGTATGACCGATGTTAAAAAAATCATGCGCACTTTCCTCTGGGTTACTGTAGCCAGACACATCATCGTATTTATCTTCATACAAAAACGCATCTTTTCTACCTGTTAATATCTTATGAACATAGGATTGATGTGAAACATCAAATATAATTTTGTCCACAGGAGAATCGAAAACTCTATGTAAGGCTATAGTAATTTCTACAATTCCCAGATTAGAGGCCATATGTCCACCAAGTTTACTCATTTTTTTTATCAAAGCAGACCTGATTTCAGAGGAAAGAATATTTAATTCTGTAACTGATAATTTTTTCAAATCATCTTTGCCGTTAACTTTTTCAATTATCATTTTCCATCTCCTTATTTCCAATTGGGATTCATTATTGGTGTTTGTTTAATTTCTTTTCCTTCCTCAAGCTCTCTTATTTGCTGAACCCTAGGTGTATGATGTTGACCGATAAACTCTGTTGTCAAAAAAATATCCACGCGATGTTCAACATCTTCATATCCCATGTGTTTTTGTCCAAATGCAATCATGTTTGCATCATTATGTTGCCTCATGTATTTTGTTACAAGATCCGCATATCCCATGCCGCATAAAATTCCTTTGATTTTATTTGCAGCCATAATCATCCCAGTACCTGTAGCACATAATAATACTCCATATTTACAATCACCTGAAGCAACTAACCTTGCCGCTTTTGCTGCAAAAACAGGTGTATCGCAAGGAACATTATTGTATGTGCCGACATCTACTGGCTCATACCCATTTTTTTGCAGATGGGAAATTAACCTCAGTTTATAATCCAATCCGTTTCTATCGCTAGCTAATACCACTCGCATTTTTTCACCGTTACTTTCTCATCCAATCTGGTCTAGTTGTTTCCAATAATGCCGAAAAAATCTCCATATCCTCAGATGTTGTGAGTTTAATGTTTTTTTCTGAACCAATGGAAAGATACAATTTTTTTCCCAATTCTACATATAACGAACATGAAGCAATTGAATCATTAATTCCCTTTTCAATTGCCTCTTTATGCGCTTTAAGAATATCATTCAAAAAAAACGTTTGAGGTGTCTGTGTTATTTTAAGATTGTCCCTCGGAATTTGGCTATTCGATGTCACACTATCAGCTGTCTTAAGCATCACAGCGGTACAAGGAATAACTGTAATTGCATTTCCATATTCTCTACATACCCTAATGTTATCCGATATAATATCCTGGCTTACCATTGGCCTTATAGCATCGTGAATTAAAACAATATCATCATCGGAAGTATATTTCTTAGCTATATCATTCAATCCATTCCTAATAGATTGTAAGCCAGTTTCACCGCCGGATACTATATTTTCAAGTTTTGTTATTCCGAACTGTTTAGAATATGCACGCAGAATATCATGCCAACCATCAAGACAAACCACTTCGATTGCATCAATATATGGATGCTTTTGAAAAGCTTCCAAAGTATACATAATGACTGGCTTGTCTTTAACATTAATAAACTGTTTTGGAATATCTTGATGCATCCTTGCACCAACCCCACCTGCAATAATTAAAGCTATGTTTTTCATGTTCATTCCTCTATATAAATATTTGCAATTTTTAAAGTTCGTTTACACTGTTGTCCGTCGTTATATGTGTTAACAATCATATTAACTTTTCTTCTAACATCTGCATATAAATCCATGTTGTTCAAAAGATCTTTTAAAAAACCGTAAAACTGTAATTTGTTTTTTATTTTATATCCCGCTGTGAGGTAGTCTGGATTTTCTACAGCAAATCCCCTTCCTTCTTTATAGCCTTCAATGTCATCAACAGTAAATGCAATAGGCCTATCCAACAACATAAAGTCATAAAACACTGAAGAATAATCTGTAATCATCGCATCACATTGTGCTATTAATTTATACAAATTCCATTTTTTAGAAATAAATTCAGAATGACTCAGCAAGAATAAGTTACTTAAATTCATACTTTCAAAATCAGAAATATCCTCCATCGGATGCAACTTAATAATTAATAATATATTACTTTTTTTAAGCCATTCATTTAAGTTAATATAATCAGATGTGTGAAATATTGGAGTAAAAGATTCTATTTCTTTAATATCTGCATAACCTAATGTTTTTGACTTTCTAAAAGTCGGCATCCATATAACCACCTTTTTGTAGCCACTTAGTTCTGGATATTTTTCAAATTGTCTAAACATAATATCTGTTCTAGGCTGTCCGCATATTACTATGTTCTCATCTTTCACACCTTGAGCCCTTTTCACAACTTCTTTAAAATAGTCTGATGAGATTAGCATACTTGTGTAATATGATTTTCTTGAAACTGTTTGTAATTGGCGCTTATCAGGAGCCTTAAATGGTGTGCCATGCCACATTTGTACAACATATTGATTTTTTGACGGATAAATTGGTATTCTTCCAAACGCATAAAAAACATGTCCAGCTCTAAGATAGTCTATCACGCCATTTAAAGTATTTATGTAGTGCACATTTAGGGGAAGTCTCTCTGTTATTTTCTCATTTGAACTAATCAATATCTTATATGTTGAATTATATTCATTTTCAATTAAATAATCGTAAATAGCTTTTATATTATCCCTAAATCCCATATTTGTATACAGTAATATAGTTTTATCATCTTTGGGAATAACCTTGTTCAATACGGACAAAAGGCGAAAAATTGTATTCGTTAATATATATTTAGTCAATTCATTTTTTATCATTTTACTTATACCTTTTATTACTTTAGTAGATATGTCTGTATTGTGGCAATACTCTGACGATTATACATTAAAACTTATTTCACTCCGATTTTTCTAGGATTTATATAGTAAATGTGCCGACTTTTATAACTATTATAAGAATTAAATCATCATATCACCAACAATCTTTTCCAATTCTTCACAGAATTTCGCATTATTACTGTTCATTCCATGTCTCATACCAGCAATGAGCTGATTATAATTAGTTATAATTTCTCCTAGATTCGCAATCTCTTCTACCAGAATGATTGTACCCATTTTTCGTGCTACATTACGAGCGAACTCAACCTGATGATTATTCACATGTTCACCAAACTGATGCTGCCGAGGCACAACTATCGGTGTTTTACCAACCTGCAATGGCATAATAAAACTTGCAGGACCTCCATGTGTAATCACAATTTTGGCATCAGCCACATTTTTTATCATCTGTTGATATGGAATTAATTTGCTACATTGACAATACTTTGGTTTATAGGTACTAAAACCGGTCTGTATGATAACTTCGTCGGTTATTACTCCATCCTTTTTTAAATCATCTACTGCCTTCACAAGCCTGTTAAATGGCTGTTCATGCGTTCCAACTGACACGAATATCATCTTCTGCTCCCATCAAAAAATACTACCGAGGTTGATTGCTTTTGGATATACTTTTTTCTGTTCATCCCATTGAACTATGAATTTATCTACAATTGGATAAACCATCTTTCCTGTCATTGTTGGCTTGTCAATACGATCAAAGACTTCGATATAAATCAGCTTTGCTCCCATTAGTTTACCGATATAGAAAAACGGAACCGCAACCGCGGCACCAGAAGAGATAATTAAATCCGGCTTTTCTTTATACAATACCTTACAGGCTATAACGGTATTCATTAACAAAGCCTTAAGGCTACGGTTTGTTGGATAATAGCAGGTATAAAATTTCTTCCCTTCCAACAAACTTCTGGCATCCTCTTTATCAAAAGTTACCCAGAAATGTTCTTTATTCTTCCAAAAAGGTTTCAGCATATACAGATGCGTTAAATGTCCTCCAGATGAGCCCACTAAACAAATCTTTAATTTTTTTTTATCTGCTATATGATTCATCACTTATAAACTCCCACTTTCACAATTATTGAACATATACGGTGATTATCTGTTAGCTTTTGAATGCGCCAATATGACTTTCAAAATTTGCATCTCAGCAAGTTAGGACATCTCGTAACATTCATCATACTCTTTGGGGTGTGTGAAAGAGTTATGATTTCCGCAAGATTGTATTTTTTAGTGTTTAATAACACTATACAAGCGTCAATAGATGACAAATTCTATATTGACAACAAACAAATCATCATTTATCCTTAAGTACGACAAATAGCCCGTAACAAAGTGGGTTTACTTCACGCAAGCTTAACCAAATTCCTTCTAAATCTCTATTCCCAAAGATGTTTTCAGACACGACATGGTTTGGGGTCTGAATATTTTTCCTCAAAAACAAAAGACATTCTGTCGCTTGTAATTCATCAATTTTTAGAGGAAGCACCCTTTTGACCTATTGGAGACGAAACTTTTAAAAAATTTAGTCCGGCTACCAACTCCTTATATTTACAAGGCATTTTCTGCTTTAATCACATAGCATATTACTAGCCATATGAATACACAAATACTTGTCCACCTAATTACTGTATTTTGGCTAAAAAAACTGGCGAATGGCCCGATTCGGCAGTCTTGTATATATAATATTGGATGTTCAATTTATTTCTGTTCAAGAGCAATTACATCATAATAAATTACTTAAATGAACCTAATTTTTGGTACTCTCAATTGAGGACCTTGAACATTATGATATTCAAATTCTCCATTTTCCGTATCTTTACAAGCAATATGTGTACATAAATTCTATAAATCATCTCCAAATAATTGCTATTATTTTGACCTTAACTAATTAAACTGCCCATCATACCTTCCTATTTCTAATACCTTATCTCCTATCTCCATAATCCAGTTCAGTATAGCACGTTCTTTTTCAAACTTCAACACATTCAACACATACTTAAGATATATTTAATTGGATTTCTCGGATAGTCCTGGGTCAGCAGCCAATCCTTTCCTCGATAGCTGTCTGTAAATGATTTTTATAAATCCAAAAAGATTTACTCCTCTGTCCTATTAGCAAATAACTCTATATTATACGGATAGCTCACTGCCTTTTAATATCATACAGTACTTCTTTGTATCCACTCTTACTAATCACGAAAACCTACAATTTTTAGAATCTTTCCCCAAATAGTTTTAACCACCTCGCTCACAACCATTTCCTTTAATACCAACAATACCCCGCCATATATGATGAAATATCCTCCGAATGAAACGGCCAGTAACGGAAACAATGTTAAATTTATGTTATCTCGCACAAATATCAAAAACACGGCAGATATAAATACAGCCACACCAATTTTAGCAATCTGGACTTTCTTTATAATCATCAATGCCGCTGTTTTTAAAGCGGCGATTTGTACTCCCAACACCACCAATTCAGCAATAAGAGTACCAACGGCTGCTCCCGCTGCCCCATACTGCGGAATGAGTATGGCATTTAAAATGATGTCTACGATGGCCCCCGTACCTTCAGAATAAAGTACCACCTGCTCTTTTCCCAACGGAACCAACATCTGAATGCCAAATACATTGCTTGCCCCAATAAAGACAAGAGTCGGCATGATTATACACATAGGCAGAACAGATGGCAAATATGCTTCACCTGAGAGCAGCAGAATACACTGTTTTGACATGACAATGAAACCAATGGCCAAGGGGATGGATAAAGCGGTAACAAACTCCAGCGCCTTTGCAGAGACTGCCCAAAATTCTTTCTCCATTTTCTTTTCTACATAATAAGATGTCCGTGGAAGCAGTACAGCCCCAAGCGAGGTAACCACATTAACCAGTATTACCTTGATTTTAATTGCCACATCATAGTACCCTACCTCTGTATTATCTCTCATGAATCCCAGCATGGTAATATCTAGATTGGAATAAATTGTTACTGCTACCGACATGGCAAAGAAAACCAATACAGGTCTTAAATGCCTTTTTATATTATAGGAAAAAAAGTGTTCAAATGTTATGTGCCTTTTTAAATTTATAAAGTTAAATATGCCATATCCTGTATTAGCCAGCACGGTTATTCCAGCATATATTACATAATCATCCTTCTTTTTGACCAACAGAAACATAAGTATTACAGCCAGGACTTTAAATGCCAAAGAGCGAATCGTAATATATGAATAACATTCTAATGCCTTATACAACCATTCCATTGCAATCATGTTCAAAAAAAGGGACATACTGCAGACTAACATCAGGATACGTTCTTCTTTTAATCGCGGGACACAAAACAGTGCAACTAAAAAAATCAGATAGGCTATTAAGGTCGTAACAGCATTGATTATCCAAATTTCCTGAACAGTCTTTGAAAGCTGCTTTTTATCATCTCTTACCTGGGCACAAGCACGAATTCCATAAGTAGGAATTCCCAGCAAAGCAAACATCGAAAAATAAGTAATAATGGAATTGGCAAAAGCTATCTTTCCATTTCCCTCTGGCTGAAGCACTCTGGAAATATAAGGGAATGTAATCAATGGAAATACAAAAGCCGATGTTGTAAGAAGCATATTCATTATCAAATTAAACTTTATAGACTTCTTTCCGCTTTTCATAAGTCTCTATTCACCTAATTTCCATCCAGGCCTATACACCTCATGCAGACCAAATTTACCATTCCTGGCATCTTCCAAACCGCACCGTAACATTTCCCTCTCTGCTTTATCCATGTTAAAAAGAAAATATAATTTTACCTTAATCATTGCTTTCATATAAAAAAACAGAAAACACCTTTTAGGAAAATTTCTGCGATAACAATCTGTCATATTTCTATATCTATAGTAGTAGCGCCAATCTATTGTCCCATTGCTGCTTTTATTTACATCGTGGTGTATTCTTATATTAGGGATACACACTATTTTTCCCAACTTCCCCATTCTAAGTCCATGCTCTGTATCATCAAACCATATAAAATATTCTTTCCTGGTCAATCCGGCTTTCACCATCTTTTTCTGATTTATGATTGTTCCTACATAAGAAAATGTATTGATTTGAAAGGTTTCCTGCTCATACATTTTCTGAGGAGGTACCCATTCTTTAATACTTATCCCCTTAATATATAAACTCCTTCTATGCTCTAAATCCGCCTGTCCTTGATTGATAACCTGACCACATATGGCTGAGATATTTTCCCATTCATTTCTATGAATTGTCAGATACTTTTGAGCTATTTCAAGTGCATCTGTTTCCGGAAAAGCATCGTCATCTGACACCCAAATCCATTGCGCGTTAAGTTTCAGACTTTCCTGCAGCCCTGTATAAAAGCCTCCGCTCCCTCCTATGTTCTGATTCATGCGGATAACTCTTTTCATGTATTTCTTTTTATCATTTTCCCATTTGCTCAAATACACTGGCGTTTCATCCGAGCTTGCGTTATCTACCACTACAACATATGCAGGAGGAATTGACTGCATATCAAAAGCCAGCAATGCAGTCTTCAATTTCTCAACTCGATTAAATGTAACGATAACTACTCCTATATCCATTAATCCTTTACTCATTCTCTCTTTCCTTTAATTCCAGCCCTGAAATCCCACAGCCCCCATCCAACGTATCTTATATCCATATACCCTTTCAAACAATAATACCCGTACATGGCAAGGCTATGCATATATGCCCTAATGCGGTTCACCCCTCTGGCATACTCACTTATAAATATCATTTTATTTCGTACCATATAGTACTGTGTCAATGGAGAGGCCTTTTCACCCCCTCCGGTACTTGAACTAACCTTATGATAGACAATCGACTGTGGTGCATAGTATATCTTCCATCCCGATTGAATCACCCGATAGCAAAACTCCGTATCTTCTTCATATAAAAAAAAATGTTCATCCAAAAAACCAATTGATTGTAATAATTCAGCTTTTATACACATACAGCATCCAGTTGAAAAAGTGACCTCTTTTATAGCAGCAGGTACATGATATTCAGTATTTCCATGTCCAAGCATAGTAACTTTAAACGTATTCTGATTGAATTCTCCCCCTGCGCACCAAACCTTTTTCCGGTCATTTTCATAATATATAGTGGAGGTTGTCAGACCACATCTATCGCATACCTCAAATGGCTCCAGCAATCTTTCAAGAAAATCCGGCTCAACAAGCGTATCATTATTAAGTAGCACTATATAATCTGCATGATGTTCAAGAGCAGATTGTATCCCTATATTATTCCCTGCTGAGAATCCATTATTTTCATCTGCCTCCAGCATTTCAAATCCCAGCTCGGCCTGACAGTCTCTCAGCGCCTGAACCGACTGATTCGAACTGTGATTATCCACTACAAGCACCAGATAATTATCATAAGTAAGTCTTTTCAAGCTATTCAGACATTCAATTGTATCCTTCTCACCATTATAATTCAAAAGTATAATTGCTGCTAAAGCATCCATTTAATTTCAATTTCACTCCCGCCCTCTTCCATAGACCTGCTTAAGTATCTCCTCACTCTTTTTCCAGGCAAACCGTTCTGCCACATACTGCCTTCCTGTTACTGATAGTTTCCTGCATCTGTCACTGTCTGTCAGCAACTGCAGTATACATGTTTCATACTCTTCATCCGTTTCAGCCTTAACGACGATTTCTCCCTCTTCATCAATTCCTTCTGCTCCAATACTACCTGTAATAACAGGTGTCCCTATAGCCAGACTGCGAAGTACCTTCAGCTTAATACCAGCTCCTAGAGTAAGAGGAAACACAGCAGCTTGTGCCTGCTTTAAATACGAGTCAACATCATCTACGAATCCAGTGACATGTATATAGTCGTTTTCCATCTGACGCAGCTGCTCTGGCGGCTGATTTCCCACAATATAAACCTGAAGTTGCGGAATCTGTTCTTTTACCCTGGATGCAATTTTTATTAGGCGCATCGCTGCCAGATAATTTTCATCACGTCCCATCTGTCCAAGGAAACAAATCATCCCTTGCTTTTTTTCCCCGCCATTCAGTTCCTGGCTAATAGTTTCATCATCCAGCCCGTAATATGGATTCAGTACTTTACAATCTCCTCTCCCATATCGCTCTTCTATAAGATTTTTATCCTTCTTATTGAAGGTGAACAGACAGTCCACTTGTTTGCAATATTTTCCTTCTTTCTTCAGAACCTTTTTTAACTGTGAATGCATATAAACCTTTTTAATCCCCTTACTGTCATTCATCTTCCTCTCATAGGACTGTGCAGTCATATCATGTTCTGTCATGTTAAATTTCAGTTCTGGAAACAACTTTTTAATCCAATAATACTGTCCCATCGAAGCATACTCGGCATGTATTGCATCAATCTTATACTTCTTAACCATATATATCATCACAGCTGAAAAGCGAATAGAGCTTCTGGCTGCAAAATAATTCGGCATCCATGGTTCTGCCAGTATATGCGCCATACGCCTTATACGATTTATTTTTATGCTTCTACAGAACCCCTCTTCCCCCAACTGTTTTCTTAATTTACTGTCATACTCCGAAGCCTCGAATGTAAGCACATAAACCGTATTCCACTGCCTTAATGTCTCAATCTGTTTTCCCATGCATACTCCGCCAGCATGATTTGCCTCCAAAGATGGAAAGTAAGGGGAAATATGCAAAATATTCATAATTTATTCCTCCTTTTCCAGAAGAGGAAGTACATTCTTCTCCAGAACCCTTTCCATTGCCTCAACTGTAAAATACTGATTATACAGTTTCTGAATTAGCCCTCTCTTCTGCAGTAACGCATCTGTTTTTAGGAGTATATCTGATGCACATTCCTTGTAGGAATTCCCTATACAATTAATTCCTATTCCGTACTGTTCTACCATTTCCCATGTGTCTCCCTGAATATTATTGATTATCGGAAGTCCATAACAAAAATAATCGATGGATTTCATGGTCAGACCTACACACACACCTGGCTTCATTATGTTAATTCCATAACTACACCTGTCGAAAATCTCCTGTTTTTTGGTTTCATCATAGACCGTCCCATAATACTCAGTCTCTATCCCATTCTGCTTTAAGATTTCAAGAAATGCCTGCCGCTTCTCCCCATCTCCTACAATATGAAGCTTTACTTTTTTACTTCGATTCACCTCCCTCAAAATTTCTGTAACGGCATTCATATCAATTATATTATTTACAGACCCCAGATAAACTACATGCATACAATTGTCATCCTTCTGAAATGCCCACTCACTGGCCCCCTTATCCTTTGGCCAATACAGCGTTACCGCCTCCTCTGGTTTTAACCCAATAAGTCTCTTATACAAACCGCATTCCGTAAACACCAAGTCCGCCTGTCCTAAATTATCATCTCTCAACCTTCTCCAGCACTGAAGCGGCCATAATGTCCCTACACCTTTTAGAGGCAATGACTCCGGCCACATATCTATAATATCCAGAACCACCTTTGTATGAAGAATCTTTTTTAATTTAACTGCAGTACGTGCAAGGGAATTGGCTGGTATCATGACATAAAGCAAATCAACTGGCTCATTCTTCAAAACGTGAAATACCTTCCGTGCAAAGTCGTACTGTGAGTACAAACGCCGGATAGATAAGTTTTTTTTATACACAACTGTTTCAATATAACGATGATTTGACCTGGGTAATCTTCCCTTTTTCTTTTCCCTATGAATAAAGTCTGATTCCAGCCACAATACATTGTAACCTAATTTTTGAAAATATTGACCTATCTTTTCTGCTCTGGGCTCATAGCTGGCCGAATTAGTCACAATCACAATATTCATAGTGCCCTGCTACTCCTTCACATCCTGTTTCTCGGTTTCATGTTCCATGGCCTCTGATTCCTGGGAAGAAAATCCTTCTGTACTTTCTTTTTCAAATAGGATTTTTATTGTTTTGAATAAAATTTCAATATCCAGAAGCAGTGAGTAGTTCTGAATATACATCAAATCCATCTTCAGTTTATCATATGCCGTTGTATTATACTTTCCATAGACCTGTGCATATCCAGTCAAGCCTCCCTTGACCTTCAGACGATATGCAAACTCCGGTATACTGTCGGAGTACATATTCACATGCTCAATTCGTTCAGGTCTTGGTCCTACCAAGCTCATATCACCTTTTAAGATATTCAGAAGCTGCGGAAGTTCATCAATTCTTACTTTTCGAATAAGACGTCCTACTGGGGTTATACGCGGATCATGCTCTGTCGCAGGAATTGAAGCACCGCCTTTCTCAGCATCTACTATCATACTGCGGAATTTGCATATCATGAAAATCTTTCCATCCTTTGTGCAACGTTCCTGGTAGAAAAACACTGGTCCTCTATCATAAAGTTTAATCGCAAGTGCTGTTGCCATCAGAATTGGCGAGGTCAGAATCAGCATAAACAACGATATCCCTATATCCATGGTACGTTTTATAAATGCCTGTTCAATAGACAACCCATCATTTCTGGACAGCAATAAAGGAGTATCAAAATAATGCATACTCTCCGCGCTTCTGATAATAATATCGGAAATCTTCGGTGTACTGTATACTCGAATTGATCTGGCATAGCAGAACTTTAGAAAATCATTTCTCATAGCAGAAGGCAAATCACAGATTACTACTCCTTCATATTTCAAAATCTCCTCTTTGACTTCGTCACAACTGTTCTCTATCTTTACACATTTCCCTATCTCAAAGCAATCCTCACGACTATATATTTTATTCATCAATGCTGTTACAGGTCTTTCTCCATACAGCATAATCACCTTACGGGGTGGATATAAGCCTCGGTAAATCCTATTAGCCACATATCCCCATAAAGCAATCAACACAAACTGACCTGCAGTCATCCATACCAAAGGAAAAACCGAGCGAAAGTGTTTGACAAGCAATACAATCGGAATATATGATACTGCATTTGAACACATTGTTGCAAGCGTATGTGTATAAATCAGTTCGCCAGTCCTCAAATAGCCCAAACGAAGGCTCCCATACATATTACTAAATACATATAAAATCAGTGCATATACTGCTGCTAAAAAGTAATGTCCTAAACGCTGATACGGCATCTCCATCTGTTCGTTATAACAGTAAATCCAGATATACATAAAGATTAGCGATTGTATTCCTATCAAACACATCTTTGCAACAAATCGAATGAGACGTTTGTATTTATCGTATTTTTTCACTTGTTGTTACCATACTTCCTTACAGTATTCTTTTTCTAAAAGTACTCTAAGTATAACATTCTTTAAATTGCGGTGCAACTTATTCTCCCTATTTGCAGTTATATCCAGCTTATCCAATTCAGATACACAAAGAATTCTTTTCAGGCCCTAATACTAGCTTGAAAAGAATTCTCTATTTTAAAACTTATATACCATCATTCTGTACAGCCGCAAGTCCTACCATAATAAGAGTAAACATAATAGGCGCTACTATAGGGACGCTGATGTTTACAAATGCCTGCGCACAATAACATACTACTGCTATTGGTACAGCCATTACAATAGGACAATCTTTTGCCTTACGGATAATGTACACTAATGATGTACAAATAAAGCCTACATATGCAGTCACTCCTACCATCCCTATTGTCACGAGATATTGCAGGTATTCATTGTGAGCACTATCAAATTTCTCATTATATCTGCTTATCATATCATCATAGTAACCGTGTACTGTAATAATTCCAAACGTATCCGGTCCATATCCAAAAAGTTTATGCATAAACGGAAACTTTCCATATATTTCAATTGCTATTCTCCATATATATCCTCTATGTGTTCCCCAATCATCGTCAAAAATAATATAATTTTTTAGTGAGCCATATTTCTCCAGATTGCCCACAATGTTAGCATCGTAAAGAATATAGACTCCTGTCAAAAACATTACTGCTAAAATCACCAGCCATATCCACCTACCGGCATTACTCTCAATTAACTTATTGCCTTTAATTAGAACCGTTTCCAAAATTGTTATGAGTACTGCCACTGCCCACAGAACCATTACAACAACTGGAAGTTTACTAAAACCAGCGATTACATTAAACAGGCCATTAATCTCCATAACATGATTTGGAATATTCTGACCGATATAATCAATAAATAGAAATTCTGTACTCAAAATCGCCAGAATTATAACATAGTCTCTAAGACCTCGAAGGTTTTTAAAAAGGTACAAGGGCAATAGACACAGAAGGGCTATCATGGCCAAATATGCATTGTCACTAATTCCAGTAATCATTGCAAATATGGATATCGACATTGCTAAAGCATATAATAACTTTTTAAATTTATTTCTTTCTACGCAAAACAGAAGCGTACTCGCTCCCATAATCAGAGATACATAGGACGTATAAGTATTGATATTACCAATAGTGGACACAAATATCTTATAGTCTTCTGGGGATAGGTCCTGTTTAAAGCCAATTGGATCCAGTTTAAAATAATGAAGTATACCAACGAGGCATGTCAGTATACCAGCTACCACAAATGCATCAAAATACCATCGCCTGAACTTTAGGCATTTGGTGATTATAAAATAGCTGGCAGCATATAACAAAATCAAAAATAGACCTGAATATCTTCCCTCATTACCCCAGAAAGATTCATAGAAATATTCCGACTGAAAGGTTGATATCACAGCAGACACTACAAATAATATCATTGCCCAATCAGCTACTTTTAAGGATTTTCTCGTAAATCCATGCCGTAATGCCTTTATTGTACCATAGTCATTCTCTATACCATCCTTACGAATAAATACGACAGCAATAATCAGTATCACAATAGTCATCGATATAACTGTACCACAATATAGCCAGTATTTAATCGCCAATATGTCAAAATACAAATCATGAAATGCCAATGGCAATGCCACAAAAACTATCAATGTCAGGATTAATGCAGGAATAGAATTTGCATTTTTCCAAGATTGTAATATATCCGATTGTCTATCTATACTTTTATCTTCCTTCATCATATGCTTACTTTCGCTTTCTGTGTAGTTTGAGGTTTTTAATAGTATATCATTTTACCCCTATTTGTGCAACTTTATGAATAGAGATTTCACCAGGTCATCCCTATTATGTAGTAGTATATGCTATATAGCAATAATTTTCCATATACGAAGTATAATCAACTCGTAATGCAAAAAGGAATTTCAAAGAGTATTTCAAAAAGAAAAAGGAGAGTGCATTAATTATGAGAAAGCAGACAAAGTTAGTTGCTGTATTATCAACAGCAGCACTGCTCGCTATTGGTGCATCCATGACTTCTTTCGCAGCTACAGGATGGGCTGAGGAAGACGGTACTTGGGTATATTACAACAGAGATGGCGAGAGAGCAACTGATCAGTGGAAGAAATCCGGTAATAACTGGTATTGGCTGGATAGCAATGGCGAAATGGCTATTGATCAGATTATTGAAGACAGTGACAACTATTATTATGTAGACATCAACGGTGTTATGGCAGCAAACCAGTGGGTAGCCATTGACAACGAGGATGCAGGACAGGATGACGAGCCAGATCATTACTGGTACTATTTCCAGTCTAATGGTAAAGCATTAAAGAATGGAGATAACAGCAAAGTTGCATTAAAGACAGTTAACGGCAAGAAGTATGCCTTTGACGAAGAAGGTAAGATGCTGTTTGGCTGGGTAGCAGAAGATAATGCTGAGCGCATTGATAATACCGACGGCGATGGCTTCAAGGAAGGTGATTACTACTTCGGCGGCGAAGATGACGGCGCAATGACCGTTGGCTGGTTAGAAATGGACATCACTTATGACGAGGCTACTAATGACTACACAAAGTCTCCAGTATTTAACGATGATGAGGATCAGACACGTTGGTTCTACTTCAAAGCTAATGGTAAGAAAATCAAAGCTGAGGGCGGAGATGAATTAAAAGAAAAGACCATCAATGGCAAAAAGTATTCTTTTGATGAGTATGGCGCTATGACAGCAGAGTGGTCTCTGGATGTAGACAATATCAGAAAGAAAGCAAGTACCTCTGATCCTATTCCTGCTTCTAATAGTACACCTACCACCAACAGTGTTGCTGCTAAATATGCACAGCAGTGGAGATACTTCAGCAGCGTTGAAGATGGTGCTAAGGTTAAGAAAGGCTGGTTTAAGGTTGTTGCAGCCGAGTACCTGAATTACGATAAGTACAATGATGATGAAGACGCTTGGTACTATGCAGATGGAAGCGGTAATCTGTATGCCGGCGAATTCAAGACCATCAAGGGTAAAAAGTACGCTTTCAGAAATGATGGCCGTATGATTGATGGTTTGAAATTCATCAGAGAAGACAAGACTGCTGGTAAGGTAACAGGACTGTCAGTATGGGCTGATGATGATGATCCATATAGATTTGATACAGAAGATGACTTCGATGAGAACTCCTTAACATTAGAGCGTATGGGTTACAAGTGCTACTACTTCGGAAACGGAGATGACGGCGCTATGAAGACCAATAAGACAACCGTTGAGATTGATGGAGATAAATTCAACTTCTACTTCGAGAAGTCCGGCGGAAACAAGGGTGCTGGTAAGACTGGTGATAAGGATGATAAGTTCTATCAGTCTGGCAAATTGTTACGTGCAGGCTCTGATGAGAAGTATCAGGTAGTTGAAAAATTAACTCAGGCAACACTGGATGACACTGGCAAGGCTGGCAGCGGTACTATTGAGGGATATAATAAGTTAGACGATGTTAAGGAATTCCTTGAGGCAATCACACCAGCTAACTACAGCGAGGGTGTAACTGAGGCAAATGTAAAACTCTTAAAGGGTCTTGGTGTAAACAAGGATGCCAGCGACCTCAGCGAACTTTACATCATCAACTATGATAGAAAAGACGCTGCTGGTAAGAGAGAAGCAGATGCTATTAGTGCAAGTGATTACTTCCTGGTAAATACCTCCGGTAAGGTAATTGATACTAATTCTAAGAATAAGGATGGCAATGATTACTACTACGTAGTTCAGAAGAATGGTAAGACTGGCAAGATTGTTGCTGTTTATGTTGAGGATTAATATTTTAAAAAGTAATTCTTAATTTATAAGGGGGAAGCGTTGTGACTGATTAGTTTATATGGTCACAACGCTTTCTTTTTACAATAAACATGAAATCATATGAAAGAGGAGAATAATACTTATGCTAAAAAAGGCTTTTTTGGCGACAAGTCTTTTGTTATCTTTGACTTTGTTGCAACCACTTACTTCATTTGCAGATACACAAGATACCACTTCTGCGACTACCATGGAAAATTGCGGAGCCTATCTGTTTGAGTGGCGCCCCGTAGACTGCGGTAATGGACATTATTTTGCCATATTAGTAGGCGGAGATACCCTTGAAGAGCGGAACGTAATACTTAATAGAGGATATGATTATGCGTATACTTTTAATCCTATGGCTTATCCACGGCCATGGGGCACAGTACCCGAATTGGTCAATATCGATGGACTTTGGGGGATTCCAGAAAATTGGGCACTTATGCCGGAAGGTAGCCAACAAACAACTCAGATTGTTTTGCTGACGAATAAAACCACATTTGCAACAAAAGAACGCTACGTTGATGTTGTAAGACTACCACGAAGTGTATCATCAGCAGATTTACCTCCTGAAGTACGAAAATACTTAATCAATGTAGATGGAACAGATGCTGGGGCATATGATAATGCAACACCAGCAGGTTGGACCTGGAATGAAGAGGGATTTTGGCGCTACCGGAAACCGGACGGAACCTTTGTAAGCAATGGATGGTTAAATATTGATGAGCAGTCATACTATCTGGACGAAAATGGTCATATGCTTGCAGATACAATTACACCTGATGGATTTTATGTGAATACAAAAGGAGAGAAGCAAAGGTACACCCCTGGTTGGATGCAAGGTGAGAAAGGCTGGAGATACGTCCAAAAGAATGGATATTATGCTGCATCTACCTGGTTGGAAGATACAGATGGCAAATGGTACTATTTTGATATGAGTGGATATATGAGTGTAAACGAGACAACACCTGATGGCTTCCATGTTGGCGAAGATGGTTCTTGGGATGGCCAGCCTTCCAGCATAGAATACCAAAAAAATCTCGGTCCTGGATATCAGCAGCAAGCCGAAGCTGAAGAATAATTAATTTATCGCGAGTGTATGAAATTTTTTCTGTAAATAGGTATTAGCCAAAGGTCTTCTATGATAAAATAAAAAATCATAGGAGGCCTTTTATTATGGCAAGAGAAAAGAAACCGGTACACCAGGTACAAATGACAGA
>NZ_SPHO01000041.1 GCF_005845215.1 Clostridium sp. 1001271st1 H5
TCATCACTCACCTTTCCTGCTGATTCTTCTTTAGTTAGGGATAAAATAAAAAACGGCTCCTTCGAAGTTTCTTTCGTAAGAGTCGTCATTGAGGTTTGAATGGTATAGTTATATTTTAATTTTGATATTTTACTTGTTTTTTGATGTTTGTTATTATTATCAGAAAATTATAAATACATTTTATAGCAACAAACGCAATAATTCAACAAATATGTACGTTCAGCGTCATTTCATGCTCAAAATAAATAGATATATCTAAATATCTAGTCGAATTATAAAAAAGCGAAAAATAATGTGAATTTTGTCATATATATTACAGATTTTTTCCCAATTTGCATATTATTATTATCCTTTTATGCCATTATTGATTTGGTTACCTATGCCATTTCCGTAAACGCCTAATACACGTACCTTCTTATCATCATTCTTTGAGATAATAGGCCCAACATCAAAATCCAAAATAGTTTAGTCCAAAAAGTAGACTTGACTTTTGATACACACAATAAACAGAGGGAAATTTAATGGAACGTTGAAACTCACTCCTAAGGAAGTCCATTCAAAATTGATATCTCATGAGTTATCATCCGCCTGCTTTTTGGGTGGAAATTCACGGCGGCTATTGCGTATTTAAGTATGCAGAATGAAGTTTCAATGCCATCTGAGGTGATATATTTCCTTGATTGCTTCCGCACGGAATTCGTTTTCGAGAAGATTTGTTATGATGTTCTCATAGGTGTCCCCGATGGGGAAACGGAGAACACGGAGGGAGATTTCGTATTCTCCGTACCCTTCATCCGGGAAATAGTCAAAAGCTACCTCTTGGCAGATATATCGGGTCCTTTTACGAATAGCCCAAAATCCGTGGTTCAGGGGCAAACATCCTCTGTCTGCATGCACCGAATAACTACTACTTTCAAGGGCAGTTCTCTGAACAGTACCAGGATCTTTGGGCAGCCGGTACAAATGCGGAATAACGCATCCGTTCCAAAGGAACAGATGCGCACAGATTGTAGTCAAAGTCCGAGGCACACGCCTCGGATTTTTCTTTAAAAAAACCTTAAAGTCTCTTGTTTAGGGGATTTTATAGCTCTTTTCTGATTTAATGCAAATATAAAAAGAAGGCGAGATATTTCTATGATGACTCAGAATACGGACAAAAAAAGAGGACAGATCCAGATGTTCTGTATGGATGACATGGTTCCCCAGGACCATCTTCTGCAGATGATTGATAAAGCGATTAACTGGAACTTCATCTATGACCTTGTAGCGGACAGGTACAGTCCTGATAATGGCCGCCCCAGCATGGCCCCCCAGTCATGCGATAAAACTGCCATTCATCCAGTACCTGTATGGCATCAAAAGCATGCAACAGACCGTAAAGGACAAAAGGACCATCAGGGAACCACCCTCACGAAAGCAGAGGCGATAGAAAAGATAAAATCAGGAGCCTTCCGTCATGTGATAACAGAAATCGGGAAGCTCTCACCCAAGAGCTATCTCACAAAATATGTCACGGTCTTAATATGGCACCGACCATCACTGAACTTCATATCCACACAGATGAATCCGGAAGAATTAACGTTCCGCCTGAATATCGCAGTAATGCCACCTATGGCCCTGCTGTAAAAGCGCTGGAGGTAGAACTATATAGTGAAGGAGTGATATCTAATGACCGGATCGCAGCATTTCTGAATGCGGCCGGCCATGGTCAGCTTGGTCTTTCTGAGAGAATCGTCTACCGTTTCTGTAACCCTGCTAAGGGGAATGAACCAGGAACGGAACGAGTAGATTGCCCGGGGAATGGTGGAATTTCCAGTGAACAAGATTGCCGCTTTTGAGAAAATCTATCAAGAATTGTTCAGCAAGGGAAGAAAGCAGAATAGTGAGACAAAGCCCGGTTATGCCAAAAAAGATGAAAAGACGCATCTGAACCGAATGGAAAAATATCGACAAAACCATCTATTGTTCCTGCTTGAATTTGCGGTGCCATTTGGCAACAATATGAGCGATAAAGATTTGCGCAAAGCGAAACCGCCCAAAAATGGCAAGGGAATTCCGCAAGGATAGCGGGGATGAAATGTACTGCTCGATATTGAGTATGATAGAGACACTAAAAAGAAGAGATATGGAGATGTTGGAACATATAAAACGGCTATTCACCGGCACACCGGCTATTTTTTAGCCAGTGCTAAACCCGTTAGTTCAGCCGGAAGGCTGAACTGTTACGGCAGACGCCGGAAGGGTTCTATTTCTTTCTGCGCCTGCCTTTTCCATCCCTATTTCATTGCATCCTCCATGACCCGAAGTACATTCAAATAGAACACCTGATCAATTTCCTGTGATGTAAATCCCCTCTTGCGTAATGCGTTTTCCAGAACGCCTAGGCCTGCACAGTCCTTTATCTCCAGGTTCCCTTCGATTCCATCGAAGTCTGTTCCAATTGCCACACACTGAACCCCACCCTTGTTCTTCATGTAGGCTGCGTGTTCCGCAATCAACTCAACTGTACTGTCCGGACATTGGATATCAGCGTTCAGGAATTCCGGGCCAAAGTTCAGTCCGGCTACTCCGCCTCTTTCCCCAAGGGTATATATCATAGCATCCGTCAGGTTCCTTTGATGAGGACAAAGGCTTCTGGCATTGGAATGGGATGCTATGAAAGGTTTATGGCATATGTCTGCCACATCATAGAATCCACCGTCAGACAGATGTGATACGTCTACCAGCATCCCCAAATCCTGCATGTACTGCACTGCCTCCTTCCCAAATTCCGTAAGGCCGCGTTCCATAATGGAAGGTTCTTTACTATTAGGGAACCCAAAACAGTTGACAGCGTTCCACGTAAGATTCATGGCCCGAACTCCCATATCATAGTACCGCTTGACATTCTCCAACCTACCATCCACAGCCCGTCCATCTTCCATGGATAGAATAGCCGACATCCTGCCAGACTGATAGTTCTTCATCACTTCGTCCGCGTTGGCCGCTGGCCCAATCAATTCTTCATGTTTCTGTAGATTGGTACAATAATAGTCATATAAGGTCTGTATATACTCTTCATCTGAAACGGGCCTTATACCATGCATATCATACCGGTCGCTCGGTATCACAAAAATCGCAAAGAACTGGGCCATCACATTTCCAGCCGCCATGCGTTTGAAGTCAACTGCGGTATATTTACTGTCATACAAATCCGCATAGTCAGGGTCCTCATAAAACAACGTCATCAATGAGTCACAATGCATATCAATAAATGGCATTTTTATCCCTCCGATACCTATTAGGCCTATTTCCTCAGCGCAACACATTCGATCTCTACCAATCCACCTAATGGCAACTTCGCTACCTGCACGCAGCTTCTGGCTGGATATGTATCAGAGAAATAACTTCCATAAATTTCATTGACAGTTGCAAAGTCATCCAAGTTCTGGACGAAAACCGTTGTCTTAAGTATATCGCTGTAGTCAGCCCCTGCTTCTGCCAGAACAGCACCAACATTCTTCATTGCAGCATGGGCCTGTCCCTTAACTCCTTCTGCCAGTTTTCCTGTTTCCACATCTATACCTAGCTGGCCTGAAGTGAATACCAAAGTATCTGTATACCATCCCTGCGCATAAGGCCCGATTGCGGCCGGTGCATTTGTGGTGTTGATTATATTCTTCATCGTCTTTATATACCTCCTGCAACTGTTATATTTTATTTACGGTAAAGCCTGTTTTTGCATAAATCAAATCAATAACCGGTGTAATCCAATTCAAGAAACAATATGGAATGAATGCCAATGGAGCTACCCCCAGCATTTGTGAAGCGTATATGGCATTTGAATTCCATGGAATCAGTACTGCACCAAAGGTGCCTGCGTCTTCCAATGTCCGTGAAAGGTTCTCCGGTGCGATGTGGTTTTCACTAAAAATATCCTTCATCAATGTAGCCGTCACGATGGAGGCAAACAGCATTGAAGAACCTATGGCATTGGTAACATAAGTCAACACCGCTGTGCATGCGATAATTTTAAATGTAGAATTCCCGCATTTCTTAATCAGTGGATTTACAAGTACACTGAGGACACCTGTCTTATCCAGCATTCCCGATATGCAGAGTGCCAGGAAGATTGCCAGGAATGCACTCATCATACTCATGATTCCCCCCCGGTTCAGCAGGATATCCACAAAGGAGCTGCCTGTATCGATGACAAAACCATTTACCATATAATCCAACAGCTTGCCAAGGACTACATTCTGGTGCAGGACTGCCACAAACATTCCTGAAACAGTGCCAATCATCAGGGCTATAATGGAAGGGGTATTTGCCACCAGGAGCACCAACACAATTCCGATGGGAAAGAACTCTAGTAGGGAAAAATTATAAAACTGCGAGAATGTCGCCATGATTTCATTTGCAGTACTTGTATTATAAACTCCTGAAACATGATGCAGGCCAAGAATCACAAACAGGATTGCGGTGATGGCATATGCCGGGGCCGTTGTCCATAGCATATGTTTCACATGGGTCATCACATCGGTCCCCGATACAGAAGCAGCCAGTATGGTGCTATCTGAAAGAGGTGACATCTTATCCCCAAAATATGCGCCGCAGATAATGGCTCCTGCCGTCATGGGTGATGGAATTCCCATAGCATTTCCTATGCCAATCAGTGCCAACCCCACAGTCCCCAGGGTTCCCCAGGAAGTACCTGTTGCCAACGATGTGAAGGAGGACAAAATCAATGCGGACAGCAGAAAAATTTTAGGTGAAATGAACTTAAGTCCCATATATATGACCATTGGAATGGTCCCGCTGGCAATCCAGACCGCAATCATCGCGCCTATGACAATCAGCACCACATTGGGCTCAAATGATGCCGTAGCCATCTCCCAGGCCATTTCCTGTAATTCCCCGTATTTATATCCCAGACGCATCAACAGCGGAGCCACAACAATCCAGGACAATAAAAACATCAATTCCAGCGGGGCGTCAAATAATATCAATCCCACTGCCACAAATCCAAATACGCATCCCGTTACTAAGGCAGCATATCCTATGGAAACCGGATACTTAAAATTCTTAGATAGTAATTTATCATTCTCCGCCATTTCCTCTGCCTCAGAAATCTTTATCTCTTTATCTGCCATTACCCATACTCCTTTTCCGGCAGGCAGTCCCCCCTGGTGCTGCCTGCCGGTAGTAACATTTTTTATTTAGGTCGTTTCTCACTGGCCTTCTTCATGCATTCCAGGGCCTTTTCCAGAACCGCGGTCTGGGTGGCTACATTAAGGCGTATGAAGCCCATACCAGGCTTTCCATAGTTAGCTCCGTTATTGAGCTTCACACCCGCATCCTGGAACAGATGCACCAGCTCAAACGGAGTCAGGTTCCAGGCCCGGAAATCAATCCATAACAGATACGTTGCTTCAGGTTCAATCACCTTTACCTCAGGCATGTTCTCAGCAATGAATGACTTAACAAGCTCAATATTCTTTTTGAAATATTCATTCTGCTGCTCCACATAGTATTCACACTCATTATAGGATGCAATAAGAGCCTCAATCCCCATATAATTATAATCGAAATGATAATTATCGTATACTACATTGTACTGGTCCCTCAGCGCCTTATTTTTAATCACTACATATGCGGAGTAAAAGCATGCCAGGTTAAAGGTCTTACTAGGTGAACCCATAACAATTACATTGTCTCCAACCTCTTCGGAAAGCGAAAAATACGGGATATGCTTATGAGGCGCATACACAATATCCCCATGAATCTCATCACTGACGATAAGCGTATCGTTCTTTTTACAGATTTCATACATGCGCATAAGCTCATCCCTGGTCCACACGCGTCCTACCGGATTTGCCGGATTGCAGACTAAAAGAATGCGTACTTTTGGGTCGGAGGTCTTTTTATCCAAATCGTCAAAATCAATTTCATAGTGGCCATCGTTTAAAATAAGGTCATTGCATTCCACGAATCTTCCGGCTCCCTGGATAACAACGTTGAACGTATTATATACCGGAGGCTGAAGCAGGATTTTATCTCCTGGCCGGGTATATGCGTTCAGAATCATCCAAAGCGCCCCAGTCATCAACCCCTGTGAATGGCGGACCGCTTCCGGTTCCACCTCAATACCATACCGCTTCTGATACCAGCCGCACACGGCATCCGCAAAACGTCTCTGAGGAAGATATCCATATGCAAACACACCGAAATCCACCCTTTCGCGGACAGCATCAATTACCGGCTGCGGCGCCTTGAAATCAGTATCGGCAACTCCTAAGGGTATATATTTTCCACTCTCCCCCTCATAATCCCACTTAAAAGAATCCGTGTTCACCCGATTGATTGGTTCATCAAAATTATGTACGTAGCTCATAACATTTACCCCTTTCTTATTTATAAAAGATTAATTTTCTTTCATGTTCTTTTTCATGGATGATAGTATGAAGCAGCATACTATACCTAATACAGCAAACACCATCATGGTGATAAAAATATAGCGGTAGCCCTGAATTCCCGGATAGGCATCCATAAAGTGCCCATATAATGTAAAAATGAACAAATCCGGCGTATTTCCTACGATAGAGAGGATACCGGCTGCTGCACCGGACATCATGATTGGAATTTTGATTTCGTCTGTAGTGGAATAGTAAGTACCGCGTATGGTCATCATGACTGCTGCCAACAGCAACATGACACCGATGACAATTGCCAGCCCTGCGTTAACCGGTATCAACAGGTAGATACCAGTCAATATTGTGCCCAGGGTAAGCGCTATCTTGAGGAAATTGATGGATGAGCCCATCTTATCAGCAATCATTCCGCCTATAGGTGCCGCGATAAATGCAAGCAGATACTGACGGACGATATTGATGGCAACTCCAAGGCTGACAGACATTCCACATATTTCAGTCAGATACGTAGAAAAGTAGCTTAAACCATTATAAAAGGAATAGCCGAAAAATACAATTGCTCCGGCAACCCACACGCGTGGCATCCTGGCCACATGGACCAGGCCGTCCAGGGCCTCTTTCGCATTCACTTTGCCCTCTACTTCATTCTTTTCAATCAGGAAATAACACGCTACCCCAAGCACACATAGTGATATGGCATAAAATATCATGGTCGCGCGGAGTCCCATCTTCCCCTCTCCGAAGGTGGTGAACATCCATAAAGCCGCGAATGAGATGATGGTTGCTGCCAGTCCACGTCCGCCCTCCAGCAATCCGAACATCCTTCCCTGTTCTTCTGCCGTTCCAATCATACGGGTCCCCTTTATCATCGCTTCCCAAAAGAGCAGGGTTATGGTAATACCCATGATGGCCTGTATAATGAGAACACTGGTAAACGACGGGTACGTTGCAAGCCAGAATCCGCACAGGCCCGTTGAAATCAATGAAACAGGAATCAGATATTTTACAGGTACAAGGTCTGTAATCCATCCTCCCGGGAGATAGGCAATAAACTGTGTCACCGCAAATGCCGTCATCATTAATCCAAATTGTGTATTGGTAAAACCAAACGCATCCTGCATGGCCGCATAGAATACATCCCTCATATATGCCAGCTTGAATATGGTCCCTCCTGCCACACAGATTGCAATAAGCGTTGCCCATTGCTTATAACTCTTTTTCATACGTGACTCCTTCCATTTGATACAATATATTTTGTTGTACATGTACAGGAATATATAGAGCAATTTCCATGCCAAATCAAAAACATTGGAAAACAGAGACGTTTTCTCATCTTTTGGACCAAAGAGACCTAAAAATAACAAAAAACGACAAAAAAACTTGCGCAAAATTTCTTTCATCGCAAGTTTTTTTGTCATTTTTTAATTAAAATATTATAGATCATATTTCTTCATTTTATATTGGAGCGCCTGCCGGGTTAGCTTTAGTTCCCTGGCAGCGGCACTTACATTGCCGCTATTTCTTTGTATACAGAACAACAATATATTTTTTTCATAATCATCCATAACTTCTTTAAGCGACCTTCCCTCCATACTGAATCCTCTCGTCGTGGGAACTACTGCATAGTTGGAACTCCTTTGATTCACTATGTCCTGGTCCGCATGTTCCCTTGGCTCATTGACGAGAAAGCTCCTATAATACGGGGAAATATGCTCCAGACAAAGCACGGAAAGGTTCTCTTCTGATACGGAATATGCACTTTCAATCACATGCTGTAATTCTCGCACATTTCCGGGCCATTGGTAATCCAGGAAGATCTGAAGCACCCCATCATCAATCCGTCGGATATTCTGATTGTACTCCCTGTTGAACCGCTTTATAAAACAGTTGCACAACAACGGGATATCGCTTTTTCGTTTTCTGAGCGGAGGTATTTGAAGAATACATGAAGACAATCTATAGTATAAATCCCGGCGCAGCTTCCCATTCTCTATACATTCCAAGGGATCCTCATTTAAGGCGCATAAAATTCGGCAATTTATATCCAGCTCCTTCTCTGATCCAATCCTGCGGATTGTCTTATTTTCAATTACCTTTAAAAGCTTTGCCTGGAGTGAAATATCCATGCTGTTTATTTCATCTAAAAACAGGGTCCCATTTTCTGCCTGCTCAAATAGTCCGGCCATATTGGCAGAGCCTGTATAGGCTCCTTTCACAGTACCGAAGAACATGCTTTCCAAAAGTGTTGCCGGAATGGCCGCACAATTGACAGATATAAATGGGCCGTTTTGGAATACGCTGTGGTTATGTATACTTTGGGCAAACAGTTCCTTACCCGTGCCTGTTTCACCATATATCAATACATTCGTCTGATTTTGCGCCACATGTTTTGCATTTGAGATAGCCTCCACAAATGTGATGTCATTACCAAGGATACTGTTGAACGTATACTTTGTACCATTACGCGGCTTCTCTTCTTCAAAATGGTTATATAATTCTAGGCTCTGTTCCATGTTCTTCTTAATCACAGGAAGATTCTTAATGAGTGAATACACCGCGATAGTACGGTTATCATAATTCACTGGGAACATCCTCTCTATTACATTCATAACCCTGTGGGTTTCCTTAACAACATACTGATTAATGTACTCATTGGCTGCTATGCCCGTATTAAGTACGATGGCATGACGGCTGTGCTTTGGCGTGTTTTCCGTGGGGGAATACAATTCTTCCATGCTCTTGTTCAGGGATTTCTTCGCATCAACGCCTTCAATCACTTCTGCGGCACGGTTTATGAATAATACCTTGTTTTCGTCATCTGATATTACGATTCCCTCTTCTACCTGGTTCAGTACAGACTCATAAATCATATTCAGCTCTTCAGCGGTATAACCCATTTTACCCTGCATACTATTTCCCCCTTGTATCATGTTTACTTTTAAGTTCTGTATTATCTTATCACACTAAATCTACGGAAACAATGTGTAACTTGCTGAAGCATTAACCCATTCGTCCTAATTCAAACGCAAAAAGGCGCCAAACAGGCGCCTAAAAAAATTATTTCAGGTAAAATCCATGTCTTACCGGATCATTTTCATCTATAACGAACTGGCTGAATCCAGTTATAAAGGCACTGCCGGTAATCTCAGGTATGATGGCCCTATATGGCCCCACATTAGTCTCCATAATGGCTTTTCCTACAAACTTTGTTCCGATGACACTTTCATAACAAAAATCTTGCCCTAGCTGAAGCTCCCCCTTTGCCCACATTGCCGCAACCTTTGCGCAAGTCCCTGTCCCGCAGGGAGAGCGGTCAATCTGACCATCAAAAATAGTAATATTCTGCATATTAGCATCAGGCGACTTCGCCGGGCCATATATTTCGCACAAATCAACACGTTTAATATGTTCCAGTTCCGGATGACGTACCTCAATCTGTTCATTGACAGCTTTTATAACAGCCATCCCCGCTTCTACGAGTTTAGAAGCATTATCAGGACAGATTTCCATCTTTATCTGACGGCTGTCAACTATGACAAAAAAACTGCCCCCAAATGCAATATCGACAGAAATGCTTCCCCAATCCGGCACATGAATGACCGCATCTCTTTTATATAAAAATGACGGTACATTCTGAAACGACACCTGTCTGGCATTACCGCCCTCTACAGTTACCTTAACCGTAACCAGACCGGCCGGCGCTTCCATCCTCACTGTTGTTATGGGTTCTGTCACGTTTACCATTCCTGTTTCCACCAAAATTGTATTAATCGCTATCGTACCGTGACCGCACATATTATGATATCCCCCACCATGCATGAAGATTACCCCTACATCGGCATCCGGCATAGTAGGTGAGGTCAGCACAGCTCCAAACATATCTTTATGACCTCTTGGTTCGAGAATAAGCGCTCTGCGCAAATAGTCATAATGTTCCATGAAATATGCTTTTTTTTCCTGCATGGTGCTTCCTAAAAGATTGGGTACTCCCGAAACAATCAATCTCAGAGGTTCCCCCATGGTATGGGATTCTACTGTATAGATATGGTTGCTTGATTTCATGACGTCCCTCCATTATTATAATGTCTCTATAATGCCTATTACATGACTTATTGAATGATTGTTATTGTCCGGGACAATATAATCAGCATTCTTTTTAACATGTTCCAATGCATTCTTCACTGCGAATCCGGCATCTGCCATGCGTATCATTTCGTAATCATTATTATGGTCGCCAATACAACATATAAATTTGTTTTCCAAATCCATCATTTTCATATACTGTCTGACTGCATTGCCTTTAGAGACGTCCTTCACAACTATATCCCTAACGTATTCCCCTGTTGACATCCACCGGCAGGTTGCTGGCAGGTGTCTCTCCAGATACCGGTCTAACGACTCCCGGTCAACTAAATCAGCCAAAATCTCCACCTTGAGCCATTCTTTAGGTAAATCCTCAAATGCCGTGATGTCCTGAAATAAAAGCTCTTCTCTCTGCATAGATTCTATATATATCGGTGTCGGCCTGTAACAATATGCAGTAGTCTCCGTCATGAACTGTATACCCAGTTTGGGAAAGCTAAAAACCAACTCAAACAGAAAATCCTTAATACTTTTCGGATATTTTTTCTTCCATAGGGACTTGCTTTTTCCATAATCATAGATACAGCCTCCATTACATAATATGACTGGAATATCAATGGCAAGCCATCTCCTATATGGGGCGAATCCTATGACCGACCTTCCTGTAGCTACAGTAAACATTCCTCCCTTCTCTTGGAATGTCCGGATAGCATCAAGATTCTTCTTTGAAATACATTTCTCATTATCCAGTAAAGTCTCATCCATATCAGAGAATAAGACCACATCCTTAGGATTCATCTGTCCCTCCTGTGATGATATTTAAGCCGTCAGAATGCCAAACCTGGCACAGATGATGGATATCAGTATAACGCCCAACAGTATCTGTGTTGTTTTTATGTTTTTACCTAATAGCCAATATATAAAAAATGTAACTCCAGCGGGTAGTAAACAGGGCATGATAGAATCCAGAACAGTCTGAAGCTCTGTCATCGCATCACCTGAGCCAAAAGTAAGGGCCACTTTCAAATTAACCATGGTGGCCGTCATTGATCCGATTGTCATCAGACCAAGAATTCCTGTCATGTCAAGTACTTTACCCATCATTCCTGATTTCTGTATCTTTTCCAGTAAACCTGTGCCCAGTTGATAGCCCTTCATCATTCCCACATACCGCAAGGCGTATGCCGGAATATTATAAAGCAGCAGGAATAAGATGGCCCCCAGAGGACTTCCATTCATAGCCAGCGAAACTCCAATCCCTGCCGTTATGATTCTTAATGTGCCCAGGAAAATAGAGTCTCCAATTCCTGAAAGCGGTCCCATAAGACTGGCTTTAACATTATTAATAGATGCCGAATCAAAATCCGGATTGTTCGCCCTTTTCTCCTCCATTGCAGTTACAATTCCCAATACAAGGGTGGCGAAATATGGAGTGATATTAAAAAATTCCATATGGCGCTTAAGTGCGTCCGCCCGTTCTTCCTTTGTTTTATATAGCTTTTCCAGTATTGGGCCCATGGCATATGCAAACCCTGAATGCATCTGCCTAACGTAATTCCATGATATTTCAAATGGTATAGAACGCCAAAACACTTTCATTAAATCCTTTTTTGTGATTTTAGTGGTATCCTCACCCAAATATCCATTAGAAGTCTTCATCATCATCTACCTCCGTTCCCCCATTGTTTACTGCGACAGCCGTCTGTCCAAGATTCCCATATGCCATAAGCATGATAATACTCACTGCCATAATCGCAACACCAAGAACCGGAACGCCGATATAGGCCGTCAATACAAAGCCGATGATTAAAAATGCCACGATTTTCTTGTTTAATATCATACGCAAGAGGATTGCAAATCCCAAGGCCGGCAGGATACCTGCTGATACGCTAAGGCCATCCTGAATAAATTGCGGAATAGAGTTTAAAACCTGTTCCATCACGCTGCTTCCGAAATAAAATGATACCGCTACCAATATCGCCAATGGAAGATACATACCAAACGTTCCGCCAAACCAATGCATCCTTGACACCCCTTTGATATCGCCTTCCTCCGCATATTTGTCTGCACGATTCATGAACAGCGGAACCACTACGATGAATAAAACGTTCCTCAATAACATAACCAGCATTGCAATGGGCAACCCTAAGGCAACTGCCATTCCTGCATCCTTATGACCTGCAATTGCAAATGCAGTACCCAAAATGCCGCCAGAAACCACTTCCGGAGGCAAGGCGGCCCCAATACCCACAGCCCCCATCATGGCAAGTTCAAGCGTGGCTCCTATCTTACATCCTGCTTCAAGATTTCCCATGACAAGACCCACAAGAGGACCAAGCACCAGCGGCCTTGTCAGAAGGGATTTTCCTGTAAAATAATCACTATATCCGACACATGCAATAAGAAAAATCAAAAAAACCTTCAACATATATGTACCCTCTCTCAAAAATTATAGTACCCGAACTGCCATCACTTTTTTATCATTCGGAACTTGCCTGATTTCAACTTCAATTCCTGCATCCGCCATCTTCTTTATCAATGCCTCTTCATCCGGCAGAATATTGATTGATTTAGATATATTTCTGGTTCCTTCCCTGGCTTTCACAAGACCAAGATTCACTTTGTCAATTGCCGGTACAGCCAGAGCAAGCTTCGCCGCATCTTCTATGGATTCAACCACAATAAAAAGTTTATACTTATCAGTCACTCCACTATTTAGAGCCTGAATGGAATCCGCAATATTTTTTATCACCAACTTTACGCCGGACGGTTTTGCCAGTTTCATGGTGGTCTTTCTTAAATCATCTGTCACAACTTCGTCATTCGCTATTAATATGCAGTCAGCTCCCAGTCCTGATGTCCATGATACTGCTACTTGTCCATGCAACAGCCTGCAATCCACCCTTGTCATCAATATCATTTTTTATCCCCTTCCTTAAAACTCCTCATCCTCAAGTTCCTTCTCCGCATTTAATAAATCATTGCAAAAACAAATGGATTCCTTAGCTTCCCTTATGCTCTCATGGATAATTCTCTCTGTCGGTTCCCCGCTGTCTTTTTTTATCAGAAGACTCATAACAAGCGGGAGATTCAAGCCGGCTATCAGATATATTTTCTTATCTGTATGTTTAATAACGGACATGAACTCATTATTCACGCTTCCCCCAAGCACATCGGTGACAATAATTAATTCATCCTGTTCAGAAAGTCTCCCTAAACACTTCCCTATATTCTGCTTTATGTCATAGTCTTCATCCGTATAGGCGCACATGATATCCACCGCTTCCTGCTTACCCATGACCAGATTCAATGAACTAAGTAATCCTTCTGCAAGATATGCATGTGACGCAAGTAAAAATCTTCTCATCCCTGCCTCCCTCTTTCCTTATTAACTTCTCCCCGCTGTTTCCCATCATCCCCACTCAAGCCCTACTCCCATGGTCTTAGCTTTCTCATATATGGACCTAGCTGTAATTAAATCCTGGATGGCAATTCCCACTGTCTCAAACACAAGTATCTCTTCATCATTCTCACGGCCGGATAGTTGTCCGGTGATTACGTCACCAATGTTGCCGGTGAAGCTTTCTTTTGATATGATGCCTTGACTTAGTGGAATTATTATATCTCCTGACTCGGATAATACCGCATCCATGGAATCAAAATAAATCTTGGCAGCCCTTTGGAGAACTACGGGGTCCATCTCCTGCATGTGGGGCTGATATGCACCCACACAGCTTACCGTTGCGCCTTTTTTTATCTTATTCCCATCAAATACAGGCACGGCGGATGTCGTCGCTGTTATGATGAGGTCCGCCTCATGAATCGCCTCATCAGATGATTTTACCGCAATTATTTCAGCATTATAAAACTGAAATTTTTTCTGCATACGTAGTGCAAATTCATTTGTCCTGTCAAAGTCCAAATCGTACACCTTTACCTGCTCCAGACTGCGTGAAACGAGCATTGCTTCCAACTGAGTTTCAGCCTGGCCGCCCGTTCCAATTAATGCCCCAATCACGCAGTCCTTCTTTGCCAGGATATCAAAAGCCACTCCAGAGGCCGCGCCTGTCCTGAGCTGCGTCACATACGTACCATCCAAAACAGCAGCAGTAACTCCCGTCTTGCCATCAATCAGAATAATCTGGGCCGAGGTAACAGGGATACCTTTATCACGATTATGGGGAAATATATTCACCATCTTCAATGCTGCCATGTCCATATTTTCTACATATGCCGGCATAAACAGGAAACATCCATCATATCCAGGCGCTTGTATATTCGTCCTGAGCGGTATATTACATGCATCCTTCGCAGCCAGTTCAAAGGCTTCTTTATCAGCCTCAATGGCCTCTTTCATTGTAAATACCTTACTGATGTCTTCCTTTGATAAGAGTATCATTTATTTCCTCCTTGTCTACTTATTATAATCCGGATTCCAGGGCTGCATGGCTCCCCCTTCTTCTGCCGGACGGCACATTCTGGCATATAGATTCAAACACCCTTTTTCTTCCTTAAGCGGCGGACACACCCAATTCTTCCTGCGTATCTGCAGTTCTTCCTCAGATACTAAAAGACAAACTTTTCCGTTGGGAATATCAATCAGAATCTCATCACCATTCTCCACAAACGCAATCGTCCCACCATCATATGCTTCCGGGGACACATGTCCGATGATGGCACCATAATTAAATCCAGAAAAACGTGCGTCGGTAATTAATCCCACACTGTGATGAAGCCCCTGTCCAATAAGTGCATCAATACTCAGCATCAATTCCTTCATGCCAGGAGCTCCCTTACACCCCTCATAACGTATTACAATAATGTCTCCCGGAATAATCTTCCCTGATTGGATGGCTAAAAATGCTTCCCGGTCACCGTCATACACCCTGGCTTTTCCTTTCATGCATTTTACTTCTTCATAAACTGCGGTAGGCCTGACAATGGCTCCATTTGGTGATAAATTTCCTCTCAGCACCATCAGTCCCGGTTCATTATATAACGGCCGCTCTATCGAATGGATAACCTTGCCTTCCCTTGCCTGTACTTTACCCAGAAGAGAGGACCATGGGCACCCATAAATGCTGGGGACATTTGTATACAGTCGCTGTTCCAGCATTTTCATTACATTCATGACTCCGCCTGCATAGTGAAAATCCACAACCGTATATGGACCATTAGGAACGACCGCATTAATGCAAGGAATTTCTTTAGCATACTTTTCAAAATCCTCCATAGTAAGCTTAATCCCCAATTCATATGCATATGACAAAATATGCAGCACCGCATTCGTCGAACCAGCCACCGCCATATCAAACATGATGGCATTTGAGAGCACTTCTTTTGTAATAAGTCCGGAAGGCCTTCTGCCCTCTTGTGCCATTATGACAGCATGTCTTCCTGCTTCCCTGGATTTTCTAAGTTTTAAATTGTCCGATGCAGGTATTGTGGACGTTCCCGGAATTACCAGGTTCATGACCTCCCCAAGCATCTGCATGGTATTGGCTGTTCCCATGGAGGGACATGCCCCAAACGATGGACATACACTCTCCTCTAATTCCGCCAGTCTCTCCATATCCATACCGGAAAAACGGGCTGTGTCCAAATCCGCCTCGACCACTGTCCTGCCACAATAGTGTCCTGCCTGCATGGAGCCCCCCGTCACTACAACAGTAGGGATATCCAGGCGCATGGCAGCCAGGTAACATCCAGCTATGATGTTATCACAGGAGGCAATCATAGCCAACCCATCAAAATTGTGGACACGGCTTACAAATTCAACAGACATTGCAACAATGTCTCGTCCTACCTGCTCATACTTAAGCTCCTCGGCGCCATTTGCAATATTACCGCAGGTTGCGGGAATCCCGAACTCAATCGGAATTCCCCCTGCCTCCCATATCCCTTCTTTGACCGCTTCTGCAATCTGACGCAGATGTGCAGAACCCGGTGAGCCGGACATATATGAATTTGGGACGCCTATATGCGGTTTTTTACGGATATCGTCATCAGAATACCCGGCTGCTTTCATCATGACCCTTCTATGGGCAGCTTCTGTACCATTCCAAAAATCACTTCCCATGTACATGCACCTCCGCATCTTAAAATCAGCTTCTACTCCTGCTTCCTAGTATTCAACTTTCCACATGTATCTGCGGGTCATATAGTCAACCTTCGTTGCCTTTGACAGAGCCTTCATATACACGTTATTTAAAATTGGGGCAAACAGCATATGATTGAAATACTCACACACGGTATCCTTAAAACGATTGATTCCCAGTTCCTTTGCATCTAATATGTAAACCTTATCCCCACCATACTCTTTTAAAAATTTAACTGCTCTTTCATCAGCCCTTCTCGTCCTTCCTTCAGCCACAAGAAGGAAAAATGACCCTTTCTTGTCCACCACCTCAAACGGCCCATGGAAAAACTCACAGCTATTAACTGTAGGGGATTGAATCTGAAGCATTTCCATAATATTGCAGATGGAGAATGTATAACCGGCGGCAAATGCCGGTCCGCTTGACAATACGGAGATGATTTTCTCATCTTTGTTTTTCTCCGCCCACTGTTCTGCCAACGGAAGGCAGTATGCCTTTGCATCGTTATATACGCAATCCAAAATAGTAAATGCGCTCATCGCATCATCATAATTGTCATATCCCTCCGTCACATCCACGATGTCCATCGCAATCCGAAGTCCCAGCGATGAGTTTGTCCTGCTCTGGTCTGATTCATCAAACATAATACTGTCGTACTTTACATTATATTCACATGTTTCTGTAAGCAGCGATTCCTGAACGTAAAGGCCAATTGTCGTTGCTCCCATATCACGCGCAATCTGAGCCGCAACACAAGTCTCCGGGGTGCCTCTCATAGAAGTAATGACTGCTATTGTATTTTCATTTACGAATTTGGGTGGAGCATAGACAAATTCATTGCTGGTGAACATCTGTGACCTGATTGTTTTCGCTTCCCTATCCATAAAATATTGAGCCGGATAATTCCCTCCATTAGAGCCGCCCGCCGCCAGCCATACGACACTTTTAATCCCCCCGGCTGATTCCTTTTCTCTTGCGATTTTTTCGATTATTTCTCTTATATCCATGATGCTTCCTCCTGCTATTCAAATCATACTATGTGACCTGGCAATCAATACAGCGGCGCCTTTACTGTATAAACTGCGCTACGGCTAACTTGTATTAGCACGTCTTAATGCAAGTATATAGTATAATTTGCCTATTGTCAAGATTTTTCATCCCTTCTTTTCTATAATTATTGTATACAAAAAGGCACCCTTACAAAGTGCCTTTGAATTTTCCGCAAAATGACTTCCTAAACATACCACTTAAAGAACCTGTCATTATCCCCTCTTACAATCTCCTTCACCGTGTTGATAGGTTCCCCTCCTATGTCGAATACACACATCTCAGACTCTATGACAGGCGTCCCTAATGACAACTGCAGATATTCTGCCACCTCTTCATTGGCAAATGATATCTTAATGCTCCTTCTCCCTTTATTGGTTGGGTAAACTTTATATTTATTCTGAACTATTTCATAGAGTGAATGAGATAAATCTTCGTATTTTAATCCCTGGAACATGATGGGAAAATGACTCTCTTCAATAATAACAGGAGTTCCATTTACTTTTCTAAGTCTTTTAATAACCATGATTGAATCACCATCAACCAGCTTAAAGAATTCCTTATCCAATTCACTTCTAACCGTCTCCGCATCAGCCTTTATAACTTCCGAATCGACCTTCTGCCCCTGCATCCTGGCGTCCTCACTGAGGCTGGTGACGCCGACCGGTAACCGCAGCATGTCAGAATGTGCTACAAAGCTCCCCTTTCCCTGAACCTTAAAAATATATCCCTCGGATTCTAATTCCGCCATGGCATTGCGGATTGTAACCCTGCTCATGCCATACCCTTTTTGCATCTCCGTTTCTGAAGGAAGCTTATCCCCCGGCTTCAGTAATCCTGTCCTGATATCCTTTTTAATTTTATTTTTAACCTGCAAATATAAAGGGGTAGATTCATTCTTATAAAAGTCACTCATATCCATACACTCCACGCATCTCGTATTAAGACGTATTTTAATACATCTACATACTATATTACAGTATTTTCAATAATTCTGCAAGGAAACATTTTTCTTCTAAAATATCTTATATCATATTAACGGTCTCTAATTTACACTTTATTTCTTGTCACAAAATATTGCTAGTAAGAAGTGAGTTCCCCCGGCTTATACAGAATACTGTCCTGTTCCCCGGATACTTTGACAGGACTTTTACGGACTCCGAATTCGGTGTACCCCCTCAGGCTGACGGCGCTTCCTACCGACGCACTGACCGTGGAACCAGATAGCACCAGCGTGGGTTCTGCATTACACCTGCAATGCTGGGCCAAAACTTCCGTCTGACCGGTACCGCCCATAATATTAGCCATTACTACCATATCAGCCGCCGCAATGGCAGAATTCACCCGATTGAAAGACAATATAAAGCTTTCCACTTTCGATTCCTGCCGGGCAATTGATTTCGCAGCCGTCAGAAGAATTGTCATATGTCCGTCATGGCAGTATCCGTGATAATCAGTCATCTCTCCATCTATGTAAAACGCAAGCGCATCTGTATCAGCTCTGAGCACAAAATGGTTTCCTGGTTTTCCGCTGTCAAGAATACCCAAAACACCGCCGCCCACATTGGCATCCACCTGATAGCCGAATTCCTTCAGTTTTTCAGCCAGGTATGCACAGTTACCCGGGAAGGGAGCGTACTCCAAAACATGTTTCCTTTTTTCTGTTCTATTGTTAAAATGGGTACTTCCTGGCGGCCCATCCTGCCCCAGGGGATGGCCCACATCGTAACCGGACTTCTCCCCTGGCGTGGCATTTGTATTTATTTCAGAAGGCGGTACAGATTTGAGCTTCTTCCCCCGTTGTCACACAACCTTGTCTCCTTTTGTATAAAGCCGGCTTTTACCAAATCATCAATTCCACGTTTCACAGTATTCCTCGATAACATAAGTTCTTTTGATATGGTACCGATGGAGGGATAACACGTACCATTCTTATCAGTTCGGTCTTTCAGGTACATATACACACTGATAGCACGGTGCGGTAATCCTGACTGATATAGTTTACGGAAATATCCCATTCCTCACCTCCTCTAATCCACGCGGACCGGCAGCTTTCCTCCGATCGTACCCGGCCTCCCATGTTCCCTTTTAACAAGCATACTCTCTGAACATCTTGTTTCTAATTCACTCATATCCTCCATCGCTGAGAGCTCAACTGCCAGCTGCCGGTTCATAATCTCCATCTCCAGTTCCAGCTTGTCCGCATAGCTTACCTTCCTGGCAGCCCGTTCCTGCAATTCATAAGGTTCTTCAAATGTAATCCCCCATTTCAGGAACAGTTTCAGCGTTGCCTGCATTGGATGTGCCCCTGTCTTCGTCACAATAAATGTTCCCTTTTTCAGTGCCTTGATTGTACACAGACGTCTCCCCTTATCCATTTCTGACAAAGAGATTCATCAATACCCGTTTCAGTCCAATATCTTTTCTTCCTGTCATAAAACATATTAATTTACAGTTATCTCCTGTCAGCATTTGCGTTTCACCTCCTCCACTCATTCGCTGATTTGTCTGATGGTAGTTAATAAACCATATAAAAACAGCCGCTTACATTATTTCTTGTGTAAGAGGCTGCTTAATTTTTAAACCTTTTATTTGAATCAAATTATAAAACCTTGATAAAATCATTTTACCATACAATGCTTACAAGAATATTACTTATTTCCTACTTTTCCCATATATTTGTTTTCTCTTCCTTCTTCCTATGAAATATATAAGAGACTAATATGTCTATCCCCCGGGCACCTCCTTCTCCCACTATCTGCATCACATAAACTTTCCATAACGGCAGAACGGTTTCAGCTTCTCTGGCAGAACTATCCTGATATACCGTAGAGCTAACATTCTCGCCATCTCCTTGCGTCCCATCTTATCAGAAGGGACATACACATGATTTTCATAGCCTCAAATAATATCACATGCTTTCCCTATGTTTTCCGGTAATTCAGCTTCCAGTATAGCATAGAGTTTTTCCTTCCCCAGTATCCTACTCCGGATGACCGCCCTGTTGACTACAACAGCTACCATTTCTAGTTCAGATAACGTAATTCCTGATTAAAGATAACACGGAAGTTCGTTCGTGGGTTTTATAGCAGATATCTGAAATCTCATTCGTCTTTCTCAAATCTGTAATCGGCATTATCAGTGGCATAGTATCCCTCCTCTTTTTGTACATAATTATATACAAATTTCAATCTGTATATATCGATTCCAACCACTTGATTATGAATTACACATCTTTTTCCAGACCTCACAGTCGAATGGTTTATTAGAATTGAAAAAGCGATATGCGCCTCTTTGCGGGAACCGCATACCGCCTAATCCTCTATCTGCAGCCCCTTTTTAGGAGCCAGTATCTGTTTATACATCGCTATCTGCTGAAACACTTTCATGGCTGGATTCTTCCGCCAAATCAGCCTGATCTGTTTTGTCTGCTTTTATGTCAGCCTCAGTATCTTCAGGTGAACTCTCTCCATTTGTTGAACGGTCAATCTTTGCTTTGAACTCTGAATGAGCAGGATTATTCACTTTCGCGTCAAATCCTATGGGAAGATATTCCTCAGAGATTACTTTCTCATAATCAATGTCCGTAAAATAATTACAGAATGTTAATTCCACATAGATGATTTTTCTTTGCGCTTCATCTCCCATGGCATAGATATATCCGTTATAGTCATTGGCATATACAGCAAGAAGCGGATAAGGAAATTCCGTTGCCCCATATATAAAATAATCCTCAGGCATTGGAATCTGCTTCAAACGTTCCTTCTCTGCGTCATAATCATTCTCATCACAGTGATAGACCAGGAAGCTGAGATAACACGGATCCCAGGGATTATAATATTCGTAATAAAACTCCTCTACTTTTGCGGAGTCAGGCAGTTGTTCCGGAAATATGTCACTGAGCAGCAGATAATACTCCCCTGTTTTCTTCCAGACTTCTGTGTCCCTGGTGCGGTGGATTCCCTTCGCACCAAAGTAGGATTCATAAGCCCCAATATCGGTAACTACATTTTTCTCCACCCAATGGGTGAAGATGTACACGGATGCGGTGACTATGGTCCCCAAAACCAAAATAAAGACCAATACCGCTCTGCGTATTATTTTTGTTCTCTTTTCCATAGTAATCTCCTGAATGATTTAACCGGCCATTGGATAGTTAAAGCAAATCGCGCGCACTACCTCTTGCTCATCCAACACGGCAAAGCAGGGGTTCCATACTCCGTAGAAGAAATTGTTTATAATCCAGAAGAGGACGAAGAAGTATATCTCACCCTGACCAGGCAGGTTTCTGATGCCGTCTTCCAGCATCTATCCAACAGAGAAGCCGTACTACTGACAGGTGGTTACTGCAAAGATGCGGTTGGGGTTTGTGGAGGCATCCAACATGCCAGTGGTGCTGACAAAAAAGTGGGTATCATCTATCTTGACGCCCATAGTGACATGTCAACTCCGGCAGTCACCCATACAGGTATTCTGGGAGGTATGGATATGGCTGCAATCCTGGGTGTGGACATGGCAAATTGGCGTTTCACTGCCGGGTTGAACACGCCTTATGATGACCATCTTGTGATTCTCAGTGATTTCCGCGAAGCTGAAATTGACGACGATGGCACCTTAGAAATTGTAGAAGGATCTCATATCAACTGGATAAAATCCGAAGGATTTGAAAATGAATGCCTTGGGAAAGAAAATGTGAATAACCTGGCACAAAAGGTAGATGCTATTTATCTCCATATATATGCAGACATACTTAATAACCGCCATGTTCCCAATGCGGCCTGCGTGGCAGAGGGCGGTCCGTCCATCGATACAGTCATGAATAATATCCGCGCTGTAATGAAAACCGGAAAAGTACTGGTTTATGGTACATATGGATTCTACTTTGATACCGAGGTTCCCGGTCAGGATTCCTTAACATTAAGCGGCTTAAGGATAGTTTCAGCGAGGCTGGAGGATTGGAGTTGTTTCCTGAACTGGTATAAAATAGGAATGATAATCTGGCAGGAAAAGCGAGTGTCTCCACACTGCTTTTACCTGCCTTGAGTGTGTGAAGAAAAGTCTGTAAAAGCTGATCTTCTATGATAATAACTGGGCTGAAAGTTCTTTCTTGGACCTTCAGTCCTTGT
>NZ_SPHO01000042.1 GCF_005845215.1 Clostridium sp. 1001271st1 H5
CGCATACTTCCGCACATTTCCGGAAACGCCAAAAATGCTCTTCCCATAAACAATAGTATCGTAAGATAGGAAACATACCTATACTTGAAACCATCATTGATAAACAGTATATCACAAAGAAAGGAATGATGAAACATGAAAGCATTAGTAATCTATGACGACACCGGCCGTATATGGACGATTGTCTACGGTGAGGAACAGGTTCCCCAGGGCCTGCAGTGCATATGGGTGGACATCCCCGATGGTGCACAGCTGGACCATATTAATGTGACGGATGAGGACAACCCGCAGCCAGTCTTTAGTTATCTGCCTGAATCAGATATTGGACGTCTGCAGGAACAGGTGGTAAGTCTGGGGGACCAACTCACAGAGGCACAGTTGGCGCTTACCGAGCAGTATGAGGCCAATCTGGCGCTGGCTGAAGAGATAACCAACACTCAGATGGCACTGACAGAAATCTATGAAGGAATGGAGGTGTAAGGTATGGCGAGCTATATGGCAACTGTGTATGCGGACCTTATCCGCAAGGGCAGGAAAACGATTGAACAGGTCCCAGAGAAATTAAGGGCGGAAGTCGAGGCGGCACTCAATGCTTAGACTGCTGCTCTTTTTATTATTGAGAAAGGAGGCAGACACCATGGCAGTCATTTATGCAACCCTGATTGTAAAGGGGAGAAAGACATTCGGGCAGGTCCCGGATAAAATTAAGGACCAGGTGCGCCAGGTACTGGTTGACTTGGAATGTGAAGAACTGATTACAGAGTAGGTGAGGTACATGAAAATGAAGAAAGATATTATATGCGCTATTACTGGTATGGCCGCAGCGGCGGGAGTAAAGCTTTTTGGTGGCTGGACTCCGACACTGAGTATCGTGCTCATACTTATGGGACTGGACCTGATAGCGGGATTCCTGGTGGCCGTGGTGTTTAAAAAGTCACCAAAATCAGAGAGCGGTGCGGCCAGTTCAAATGCCATGCTTAAAGGACTGTGCAAGAAGTTCATGATGGTGTGTCTATTGGCGGTAGCCCATCAGCTTGATGTGGCCCTGGGGGTGGATTACATTATGCTGGCAGCTACATATGGATTTATCGCAAATGAGGCATTGTCGATTGTGGAGAATGCCGGACTCATGGGTATTGTCAAATCCGATGTTATAGTGAATGCCATTGAAGTGTTAAAAGGAAAATCGCAGAAAACAGAGTAATTGCGATATCGCAACAGCAGAAAGGCAATGCCATGAGGACATTAAGATTCAAAGTATCCGGCCAGGAGCTAATAAGGGCTCCTGGCTGTGATTTTAGTAACATAATTGCCGGTACATCCGGCTACCTGCAGGCGGCGTTTGAGTTCGGCCCGGACTGGGACGGGACTGTCCGGGTGGCGGCCTTCTATCCGTACTTGCAGTCCCAGGAGGTTGGCAGACTGATAACAGACGGTGTCTGCATTGTCCCGGATGAGGTGACGGCCTATGACACATTTAAAATCGGGGTGGTTGGCCAGCATGAGAATGGCCAGAGGATTACCACCAATCTGATTACGATTAAGCAGGAGAGGGGGAGTGGACAGGCATGGCAACAGTAAATGAAATACTGGCAGCACAGGCATATGCAGCTGTTGACGAGGCATGGACCAAGGATAATAATTACCCATCCTTCCATCTGTACGTGGAGCTGGAGTATGTTCCGGTCACCAACAAGCGCATTGCGGATTTCAACGACCAGATATCTGTGCGTGGCGAGGAAAATGCTCAGTTCGTGGGCTTCCAGCTGCCGCGGTACGATGACGGCCTGGACCTTACCGTCCAGCGCCTGTATATCCACTACCAGACGGTCCATGGGGGTGGGGACAGCGTACCCTGCAATGTGTCCTGGTCGGACAATTATGTCAGGATGTGCTGGCAGGTACCGGCACAGGCAACTCAGGAACCTGGGTCAATCCAGATGATGATATATGCGACCGGCACTGACAGTGTAGGTGAGTGGACCATTTGGAAGACCCTGCCGGCAACGTATGATATCCATGACGGACTGGAAATCGGAGGAGGCATCCTGGAACCAGACCCGTCTTGGTATGAACAGTTCGTGCAGCAGATGGAATCCAGGGTAACCACTGCCCAGGGATACGCCAATGACGCCCAGGCCAGTAAGACAGCCGCCTCCGGTTCTGCCACGGCTGCCGCTGAGTCTGCTGCTGCATCCGCCAAGGCATTGGAGGATAACAAGGCCTACGTGGAGTCTCAGAAGGATACCTTTGTGGGCTACAACAAGCGTGAGACCGACCTCAAGTACGCCAATGCTCTCATAGGCTCCGCGTCCGGAACCGAACGGGTCAGTATAGAGGATGCGTGGGAGGCCCCAATACCCGGCCTGGAGATAGCCGGGAGGAGCGAGCAGGGAGCTGACCCCAGCCCGGATAATCCGCAGGAGATTGTGAGTACGGATGTCACAGCGGTGAGGGTGACGGGAGCGCAGGTTTTGCCATATCCATATAAGGATACTACAAAAACCGAAAATGGAATTACCTTTACAGACCTTGGTGATGGGGGAATTAAAGTTACCGGAACCTCTACAGCCACATATGCAACTTTCATGCTTAAGCGTATTACAGATGATGTGATTCTTCCGCCGGGCATATACGCAAAAAATGCGCCCATTGAATCTGGATTGTTTTTTAATATAAACAGATATAAAAATGGCGCATATGACACAACAATTGTGGCCTCCAATGTTAATACTTTCGATACATCATCATGGGATTACACCCAATATGAATATCAGATAATCTTGCAAGTTAGAGATGCCGGAGTAACATTAAACACAACGTTTTATCCAATGATTAATCAGTCCAAAACCGCGCACATCTCCCTCACGGAGCCGTTGCATGGCATCGGGGATGCAAGGGACCATATCACATGCCGGGATGGTGTGTGGGGAATTGAAAGAAGAAGGAATTTAGCGGAATATAATGGCATAACAAATCGTGTGGAATCGTTTATTGCATCCTGGGATGAACGGTATCCAGGTTTTGCACACTGTAATTTGACTAAAATGGATGACTGGTTAGTAGGACAAAAAAATTTCATGTCTGATTTATTTGCTTGCACCACAGAAGACAATCGAAATTTTAGCAACACGGAATTATCATGTCACACATCAAATAACGGATTACAGTTATTTTTATCTTTTGATTTGGCAGGAATTATTAATGCTGACGATACTGCAACACGCATCACAAAAGTTAATACTTGGATACAATCCCATAATTTCACGGTTGAGTATGATAAAGCTATCGCTACTTGGACACCCCTCCCAGCCGATACCCAAGCAGCCCTTAATGCCTTGACCACCTACAAAGGCCAGACAACTATCATGGTGACGGCAGATGGGACGGAACCGGATGTGGGGCTGGAGTATGTGCAGGATACCAGGGCGGTGGTAGCAGATTTACAGGCGCAGATTGACGCGATTAGAAATGGAGGTACGACATGAGTAAGACAGCATTAGGATTAATTCAGCATTGCAAGGACAAGCTGGGCACACCCTATGTCTACGGCGCCAAAGGCGAGGTCCTTACCCGGGCCATCCTGGACAGACTTGCCCGGGAGAACCCAGGTACATACACATCAACTTATAAGGCTAAGGCGGCCAGGTACATAGGCCAGCGCTGCACGGACTGCTCCGGCCTCATCAGCTGGTACACCGGGTGCATCCGCGGCAGCTACAACTACCATGACACAGCCGTGGAGCGGGTAGGCATCGACCACCTGAATGAGTCCATGGTCGGCTGGGCGGTCTGGAAGCCGGGCCACATCGGGGTGTACATAGGTGATGGATACTGCATTGAGGCCAAAGGCATCAATTATGGGACCATCAAGTCCAGAGTGACCGCCACACCCTGGCAGAAGGTGCTTAAGCTGTGCGACATAGATTACAATCCGGTACAGGTGAAATATGCCCAGGGGTTTCAGCCGGCGGCAGACGGGCAGCGCTGGTGGTATCAGTTTGCAGATGGCAGCTATGCGGCCAACGGTTGGTACTGGCTCCGGGAGGCCACGGATGGAACCTGTGGTTGGTATCTGTTTGATATTGCGGGATATATGCTAACAGGTTATCAAACAGATGCATCAGGTGAGAGTTTTTTGCTTTGTCCAGTCAAGGGCAGTGACGAGGGTAAGTGCATGATTACGGATGCCAGGGGAGTGCTCCGGATTGCCGAAGAGTATGACATGATTAACCGGCGGTACGTGTTTGAGTGGTAAGGCATAATATACCATAATTTACCAGGACAAACCCTGCTTTGAAAGGCGTACAATGGCCTTGAAAGGAGGCGCATAAAGATGGATGGAAAGCGGAACGATGAACCGCCAGAACCGGCGGAAAAATACTCGGATGAAGAACTGCTAAAAGAATTTGAAGCAGTCAAACGCATGACCGTCCCCTTACCCATCCCGGACCCGAAGCCGGATGAATTTGAGACCATCTGGAAACGGATTCAGGATGAGAAGGAGAAAGAAGAGAAGTGAGTGATAGGCGGGTGCCGGAATGTGACCGGGCCCGCCTAAATAATGGCTGACAATAATCTAAAATTATGCTATAATCAAATCAGTAAAAGCCTTCGGAACCGCAGTTCCAGGGGCTTATTTACCATCATATGTTATTGACATCCGGAGGGCCGGATGGCGAAATGGGCGCATCCATGCGTTACCTTTCCCAGCGCTATGCCATGCCATATAAAGAATGTAAAGGTGCTTTGACCGATATAGGTACAGAAGAGCTTGCCCACCTGGAGATTGTGGCTGCCATCATTCATCAGCTGACAAAAGGCCTGTCTGCAGACCAGCTGGTAGAGCAGGGCTTCGGACCTTATTATATCGACCATACCACAGGTATCTGGCCTCAGGCGGCAGGAGGAATTCCTTTTAATGCATGTGAGTTCCAGTCAAAGGGAGATGTAATTACAGACCTTCATGAGGATATGGCTGCAGAGCAGAAAGCCAGAAGCACCTATGACAATATTCTGCGTGTTGTTAAGGATTACGATGTATGCGAACCCATCAAATTCCTGAGGGAAAGAGAAGTGGTCCATTACCAGAGATTCGGTGAACTGCTGCGCATTACCCAGGAGAAACTGGACAGCAGGAACTTCTATGCATTTAATCCAGCCTTTGACGTGCCAGCACCTTCCTGCCAGGACCAGATGGGGCAGATGTAAGCTGCACTTAGTACTGGATAAATAAAATGCAATAAGGTGTAACAGATATAAGGCTGTCCTGCACCGAATCATGCGTGAAAGGCGCTGCGGGCCATTGGTAAAACCATGGGCCGCAGCGCCTTATCGTGATGTTGCCGGCAGGCAATACATATCATTCGTTTTGCTTCCGGTTCAGAGCAGTTGTCATCCGTGCAGCATTGCTTCCGGTACAGAGGAGCTGTCAGTCACCCATACAGCGTTCCAACCGCACCAGTTCCCCGCCAATGAGTTCCACATCCTCCTCCTGATGGGTTGACAGGATGAGCAGCCGTCCATCCTGTTTCTCCTTAATATATGAAATGACATTGCGTTTCAATTCATCATCCATACCTGTAAAGGGCTCGTCCATAAGAAGAATATGGGAGGGGGTGAGAAGGGCGCGCACCACAGCTACCCGGCGTTTCATGCCGCCGCTTAAAGTGGATACAGGACGGTTCAGGCATTCCTCGGGAAGCAGGCGGGACAGTTCCCATTTTATCCGGGAGGGTTTGACTGACCGGCCGGCACACATGGATACATTTTCAATGGGAGAGAAGGATTCGCAGAGCCTGTCCTCCTGAAAGACAGGGGAAACAGTCAGGGAACTCATGTCCTGGGGCTGTCCGTCTGCCAGGATACTGCCCTGGTCCGCCTGCTCCAGTCCCATCAGAATACGCAGAAGGGTGGTTTTGCCTGAGCCGGAAGGACTCATCAGACAGTAACAGTGTCCCTGATGAAAGGCCAGGTTCAGGTTTTTCAATACAGGCAAGCCGTCAAAGGATTTAGAAATATTCTGTAATTCCAGGGTCATTCCACATACGCTCCTCAATGCTTTATTTTCTTTAACAGATAAAGAAAGAAACGCTCAAACAGTGCGCTGATTACTATGATGACAAAGGTCCAGGCAAAGAGTCCGGCCGTGTCAAGGTACAGCTTGGAGTAGTAGAGCTGTTCTCCGATGGAGCCTTCCGGTATGCCGATAACTTCTGCGGCCACGCCGGATTTCCAGCTCATTCCCAGGGCGGTACGGCATCCATTTATAAGGTAGGGAAGGAGGGCCGGCACATAGATATAATGAATCCGCTTCCACATGGGCATGCGAAAGACCCTGGCCATCTCCAGCAGCTTTTCATCCGTGTGCTCCAGTCCGGACAAGGTGCTTACATAGACCATGGGCACCACGACCAGGAAAGCGGTGAACACTGCCAGGTTGCGTGAGCCAATCCAAATCAATGCCAGAATGACAAACGAGGCAACAGGGACTGACTTAATCAGCAGCATGACCGGGTCCAGCAGTTCTTTGACCAGGGGAAACAGGTAGGCCAGGCTTCCCAGGAGGATGCTCAGGGCAAAGGCCCCCAGGAAGCCAAGGCTAATCCTGCCGAACGAATTCAGGATGGTGGTCCAGAAGGAAGGGTCCGCCGCCTGCTCTGCCAGGGCCTTTATCATGTCCAGAGGGCCTACGAATATGATGCTGTTGTGTATCAGCAGATTGGCTGCCTGCCATACTGCAATCCAGAACAGCCAAACCAGATATTTTCTTATTCGTGTATTATGTTTCACGGGTTGGTTCATGAGGTATGTCTCCGAATTTTAAGGCACATAGTAAAAATCGTCTCCGGGCATCTGGCCGCCGATGGATTTAGGGTCCTGCTCATGTAAGGTGGACAGATAGCCGCTTAAGGCGTCCTCCATCTCCTGTCCTGTCAGACATACGATGTTGCAGTAGGGAAGGGCTTTCTGGGCAATGGGAGCCTTCTCCACAATACCCTGCTCTGCAATCAGCCGGGCGGCATCCTCTTCATGTTCCGCAGCGAAAAGGGTGGAAGCCTCATGGTCTTTTACGAAGTCTTCAATGGGGGAACGGTTTTCTCTGAGGAAATCGCTGCGCACCAGGGTAACGCCTGTCACCAGCATGCTTCCGGTGTCTTTGTTCAGGAGGTTCCACTGCTCCGTCAAATCCAGCACTGTTTTTAAGTCAGGGTTCTGGATGCAGGCAGCGGTGGCAAAGGGCTGGGGGAGGACGCCGATGGCGCCGGAATCCTGTTTCAGCAAAGATGCCACCTCGGTGGCTTCGGACTTAAACTGCAGGTCCACATCTGAGGCGGAAAGGCCATTTCCTTTTAACAGGTAATTCATCACATATTCAGGTGTGGTACCCTTTCCGGTCATGTAAATGGTGCGTCCCTTTAAGTCGGCCATGGAGGTAATGGAATCGTCTGAGGCCACCACATAGAGAACACCCAGGGTGTTGATATCCAGGACCGTGACATTTCCCTGGGTCTTGGCATAGAGCACGCTTGCAACATTGGCAGGCAGCAGGGCAATATCCAGGTCCCCGTTTGCAATCTTGCCTACCAGCTCGTCTGCCTTGCCGGCCATGGTGAATTCATAGACATTGGAGGTTTCGCCCCTGGCAGCTTTATCCATCAGGGATACAAGTCCCATGGAGGTAGGGCCTTTTAAGGAACCTACACGGATGGCTGCCTGGCAGGTCAGCTTGGTTTCATCAGAGCCGGTGTTCAGTTCACTGCCGGAACCGGATTCAGAGTCAGCGGATGAGGCTGCACCGGAAGGGCTGTCTGGGGCCTGGTTCTGGGCAGTTTTGTCCTCAGCTCCGGCTGCGGTCTGGGCATCAGACGGCATATCGGTCTGAGCCTCAGTCTGAGTCTCCGGGGAAGGCGTGACGGCAGTTTTTTTGCCGCATCCGCCCAGTACCAGGGAGGCGCCCATAAATGCCATTAAAAGTAAGGAAATATGTTTTTTCATTATACTTCAACTCCTCTCGTAAATATCCTTAACTATAGCACAACAGGCCTGTCTTTTCTATAAAATATTTGAGAAATATTATTGATATAAATATCACAATGTGAGATAATGAAGCCATGGTTGGGGTGAGCCCATAATACACGCAGATAGTGGAGGAATAAGGGATGAAAGTAACGATATGTATTGGAAGTGCCTGTCATTTAAAAGGGTCCAGAGAGATTATCAGTAAGCTCCAGAAGCTGGTGGATGAGAACGGCCTGTCTGATAAAGTGGACTTAAACGGTGCGTTCTGTTCCGGCAACTGTGACCATGGAGTATGCGTGACGGTGGAGGGTGAGCTGTATTCCCTGAAGCCGGAGGATACAGAGGAATTTTTTGAAAATGAGATTAAGGGGAGACTTTGATTATGGGCATGGAAATCATCGATTTCAAAGCCACAAAGTGCAAACACTGCTATAAATGCGTCCGTTACTGCGGGGTAAAGGCCATCCAGGTCAAGGATGAGAGGGCAGTCATCATGCCGGACAAGTGCATCCTGTGCGGCCATTGTCTGAAAATATGCCCCCAGTCAGCAAAAACCCTTAAGAGCGACCTGAATATGGTCCGCGGATTTTTGCGCGAAGGCATGCGGGTAGTGGTGTCCATTGCACCGTCCTATATGGGGTTATTGAAATACAAGACAATCGGTCAGGTGCGGGGAGCTCTGCTGCGCCTGGGATTCGAGGATGTAAGGGAGACTTCCGAGGGGGCTGCTTTTGTGACCGCCGAATATACGAAGCTCCTGGCAGAGCACAAGATGGAGAATATCATCACCACATGCTGTCCAAGCGCCAACGACCTGGTGGAAATCTACTATCCACAGCTCATACCTTACCTGGCCCCGGTGGTGTCGCCCATGATTGCCCATGGAAAGCTGCTGAAGGAAGAACTGGGACGTGATGTGAAGGTCGTGTTCCTGGGACCGTGCATTGCCAAGAAAAAGGAAGCCATGGACCTGCGGCATGAGGGCTATATTGACGCTGTATTAAATTTCAATGACATAAACAAATGGCTGGAGGAAGAGGACATCGTAATTGAGGACTGTGAGGACCGGCCATTTACAGCATTTGACCCAAAGGTGAACCGCCTGTATCCCGTGACCAACGGCGTGGTAAATTCCGTGCTGGCCACCGAGGAAAAGGGGGACGGATACCGGAAGTTTTATGTTCACGGAGAGGACAACTGTATTGATTTGTGCAGGAGCATGTCCCGCGGTGAAATCAAGGGCTGTTTTATAGAGATGAATATGTGTTCCGGCGGCTGTATCAAAGGGCCTACGGTAGATGACGAGTTCATATCCAGATTTAAGGTAAAGCTGGACATGGAGGAAAGCATCAGCAGGGAGCCGGCTGAGGAAAGGCAGATGGAGCCGGTGTGGGAAAATGTGAACTTCAGGAAACGGTTTGAGGACCATTCGCCCAGAGACCCCCAGCCTACGGAGGAACAGATACGGGAAATCCTGCGCATGACCAACAAGTTAAAGCCGGAGGACGAGCTGAACTGCGGCGCCTGCGGATATCCTACCTGCCGGGAAAAGGCCATTGCCGTATTCCAGCACAAGGCGGAAGTGAGCATGTGCATCCCCTTTATGCATGAAAAGGCAGAATCCATGGCCAACCTGGTAATGGAGACCTCGCCTAACATTGTACTGATTGTGGGAGAAGACATGCGCATCATGGAGTACTCGGATGTGGGCGAGAAATATTTTGGCAGAACCCGTTCACAGGCATTGCAGATGTACCTGTATGAGCTCATCGACCCGGTGAATTTCCAGTGGGTATTTGATACGCATCAGAATATCCACGGCAAGCGGGTGAATTATCCGGAGTATAATCTTTCCACCCTGCAGAACATTGTGTACATAGAGAAGGAAAATGCTGTTCTGGCCACCTTCATAGACATAACCCGAGAGGAGGAGCTGGCCAAGGAGGAGTATGAGAAAAAGCTGGAAACCATTGATTTGGCCCAGAAGGTCATACATAAGCAGATGATGGTGGCCCAGGAGATAGCCGGTCTTTTAGGCGAGACAACAGCTGAGACAAAGACCACTCTGACCAAGCTGTGCCATTCCCTGCTGGAGGACGGCAGCGATGCCGTGTATGCCGGGGGAGAACTGGACCGGGAGATACCGGGCGTACAGTTGGGAAGCGGAGCCGTGCCCTTAAAGGGAGTCATGACAGCCGGAAATCCGGCTGATGATGGAGGGGAGCAGAAGAAGCCTTCTACGGGATATGTCCATATCGGCAGTGCAAATCCGGGCGGCGGAAAGACCGGGTATGTCCATCTGAGCAATGCGGATTTAAAGAAACCAGGCGGCAACGGAGGTAGATAATGGGAATTACAGTGGATGTTGCATATAAAAGCCTGAACAAATACACCGAAATCCTGTGCGGGGACAAGGTAGAACTCCTGCAGACCGAGGATTCCAATATAATGATTCTGGCGGACGGCATGGGAAGCGGGGTCAAGGCCAATATCCTGTCCACGCTGACCTCCAAGATACTGGGAACCATGTTCCTCAACGGGGCTACCCTGGAGGAATGTGTGGATACTATCAGCGAGACCCTGCCCATCTGCCAGGTAAGACAGGTAGCCTATTCCACCTTTAGTATTCTGCAGGTATACCATAATGGGGATGCATATCTGGTGGAGTATGATAATCCCGGCTGTATATTCATACGGGATGGAAAGCTCATGGAGATACCTAAGAATGTACGGGTTATCCAGGGCAAGGAAATCAATGAATACAGATTCAAAGTCAAAAAAGGCGATGCCCTGATTCTCATGAGCGACGGCACCATCCATGCAGGTGTGGGAGAATTGTTGAATTTCGGATGGCTGTGGCAGGATATAGCTGATTATGCAGTGAGACAGTATCCTCTGACCGTGTCAGCCATGCGTCTGGCTGCATCCATCAGCAGAGCCTGTGACGAGCTGTACCAGTTCCGGCCGGGGGATGACACCACGGTGGCGTGTATGCGGATTATTGACAGCAAGCCTGTCCATCTGATGACAGGACCGGCCAGAAATCCGGAAGACGATATGCGCATGGTCCATGACTTCATGGATGACCCCAATGCCAGGACCATTGTATGCGGCGGAACCAGTGCAACCATTGTGTCCAGGGTGCTGGGGAAAAAGCTGGATGTATCGTTGGATTATGTGGACCCGGAGATACCGCCCATCGCGTACATGGATGGCGTGGATTTGGTTACGGAGGGTGTCCTTACCCTTAACCGGGTGCTTCAGCTGCTTCGCAGATATGTGAAAAATGAGACTGTATCCGAAGAATTTTTCCAGGAGCTGGATAAGCCCAATGGAGGCTCCATGGTGGCCAAGGTACTCATAGAAGACTGCACGGAGGTCCACCTGTATGTGGGCAAGGCCATTAACAGTGCATACCAGAATCCGGGACTTCCCTTTGACCTGGGTATCCGTCAGAATCTGGTGGAGCAGCTGAGGCATGTGATTGAGGAGATGGGAAAGACAGTGATGGTTACGTATTACTAGTTTTGTACTCCATTTAATACTTGCATTTTTAGAGTAAATATAGTAGATTTCTAGTGTTGATATAATTTTAACAAACTCGAATTGTGATAATAGAGCAGACATATATGGCACGGGCCGGTGATATGTATCGCACGTAGGGGACCAAAGGACGGTCTCCAAGTGCTTATAACGAACCACTGCACTAAGCTCGAAAGGGACCTCGCTAAGTGCCAGTGATATGTATCGCACGTAGGGGACCAAAGGACGGTCTCCAAGTGCTCATAACGAGGAGGAGAAAAAAATGGTAACCAATGATGCGACAATCCTGCGTTTAAAACATGATGTACTTTACGAGGTGGCTAAGGCTGCATGGGAAGGGAATCTGGACGAGAAGCGGGAGAAGATTCCATATTCCATGATACCGGGGCCTCAGGCGACGTACCGCTGCTGTATCTATAAGGAGAGGGAAATCATCCGGCAGAGGGTACGCCTGGCAGAAGGAAAATGTCCTACCGGGAAGGACACATCCAATGTGGTCCAGGTCATCAATGCGGCCTGCGAGGAATGTCCCATTGCATCCTACATAGTGACTGACAACTGCCGTAAGTGTATGGGAAAGGCCTGTCAGAATTCCTGTAATTTCGGAGCCATCAGCATGGGGCGTGAGCGCGCTTATATCGAGCCCAGCAAATGTAAGGAATGCGGTAAATGTTCACAGGCCTGTCCCTATAACGCAATTGCCCATCTGGAGCGTCCGTGTAAGAAAATTTGTCCGGTGGATGCCATTACATATGATGAGTACGGCATCTGTGTGATTGATGAGAAAAAATGTATCCAGTGCGGAGCCTGTATCCATAGCTGCCCATTCGGAGCCATTGGTTCCAAGACCTTCATGGTGGATGTGATTCGTCTGATTAAGGCAGGAAAACGGGTGGTTGCCATGGTGGCGCCTGCCACAGAGGGACAGTTTGGTTCTGACATTACTATGGCCAGCTGGAAAATTGCATTAAAGCAGCTGGGATTTGCAGATATGATAGAAGTGGGATTGGGCGGAGACATGACAGCTGCCTACGAGGCAGAGGAATGGGCCCAGGCCCATAAGGAGGGGAAGAAAATGACAACCTCCTGCTGTCCTGCCTTTGTGAACATGATTAAACAGCATTTTCCCACATTGCTGGAGAATATGTCCACTACGGTGTCCCCTATGTGTGCAGTCTCCAGAATGATAAAGAGCGAGAATCCGGATACGGTCACTGTCTTTATCGGTCCCTGCATTGCCAAGAAGAGCGAGAGCCTGGATTTGAATGTAAAGGGTAATGCAGACTATGCAATGACCTTCGGTGAGATAAGGGCCATGATGCGCGCCAAAGGAGTGGAGCTTCAGCCGGCTGAGAATGACTATCAGGAAAGTTCTGTGTTTGGAAAGCGTTTTGGAAACGGCGGCGGTGTCACAGCAGCCGTACTGGAGTGCTTGAAGGAGATGGAGGAGAGCACAGATATCAAGGTAGCCCGCTGCAACGGGGCCGCAGAATGCAAGAAGGCACTGCTGCTCATGAAGGTTGGAAAACTTCCAGAGGATTTTGTGGAAGGAATGGCATGCGTAGGCGGCTGCGTGGGCGGTCCCAGCCGGCATAAAACCGAGGTGGAGGCCAAGAAGGCCAGAGACCAGCTGATTGGTTCTGCAGAAGAGAGACATGTGCTGGAGAATCTGAAGAAGTATCCGATGGATGCGTTTTCGATGCATAGGCATTAAGCTACGGTAGTTTAGATGCCTTCGCCCTGGGAGATGGATGCGCCCAGGGCCTTTTTGGTATTTCGGGCCTTTGTTTTCTTGAAAGAAAGGCCAATCCATAGAAAGGCCAATCCATTTTTCCATCTCGTTCAACAGAGTGGTGCTTATATTTGTGCCATGAGCGCCGTTTGTCAATAGTCTGACCCCGCTGCTTGAAGCGGGGCAGTTTTTATTTCATGACTTTAGCTATTATAGTAAATGATATTCAGGCTCTGAACATAAGTATGCTGCTGCAAGGAAGAGTTCAGCTCCACATTATGATACTGCGCCAGAAGCCGCTGTACAATTTGAAGTCCTTTCCCTCGGCCAGGGCCTTTACTTGTGTTTCCGGCATAGATTCCCCGCATGGTAGTCTGCGCTGTAATGGAATTTTTGATGATATATGAGCAGCCCTCATCATTTCCAATGATTTTAAGCTCTATTCTTCCGTCTGGTATCTGTATGGTCTCTTCAATTGCATTATCCAGCAAAATACCTAAAATGCGCGTCAAATCAATGACATCCATGCCGGTCTGGAAGGTTTCGGGAATTATGCGGACCTCCATACCGACTGTTATTTTCTGGCTTAATGCTTGAGAAAGTTTCAAGTGGAAAAAGGCGCGCAGTGATTCAACCGGAACCTGGTACAATTTAGACAGCAGTTCACTCTGATGGATGGTTTCCACAGAATAAGGATAAATCTTGTCCCAGAAAAAATGTTTCATTTCCGTGTCATTGCTGCGTTCTACGAAATTTCCCATTGTAAAAAAGATATTTTTGATATCATGGCGCATTTCCTGCATGGCAGTGAGGTTTCCTGTAAGCTCTTTATAATAAGATGCAATTCCTTCTCTTTCCCATTCATAGAAGGTGGCATTGTCTTTATAGAACGCGACACGGAAAAGAAGTACAATAAAGGGCATTTGAACCCAAAGCAATGTCAGGCAGAGGCATGGGAACAACAGCATAACCGCGGTATTCTGTAACTGCATGATAGAAAAAGGCAGGAAGATTAGTGTGAAAATCAGTAAAATCAGAAGGGAAAAGGAAAAGAAATACCGTTCAATTGTTCGGTATTTTCTGCCCAGGCTGTTTAATTTCATGAGCCGGTCATTGAACCGTACTTTGACCAACCAGGTAAGCCCTGATAATAGTGTGAGTATTGCGGATATAAAACATACGATTCCAAAAGCAGAGCTTTCTGCCAGTTTACTTAAAGCAGGATAAAAAAAATGGGCCGCCAGCGAGTAGGAGTACATGGACAGTGAGAGAAACACAAACAGGAAATAGCATACAAAATGATGACCTCCCAGATGATGGATTCCTAGCCGGGCAGTGGTATAGATAACGCAAAACAGATTCCAGAAAAACCACAGGTGACCCAATAAGGCGGAGGTTGTGTCAAAAAGCCTGTTTGGAAAGAGCATAGCAGTAAACAAAAAAGCATAATCCAGAGCTTTTAGAGGGATTAGATTCAGAATGCGCACCTGTGCCGTGATAAGGAAAGCAAGGAAAAAGGAATATAAGAATTCCGATTTAATGCTTACTGACCAGACATACATGATTTGCAGAACCGGCAGCAGAACCGCAGCTGCCAGTTCAATTCGTTTCGATTTTTCAGTGTGTTTCGATTTTTCGGTATGTTTCAATCTTTTAGTGCATTTCAATATCAGTGTTTTTAAAAGCAAAACAGCAGCCAGGAAAAGGAAGAAATGAAGGTAGTATTTCCCTAATTCCCGGGCACTTCCCCCAAATAGTTCTCCCAGACTCAGATAAGGCCCTTCACCAAATATATTAATCATAGGTTTTCCTCCCTGAAAAACAAGCCGCCATGACCGCCTTTTTCTTTCCTAAGGCGCATGATACGGCAGCGCCGTTGGATAATTGTAAGAGCCCGTTTTTATATGATAACACATGATTTTTATTAACGAGTACAGAACGGTGGCACCGTATGAAATCCTCACCCAATAATTCCTGTGCATGTTCAATTGTATCCCGGACCGTGACTTCGGATCCGTCAAAAGTGTGATAACAGATGGAATGGGCCACTGTTTTTACCGAATCCACAAAGGAAATATCCGGGACCTGAAGGGTTACTGCTTCGTCAATGCCGATAGGCAGTTCAATCCAGGGACCAACTTCCTGCGCCAACCCCAAAGCTCCTGTGGACTTGTCAGCAACTGGTTCTGCCATCACAAGATATCTGACATATTCTGCAACCATCTGTTTCTGTTCCGGGCGTTTCTCAATGAATCCGAAGGCCCGGATGCCGCTTCTTAAAATCTCCATTCCCTTATCCCCATGGCTTGTGACAAACACGACCTTTCCCTGGGGATCCGCCTGATAGATTTTCCGTACCAGATCGATTCCGTTTAACTCTGACTTGCCCAAATCAAAATCAAGGAAATAGAGATGGGAATCGGGCGTATTCTGAATATAGTTTAATAACTCTCTGCCGGTGGAGGCCAGGCAAACGATTCTGGCTTCCACTTTACTTATACTGATTGCCTTATCCAACAGGCCGGAGATAAGCTCCAGGGTGAAACGGTCATCATCACAAACAACAATTTTTAACATGATATCATCCTTTTTGTCAGCATGGAAATAGTGGAATGAATGTTTTGACATGCTTTAGTATAACAAATTTGTTCTCCGGTGAAAAGAAGTTGTCCTGAATGAATAAAAAATGTCCTGAACCACAGGGGGTATTTACGATTCAGGACATATTCCAGCGTTCTGGGACGGATTTAACAAATTGCCGGATTCATGTGATATGGTAAGTCCGCTTGCAAAACAGAGTATCGTATGGCGGCAAAGTTTGATTTTAAATTCTAATCAAAATAAGGAAACAGAACAAGGAGAAAGAAAATGAAACGAACGAAAGAGTTAGTATCCAGGATCATTATTGCAGCAGTATTTACCACAATGGCGGCGGGGTGTGGTTCCAGGCGGAACACGGTAAGATTGGCCGGAGAAGACACCGTAGCCGCAGGACAGACTGTAAACTCTGATAAGAATGCAGTAACGGATAAGAATACGGTGATGGAAAGGGATGCAGTAACGGAAGAAAATGCAGTAACAGAAGTAAAAGAAAGAGGTCTGGCCTTCAAGATTTCACATGAATTTACTGAAAAAGGGGTGGAACTGGATCACTATAACGAAAATGTAAAAGGGTATCGGATGATAACCATTTCTTATTACAGTCCCACTTACAGAAAGCTGTTGGACGAGGTGCTTGACATGGAACCGGAGGAAAGAACGCCTGAGCGGACGGATCAGTATACACAGGAAATGCAGGCGGTCAGCAGGACACTGATGGAACTTGTTATGGTGGAAACAGATACATATGAGAAACTCACGGCAACCGGAAAGGTTCCTGAAGATTTTACCTACAATGCGCCGGCTGAATGGTTTGGAACAAATGGGGCGTATACCTATATTATCTCTATTCCGGAATTGGACAATGGGAAGCTGAATGAGGCGGAACAGAAAGAATATCAGAAGTGTAAAGCCTATATGCAGACGGTGAAAGAGAACCTTTCATTTATTCCGGTTGAGCTGGAGAGTAACGTTACGGTAATCGGAACCAGTATTCCTTCGTTTCAGACAGAAGATTTATATGGAACGATTGTCACAGATGATATTTTTGCACAGAAGAAGCTGACGGTTGTGAATGTATGGGGGACCTTCTGCGGTCCGTGTGTGGAAGAGATGCCGGAGCTGGCCTTGTGGGCCGGGGAACTCCCGGACGATGTTCAAATCATCGGCCTGGTAGGGGACATTGAGGGAAAAGAAGATGTAAAACATCTGGAGCTGGCAAGAACGATTGTAGAAAAAGCAGGAGCCGATTTTGTGACGGTGATAGCCAATGATGATTTTCAGGATATGATGGATGGAATTATTGGATATCCAACCACATTTTTTGTGGATCGGGAGGGGAACGTTGTAGGTGACCCGATTGTCGGGGCTGACGTAGACGCATATAAAACATTTGTGGAGGGGTATTTTGTTGAGTAAAAGAATGAGGATGATGAGAATGACTGTACAGTGTTTGGCCGGCCTGCTGTCCGTGCTGTTTATGATTTATGGAACTTGCCGTGGGGAAGCTGACACGGTGTTAATCAAGGCCGTCAATATCTGCCTTGAATGTATTGGGTTGGGATGAGGTGCCGGGACATGAAAGTTACAGATGCAATCAAAAGAAAGATAATTCAGACTGCTGCTTTTTGTTTTACCAATATTCATCCAGGTAATTTCCACAGAGGAACTTTATACACCGGACCCTGGAAACGGTTTTGCAATCCTGGGCTGAATTGCTACTCCTGTCCGGCAGCCTCCCTGGCATGTCCTATCGGAGCGTTCCAGGCAGTATCCGGCTCCATGAATTATGATTTTAGTTTTTATGTGGCAGGAATGCTGATGGCAATCGGGGTTCTGCTGGGCCGTTTTGTATGCGGCTGGCTCTGTCCCTTTGGGCTGATTCAGGAGGTAATCCATAGGATTCCTTCGCCAAAGCGTAAGCTTTGGAAGGGACTTCTGGCGGTTAAGTACATAATACTGGTTGTTTTTGTGTGTATTCTTCCCATAACGGCTGTCAATTATATGGGAATGGGAAAACCGGCCTTCTGCCAGTATATCTGTCCTTCCGGCACTCTGCTCGGAGGGATTCCACTGCTTGGCACCCATCCGGAACTTAGGCAGACCATAGGAGCTTTGTTTGGAATGAAACTGTTAATTCTTATATTTACGGTCATTGGATGCGTGTTTATATATCGTTTTTTCTGTAAAGCAATATGTCCATTGGGGGCTGTCTACGGCGTGCTCAATAAAATCAGTGTTTACCATCTGGAGGTAAATGCAGAGAAGTGTGTGAACTGCAAAGCATGCATGAAAGTCTGTAAGATGGAGGTCAATCCGGTCAGGACTCCGAATTCGGCGGAATGTATAAGGTGCGGGGCCTGTGTTTCGTCCTGTCCAACCAAAGCGATTCATATTGGATTTGGTTCTGCTGCGAAATCAAACGTTTCCCCACAGCAGCAGGAGCATGGAGCAAAAAGACTGGCAGCACTGGATGCGGTACGCGGCCTGGCAGTGATGGGAATGTATATCCAGCATTTTGCCCTGAATGAACGAAATGGAGATCTTGTTTCTGGAAACACCATGATTTTATTCATTCTCTGTTCTGGTATTTCTTATTCGATTATGATGCAGCGGATGAAAGAGAAGGGAACCGATGCAAAGGTTATGAGGACACGGATACTGGCCCGTTCAATATTGATTGATTTTATGGGTTACATTTTGATCATGCTGAACGGACCGTTTGCGGTGGTTCTGCCGGCTTATGCCATGCTGTTTATAATGGCGCTTGTATTGCAACCATGTTCAAAGCGGACCCTTATAACCGTTTCGGGAATTTTATATCTGGTCTGTCCGCCTCTCATGCTGATTGGGCTAAGTTTATTTTCAGACGCAGCATTGCTGGGCGATCTTGCAGGCGGTCCGTTGTCTGCTCTTGCATGGATGCCGGTATTTGCGGCGGGGATGGCAATTGGCCGGTTTGATCTTCAGGATAAAAAGCTTTATGGCCGGTTTGTTGTCATTGGGCTGGCAATTTTGATTCCGGCTAAATTAATTGCCTCGTTTGTGCTTCCGGGATTGTATGAAACCGTCACAAACTGGCTGCTGCAGTTTCCAAGTGTTACAAATACACAGATTGATCCTTACGCCATCTGGCCCTATAACACACAGCCGGTATTGTGGCATATGCTTTTTCTTGCAATGCCGCAGGGCGGTTCAATGTTTGAGCTTCTGATTGGAACCGGGCTGTCTTTCATTATAGTCGGGCTGGTTTTTCTGGTCGAAAGGAAATGCAGCGCAGTGCTGATTCCCTTTTGTACGGTTGGACGGGCAGCATTGACCTTATATGTAATCCAGTTTGTTATTGCATGGGGACTTGGCGTGGCTGGTATTGATGTGACCAGTGTGAATATTGGAGCAGCTCCATATGGAGATATACTGATTGCTGCGGCTGTTTTAGGTGCAGGGAGTATGATTGCGCTTTTTCCAAAGGTTTCCCTTGAAATACTGGTACGCCGGTTTGAAAAGATATTTTGTTAAATCGAATGCTGGTAACTCGATGGCAGGCAGAAAAGACACAGGAAGAAAAGAAAGCAGACCACAAGCTGAACGAACGGATGGACCATTGGATGAAGGAAATTACCAAGGAGCAGAGAGATGCCATAGAGGATTGTATTGATGACATGCTGGATGGAAATGGGATGTGTCAGCTGTATCTGTATGAGGAAGGGGTGAAGGATGGGATACGATTGATGAAGATGATTCGGGATATGTGATAGTATGTTTTGTGGTTAGCGAGTGTGTGAAGAAAAGTCTGTAAAAGCTGATCTTCTATGATAATAACTGGGCTGAAAGTTCTTTCTTGGACCTTCAGTCCTTGT
>NZ_SPHO01000043.1 GCF_005845215.1 Clostridium sp. 1001271st1 H5
GTAGGAAACCGAGAAATGGGCCCAGCCCGCCGCAGATATTGCACCCGCCGTCACCACCGCAGGTGGTAAGCCTATCAGCCTGCACCACTTCCCGCATATAGGGATCGTAGGCGATGGACAAGCCGAAGAAGTTGGGTTCCTCCATGTCATAGGGCCGGTTCTCATCCTCATCCATGTCCTCAAACCAGTGCAGACGCATGGAGTAGTCTAACCCATCTCCCCATGGAAACAGGGTCCGACATCCGCCGCCACACAGGTAGGCCCACTCGTCCGCCGTGGGCAGGGAGAAGCCCCTGTTTTCCAGCATGGCAAGAAGCGCATCGTAGTCTGTGCGGTTATAGATACAGATCTGAAATCCATCTTCTGTCCGTTCTATGCGAGCTGACTGATGCAAGGTAAGACTGCTGCTGTCACTCCAGGCAAAATCCCGGAACTCCTTCAGCCAGTCAGGGTGGGCAGTCAGCCTGGGATCGTCCATTTTGACTGGCTCCCAGTTAATTTCCTCCAGTTCCCGGCCCACCAGCATGGGGCCAATGGCCGCCTGCCGAACGGGAGCCATACTCTCTCCAATGAGTTCTGTCGGGTCCTGCTCCATTTCCCATTCCTGGAACAGATACTCCAATTCCTCCCGGCTCTCCTGATTCAGTCCCACGGCAAACTGCTCCCAGCCCAGGGTGACGGTATCGCCGGGGACAAAGACGAACTCCCGACCATCTTTCTCGAAGATGCCGGTGGTGCAGCTCTGGCCCCAGTGGTCAAAGGTATGTAGACCGAGAAAGGTCATAGTATAACGAGCAGCCAGGCTTTCCATCAGCGCCTGCTTCTCGGTGGTATCCATTTGATTGAATTGGGGACGGGACAGTTTTTCGTTCATGGAAAGTCCTCCTTCGATTCGTTTTGCGTGTTCCAGCAGATAGCTCCGACCATCCTGCTTGGCCCGTTCCAAGTATTGTGGAAGCAGGTCGGAATGGATGGCATCCAGTGAAATCAGAACGGCGATCCGCTGGTATTCCTGAAGTTCAGGAGAGTAACAGTTGCGCTCCCAAAACAGCGGAGCGAATTGTTCCACACAGTCAGGACGCAGAGCAGGCATCGCCAAAAGCGCCCGCCGGCTCACATATTCATTGGGGTCCTTTGCGAAATCCAGAATTATATCCCTGACTTTCTGACTACATGAGCATTCCGGCAGATAGGCGGCAAACTGCCACTTGGCCTCATTCTCATTGGAGGCTGCGGCCCTGCGGCAGAGGCACTCGAACCATTTGGGATGGGAAGTGGTTTCCTGTATAAATCCCTCCGCTTCGTTGGCCCTGGCAATTAAATAGACCATCTCATCCAGCAGGACGCTGTCTGCCATTTCTGCATTCATTTGGGTCAACACATGGCAAAAGGCATCAAATATATCATTCCACGCAGGGTAATCGACCTCCCACGCACCGCCAATCTCCTCGGTGGTTTTTCCGGGATAAGTGATTTCTTGCCACTGATGAAATTTTCTTGCCTGCGCCAGCAGGCACTCCCTGATGTCCTTTGCCATACGCTTACCTCACAATTCTTTGCACAGGTTTCCCAGTTCCAATGCCTGTTCCACAAGGTCCAGGAGCAGGCTGGAAAAATTCTCGGCAATCTCCTCCAGATCGGCATAGTCACAGTTATAGCCCCGGACTCTGCCGCTCTCCAAGTCGATAAATACGATACTCCCGTCACCCAATCCTCCGATTGGAAAGGTGGGGCCGTGGTCATATTCGCTCATGTAATCCTCATAAGCCTCTTGAAAAATCGGGTAGGCTTCTTCCAACTCTTTCAGTGTGAAGATCCACGGCTCCGCCAAATAGCAGCCGCCGAAGTTCAAAAGTAGCCAGCGGTACTCTGCGGGGATGGGAGTATACCTGCTTTCAAATCGTTTCACAGCATCCTCCGGTTCTGGGCAGGTACCCTTTGTGAAGGGGCTTACTTTATAAGCAGTTTGAATTTTACTGCGGTTTTTTTCCAAATTCATGTCATGCATTGTATTTCCCTCACAGAGCATCCAGGTTTTCCTGTAAATCGCCCTGCATCAAGTGCTGGGCAATGGCTTGGTTCAGTGGCTTATGGGGGGTGATAGGCTGCCTGCTCTACATCGTGCAGGCACTCCTCCATCAGTGCCTCCGGAGAAATGCCTTCCCGTTTGCCATAAAGATGGCCGAAGGCATAGCACACGGACTTGAGAAAGCCGAAAATATAGTCATGATTTCCACGCATACTGGGCAGGTCATTGAACGAGCCCATGCCGCCGTATGCCCGAAGATGGTGGGCAACCTCACGGCGCTGGGTCCAGTCCTGAATATCCCTCTCCAGCCAGTCGATCCAGTTTTGAAATTCTGGATGGTCTGCCAGAAGGATGGAGCGCAGACAGGTCAGAGCTTCGGTATAAATATCTGTCTGTTTCATCAGAACCCTCCTGATTCTTTTAACGCTCCATCATAGGTGTGGCTTTCCCAGATGGCCTCAAATTCCGCTTTCTCTATGACGCAGGCGTGGAATTCCTCGCCCCAGACATGAGCGTTCAGTTCATCTACGGTGGGGATCGGCGTGATCTCGATAGCGTCTTCGTAAAGGTCAGGTATGTTGTGGGTGTGACCGTCCATAAAGATGTCAATGGAGCGGAGAGCCAGCCGCTCATTTCCTGTATCCACTTCATAGAGGATCACCGACGGTTCTCCCTCCGGTGCGCCCTCCCAAAAGAGTTTGATGTACTCGATCATTCCATTTCCCTCATTTGAACCAATGCCACCCCGTCATGGTGCCAGTTACTTCATCTATCTGTACCGCAATATCATAATTGCCGCGACAGCCCAGCAAAGCTGTAGGATGGTCGTTTTCCAGAATCAAATCATAAAACTCAACCGCTATGTCTTGGAATTCCTTCGGAATCTCCAGTGCAGAGAAGAAATCCACTGATTGAGCATTTTGGAAAAATTCAATGGCCGTTTTACTGCATTTTACTATAATCCCTGTTTGAGTGGTCAACTCTTTCATGCTTTCGCAACCTCGCTCATGTTCAGATACATCCCCATCGTTTTTTCATTGTCACAGGCCGCCCGGATCATTTTGGACAGCAGCATCAGGTCATCGATGTATTGGGAGTACACGCAGAACACATCTTCGTCGGAGTCGAAGTGAAACAGATCCACGCCGCTGTTGTTTTCCTCGAACTCCTGGATCACGCCCCGGACAAGCCGCTCCCAATCCTCGCTGCTGCCGATCAGTCCCAGCCGTCGGAATTCCTCTGTCCGGAATCCGTCACTGATTTTCAGCAGAAGGGAGATCGCATAGGGGTGGTGGGGAATGAGAAAGAATGGCGCGATCTGCTCCGGCTTCGCCCAAATTTTGAAGGGCGGGCGCGGGTCAGGTATCCAGGGCAAGATTTCCCATTCGTCCTCCGGTCGGTTTCCGTATTGGCAAAGGTCTTTCATAGTGTTCTCCTCATTCGATGTCGTTTCGTTCTTCTTTTACATCCAGTGGAGCACCGTCCAGAGATGTGATCTGTGCCAGCTCTGTTTCCGTCAGATTTTTCAGGAAAATGCAATATTCGTCCGGGTGGCCTCCCACAAATTCCATTTTAGGCATCCCGATCTGCTCCGGGTCGGTAATCCACAGGCAAGGTTCTCCTGTTGCCCAAAACCGAGTCAGGGTAAGAATTTGGCCGTTGAAAATAACTTCCTGTTCCATCCTCATTCCTCCTGCATTTGCCTCAGCAGCTTCACGATCCGCTCCCGGTTCTTTGCGGTTTTCATGAAGGTGGGGAGATGGTCAGCCTGGGTCATTTTCGCTCTTCCCGGCGGCTTTTCCCGCAGGTCGGCGCTGAGATAGCCGATCAGATAGGCAAGATGTTCTCGGTTGAGTGCCCATACAGGTTTTCCCTGAAATGAAGTCAAAAACCATAGTTCCAACCCGAAATAAGGTTCTCTCCCATCCCTGATTTCGCCAATATATGAAAACGCCTCCGCTGTTTTATGAACTTCTCCCGACATGGTTTTCCCACAATAGGGACAGGCCACATAGAGAACGGAAAAGTGCTGTTTTGCTGTATCTTCAATATCCACTCGATAGTACCTGCCGCAGTTTTTGCATTGGTTATGGACATCATAACGGTAGATCGTCCGGTCGCGGGTCTCCTGATGGCCGCAGCTCAGGCAGCGGAAATAGGCGTTGTCATCATCCGCTGTTACCATGCCCGTGCCATGGCACTTGGGGCATTTCACCTGGATGCCGGAGGTCAGGGCGTTGTATGCACTGTATGTAAAGTAGGGTTCATCAATGATTCGGCTCATGCGCCCGCACACTCCTTTCAGAAAATTACTTTCACAGCCGAAACCGGAATGGTTTCAAATCTTTTGCTTTGATTGTCAGATTAGAAACGCTCTTTTGCAGGACCTTTACCTGTTCCAAATACTCCGCAGGTGCGTGGATCTGCTCCAGATAGCCTGCATAGCGGATAATCTGATCCAGCGCCCGTTTCCTGTATTTTGCGATTTCCCCCAAATGGGAATAACTGCGGCCTGACACATAGCTTGGAACATCGATAGACCGAATTATTTCTATATCAAGCGCCCCATGTTCCTCTTTCTCAGATTTAATGGTGGACAGCATATCTTCCACGGAAAAACGGATGCCGCGCTCGCAGAGAAACCGCAGTTCATCAAACAGGTGGTTCGCCACAAAGTGTTCAGCCAAGGGCTCAAAAATTACATCATCCTGATACCAGCCGCCGTGGGCGCAGGAGATCAGTTCACGGTATCGCTTTTCTGCGATCCACTGGCGCAGCACCTCTTTGCTCCCACGCATCCATGCGTCCAGTCGGACCTTTGTTTCTTCGGGACTATCGTTGGATGTTCCATAGCAGGGCAGACCATTGTCTTTCAGCCACTTGGTCACTGCCTTGCTGAATTTCGTGTAACTCAATCTATTTCCCCTCTAAAGTTTCGCAATCTCATCCAACCAGAAAGTATCAATTTCAGAAGCACAGTCAAGTGTCTTTAACAGATGTTTGTATTCGCTCAGATTGGGATTTTCCTCATCTGCAATGATACGGAACATGAGAGAAATCGTGTACTCAGTTGGTTTTCTTTTCAGCGATGCGACTAATTCTTCCTCATAGCCCTCATGGTAAAACTTCTCCATAAAGCTACCCAACGGTCCAGGACCACCGAAGTCAATATTGGGAGAAGATTCAATCAGTTCCAAGATCGGCCTTACAGCATCAAACGGTTTTTCGCACTGTTCCAGTTCATCAGTCAAATCATAGGCCGGATCTATAAACTGATATTTGTCGCCTGTGGTAGCAGCCTTGTCGATTGCCTGTTTCAGTTCTTCCAACAATTCTGTAATCCTTGCATCCATATTCAAGCCTCCTTGATCATCAGATTTGGGACAGCGTTTTTTTCATGTCCGCCAAGTCTTTTCCATCTAAACCGTATGCCTGCTCAATCAGATTCGCATACCGATCTGCATACTGCGAGAACTCTGCTTCACAGTGCAAATCATACAGCAGCAGGCAGCCGTTGTGGAATACAACAGGATCTGGTTTCACCTTTTCTTTCTCGACCGCTACAAGACGAAGCACCTCATCGGCAATGGTACACCGCTCCGACTGGTCTTTGAGTTTAGACAATGCCATTCGCGCATAAGCGGCAATCTCATCCTGTTCCTGTAGGGCAATCGCTGTCAGTTCTTTCTGGACTAAGAGGAGAGCCTTTTTGTCCCACATCTCTGTGCTGCGCAGAAGATCTACTACCAGCATTCTTCTGTGAAGATCCCGATTTTCCCAAGAGTCCAGCTCTAGCAGCAAATCCGTTTGCTTTATCTGATCTGGTTCGTGGGCCCAATCAAGCAGCTTTACCCGAAAAACCTGATAGGCCGACATCATTTCCATCCATGCCGAGCTATGATCCCTGCTGAACTCTATCATGCAATGTCACCTCCTCAAAAATCACGAAGTTCCTCAAACTTTTCAATCAGGGCTTCTTTTTGGATCGCACTGTCCGGGAGTGCATCCAGAATACCCCGCAGGGCCATGTAGATCTCGTCCCGCTCCTCGGTTTCGATAAAGCCCATCTTATTGAAGGTCTGGGTGTAGGCTGCCACCGCGTCCAGCGCCTGAGCCTGGGCGCCCTCGCCCGGCTCAGCGGCCAGCTTCATCAGCAGGGAGCGGGTCTTGCGGTATTGACCGGCTGCCTTTTTCGCAGCGGCGGCAGGAATATGCTCCGCACCGTCCCAGCCCCGGAAGGGATTGTCCAGGTTTTGCGCCAGCCACTCCGGTTTCCGGGGTTTGGTAATCCGCAGATCCATTCCCGGCTTGCTTTTCCAGAGCTGCTTTGCCGCTTTTGCCGCTGTCTCCGGCAGGCTGGTCATCCAGAACCAGCGAAGCTCCGGCATCTGCTCTGGGGTAGGGATGTCGTCCGCCCCGAAACCGAACAGGTCGAAGGTGGATAGGTTCGTCAGTTCCCGGACCCCTCCCACGGCGGAGAAGTTCCCCAGGTTTCCCGGCGCGCCCCAGAGCCTCAGCTCTTTCAGATGGGGATGGACAGCAGCCAGTCCGGTCAGATCAAAGTCCTTCAGCTGGATGCCATGCAGCCCCCATAGGTTCGGCAGTTCCGTGTGCGGGCAATATTGCCCGATAAATTGGAGGGTCAAACCGCTGCCATCTTCGGGGGCATGGATGGTACAGGCGTCCGGGCCCTTGTTCTGGAACAGGAGCTGCTCCGTTTCCTCACCCAGCCACAGTTCCTGAAGGCCGGTCATGTCCAGCATCAGCTTTCTGATGCTGGTGCCCCGCAGATCAAGTGTCCTCTGACCGTGGTTCAGCAAAGTCAGTTCATCGAGGAAGGGATTTCCACGCAAAAACTCCAGCAGATCCGGGTGCCACCGCTCGCAGATGAGGTCGGAGAGGCAGGGCAGCGCCTTTAGTTCCAGCGCCGAATCGAATGGCTCGTACTGGTCCGTCACCCGATGGCTGCTGACCTTCACCGGGATACCGCCGATCTCCGTTTGCTCGTCGCTCTCCATGGCCTCCTTGAAAGCCCGCCGCCGCTCCTCCGGAATCTCCTGCCATCGGATTTGGAGGTACACATCATAGCCGTCGTCCCAGCCGCCGTAGGAGCGGCAGGGCTGGTCGGTGAAGGACGGAAGTGTACCCACCAGCGTGTACTGGGGTGGGATTTCCACCGGCACCCGCAGCAGATGAAGGTCACGGGGCCAGTACATGAAGTCCTTGTAGAGCGGGCGGAGATGGGGCAGTTCCTCCGCCGTCAGAGGGGTGTCACCCACCCAGTCCAGAGAGAGGATCACCGCCCAGGGCTGCTCACTTACCGAGTCCGGCGGCGCGATATAGGCCACCTGACAGGCGGTGTAGCGTTTCAGATATTGGTTGTAGACGGTATAAACCTCCCCGGCATTGGCTTTCATGGCGCTCTCCTTTGTTCTGTCACATTTTTAATCCTGCTCTCGATAACTGGCTTCAATGTCGATGAAGCGCACATACACGGCGCAGACTTCGCCCTTTGCGTCATAGCCGAAGTAGACGGGATAGTAACCGTCACCCCAGCCAGAGGAGAAGATGGGCAGGTTGCAGTCCGTGTCCGGCACTGTCCAGTTGAGCCAGTCGCCGCAGTCCCCCTGATATTTGGGGTGAGCTTGGGCGTTTTCCTCCAGTAAGTCGCAGAACAGGTCGTTGTAGGGGTCGATGTCCGGGTCCTCCTCCAGCCGCTTGGCCCAGTATATCTTGAAGGCCGCCTGGGTCTGGATGTCCGCAATACACCCCATCCCTGCATCCACGCCGAAACCGAAGTAGTCGTCATCTCCCAGCGCCGCGTCCAGATTCTCGTTGCCCACCATGCCCAGCTCATAGCGGACAGGCTTTTCCTGAGAAACCGCCACCTTGACGCAGGCGTAGCGGTCGCCGTATTGTTCGCTGGGCACCACACAGATTTTCACTGGGTAAGTTCCGGCGGGGATCGTTTGAAGGAACGGCAGAGTGTCCTCCAGCTCCACCAGCGGATCGCAAGCGAAGATCTGCCCGGTGGGGAAATGGACGGCACCGATGTCCAGTACATCCACCGCCATGTTCCCAATCACTTTCTCTGTGAAATGGGCCTCTAAGTCATCTTTACAGGTCAGTTTGTTCTTGATTGCTTCGTATTTGTTCAGCCATTCAGTTGTAGGCATATCAGTTTCCTCCTGTTGATTCTGTTTCTTGATGTACACACTCTTTGAGCCGTCCCAATAGCAGTTCACACACCGGCCATCCTGAAAATGATGGTCACAATTCGGGTAGCCATAGAGAACATGGGCACATTCCGGGCACAGCCCCATCATCTGTGAGGAGCCTTTGAAAAACAGGCTTCCACACTCATCACAAAGGGCCAGTTCTTTTTCTGCCATAGGGCTCACCAGTCCCGTTCCCGGATAGCCTCCTCGGTGTCAATAGGAATGCCAAACCACTCCAGAATGTAGGCCACGGTTGCCGCGATACATTCCCGTGCCACCGTTTCGATCTCGCTGTCGTGCTCGTCAAACTCCTCCTGGAGATCATTGATGCCGCAGACCGCCTCGTCCAGCGTCTCCTGCACCACTTCGGTGTCGGTTTCGCCGCTCTCCAGCAGATCGATGACCTTCTGAAGTTCATCCTTTACCTTGTCCACCAGAAAAGTGGGATAGTAATTGTCCTGATACATCTCGTCCAGCAGTTTGTAATTGGGGTCAAATGCTTTCATCGTGATTTCTCCTTTCTCATTCAAACATCAAACCGTATGATTCGGTCAGGCTTCCGTCGTCCTCGTGAAATATACACTGATACAGAGGCTCACGCTGGGTTGCTTTGCGGAACCGCTCCAGAACCGGAGCCAGCGGCTCACCGGCAGGGATGCCGAGGGCATCAGACACCCGTTGCAAGCTGTCCATATCCATATCTTCCAAGTTACAGTTGCGCTGTCTCTGTCCATACTCCTCCAGTGTTTTGGAATCTACATACTGCTTTGTGTCACAGCAGTCGTGCCAGCAGATACAGCTCACAAGCAGGGAAAAGAGATCATCCATGCTCTCGGCGAGACGGCCTGCCTCCCCTTCGCTGCTGTAATATCCAATGGAGCCATCTTCCAACAGGTGGTATTCTCCGCCGGAGCCATCTCTGGCAAAGGCCATGCCGGGCAGGGAAAAGGTGCATCGGCCTTCTGCGTCATTCCGCGGGGATAACTCATCCAGCAGGAAGAAGTCAAACAGCGAATCAAATTCATCCGCCAAATCAGGGTTTTCATGCAGTATTTTCAAATAATCCATTGTCGTTTTCCCTCCGTTTACGGTTCTTGGGTCATTTTGCGCAGCTGTTCCAGCCACTGTGTTTCTTCGATCATCTCATCGTTTTGGTAAAAATGGTCTTTATCGCGGGCCAGATGATCGGCAAGTAGAGCCGCGTCCACAGGAGTGCAAACTGTAAAACTGTCCCGATCCGCGCCCTTGATCTCTCGGTTGAGGTAGTACACCCGCTTGGCATCGCGGGAATACCAGTGCCCAAGCAGTTCCCAAGAAGTCAGTTCTGCTTTGGAAAGTTGTTTGCCGTAGGCATAGATCCGTTTCTCATCCCTGGCAAAATAGGTATCGCCCAACGAGCGGAAAGAGGAAACTTCCGCGCCCTTGATGATCTTCACCTTGCCGTCTCCGTTGTGGAAGTAGACCTGCCGGCTGTCCTTTGCATATCCCTGGGGTGCACCCGAATCGTTCTGGCCGTTGTCTAATACCTGGAAGGCTGCCAGCTCTACATCTGGGATTCTCCCGCTGGTGGTGTAGACGGCTGTTTTGTCCATCGCATAGGCATAGTTTAACACCCGAAACGATGCCGGGTCTGCTCCACGAAGGCGAATCCCACCAAGAAAGCAGGCCGCAGAGGATTTGCCCCAGTAATGCCAGCAACAGAAGTCTTTGGGCGCAACACCCTTCAACAAGCCGTTTTCATATAGGCCGGAGAAATAGACGGCTCCATCCCGAAGGAAAAATTCGTTGTCCACTGGCTCTGTGTTGGTAATTGGTTGCAGCGTTTCTTCGTGCTCGGCTGTGATGCTCAACTCGATCTCATCGTCGCTGTAAACTAAGTAGAGCCCATGAGGGGCTTTTCTATCGAAATGCAGTTCAATGTCACAATATTTGAGTATCAAAGGCTTTCCGCCGCTTCTCATGGTGGAAACGGCATCGGGCTTCCCGAAGATCTCTATGACCTCATCCTGCGACATTCCAAATTTTAGCGGTAAAATGTCCCGCGGATTCTGCAATATTTGATTGCGCCAAATAGTAAAGTCCTGTTTCATAGTTTTCCGTCCAGTGCCTCCACAGTTTTCATGGCAGCGGAATCAAATTTGCACTGCCGCAGTTCCCGTTCGATTAGGGCAAACACATCGGGGAAGCACTCGATCTCGTCCTGATACTCATATTTCGCATACAGTTTCCCGTACTCCGAGATCCAGACCTCTGCCGGGTAGTAGTAGCCGATGTGACCGATGGGCTGGCACTTCTGACCGGCAGCCTGTTCGATCTCCGCCAGCTCACAGCCGGACATATCCCGGAAATAGGCGTCCTCCAAATGGTTTTTGATCCCGTTGACCAGGTAAGGGAACAAAGCAAACTCAAAATCCGCCGCCCATTTCAGCTTTTTCTGCGCCAAGTACCACTCACAGCACAGGCCGAAATACTTGCGGTAAAACCGCTGGGTGGTCTTCATCATCGGGACGCCATGATCGGCGTAATACTGCTCCGCAATGGAAATATCCACACTGCGGCTTTCCTGCCATCCGGCGTACTCCATCAGCTGCTTGACCTTGCTTTTGAGATCGCCGGAGATGGGGATGCGTTCTTTGATCATTCAAATCATCTCCTGTCTGCTGTGAATCAAAGTTCATGTGGATACCCGATCTTATCCAGACCCTCCTTGATTTCTTCCCATTCGCTGCGTTTCGGGTTCAACGCAGTGACCAGTTCTTTTGTCACTGGCACCCCGTCAGCAAGCTGGCGCACAGCCTCCAAAGGCAGATCGGCTGGATAAAACCACTTCCCGTACTCCACATAGCTCAACGGATTGCCATCAATCGTGGAGAGCAAATCCTTGGATGCGTCCTCGCCGTCCATGGGATTGCAGTGCCATGTGGTGCCATCTTCCGTCCAGACGCAGAAGGTGCTTTTCATCTTTTTGACTTCACAGCTGCTCATGAGCTTTTGCAAAGCAGAGGGCATTCCATCCGTCAGGTCTTCGATACGGGGAAGTTTTTCCTCCCAGTCGTAGAGTTCGGAATCCACACCGTTGATCACGCAGCCTTCTGGCGCAAACATGACGATCATGCTCTGGTCACTGCCATCAGTGGCAAAGAATGCCTCTTTGCCTTTTCGCCATGCGGGGTTGTATGTATAGTGGCGGATGAAGTTCCATTCCTCCTCCACCATGATGATGTCCAGAGCTGCCAGCCCTTTGCAGAAGTTTTTCAGGCGCTCCGCATTGGGAAGGCCAGATAAATCTCTTGTGGAAATCATGTGGTTATCCTCCTGTCTTTCATCACCACAGTCGGTCAATCTGGGTATATATCTTATTCGGTTCTCTGTCCGTAAAACTGGTCAATGAGTCGGTGGACTCCGTAAGCGGCATCACATTCAAAATATCCAGCACATAATACCAGATTCCTGTATCCCAGTCCCGGAACCGCCCATTGCAGACAGCCCGACCATAATCACCAGGAATCAAATCCAGTGCCAGCTCATTGAGGGGCTGTTTCTGCCCGGTCTTATTGTAGGTATATCGCTCCGGCATCGCACCAATATGCCAATCATAGCGGTAACGCACCTGGATTCCGGACTCCTGCTGAATCAGTTCAAAAGGGTGAAGTCGCATTGTACCATTAGGCTTCCATTCCATCAGCCTACGACAGTCCCTATCAATCCGAAATCCATCGGGCCTCTGTACGATAGATGCAAAGTGAGTAGGTAGGCCAAAGGAATAATAAGAGAAGAAGTCTTTAGGCAGCCGCATCGCTCTGGGATACTGGTTCCGTTGTGCGGCGGCGTTTCCGCCCCGGCAGTCTTTATACCATTGCAGGCGGATCTGCTGGATCAGAAGCGTGGGCAGATATTTTTCTCTTTTTCTTTCCTCAGCTCTCATGGGTGATACAGAAAATCTCCTTGTTCAAGTCAAAGTAGATCACCATCAGTTCGTCAGTAATCTCCGGATTGAAGGACAGGTCCAGAATGAAAACTTGCTGATCCATCTCGTCATCCACCAGGCTGCCGAACCGCTTGAGCTTCAAAAAGTCTACCATCTCGGCAAAGGACAGCTTGGATGGATCGGTTCCCGGAAAGAGTTCCGCCGCAATATCCGGGCCTACATCGTCTCGGTGGAACTCCATGAAAAATGTCACAACGCTATGGTAGCGGCTGTCCTCGTCCGCCAGCGCCGCTTTGATGGCGGCCTTGGCCTTTTCTGCCAATTTCTCCGCCTCATCCAGCATTTCTCCCACCGTATCCATAGCAGCAGGATCAGCAGTCAGTTCTTCCTCTACATCAAAGAGAAAGGGCAGTCCCGATTCCTCGGGAAAGTTGAAGATTTCCTCGCCGGGCGTATATGGTAAATCAATGCGTTTACAATTCAGTTTCATAGATACACCTCCTCATTGGTTTTCCAGATGGGGTAATGGGATTGGTGAATAGACCACTGTATCTCCGTCATTATCCATCTTGAGAATGATAGCAAATTCCGCTGTATTGCTGTCCTGTCCCTTTGGGAGAGGACAGATCATTGGGGGGCAACGCAGGGCAGCATGGTTCGTGGTATTATTCCAATCTTCCATGGCAGCAGATAAAATGACATCAATGTGTGCCAATACCTTCTCAATGGAACCCACTGAGATGTTGTAAAAAGTGGGGTTTTTATGATACTGCTCTGTGATGAAGTTTTTATAGGTTTGCACTGGCATAAAGCAAAATTCCCAATCAAGGGGATACAACCCAAGCCAATACTCATACAGTTTCATCTCTGCGCCTCCTTATCCCTCAATGTTGGCATCTTTGACGCCCTTTTTCAAGGAGCCGTAGACCGTCACAGCATGGTCGGTGAACATCTCATCGCAGTCAAACCAGGCGGTGAAGCTGCCGCCGGAGGTGACGGACAGGCTGGTCATGCTGATCCGCCGGGCAAGTTCTTCCTCCGTAATGGGGTCTGTTTCCGGATTTCGGGGGGCTTCCTCATCTTGGGAAAGCCAGTTGTTGGCCAGCTCGGTCAGGTTCTTTGCCGCAAGCTCCCGCATGGCCTTGTCCCAGGTTTCACAGTCGGCCAGCAGCTTTTTGGCGGCACTGCGGGCGCGGGTCCAGGAGGGCTTGCTCTCGGCATTGACCTCCAGGGAAAGAAGCACATCCTTTCCGCGCCACTGGATCTCACCCTCAAAGGCATCATGGTCCTTGTCCAGCTCGAGCTTTCCCAGCACCTGGTCCTGGATCACCACCGGCTTGTGGTACTCGTCCAGAACGGCCCCGAGTTCCGGGCAGTCCTCATAGGTCTTGACCACCTCAGAGATACACCAGGGCCGCACCACCAGATCCTTTGCCCATTCTTCTTTCATCCGGCGGATCTTCAGGCGGCAGATCTGCTCGTTATGAAAGCGTCCCCAGCCCTTGTCGCTGTTACGCTCCTCGTCGGTGACCGGCCACTCCAGCCGCTCCTCTTTGGTGCTGACCTTGCCGGTGTCACAGAACACCACGCCCAGTGTCACAATGGTCATTTCCCAAAAGTTGCCTTTCCAGTTATATCCGCCCCCGATGCAGCGATTGATCAGAGCAATCACTTCCTGCTCCTCGGGCTCGTACATCTCATAGAATTCTTCAAACATAGATCATTCTCCTTATCCCGCCGTTTGATTGCGGTATTCCTTCTCCAGTTGGGTGTACCACCGTTTCAGCATGGTTTCCAGACTGGTTTTTCCTTTCCGATCAAAAAAGGCAAGGAACTTGTCCAGCAACTCAGGAAACAAATATTTACCGGTATTTGTCAAGTCCTGGTTGATATAGACCATCCGCAGGATACGGCCCTGCCGGTCCAGAGGGTTCTTTTTCAGCAGTTCCTTTTCAAAGCAGAAGCGCAGGAATACCACATTCTCGTCGTAGAAGTCCTCCACCACAGCCGCGCCGATGCTGGTGTATGTGATGTCGTACACCAAACGGCTCCAATCAAATTTCTCGGCATAGAGAAGTTTCAGCGCCTTCGCCCAATGTTCCTCCGGGATCACCAGCATCCTGTGCTGGGCGGTGCTGGAGTAGCCGTGGTAGACGGGTTCCGGCTACCCCAGCAGTTCACTCACACTGTCGGCGTAGACGAAGCACAGCTCCTCATCGAACAGGCCACCGATGAAGTTGCCGTTGCAGTACAGCATATAATTCTTGGACTTTGCCGGAGAATAAGAAAGGCTATACTCCTGCGAGTCTAGGCTTTTATGTACCTTGTTCAGAAAGTCTATGGATGTCATCGGTTTGCTCCTCCTATTTCAATTTCAGCACAAATCCCCAGATGCTCACCACAATCAAGAGGACACCCAACAGAAAGAAAACCACACGCCGGTATCCTCTGCTGCGTCGATGGGCATCCCGCGTACCAGTGGGGTCGCAGAGCCAGTTCCAGTTGCGGATCGCTCCGATTAAAATCACGGCCCCAATGAGCACCGAGACAATGTACCAATGCTCTTGCAAAAATGCTGTGATCTGTTTGCTGTTCATTCTACTTCCTCCTCACGCAAATACCTGCTGGTATTTCTCTTTTCATACTGTGCGACTTTTTCAGGTCTGCTGATGCTGCATGGATACGATATGGCAGTCCGGGCAGAATTCCACATAGAGCGTGCCCTCCGCACAGTCAAACACCATATCCCACTGGATTTGGGCCAGATACTTCATGGGCTTGCCGCAGTGAGGACAGGTCGTATATTCCGCGTCCTGCACCCAATTGGCAAAGCCGCCGATGGTATTCACATCCTGGCAGGCCGCACCGTAAAACAGGGGCACAGGCGCTTCGTCCAGCACAAAGGGATTTTCCGTGAGGGCCTTGTACTCCTCGGGACTGACATAGCAATCCGTCTTCTCCGCGCCGTCAAATAGCTCAGAGGGAAAGACCTCCACGCCGCCATCCAGGGTAAACCGGTTGAAGGCGGGGCCTTTGAGGAATCCCACGCAGCTGGGGCAGCAGGTGGCAGTCAGGATACCATCCAACCCCAGAAATTTCAGACGCTCATCCCGGCCGTCCAGCACCAATATATCCACCATGCGTCCGCCGCAGTGGGGACAGGTATCTTCCCGTTCTCGGCCAATGCGGACGGGAGATTTCTCGCCAGTGGTTCCCTTGACCATAGGATAGCAGGTGTCGAAGTTGAGTTGGATTTTCTGGCCCTCCTTGTCGAAGGTCCAGCCTCCGATCTGCGCATAGCTGGATGGGTCTACATAGAGGCCCTTGCGCCAGGGCCGGGGATTTCGCTCCAGCTCCAGCAGAGTCTCCATTGCCTTGTCATCTCCTTGCATAGCAAGGCAACTCATCAGGTTGGAGGCCGCGCTGGAATATTCCGCGGACAACAGCGCATGGATCAGACCATCCCGCACATCGGCGGGAGCATGATAATAGATCTCACAGGGCCAGAACACCTCTGCGGCCAGTGCCACTCGCTGAATCTCCGGGGTGATGGCATCATGGTAGCCAAGCAGCTGCCAAAAGTCGGCGAACTCTGGGTCCTCCATATCAGCCAGCCTCTGGATGTTCTGTATCAAGTTTCTTTGTTTTTCGACAATTTGTTCCGGCGTCCAGGCCAGAGCAGCTTGCCGTTCTTGCTCGCACTTACATTTCCAACACAATCCCTCATAACCCAAGGGGGTTCCACAGCTGGGGCAGGTATATTTCAGACTCATGTTCTCATACTCCTTTCAGGCAATAAAAAAGCCCCACGCCGCACTGTCATAAAGACAGGCTGACGCAGGACATGAAGAAGCCGCGTTGAAGGAGCCGCATCCACCAGCGGATGTAGTTTCTTCAA
>NZ_SPHO01000044.1 GCF_005845215.1 Clostridium sp. 1001271st1 H5
CTCCTCTCTGCTAATCGGTTCTAAGAGGTGGTCTTCGAGTAGCTGCCTTATGCTGTTTTTCCTTCGCTGTCTCTCCATGAGCCTTTCCTCCTAAAAAAGAAGCCTCCTCCAACTTTCCGCTTTCAACAGATCCCCTCCATAAGTCTTCCTCATCAAAATCAGACCGCCTTACTATTTCCTCCTCCAATTCCAATCGGTCAGCATATACAACCTCTCTTGCTGCCTGTTCCGGGACTTCATAAACCTCCTCAAACCGGATACCCCATTTAAAAAACAAAGGAAGTCTTGTTTTCATAGGGCATACCCCTGTCTTAGCAAGAATGAAATTCCCTTTTGGCAAGGTCTTTAACTCCTCCGGCGCCATTAATGGTCTGCTCATCATCTGCAGGCTCTGGCTGGGGTCATTTTTTCCTCTGGATATAGAACCAGACAACACCGTTCTGTTTCCCAATGCTTTTGATAAGATTTCTGCGCTCTCTGAGTTTGGTGCAAAACCTCCAAACAAAATATCCTGGCAGTTATCGATGATAATACTGGAACCTTCTTTTCCATAATTCTTTTCCAACTGCGCAAAGCTCTGAATGATAGGAACCATGCTGATCCGTCTGGAGCGGCCTGCAGAAAACATCATCTCCATGGATTCAATTTTCGGTATGGTTCCGATTTCATCTGCAAACATCATGACTCTGTTGGGCAGCTTTCCTCCATGTTCATCTGCAATCGTCAACATTTCTCGGTAAAGCTGCTGTAAAAACAAGGATACCATAAAATACTTCGTGTTATCTTCTTCCGGCAGCACAATAAAAATTGCTGACTTTTCCCTACAGAATGTTTCCGTGTCCAAGGTACTCTCAAAGCACAGGATCTGTTCCATTTCAGAATCCAGAAACGCATTCAATCTGGACATGGTTGTGGATAGCACAGAGGCCATTGCCTGATCCGCAGAATTTAAAGCTGCTCCTGCAAACCACTTCGCCTTGTGAGTAGGTGGCAGCTTATCCATAAGTAACTGGAACAGGCTCCGGTTCTTCACTGGGGATGGCGCCAGAAGATCCTGAATCAGCTTGAACACAGAAATGATATGGCGTTTCTCTGGCGGGCAATACTCTGCAATCAACAGAATCACAGAAGTCAGCAAACCTTCTGCTGCATCATAGAAAAAAGCATTTTGTCCATAACTGCTGGCAGAAGCCCCTTCAGAGCAGATGATTGTTTTAGCTGTAATTTTCGCATACTTCTCTGCTCTTGCCTTTGCTGCCAGATTTTCAGGATTCTTTAAATACTCATCCATGTATTTATTAACCAGCGTCAGGATATTGTTGCCATCAGAACGGGTGGGATTTCGTAAATCCAGAATGGAAATCTGATAGCCATAATATTCCTTGGCTATACCTGCATAATTACGAAACAGATCGCCCTTCGTGTCTGTGGTGAGGAAACTCATTCCAGAAGCACAGGCATATTCGATATTAGGGTATAAGAAGTTTGCGGTCTTACCCACTCCTGCTGCCCCGATCATGAGACAGTGAATATCTCCACTGTCTACCAGTGCTGTGATGAAATTTCCTTTCTTTTTGTATCCAACTACCAGCCCCTGCTCTTTTGGTAGATGCTTTCCTGCTCTCCATTGTTCCGGTTCATATGGTACATGTGCATACGTTTCCCGTATTTCCTTTTCCGTTGCAAACCGTGCAGTTCCATACTGCCCGTCTCCTACCGTTCTCGATTTAATTCCGTTTAAGGTATAATGATTTGATATCATTACCAGACTGCCGATTACAGCGAACATCCCCAAACCTATACAAATAAATATAATGACTCCCTGTATCCTACTCCCCTCCTCTCACATCATCTGTATAACTGTCTGCTGTCTATTCATATATTCCGGCGGTGGCTTCTTCAGCTCTTGAAGATCCTCATTCCAATCCTTAAGATTTGAAAAAAGCGAGAATACCATATGGTATCCCCGCTCAGACAGGTTTTTCTTTATCCGTTCCCTTGCCTGGGTTCCCGCCTTATCATGATCCAGACATAAAGCAATTTGGGAGATGTGCGGTGCATCATTCAAAAGCTGCATCAACGCATGTTCTGCCACCCCACAAAGTGCCACATAACTATGATCCATCCACCCCTTTTGATACATGGAAATAAAAGACAGCATATCAATCGGTGCCTCAAATACATACACGGTATTACTCTTCCCAATCCAACGAAAACTGTACCTTGGATCACATCCTTCTACATTCCCCTTAAATGGTTGTCCCTTCTGACAGGTTCCCCTTTTATGTGCATGGCGTGGGATTCCATCTGAATCAAACCCCACAAACACAACATTATGATATTTGACATCTTCATAGATCATGTGTTTTCCTGCAAATACAGATACTACTTTAGGATCCACACACCTTGTCTTTATCAGATACGCAAAAGCACGGTGCATGGTCTGATTCGCCTCTGGAAGTACGAATGGCTTTTTCGGTTCTGGTTGCTGATTCACGCTTTCCCGGTATGCAACTCCCTGTTCTCCACCAAGCAGCATTGTAACTGCATCCGGAAAGCTCTGGTTATAAAACATCCGCACAAAGTCAATGGCACAGCCTCCCTTTTCTGTCGCGTGATCATACCATCGATTTCCCCTCACTGTAATACTGTGATCACTGGCCAAGCGCTTTTCTCTTCCAGAACGAAGCAGCTTTTCCCCCTGCCTGGAAAGAAAATCTTCCAGATCCACCGCATTGGCCCTCTGTTTCTGTTCTTCCGTAAAATAAACAAATTCTCCCATGCCATCCTCCTTCGTCAATAAATACCTTGTGCCGGCTCCTGATCATCCCTATGATGTCCTTGAGCCTGCTTTTTCTCTGACAGTTTCCTGCGTCGTTTCCGGTCAATCTGATACCGCTTCATTTCCATTGGTCTCTGTACTTCTTCGCAAAACAGCTTTTCCAGATGATGAAGCAGTCTGGTTGCTGCCAGAAACAAGGACGGATCCTGATATGCATCCAGATGTTCCAGTAAAAAACTGGCATACAGATTTCCTTGTTCTGCCGATGCTGTCAGATATTCCACTGCCTTTTCCCGATCACGGGAAACATCTCTGCCACAGAGATATAACTTTCCCAACACATACTGAGCATACTGGTTTCCTTTTTCCGCACATAGTCCCAGGTAATGTACTGCTGTTTCCACATTTTTCGTTACATGTTCTCCTGAAAGATATAACTTCCCTAACTGATAAAAGGCCCATTCATTTTTCTGCTCCGCTGCCTGTTGAAGCCATTTCATTGCCACTTCCACTTGAGGAGAAAACTCTTCCCCCTTGAGATATAGCATTCCAAGCCGATACTGCGCATATGGATTTCCTTTTTCCGCTGACAGGCTGAGCCACTTCACAGCCGCTTCCACATCCTTCGGTATTTCCTCCCCCAAAAGCAACAAACATCCCATCCGATATGCAGCATATTCATTTCCAAGTTCTGCTGCAGAGCGGAACCATTTCATGGCCTGATCCATATCTTTATTAAAATACACACCATCCTGGTATAATTTCCCCAACACATACTGGGCGGCTGAGTGCTCTGCATTTGCTGCTTTTGTAAGCCATTCCACTGCCTGGCCGCTGTCTCCACTTCCCGTTTCCAGCCAGAGTGTTCCAAGTGCATACTGAGCATTGATATTCCCCAGCTTTGCAGACTTTTCCCAATACCTGGCCGCCCCCTCATCATCTTTGCTGGTTCCCGTTCCAGTATGAAGCATCTGACCAATCCGGTACTGGAGTTTATCATCATGACTTTTTTCTTCCAGAACCACAAAACCGGAATACGCATTCTGAAATCTCCACTCTGCCTGCTGTAAATCCGGCTCTGTACCAAAACCATCCCTATACATCTTCGCCAGTTCCAGGCTGGCATAAGGATTCCCCTGCTCTGCTGAACTCATATATAGAGAAAACGCCCGTATATCATTTTGCTCCACCCCCCGGCCCCGCCGGTAAAGCCCAGCCAGAGAATACTGGGCATACTTATGATCCATTGCAGCCGCCTGAGAAAACCAGTGTGCCGCCTTTTCATAATTTTGTTCTGCTCCCAAACCAGAAGCATACATTTTCCCAATACGATATTGCAGATAGGGTTTCTCCTTTTTCTTTACGGATTCTTCTCTTACAAGAAATGCTTCCAATGCTTTCTCATACCATTTCTGTGCCAGCCCAACATCCGCATCCCGTCCCAAGCCATCCGCAAACATCCGGCCAAGGTCGTGCATGGCAAACCCATTCCCCTGCTCTGCTTCCTGAAGGAACTTCTGATATGCCTTTTCAAAATCCTGTAATGTAGAATCGCTGCCATACAAATAATTCCTAGCCTGTATATATCCATCTGTCCACCAGTTGGAACTGGATTTTCCTTTTCTGCCATTAGGAAAAAGCTCTTGCTTGAGTTCCTCCTCCGCATAGTCCGAATCTAGTTCCCCTGTCAGCTCTGCTACCGGATTTGGTTCTTGTATAAAAAAATCGTCCTTTGGTTCTGAGTATCCATCTTCATTCTCTTCAAACAAAAAATGATGACTGCCAAGCCTCAATGCTTCTGCAATCACCATATTTTTGATACTTTTTAATTTAGGCTGTTTTGATAAAGGCGGTAATTCTTCCGTCTGTTTTCGGTAGGTCTTCACAATCTCATCCTGCCATAGCCCCCATTCCCGGTACAGGGCAGACACCCGGTCATCTTTCTCCAACTCGTCTACGATGTGATCGACCAGATCCTTCACATCTCTCTTCAGGTAGCCATAAACCTTTTTCCCACCTGTATTCTGCAGCCGTTTAGAAAGCTGCATCATACTGGTTTCAATTTCCGAACTCTTAAGCGTCCCCGCCCGTATTTCATCTATCCATGTCTTCATTACAACTTCCGACCGTTCCTTTAAATCCATACGAGACTGCGCCTGTTCCTTATAAATATTTGCAAAATCCTGACGGAAAATATCATGCGCCAGCTCAGAACGCATGGCCTCAATCGACTGCTTTGTCAGATACCCTTCTCCATCTTTTACTGAGTACACCAATAGATGAACATGGGGATGATGGCTTTCATTATGAAATGCAGCGTACCATTTCAGATTGGCGCTGTCAATTTTCATATGCTTACACAGCATTGCCCGTTTGGAACGCAGCAATGCCATCCACTGAACAGCACTGTCATACCCTAACCGGGCTGCATCCTCGCGCCGAAGGGAAATCACATGGGTCCACACAATTCCCTTGTGATCTGCCACTTGATTCTGCACCTGTCCAAGAACCACCGGTTCTCCCTCATCTGTAAACAGACCATGCTCACCAATCTTTTCTACACGGGGACGATGCGCCAGATAATCCACATAATTTTTTCGCGTCGCTGCTATATCAAGATTTTGTTCCAATGCACAGGAAATAAATTCCGAGGCATTTTCGATTGTTGGTTTTCTTTGATAATCTTCATACTCCAGCATTTCTTTTGTCGCCGGAAAATCCTGCAGGAGCTGATGCACTAACTTCTTTTGACTCACCGTTGCTGGGAGGTGCTTTTTACTTGTATCAATTTTCTCTACCCCTTTCCGCGTTCCAATGTAATGGACATAATTTTCTTTCTGAGATGGTTTTGCATCTTTTAAATATCGGGAAGTAAAAATAAGTTTTGTCATGTTACTCCTTTTTAGAAAGCAAAAAGGAACCTATGGCTTATCACACACCATGGCTCCTTTTACTTTTTATCACATCTTCTTCCGTTACATAGTTTCAATATTTGAACATATCATGTACATTGCTTGATCCAGTCAGAAAGAAAGTCCATCTGCTCTTTCGTATGAAACCAGTGCTCCCCGTTTTCCATAACTGTAAGTGTTGCTCCGATTCTATCTGCAAACTCAGCTATTGTTTCATACGATGTCAGGTTGTCCTTTTCTCCATACAGAATGTGCGTTGGAACAGTCCAGGTAACAGGATGCTCCCTCACATAACAAAGATAAGCCCAGGAAAGTGTTTCCCCAAAGGATGTCGGGATTTCTTTCTGTTTCTGCAAGTCATCTTCGGTCACATTCGCCCACTGCATCATATTCCGAATCAATCTTTCCATGTCTACAACCGGAGAAATAAAGTATGCCTTCTCTATTTTGCTGTCTGCCAAAGCACTCATAGCAAAGAAAGCACCAATGCTGTTCGCAATCACTGTTACCGTTTCATATGTTCCGCATAGGTTATCAAACAATCTGGGGAACTCTTTTTTCGCTTCCCAAGGTGACTGTGAGGAATAGTCAAAACCAATTACATCATATTCTTCAAAGAGCGCTTTATAATACTCTGCCTCTTTCGGATTTCCACCTTTACCATGTATATACAAAATTGCCTTGTCCATTTATTTGTTTTCCCTTCGCAATACCTATTTTTTCTTTTTGGGTTTGGGCAGCGGCAGTTCATCATACATCGCGTGGAACAGTCCTGTCAAAAATTCTTTCTGATCAACCTCCTCTACCAGCAGCATCTCTTTTGCTCCCTCATAAGGTACTTCATATACCGGATCTGTCATATAGGCAATTGCTGACTTTGTGGGTTTTACAAGCAGTCTGTCATCATAAATGCCTCCTACAATCTTGCCACGATAATAAATAATAAACTCTCCCATCATCGTCCGATATGTAATTTCATCCAACTCGGACAGCTGCTCTAAAACAAATTGTAAATAATTTTTACTTGATGCCATCGTTTACCTCAAACCAAATTTTGTGTAAGAATACATTACATTCTTAATGCCCTCGATGTTTCTCTTTTTTCTTTTTTTGTTTTAAATCAAACATTTTTTTCTCTTCTGCCAATTTGTCTTCCCGGCTTTTAGACTTACGCTGCTGTTTCCTTTGTTCCTGCTGCAGCTTTAGTGCTTGCTGAGATTTTGTTCCAACGCCCCTATCCAACATTTGTTTATGAATTTCACGCTGGAGCTTCTTTGGGTTTTTTGTTAGTTCCTTTGCAGTAACCTCCACAGATGGACTAAATTGCAAACGATCATATTCCTTTAGCACAAACTCCCAAATCTCATAGTCCTTTGGTTCAGTTCCAAATGTTACTTTGGAAACGGAAAGTTTCCCATTTTCAACTCTCTCAAAAATACCTACCCAAAATGGTTCCTCAAAAAACACTGTCAGCTTGCCTGTCCTTATACTCATGGCAATCCCTCCTTAATGATTGAAATGAGCAAAGAATGGACAACCCGGAGGGGCAGGTTACTTACCCTAATATGCAGGACGGCCGGGCTACCTACCGGCTCTGGTATGCATCACTGCATACGTTGCGTTTTTATCTTTACTTTTATAATCAAGCCTCCTCGGCCAGATTAACACATATAATTTTTCTGTTTCTGATTAAAACCAACTAGTCTTTTCATCTCTAAATTTAGGCGTATCACTATCCTCATAAGGATTATAATTGTTTAAGTTACATCCAAACTCCTTTAATGATTTTATTTTATTATCTGCTGTCCATACAATCAAGGACATTCCGTCAAATTCCTCTATATTCCCATTATTCATTTCATTTTTAAAATACCACTCTACAACCGTCTGGTTATCTTTATGAAAGAACTGCTTGATCTTCCACTCCATCACCTTGCCACGTGTATTCCATTCATTAAACCAATGTTTTACAACTTGACGGTTATTATATTTTGGACTCCAGCTTTCAGTATAAATCACGTCTTCCGCAAAAATGTCATCCATACCAAGATCCTGTTGTGTAAGCCACATTTTGAACCATAGTTGAATGATTTGTTCTCTCTCATTCAAAATTCTACACCTCGATTCATTTCTTAGTATATTATAATCGATGAGTTATTGCATCGTAAAGGACAAATCTATTTTTTATCTCTTCTGAAAATTCATCACACAACTAGAGGGAAGTACAAATAAATTCTCTTTCCATCGTTTCCTTTCCAACAATATCTACACATCCCGCTTTTGATAATGATACGCATCTTCAAACTTCACAGTTCCATTGATCCGTCTCACTTCATCAACACATTTTACGTGCAGCCTGTTTAAAGATTCTTCATCCACATCATGGGTGTAGGCAATTACCTGTGAGAGCTTGGACAATTCCACTGCTATCTTAAAGTCCATCCTGGCCAGACGGTTCTCACTATCCCGAACGGTTCCCGTAAGCACAGAAGCCAGTGACTGCAAAAAATAATTTTCTGCTTTTCCTGCAAGAAGATACCCCATATAGAATTTAAGTGCTTCTGCTACAAATTCGTTTCTGGAACGCACATTGGCAGTCTCCAACAACCCGTCTGCCTGTTCTAATATAGCTTTTTCAATATAAATCCCAACACGGACTTTCGCATTTTCGCTCCCCATCGTTCCCTCCTTACCAGGTATTCACAAACTCTCTCTCATTTCCTCCAAAATCCTGCCACTTTCAAAAATCCAGCACCATTCTTTCGACCGCCTTTTCCAAAAGTATTCAAACCAGATTTCCCGAACGGCTTTGCCGGTCGGTGTTTTCCAGGGGTAGGCTGCCAAAAGCAGCATACCCCCTTTAACCTGCACACGTTTCGACCCTGCCAACCACTCAGGAATCCCATATCCCCCGTGTTCTTGCTGTTTCCATAACCTTCTCTCACATTTGCCCGACACCGCTTAAAATCCTCGTATGGGTACCACGATGCCACCTAGCTGTCCAAAGCCCGACACAGGGGCACACAGGGGGCTACACGGGGATGTCATGGATGACTGGGGATTCCGTTTTCTTTATTCTGGTTATCATACGATTTCTGATTCTTCCAGCTGGGACTCCTCCCGTCTTACAGTCCGATCAGCTCTACGGGTACGTTCTCTGGTGGATATTTCTCTTGCCACCTTGTCATCAATATATTCACGGGTAGCCTGCGGGACATATTTTTCATACAGTTTCTGTACTGTATCATTTAATTCCCCCTGAAGATCGGTGTCCCTTTTTTCCATGTGGAACTTTAACGCATCCAATTTTTCTGTGTTAAAACTGACATTGATCGTAGTATTTCTCATTTCAAATCTCCTTTTTCTTTCAGAAAGCAAATCAGGCGGCTGCTCACACAGCCGCCCGATCTCGTTTCATCAGGTTCTTAAATAATGGATTAGTTCAATGGCATCTGCAAGACCCGCCTTATAATACCTCAAACGCTCCTGTTCCGGTATATCCATTTTAGCCATAAGCTGGTCATCCAACCATTGCCGGTCATCCTCTGAAAGGCTATTGAGAATTCGATCCATGCGGAGGACATGTTCCTTGGTCTCTGTGCAATAAGCGGGAACCTTGTCCTCTTCACTTTTTCTCTTCAGCTCCAGAACTCGTTCTTCGATTACCTGATTTAACTGATCCATAATCTCATCCATCGGTTACTTCCCTCCTTTCAGCCACACACAATACCGAACTTTTTTCTAAAAGTCGATATCACATATCCATAAACTGTCCAGGCAAATCTGCACAAATTTCATTTTTAGCTGCCTCATTCCGGAATAGTTGCCAGCCTTCCAAAAGCATACAGATGGCTGTTCCAGTAAGGAGAAGTAAGGTCCGCATAGCCAATAGGCGAACCACAATGCAGCATCCTAGAGCCTCCAACATAAATCCCCACATGGCTGACCGCCCCTGCAGATGCATAAGTTCCCGTAAAAAACACCAGATCTCCGGGTCTAGCTTCCTCTCTTGACACAATCGCACACTGGTCATAAATCCCCTGCGCTGTTGTTCGGGAAAGGTGATACACCCCGGATCTCGTGTAGACCCAACAGATATATCCACTGCAGTCGAAACTGGTATCTGGAGAACTACCACCCCATACATAGGGATAACCAATATAACGGGTTGCCTCTGCCATCAGCGCGGAAAAACTCCCATCTCCCATAGCCTGTCCGGGAGGAAGACCATTTCCACCTGGTACACTCACACCGTATTTTGCCAGCATATAGATGCGCTGTACATTCGTTTTATCTTCCAGAGAAACCTCCTGGTTTAATTCTGCAGCAAGATTTCCGTAGACCATATTCAGGCTTTGGATTGGAACTACAACCGTATAGGTTTCTCCCTCTTCATCCTCCCTCTCCTCATACTCTACAAAACAATCTGCGAATGCCCTGTAGTCCCCCTCATCCATCCGAGGGTACTCCTTACCAAAAAACAGGGCATAAAAAATCGCTTTTACTTGGTAGGGATCTACTTCTTCGGCTTCTGCCATACCATTGATTTCATTTAAAACCCCATCCAGTTTTTCAAAACTGTCCTGCATATTTTCGATGTACATCCGATACTCTGCTGGCACCTTTGAAGACAAATACCCTCCATGAAAGGACAGCTGGACAGCGGAAATGTTATGATCTGCAGTCCCAGAAAGCGTACACATAATCATGGTGGCAATTAAAATAACAGGGGTTACTAATGCTGCAATAACAGAAAAAACCACAGTCCTCCCATTTCGGCCAGAAAGGGTAAGCGTTGCCAGTTTTGCTGTCACAGCGGCAGCTGAGACGGCCATAAAATCACTCCTTCCACACTTTTTATCGAGATGTTTATCTGACACATCAGGATTTATTTCATTCCATCATAGCCCCCCATATGAAACAGGCTCTGCTGATAGAAGCCTTCCTCTCTTTCCTGTTTCTGCACAAGCTGATAAGCGTGTTCGATTGCATCTTCCAGAAACTGGGTTTCAAACCCTGCCGTTTCGTACCCTTGCCAGATTACATTGGCATAATGGTCAGAGGGAATTCCAAATGAATGCCCTGGTGTCATCACATAAACCATGGCCGGAACA
>NZ_SPHO01000045.1:0-4582 GCF_005845215.1 Clostridium sp. 1001271st1 H5
GGATGTTAGGAGGGATGCAGAATCAACAGTTTTATTTCATGGGTTGGCGGAAAGAAAGCACTCCGCAGCCTGATTTACACGATGTTTCCTGCAAGTTATGACCGGTACATTGAGGTGTTCGGCGGAGGTGGTTGGGTACTGTTTGGAAAACCACCAGATGACCGGTGTATGGAGATTTATAATGACTATAATTCTAACTTGGCAAACCTGTTTTATTGCGTCAAGAACCGCACGGGGGCATTCCTTAAGGAACTCGGATTTCTTCCGTTAAACAGCAGGGATGAATTTACAGTAATCCGTAATTTTATTGAAAAGCAGGAACCGGATACCCGGTTTTTAATTGAGGAGCTGGAGCTGGCAGAGAAGCATCTGATGCCGCCGGATTATGAGGAAGTGAAAAAAATCTTGCTGGAAAATGCAGAGGTAACCGATGTAAAACGGGCGGCTGCATTTTTTAAACTGATCCGGTACAGCTATGGAAGTGGCTGCACGTCCTTTGGCTGCCGTCCGTTTGATGTGAGGAACTGCTTTGACACCATTTGGCAGGCATCCCGCAGGCTGGCAGATACCGTAATAGAAAATAAAGACTTTGAGGCACTGATTCGGCAGTATGACCGGGATAGTGCCTTTTTTTATTGCGATCCGCCCTATTATGAGACGGAAGGTCATTATGCAGTGGTATTCCGAAAAGAGGATCACAAACGGCTCCGAGACACTCTGACAGGGAGCAGGGGGAAGTGGATGGTCAGTTACAATGACTGCGATTTCATCCGGGAACTGTATGCAGGATATTTTATTACAGCCGTTACCCGCATCAATAACCTGGCTCAGAGGTATGAGGGCGGTTGTGAGTTTCCAGAGGTCATTATTACCAATTATGATCCTGGTGAGAGGGAGCGGTCAAAACCAAGACAGCTGGATCTATTTGGAATGTGGGGAGATGGAGAAACGGATCATTATGAGATCCGGGAAGAAATCTGTCCGGAAAGAGAGGTGCTATGAGAACAGAAAACAAGAGAAAAACAATGGTACAAAAAAAGGAAAATGGTGTCCTTTCTGTACCTAGTGAACTGTTACTGACGGCTGGGATTCCGCTTGATTGTGATTTGATGATAGAAACAGTCCCCGGAGTGATTCTGATTGGTATTGAGGATCCGGTACAGACGGTTTGCGAACCTTATCTGAAGGTGTTCGATGAGCTGGGGATTGAACTCAATGAAGTGGAGGCATTGATGGGAAAGGAGAAAAGGACCAGATGAGTAAACCGATGTATCGTTTAGTGGATGGAAAGGGACGTGTCCTGATTCCAAAATCTATGAGGGAAGCGGCAAAGCTGGAGTATGGGGATATTGTTTGTCTGGGAATGGCGGGTGGAAAAATTACAGTCCGGAAGGTAGAGGTTATCGAAGTGGGAGATCAGTCTCCGGAGGCAGTGGAGGCATATGTCCGTACTGCATTTCAGTTTATGCCGGACAGCCTCCGACTGGATCTGATCGGAGAACTGAGCAGACTGCTGCAGAAAAAGGAGGGGTAAGATCATGCAGGAATTCACAGAAAAGGATTGTATGCAGACAGAAAAGGAGGCATCTATCCAGAACCGGGTGGTGGTTCTTCCCTCAAAGGTATTACCAGAGCATTACACGGGGCAGCTTTTTTTCTGTACGAATATCCAGAAAACAGAAAATCCCAGACATTCCATTGCCCATCTGGTTTCCTTATCTACTGGGGAGGCATGGCACTGCTGGAACAGGGATGTGGTTGGTGTGCTGCGGCCAGAACTGTTGGGGGAAAAGGAACGGCTCCAGCTCTCCCAGATCCGTCCATTTGGGGCGCTGGATTTACATGGACATTCCCCAGAATATTCTGGATACAGTTTTCTGCCGGATGGACGCTATGCGTCAGGGGTATGGCTGGCAAATCCAGAGGAAGTATGGAGCTATGTAATGATGCAGAAGGACTACCAGTATCGGATTTTGATCTGCGACAGGGATGATTTTGCCGTACTGGAAATGTTAGAGGGAAGGATGATCTTTCCTGATGTGCAGAGTCTGGAACAGTTTCAACAGGCACAGAAGGACGGGGGGATGGAGATGATTTAGAAATGAGGGAAGGGAAATGAAGCAGATTCAGATTGAAAATGGAGTGATCCGGTATTATGGGAACCGGGTAGGTCGTGTGACGGAAGGATGTGCAGTAGTGGATCCCATGTTTCAGAATGAAGCATTAGAAAGCTTCCTGCGTAAGCAGAGGAATATCCAAAAAATTCAGTGGCAGGACGGGATCTACGACCGGTTGGCAAATAGTCAGGAAGATATGGAATCGGCAAAGGGGTTAAAAGATGTACGCATCTGGCAACTGAGAGGAGATGTGGATGTGCATATGAAGTTCCTTGCACTTTCCCAGATGGAGCAGCAATATGGCTCCCCCAAGCCGGATTTTTATATCAAAGTCTATGAAGGGGCATCTGACACCAATGACCTGGAAGAACTCTATGATAAATTCCGGTATCATCCGCCGTCCGGTTATACAGGTCATGGGCTATCCATTAGTGATGTGCTGGAACTCTATGATGAAACAGGGAGTTCCTTTTTTTATGTGGATCGCTATGACTTTAAGAGAATTGATTTTACAGAGTCGCAACCGGCGGAGGAATTCATACACACCATGCAGTTTTAGCAGGCAGTTTTGGCTGCCTGTTTGACTGAAATAGATCCAGAAAGGAACGGTTTATGAGCAGAAAAAAACAAAGGAGGAAGAATCAGTATGCCAGATTTAGACGTTCGGATTACATCTATGTATCCACCAGGAGTACAGGGCGGGATCAGAGCCTATGCATCCGCCACAATCGCCGGGTGTTTTGCCGTCCGGGGAATCAAAATCGTCGAGGGAGGTAAGGATGGGCTTTTTATGTCTATGCCCAGTCGGAAAACACAGGATGGATACAAGGATATCTGTTTTCCTGTGACGGAGGAATTCCGCAACGAGCTGAAACAAGCGGTATTGGGAGCGTATGGAGAGGCACTGTCCATGGCACAGGCATCTACCTTACAGACAGCACCCCCTCAAAATCCAGGGCAGAACATGGTCTGATTTAAGGGGTACAGAGAACAAAAACAGAAAATCAATGGAGGAGATCAAATGAAGAATATTAAAAGACAGCTGGTAAATTATCGAAATGCAATGGTTATGCATATGTGGAACGTAAAAAACAAGCTTCAGAATACATCTGGTGAGGGATATGTGGACACAGCCATTAAGATCCTGATCGCAGTTGTGCTGGGAGCACTGCTTCTGGCAGGTCTTTATGCACTGTTTAATGATACCGTACTTCCTACACTGGTACGCAGGGTGCAGGAAATGTTTGATTATAGCGGTTGATATGGAGATCAGGATATCGCTGCTTCAGGCGGTACAGGCAGTGCTTTTTTTCTCGCTGCTTATTGCGGTTTCTGCCTGGGATCTTCGGTACCGGATTATTCCGGACCGATTCCAGGCAGGGATTGCCCTGCTTTCCTTTCTGAACTTTGCACCCAGACAGCTGTTTGGAGCTTTAGGGGCAGTGCCATACCTCATAGTTGCATTATTTTGCAAGAGGGAAGGTGGAATTGGCGGCGGTGATATCAAGCTGGCAGGAGCAACCGGCTTGGTACTGGGACTTCCTGCAAGCCTGACTGCTTCCTGTTTAGGACTGACAGGATTTGTGATGTATGGTTGTATGGTCTGCCTGTGGAATCGGTTCAAGGGAAAACGAGATAAAGAAGCATTTCCTGTGGGACCGTTTCTGGCAGGAGGAGCGGCAGCTGTTTATTGTATGAGATTAGGAGGATGGATGATATGAAGAAGAAATTATGGATCATGGTTTGTGTTGCAGTGCCGCTTACAATGATTGCGGCCATCATATACCACAACAGAAAATAGGTAGACAGCAGTCAGTGGAACACTGGTTAAAAAGGAACCAAAATAAGGAAAAGAGTTGGAGGAGATGAAATGCGATTTTTGAAAAACAGGACTGTACTTGGTGTGCTTTGCATCGTGCTGTCTTTAATCATCTGCTTTGCAGTTACACCATTGTTTAATAAGGCTATGAGTGAAAAGACGGAAATTGTCCGTGTAGTAAAACCAATTTCAGTGGGAGAAGAAATTACTTCTGACATGGTAAAGACCATAGAGGTTGGCAGTTATAACCTGCCAGATGATGTAGTAAAACATTCGGATACTGTGGTTGGGGCATTTGCATCTGCAGATTTGGCGCCAGGAGATTACATCCTAACATCCAAGATTGCAGAAGAGCCGGCGGCAGAAAATGCCTATCTCTATCATCTGACAGGAGAAAAGCAGGCAATCTCTGTTACGGTTAAGGCATTTGCCAATGGATTGTCTGGAAAGCTAAAGAGCGGCGATATTGTGTCAGTTATAGCTCCAGATTATAGAAAGCAGGGAAAAACGGTAATTCCTGCGGAGCTTCAGTATGTGGAGGTCATTGCTGTGACTGCAAACAGCGGATATGACGCAAATACGGGAGAAGAACTGGAAGATGGAGCGGATCGTGAGCTGCCTGGAACCGTTACCTTGCTGGTAACGC
>NZ_SPHO01000045.1:4761-6793 GCF_005845215.1 Clostridium sp. 1001271st1 H5
CACTCTGATAAGGAGCCAGAGGAAACCAAAGCAGAGGAGCAGGAGGAGTACGAACAGGGCGAAACAGAGGAAAGCGAGGTGGAGTAAGCCTTGAATTTTCTGAAAAACAGTATTTTCAGCAGGGGAGCCGGGGACAGCTCTCCTGACTGGGAACCGGAAAATGAGAATCAAATGCTGGCAGTCTGGGGAAGTCCTGGATCTGGTAAAACCACGACAGCAGTGAAGCTGGCGGCGCGTCTTGCCATGCAGAAGAAGGATGTGGCTCTCCTTCTGTGTGATATGAATACACCGATGCTTCCCTGTATCTGTCCTCCTGGAGACCTGGAAGAGGAGCATTCTCTGGGGAGTGTTCTGGCAGCAACCCATGTGTCGGAATCGTTGGTACGCCATAACTGTATTACTCATAAAAAAATACGCCATCTAACGATCCTTGGAATGAGGAAGGGGGAAAATGAATACACATATCCACCTTACGAGCGGACACAGGCAGAGGAATTACTGCAGTGTTTGAGAAAGATCGCTCCCTATATCATCGTTGATTGTGGAAGCTGTATTGCCAATGACGTTCTTTCGGCCATTGCCTTGATGGAGGCGGATGCAGTGCTGCGGCTGGTAAACTGTGATCTGAAATCCATCAGTTATCTTTCCAGTCAGCTTCCGCTTCTTAAGGACAGTCAGTGGGATGCAGAAAAGCAGTATAAAGTGGCCAGCAATGTATATCCCAATGAGGCCAGCGAACACATTGAACGGGTGCTCGGCAATGTGGCATTCCAGATCCCTCATTCCGAGGAAGTAAAGGCACAGGTTCTGGAAGGGAACCTTCTGAAAGAACTGGTGCTAAAGGACAGTAAGGGGTTTAGAAAAACCATGGAAGCAATCACAAAGGAGGTGTTCGGATGTTAGGGGAAAGACGCAGCAAAGCCGCGTTTTCTGCGGGTTTTCCCGAAGCTGTTCGGGAAGAAACACGACAGGATTCTGGACATCTTCCGGAGGAGATCATGGAAACGGAGGCTTCTTTGGATGGCTTGGATGGAGGGGAGGGGACAGAAGAAAACTTCCAAAATGATAGCCTGTCGGAACAGGCTTGTGAAGGACAGATGCATGGAAAGGAGGATATCTGGTCAGAAGAGGAGGACATAGAGGCTCCTTTGTGTACTCAAAAAACGGGAGGTCGTTCTCTCCGTACCCATGACCTGTTTTTTGCATCGGAGGATGAAGGGCGTGACTTTCAGTCCGTGCTGCAGGAGATACAGGCGTATCTTTCCAAAGAATATAGTAATCTGGTAACCGGAGATGGAAACGAAGAAATAAAAGCACAGATCCGCCGATTTGCCGGGAAGTATATTCAGGATAACCGTATACAAGTACCGGGAAAAACCACGGATGAGCTGATTGATGCGATTTATTCAGAAATGGCAGAGTTCGGTTTTCTCACAAAGTACATCTACGGGGAAGGGATCGAGGAGATCGATGTAAATGCCTGGGATGATGTGGAGGTCCAGTATTCTGGTGGAGTGACAGAAAAATTGAAAGAGCATTTTGAAAACCCCGAACATGCCATCAATGTCATTCGGCGTATGTTGCATGTGTCTGGAATGGTGCTGGATGATGCGAGTCCAAGCGTTCTGGGACATTTAAGTAAAAATATCCGTATTGCTGTACTGAAGACACCTCTTGTTGATGAGGATGTCGGGGTGGCAGCTTCGATCCGAATTGTGAATCCCCAGAGCATGAAGAAACAGGACTTTATAAAGGGAGGAACGGCAACCAGTCAGATGCTGGATTTTTTATCGGAGTGCATCCGGTATGGAATCTCTGTGTGTGTGGCGGGAGCCACAAGCTCCGGAAAAACCACCCTGTTAGGCTGGCTTCTGACCACAATTCCGGACGGTAAGCGTATTTACAGTATTGAGAATGGTTCAAGGGAGCTGGCGTTGGTACGCAGAAAGGATGGGAGGGTAGTCAATTCCGTGATTCATACCTTGACCCGTGACAGCGAGAATGAGAGGCAGAGAGTAGATCAGATTGCACT
>NZ_SPHO01000046.1 GCF_005845215.1 Clostridium sp. 1001271st1 H5
TAACCGCAAACTGTACATACCCATTTCTTCATAATCAATATTCTCCTTTTCCTTTATAGGGTTTAATGTGAATCCTCAGAGGATTCATGTATTTGTTAAATTAATAATAGTAATTGTTACTGATATTAATATAAACTACTTTAGATGGTTTGTCAATAGATTTTTGAAAAAAGTTTAATAAAAAGTGTAAGAGGGGAAGCGGGGAGAAGGACTGGAAAAAAACATCCCAAAACGCATGGTAAAACATATGATACCGGACCGGAACCATATGTTTTACCATGCGTTTTGGGATATCTTCATATTGTATCGCTGAATTATATCACTGAATCATATCATGCATGATACATGTTCTGCTAATCAAAATAGTCATCTGGTTTTAGGCTGCCCTGGTCCAGGCTGCCCAGAAAGCGGCCCAGCAGTGTGCTGAATTCCCTGGCCCTGACGCCGTCCATGTGGCCGTCGTAGTCCCAGTATCCTTCCATGCTGCGGTCCATAAGCTCCGGCTTCATATAATTGAAGTTATAATATTCCAGACCGAGGCCTTCCATAAGGTCTTTGAAATATTGGTGGGACTGCGCGTAGGAACCGGCAAACTGGTCAAGTGTCTCCCTGGGTACGGGAGTGGTGATAACAGTGAGCTCAATGTTGTTTTTCCGGCAGAATGAGGCGATACGGTCAAAGTAACGTTCTGCCCTGGGCTTTACCTGGCTCTCATCCCAGGGGATGTTGTTGAAGGTGCCCTTATCCTCGCCCTCCACCCGGTCCCGGTAGATGAAGCCCCGGCCTCCGTAATGACCTCCGGGGATTTCCAGAATGGAAGGGTCGTAATTTTTGTAGGAAGAACTCTGCTTCCGGCGTATATGGTCCGGAATCCGGCCGACAAGGTTGCGGTAATAGCTCCATGGAGCCAGTGCAGAGCGGAAGTCCAGGTTTATGATTTTGTCCAGGAAGTAGGCAGCCTTGGACCTGGAGAGCGGAAACTCCTGATAAAAGAATATCTGGGTGGAGCCGCTGCGCTGTTCATTCATCCAGTATGAAGGGTCCAGCTCATATACAACGCGGGAAGGCGACTGCGTCTCGCAGGCCAGTCTTAACATGTAGTACATATCGTCCGGGTAGGCGTCTGCCATGCAGAGGCTGACAGAGCTTCCGCCGGATGCAGCGTCCACGGAGAGAGGGTCTATACCGTACTGTCCGTGGGAAGTTCCGATAAATATGGTGTCATATGTCTCGCCGTTTCTGAGGTTATGAAGGTTGATTCTCACGGAGCTGGGAGGGATGAACCCATAATTGAGGGCTGCCGTGATGCATATGCACAGGGCCAGGAACAGGATGGGGCTCAGCCGCTTTAACACTTGTCTGCCGGGCCGGTCATGGGACTGTCTGTCAGACCGGCCGGCCGGTTTGCTAGAATTGGGCATATATAAATCCTCCTCCCGTCATAGTAATCTGGCCCAGCAGCGGTATGGAAAAGAGCAGCATCAGATAGACGCACCACCTGGCAGCCAGGGGTTTCCCGGCCAGGGCAGCCCTCATGTCAACCTGGTTTTCCTGAAGCAGGCTGACCGTGAACAGGACTGCGCAGGATAGGGCCAGGGCAGCATAGTCCTTCAGGTCCAGGCCCAGCCTTAAGAGGCTGCCGTCTGTCAGCGCGGAAAGGGAAAAACCGGTAATGGTATTCTTCATCATGGTCAGCGCGGCTCCCAGGCTTTCCGCCATGTCAAAATACCAGCTGATATTCACAAGGATAAAGGTTCTGAAAATCCGGACCCCTGCCCAGGCTCTGGATTCCAGGGGGATATGCAGTTTCCGGGCCATTTCCCCGTAGATGGGAGCCAACAGGCTGCTGGCGGCAATAATGCCTCCGTTATAGAGTCCGTAAACAATGAATTTCCAGGCAGGTCCGTGCCACACGCCTACCAGGAAGAACACCAGCAGATTGGCAATACAAACCGGCAGTACCCTGCTTACATGCTTTCCGAAATGTTTTTTGCAGTACTTTCCAAACCGGTTCATGCCCTTAGACAGGGAAAAAGGATAGAATACATAATCCTTCATCCAGGTGCCCAGGGTGATGTGCCAGCGGTGCCAGAAGTCTGATATGGACCGCGCAAAATAAGGGCGTTTAAAATTGGCGTCCAGGGATATGCCAAAGCACTCTGAGGCGCCCATAATTACATCCATGCCGCCGGAGAAATCCCCATACAGCTGAAGGGAATAACACAGTACGCCGGCTATGACCGCGATGCCGTGGTAGGACTGGTAATTGCCAAAGACTTCATTGACAATGACCGCGGCCCTGTCTGCAATGACGATTTTCTTGAAGTAGCCCCAGAGCATAAGCTGGAGCCCCCTCTCAATCCGGGTAAGACTGAATTTCCTCCGGCCGAACAGCTGTGACGACAGGCGGTCATACCGGCCGATGGGCCCCTGGAGTATCTGGGGGAAGAAGGAGACAAACAGGGCGAAACGCAGGGGATTGCGGTCCGGCGCATACTTACCCCTGTATACGTCTATGAGATATCCCATGGACTGGAAGGTATAAAAGGATATTCCCAGCGGCAGCAGGAGCCTTGCCGGGGAAATGTGTGTGCCAAAGAAAAGATTTATGTTTTCAGTGGCAAAATTCCGGTATTTTAATGCTGCCAGAATGCCGAAATTCAGGAGAAGGACCAGGGCTGTTATCCCCTTTTTGCGCTGTTTGCAGCGCCCTTTCATGGCCTTTTTTTCCTCCGGGGAAAGGGGCTGTGCCTGGCTGTCAGGGCCCAGGGCGCGGGCAAGCCTCCGGTCCGTGTGCTCCAGCCACAGACCGCCCAGAAAGGTAGTGGCGGTAGTGGTCAGGATGAACACTACCGCCGCCGGGCCGGAGGCCAGATAGAATATATAACTGAATATAAGCAGCCAAATCCATTGGAGCCGTCCGGGTATCACGTAATATCCTGTCACTGCCGCGGCCAGGAATAACAGGAATTTCATTGAAAGAAAAGACATGACCTACCCCTTTAGTTGTCCTTAAGGCGCTCTACCATGTTCCAGAGGGCCTGGGCAGAGTTGAAATTCTCCGGAACAATGTCCACCGGAGATATCTCAATTCCAAAAGCATCGTTTAATTCGCTAACAATGGACAGGATATCAAAGGAATCCAGGTAGCCGTCGTCAATCAGGCCCGTGCATGTCCTGAAATCCACCGTTGGTTTTATGTCTTCTAACAGTTCGAATAATTCATCCATATGATTGTTCTCCTTTTATGTGTCAGAGCGTTTTGAAGAGCCGCTCTGTGATTGATATATCTGCGCGGCAGAGCCGTCGTTCAGCATATCCGTGGGCAGGACATCCCGCACCAGGGAAAGCCCCTGTTTTTGCGTATAGGTCAGGACCGCGGGAAGCTTTCTGCTCAGAAACAGATAAATGCCCTCGGTCACGGAATAGGCCCCGATGCGGTCAAACACCAGTAAATCCCCTATAGTCAGACCTTCCAGGGGGAGGTTCTTCACCAGTATGTCTCCCGAGGTACAGAGGGAGCCGCACACGGTCCAGCGGCCGCTGGCAGGCGTGTCATCGCCGGGGGGATGTCCGGATGCCATGAAGGTTTTGTTCCCGTCCATGACAATAGCGCCGTGTTCCGGTTTCTGCCGCCGGGCCGGATTGTCCTGGGGCAGGTAGCGGTATGCAGGCACCTTCATGGCCATGGTCTGGCCATAGTAGTTGACATGGTTGATGCCGCCGTCCACAATGCAGTAATTCTGGCCAAGGCTGCGCTTTATATCCACCACACGGGTCAGATAGCTGCCGCAGGGAGCGGCCAGGAAACGGCCTGCCTCGAGAAAGATTATACCTTTAAAATCCAGGGAATCAAGGCTTTTTTTGAATTCCTGCAAAAGAATTTCTTCATCCGGCTGTTCCTGCCCTTCAAAATAGGGTATCTGGAAACCCGGTCCGTATTCCAGCTCTCGGAACTCAAAATCCAGCTGTTCCCTGACAAAACCCAGAAGTAAGTCCAGCTTTTCCAACTCCTTCTTTATCCGTTCCAGACCCTTTTTCTGGGTGCCGGAATAGTACTGGAGACCTGTCAGGTCCAGGTGGGGATAGGAGCCGCGGTTACGGATTGAGGCAAGGACATCCTCCTCATCCATACCAAACTGGTTGCCGCTGGTCAGGCGCAGAAGCACCCTGACACCGGTCAGCCCGGCTGCGGCTGCGCATGTTTCCAGCAGCAGGAGCTGGTTTAGGGATTCCGCCGTGTAGGTGCCCGCACCCTGCTCTGCCATGACTGAGCGGATGTGGGCCTCCTCCTTATTGACGCCTGACAGAACGATATTCCGTGCCGGCACATGGGCGCGGCGGCAGATGGCATACTCTCCCGGTGAGCAGACCTCCAGCCCGGCTGCTGTCCGGGCTGCGGCAGCTGTCAGAAAGGGGTTGGCCTTCATGGCGTAGCAGATGTTTACCTGTTTTCCGAGAATCTCTCCCATGCGGTGGATGCGTGAGGTGAATGCATCCAGGTCAAAGAGATAGCAGGGGGTATTATATTGCCGGGCAGCTTCCAGCAGGGTACGGTTATTCATAAAGCCTCCTGAGTGCCTGCCGGTCCACCTTACTGTTCTTGGTAAGGGGAAGCTTTGGCAGGTTTCTGTATAGATTGGGGAACATATAGCGGGGCAGGAGGTGTTCCAGGCCCAGTGCTATATCCCTTTTGCCGGCGGTTCCCTCATAAAAGGCAGCAATTTTATTCTTCTCCTCCAGAAACAGGCACACCGCCCTGTCCACACCTTCCACGGCTTCAAGGGCTGCCTCAATCTCGCCAAGCTCGATTCGGTGGCCCATGTGCTTGATTTGGAAATCCTTCCGGCTGCTGAAATACAGAAGGCCGTCCTCACCGTAGCAGGCCAGGTCGCCGGTCCGGTATATAGTCTCCTGATAGCAGGTGTTTAAGGGATTCTGGACAAAGGCCATGGCAGTGCGTTCCGGGTCCCTGTAGTAGCCCAGCGCCAGAGCGGTTCCGGCCACGCAGAGTTCTCCGCACTGTCCGGGTTCTGTAACCAGCCTGTTGTTTTCATCCAGCAGGAATACGGTTTCGTTGGGAAATGGCTTCCCGATGGGAATGGGGGTTCCGGGCTCAAAGTCCCGGTCCACCACGTAGTATGTGCAGTTGCAGGTGATTTCCGTGGGGCCGTACAGGTTTACAAACAGGGCCTTTGGCAGGTAACTGCGCCATGTGTTCAGATGTTTGACCGGCATAACCTCCCCGCTGAAAAGAATTTTATTCAGATGGGATGGCACACGGTAGGTAAAACCCTTAAGCGTGGTGATGATGCACAGGGCTGAGACAGCCCAGATGGCTGTGGTGATTTTCCTGTGGCACAGGTAGTCCAGAAGACCTGTGGGGATGGAAAACAGCCGTTTGGGAATGATTTCCAGCGTGGCCCCGGTACTCAGGGCCGAGTAGATGTCCTTTACAGATACATCAAAGTCAAAGGGCGCCTGATTGCCGATGACGTCATCCTGAGTTATATGGAACAGCTCCGTAAAATGCCCGATGAAATCAATGACAGAGCGGTGGCTCACCACCACGCCCTTGGGCACGCCCGTGGAGCCGGAGGTAAAGATTCCGTACAGGGGGTCTGTGTCGACGGCCTGTGCGCGGATGGAAGCAAGGAGCCCCGGATTCAGGACATCATCCGTAAGGCATCTCAGCTCCTCCAGAGGCAGTATTTCACCTGAAAAGGTGATATCACCGGCCAGGCCAAGGCTTTCCTTATCAGCAATCATCAGGTCTGCCTGCAGGGTATCCAGAATGCGGTTCAGGCGCTGGGCAGGCTGGCTCCCGTCCAGACAGACATAAAAACAGCCTGCCTGCACAATGCCCAGAAAGGCGCCCAGGGTAAATACATTCTTTTCCGCCAGTACGGGAACAGGACGGCGGGGGCCGGTCTTTCGGCCCAGGACACTGCCGATTTTCATGGACAGGTCTGTCAGTTCACCGTAAGTAAGGCTTGTATGTTCGTCAGCAAAAGCTGTTTTACGGGGATGGGCTTCTGCGGATTTTTCCAAAAAACATAGGACATTCTGTATCAATGAAAGGACCTCCGATAACAGGATTTTAAAGCATTTTCGTGCTTAGTCTAGCACAGATGGATAGCGGGTTCAAGGCTTTAATTATGAAGATTCTATGACGATTGGCGGATACCTGCGAAACTGCAATTGCCGGATACACTCCGGGACAGCAGATTACAGACGCAAAAAAGGAGAAGAGTGTGCTCTTCTCCTGATTCTGTAACAGTCATAGGCCGGATACCGGCCGCTTAATTAACCAAAGTATCTGTTAAGCAGACCCTCAAATGCCTTGCCGTGACGGGCCTCGTCCTTGGCCATCTCATGTACGGTGTCAT
>NZ_SPHO01000047.1:0-4579 GCF_005845215.1 Clostridium sp. 1001271st1 H5
ACACGCTTCATAAAATTTCTAACATACTCTACTGCAGTCAGGTTGGAAAGGAACAGATAAAATTCATCCAGACTGGCTGCCGTATTGCCTTGTGTCAAAAGAACATCGCTCATAAACGAAAGCACATTAAAAAGCAATGCATTTTTAAGGCTCCTGCTGGCCTGTAACAGTCCTTTTACCCCAAAAGTAATGAAACCGTCATCTGTGATATTGGTATGTCCATTAAAGAACTTGCTCTCAGCTCCCACACACATAGAATTCAGCCCAAGAAGAATACTCTGAATCATTTCTGCTGTATAAAGCTGTCTTCTGTTTTCGTCAAATCCCTGATATTCTTCCTCAATGAACGCATAAAGATCAGAGAGAACTGGGTAATCCTCCGCAGCCAGGCATTCAAAATCACTTTCGTCTGTAATCCCCCATCTGGTATATAACTTCTGCAGCATGATCTCAATCACATCGATTTCCCTGTCGGAAAAATCCTTGTAGCTTCGGAAAAAGTCCTTTAAGAAACTGATATGCTGGGATAATCTGGACCGGATACGAAAGGTCTGAGGTGCATCCAGATCCTCCGGGCTTCCCGCTTCGTCCCAGGTTTTCGGTTCCAGAGGGTTGATAATGAACTCCCCACTCATTAAGTCGATAAAACACCCTCCCAGATTATTGGTCAGATCTTCATACTCCATTTCCGGATCCAGAGCGCAGATATGCATTCCGGACTCCCTTAAATTCGTCAGCAGCAATTTAAGCAGATAGCTTTTTCCCTGTCCGCTGTTTCCCAGAATCAGGATATTGGCATTCGTCTTATCATCTGCTCTCCGGTTAAAATCCACCAGTACATTACTCCCAAATTTATCTCTCCCAATATAGAACCCGTGAGGATCCGTCTTTCCTGAATAGTTAAAGGGATACAGATTCGCCACACTGCTGGCCGGAAGCACTCTCTCAAACTGATCCTTAAACAGGTTATAACCGCTTGGCATTACACACCGGAACCCCTGTTGTTGACGGAGGATCAGTCGGTCTACATTCAATTTTGATCGGATCAGTTCCGTTAGTACTTCTGTCTGAAGAAGCTTCAAATGCTCCAGATCATGGGCACACAACTCCAGATATACTGCCGTATGGAGGAGGGGTTCTCGGTTACGGTGCATCTGGGCTACGATGGTAGTTACATCCTGTAAATTACTTTCAGCCAAAACAGTCTGCTGTAAATCACTGGTATTGCTCCGATCCATCCGGTTTTTGTTGGCTGCATTACTGATGATCTTCCGCTCCTCAACGGGTGTCACATGACGGGTATAGATCCGCAAGGTTACACCATCTTTCTCCCCTAAATGTGAGAGAATTGCCTGCTCTTCCGTAGCAGTCGGGTACTCCCGCAGTGCCCAGACACAACGATATGTGTTACCACAAATAAAATGATCTGTTTCAAATTTAATGACAGACGGGGCAATCATATCCAGAAATTCCTGGATACGCACATTATCTTCCCTGTCATCAACTGCTGTTCTTCCTTTTTTCAAGTCATCTCCTCCTCACTCTAAATCTCTGGTATGATCCACCGCTCCCCGTCAAAGTCTTCAAACTTCTCTGTGGTCACGTTCTGCTCATAGTAAACAGCCAGGATACGTTTGATATCCTCTTTATCTGCCCGTTTAACAGAAAAACTCTGTTCCTTCAGGGATTTTTCAATCCTGGAAAGGTACGGAAAAATATCCGATTCCTTTTCATCTTTTAACCGCAGCATAATCAGAAATTCACGGGCTGTCGCCATCTGCACCTGAATCCGGTCCAGATGGGTCTGATCCTGTTCCAAAAGACGGCGTATGACTGGATTCTCTTCCTGCTCCATCTGACTTTTCAGAAACCGCTTGTTGTCTTCAAAACTTTCCCTGCTGTTTAGACACAGCATCTCAATCTCTGCCACTCCTTTTAGTACAGTCATAAGAGCATAGATTCTTGCCCCGACACTAGATTCGGACAAAACAGAAATATTCGTTGGTTTTACAATAAAATACACCAGCTCCCCCTGTCCGTAGGTCACCAGACTGTAGTCTGTAATCTCCTTTGCACCAATGAACTGCCGTGTGGAGAGGCGCTTCTCTGCCTCTTTTTTCGCTTTTCGTTTCTCCCTGCTCATTCATACCTCCACTCAAAAAATTGCTGACGCATAAAAAAATACGCACAGGCATACCGGATAAAATCCAGAATGCTGGTATCTTCAAAACGGATCGTCAGAAATCCATATACCCCTGTCAGAACACAAGGGAACATAAATCCCGCCTGCGTAGCTGCTAAAATGGAGACCAATCCGCAAATACCAAGAATCCCAATGTCCCGAAGCTGCCATAACCAAAGTGTTGCTTTTGATTTCAAATGGTCCGGATAAATATACAACCGATCACCTCCAAATAATAACCGCCGGCATGATGAAGCTCTGCCGGCGGTATGTTCGATCCTTCCTCTTATTCAGTTTCCTCAAGTTCTGCCTTTCCCTCTGTCTCCTGCATCTCTCCAGATACTACATGTTCTTCCTGCGAAAGTACATCTTCAATCAGTCCGATCACAAATTCTTTCTGGCTCTGTCCTGTCTTTTTGAGGTATTTTTTTAACCTCTGAAAAAACTCCTCTGATACCTGAAATGCCAGTGTCCTGGTTCCGTTTGCCATCTCTCTTTCTCCCTTCTCAAAGTGGTCTTTTAGAATCCGTTCCATATACTCGTTCAGCTTGATTCCCCATTCTTCCTGTTCTTCCCGAACTTTCTTATGCAGGGATTCTGGAATCATGGCGCATAAATTTTTCTTACGCTCTTCCATTTGACTCTCCTTTCCTCGTTTTTACAAACCAAGTATATCCATAAAGAGATGAGATAGCTATGACGATACCCAACAAAGATTGCCTGAAAACGGAAGCAGAACTACCAATCTTATGGTTCTTTCTCCTCCTTCATCTTGCGCAAAAAATAAGCGATACCACGGAGAACAAAATCCACACACGGTATCGCTACGCTATTTCCAAGAGCTTTATAACGGGCACTGTCCGAGGCACCAGGGATATCTGTCCAGTGATCCGGAAAACCCTGCAACCGTTCACACTCCAAAGGCGTCAGTCTCCGGATCAGTTTCCGGTTCTCAACAATACATTTATCTTCGCTGACATATTGATTATTAATCCCCTTATGATCTGTATATCCAATGGTTCCTACCGTATTCTGATACGGCTCACACACCAGATCCGTAGCATCCTTATGCTGTCTGGCACTCTGAGTCGCTGTTACCCGATTTTGCAGAAATTCATCACTTCTCTGGCGGCTGAACACTGCATGACGGTCTGCGCTCGTAAGAGTATAGGATATATCCGGCTGGCATCCCAGACCATTTCCTCCATTTTGTACTTCCCGATCAATGATATTTCCGGCAATACAATAACTCTCCGGCATATCTGAAACCAGTGGGACATTGTTTCCTCCTGTTCCATACCGGGCTGACATGGTAGGGGCCACCTCATGCGGACCTGTATATCTGGCATCAATCCCGTGATTCTCAAACAGAATCTGGTAATTGTTCCCGCCGGTTTCTGCCTCCTCTGTAAGGGCTAGATCCGGAGTTTCCTCTGCCCCAGCACTCCCCTGCTGGATGCCCATCACCAAAGGCGGATGACCACTCATCCCTGCCCGCAGGGTTGCTGTTACATCGACCGAAACATCCATACGCTCTCCTCCTTGGTCATTGAGGCACAGACACTCTTCTTTTTCTGCACTTTCAAACTTCCTCATCCCCCCTGCCACAAAGGTCTGCATCTGCAAATTGGTCGTTGCCATCAAAGCTCCGGATATTCCATTAAGGTTGATTGTTTCTTCCCTCTGATCAATATGAACCGCAAAAATATCCACCTGTTTTTCCTCTGCTACTCTACTCCCGCCTGAATCCGCAGAGCTGTTTCCAGCTGCGGCGGTAACTCCTTTCCCCTGATCTTGGCCCTCCGCAGGATCCCCAGGCAGGCGTTCCTGCTCAAATAATATCTTTGGTGCGGTGAGTCCTCCAAAATCTGCGACAAGGAAGATTCTACGGCGGCGCTGGGCGACTCCCCAGTATTGAGCATCCAAGACTCTCCAAGCCAGGCTGAATTGATCTCCCAAAATGGCAGCCCCAGCAGATTCCCAGCGCCCGGTGTCAGGTCGAGGCACATGACAGGTACTGTCCTTGATATGGACAATCTCCTCGATGACCGCCCGGAAATCTTCTCCATTTGCGGAACTGAATGCTCCAGGGACATTTTCCCAAACGAGGTATCGAGGTCGAATAAAGTCATCTGATACCCCTCGTCTTTCATCCTCTGCTCTCATCTCCTTTACTATGCGTACCTGGTCCATAAACAGACCGGAGCGCTCCCCTGCCAATCCTTTCCGTAATCCGGCTACTGACAAATCCTGACAGGGGCTGCCTCCGCAGATTACATCCACAGGCGGCAATTTTGCTCCATCCAGTTTTGTAATGTCCCCTACATGGATCATATCTGGAAACCGGAGTTTGGTTACCCTCATGGGAAACGGTTCTATCTCACTGGCCCATACCGG
>NZ_SPHO01000047.1:4763-5931 GCF_005845215.1 Clostridium sp. 1001271st1 H5
GTTCCATTCCTGAAGACAGTTCACTTCCACACACCCAGACTTCCTCACACACCTTCAAAATCCGAAGCCCCATATCTGTTCCCAGCTTCCTCTCTTCTGGGACTCCATCATCCAGCATCTGCGGATATAACAGATGGGAGGCAATTGGCGTAACCCCCTGGTTCATGGCATAACGACAGGCTGCCTTTGCAAATGCTACATTCCGCTCAACATCTCCAGAATACGGAGATGCAATATACACCAGTTTGTTGTGTTCCATCCTTCACCGTCCTCTCTACTTAGAAACCACTTGCACAACCGTCCTTGTTAGGTTCATAGCTCCCTGCGCTGCATAGACTGCTCCCATCACATTTGCTTTGGTTCCCGTTTCCAACCCAAACTGCCCCGCAATCCGAGGAATCTCACCTGCCGATAACATAAGTCCCAGACCAAGCAGTGCCTGATCCTTAACGACCATCAGACCTGCGATCAGGACCGTCGCCTGTAAAAATGCGGTCAGGCACAGACCGATTACCTGCTTGCACCAGCCAACAAATCCATCAATATATCCCCTTGGCACACTGAATAAATAAAGGCTCCCTACTGCAATCTGGATCAGCAGGATCCCGCCCCGTTTTAAGTTCGCAAAGAACACTTTGATTACCGCATAACCCATGAGGATCAGGAGAAAAATCATAAAAATCGGGCTGCTGATACTTCCGATTCCACCAAAAACTCCAGATGTGGCAGCTTCTTGCCAGGTAGCAGCATCCTGAAGAGACTGCACAATCCCTGCCGCAACTGTCCCAATATCTTCTCCCAATCCTGTAATACCAGCTGTAAAACTCCCCTGAAGTGAAATACTGAGCTTATAAAGTTCCACTGGAACAGTCGTAAAAAGGCTGGCTGCCAGGAATCCTTTGATTACATTCAGGGCAGTATCGCGTATGCTTCCCCTGCCATTCTGATATTCAATTCCGCATTCAAAGGCTGCCACTACGATTCCCGTCACATAAAGTGCCCATGCCAGATAATAAAAAAGAAGCACAACAGACTGTACCCAGCTCATTTCGAACAGTTCAGCCCCCATGCTTCCCATCTGCATGAAAAAATCCCCCAGAAATCCAACAATCTGACCATACAGCCAGTCAATGATCTGTCCCAGAACCGTGTCTGCAACAAAATCCCA
>NZ_SPHO01000048.1:2156-5268 GCF_005845215.1 Clostridium sp. 1001271st1 H5
TGATACGTACCTTGAAAACCGCATATTGAATGAAAATGAATTGAATATTCTAAATCAGAATATCAAGACATCCGAGGCCATACAAGAGATTGTATGGAAAAACAAACTTGTAAATGCGAAAGCGTTTATAAACAAACCTAGAACCAAAGCGTCCAACGCTATGGACGTGAGAGGAACCGCAGCAACCCGCCGCGGGGAATCATTTTGGTTAAGCTATAAAGAGCGCAGGGTGGATGCCTTGGCACTAAGAGCCGATGAAAGACGTGATAAGCTGCGAAAAGCTTCGGGGAGGAGCAAATATCCTTTGATCCGGAGATATCTGAATGGGGAAACCCGGCTGAGCAAACCTCAGTCACTGCATGGTGAATCCATAGCCATGCAGGGGGAACCCGGTGAACTGAAACATCTAAGTAACCGGAGGAAGAGAAAGAAACATCGATTCCCAAAGTAGCGGCGAGCGAAATGGGAAGAGCCCAAACCAGTGTGCGTGCATGCTGGGGTTAAGGACTGCAAACGTGAACCGATTTGTTAGTGGAACTGTCTGGGAAGTCAGGCCGCAGAGAGTGAAAGCCTCGTACACGAAAACAATAGGAAGCAGCAGTATCCAGAGTACCACGAGACACGAGAAACCTTGTGGGAAGTCGGAGGGACCACCCTCCAAGGCTAAATACTACTTAGTGACCGATAGCGCATAGTACTGTGAAGGAAAGGTGAAAAGGACCCCGGGAGGGGAGTGAAAAAGAACCTGAAACCCTGTGTTTACAAGCTGTGGGAGCACGTTAAGGTGCAACCGCGTACTTTTTGTAGAACGGTCCGGCGAGTTGCCGGTACTGGCAAGGTTAAGAGCTTAAGGCTCGGAGCCGAAGGGAAACCAAGTCTCAAATGGGCGTCAAGTCAGTACAGGCAGACCCGAAACCGGGTGACCTATCCATGTCCAGGTTGAAGCGGAAGTAAAATTCCGTGGAGGACCGGATCCACATCCGTTGAAAAGGGTGGGAATGAGGTGTGGATAGGGGAGAAATTCCAATCGAACCCGGAGATAGCTGGTTCTCCTCGAAATAGCTTTAGGGCTAGCCTCATATTAGTTTAGCGGAGGTAGAGCACTGAATTCCTAAGGGGGCGTCAAAGCTTACCAAGGGATATCAAACTCCGAATGCCGCATAAATGATGTATGGGAGTCAGACTGCACGAGATAAGTTGGGTAGTCAAAAGGGAAAGAGCCCAGACCTACAGCTAAGGTCCCAAAGTGTGTGTTAAGTGGAAAAGGATGTGGGATTTCAAAGACAACTAGGATGTTGGCTCAGAAGCAGCCACACATTCAAAGAGTGCGTAATAGCTCACTAGTCGAGAGGTCCTGCGCCGAAAATGTCCGGGGCTGAAACACAACACCGAAGCTTAGGAATGTACGAAAGTACATTGGTAGAGGAGCATTCTTAAAGGAGCGAAGCAGTACCGATAAGGAGCTGTGGACTTTTAAGAAGAGAGAATGCCGGAATGAGTAGCGAGATGGAGGTGAGAATCCTCCAGGCCGAATATCCAAGGTTTCCAGAGTAAAGCTGATCTGCTCTGGGTAAGTCGGGGCCTAAGGCGAGGCTGAGAGGCGTAGCCGATGGACAACAGGTTGAGATTCCTGTACCATGTATCATCAGAACTGTGGGGACACAGAAGGACAACACAGCCCGGGAATGGGAATACCGGGGCAAGCGAGGTAGGAGTACGGTTGGCAAATCCGCCGTACAATCCGAAGACGTGACGCGCAGCGAACCAAAGTAGCGAAGTGTGTGATTCCGGCTGTCAAGAAAAGCCGCTATTGTGTGATACATGCCCGTACCGTAAACCGACACAGGTAGATGAGGAGAGAATCCTAAGGCCGGCGGGAGAAGCATTGTTAAGGAACTCGGCAAAATGACCCCGTAACTTCGGGAGAAGGGGTGCCACAGAGATGTGGCCGCAGAGAATAGGCTCAAGCAACTGTTTAGCAAAAACACAGGTCTATGCAAAACCGTAAGGTGAGGTATATGGGCTGACGCCTGCCCGGTGCTGGAAGGTTAAGAGGAGAGGTTAGAGCAATCGAAGCTTTGAATTTAAGCCCCAGTAAACGGCGGCCGTAACTATAACGGTCCTAAGGTAGCGAAATTCCTTGTCGGGTAAGTTCCGACCCGCACGAAAGGCGTAATGATTTGAGCGCTGTCTCAACAATGCACCCGGTGAAATTGAAATACCAGTGAAGATGCTGGTTACCTGCGCCAGGACGGAAAGACCCCATGGAGCTTTACTCCAGTTTGATACTGGGATTCGGTATTGCATGTACAGGATAGGTGGGAGGCTTTGAGACATGGACGCCAGTCTGTGTGGAGCCAATGTTGGGATACCACCCTTGCGATATTGGGTTTCTAACCTGCGCCCGTGACCCGGGCGGGGGACAATGTCAGGCGGGGAGTTTGACTGGGGCGGTCGCCTCCGAAAGGGTATCGGAGGCGCTCAAAGGTTCCCTCAGGATGGTTGGAAACCATCCAAAGAGTGCAAAGGCATAAGGGAGCTTGACTGCGAGACCGACGGGTCGAGCAGGTACGAAAGTAGGACTTAGTGATCCGGTGGTATGAAAGTGGGATTGCCATCGCTCAACGGATAAAAGCTACCCTGGGGATAACAGGCTTATCACTCCCAAGAGTTCACATCGACGGAGTGGTTTGGCACCTCGATGTCGGCTCATCGCATCCTGGGGCTGTAGCAGGTCCCAAGGGTTGGGCTGTTCGCCCATTAAAGCGGTACGCGAGCTGGGTTCAGAACGTCGTGAGACAGTTCGGTCCCTATCCGGCGCGGGCGTAGGATATCTGAGAGGAGCTGTCCTTAGTACGAGAGGACCGGGATGGACAGACCGCTGGTGTATCTGTTGGCTTACCAAGGCCATGGCAGAGTAGCCAAGTCTGGACGGGATAAACGCTGAAGGCATCTAAGCGTGAAGCCCCCCTCAAGATGAGATATCCCATCGCGAAAGCGAGTAAGACCCCTTGAAGACGACGAGGTAGATAGGTTAGAGGTGGAAGTGCAGTAATGTACGGAGCTGACTAATACTAATCGGTCGAGGGCTTATCCAAAAAGGTTAAGGGAA
>NZ_SPHO01000049.1 GCF_005845215.1 Clostridium sp. 1001271st1 H5
AAAACCTCTAACAAGGTTTACCACACTTCCAACACCCCTCCGCTCACCCCCTTTTTCCCCTCCGACTTTCTCCCTTTCAGAGAGAGAAAATATAGGTTGGGAGTACCCTTACAGGGGGCTTAGATTATCAATACAGCAATTCCCTATTTTCAGTTGTTATTATAGCCTGTCCGAAAGAGATTTTCAAGCCCTCCAGACAGGCTTCTTTTACAGCTCCATGCCGCCCATTCCTCGCTGGTGCTGCTGTTGCTCCTGCTGCTGTCCGATCTCCGGATCGGGCAGCAGCTCCCTCGCCTTTTCAAGCAGAGGACGCAGACGCTCCGGCAAGTGTTCTTCCAAGAAGTCCAGCATCCGACCGATGCCGTCCGTCAGACGCTCGGTGAAGCTGCGTTCCTCCTGCAGCTCGGATTGCAGATAATAGTTTTCATCGCGCAGCCTCCGGTTTTCCTGTTCAAGCCTCTGCTGCCGCTGCGCTTCTTCCAGCCACTTCTTCATGGACGGCACCTGTGACCGCAGACGGGTGTTTTCCTCCGTCAGCTCCTGTACCTTGTGCCGATCCGTCACGCTGCGCAGTGCCATTTTCTTTAGCTGCTCGACCTGATCCACCGTCACGCCCTTTACTGCCCCTGTGAGCGTCTTTTCCGGCTGAATATCATGCAGGGGTGCATTTACCCTGTCAGCCTCCTTTAAGAGCCGCACAGTGCCTTTCAGAGCGTCCCGCTGCCGTTCCAGCTCAGCAACCTCCCGCTCTACTGCCGCTGTCTGCTGCTGCACCGCTTCCAGCCTCGCAGCCGCTTCCTTGAACTGTGGCAAGTCCATGTGCGGTCTGTTCGTGCCGAGAGAGATAATTTCAAAATCGTGCCGCTGGGCGATCTCCGTCAGAGCTTCTTTCTCCCGTTCCATCCACGCCGCCCATTCGGTCTGCTTTCTGCCGACACCGACAAACCCCTGCTGCTTCAATGCCTGTTTCATAGATACCCTTGTAGAAAGTCCTCTTGACTGCTCCGTTGCCACAGGGATAAAATCGACATGGAGATGGGGCGTTGCCTCGTCCATGTGCAGCACCATATTGAACACCCGCAGATGGGGGTTGCGTTCTGCAAAAGACTCCGCAAAATCTTTCAGAGCTGCCGCCGCCCGTTCTCCGTCCGGCGTACCGCACCCACAGTCTCTCATGTTGCCGATCTGGAAGATCGCTTCATGGAACAGCTTTTCCTGTTTACTCTGCCGGATATGCTCATAGTAGTCCGGTATCTTATCTCTCGTTTTGGTTTTCTTTGCGTTGTAGGCTGCGAGAGCTTCATCAAAGACCATATGATAGACCTGCTTCAGATCCTCGTTGCAGAAAACAATGTTCTGCTCCGTCCGGCTCCGGTCTACATTCGCCGCTGAGAAGCTGCGGTTGTTGTGCCGGATGCTCCCTGCACCTGTCATACCCGAAATCGTAACTCCCATAAAATCGCCCCCTTTCCGCTTATTCTTCCGTCCTCTATTTTATCATAAATTTCCGCTAAAAATAACCTCTTTGTTACTTTCTGGTGAGAAAGTAACGCAAAAGCACTTTCACACCGCCACCCCATCGGTGCAGCGGTGTGAAAGTGCTTTGCGCCCCTAAAGGGGAGGGGTTGCCGGAGCTGCTTCACTGCCGGCTCGTGCCTGCTGCTCTGCCAGCTCCGGAGGGGCGCTGCCCCTGCCGTCTGCGGACGGCTCCCCGAACTTCATCCCACCGATAAACTGGAAGTTATTTTACTTGCGTTCTATAAATCCTATGATTGAAAAAATCAATCCTACAATCCCAATTCCGATAACGAGCAGCCCCATTCCTGATGAGCAAAGAGAAATTATAATGGCAAAGAGTAGTATTGCAATACCTAATCCAATTTTCTTCATTGTAAATCCTCCTTTACAAATCCCGATTTGTCGTTCTGTTTAGTCCCCAAAGAACTTACTAAACCAGCTACGCTTTTGAACCGGTTCTGTCTCACGCTCCGGCTGATCGGCTCCGGCCTTGCCGGAAAGAAGCTGCTGATGCATCGTCCCAGCATGGAGAGCCTGGGCCGCTGCCGCAGTCTGCTGTGCCGTCACCAACGCCGAGCTGACCTCCGCCAACCTTGCGTTCAGTTCCTCGATCTGCTTGTCCTTTACAGCAAGTTGCTCGCTTTTCCGGTCTAATTCTCCCTGCAGCATAGCGATCAAAGTGGTTTCGCAAGTTTCGCAACTTGCTTTCGCCGGTTGCGAAACTTGCTTTCGTTCAACACCTAAATAATGCTGATATATGGCGGTTTTTTGACTTTCGCTGATTGCGAAACTTCCTTTCGCATCTTTCGCAACATGGTTTCGCCTACACCATGCACGAACTGCCTGTTCCGACACGCCACATTCTATTGCAATTTCCGTTATTACACCCGCCAAATATCATCACCACTCTTTCATCCAGAGTTAATCTCAAAACAAATCGCTATGAGATCCCGTCCTTATCAATTTCAAAATCAAAGTCTGCCGAACAACTTTATAGACCAACAGCCAGTCCGGCTCGATGTGACATTCTCTCATGTCCTTATAATTTCTGGAATTAGTGAGAGCATGATCTCGATACGCCTCCGGCAACGGCTGCTCGTTACACAACAGCGTGATCACTTCCTCCAACTTCTTCGGATCGCAGCCTCTCTTGATCGCAAGCTTGTAATCTCGTTTGAACTGCCCCGAAAACTCCGGCTTAAGCATTCAGCGCCTCCATCAGATCTGCAACGCTATCAAACGGACCATACATATCCTCTCCCTTTTCTGCCGCCTCCATCGCCGCATAGGTAACAGCATTCGGCTCGTCAACCTTGACTTCAAAGGGAAGTCCATGACACCTAAGTGCCTGTCGATAAAAAATACCCGTTGCCGTACTCAAATCCATTCCGAGGGACTTAAAGAGAGCTGCCGCCTGTGCTTTCAGCTCCGGCTCCATTCTTATCGTCATATTTCCTTTAGCCATAATAGCACTCCTTTCCTCGTCATTTTTAGCTTGCACTAATATTATATTCAATATTCGTGACATTTGCAAGTGCATTGCAAATGTTTTTTGCAACTTTTCTATGAACAGTGCTTTCTATATGGTAACACCGCAGCGTGTACATTTAGGGGGTGAAAAAGCCTTATTTCGCGCGGTTTTCAAGCCTCGTTTTCGGTGGGGTAATATAAAACCCTTACCCGCCCCGAAAACGCCTTGTAGGGCGTTTCTGTGGCGTTTACAGCCCTTTCTTAAATTCCTCCACCAACAGATCGCTCAAAGCCTGTGATGGGCGTATTTTGACCGTTATATGCCCCTCCGGTACGGTGTCCCACCATTTGCGGATCGTTTTCGGATCAAGTCCGGTGTCCCTATGACAATCGGCCTTGCGTCCCTCTGGATGCTCCTGCCGCCACGCATAGACTTGCGCTTTCTTTTCTTCTGCCCCTTTTCTTCTCCATGTGCCGCCAGGATAATCCACTTCCTGCACCGCCCTTGCTCTTTTCAAATGCTCTTTCTGTGATCTACCATTCCTCTTGTTGCGCTCGATGCGAACATCGGTCAGAGCTTCAATATCGGAAATCGTGAAATTGTAATACTCCTTGTCGTAGGCTTCCAGCGCACTCCGTATATCTTCCTCGGTCAATGCGTTCTCATGCTTCACCATCTGCAGATCATCAAAAGCCTCTTTCATATCCTGCCGGAGCTGCTGCTTCGACACACCGCATTTGTAAGCATAGATAGCAAGGCACATCAAAAAGAAATACCGATGCCCGCCCTTTATCTCTCCGATCTGCCGCAGCCACCAATGGTAGAGCGCATACGGATCATCACCATGCACCTTTCCGGCAATATCCCACTTCTTGCGTCCTTTCTCGCCTCTCACAACAACACGCTCATACCACTCCGGATATGCCTCCCTCGCCTCAGCTCGTGTCATTTTGGATGGGCTGAAAGGCTTATTGACATCCACCCTGTTTTCTGGCTTTGCGTAGGCGTTCAGATAATCCAGCGTTACCCGTTCTCCGGTACGGAAAGCGACCAGCTCCGTCCCATGCTTGTCATTGATGCTGCCCACCATGCGGAAGCTCTGATTGATGGATTGATACTGGATCGCCTTGACCTGCGAAGTGCTGCCATACTCCCATAGCCGGAAAGTGAGGTCATATTTCAGACTTTTAAGCTGAATTTTTATATTCGGGTATAGGTCAATCGGCTGCTGGAAAACATAGTAGATATGCAGCCCTGTCCCCGACAGAACAAGGAAAGTCGGCATCGGCAACCGGCGCACTCGCTCCGGATCGCCGCCAAAGCGCAGAAAGAGGTTGCGCAGCTCGGCAAGACCTACGCCATCCAGATCGAAGATCAGAGCATACATCCGCTGGGCGTTCTCCAGCCTGTTCTCCTTTCTGCGATATGCAAGACCGCTGCACAAAGTAAGGCTGTTCCCCTCGACAAACTCCATGTAATCCTGTTCCCATGTGTCGTTATACATCTTCCTGCGCCGGAGCTTCTTATCCTCGCTCTGTTCGTCCCGATACAGATACACAGCGTTCGGATGGGAAAAATCCGTGTGCCGTTCTCCGGAGTTCTCATTGTCCGGAAACAGCTCTTTATAAAACTCATAGCCTCCGACCTCCGGATATTGTGCGCTCAAATACTCGTAGCAGCCTCGATAATTCTCGGTCATATTACCACCTCACAAAAGAAAAAGTACCAAAAAGAAAATCCGCTGCGGCGGGGATCGCCTGCGGGCGGGAAGGGGGAAAAGGGGGAGCAAAAGAGCGGCGGCTACGCCGCCTTAAAGAGAAAGTCACCTCCCCCTTTTCCCCCTCGCTGCGGGTCATTGAAAGTGCCGCCACTATGGAAAACCCGATGGGTTTACCACAGTGGCTTGGAAAACCTCTAACAAGGTTTACCACACTTCCAACACCCCTCCGCTCACCCCCTTTT
>NZ_SPHO01000004.1 GCF_005845215.1 Clostridium sp. 1001271st1 H5
ATAGCATACAGACCTTGGAGAGAGTCTATAAACACTACTACTTTATAATACGAGGAGGGTGATGAAGGTTTGACCATAGCAGAAGTCAGCAGACAATATGACATATCGGCCGATACACTGCGTTACTATGAACGCATCGGCCTGCTTCCCCATGTAGGGCGTACATCCGGCGGCATCCGCAACTATTCGGAGGATGACTGCCATTGGGTGGAGTATATCAAGTGTATGCGCAGCGCAGGCGTTTCCGTGGAAACGCTGCTGGATTATGTGACATTGTTCCATCAGGGCGCTTCCACCATCCAGGCCAGGAAGAACCTCCTGCTGGAACAGCGTGAGCAGATTGCGGCCCGCATCCATGAGCTGAACCAGGTGCTGGCAAGACTGGACTGGAAGCTGGACGGTTATGAGGAACGGATGCTTAAGTGCGAGGAACATTTAAAATAGGCTGCATCCATAAGGATGCAACCGATTATTGCGTGACACCGGGACCAAAAACATGTAATGTAAAAGCAGAAGACAGACCATGATAAAATGGTCCCGGGAGGTATCACTATGAAAAGCACTGTAGGAAAAAATATTGTAAAATTAAGAAAGGAACAGGGTATGTCCCAGGAGCAGCTGGCCCAGAAGCTTCATGTTACCCGCCAGGCCGTGTCCAATTGGGAAACAGGACGAAGCCAGCCGGGCCTGGATATGCTGGAAGCCCTGGCCGGCGCCTTTGGAACCGACATCCTCGTTGTCATATACGGGCAGATGCCTGCGGGTGAGGATGAGGAAACCAGGTCCGCCGCCAGAAGGCGCCACCTGGTAAAGGCTGCTGCATGGGGCATCCTGACACTGGCCCTATATTTTATTCTGGCGGCACTTGGCAGGTATCTGGATGAACTCAGGACACGGACTTATAATTCCATGCCGTATATGCTGCTGCAGACCTGCGTCATACCCCCTGTAAGCGCAGGCGCTGCCATCAGCCTGATGCATGTCCTGAATGTGCCTGGCTCTGTGGGGATATCCGAACCATCTGTGAGAAAAAAACTCCTGGTATCCGGAGGACTGTTTACCGTTCTCTACCTGCTCTGTATGCTGTGGCTGTTTTTCCCCCTTCCATTGCCTGTGGGCGCCCCATTGTGGATATGGCGGCTGTCCTATTCCATTTTCCCGCATGTCCTGTTCTTTTTCATTGGAATGCTCTTTTACCTTGGGTTTGACATGTGAATAAATCATCGCTGTTTCCAACTATAAACCAGCCGGACATACAGCCTGTCCTTCTTGGATATCTGGAAACCTGGCTTTGCAGGCCAGGCCAGGACGGGACGAATGGGGGCGAATGGATTTCTGATTGTCACTTCCGGTGATTCCTGTTATAATGATAGGGAAATACGGAGGTTTGTAAATGATACTGATGCATGAAATACCAGACCGGTTCTGGAGCCTGTTCCGCTCTGTCAACCGGTCTACTTACATAGAAGCCCTTCTTAAAATCAATGAGGAGTATGAGTACAGCAATTATTTTCTCAGCCGGGAAGTCTGCATCCAGCTTTTAAGCGAATATTTCTCCCAGAAGAAATATGTCATATGGCAGGATGAGACTGAGGATGACTGGGATGAACTGGAACCGCCTGCCACCAGGGTCCTTAACTGGCTGCTCAGGACCGGCTGGCTGCGCAAGGTGGATGATTACGCCAGTATGACCGTCAACATCGTTATTCCGGATTACGCCGCAGTGATGATTGAGGCATTCTCCCGTTTGTCAAACGACGATGAGGACGAGACCCAGGTTTATATTCAGAATGTCTATGCCATTCTATTTTCTCTGAAAAATGACCCCCGCTCCAGCGTCAGCCTTTTAAATACGGCTCTCGTAAATACAAAAAAACTGAACAAATCCCTTCAGGACATGCTTCACAACATGGATAAGTTCTTTGGCAGCCTGCTGGAACAGAAAAGTTACGGGACCCTGTTAAAGGAGCATCTGGAAGGTTATGTGACGGAAATCGTCAACCGGAAATACCATATATTAAAGACTTCGGACAATTTTTATCTCTATAAAACAGATATCAAATCCTGGATAGCCGCCATGCGGGAGGACAGTTCCTGGATTTATAAGATGTGCGCCAAAAGCGCGGCCTCATCCAGGGGCCAGAAAAAGCCTCCCCTGACCGAATACGATATCGTGGAAAAGCTGGACCAGCTGGAGCGTGGTTTTGACGATATTGAACACCGCATTTCCAATATGGACAAGGAACACTCCCGTTATGTCAAGGCAACGGTCACGCGTCTCAATTACCTGTTAAACCAGGAGGACAATATGAAGGGGCTTGTAATCAAACTCCTGAACCATTTGTCGGAATACGGCTGCCCGGATGAGGAACTGACAGCTGTGAGCGCCAGGATGAATCTGTCCCAGATGACCCTGCTGTCGGAAAAATCCCTGTATAAACGCCGTAAAACCAAGGCTGATTTCACAGAACAGTTAAAGGATGAGGAAGAATCCGAGGAGCTTTCCATGGAGGAGGTCCTGAACCTGAACAAGGTCAGGAACCGTTACAGCCAGAAGGAGATTGAAGCGTTCATAGGAGACAACATGGTGGACGGGAAAATGGTGGTGGACGAACAAACCATACATTCAGACCAGGACTTTGAAAAACTGATACTGGCCTATGACTATTCCACCAGGAGAAAGAGTCTCTACAGGGTGGAAGAGGAAGATTCGGAAATGGTACGATGCGGCGGCTATACCTACCCGCGGCTGGTATTTGTCAGGAGGACGAGATAGTGGAAAACATGGAATTGGAAAACAGCATGACGGACATAACGCCGGCATCCGCATATGCGGGAAACGGCATCCCCTACTATGATAATCTGATGCAGTCGGAGCAGTCGGAGGTAACGGAAATCATCCGTCTCCTATGGCGCCAGACCTTCCTGCTGGAGCATAAATATGACAAGCGTACCGGAAGATTCCAATACAACAGGGACTACCGTGTATGCAGCAAGCACCTGGAATTCATCAAACATTATTTTGCCATCAGCGGCGTGGAGCTGCGTGAAAACAGCCAGATGGGCGTTATGTACATCCAGGGGGAAAACGTGGTGGGAGATAAGCTGCCCCGCCTTGCCACCCTGTATCTGCTGGTCCTGAAGCTGATTTACGACGAACAGATGGAAAGCGTTTCCACCAGCATCAATGTCTATACCTCCCTGCGTGAAATCCATGAAAAACTGGGCAGCTACAGACTGTTCAGGAAGCAGCCCGCTGCCACGGACATCCGCCGGGCAGTCACCCTTCTGAAAAAATACCAGGTCATTGAACCCCTGGACCTGATGGAGGATTTAAAAAGCGAAAGCCGCATGATTATCTATCCCTGCATCAACGTGGTGCTCATGGGAGACGATGTGCGCCGGCTTTTGGCATCCTTTGAGGAGGATGCAGGTGATAACGGAATCCAAATGAAGGCTGATTTGGAGGAGGAAGGCGCGGATGGAGCAGATGAGGGATTAACAGATGAGGGATTAACAGAGGAAGAAATGACATCAGAGGAAGGAGAACCATGGAACAGAAGATAGCAAACGAGCGTTTTCTCGCCCTTTCCAGGATATGTTTGAATAACTGGCACTACATAACAAAAAGGACCCTGTCCTTTAACGATGAAATCAACTTTTTCACCGGGCATTCCGGCAGCGGCAAATCCACGGTCATAGACGCCATGCAGATTGTGCTCTACGCCAACACGGACGGCCGGGGCTTCTTCAACAAGGCGGCAGCCGATGACTCTGACCGCAGCCTGATAGAATATCTAAGAGGTATGGTAAACATCGGCGATAACAACGAGTTTTCCTATCTGCGCAACCAGAATTTTTCCTCCACCATTGTATTGGAGCTGAAACGCAGCGATACAGGCCAGTGCCAGTGCGTGGGAATCGTCTTTGACGTGGAAACTGCCACCAATGAAATATCCCGCCGTTTCTTCTGGCACAAGGGCCCCATGTGGGACAATGGATACAGGGGCGGAAAGCGGACCATGTCCATCGCAGAGACAGAGGAATACCTTCAGACGAATTACAGCAGGGAGGAGTATTTCCTGACCTCCCACAACGAACGTTTCCGCCGGATACTCTATGACTCCTATCTGGGCGGCCTGGACCCCGAAAAATTCCCCCTTCTGTTTAAACGGGCCATCCCGTTCAGAATGAACATTAAGCTGGAGGATTTTGTAAAGGAATATATCTGCATGGAGCAGGACATCCATATTGAGGACATGCAGGAAAGCGTGATGCAGTACGGCCGGATGCGGAAAAAAATCGAGGATACCTGTGCGGAGATTGAATCCCTGAAGCAGATTAAGGACCGATTCCAAAGCTACGAAGAAAAGGAACTGCAAATCAAAAAATGCTCCTACTTTGTGCAGAAACTGGAGATTCTTCAGCTTCAGTCAGAGGTCCGCACCCTGGCTGACAAGGTCAGGCTGGCAGGGGAGGACCTGGAAAAACAGAAACAGGCCAGAGGCTCGGTGGATGAACAAATCATTGAACTGACCCGGCAGAGTGACGAGCTGCTGCGGCGCATTGCCTCCACCGGATATGAGGACCTTAAAAACCAGCTTAAAAGCCTGAATGAGCTGCTGGAGCAGCTGGGAAAAAGCGAGGCCCGATGGCAGCAGACCACGGCAGCCCTGAAACGCTGGGAAGAAGAGGATATCACCTCCAACCAGACGCTTTGGGATATAGAGGAATTTGAAAACCGCACCATTGATTTGGAGACATTGGAACGCCTGAGAAAATCCATGGAATCCATGCGCTCAGATACGGAAAAACAGCATCAGGACGCTTCCTCCGCTGTCAGGGAACTCAAAAAGCTGGAAAAGCAGACAAAGGATGAGCTGGAAAAACTTCGTTCCGGCAGCAAAGCCTATCCCAAATACCTGGAAAATGCCAGGAGCTACATCCAGCGCCGCCTTCTGGAGGAAACAGGTAAAAGCGTGGACGTGCATGTGCTGGCCGACCTTCTGGATGTAAAAAGGGACGAGTGGCGGGGCGCAGTGGAGGGCTACCTTGGAAACAACAAGTTAAATCTGGTGGTGGCGCCTAAATATGCCGGGACCGCCCTGGAAATCTACGGTGAACTGGATAAAAAGGAATATTACAATGTAGCTGTGCTGGACACGGAAAAAGCATCCCGGAACCAGCCCCAGGTACTAAAAGGCGCTCTCTCAGAGGAAGTGACTGTGCGGGAATCCTACTTAGGACCCTATATGGACCTGCTGCTCGGAAAGGTCATCAAGTGCAGTACCATAGATGAACTGAGGGAATGCCGTATCGGCATCACCAGCAGCTGTATGCTCTACCACACCTTCCGCCTGCAGCACATTAACCCGGACAGCTACACCAAGTTCGCCTATATTGGCAAGGACAGCATCCGCAGACGTATCCGCCTTCTGGAACAGGAACTGGTTTCCCTGGGTGAAAAGAGAAAGCCCCTGGAAGAGACGGTCAGGGAATCCCTTAGAATCCTGGGCCTTCCCTGGCTCTCAGCCGAGCCCCAGGAATACCTGGACTGGCTGAAGGATATAAACAGCTATAAGGCCAAAGAACGGGAAAAGAAAAAGCTGACGCAGAAGCTGGAGCTTTTAAAGGAACAGAATGTGGACCAGCTGGAGCGGGACCGCCAGGCAGTCATCACGCTCTGCGACAGCAAAAAGCGGGAGAGGGACAGCCTGAATGTGCTCATCCGCGACAAGGAGCGGGAGATAGAAGACTACCGGAGCAAGTCCATTGACAGCCAGTCCATTCTCACTGCAAAGGAACGGGAGCTGGTACGGAATACGGACTATGACAATGAGCTGGCAGCCTATCTCTCAGCCAGGGATAATGTGCGCTATGACAGGGAGAAGGATACCTATGCTGCCAGATGCAGCAGACTCACTGAGGCCAGGGAAGCAGCCTTCCAGGAGCTTTTGTCTGTCAGGGCCGGCTATATCAGAAGCTATCCCAACCGCAATTTCCCGGTAAACGCCAGGGATAACGCTGTCTATGACCGCCTTCTTGACGCACTGAAATGTGATAATCTGGAAGAATACAAGCAAAAAGCCACGGAACAGGCCAAATCCGCGGTAGAGCATTTCCGGGATGACTTCATGTATAAAATCCGCAGCGCCATCCGGGAGGCGCTGATTCGCAAGGATGCGCTGAACCGCATTATCAGCCGCCTGGATTTCGGAAAGGATAAATACCAGTTCGTCATTGGCCGCAATAAAGGTCCGGACGGCCGTTTCTATGATATGTTCATGGATGACTCCCTGGACATCAATCCGGCTGACCTGAACTATTCCTATGAAAACCAGATGGACCTGTTTACCATTGAACATGAAAAGCAGTACGGGGATTTGATGAATGAACTCATAAGCATCTTTATCCCCCCGGAAAACGCCACACCGGAGCAGATGGACGAGGCCAGGCGGAACATGGATAAGTATTCGGATTACCGCACCTATCTGTCCTTTGATATGCAGCAGCTCATCCAGAACAAGGACGAGGTTATAAAAATCCGACTGAGCAAAATGATTAAAAAGAATTCAGGCGGAGAGGGCCAGAACCCGTTGTATGTGGCCCTTCTGGCCAGCTTTGCCCAGGCCTACCGCATCAACGTCCCATCCAAGGTGGAGCGCAGCCCAACCATCCGTCTGGTGGTATTGGATGAAGCCTTTTCCAAAATGGACGGGGAGAAAGTGGCCAGCTGTATCGAGCTCATCCGCGGACTGGGATTCCAGGCCATTATCAGTGCAACCAATGACAAAATCCAGAACTACGTGGAAAACGTGGACAAGACCTTTGTATTTGCCAATCCCAACAAGAAATCCATCTCCATCCAGGAATTTGAACGGGAGCGTTTTGCAGAGCTGATGCAGGACACGGAATCTTATATTTATACAAAAAAGTAAAAAAAGTTTGCAAAAATCTTAAAAATGGAATAAAATAGTAAAAATACCACTTTTACAGGAGGAATTTTATAAGAGAAAATCAAACATTCGAAAGGAGAGGTTTTGCATGATTGAAACAAAGGAATTTATGGACAACTTGAGCCAGTGGTCAGACATTTGTCTGAGTGATGAGAGGATTGATTTGGAGCTGTATGAATCGTACGACGTAAAGCGCGGACTCCGTGACAAAAACGGAAACGGTGTGGTAGCGGGACTGACGAAGGTGTCCAAAATCGAAGCCAACAAAGTAGTGGATGGTGTTAAAGTCCCCTGCGAAGGAAAACTATTTTACAGAGGTTATAATATCTATGATTTGATTGGCGGGGTAGTGAGAGAGAACCGTTATGGTTTTGAAGAGATTGCATACCTGCTTCTGTTCGGAGAACTTCCTAATGCGGAACAGCTTACAAAATTTAAAGAAAGCCTGGCATTCAGCCGTACACTTCCCACAAATTTTGTCCGAGATGTAGTAATGAAAGCACCCACAAAAGACATGATGATATCCCTGAGTAAGAGTATTCTTACCCTGGCTTCCTATGATGAGAAGGCCTGGGATATTTCCGTTCCCAACGTGCTCAGACAGTGCATGATGCTTATAAGCGTAATGCCCATGCTGGCAGTCTATGGTTATCATGCCTTTAACCATTATGAGAGAGACGGAAGCATGTACATACACCGCCCGGACGAGAATCTGTCCACGGCCGAGAACCTGCTGCGCCTTCTGAGGCCTGACATGCAGTACTCACAGGTGGAGGCCCATGTACTGGATTTGGCATTAATCCTGCATATGGAGCATGGCGGCGGCAACAACTCCACCTTCACCACCCATGTGGTTACATCCTCCGGCACGGACACCTATTCTGTCATCTCCGCGGCCCTGGCTTCCTTAAAAGGCCCCAAGCACGGCGGCGCCAACATCAAGGTAGTGGAAATGATGCAGGATTTAAGGAGCGAGGTAAAGGATATCACGGACAGGGAAGAGGTGGAATCTTATCTGAAGAAGCTGCTTCACAAAGAGGCATTTGACCGCAAGGGCCTTATCTACGGAATGGGCCACGCCGTATATTCCAAGTCAGACCCCCGTGCCGAGATTTTCAAACGCTTTGTACGCCAGCTGTCAGAGGAAAAGGGCCGCATGGAAGAATTTGCCCTCTATTCCATGATTGAGGAGCTGGGTCCCAAGGTAATCACCGAGGAACGCAGAATCTACAAGGGCGTCAGCGCCAACGTGGATTTCTACAGCGGATTTGTATACAGCATGCTGGATATTCCGGAAGAAATGTTCACTCCAATCTTTGCAATAGCAAGAATTGTGGGATGGAGCGCACATCGCATCGAGGAATTGATTAATATGGATAAAATCATCCGTCCTGCCTATACAAGCATCATGAAAGAAGAGGATTACAAACCTCTCTGCGACCGATAATAAGAATTATTCCTGAATCTATATACAATCTTTATATGCCCTTTATAAATTCTAATAGCATCTTTATGATATCAGGCGCTATAATAAACGCAAATATCAAAAGAGAAAGAGCTATGGATATGGGTAAATATGAATATAATTTTGTGGAAGTTCCATTTGACGGAAATCTGAAAAATGGCAATGTTGAAACAATTGAAAAGTGTAAAGATATTATCCGGAAGGAGTCTGCCCAGGGATGGCGTCTGGTCCAGATTATAAGTCCTTCCGGTGAAAAAAGGGTGCTGACAGGCAACAGCAATTATGAAATTGTCTTTGAAAGGGAAAACTGAACTGTTTTCCCTTTTTTGTATATCAATTCCTTCCCAGATATTGTATAATGATATAATGCGCAATTAATTATACAATTAGGAAAAGAGGATTCATAACATGGCCGTTGAATTGGATTTGCATGAAGGAGAAGTTGTTGAAAAAGAGCTGAAAGGCGATTACTGGGAAAAGACCCTGTGTATGTACAGCCAGAAGACAGGCACATACTGGTTTACAAATGAACGGATTATTTTCAGGGGAGGTTTTGTGGCTGCCCTGGACATCCCTTACTGCGACATTGAACAGGTCCGCACCTGCAATGTGGGCCCCCTGCTCCAGTTCCTGCCCACAGGAATCAAAATAACCGTCAACGGAGGAAAATCCTACAAGCTGTCAGTGCTGAAACGAAAATCCGTGGTGGAATTCATCGAGTCGAAATTAAAATAAGATATTTTTGCTCATTTCCCTTGACTGTACAGTTGCTGGATACCTTACAATCAGATTAGAAACAGAAAGGAGATGAGCATATGAAGATGAAAGAAGCCGAAGCCCGTACAGGCCTGGACCGGAAGAATATACGATACTATGAGAGCGAGGAACTTCTGGCTCCCCGGCGCACCGAGGGAAACCGCTACCGGGATTACAGCGAGGAGGACATAGAGCGTCTTCTGGAAATCCGTTTCCTGCGGCAGCTGGGCATCCCCATCCGGGATATACGCGGATATTTTGAGGGAAGGCTGGCCTTAAGGGAGCTGATGCGTATGCGACTGGAACGGATTGACGGTGAGATGTCGCAGTTAAAGAAGCTGGAACAGATGTGTACCAGACTGGAAGAGCAGCAGACACTGAAACCTTCCAGTGTGGAAAGCTGCCTGGAGGAAATCAGCCATGACAACGGCAGGAATACCTGGCTTGAGGATATACGGAAAGACTGGAGGATGTTTCAGAAGGAACTCCACTCCCAGTTCATCTATTTTGAACCTGAAGGGGAAGTTCTGTCGCCGGAGGACTTTGCCCGGGAGACAGCCCTCTATGCAGCCAAACGGAATCTGGATTATGAGACCATCCGGCTGGAATTCACCTATGCCCTGGTCCGGCTGGAGGGAATTGCCTACCAGGCTTCCTTCACATTTGGTCCCTGTTTCCGCCTGGCCAGGCTGCCTCTCATAAAGCTGACCCGGTGTACGCCTCCTCCCCACGGTGTTTCAAAAGGAAAGTATCTGTTTTTTGTTCTGCTGCCCACCATACTGATATTCGGCAGTATCCTGTTCTGCCTTATTGACAGCCAGTTTGGAGCCCGTTTTTCCGGGATATACCGGATGCTTATTATAGGATGCTTCATTGCTGCCCTGCTGTTTATATCTGTAAATAAAAATGTGTATTACCAGTGACATGGCGGATACGAACCGAAAACAGGCTATGGAAATGTATATTGCCTTCGGGCGCCTCTGAGCAGTTACGAAAAAGGAGAGAACAGAGAATGATTCTCCTTGCCAAGTGTTGAAAAATTGAATATAATAAAGGTATATAGAGACAGTTGGAAATGCAGACCCGTGATAAGCGTGTCTGCATTTCGGCGTTTTAAGGAAGATGAACAGATTTGTTCATTTTCAGCCCCGCATAACCAGGCGGTCTGCTGCGGCAGGAGAAAGAGAGGGTACAGAGATGGGTATAAATACAAGAAAAATGAAATATCCCGCGGCAATATGTGTTTTGCTTGCATGTTGCATCACTATGGACATTGCGTCCTACGCCGCCGGGTGGGCGGAAGAAAACGGCACGTGGAGATATTCCGGCCAAAGTGGAGACTATATAACAAACAGTTGGATAAGGCATGGCAATTCCTATTATTACCTGGATGAGAAGGGTGAGATGGCTACTGAATGTCTGATTAAAACTGACGGGGACCTGTACTATGTGGATATAAATGGGGTAAAGGCGGTGAACCAGTGGGTATCCATATCCGATGACAACAGCCAGGTGGGAACGCAGGCCGCCACGGCCTGGTACTATTTCGGTTCCAAAGGTAAGGCATATAGGAATATTAGGAAACGGATTGATGGAAAATACTACATCTTCGATGAAAATGGCCATATGCTATCCGGGTGGCAGCCTTATGGAAATAATGACAATCTGTATTATCTGGGCACCGCAGACGAAGGATGGGCCCATATTGGCTGGCAGAATCTGGAATCCCATAAAAATGAACCCGGTACCTATTGGTATTATTTTGGAACCAGCGGCATCTCGTACCAGGATACGAAAAAAAAGATTGACGGCAGGTATTACATATTTGATGAGGACGGCCAGATGCTGTCCGGCTGGCAGTCCTATGACGGTGATGATAATCTGTACTATTTAGGGACAGGAGATGAGGGATGGGCCCGTACCGGCTGGCAGAACCTGGAACCCGGAGATGACGCATCGGGGTCTGATGATTCGGAGGAATGGTTTTACTTCAATCCCGGCAGCGGAAAAGCATACAGGGATACCAGAAAGAAAATTGACGGTTCTTACTATACCTTTGATGAGGATGGCGTCATGCAGGATAAATGGCTCTGCGGCCGGCCGGCCATCCCCGATAGTTTACCTGATGACAGCAATGCCCGGTACAGGGAAGAGGAAGGCAGTCTGGAAGGAGGATGGTACTATGGGTATGGTCCGGAGGATAAGGATGAGTCTGGTGAAGAGGGCTGGTACTATCTGGATAAGAACGGCGTGCCCTTCAATGACCAGGGAAGGGATTCCTCCGGCAATAGCTTTGTAAAAGAGCTTGGCGCCGGGGGGATATTCGGTGAATCAGAGACAGGAATGGCCGCAAAAGTAATTCATGGAAAGACGTATCTATTTGATGAGAATGGCAAGATGATGACCGGCTATTACTATTTAATATCCGTTAACTGTGAAGGCGGCCCCACTCTGGGCGTCAGTAAATATCAGGGTATGGGCTATAGCTACTACTTTAACGAAGACAGCGGCTCCAAGGAAGGCCAGATGATGACCGGTAAACAGAGCTTCCTATGCGAGGGGGACAGATTCCACTGTTATCTGCGCAATGACGGCAGGGCCTACGCCGGCATGATTGTTGACGGCTGCCTGTATGACTTTGACGGCCTGAGGTTGGAGAGCCGGGATGGTTCCTATGAAATCATTGAGGTTGGTCCCGGTCTGGAGATTGCAGAAAAAGGTAGCAGCAGGCTGCATAAAAATTGCCTCCTGGTCGTGAACAAAAATGGCAAGCTGAAAAAGTCGGGCACCGTTAAGATTGGAGGGCAAAAATATACCATTAAGGATTATGAGGCCATAGAAGTAACCGACGACTGATTCTTTTTTAGATTTTTCGGATTGTCAAGTAAAAATGCTTGACAATCCTTTTTCTATCGTGTATGATATCACAGGTGGTTGAAATGGAAAAGATTGTGGAACAGGGTTTGTTATATGATTTTTATGGAGAACTGCTGACAGAACATCAGCGCAGGATATACGAGGATGTGGTGTTCGGCGACCTTTCTCCCAGCGAGATAGCAGGGGAGCAGGGCATCAGCCGTCAGGGTGTCCACGATTTGATAAAACGATGCGACAAGATACTGAAGGATTATGAAGCCAAGCTTCATCTGGTAGCCAAGTTTATGAAAGTCAAGGAGATGGCCGGCGAGCTGGAACGTCTCTCTGATGAATGCATACGCACCAGGGACATGGCCCTTGTGGACCAAATCCGGCGATTGTCCGCGGAAATCACCAGCACGCTTTAATGGAGCGATTCATTGTAAGCAGTGCAGCCTTAGGAGGATTATTTCATGGCTTTTGAAAGCTTATCCGATAAATTACAAAATGTATTCAAAAACCTTCGCGGTAAAGGCCGTCTTTCAGAAGCCGATGTAAAAGCCGCATTGAAGGAAGTCAAGATGGCGCTTCTGGAAGCAGATGTAAGTTTCCGCGTGGTGAAGCAGTTCATCGGTTCTGTACAGGAACGGGCTGTGGGCGAAGACGTGTTCGGAAGCCTGACCCCGGGACAGACTGTAGTGAAAATCGTAACCGAAGAGCTGGTAAAGCTCATGGGTTCCGAAACAACAGAGATTGCCCTAAAGCCTTCCAATGAAATCAGCATCATCATGATGGCCGGTCTTCAGGGAGCTGGCAAGACCACTACCACGGCCAAGATTGCCGCCAAGATGAAGGCCAAGGGACGCAAGCCCCTGTTAGCTGCCTGTGACATCTACCGGCCTGCTGCCATAGAGCAGCTGCAGATTAACGGCGACCGGGTAGGCATTCCGGTATTCTCCATGGGCAATAAGAACAGGCCGGTGGACATTGCCAAAGCAGCAGTGGAACACGCGTCCAGGAACGGCCTTAACGTGGTTATCCTGGATACGGCCGGACGTCTCCATATCGACGAAACCATGATGGATGAGCTGGTGGAGATAAAGGACAATCTGGATGTCTGCCAGACTATTTTGGTGGTAGACGCCATGACCGGCCAGGACGCAGTAAATGTGGCCGGCACATTTAACGATAAGATAGGCATTGACGGTGTCATCCTCACAAAGCTGGATGGCGATACCCGAGGCGGTGCGGCACTTTCCATCCGCGCAGTCACAGGCAAACCGATTCTATATGTTGGCATGGGCGAGAAGCTGTCCGACCTGGAACAGTTTTACCCGGACAGAATGGCTTCCAGAATCCTGGGAATGGGCGATATCCAGTCCCTGATTGAAAAAGCAGCTGCCGAGGTGGATGAAGAACAGGCCAAGGAGCTGAGCCAGAAGCTGCGCAAGGCGGAATTCGATTACAATGACTTCCTGACCCAGATGCAGCAGATTAAGAAGATGGGCGGTATGGGAAGCATTCTTTCCATGATGCCGGGAATGGGAAACCAGCTGTCCGGCGCTGATATGGACGAAGGTGAAAAATCCATGCACAGGGTAGAGTCCATCATCCTCTCCATGACAAAAGAGGAGAGGGCCAATCCCAACCTCATGAACCCTTCCAGGAAACAGCGCATTGCAAAAGGCGCCGGTGTGGAGGTCAGCGAGGTCAACCGTCTGGTCAAGCAGTTCGACCAGATGAAGAAAATGATGAAGCAGATGCCCGGCCTTATGGGCGGCGGCAAACGAAAAGGCGGATTCGGCGGTCTGGGAGGACTGCTGGGCGGCAAGATGAAGATGCCCTTCTAGGACAGGTATTTAAATGATGCATCCGCAGACCAATCAAGCTAGTCAAACAGGAATACTCCTGTATGTCTAATATAAGAACAATTCACAAGGAGGTGAAATCACATGGCAGTAAAGATGAGATTAAGAAGAATGGGACAGAAGAAGGCTCCTTTCTATAGAATCGTAGTTGCTGATTCCAGGTCTCCAAGAGATGGCAAGTTCATCGAGGAAATCGGTACTTATGACCCAACCAGGGAACCAAGCGTCATCAAGTTTGACGAGGAAGCAGCTAAGAAGTGGTTAGCAACAGGTGCACAGCCAACTGAGACCGTAGGAAAGCTCTTAAAAATCGCCGGCATTCAGTAGTTGTCAATGAGGTGTTAAGATGAAGGAATTAGTCGAAGTGATTGCGAAAGCACTGGTCGATAACCCAGAAGAAGTTGTTGTTACCGAATCAATGAAGGGCGAGGACACCCTGATTGAGCTCAAGGTGTCTCCTGCGGACATGGGCAAGGTCATCGGCAAGCAGGGCAGGATTGCCAAGGCAATCCGTTCCGTTGTCAAGGCCGCTGCATCCAAGGAAGACAAGAAAGTAATCGTTGAGATTCAGTAAGCTGGATTCAGTAAGCAGACAAGTTAAGGACCGCTGGCCGCAGGGCTGGCGGTTCATTTATTGCTCCGGAACTATTGTCCCGGAACTTGTTCCGGTATATATAGCCCGGTAAATACGGCCGGGTAAATTACGCATCACAGAAAGGTGACAGGTGTATGGAAAACATGCTGAGAGTGGGAGTCATAACCTCCACCCACGGAATCAAAGGGGAAGTAAAGGTATTCCCCACCACAGATGACGCCAAACGGTTTAAAGAGCTGAAGGAAGTCATCCTTGACACTGGAAAAGAACAGATTCCCATGGAAATCGAACATGTGAAATTCTTTAAGAACATGGTCATTCTGAAATTCAAGGGACATGACGATATAAATGAAATGGAAAAATACAAATCAAAGGACCTGCTGGTTACCAGGGACCAGGCCGTGGCGCTGGAGCCGGATGAATACTTTATCACAGATTTGATTGGACTTGCTGTGGTATCAGACCAGGGCGAGGAATTGGGCACTCTTAAGGACGTGCTGGAAACAGGGGCCAATGATGTGTATGTGGTTGCCATGAAGGACGGAAAGGAACTGATGCTTCCCGCCATCGGAGACTGCATCCTGGATGTGGACCTGGAACAGGGACGCATGGAGGTCCATGTGCTGGAGGGGCTCATGGATTTATAAGGCTGCGGTTTATGGTTCTGTAAAAAGAGCTTGTGTTTTACCTGGTTTTGTTGTATATAAAGAGAGGGGATAAACCGTACTGCATGATGTAATGCAGTATTGGGGGCGAAAGGCCGCCGGTGCAGCAAGGAAAAGGAATCTGATATGAAGACAGAGGACCAGCAGACAGGGCCCCAGTCCGTCTGCTATACGGTTGACATGAAGATGAACCGGGAATCATTGTACCATATGGTTTCCGTGGATAAACATTTGAATCCGTCTGCCCCCCTTTGGGTATGGCTTGTATTCACAGTCCTTTTATGGATATGCCGCGCAGGCTGTGTAAGTTCCATTGTTTTGCGCATATTCGGCATTCTCCATACCCTGAACGCTGCCATTATTTTCCTGATTCTGGCATACCTGGTCCATACCCTGGGACCCGGGTTCATCCGCAGCGGCCTCTTTAATTCAGACCGTTCCAACCGGATGCAGCTGGATACTGCATGGAAGCGTTTTCTGGTCAAAAACGGCGAGCCCCTTACGGTGACCTATGAATTCTACCGGAATTACTTCCGGACGTCCGGAGGCAGGGCGGTCCACGCATACAGCCAGATATCACACATATGCGAGACACAGCGCTGCCTGGTGTTGTATACCATGGACCACGGCGGCTATCTGCTGGACAAAAGACAGATGGGCGCTGTCTGCATAAACGGCCTGCGGACATTTCTCTCGGAGCGTTCCGGCAAGTCGGTAAAGTGGATACAGGTCAGGGATTATATACCTGTAAAAAGCAACTGATAAAGCCGGCCCCGGCATCTGCGATTGGGGCCGGCTTTTAGAGATACTTTTTGGCTGAGCACAGACAGAAAGGAACCTGGATATGGCCAACATAACTGTTTTAGACCAAAGTACCATCAATAAAATTGCAGCCGGCGAAGTCATTGAGCGGCCTGCTTCCGTAGTAAAGGAGCTGCTGGAAAATGCCATTGACGCCCATGCCACTGCCGTAACCGTGGAAATCAAGGACGGCGGCTGTTCCCTGATACGTGTCACTGACAACGGATGGGGCATTCCAAAAGAAGAGATTCCCCTGGCATTCCTGCGCCACGCCACAAGCAAAATCAAGACAGTGGAGGATTTATTTACCATATCCTCCCTGGGCTTTCGCGGCGAGGCCCTGGCCAGCATTGCGGCCGTGGCCCAGGTGGAGCTGATTACAAAGACGGGAGACAGCCTTACCGGTTCCCGTTACCAGATTGAAGGCGGTATTGAAAAGGGACTGGAGGAAATAGGCGCACCTGAGGGAACTACCATCATTGCCCGCAACCTGTTCTACAACACGCCTGCGCGCAAAAAATTCCTCAAGACTCCCATGACAGAGGGCGCCCATGTGGCTGCTCTGGTAGAGAAGATTGCCCTTTCCCACCCGGATATTTCCATCCGGTTCATACAGAACAACCAAAACAAGCTCTACACCTCAGGCAACCATAACCTGAAGGACCTGATATACACTGTATTCGGAAGGGAGATTGCAGGAAACCTTCTCCCGGTGGAAATCAAGGAGGACTGGATTACGGTGACCGGATTTACAGGCAAGCCGGTCATAGCCAGGTCCAACCGGAATTACGAGAATTATTTCATCAATGGCCGGTATATCAAGAGCACCATCATATCCAGGGCCATTGAGGAGGCGTACAAGCCCTACATGATGCAGCACAAGTATCCGTTTACCATGCTGCATTTCCACATTGAACCGGATACCCTGGATGTAAACGTCCATCCCACCAAAATGGAACTGCGTTTTGCCGACGGTGAGAGGGTGTACAACGCAGTGTTGCGGGCTGTCAGCAGTGCCCTGGCCCACAAGGAGCTGATTCCCCAGGTAAGCCTGGAGGAAAAGCAGGAAAAGGAAGCCAGACAGCTGGCGGAAAAGCTGGCTCCCCGCCCGGAGCCTTTCGAGGTCCGCAGAAGGGAAAACCTGGAACAGAAAACTTCCAGCAGCGGCACAGCCCAGCCCGGCGGCCCTTCACCCGGCGCCGGCTCTGTTTATGCCCGCCAGGCCCCGCCCAGACCCTCTTTTGTCAGCGAACTGATGCCTGACTGGCTGAAGGAGAGAAGAAAGGACCAGGAAACACATTCCATGCCTCCGGCCTCCCTTAATCCTTTAAAGGGAACACATGGTACAGGGAATCAGGACCCGGGAAAGGAGACCGGCATTGGTGACAGCAGCAGTTCCACCCCCATCCAGCCGGAACAGCTGGACCTGTTTGACGGCAAGCTTCTGGACCCCAAGGCCAGGCTGAAGCATAAGCTTATCGGCCAGCTGTTTGACACATACTGGATGGTGGAGTATAACGAGCAGCTGTTCATCATTGACCAGCACGCTGCCCATGAAAAGGTGCTCTATGAAAACACCATAAAGTCCTTAAAAACACGGCAGTATGATATGCAGATGGTGGACCCGCCCATTATTCTTACACTGAACATGAATGAAGAACTGCTCCTGAAGAAATACATGGATTATTTCGCGGGAATCGGTTTTGAGATAGAACCCTTTGGGGGCAGGGAATATGCGGTGCGCGGCGTGCCTGCCAACCTGTTTTCCATTGCCAAGAAAGAACTGCTGACAGAGATGATTGACGGGCTCTCAGAGGATATATCGGTACATAACCCGGACATTATATATGAAAAGGTGGCATCCATGTCCTGCAAGGCAGCTGTCAAAGGGCATCACACCATGTCCTTCCAGGAGGCCAATGTGCTTATTGACCAGCTTCTGGACCTGGAAAATCCCTATGCCTGCCCCCACGGCAGACCCACCATTATCTCCATGAGCAAGTATGAGCTGGAGAAAAAATTTAAACGCATTGTCTGAAAGGAGCTTTTATCATATGAAGCAGCCGCTCATTGTCCTCACAGGACCCACCGCAGTGGGGAAAACCGCCCTTTCCATCCGCCTTGCAAAGGCCATTGGCGGGGAAATCATCAGTGCGGATTCCATGCAGGTATACAGGCACATGGATATCGGCTCTGCCAAAGTAACTCCGGAGGAAATGGACGGCGTTCCCCATTATCTCATCGACGTGCTGGACCCCCGGGAACCTTTTAACGTGGTTACCTTCCAGCAGATGGCAAAGGAGGCCCTGGGAGAAATATACGGCCACGGCCGCATCCCCGTCATTGCCGGGGGAACCGGCTTCTATATACAGGCCCTGCTCTACGACATTGATTTTAAGGAAAATGAGGACAGCAGCCCTATCCGCAGGGAACTGGAAGCCCTGGCTGAGAGAGAGGGGGAGCGGGCGCCTCAGGTCCTTCACGCCATGCTCTGCCAGGTGGACCCGGAGGCAGCCGGCCAGATTCATGCCAACAATATAAAACGGGTTATACGGGCCATTGAATACTTCCGCCTGACAGGGGAGAAGATTTCCCTCCATAACCAGCAGGAGCGTGAGAAGGAGTCCCCCTACAACTTCCTCTATTATGTCCTGAATACGGACCGTTCCCTGCTCTATGAGAGAATCGACCGCAGGGTTGACCTGATGATGGAGCAGGGACTGGTGGAGGAAGTAAAGGCATTAAAAGAGCTGGGCTGCCGGAGAGGCCATACCTCCATGCAGGGTCTGGGATATAAGGAAATACTGGATTACCTGGACGGCATATGCAGCCTGGATGAGGCTGTATATGTACTGAAACGGGATACAAGGCATTTTGCCAAACGCCAGCTGACCTGGTTCAAACGGGAGCGGGACGTGCGCTTTTTGAATCTTCCTGATTTCGGAGGGGATGTGTCCAAGGTCCTGGACCGAATATTAGAGGATTGCGAAAAACAGGGAATCGTGCTACAATAACAAACCGGAAAACGGAGGATTATGAACCAATGGATATAAATGAAATGAACCAGATGTATGAAAGCCTTGGCATCAGCCGGGAGGTAAGGGAATTTGCAGCAGAGACCGAACAGGCGCTGAAGGAACGCTTTGAGGCCATTGATGCAGTGGCGGAATACAACCAGATGAAGGTTATAAAAGGAATGCAGGACAACCGTGTCAGCGACATACACTTTGCCGCCACCACCGGATATGGCTACAATGACCTGGGCCGGGATACCCTGGAGGATGTGTATGCCAGCGTATTCCACGGCGAGAGCGCGCTTGTACGCCCCCAGCTCATGAGCGGCACCCATGCTCTTCACGTGGCCCTGTCAGGGAACCTGCGTCCCGGCGACGAACTTCTGTCGCCTGTGGGCAAGCCCTATGACACGCTGGAGGAAGTCATAGGAATCAGGGATTCCGCCGGCTCCCTTAAGGAATACGGGGTGGTCTACCGCCAGGTGGACCTGCTGGAGGACGGTTCCTTTGACTATGAGGGCATTGCAGCAGCCTTAAATGAAAAGACAAAGCTGGTGACCATCCAGCGTTCCAAGGGATATGCCACCCGGCCCACCCTGTCTGTAAAGCGGATTGGGGAATTGATTTCCTTCATCAAGAATATAAAGCCCCAGGTTATCTGTATGGTGGACAACTGCTACGGCGAGTTTGTGGAAACCCTGGAGCCGACGGACGTGGGAGCGGACATGATTGTAGGTTCCCTGATTAAGAATCCGGGCGGCGGCCTGGCTCCCATCGGCGGCTATATCGTGGGCAGAAAGGACTGCATTGACCGGGCATCCTACCGCTTAAGCGCTCCCGGACTGGGCAGGGAGGTGGGCGCCAGCCTGGGACTGAACCAGCAGCTCTACCAGGGACTCTTTCTTTCCCCCGTGGTGGTATCGGGAGCCCTGAAAGGCGCTGTATTTGCAGCTAATATCTATGAACGCTTAGGCTGCGGCGTGGTTCCTGACGGCAGTGAATCCCGCCATGACATCATCCAGGCCATTACCTTCGGAACGCCGGAGGGAGTCATATCCTTCTGCAAGGGAATCCAGGCAGCAGCGCCGGTTGACAGCTATGTGACGCCTGAACCATGGGATATGCCGGGATATGACAGCCCTGTCATCATGGCAGCCGGCGCCTTTGTCCAGGGTTCATCCATAGAGCTGTCAGCTGACGGTCCCATTAAGCCGCCTTACGCCGTGTATTTCCAGGGAGGACTGACCTGGTATCACGCCAAGCTGGGAATACTTAAATCTCTGCAGCAGCTTTTGGATGACGGGGTTTTGAAAATCTTAAGATGACACCCCAGGAAACTTATGGTAATATATATTAATTAGGCTGTACCCCCGGCCCGGCGGCCAGGGACCGGCCTGACCGACCGGAGGATAAGACACATGCATTACAAGAATTTCTGGATACTTTTAATCATGCTGCTGGCAGGCATTGTTCTGGGAGGCTTTATGGGACAGCTGGCAGAAGGGATTTCGTGGCTGAACTGGCTGAATTTCGGACAATCCTTTGGCCTGGATTCGCCTCTGGTAATTAATTTCGGCATCCTGGTTATCACCTTCGGACTGACCATCAAGATTACCATGGCCAGTATCATCGGCGTGGCAGTGGCGCTCATCATTTACCGGTATATATAATTTTCCTGACTTTGTGCTTGGAGAGGTGCGTAGTTAGGAGAGAGATGGAAAGAATAAGAATTAAGGATTTGCCCCACAGGGACCGCCCCTATGAAAAATGTCTGCGCCTTGGCCCCCACAGCCTGTCCGACACAGAGCTTCTGGCCGTCATCCTGCGGACAGGAAGCAGGGAGGGAAATTCCCTGGACCTGGCAGACAGCCTTCTGGCCCTTGGCAGCCCCGGAGACGGCCTGCTGGGCCTTTTGCATCACTCCCTGGATGACTTTACAGGAATCAAGGGCGTAGGCAAGGTTAAGGGCGTTCAGCTGCTCTGCATAGGAGAGCTGTCAAAACGAATCTGGAAGCGGAAGGCCAGCGGGCATTCCCTTTATTTTGGACATCCTGAGGAGATATCTGCCTATTATATGGAAGATATGCGCCATCTGGAGCAGGAGGAAATCCGCGTCATGTTTCTGAATACAAAGCAGGCCATGATTCGTGAGCAGATTATGGCCAGAGGGACTGTAAACGCTTCTGTCATGACGCCCCGGGAGATACTTATAGAGGGACTCCGGTGCCGGGCTGTGTCCATGATACTGGTTCACAATCATCCCAGCGGCGACCCCACCCCCAGCAGGGCGGACATGCTCCTCACCAAACGCCTGAAGGAAGCAGGGGACCTGGTGGGAATCACCCTGATTGACCATGTAGTAATCGGAGACAGGCGCTATCTCAGTTTCCGCGAAGAGAATCTAATGTAAGAGGAAGTTTATCCATGGAGACGAAACACAGTAAATATATTCTGGCAGGACTTACGGTACTGTGCGTGCTGCTCATCTGCATCACATCCCTGAAGGACGGCATCATAGAACCCCTGCGCACAGGTGTTGGGTATTTTCTGATTCCCATCCAGACAGGTGTCAATGCAGTGGGTACCGGTATCTATAACGAGCTGAAGGATTACGGCAGCCTGAAAGACGCACTGCAGGAAAATGAAGAACTAAAAGCGCAGATTGTCCAGCTCACAGAGGACAATAACCGCCTGCAGGCCGAGCAGTTTGAGCTGGACCGCTTAAGGAAACTCTATGAGCTGGACCAGGATTACATGCAGTATGATAAAATCGGGGCCAGGGTCATTGCCCGGGACTCTGAAAAATGGTTCCAGGTGTTCCGCATCAACAAGGGCTCTGCCGACGGAGTGGCTGTGGACATGAATGTGGTTGCCGACGGCGGCCTGGTGGGCATAGTGACGGACGTGGGGGCCAATTATGCCACGGTGCGTTCCATCATCGACGATTCCAGCCGGGTGGGAGGCATGAAGATAGACTCCTCCTATAACTGTATCGTTGCAGGGGACCTGACCCTCTATGAGGAAGGACGCCTTAAGCTTACGGATTTTTCAAAGGATGCGGTCCTCAGGGACGGGGACCAGATTGTCACCTCCAATATCAGCACCAAGTTCCTTCCGGGTATCCTGGTTGGATATGCTGCGGATGTCTCCATTGACCCGGACCACCTGACCCAGTCAGGCTACCTGATTCCGGTGGCTGATTTCAACAATCTGCAGGAGGTGCTGATTATAACGGATATCAAAGACACAGGAGAGGCGGCTGTTCAGTGATTCAAGCTAAGATAAAACAGGTACTTATCAATATATTGTTTATCGTGCTGGCATTTACGGTACAGAACTGTGTATTTCCCCTGCTTCCTTTTTTGTCGGCAACCCCCAATCTGCTTTTAATCCTCACGTTTTCCTTTGGCTTTATCCACGGGAAAAATGCGGGGATGTTTTACGGCGTCCTTTCCGGCCTTTTGCTGGACCTTTTCTACAGCGGGCCTTTTGGCTTCTATACCCTTATATATATTTACATCGGTTATGCCAACGGTATTTTTACCAAGTACTATTACGAAGACTACATCACCCTTCCGCTGATACTCAGCATCATCAACGGAATCTGGTACAGCATGTATATATATGTTTTCCGTTTCTTAATCCGCGGACGACTGAATCTTCCATATTATTTCAGGAATATCATGCTTCCGGAGATTATATTCACCGCAGTTACCACCCTTTTGATTTACAGGCTGTTCCTTTCCGCCAGCAGACGTGTGGAGGATATAGGAAAAAGGAGAGACACAAAACTTGTTTGACGAACTGTTAGAGATAGTAAAAGAATTTTTCAAGAAACTGTTCAGCTCACGGCTCTTTGCCCTTTCCGTGATATTTACCGTTATGTTCGCAGGACTTCTGGGCAAGCTGTTCCAGATGCAGATACTGGACGGAAGCGGATACCAGGAAACCTATATGCAGAGGACGGAAAAGAGCGTCACAACACCGGGTTCCAGGGGCAATATCTATGACAGGAACGGCAACCGGCTGGCTTACAACGAGCTGGCTTATTCCGTTACCATACAGGATTTAGGAGATTACCCTCGTCCGGCCTCCCGCAACCAGATGCTGTATCATCTGGTGCGTATACTGGACCGCCGGGGCGAGACAGTGGAGGGAAAGTTCGAGGTGGCGCTGGACCAGAACGGGGAGATGTTTTATACATCCAGCTCGGATTCAGCCAGGACACGTTTCTTTCTGAACTTTTACGGTCTTTCTTCCACCAGCGGCCTCAACGACCCCAAAGGCAAGCATCCCACCAACATCACGGCCAGGGAAGCCTTTGAGCGCAAGAAGGTGGATTATGAGCTGGACAAGATGAAGGACGAAAAGGGCAATCCCCTGGTCATACCGGATAACATTGCCCTGGATATGATTAACATCATCTATACCATGAAGCTGACCGAATACCAGAAATACGAGACAACCACAGTTGCCACCAACATCAGCATGGACACCATGGTGGAAATCAATGAAAACGCCGCTGACCTGAAAGGCGTTGCAGTGGAGCAGTCCTATGTACGCAAATATGAGGACAGCATCTATTTCGCCCCCATCATCGGCTATACAGGCAAGGTCCAGGAGGACCAGCTGTCCGCCCTGAACGAGCAGTGGCACCAGTCTGATGAGGCTGCCGGCCTGCCGGAGGATGCCCCGGACAAATACGACCTCAACGACATAGTGGGCCGTATCGGAATCGAGAAATCCATGGAGCTGGAGCTTCAGGGAGAAAAGGGCTATTCCAGGATGTACGTGGACAACATGGGACGTCCCCGGGAAATCATCGAGAAAACAGATGCCAAGGCAGGAGATGATGTGTACCTGACCATTGACAGGGATTTACAGATTGCCATTTACAAGCTGATTGAGCAGCAGCTGGCCGGTATTATCAGCTACCATCTCCAGTACGATGATTTGGACCCTGATAAAACCTACGACCCTTCCAAAATTCCCATCCCTGTGAAGGATGCCTATTACCAGCTGATTAACAACAATGTGCTGTCCCTGATGGACATGTCCCAGGAAGGGGCGTCCGACATTGAAAAGCAGATTTACAGCAAATACGAATCTTCCAGGGAACAGATACTGGCAGCCATACGCAACGAGCTTCTCAGTTCCCATGCCCTGGCCATGAACGACCTGCCCAAGGATATGGCCACCTATATGAACTATATCTATTCTTATCTGTCCGATGGTTCCGTGGGAATCATACAGAAGGATAAGATTGACCAGTCCTCGCCGGAATACCAGGCGTGGAAGGAAGGCACCATCAGCCTGAGGGACTATATCTACAGCGGCATCGCAGGCAGCTGGGTAGACACCACCCGCCTGGATGTGACCAGCAAGTATTCAGATGCCGACGATATATTTGCCCAGCTGGTGGACCATGTCATTGAGTCCCTGCGCAATGACAACAAATTTACGAAACGCATGTTCCGCTACCTGATTAATGACGAGGTCATAACAGGCCGCGAGCTCTGTCTGGCCCTTTATGCCCAGGGCGTCTTAAACTATGATGCCCAGGCCATAGCAGCCCTCCAGATGGGGGACTCCACCTACACCTACCAGTTTATCAAGGAAAAGATATCCAACCTGGAACTGACCCCGGCGCAGCTGGCCCTGGACCCATGTACGGCCGGCGTGGTGGTGACGGACGTAAAGACAGGAGAGGTGCGGGCGCTGGTCACATATCCCAGCTATGACAATAACCTGATGTCAGGCAGCGTGGACGCAGCGTATTTCAGCCAGCTCCAGGACGATATGTCCAGGCCTCTTTATAACAACGCCACCCAAGCGCAGAAGGCCCCAGGCTCCACCTTTAAGCCCATCACGGCTGTGGCTGCCCTGGAAGAGGGCGTGATTGGCCTCCAGGACACCATTGAGTGCACAGGTATATACGACCAGATTTCCAAGCCCATCAAGTGCTGGATTTGGCCAGGCCGCCACAACAGCGAAAACATCGAAGAAGGCATACAGAATTCCTGTAACTACTTCTTTGCCGAACTGGCCCACAGGCTCTGCATGAAGCCGGACGGCACCTATTCGCCGGACCAGGGCCTTGCCACCCTGCGCAAATACGCCACCCTTTTTGGTCTGGACCACACCTCAGGGGTGGAGATTTCCGAAAACGAGCCCCAGATTTCATCGGAGGACCCGGAGCGTTCCGCCATGGGACAGGGCACCCATTCCTACACCAATGTCCAGCTTTCCCGCTATGTGGCAGCCCTTGCCAACCGTGGAAATGTATTTGAGCTGAGTCTTTTGGATAAACTTACCGACTCTGACGGAAACCTGATTAAGGACTATACCCCTGCCGTAAGCTCCCATGTGGATGCGGCTGACAGCACCTGGGACGCGGTCCAGACAGGTATGCGCCGTGTTATCACGGACAGCTCCGCCAAGAAAATATTCTCAGACCTCCCGGTGGAGGTGGCAGGCAAGACAGGTACGGCCCAGGAGGACAAGAGCCGTTCCAACCATGCCTTCTTCGTATCCTTTGCGCCCTACAGCCATCCGGAAATTGCCGTGACTGTAAATATTCCGTACGGTTATGCAGGAACCAACGCTGCAACCCTTGGCAAAAAGGTTTACGAGTATTATTATAAATATACCACCCTGGAGCAGATAGAAAACTCCGGTGCCTTAGGTGTATCAAATGTAAATATTGGTGACTAAACCAGCAAAAGAGGTGATTGTATGCACAATGCAGTTGTAATTAAGAGCAGCAAGGCAGGAATGACTGTCATTCTGGACCCTGACCTGCCCTTTGGCGAGCTTTTGGAGGCCATCGGGAAGAAGTTCAGGGAGAGCGCCCGTTTCTGGGGCTCTGTCCAGATGACCCTGACCCTGGAGGGCCGGGAACTGACTGCGGCCCAGGAATTTGCAATTGTCGATACGATTACGAAGAATTCACAGATTGAGGTTCTCTGTCTTCTGGACACAGATGCGGAGCGGATTGAACGCTGTGAAAAAGCACTGAACGATAAGCTGATGGAGCTGAACTCCCAGACAGGGCAGTTCTACCGGGGTACGCTGAAGAGAGGGGACTGCCTGGAATCCGAGGCCAGCATCGTGGTCATAGGCAGTGTGGACCACGGGGCCAGGGTCACGGCCAAGGGCAATGTCATTGTACTGGGTGAATTAAAAGGTACGGTGACAGCCGGCGTGTCCGGCAATCCCCAGGCCGTTGTCATGGCCCTTGACATGGCTCCCCTGCAGATTCGCATTGGGGATTTGAGCAGCCGTTTCAACGAGAGAAACAAGCGTCTGGGGCGGGGACCCATGATAGCCCTGGTGGAAGATGGGGCCATTGTTATGCGGTCTTTAAAAAAGTCATTCCTAAACAATATGTTAAATTTTGCTTAATGCCAAAAAAATACTGGTAAATTTACGAAATTTAATGTACAATAGGAAGGTAAAGTAATTTTCAGGAGGATTTCATCATGAGCGAGGTCATTGTGATTACTTCTGGAAAAGGCGGGGTAGGCAAAACGACTACTTCTGCCAATGTGGGAACAGGACTGGCTATCCTGGGTAAGCGGGTAGTGCTGATTGATACAGATATCGGCCTGCGCAACCTGGACGTGGTCATGGGACTGGAAAACCGCATTGTCTACAATCTTGTAGACGTGGTGGAAGGCAACTGCCGTATGAAGCAGGCCCTGATAAGAGACAAAAGATACCCAAACCTATACCTTCTGCCTTCGGCCCAGACACGGGACAAGACATCCGTGAATCCGGAGCAGATGATAAAGCTGGTTGATGACCTGAGGGAAGAATTTGACTACATACTGTTAGATTGTCCTGCAGGCATTGAGCAGGGATTTTACAATGCCATAGCCGGTGCTGACAGGGCACTGGTAGTCACGACGCCGGAAGTCTCGGCCATCCGCGACGCGGACCGTATCATCGGTCTTCTGGAACATGCGGAGATAGACGAGATTGACCTGATTGTCAACCGGATACGGGCCGACATGGTCCGCAGGGGCGACATGATGTCCTTAAGCGATGTGACGGACATTCTGGCAGTAAACATCATCGGAGCAGTGCCCGATGACGAGAACATCGTCATTTCCACCAACCAGGGAGAACCTCTGGTGGGTCTGGGCTCTACGGCCGGACAGGCTTATCTTGATATCTGCCGCAGGATACTGGGAGAGAGCATACCTATGACAAATCCCGGTGAGACGGAAACCTTTTTTGCCAGGCTGCGCGGAATACTTAAGAGAGCATAGAAGGGATGGTGTCAAGGTGAGATGGTTCCAGGGATTTCAAACCAGGCGTTCCGGAGAGACAGCTAAGATGCGGCTAAAGCTTTTGCTGGTATCCGATAAGGCAGGCTGCTCACCGGAGATGATACTGATGATAAAAGATGACGTGATACACGCCATTTCCAAATATATGGAGATAGAAAAGGACAAAGTCCAGATACAGATGGATACGGACAGCGGTCCCCAAAAGGGCGGCTGTCAGGCACTGCCTGTGCTTCATGCCAACATACCGATTCGTTCCATATCGAACAAGGGGCTTTATTAAATATGTTTTTGGATTATGATTTCAGACATTTTAATTTTCGGCTGATATTTTATATGATTGTACTCAACGTCATCGGTGTGCTGGTTATACGCAGCGCAACGAATATGAACGCAGATGCGGTCAACAAGCAGCTTTTAGGAGTGTTCATAGGACTGGCTGTGGCCATTGGTCTTTCCCTGGTGGATTACCACAAAATCCTGAATTTCAGTACCCTTATATACGGCCTGTGTATTTCAAGCCTTGTGGCCGTACTGATTTGGGGCAATGTGGTGAACAACGCCAGGCGGTGGATTGAAGTTCCCGGCATCGGCCAGCTCCAGCCATCGGAATTTGTCAAGATTGGCCTTATTATAACCTTTTCCTGGTATTTCATGAAATACCAGGAAAAGATTAACCAGGTCAGCACCGTGGCCATAGCAGCCCTGCTGTTTGCCATACCGGCAGCGCTGATATTTGAACAGCCGAATCTGTCTACCTGTCTTGTGATTATGGTAATGGTACTGGGAATCGTATTTGCAAGCGGCATAAGCTATAAGTGGATTGCAGGAACCCTGGCTGTTACCATACCCGTAATGGCCACCTTTGTCTACCTGCTGCTTCACGGTATGATTCCATTCATAAAGGATTATCAGGCAGGACGTATCCTGGCCTGGTTCTATCCTGACCAGTATGGAGAGGCCCGTTATCAGCAGAACAATTCCATCATTGCCATCGGTTCAGGCCAGTTAAAGGGTAAAGGGCTTTTTAATACCACCATAGCCTCTGTCAAGAACGGTAATTTCCTGTCAGAGGAGCAGACAGACTTCATTTTTGCCGTGATTGGCGAGGAACTGGGATTTATAGGCTGTGTGGTGGTTATCGCCTTATTTTTATTGATAATTTATGAATGTCTTATGATGGCTGCAAGGGCCAGGGATTTATCCGGCCGCCTCATCTGTGTGGGCATGGCAACACTGATTGCGTTCCAGGCATTTGCCAACATCGCTGTTGCCACAGGTATCTTTCCCAATACAGGGCTTCCGCTTCCGTTCATCAGTTTCGGAAGCAGCTCTTTAATCAGTATCTTCATGGGAATAGGGCTGGTGCTCAATGTGGGGCTTCAGAGAGAAACAAGACATATCTAATCCAAGGAGGGTTAATTTAATATGACAATTGGTTTGATTGCACATGACGCAAAAAAGAAACTTATGCAGAACTTCTGCATCGCATACAGAGGAATTCTCAGCAAGAACACACTGTATGCAACAGGCACCACAGGCCGTCTGATTGAAGAGGTGGCTAATCTTAACATCCACAAATATCTGGCCGGACATCTGGGCGGCATGCAGCAGATGGCGGCTCAGATAGAGCACAATGAAATGGATTTGGTCATCTTTTTGCGTGACCCGCAGAATCCGAAATCACATGAGCCGGATGTAAACGATGTGGTCCGCCTGTGTGATATCTACAATATCCCCCTTGCCACCAACCTGGCGTCTGCCGAGCTGCTCATCAAGGCGCTTGACAGAGGCGATATGGAATGGCGAGAGGTAGTCAGGTAATGAAGGCAGTACGGACGCGCAGCTTTCTGTGCGCGCTTCTTCTGGGGGCTGTCGCCCTTTCCACTACGGGCTGTCTTTCAGGTATTAAGGAACCTTACAGCCTGGAAGAACGAATCCCGGTCATGGAGGACAGCCTGTCCCGGACCGTGCGCTATGCAGACGGTTTTGCTTCGGATTTATGTGTGGTAGAGGATGAAGGCAGCTTTGACAGCAATTATGTGACATCGGAGGCAGCTGCCCTTTTTGATGTCAGTGACAGGGAAACACTCTACAGCAAGGAAGCCTTTGAACGGCTGTATCCGGCCAGCATCACCAAGGTGATGACGGCTCTTGTGGCCATTAAAAACGGCGATTTAAACTCCCGGGTGGTTGTGACGGATGATGCTGTCATCACGGAATCCGGGGCCACCCTGTGCGGTATTGAACCGGGCGATACCCTGACACTGGAACAGCTTTTATACGGGCTCATGCTTCCTTCGGGCAATGATGCAGGCGCTGCCATTGCAGTGCATATTGCGGGCAGCATTGATAAGTTTGCAGACATGATGAACCAGGAGGCTGCCAGTCTGGGAGCAACCGGAACTCACTTTGTGAACCCTCACGGGCTCAACAATCCGGACCATTATACCACGGCCTACGACCTGTACCTTATTTTCAATGAGGCTCTTAAATATCCGGTTTTCCGGCAGATTGTGGGGACCACGTCCTACACGGCCAACTACCATGACAAGGACAGCCAGGCCGTCACCAAGACATGGAAGGGCGGAAACTGGTTCATGACAAGGGAGCGGGAGACACCGGACGGCCTGACCGTATTCGGGGGAAAGACAGGCACTACCCAGGCAGCCGGCTATTGTCTCATCATGGCTACCAGGGACCGGGATGATAAAGAATATATATCTGTTGTACTGAAATCAGACAGCCGTTCCGGCCTATATGATAATATGACAAATATAATTTCTAAAATCGTCAAATAGTGATTGCGCTTTCTATGAATTTATACTATAATTAGAGTAATCTTAATTGATTTTTTATACAACATATATAACTCAAGGAGGAGATTGGTATGGTTCAGATTATTGCAGGAAAAAAAGGTAAAGGTAAGACCAAACATCTGTTAGATATGGCCAATGCAGCAATCAAGGGGGCCAACGGCACTGTCGTATATCTGGATAAGAGTGCCCAGCATATGTATGAATTAAACAACAAGATTCGTCTCATTAATGTCAATGAATTCCCACTTACAAACAGCGATGGATTTTTAGGATTTATCTGCGGTATTATCTCCCAGGACCACGATTTGGAGACCATGTACCTGGATAGCTTTTTAAAGCTGTCATGCCTGGAGGGAGCCGACATTTCTGATACATATATGACATTGAAAAATATCGGTGAAAAGTACCATATAACCTTTGTGTTAAGTATTTCCATGGACGCTGCGGAGCTTCCTGAGTGTGCCAAGGGCGATGTGATTATTTCATTGTAATGATACATTTTCTGTGATAAAATACAGACAGGACTTATGGGCTGCCAACCTGCTGGGATTAAAATGCCTGGTATGGAGGGCAGCTTTTTGTGAAGTGATGTGTATTTTGTAAAAGGAGGCCTGGTTTCATGGCCAAAAAGAAAAACAAAAAAGTTATACGTTACCGCAGGCCTCTCAACATCAACGTGGGAATGATTATCTTCTTTATCATATTTATATACCTGGTTTTCAGCGTCTATACGTACCTGAAGCGGGAGAAGATTCAGTTCTATGAGGTGGTGGCCGGCGGAATTGTCAACAACCGAATCTACAACGGTCTGATTCTCCGTGAGGAGCAGGTGCGGACAGCAGACCGTTCCGGCTATATCAACTATTATCTGCGGGAAGGCAAGCGTGCTTCCGTGGGAAGCCGCATTTATTCCCTGGATGAGACAGGAAACCTGGAGGCGCTGTTAAAAGAGAACGCCGAGGAGGGTACATCCCTTTCCGATGACAGCTTATCGGACCTGAAAAAACAGCTTACATCCTTTGTTCTGTCCTTCCAGAACCAGGATTTCGGGACCATCTACGACGCCAGGATTTCCCTGGATGCCTCAGTGATGGAGTATTCCAGTTTCAGCACACTGGACCAGCTGGACAAGCTGGCGGAGCAGTCAGGGGCTGTATTTGAGCAGGTCCGCTCCGATGTATCCGGCGTGGTATCCTACGGCATTGATTCCTTTGAATCCATGACAACGTCAGACGTGGATGCCGCTGATTTTGACCGGAGCACCTACGTAAAGACAGTACATAAATCCGGGGACCTGATTGACAGCGGCTCCCCTGCCTATAAAATTGTTACCTCGGAAAAATGGTCCATTGTGTTTCCGCTGAGCGACGAGGATGCAGCCCTTTATAATGACAAGACCACCTTGCGGGTCCTGTTCCGCGACGATTCCCTCAGCACACCGGCCGCCTATTCCTCCTTTACGGGAAAGGACGGGGCTGCCTATGGAAAACTGGATTTTTCAAAATATATGGAACAGTTTATCTCAGACCGCTTTGTGGATTTTGAGATAAAAGTAGATAAGGCCGACGGTCTCAAGATTCCTGTCAGTGCGGTAACGGACAAGAGCTTTTATCTCATACCTCTGGAATACATGACCCAGGGCGGCGATTCCTCAGAGGATGGTTTTTATAAGGAAGTTTATACGGAAAACGGCACATCCATTGTATTCGTTCCCACAACGGTCTACTATTCGGACGATGAATTCTATTACGTGGACATGGGTGAAGAAAACGGCTTTAAAGCAGGGGATTACGTGGTCAGGCCCGAATCATCGGACCGCTACCAGATTGGAAGGACTGCTTCCCTGAAGGGTGTTTACAATATTAATAAGGGCTATACTATTTTTAAACAAATTGATATACTGGATTCCAACAGCGAATATTATACTGTGCGGAAGAACATGAAATACGGCTTGTCCGTGTACGACCATATCGTTCTGGATGCCTCCATGGTGGAGGAAGGACAGCTGCTGTACCAGTAAGGGAGGAAAACAATATGATAAAAAATCAGCTGGAAGAAGTAAGAAAACATATTGAAGATGCCTGCCGCAGGGCGGGGAGAAATCCTGAGGAAGTGACGCTCATCGCAGTCAGCAAGACAAAACCCATTCCCATGCTTATGGAAGCATATGATGGGGGAGCCAGGGATTTTGGTGAGAACAAGGTACAGGAAATACTGAACAAAAAGCCGGAGCTTCCGGAAGATATCCGCTGGCACATGATAGGACATCTGCAGCGCAACAAGGTCCATCAGGTCATTGACAAGGCAGTGCTGATTCACTCCGTGGATTCAATCCGCCTGGCCCGGCAGATTGAGACAGATGCGGCAAAGCTGGGACTGGATGTTGACATCCTTCTGGAGGTCAATGTGGCCCGGGAGGAGAGCAAATACGGGTTCCTTATGGAAGAGGTGGAGGACGCCATTATGCAGATTAAGGATTTCCCTCATGTGCATATAAAAGGGCTTATGACAATTGCGCCTTTTGTAGATAATCCAGAGGAAAATCGTGGAATTTTTAAAAAATTATTTGAATTTGCTGTTGACATAGGTGGCAAAAACATTGATAATGTTACTATGAGTGTGCTCTCAATGGGAATGACTGGGGATTATGAGGTTGCCATTGAAGAAGGAGCGACCATGGTCAGGGTCGGCACCGGTATTTTCGGTGCACGATAAGGTGTTTTCCCCGGTAAGCACTGCATATAGAGATTGGAGAGTGTAAGATGAGTCTGTTAGGTAAGTTAATGGATACCATGAGATTAAATCCTGATGAGGAAGAGGATGATTACTACCTGGACGATGACTTTGAAGAGGAGGCCCCGCGCAAGGGACTGTTCTCAAAGAAGAATACGGAATATGACGATGAAGAGGAGCAGGACAAGCCCCGGTTTTTAGGAAGATCCAATCCCAAAGTAGTACCTATGAGACGCAGCATGGAAGTGACGATGATTAAACCCACATCCATGGAGGATTCCAGAGACATCTGTGATTACCTTCTGGCTGGCAAGGCAGTGGTACTGAATATGGAGGGTATACATACAGAAGTGGCTCAGAGAATCATAGATTTTACATCGGGAGCCACCTATTCCATGAACGGCAATCTGCAGAAGATATCCAATTATATCTTCATCGCAACACCTGATTCCGTGGAACTGTCCGGGGATTTCCAGGACATCCTGGCCGCAGGCAGCGCCATGGGCATGGATGTCTCAGGACTTAATATCCATCTGTAATCTACAAGGAAAAAAGAGGTCCCCGCAGGGGGACAAGTATGCGGCAGACCTGGTGTGTCTGCCGATTTGTTGTATAAAATATCGAGGAGGAAACCGGCATGGCTGACAGGATAAATGTATGCAGGGATGGGAAGGATATCTACGATATTGTGCTTGCCCAGTCCTTTGAAGGATTAAAGGAGGCTGTATCCCGCCTTCCTGTTAAGGAACACAAGATTTGTATTGTAACGGATTCCAATGTGGCGCCTCTGTATCTGGAGGAGGTCCGCTCCATTCTGTCCGGATGCTGCAAGGCTGTTACAGTCTTTACCTTCCCCGCCGGGGAGGAGAACAAACACCTGGACACGGTGCGGAATCTGTACGAGCACCTGATTCTGGAGCATTTTGACAGAAAGGATATGCTGGCTGCTTTGGGCGGAGGCGTGGTCGGTGATTTGTGCGGTTTCGGAGCCGCCACCTACCTCAGGGGCATTGACTTTATTCAGATTCCAACCACCCTGCTTTCCCAGGTGGATTCCAGCATCGGCGGCAAGACCGGCGTGGATTTCGACGCCTATAAGAACATGGTAGGCGCATTCCACATGCCCAAGCTGGTTTATGCAAACCTGAGCACCCTTTTAACCCTTCCTGAGGAACAGTTTTCCTCCGGCATGGGGGAGGTGGTAAAGCACGGTCTGATTAAGAACAGGGAGTATTACCAGTGGCTGAAGGAAAACCGCCAGGGCATTGCTGCCAGGAATCTGGATTTGTGCCAGGCCATGGTTTACGGGAGCTGTATGATTAAAAAGCATGTGGTGGAGCAGGACCCCACGGAACAGGGGGAGAGGGCTCTTCTTAACTTCGGCCATACCCTGGGCCATGCAGTTGAAAAGCTGGAGAATTTCACCATGCACCATGGCCACTGCGTGGGCCTGGGCTGTATTGCGGCAGCTCGGATATCCCAGCTCAGGGGCATGATTACTGCAGAAGAGGCAGAGGATATCAGAAACACCTTTCTTTCCTTCGGGATTCCTGCCGCAGCGCCGGGTCTTGCCTGGGAACAGGTCCTTATGACCACCCGGAGTGATAAAAAGATGGATGCCGGCGTCATCCGTTTTGTCCTGCTTAAGTCCATTGGTCAGGCCTATGTGGACAAGACTGTCACGGCAGATGAGATGAAGGCTGGCTTTGATGTGATAGGAGGACAGGCATAATGACAAAACAGAAGCAATCCCTGATTATCAGCTTCCTGATTGGCTTCGTCATCCTGGTGGGACTGGACCAGTGGACCAAGGGACTGGTCGTCCAATCCTTAAAGGGGCAGAAGCCTTTTGTCATCTGGAATGGTGTATTCGAGTTCTACTATTCGGAGAACAGGGGCGCTGCATTCGGGATGATGCAGGAGAAGCAGCTCTTCTTCTTTCTCATTGCAGTCCTTGTGCTGGGCGCAGTGGCTTATCTCATATGGAAGATGCCGCCGGAGGGCAGGTACCGCCCCCTGGCTGTATGCCTGATGATGATAAGCGCAGGCGCTGTGGGAAATATGATTGACCGGGTCAGCCAGGGATATGTGGTGGATTTTCTGTATTTTAAACTGATTAATTTTCCTATTTTCAATGTGGCGGACTGTTATGTCACTGTGGGAGCTGCCTGCCTTGTGTTTTTAATCATGTTTTATTACAAGGACGAGGACATGGCATGTTTCTCATTTAAAAGACATTAACAGGCGTAGCAGCAGTAACATTGCCAGACAAATCACCAATATCATCAGACAGGAGGACATATCCCTTTGAAACAGGAATTTTATCCCACGGATATGGAGGACCATGTGCGTATCGATAAATACCTTGCCGAAGCCTGCCCTGATTTAAGCCGCTCCTACATCCAGAAGCTCCTTAAATCAGGGCAGGTCCTGGTTAACGGCCAGGGCGTGAAGGCAAGCTATATTGTGGAGGAAGAGGACCGGATTGAGCTGGAGGTGCCGGAAGCCGTGGAGCCGGAGATTGACGCGGAGCCCATGGACCTGGACATCCTCTATGAGGACCAGGATGTCATCCTCATCAATAAACCCAAGGGCATGGTGGTGCACCCGGCAGCAGGACATTACAGCCATACCCTTGTAAACGGCCTTATGTACCATTGCAGGGACCAGCTGTCCGGCATCAACGGAGTCATGCGTCCGGGTATTGTGCACCGAATCGATATGGATACCACAGGGGTTATCATTGCATGCAAGAATGATATGGCACACAGCTCCATTGCCGCCCAGCTCAAGGAGCATTCCATTACCCGCAGGTACCAGGCCATTGTCCATGGCGTTATTACAGAGGATGATGGGACTGTGGATGCTCCCATTGGCCGCCATCCGGCGGAGCGCAAGAAGATGAGCATCAACTACCAGAACGGCAAGGATGCCGTAACCCATTACAGGGTCCTGAACCGGTTCAGACAGTACACCCATGTGGAGTGCAGGCTGGAAACAGGCCGTACCCACCAGATACGCGTCCACATGGCCAGTATACGCCATCCTCTCCTGGGGGACGCTGTGTACGGACCCGCCAGGTGTCCCATAAGCGGACTCTGCGGCCAGACCCTTCATGCCGGTGTTCTGGGGTTCATCCATCCCAGGACAGGTGAATACATGGAATTCACAGCTCCCCTGCCGGAATACTTTGATAAACTCCTCCGTACATTGAACTGAACCAGGATGTAAAAGCGCAGTAAAAACATACTTTAATGGACAAGTTGTCACTTTTGTCGCAAAGCTTTATACTATTTTTTACTTTTTTGTACATTTCTATATACTTTTCTGAATTTTTGAGTTATAATACTTAATAGATAAAATATGACTTTTGACCTACAGGACAGACAGTGCAGAAAGGGGAATGTAGAATGACAAATAATCTTATTATTACGATTGGCAGGCAGTGTGGCAGCGGCGGCAAGATGATTGGCGAATTACTGGCTGAAAAGATGGGCGTTAAGTGCTACGACAAGGAATTATTATCCATGGCTGCAAAACACAGCGGACTTTGCGAGGAGCTGTTTGAGAAACACGATGAACGGCCCACCAGCAGTTTCCTCTACTCACTGGTTATGGATTCCTATTCCATGGGGTATACGGCGTCGGGATATTCCGATATGCCTATTAACCATAAGATATTCCTGGCACAGTTTGACACCATCAAGAAGCTGGCAGAGGAGGCCTCCTGCGTTATGGTGGGCCGGTGTGCGGATTACGCCCTGGAGGATTACCCCAATGTGGTCAGCGTATTCATCACGGCCAATGACGACGACAAGCTGAAACGCCTTCAGGACCTGTACAAGGTGGATGCTTCCAAGGCAAAGGACATCATGATTAAGACAGACAAACAGCGCGCCAGCTACTATAATTATTACTCCAATAAGAAGTGGAGCGACCCGCGCAGCTACGATTTATGCCTCAACAGCAGCGTCACAGGGCCGGAGGGCGCAGTGGATGTCATCCTGAATTTTGCAAAAGTGAAGCAGGAGTGGAGAAAGCGGAAGTAGCTCCGGCATCATGCATGGAGCAGCGGCAGTATAAGTAAGTAAAACAGCAGATGCAGCAATACCGGGTTTAGACGGTGTTGCTGCATCTGCTTTTAACGTCAATGTAAATCATCAGTATCTAAATCAAATGATTCTGTGATACTCCCTCTGCCAAACAGATAACCGCCTGCCAGCTCTTGAGGTGCCTTGGGCCTGAATCCCACATCCTTTTGCAGGGTATCCCTGTCAGGGAGAGTGGTATATTGAGCTTGCCCGGAATCCGAAGCACTGACCTTCACTGACTGTGACGCAAAGCAGGGAACCGTATTTACCAGGCAAATCCCTGTAATTAGTAATAAAGCAATCCTCTTTTTCATGGTTCGTATCTCCTTTTGTTTTCTGATGCGGTACTCTTGGCAATAACCGTTATGGTTGTATGATACCGTATGTTTCTCTAAACCACATCTAAAAAACCTTCTTCCGGTAATTTATCCCGGCAAAGGAAGAGCCATGGACGGTTACTCCACCGTAACGGATTTGGCCAGGTTCCGGGGCTGGTCCACATCCAGGTGCTTGCCGATGGAAGCATAGTAGGCAATCAGCTGCAGGGCCACTGCAATGGGGAACACGGTGAAACGGTCTTCCAGGTCGGGAATCCGAAGCTCCATGTCAGCCACCCCGTCCTCCACCACAGACTGCTTCTTGGCCAGAAGGATAACGTAAGCGCCTCTGGCCTTTACCTCCCGGATATTGGAAATGGTCTTGGCAAACACATGGTCCTGGGTGGCAATGGCAATGACAGGCACATTGTCGTAAATCAGTGCAATGGTCCCATGCTTTAATTCGCCGGCAGCATATGCCTCCGCATGGATATAGGAGATTTCCTTCAGTTTCAGGGCTCCTTCCAGGGAAAAGGCATAATCCAGGCCCCTTCCGATAAAAAAGGTGTCCCTCTCACGAATCAGGTGGCGCACAAAGGACTGGATGAATTCAGACTGTCCAATCATAGTCTCCATGGCAGGTATCACATCCAGCAGGTCCGTCATGAATTCCCTGGCCTCCTCCCTGCTGAATGCGCCGCGCACCAGGGCCATGCGGCAGCCAATCATATAGAGCGCGGCCAGCTGCACGGAATACGCCTTTGTGCTGGCAACTGCAATCTCAGGGCCTGCATGGGTGTAAAACACATAGCCGCTTTCCCTGGCAATGGTGGAGCCTTTTACATTGACAATGGAAAGGGTGGGAGAGCCGAGGCTCTTGGCCAGATTCATGGCAGCCAGCGTGTCAATGGTTTCCCCTGACTGGGATATAACTATGACCAGGGTGCCGGCATCAATCAGAGGGTCCTCGTACCGGAATTCAGATGCAATGGACACGGTAACAGGAATCCGGAGCATGGGCTCCATCAGCGCTTTTGCCACCATGCCTGCATGCATGGCAGTGCCACAGGCAATGATGCGCACCTGGGAGCACTCAGCAAATATGCGGTCCGGTATGTTGTCGGCTGTAAAATCAGGCAGACGGTCCGCCAGCCTTGGAAGTATGGTATTCTTAAGGGCTTCCGGCTGTTCGTGGATTTCCTTCAGCATGAAATGAGGGTATCCGTTTTTCATGGCTGCATCCATGTTCCAGCTGACCTCCAATGCCTCCGGCTCCACCCGGCTGAAGTCCATATCATATACACGGACTTTGTATGGCGTCATGCGCACGATGCAGCCTTCCGGAACCACAAAGTACTCCCTGGTATAGGAAATCAGGGCGGTAAGGTCTGAGGCCACCAGGGCACCTGAATGGGTGTAGGAGGCCACAAGAGGGCTTACCTTCCTTACAGCGTAGATTTCCCCGGGACGGTCACCAAAAAGGATGCAAAAGCCGTAGGAGCCTTCCAGCTTCCCTGTAAAGGCGGCAATGGCCTTCAGAGGGTCCTGGCTGCATTCCTTATACGCTGCATCCAGGACAGCCGCAGCCACCTCGCTGTCGGTCTGGGAGACAAGACAGCCTTCCAGTCCGTATTCCTGGGTGAGCTGGCGGTAATTCTCAATGATACCGTTATGAATCAGGGTTACCTGACCAAAGCTGTGGGGATGGGCATTTGCATCCGTGACGCCTCCATGGGTGGCCCAACGTGTGTGGCCGATTCCGCAGTGGGATATTTCATCGGTTGACGTTACACATTCACTCAGGGCCGCCACCTTTCCCACCTTCTTAATGGTTCTGACCAGGGAATCCTGGTTAAAGTAAGCTATGCCTGCGCTGTCATATCCTCTGTACTCCAGCCCTGCAAGGCCCTTCAGAAGCACATCTTTTGCCTCCAGAGGACCTGTATATCCAATGATTCCGCACATAATTTTTCTGCCTTTCTTTGTTGGCTGCAGTCATTTTAACTGCATTTGTCATTCCTGAAAAAGACAACAAAAAACCAAGCTGTCTTTTTCAGGCAGTTTTCAACATTCCATTTTTCATTGATTTCATTTTCATTTCAACTGGTGTTATTCATCCGGTCACGCTGGTTTTGTTTTGCAGTTACCCGCATATTTTCCAGCATGTGACACGCCCGGACAGCATGGGAGAGCACCCGCCGAATTCCTCGATTCTCTCTCCACCTCGTTAACCTTTCCGCCGGCAGCAGGCCTTCCTGCTGTTCACGTCCCCGGCAAAAGGTGCATGGCGCTTAGCTTTGCTATGAGTCCCTATCCCTCCTGTGATAGATTGTGAATATTATAGCTCACTCTATTTTATGCGTCAACCATATTTTGGGTGAGACGCCCCTCCTGCCCCGGGTATACTCCCTGCTTCAGGCCCGATTCCCCCTTGTTTCAGGAGCTATTTTAAAGATTCTTTAAGACTTTTGTTCTATTCATTCCCCTGTCCGTGTGATATAATGGGGGACGGTGCAACTATATGCTTTATGAATGATAACAGGACGCACAACATGAAAAAATGTGATTACATACTGCTGGTGAACCGGGCCATGTGGACTGGCTCGGTTCTGGCTCTGGTCAAAGGCACTTCGGAGGCAGACAGTCTTTACCTGGCAGCGGAAGGACTTTGTGCGGTATGCCCTCACTTCCGTGGGCAAGATTCCCTACTACTGGGGAGGAAAACCGTTGGCGCCCGGTTATACCGGCAATGGGTTTGGCTCCCTGACTGTCCCTGACGAGGACGGCAGGCTTTTGAAGGGACTGGATTGTTCCGGCTGGATTAACTGGGTGTATTGGTCTGTTACGGGAAGAGGGCTGGGGGCTCAGAGCACCAGCACGCTTTTGGGCAGCGGCACGCCTGTTGCCAGGAATGAACTGATGCCGGGGGATATCTGTATCAGGCTCAATCCCATGGCCCATGTGGTGGTATTTCTGGGCTGGACAGCTGAGGGCAATATGCTCTGTATCCAGGAAACCACAGGCAGCTCCAATAATGTGGAAGTGGGAAGCGTTACAGGTGACTGGGAGAGTTACCGGCGTATTCTGGAATAAAATTCCGTACAGGAACCAATTTACGCATTGGAACCAATTAGATAAAGAGGAGTAGAATCATGAATAACAGAGAAAATGATGATGAGCTGGAACGCATGAGGGCACGTGCCAGAAGAGGCCGCGCAGGGCAGGGCGGCGGCCGGGCATACCAGAGGCCTGTGCAGCCTGCCGGGGAGCGAAGAGGCTCCGGACAGCCCCATGACGGCCGCAATGATTATGACGAAGAGTATTATTACGGCGAAGAATATGACATGGAAGGGGACAGGCAGATTGATTTTCCCATGGAAGACTATCTGGATGACGAGCCTCCGGTACCGGCAGGCCGTCTGAGGTCTTCCTCCGGTTCAGCCGGTTCCCCCCAAGGGCGGCGCCAGGTTCACTCCGGCGGCAGACGCCAGGCACCGGCACCGGGCGGTAAATCCCGGCAGGCAAGAAGCGCATCTTCTTCCAATCAGGACAGGGCCAGAACTTCTCAGACTGGTTCAAGAAATCAGGGACGCGCCGGAAAAAGACAGCAGGGACAAATGGCCAAACGGCGTAAAAAAAGCAGATGGAAGGGAATCCTTTTGCTCCTTCTGGTTGCCCTCATTGGATATGGGGCATGGCTGTTTCTTCACAGACCCACCGGGTATTGGAACATAGCCGTATTCGGCGTGGACAGCCGGGACGGAAATACCAAGAACGCCCTGGCAGATGTACAGATGATATGCAGCATCGACAGGTCCACCGGAGAAATCCGCCTTGTCAGCGTTTACAGGGATACATACCTGAAAATCAATTCAGAGGGAACCTATCACAAAATCAACGAGGCATATTTTAAGGGAGGACATAAACAGGCCGTGTCTGCCCTGGAAGAAAACCTGGATATCAGGATTGACGATTATGCCACCTTTAACTGGAAGGCAGTAGCCGAAGCCATTAATATTCTGGGCGGCATTGACCTGGAAATCACGCCCGCGGAATTTAAGTATATCAACGGTTTTATTACGGAAACCGTCAATTCCACCGGCATTGGTTCCTATCAGCTGGAACAGGCCGGAATGAACCACTTAGACGGCGTCCAGGCTGTGGCCTACAGCCGTCTGCGTCTCATGGACACGGATTTCCAGAGAACGGAGCGTCAGAGAAAGGTAGTTGAGCTTGCCCTGGCAAAGGCAAAGCAGGCTGATATCTCAACTCTGACCTCGCTGGCCGGTTACATGGTACAGGAAATTTCCACCAGCGTCGGCGTCAACGATGTGCTTCCCCTGGCAAAGGATATTGGCAAGTATCACATCGGAGAAACAGCTGGTTTCCCCTTCTCCAGGCAGACCATGAGAATCGGTAGAATGGACTGTGTGGTGCCTGCCACGCTGGAAAGCAATGTAATCCTTCTCCACCAGTTCCTGTACGGAGAGGAAACATCCTATCATCCCTCCTCTTCCGTGAAGAAAATCAGCGCCCATATATCGGAAGAAACAGGGCTTTATGAGGAGGGTAAGGCAGCTCCCACCGGAGGCGGTTCCTCAGGCGGCGGCTCTTCAGGCGGTAAGGCCCCGGCCCAGAATGTCCCGGCAGAGACACCTCCGCCTGAGACAGCTGCCCCGGAGGAAACCACCCAGGAGAGTACCATGGAGACAGAGGAAACCACCCAGGAGAGCACCGGGGAGACAGAGGAAACCGAAGAGGTGGGCCCGGGCGTCTCGGATAAACCCACAAAGGCTCCTGAGAGTACGAAAAATCCGGATGAGGAACAGGGCCCGGGAGTGGACGGCCCCGGCAGCGGCTCTGAAAAGCCATCCGGCAGCCATCCCACAAAGGCTCCTGACACGGAAAAGCCCGACACAGGCTCCGGCTCCGGTTCTGATTCCGGGTTCGGCAGTACAAGCCAGGGTCCCGGAAACCAGGACAACGGTCCAGGACAGGCCCAGGGCGGTTCAGCTGAGGGCGGTTCAGGCGAAGGCGGTCCCGGCATATAAGGACGGTGCGGATTCGGAAGAAAAGGATGGCCTCAGGCATTATTTCAATGCCTGGGGCCATCCTTTTATATTGCCGTCCAATATTGCCCGGAACATGCAGTCCTTTATATGGGGATTGTCCTCCTGAAGCCGGCGTATCAGGTCCTTGATGTACTGCCGCTTCGTGTACCCGTCCATGGGGCATGGATTTTTGCACACCGGAAGCTGGTACTTGTTCCGGAACCCTATCACATCTGCCTCCGTGACAAAAATCATGGGGCGGATGACTGCCAGGTCCATGCGGTCCAGATAGGTATAGGGTGAGAAGGAGTGAAATCTTCCCTCATAGAACAGTGACATCATCATGGTTTCAATCACATCATCCCTGTGATGGGCATAGGCAATCTTGTTGCATCCCATCTCCTTGGCCTTCTCATTAAGGGCGCCTTTGCGCATCTTGGCGCAGAGGGAGCATGGATTGGTTTCCTTGCGGATATCAAAAAGCACTGGGCCGATTTCAGTGCGGATGATTTCATATGGGATTTCAAATTCCCGGCACATGGCTGCCACCGGCTCCAAATCCATGTTGCCCAGTCCCAAATCCACGGTAATGGCGCACAGCTCATACTTTTTAGGGTAGAACCTTCTCAGATGATGAAGGGAGTGGAGCAGGGCCAGGCTGTCCTTTCCTCCTGACACTCCTACGGCAATGCGGTCCCCGTCCTGAATAAGCCCGTATTTATCAAGAGCCTGGCGTGTCAGGCTCAAAAGACGCTGTAATTTCATGTAGATTCCAATTATCCTTTCTAATCACTATTTTCCGGTTCAGTGCCTGCGGCGGTTCCTCTCTGCCGGAGTACCGGGCGGCTTTTTCTATTCTACCTGTCCACACACCTGGTTGTCAAGAAAAGTTAACTATGTTAAAATGGGGGGAGAATAAATTAAGGGTGATGATGAAATGATAAGTTATAAATATGTAGTATCTGACAAGCAGGGGCTTCATGCAACCAATGCCATGAGTCTGAGCAGGGCGGCCGCAGGTTATGAGAGCCGGATAACCCTTAAAAGCCAGAAGGGTACAGCGGACTGCAAGAATGTCCTTGCGCTCATGAGCCTGGGCGTGCACCAGGGAGAAAGCCTGGAGCTTACGGTGGAAGGTCCCGATGAGGGCCAGGCTTCCGGTTTCCTTCAGGGGCTCATGCGCACTATTTTATAAACAGGCAGGGCGGACAGACATCATAAAATTGGTTCGTTTCCTAGCTGTTAGGAAACGGATTTACCGCCGAATCCCCTCTTGACAGTCTATAGTTAAGGTCAAAGAACTGCTTTGCAGTTCAAATCAGGAAAGAGGGGTTATTATTATGGCAAGATTAGGTATTTCTATTTATCCGGAGTATTCAACAGAAGAACAGGACATAGGGTATATCAGAAAGGCAGGTAAACTGGGTTATAAAAGGATTTTTACCTGCCTTTTAAGCGTTGGGGAAAAAAGCAGGGAGGAAATCATCGGACAGTTCCGCCGCCTGGCTGACGAGGCCCATGACTGCGGCATGGAAATCATTCCGGATGTAAGCCCTGCTGTATTTTCAAGGCTGGGTATCTCCTATGAGGATTTGTCCGTGTTCCAGGAAATGCATGTGGACGGCATCCGGCTGGACGAGGGATTTGACGGCATGAAGGAAAGCCTTATGACCTTTAATCCCCAGGGCCTGAAGGTAGAGCTGAACGCCAGCACCAAACTGGTGTATGTGGAAAATATCATGGACCACCATCCTGACCGCGAAAAGCTGATTACCTGCCATAACTTTTATCCGCAGGCCTATACCGGGCTGAGCCTGAAGCACTTTAACAGGTGCAATGAAAAGATGAAATCACTGGGCCTTACAGTGGCCGCGTTCGTATCCAGCAATGCCCCGGGTGCTTACGGTCCATGGCCTTTAAATGAAGGGCTTTGTACCCTGGAAATGCACCGCGGCCTGCCCCTGGATTTCCAGGTGCGCCATATGTTTGCAACGGGAATGGTGGATGATGTGCTGATAGCCAACGCCTATGCAGCGGACGAGGAACTGAAGGTCTGTGCGGCCGTCAATCCCAGCATCCTTACCTTTGGCATTGAACTGGAAAAGGAGCTGACAGAGACAGAACAGCAGATTCTGGACTATGAGCCCAGACATGTGGTGAGAGGCGATATGAGTGAATACATGATTCGCTCCACCTGGCCCAGGGTAACGTTTGCAGACCGGACCATTCCGGCCGCCAATACCAGGGACCTGAAAAAGGGCGATGTGGTCATACTCAACGACGGCTACCTGAAATATAAGGGAGAGCTCCACATTGTCACAAAAGAAATGCCCAATGACGGCCGCAAAAATGTCATCGGCCATCTGCCGGAGTATGAACACGTGCTCCTGGACTATGTTGAGCCCTGGAAGGTATTTGCATTCCGCATTGTATAAGGTTGAACCGCACAGGCTGTATCGCATACAGGGTCTGTACCCTGAAAAGCTGCCATGACAGAAACGGCAGAAGAGAGAAGGAGTTTTAACCATGCAGAATAAAAGACAGGAGCAGCTGCTTGCCATATTATCAGAGCGGGGGGACTGGATGACCAGCCGGCAGCTGGCCGGCCTTCTGCAGGTGTCGGACCGGACCATCCGTTCCGATGTGGAGGCCATTAATAAGCACACGGACCCGCCGCCCATCGAGTCCAATGTGCGTCAGGGATACAGGCTGTGCGAGGACGCACGGCCTGCCCTGGCGTCCGGGGCTGATGCAAGGGAGGCGGACATTCCCCAGACCCCCGGCGCCCGCTGTGCATACATGATACAAAAGCTGCTTTTTGAGGTAAAGGAGCTGAACCTGACCATGCTCCAGAGCCAGATTTATGTCAGCGGCTATTCCATTGACAATGATTTAAAGCGCATACGCAAGATGCTGGAGCCCTACAGCGGCCTGAAGCTGGTGCGGAACAAGGAATGTATCTCCTTAAAGGGGGATGAGGCCAGCAAACGCCGTTTCTACCGGGATTTACTGGTTGCTGAGGTGCAGGAAAACTTCCTGAACCTGAACACCCTGGCCCATCTCTACCGGAGCTTTAACCTGATTGAGGTCAAGGACATCTTTGTGGATGTGCTGGAGGAATATGACTATTCCATTCATGAGTCCATGTTTCCCATGCTGATTCTCCACGCCGGGACCAGCATAGAGCGGATGAACTGCGCCAATTATATCAATATGGAGGAGGGGATGCAGGGGCTGGAGGAAACCATCGAGTACCAGATATCCCAGACCTTCTTCGACCGCATCTCCAGGCGGCTGCACGTAACGGTCCACGACGGCGAGGTGGGCATGTTTGCCCTGGTCATCATGGGCAGAAGGGCTTCCAACTACACCAGCGATTTCGTGAATTTTAATGGAAAGTGGCTGAATACCAAGAAGCTGGTGGCCGAGGCCCTGGAACAGGTCTATGCCCTGTTCGGCCTGGATTTCAGGCAGGACGCAGACCTGATGGCAGGGCTTAAGATGCATGTTCACGGGCTCATTGAGCGGGTCAAAAACCAGGTCCGTATGGAGGATGTGTTTGTGGAGGAAATCAAACGCAAATATCCCCTTGTATTTGAGATGGGCATTTATGTGCTGGAATTTCTGGGGCAGAAGCTGGAACGGCCCATATCGGATGTGGAGAGCTGTTACATAGCCCTTCACCTGGGCGCTGCCAGTGAACGCATGAATTCCGTGCGGAAATACAGGGCCGTGATGATACTGCCCCATAACCAGTCCTTCTCCGACATGTGTGTGAAGAAAATTTCCGATATGTTCCGGGAGAGGATGGAGGTGGTAAAGGTATTCGGCTATTTTGAGGAGGACGAGGTGTCTGCCCTGGACCCGGACCTGCTCCTCAGCACCTTTCCCCTGGAACACGGACTGGATGTGGAGACAGTCTCCATCAATCTGTTCGTGGACTCGGAAACAGAGTCGAAAATCCTCCAGGCCATCAACCGGCTGGACAAGAAAGGCTTCCGGCTGGAATTCACCTCCCATATCGGAAACCTGATACGGAAGGAGCATTATCACACCCAGGTGGACATGGACCAGCCCGGGGATATCATCCGGATGCTGTGCGCCGGCCTGGAAAAGGAGGGCATCGTGGAGCCGGAATTCACGGAGGTTGTCTTAAAGAGGGAGCAGATGTCGCCCACCTCCTTTGTAAACACCTTTGCCATTCCCCATGCCTTTGGCGCCTTTGCCAGGAACTCCACCATTGCCGTTGCACAGCTTAAGAATCCGGTAAAATGGGGCGCCTTCGAGGTGCGTCTGGTCATGCTTTTTGCCATCAACGAGGGGGATGCCAGGATGATAAAAATCTTCTTTGACTGGGTGTCCAATGTGGTGAACCAGCCGGAGGAGCTGGCAAAATTAGTGGCTCCATGCAGCTATGAGGAATTTATTGACAGAATAATGGGTTGAATTTCCTAACAGCTAGGAAATGCCTTTAAGGAAAAAAAGTGAATAACTGCCTTATAATTAAGGCAACTTAATAAGAAATGCAGCAAACAGAATGGTTTTGTTGCATTTTCTCTTTTGAAAAATAGTAAGGAGGCAGCAAAAATGGTAGAGGGATTAGAAATGATTTGCTTCAAGATTATCTCCAATGTGGGAGGTGCCCGTTCCAGTTACATCGAAGCAATCCAGAAAGCAAAGCAGGGAGACTTTGAAGGGGCAGGGGAATGTATTAAGACAGGCCAGGAAATGTTCTTGGCGGGGCATGAGGCTCATTTTGAACTGATTCAGAAGGAGGCCCAGGGAGAGCAGGTCGGAGGTTCACTGATTCTGGTCCATGCAGAGGACCAGCTCATGAGCGCGGAAGCCTTCAAAATCATTGCGGAAGAGATGATAGCCAGCTATGAACGGATTGCAGTACTGGAGAAAAAGCTGGAAAACCGGTAAGGGCAGATGCCGTAATTTATCTGTCCGTATAAAAGAAGAACAATAAAAGGAAACTATATAGATATCAAGGAGGATTTAATCATGAAACGAGTATATTTATTTTGCAGCGCAGGAATGTCCACCAGTATGCTGGCAAGCAAAATGCAGGGCGTAGCCAATTCCCATGACCTTCCCATCGAAGTGGAGGCGTTCCCGGACGGGAAGATTGGCCAGATTATTGACGAGAAGCATCCGGACGTAATTCTCTTAGGGCCCCAGGTTAAATACCGCTATGGTGAAATCGTGGAAAAGTACGGCGACAAGGGCATCCCGATTCAGGTGATTGACCAGACGGATTACGGCATGATGAACGGTGAGAAAGTGCTGAAATCAGCCATCAAGCTTATGAAATCAGCAAAATAACGGTCCGGCGCAATATCCGTGACCGGCTGCGTTAAAACAATCATAGTTGAAATGGGGGAACATGAATCATGTTAAGAAAGTTAGAGTCCGTACTCATGCCTCTGGCAGAGAAAATCGGAAAAAATAAATATCTGATTGCCATCCGTGACGGCTTCCTGCTGTCCATGCCGCTTTTAATCGTAGGGTCCTTCTTCCTGCTGATTGCCAACTTCCCGATACCGGGATGGACCGATTTCTGGGCCCGGTTTTTCGGAGATAACTGGGCTTCCTATTTTTCCAAGCCCACGGACGCCACCTTCTCCATCATGGCAGTTCTGGCCGTCATAGGCATCGGTTATTCCTTTGCGGAGCAGATGAATGTAGATAAGCTTTTCGGAGCAGCCATTGCCCTGGTGAGCTGGTTTCTCATTATGCCCTATGAGATTCTTGTGGACGGCGGTTCCACGGTCACCGGAATCCCCTTAAACTGGGTGGGTTCCAAGGGCATCTTCGTGGGAATCATCGTGGCCTTCCTGTCAGTCCATATCTATGCGTGGGTTAATAAAAAAGGCTGGGTCATCAAGATGCCTGACGGTGTTCCTCCTACGGTATCAAAGTCATTTTCAGCCCTGATTCCCGCCGGCGTGTCCATACTGGTGTTCTTTATCCTGAACATTGTATTTGCAATGACACCTTATAAGAACGCCTTCAACTTTATCTTTACCATTTTGCAGACACCCCTTTTAAAGCTGGGCAATACGCTTCCGGCCATGGTTATCGCTTATATTTTCCTTCACTTCTTCTGGTTCTTTGGAGTGAACGGCGGTTCTGTGGTAGGCGCTGTGTTCAATCCCATCCTTCAGACATTGTCTGCCGACAACCTGGCTGCCTTCCAGGCAGGCCAGCCTCTGCCGAACATCATTTCCCAGCAGTTCCAGGATTTGTTCGCAACCTTCGGGGGATGCGGTTCCACGCTGTCGCTGCTCATTGCAATGCTTTTATTCTGCCATTCCAAGCGTATCAAGGAATTGGGCAAACTGGCATTTATCCCCGGCGTGTTCGGCATCAATGAGCCCATTGTGTTCGGCCTTCCCATTGTGCTGAACCCAATGATTCTCATACCTTTTATGCTGGTGCCGACCATCAACATCGTGATTTCTTATTTCTGCATGAGCATTGGCCTGGTTCCCCTTTGCACGGGCGTCGCCATTCCATGGACCATGCCTGTGGTATTATCCGGATTCCTGGCCACGGGCTGGCAGGGAGCTGTGCTCCAGCTGCTGCTGCTCATAATGGGCGTATTTATCTACATGCCGTTCATTAAGATGATGGATAGGCAGTACCTGGAAGACGAAGCCAAGGCATCTGAAAAATCCGATGACGATGACATTGATTTTGATGACCTTTCCTTTGATGACCTGTAGGATGGCTGCCCTGAACGGCCCGGCCATTCTCTGATAATCCCTGTGGGGATACAACAAATATGAGGTGAAGATAATGAAGATTATTATGATATACGACCAGATACAGTCTGGTCTTGGAACAAAAGATGATACCATGGTCCCGCTTACAGGAAAAAAAGAACCTATTGGTCCCGCAGTCATGATGGAGCCCTTCTTAAAACAGGTGGACGGCCATGTGACAGCCTGCCTGTGCTGCGGCAACGGAACCTTTCTGGCTGACCCGGAGGAGGTCAGCCGCAAGCTCTGCGCCATGGTAAACAAGCTGCAGCCGGATGTGGTCATGTGCGGTCCTGCCTTTAACTACGCTGACTATGCCTGTATGTGCGCCAAGGTTGCTTGTGATATCAACGCCACCACAAAGGCAAAGGCGTTTGCAGCCATGTCTGCTGAGAACCAGGACACCATTGCTGCCTACAAGGATAAGGTGGCTATTGTGGAAACCCCGAAAAAGGGCGGCATGGGGCTGAACGATGCGCTCAAGAACATGTGCACGCTGGCAAAGGCACTGGCTGACGGCAGCAGTACTGAGGAACTGGAAAATAAATTCTGTTTCAGATAGAGGAGGATATGTAGGATGTGGGGTATGATTGCAACCTGGCGCATGGCAGTGGAGGGAATCACCAAGGGAGCCGAAATGCTGAAGGACGGCGGGGACGCAGGGGACGCCATTGAGTCTGCCATCCGGGAGGTGGAGGATTTTCCTTACTATAAATCCGTTGGCTACGGAGGGCTTCCCAACGAGGAGATGGAAGTGGAGATGGATGCCGCCTTTATGGACGGCAATACCCTGGACATAGGCGCTGTGGCGGCCATCAAAGACTTTGCCAATCCTGTTTCCATTGCCAGACGCTTAAGCCATGAAAAGGTCAACAGCCTGCTGGTGGCGGAGGGAGCTGAAAAATTTGCCCATAAGGAGGGCTTTGAGCGCAAGAACATGCTGACGGACCGCGCCAGGGCCCACTACAGAAAGCGTTTAAAGGAGATGTCTGCCCAGGCAGCCCTCCAGGCTGCCTCCCAGAAGCTTAAGCCTTACTCGGGCCACGATACCGTTGGTATGGCCTGCCTGGACATGACCGGCAAGATGACGGCCGCCACCTCCACCAGCGGACTTTTCATGAAGAAAAAGGGCAGGGTAGGAGACTCTCCCATATCCGGCTCCGGATTCTATGCTGACAGCAAAAAGGGCGCGGCCAGCGCCACCGGACTGGGCGAGGACCTGATGAAGGGCTGTATCTCCTATGAAATCGTCCGCCTTATGGGCGAGGGCATGCATCCCCAGGAAGCCTGCGAGACAGCCGTCAACCGCCTGGACGCAGAGCTTAGGGAGCGCAGGGGCGAGGCAGGGGATTTATCCCTGATAGCCATGAATCCAAAGGGCCAATGGGGCGTGGCAACCAACATAGACGGCTTCTCCTTTGCCGTGGTCACAGAGGACCTGGCGCCCACCGTGTATCTGGTGAGCCGTGGGGAGGATGGACGCTGCACCTATGAAAAGGCATCGGATGAATGGATGGAAAACTATATGAAGACGCGTATGGCGCCCATAGAGGAATAGAAATATGGATGAACTAAATCAGATTGACAGGAAGCTTCTGGACTATATTGATGGAAACCGGAACCAGTTAATTGAACATGTACGCCAAATGGTGCGCATTGACAGTGTGGAAAGGGAGGCCCAGGACGGGGCTCCCTTTGGTCCGGGCGTAAAGAAAGCCCTGGATCTGGCCCTCTCCATCAGCAGGGAGATGGGGTTTGAAACCATAAATCTGGACGGATACATCGGATATGCCTCCTATGGCAGGGGAGAAGACTATGTCTGCGCCATGGGGCATGTGGATGTGGTGCCGGCAGGAGAGGGCTGGAAGGAACCTCCTTTCAGCGGCCATATGGAAAACGGAATCATTTACAGCAGGGGAGTATTGGACAATAAAGGGCCTGTTATGGCCTGCCTGTACGGGCTGGCTGCCGTCAAGGCGCTGGGACTTCCTCTCATGCATCCGGTGCGTATCATTTTCGGATGCGACGAGGAAACGGGATTTAAGGACCTTTCCTACTATCTGACAAAAGAAAAACCTCCTGTTTACGGATTTACGCCGGACTGTAAATATCCTGTGGTTTACAGCGAACGGGGAAGGGCTGTGGTCCGCATCCTTGGCACCAAGGAACGCCTGGGGACATTTTTCGACTTTGTAAACAATTATTTTATCGGTGCCGGAAATACGGGCGACCGATTGGGTATTGACTACTACCATGAAGAATATGGTATGATGGAGATGCGCGGTTACAAGCTGGGATTACGGCCCGGCGGAGACGTTTGCTGCGAAGATGCTGACTGCGGGGACAAAGACGGCCGGGTGTCATTTGACGCCACCTTAAGCTATCCGGGAGGCACCACCATTCAGGAAATCATGAAAACCATAACGGAAAAGGCGGAGAACAGCGGCCTGAAGGCAGAGCTGGTACAAAACTATGACCCTGTGGTATTTGCCAGGGATACGCCTATGGTAAAAGCCATGCAGGACAGCTATGAGCGGGTCACGGGGATGGACGGCACTCCGGTGACCACCACCGGCGGCACCTATGCCAAGGCCATGCCCGGTATCGTCCCCTTCGGCCCCAGTTTTCCGGGACAAAAGGGAATCAGCCACAATCCCAATGAATGGATGACCGTGGATGACCTGGTAACCAACGCAAAAATATATGCACTGGCCCTGTACCGTCTGGCGCAGCTGTAGGTCTTTGGCAGGTAACGTAAGGACGGACAGGAAGAAGGAGAGGTTTTAATATGTTGGAGATATGCTGCGGCAGCTACTATGACGCCTTACAGGCAGCGTCCGGAGGCGCCGGACGGATTGAACTGAACTGCGCCCTGCACATGGGCGGGCTTACGCCTTCCCTGGCATCCCTGGAGCTTGTGAAGGAGCACTGCAATGTAAAGGTAATCGCCATGGTCCGGCCCAGGGGCGGCGGATTTTGTTACGGCGAAGAGGATTTCAGTGTAATGCTCAGGGAGTGTGAAAACCTGGTGCGCCATGGCGCAGACGGCATTGCCTTTGGCTGTCTGAGGGAGGATGCCTCCATTGACAGGGAGAGGAATGCAAGGATGATATCCATTATCCACAGCCATGGAAAGGAAGCCGTTTTTCACCGTGCCTTTGACTGCACCTCCAATCCCTATGAATCCATAGAAACCCTGATAGAACTGGGAACCGACCGTCTGCTGACCAGCGGGTTAAAGCCAAAGGCGGTGGAGGGAAAGGCACTGTTGGGTGCCCTTCAGTCAGCATATGGGAACAGCATTGAGATTCTGGCCGGAAGCGGCATCAATGTCTCCAATGCCAGGAACCTCATGGAAGAAACCGGAATAAGGCAGGTCCACAGCTCCTGCAAGGACTGGATGACAGACCCTACCACCACTTCCAACGGAGTGACCTACGGCTTTGCAGAGCCGCCCCATGAGAACAGTTATGATGTGGTGTCACAAGCCCTGGTCCGTCAGCTCCTGGACAGTCTTGGAGCGTTAGGGAGATAGGGCCATGATAGCAAAATACAAAAAGAACATGCTGGTGAGAAGGCTCATAACCATCCTGGCCGTGACAGCGTCCGCCCTGCTGCAGACCTATGTGATTCAGGCTTTTATACGGCCGGCTAACCTTTTGTCCAGCGGATTTACCGGAGTGGCCATCCTGATAGACAGGATTGCATCCCTCTACGGACATACGATTTCCACCTCCCTTGGTATGCTGGTCCTCAATATACCGGTGGCCATCCTCTGCAGCAAAAGCATCAGCATGCGTTTTACCTTTTATTCCATGCTTCAGGTATTCATGGCCAGCTTTTTTCTTAAAATATGCAGCTTTGAACCGCTGTTTAACGATGTGCTCCTGGATGTGGTCTTCGGCGGTTTCCTGTACGGGCTGTCCATTGCCATTGCTTTAAGAGGAAATGCCTCCACAGGCGGTACGGACTTTATTGCACTCTATGTATCCAATAAGACAGGACGGTCTATCTGGGAATATGTGTTTGCAGGCAACTGTGTGATACTCTGTATCTTCGGATACATGTTCGGATGGCTGTATGCCGGCTATTCCATTCTGTTCCAGTTCGTATCCACCAAGGCCATCTCTGCCTTCCATCACAGGTACGAGCGGGTGACATTGCAGATTACCACCACCAAGGCGCAGGAAATCATAGACCAGTATGTAAAACAGTACAGGCATGGCATATCCTGCGTGGATGCAGTGGGCGGTTACAGCCATAAAAAAATGTACCTGCTTCACACCGTGGTGTCCTCCTATGAGGTAAACGACATCGTACATCTCATGCGGGAGCAGGATTCCCATGTGATTGTAAATATGATTAAAACGGAAAACTTTTATGGCGGATTTTACCAGGCACCCATTGAATAGATGCTGCTGTGGAGCAGAACCGTATGGGCTGACCGGAAATGTCCGTTGAGTTGACATAACCCCTTTATAGTTGACATAAAATTTTTATGTCAACTATTTGCGTTTTTGTTTGGTTCAGGGGTATGCCAGGGATTGTCATTCCAAACTACCCTTCGTAAAAATTAAGATATATGAAAGGGATGTTAAGTTGATAGGCATAGGCGTCGGCGGAGAGGGGCAGTGTTCGGAAGCAGACGTGTCCGCAGAATCAGGCGGGACCATAACGGCCGCCATCACACCCTATGAAGACCATGGTGACAGTCAGAACAGCCTGACTCTTCACCTTATATCGGAAGATAACACACAGTATCTGACCATGGAGTATGGCGGCGAGATACTGTACTGGAGCAGATAGTTCCGGACCCATAATCAGAAAATCAGCCGGCTTTGGCACAGCCGGCTGATTTTCTGATTTCGGTTCTGTTTATACGGCAAATTTCGCAAGTCTGTTTTTTATGTCCCCGGAGCCATCCTCATCAATGTGGAGTATCAGTTCCACGGTACGGGATACCGCCAGATAGAGAACCCCCAGAACGGACTTGGCATCTACCATACGGCTGCCATACTTAATATCTGCATCACAGTCATAATGGCTCAGTGTATTTACAAAATCCACCACCTGTTCCGGCTGTTCAAACTTAACTAACATACTTGTCATAATCTTACACTCCTTTGCATATCACTGGCTCTGTTCCATGCCAGATTTGTCTTATGGTGTTGTTATAAGTATAGGAGTCCTGCATGGATTTTTCCATGGTAAGATTTTTGGATTTCCTGTAATATTTCATGTTTTCGGTCTGACTTAAGGAAAAAACAGGAAAAAAACATTGAATCCCTATGGCATCCGTTCATTACAGATAAGACTACAGCCAGATATATGCGCGGAGCGCAACTGCTCCCAGCATGATTAAAAACATGATTCCCATACCAGCCATATCACGCCTGAATTCCTTATTCATATATAATACACCTCCTTCACATGTGTTTCAGTTCTTTTGCTGGCTTTATCGTAGCACCAGGCAGCCTAAAGATTCCATATCCAAATCATGAGGTATATATAAAGATTCCGTGAGGATGGGTGAAACAGCTTTTTCGTAAGAAAAATTTACGCAATTATGAAGTTATGAAAAAAATGTGAAATTAGCACTCATCTATTGACATTGCTAACAATGCGTGTTATATTACATATAGAACAAAGGAAGAGGAAAGAAAAGAAGGGATGCAATGACATATGCTTCCTGACTTTCTCCCCACCCAGTTCCCGTACACTATATAACAACCACATAGATTATAAAATAAAGGAGAGATGACATATGTTGATGCCTAGTATTTTTGGAGAAAATTTATTGGATGACTTTTTTGATTACTCATTCGGCAGCCGCAAGACATTCGATATGATGAATACAGATATCAAGGATACGGAAAGCGGCTATGAGATAACCATGAACATGCCCGGCGTCAGAAAGGAAGATGTAAAGGCAGAACTTAAGGACGGATATCTGACCATCCAGGCCACCACAGATTCCGCCAGGGATGAAAAGGATTCCGGCGGAACCTACATCCGCAGGGAGCGCTATTCCGGCTCCTGCAGCAGAAGCTTCTATGTTGGTGATGCAGTGACCCAGGAGGATATCAAGGCTAAATTCGAAGACGGCACCCTGAAGATGGTGATTCCTAAGAAAGAAGCAAAACCGGCCGTGGAAGAGAAAAAGTATATTGCAATTGAAGGTTAGCAGATATATGGCTGATGACCTGAACATACATGGCTCCCGGAATCATTTCCGGGAGCCGCACAGAAAGCAAAGGAGGAATGATGTATGTTAATGCCCAGTATGTTTGGTGAAGATATGTTTGATGAATTTTTCAGGAACCCATTTTTCGATGATAAGGATATGAAAAAACTGGAAAAGAAATTATATGGCCGCAGAAGCAAAAACCTGATGAAAACCGACATCCGTGAAACGGATACAGCATATGAGCTGGAAATGGATTTGCCGGGCTTTAAGAAGGATGAAATCAAGGCATCCCTGAAAGACGGCTACCTGACTATCTGCGCTTCCAAGGGATTGGACAAAGATGAACAGGATAAGGGCAGCGGCAGATATATACGCCGGGAGCGCTATGCCGGTGCCTGCGAGAGAAGCTTCTATGTGGGCGAGGATGTGACCGACGAGGACATTAAGGGCGAATTCAGGCATGGTATCCTGAGGCTTTCCATTCCGAAAAAGGAAACAAAACCCCTGGCAGAAGAGAAAAAATATATATCCATAGAAGGATAATTCTGAAATGCATATTTATAAAAGGGATACCCCGGCATGAATGAAACCGGACCCTGCAGCGCCAGTGATTGTGATATGGCATCAGCGTATCGCATCTTTGGCACTGCTGGGTTCGGTTTTTATGTCCGGTCTTTTCATTATATGGTATAATGTGAATGACAAATACCATCCGGCAGGGAAAGGGATAAGCCTTCTGTCTCCGGATATGCCTAAAAAGGTCTGACAGGAGGAATGGGGCAAATGAAAAAGAAAAAGGAATGCAGGCTTTTATGGGTGCTTCTGGCAGAGGCTGTTATGCTCTTTTTCTGGCTCACCATTGCTCCGCGGCTGAATTTTGAAGGCATCCTTTACCAGTCTGCCAAACCTGTATCTGCAAAAGAAGTGCTGACAGGAGACAAGGAGAGTACTTCCGGCTTATTGCAGCGGGCAGGTTACCCCTGTACGGAGCCAACCGGATACATGATGTCAGCAGCGGATTTGCAGAAAAACTACATCGGAGCATGGGAAGCAGATGCATCCATGTTTAAAGCAACCGGCATATATAAACAAATCAATCACAGGTCACGGCCTTCCACCCAGCGCGGTTATTACGGCAGCCGCAGCCGTACCTATGGAATCACTGCGCCCGCCATTACGCGGAGCTGGTGGACCACCTTCTGGATGCGGCCCTATGCGGACTATGCCCAGTATTACCTGATTACATTTAAGGATGGTTCCAGAACCTGGGCCCTGGTGGACAATGCAATTACCCGCATTCCTGCCAGAGGCAGGGTGGTGCTTCCCGTGGGCTATTACTGGGACGAGGGGGCAGCCCGCTTTCTGAATGAAAAAGAAAAAAAGGCATACCGCATAACAGACCGGGATGTACCGGAGGACATATACCTTGGAAATGCCCTTGATTTATACAGCGGATGGATAGAAGGAGAGGAGATGGAGCAATACTACGAATTTTCTTCCTTCATACAATCCGTGGCCGTAGTAATAACAGGCTGTCTTTTATTCATCACCCTGATACTATTTATGTTTTCGGACCGCAAATCCCGCAGACAAAAACACAATAAATGAACGAACGGAGATATGGTATTATTGTAAATAAGCCAGGAAAATATTAGTGTTGACAAATACATAAGGTACCTGCTATATTTACATCAGGTACCTTATGTATTTTGTTGCACACAATTGATTTCACTGATTCGCAGTTGAGAGGAGTTGATTTTTATGGAACAGGCATTGACACAGAACATTTCCAGGGAAAACCTGGGGATGAAGACCGGTCTTTTTTCCGCCCTTGGAAATGTTCTGCTTTTTATATGCAAATACCTGACCGGCACCCTATGCGGAAATGTAGCTGTGCTGGCTGAAAGCTTTGACAATCTAATGGATTCCATTCAATCCCTGATGGTAGTACTGGGGTTCCGCCTGGCCGGAAGAAAGGGGGACAGTCTCCATCCGTACGGACACGGCAGGACAGAGTATGTGCTTGGACTCATCATAGCTATAACAATTATACTGACCGGCGCCGCCATGCTCCGTGAAGCCATCCAGCGGATGCTTCAGCCACCGGCCCGTTCGTTTCCCACCTTGGTTTATGTGGTATCCGCGCTGTCCATCCTGGCAAAATACGGGATATCCGCATACACAAAGCACGTGAACCGGCAGCTGGAATCCATGGCTCTGAAAGCCTGTGAACAGAATGAATGGGCGGATATCAGGATGACCCTGATGACCGTTGGCTCGGCATTTCTGTACACAGTGTCCGGGATTTCTGCAGACGGGGCAGTGGGAATCATAATCAGTCTTTTGATTCTGAAGGATGGGGTGAAGGCATTTCTGAATCACTACATGCTGCTCCTTGGAGAAGGCATATCCCAGCAGCAGCTTCTGGAAATCCAGAAACGCTTTGATAAAGAAAAGGACTTCCTGACCCTGAAAAAAATGGACTTTCATGATTACGGCCCTGAGAGCAGGATTGTATCCCTGCAAATCACCATTAACCAGGAATGTCCTCTGGATAAGGTAAATCAGTCCATGAACCGGCTGGAAAAAGAACTGCGGAAAATTGGACTGAGTCCCGCCTTTTCCCTGAGCATGGAACAGATTATTATGAAAGATATGGACAAATAAGCAGAAGAGGGTTACGATTATGAATATCACTGTCTCAAAAGAAAACTATCTGAAAGCCATCCTGTTCTTAAAGCAAAAAAACGGACATGTAAGGGCCACGGATGTTGCTGCCTCTCTTTCCGTAAAAAAGCCCAGTGTTTCCATTGCATTCGGCAAACTGGCGGCTGACGGGCTTATTCTGGTCCACAGCAACCATGAGGTAGACCTGACCGAAGCTGGATACAGCATCGCGGCTAAAATCAGCCATTCCTATGAGACCTTCCGGCAATTCCTGTGCAGCATCGGCGTACCGGAAGAGGTTGCAGAACTGGATGCCTGCAGAGTTGAACATTACTTAAGCCCTGAATCCATTCTTCATATCACAGACCTTATAGCAGGACGGGAAGAACCTCGGGCAGAATAAAACCAAGGCAGGAAACCATACACAGATTAAGAAATCAGAAAACAGGAGGAACCATATATGGACCATGGCAAACAGCTGTCAGAACATTTTTTCCATATCGGAATGCTGCTTCACCGTTACCAGACAGAGGCTTATAAGGAAAACGGCCCCCTGGGAAGCCCTTATAAGGGTCAGGGCAGAATACTGGCCATCCTGAAGCTGAAGCCGGAAATCAGCCACAAGGAATTGTCCTATCTTCTGGGAATCAGCACCCAGTCTATGAGTGAACTGCTGCGTAAGCTGGAGAGCAAGGGATATGTAAAGCGGGTTCCCTCTGAGCAGGACAGGCGCAGCATGAACATCATCCTGACAGAAGAGGGCAAAAAAGCAGTGGAACAGTCAGATGGAATGGACAGCCGGGACGCGGAACAGCTGTTTTGCTGTTTCACCGAGGAGGAACAGCAGCAATTTAAGCAGTTCCTGGAACGTCTTGAGGATGAAATCATACGGCAGCTGGATCCGGACCATGCCTCAGAATATACCTTTGAGAAAATGAAGGAGATGCATGAATATATCTTAAGCCACGGACACAGGGAACCCTTCCGCCATCATGGAGAAGGTCCCCTGCGCAATGGATTCGGCCGTGGCAGGAGAAATGACAGTGAGGATTCCGGAAGGTGTTTTGAACATCACAGAAGGTAGAATGTCCTGTCATTGCCGCCAGGACAGCCGGTGCATCCAGCCAATGGCAGCCCTCATTTCCGGTCAGCTTTATTTGCAGCTTCATCCAGAACAGCCTCTGCATTTTTATATGTTTCATCCAAGGCAGCCTGCGCGGTTTCGGCGGCTTCATTAAGGGCATCTGCCGCCGGCACATTTTCAATCTCCACCTTGTCCGCCGCAATGGACAGGGCGTCGAAAATCTTACCTCCAGTTGGGTCTATGGGGTCAGGAGACGCGTGCATGGCCTGGGCCAGGGGAACAAGGGCCTGGGGATTTTCCTCTGTATAGGATTGGTATTCCGGAATGTCCAGGGTGGTCCGGCGGACCGGTATATATCCCGTTGCCATGGACCACCTGGCCTGTTGGGGCGCATCTGCAAAATACTTCATGAACATATAGGCCCCATCCTTTGTCTTATCCTTTCCCGTATCCACCATCACCAGCTGCAACACCCTGGCTACAGGAGCAGCCGGATTATCTCCGAATCCAGGCTGTTCCATGGCGCCCACCTTAGTGAAATCCAAATCAGCCTGGTCGCCGGAGGAGCCGGTGTACCCGCCTGCCTTGTCCTGCAGCACATCATCCATGGTATCATACCAGTATTCCCAGCCCTGGCCGCCATAGTGGACAGCCATTATATCATCTTCATGTATCCATTTCCGCACTGTTTCCCAGGTTTCAATCCACTGAGGCGAGTTAATGAGCACGGTGCGGCTGTCATCGCTGAGCATGGTTCCTCCGTTGCTGAGGGCCATGTCAATCAGATTGTCCTCCCCCCACATAGGTTCCCATCCACAGGCGCTTCCTCCCGTACTCTGTTGTATGGTTTCAGCCGCCTCAGCCAGGTCCTCCCATGTCTGAATGGAATCAGGCCGGATGCCTGCTGTTTCAAACAGTCTCCTGTTATAGTACATGACCTGTGTGGTGCCGTAAGCAGGCATCGCATACAAAGCCCCGTCGTCCCAAAGACACTGGTTATGAAATACGGGAATCAGGCTGTCCTTATCAAACGAATCATCCTGGTCTGTATAACGGTCCAGGCGGACTAATAATTCCTTCTTCATAAGGTTTCGCGCCTTATCCGAATCCAGAAGAGCGATATCCGCCGCATTCTTTCCCGCAATTCCAGCCTGCAGCTTGGTGTATGTCTCATCGTAATCAGCCTGCTGGATTCCGGTCACCGTGTATTTGGACTGAGACTGATTGAAGCTGTCAATGATTTCCTCCATGACCCTGGCTGCGGTCTTTCCACCTGAATACCAGAATGTAACCCGGACCCTGCCGCTGTCTGTGACTGTATCCGCCGGGGCATTGGTCCCGCAGCCTGAAAGAAGGAAAAAAACGGATGCCAGCAGTGCTGCTGCCAATGTCTTTTGATGGATGATTGTCCGGCAGCGGTTCATCTGATTCACAATTCGGTTCGTCTTTTGATTCCTGTTTTGATTCATATCTTATTCCTCCTGTATGGATGCTTTATAATGAACTGGTTACCACTGACGGTTTATGCCCGGCCGCGCAGATTAACCTTTGCAGCCCAAATCAGTAATACCCCTGACAATCAGAGGCCAGGCAGCGGCAAATAAAACCAGCAAAGGCACTACAGTCACCGTTCCTGCGGCCATCACCAGGGACCACTGGGTTCCATAGGCGCCTCCCTCATAGAGGAACCGCCTAAGCCCCTGGGATACCAGACTCAGCTTTGGAGTATCCGTTATCAGGGACGGCCACATATAGCTGTTGTATGTACTGATGAAGGACAGCAGGATAAATGTGACAAAGGAGGGCCGCGTCATGGGAAGTATAATCCCTGTGAGAATCTTAATATGACCGGCTCCGTCCATCCCGGCTGCCTCTATGGTATCCATGGGAACGCTCTCAAATGCCTGCCGGAGCAAAAAGATTCCCAGCACGCTGATGCCATTGGAAAGGATAAGGCCCTGGTAACTGTCTAATAGCCCTAACCTGGAAAGGATGATATAACAGGGGATATAGGTCACTGCGGTTGGCACCATATAAGTGAACAGAACCAGCCGGAACAGGATATTCCGCCCCCTGATTTTCATGAATGTCACTGCATAGGCAAACAGGGAGCAGCACAGGACCTGGATAACCACTGCACTGACTGCCACCAACAGGCTGTTGGCAAGGTAACGCGGAATGGGGGAACGGAATAGAATTTCAAGGTAATTCCCATACTGGGGCGATGAGGGGAGGAAGGTATCTGCCGCCATAACCTCTGCCTTTGTTTTAAGGGAACTTACAGCCATCCACAAAAAGGGAAATACGGTAAAGCAGCAGACTGATGCCAACAGCACATGGGCAACGACTGAACGAACCATTGGAAGGGTACGCGGAACCGTAATCATGAGTATACCTCCTTTTTCTTCATATGGAGCTGGAGCAGGGACAGGCCCAGACCTATAGCCATAAGGATGACCACGGCCGCAGCCGCCCTTCCCATATTAAACTGCTCAAACCCCAGCTGATAATACAGGTAGAGCAGGGTCCTGGTACTGCCTGCCGGTCCTCCCTGGGTCAGAATTTGAATCTGGTCATAGGCCCGCAGGGAATCCGCAGTCATGATAATTCCTGTTGTCAATACAGCCGGGCGCAGCAGCGGAAGAGTAATGTATAAAAAGCGCTGCAAACTTCCCGCCCCGTCAACAGAAGCAGCTTCAGACAGCTCTGAGGGCATCCTGGATAATGCGCCTGAAAAGAGCAGCATCACATATCCCAGATTCTTCCATACTGTGACAAGAGCCACGCTGGACAAGGCTGTAGCGGAGCTGTGCAGCCAGGCGGAACCAGGCAGCCCCAGCATATGCAGCAGCTGGTTGGCCAACCCGGCATCCGGTTCAAATATCCAGGTCCACACAATGGACACAGCCACAGCCGGCGTAATCCAGGGGGAGAAGATAATAAGGGAATAAATGGTATGCCGGCCGGCAGACCACACCAGAAGAGCCAGCATAAGGCCCAGAGCCAGAACTGGAATCACAGTCTTAGCGGCGAACACAAGAGTATGGGCAAGGGCTTCCCAAAAAGCTTTATCTTGAAACAGTCCCTGATAGTTGGCCAGTCCGGTCACATGAAACCCCGGGGTCATGTAATCCCAGTCCGTAAAACTGATTCCAATGGACGCTGCAATGGGAAGCAGCCAGAACAGTATAAGGAAAAAGAGGGCAGGGATTACGAATGCCATGAATGTAAATCTGGATTTCCATTGTTTATACAAGCGTGAATCGGACATAGACCATTCCTCCGTTATTTGTGGTGATTTTATGGCTGGTTTATATAGCTGCGGTTAAATAGTTATGGTTTTGCTATTTCACCCGAATATGTATAACCGTACATTTGCTATATTGTTCAAAATTTTATAATTATCATATTTGTTGAACGCTTTAAACACCTGGATGGTACCATATATACCATTATTTGTCAACTGTTTTGTTCAAAAATAGTTTATAAATAATTTTTTGAACATCATGGCCGGAAATATGACCTTTTTTAGACCAAGAAGATAATAATCAAAAAAATGGAATAAATTGGGCTGGATTTTTTTAATTCAACGTGAGATAATCAGAATGTCCTTGTCAAACATTCTACTGAACACCTTTATCAGAAAATACCTTTTACGAGGATATGGGGGATGTGTTTGAGATTCATTCATTTGCCCCTGTCTATGAAAGGGACAGGAACGGACAGTATCCCGGCTGTCCAAAGTGCGGCTGCAGGGAAATACATAATTTAACAGACAGTGAACTGGTCATACGCGGAAATCCGCTGGCCGCATTCCTGTTCAGGGAACCACATCTGAGCTTCAGCAGGTTATCCCCGCCAAAATACGAATGCACGAACCCTGAATGCAGGTATATTTGGAATTAATACCAGCCAAATGCCTGCTCTCGCTGATATCTGTCATCTGGCCGGCTCCTTTTAACGCTTGGGCCTGTATATGATTTCATTTACCGTATACACGGTGACAAAAGCATTTTTATCTGTTTTCAGGACATAATTCATCAGGGTTGCATATTCGTTTTTATCCACAATGGTGATAATTTCCCTCTTTGGCTGTCCGTCGTAAGCGCCTATTGCTTCGTAAATCGTGGCGCCGCTGTGGAGGTGATGCAGAATAAACTCCCTGATTTCTTCCTCGCGCTGGGAAATGATGCATACCCGTTTTTTAATGTTAAAGCCAAAGATAAAATGGTCCAGGACGATTCCGTTCAGATAGGTGCCAAGGACGCTGAGCACCACGATTTTCTTGTCATAAACCAGGGCAGCGGAGAGCGCCACACACATACCGGACATGGACATAGCCTTGCCCAGTTCCATATGCAGGTATTTATTCAGCAGCTTTGCCACAATATCCAGTCCGCCGGATGACGCATTCCTGTTAAACAGCATGGCCAGTCCAATGCTAACCACAAAGATATAGCAAATCATATCCAGAAATGCATCATTGGTAATGGAAGCATTTCCCGGAAACATAAGTTCAAAAGCAGCCAGGACCACAGGCAGAAGGAACGAGGTATAAACCGTCTTTGCACCGAATTCCCTTCCAATGAGCAGAAAACCCAAAACCAGGAGAAGCATGTTCAGGATAAAGGTAATTGCTGAAATTTTGAGGGGAACAAAGTTTCCCAAAACAATTGCCAGACCGGAGATGCTTCCCACTGATACGTGGCTCGGCATCAGAAAGAAAAAGACGGCTGCCGCCACAATGACGGTGGCAAAGGTAATCATGATAAATTCTCTGATGGTTTCCCACTTTTTCATAAAATATAAGCCTCCAATACATACTTTTTTATTTACACATTTTTATTTACAGGCTGCGAAACGGTCCGTCAAATGCCCCGTGTGGTATTGTATCACATCCCGTCCCTTCCTGCAATTCACAGAATTAAGGAAGGATTTATTATAAATCATTTAAAACTACATATAAAACAGAAGGTGAAAAATATGAGACATATTCCTGACAAACTGACAACACTTTTACTATGCATAGCGCTGTGCGGTGCATTAACGGCCTGCGGACAAAAGGCCCCGTCCCGGTCACAACCCCCGGAGCAGACTGAAACCCAAAATACCGGGGAGGAACCGGAAATCAGGATTGACACAAAAAATAACTCCCAGCCTGACACGCAGACAGCCGCACAGCAGGAGGACAACGCAGAGGAGCCGTCTGATGCAGCCAATGGAAAGGCAGGATATATCCTGATTAAGGACCAGACCTTTGATGTGACCCTGGAACCATTGGGCAGCGTCACATTTGCATCCTATGAACCGGATCCGGCTAAGAATCCCCTGACAGATGTCCTGTTTGAAATAAAAAAGGCCGGAAAACCGGCGTATATCCTGGACGGCGTGTGCGAGGGCAACTTACGGAGCAATGAGACGTTTCATAAGGTGGAGGCAGTTTCTTTTCCCGACTATAACAACGACGGCTGCAATGATATTATCATCATATGCAGTTACTCACCAGCATCCGGGCCAGAGACAGGCACCGGTGGTTCCGAGGTGAGAATCTACAGCGGAAAGACTGACGGCAGCTTTACATTGGAGAGAGAGTTATCAGAGAATGCCAATTCAGCCCTTGCTGAAAAGACCGTGAGGTCTGTCCTGGGATTCCTGGGTGCAGGCAAGAGCGGGGCGCAGGATTCTGTTTCCGGCTGGAAACAGGCCTATATCAGCCTTCTCCAATCCCAGGACAGCGGTCAGTGGCACGGATACAATCTGATTTACATCAATGACGATGCCATCCCGGAATTGGTGGAAATCGGGATAGACGAGGCAACGGGCTGCAATATTGTAAGTTTCGCCGACGGGGCTGTCAATGAAACACAGCTGTCCAGACTTTATTTTTCTTATATTGAACGCGGAAATCTTCTGTGCAATTCAGAGGGAAATATGGACAGCTACTACGATATTGTGTACAGCATGGAATCCGGCCGCCTGGTTCCGATTGCATCCGGATATTATGGGGCGGAAGATAATTCCAATGTACAGCTTGATGATGAAGGAAATCCCATCTATCAATATGAATGGGAGGGGATTCTGATGTCCCGGGATGAATACAATCAGGCTTTCCAGGCTGTCTATGACACTGCCTCTGCCATGCCAGGGTATGAATGGGATAAATGGCTTTCCCTGGAAGAGGTGATTCAGGCCATTCGCGGAATTCAATCATGACATGAACTATTGCAGCAACCATGACCGTCCTTATTGTTACAGCGATTGTTGCAGCAAATAAAAAACCTTGACATGAAATCATTATCTGCTATAATAAATAATGCTTGCTCGGAGGGCAAATCATTCGGATGAAATGATGAGCCGGATAAGGCTGCAGATTGAAATATCTGCTCCTTATCCGGCTCTTTTTGTTTTGCAGCAGACCATGCATGGACACCGGGCACAGCTGATTTATATGAATGAAAGAGGAGGAAAAACATGATGGGAAAAAAACATTCTTTGACAGAAGGGAATATACTGGTTTCCCTTGTCCGTTTTGCTGTTCCGGTACTTTTTACGCTGTTTTTACAGGCCTTATACGGCGGGGTGGACCTGCTGGTAGTCGGACAGTTTGCCGACACGGCCGATGTATCAGGTGTGGCAACGGGCAGTATGCTTTTACAGACAATCACTATGGTCATAACAGGTTTATCCATGGGCATTACCATCCTGGTAGGGGAACGGATTGGAAGGCGCAGGCCCAGGGAAGCAGGCCATGCAATCGGCAGCGGCATCTGCCTGTTTTCCGTATTTGCTGTCATTCTGACCGTGATAATGACAGGCGCAGCTGAGGTGCTGGCCGGCCTTCTTCACACACCCAAAGAGGCATTTTCACAGACCGTAACCTATATCAGGATTTGCGGCGCTGGTTCCCTTTTCATTGTTGCGTATAATGTGCTGGGGGCCGTGTTCCGCGGAATCGGTGATTCCAGGACGCCCTTGGTGACTGTAATGATTGCCTGCGTCATCAATATAGGCGGGGATTTGCTGTTGGTTGCCGTACTGGGCATGGGAACAGCAGGCGCTGCCCTGGCCACGGTTGCAGCCCAGGCCATCAGCGTGTTAATCTCATTTTCAATCATACTGAAAAAGGAGCTTCCCTTTGAATTTACGGGGAACTGTATACGGTTCAACGGGCAAATAATCGGAGCTGAGCTAAAACTGGGAGTTCCGGTTGCATTGCAGGAGCTTTTAGTGGGCGTATCCTTCCTGCTGATACAGACCGTTGTCAATTCCTTTGGCGTAACCTTCTCTGCCGGCGTGGGCGTGGCAGAAAAGGTCTGTATCTTCATCATGCTTGTTCCCTCCGCCTACATGCAGTCCATGTCAGCCTTTGTTGCCCAGAACATGGGAGCGCGGAATCCTGGCAGGGCCAAGAAGGCATTGGGATATGGCGTGGCAACCGCATTTGCAGTGGGGCTGGCCATGTCGTATATCACCCTGTTCCACGGAGACCTGCTGTCCTCTCTGTTTTCAAAGGACCTGGATGTAATAGCTGCTTCCCACAGCTATCTGAAGGCATATGCAGTGGATTGTCTGCTGACACCTTTCCTGTTCTGTTTTACCGGCTATTACAATGGCTGTGAAAAGACAATTTTTGTCATGATACAGGGAATCATCGGCGCATTTCTGGTGCGGATTCCCATTGTTTACGCAGTCAGCCGTATGGCGGGGGCAACCCTGTTTCAGATTGGTCTGGGAACCCCTGCCTCCAGCCTCGTACAGATTATACTCTGCCTGGGAATGTTCCTGTACCTGGAGCGAACCGCCGGTAAAAGCAACGGGGTATCCGGGCGTTTTACCGCCTGACCGGACACTATCTCCAGATGGCCGCCATTTACTTAATCCCGCACCCGTCATAGGATAAAAATTCATGCTGTATTTATGTCCATGTCTTTGATATAATGGAATATATCTGTTTTGCGGTATGTACGGCAGCGAATCACGCATATTGAGGAGGAGACAAGAACATGCTTTTAGTGGCTAAAAGGGACGGGGAAACCGTTGAATTCCAATTGGAAAAGATAACACTGGCTATCAAGAAAGCCTTTAAAGCAACCGGTAAATCATATACGGATGATATCATTGAGCTATTGTCCCTGAGGGTCACCTCCGACTTCCAGGGAAAGATAAAAGACAGCCGGATATCAGTGGAGGATATCCAGGACAGCGTGGAAAAGGTTTTGGAGGAATCCGGATACACCGATGCGGCCAAAGCCTACATCCTGTACCGGAAGCAGCGGGAGAAAATCAGGAATTTAGATAAAACCATTCTGGACTATAAAGACGTGGTGGACAACTATGTAAAGGTGGAAGACTGGCGTGTGAAGGAAAACTCCACCATTACCTATTCGGTTGGCGGGCTGATTCTCAACAACTCCGGCGCAGTGACTGCCAATTACTGGCTTACGGAAGTATATGACAGGGAAATTTCCGATGCCCATGTAAACGGAGACATCCATATCCATGATTTATCCATGCTGACCAGCTACAGCTGCGGATGGTCCCTTAAGAAGCTCCTGTTGGACGGTCTGGGCGGCATCACCGGAAAGATTACCGCATCCCCGGCCAAGCACCTGGCCACCCTCTGCAACCAGATGGTGAATTTTCTGGGAATCATGCAGAATGAGTGGGCTGCCTCCCAGTCCTTCTCGTCCTTTGACACATACCTTGCCCCCTTTGTGAAGGCAGATAACCTGTCCTATGACAAGGTAAAAAAATGCATGGAGGCATTTGTCTTCGGAGTCAACACTCCCAGCCGCTGGGGTACGCAGGCTCCATTTTCCCACATCTTCATGGACCTGAAGGTGCCCTGTGACATGGCGGATGAAAAGGCCATTGTGGGAGGCAGGAGAATGGAGTTTACATATGGGGAATGCCAGAGGGAAATGGACATGGTGAACAAGGCATTCCTGGAAACCATGCTGGAAGGCGATGCCAATGGCCTGGGATTCCAGTATCCCATTCCGGCCTATGGGATGGGAGAGGACTATGACTGGTCGGATACCGAACAAAACAGGCTGTTGTTTTCCCTTGCATCCCATTACGGAACACCCTATTTCATCAACTACATGGGAAGCGGTATGAAACCCGAGGATGTGAGGGCTACCTATGATGGAATCCAGCCTGATTTCCATGTGCTGCGGAAAAAAGCCGGCGGCTTTTTCGGATACGGGGAGCATACGGGCTCCGTTGGCGTGGTTACGGTCAATCTTCCCCGGATTGCATACCAGTCAAAGGATGAAAGGGACTTTTATACACGGCTGGACCGGATGACGGACCTGGCTGCACGGTCCCTGGACACGAAGCGGAAGGTGATTTCCACCCTGTTAAGGAATGGGCTTTATCCCTATACAGCCTGCTATCTTACGGACTTTGACAATCATTTTTCATCCATCGGCGTCATCGGCATGAATGAAGCCGGACTCAATGCCCCGTGGCTGCAGGCCGGACTGGAATCAGAAGAGACAAAAGCATTTGCTGTCTCTGTCCTGAACCACATGCGTGAAAAGCTGGTTGGTTACCAGGAGGAATACGGTAATCTCTACGGCCTGGAGGCAACGCCCGCAGAGTCAGCCACCTTCCGGTTCGCCAGACTGGACCGGGAGCGTTTCCCCGGAATCAGGACAGCCGGTCATGAAGGGGACAAGCCTTATTATACAAACAGCACCAAGCTGCCGGCTGACTATGACGGCACATTGCGTGATGCCCTTCTGAACCAGGACGCCCTGCAGCCCCTTTATACCACAGGCACCGTGTTCCATGTATACATGGAACAGGAACTGAAGGACTGGAAAAAGGCAAGGGATATACTTTGCAGCATGATTACAGAACACCATATTCCCTGTTTCACATTGTCTCCTGTTTACACCATCTGCCAGACCTGCGGCTATCTGCCCGGCAGACAGGATATCTGTCCCAACTGCGGAGGCTCTGCGGATGTTTACAGCAGGATTGCGGGATATTACAGACCCGTCCATGACTGGAATGACGGCAAGGCCCAGGAGTTTAAAAACAGGGTTATGTTCCGTATCTGAAAAAATACGTATCTGAGAAAATCTGTCACCTGATTGAAGAGACCATCTGCATTTTAACGGGAGAGATAAATGACGATATTTAATGCTTATGTAGCAAGCGCGTTCAGCAAAGATGACAAAGGCGGAAATAAGGCAGGTGTGATAATTGGGAGGCGGTTCACTGAAGCACAGAAAACGGAAATAGCCGGTTATCTGAGGTATTCGGAGACAGTCTTTGTCAGTATTTCAACATTCAATGATTTTAAACTGGAATACTTTACATCCAAAGGGGAAATTCCGCTGTGCGGCCATGCCACAATCGCCGCCTTCACTGTGCTGCGGCATTTGGGGCTGCTGAAAAAACAGGATTGTACCATAGAGACAAAGTCAGGAATCCTGAGGGTACAGGTTGATGAAAGCGGCCTGATTCTCATGGAGCAGAACAGGCCGCAGTTCTATGAAACGCTGGACAGAAAAGAGGCAGAGGCGTGCTTTGATTCAATCGTCATTGACCATACCTTACCGGTGCAAATCGTGTCCACCGGCCTAAAGGATATCCTGGTTCCTGTGACTAATCCCGTGGTTCTCGGCAGTATGGCCCCTGATTTCCCCGCCATCACCAGAATAAGCAGGGAAAATGAATGCATCGGCATCCATGCCTTTTCCCCTGGAAAAGACAGGGGCGTGACCGCAATATGCAGGAATTTCGCCCCGCTGTACGGCATTAATGAAGAATCAGCCACCGGTACCTCCACCGGCGCGCTGGCCTGTTATTTATATAAGTACGCATCAAAGCAAAACCAGTATATCTTTGAACAGGGGTATAATTTACACTGTGTTTCCAGAATATATGTTAATCTGGACAGCGAGGATGATACGGTTACAGGTGTATGGGTGGGAGGATATGGATATTTAAACCACGTTTATCGTATTGCATTTTAAATCCGCAAACCGCAAGCCCACCATGCGTCATCCTTGTCCCATACATCAAGCCATAACTTCCCTCTATGCAAACTGACTGTAATAAAGGTCTGCATATGCGCCCTCTGCCCTCAGCAGTTCACGGTGGTTCCCCTGCTCAACAATGGTGCCATCCTGCATTAAAAGAATCAGGTCCGCATCCACAATGGTGGACAGCCGGTGCGCAATCACGAAGCTGGTCCTGTTCTTCATCAGCTCCTTCATGGCTCTGCCGATTTCCATTTCTGTCCTGGTATCCACGCTGGAGGTGGCTTCATCCAGAATCAGTACGGCCGGATTCAGCAGAAACACCCTGGCAATGGTCAGAAGCTGCCTCTGGCCAACAGAAATATGTTCCGAATCATTGGTCAGAACCGTATCATAGCCTGCCGGCATGGTGCGTACAAAGAAATCCACCCTGGCCGCCTTTGCAGCCGCAATGATTTCCTCCCGGGCAGCATCCGGCTTGCTATAGGCAATGTTCTCTGCAATGGTGCCTTCAAAAAGCCAGGTATCCTGCAAAACCATGCCGAAGCAGCTGCGAAGGTTAGCCCTGGATAAGGTCCGGATATCCTTGCCGTCCAACAGGATATTTCCTCCGTTCACCTCATAAAACCGCATCAGCAGGTTAATGAGGGTGGTCTTGCCGGCTCCGGTGCTTCCCACAATGGCGATTTTCTGGCCCGGCCTGACAGACAGGCTGACATCCTTCATCAGTATGCGGTCCGGGGAATAACCAAATCGCACATTCCGGAATTCCACTTTGCCCTGTACACGTTCCACCAGGGCTGGAAGGGCTGGCTCCTGTGATATCTCAGGTTCATCCAGCATATCGTAAATCCGTTCCACGGAGGCCAGGGCAGACTGCATGGAGTTTACCATATAGGCCACCTCTGTCAGGGGCTCGGATGCCTGATTCACATACTGGAAAAATGCCTGGAACACGCCGACGGTAAGAGAGCCGTTTATGAGCATTCTGCCAGCCAGTATCACTATCAGGACCTGGCCGAACCGGTTAATCATACGGACAGCAGGATTGATGGCGTTTATCATGAAATCCACCTTTCTGGAAGCCCCTGCCAGCTCCTGTGTGGCCTCATGCATTCGCCGTGAGCTGTCCTGTTCCTGGTTAAATGCCTTGATAATGACCCGCCCGCTGTAGGATTCCTCCACCAGGGCCGTTACCTTGCTGACGCATTTCTGACGCTCCATGGCATACTTTAATGTCTTAGCCGAGGCTGCCCGGGTGGAGAGCATGGCAAGCCCTGTAAACAGCAGGAAAATCATGGTCAGCCAGGCGCTGAACCGGAACATGATAATGAGGGAGCCAACGACCATTCCTGCTGCTGTAAAGAGCTTCAGAAGCCCTGTCTGCAGTGCTTCCGCCATCTTATCCAGGTCATTGGTGGTACGGCTTAAAATTGCGCCTGTCTGGTTCCTGTCAAAGTAGGACAGCGGCAGGCGGTTTAACTTGGTGCTGATTTCCGTCCTCAGACGCAGGCTGAGGTTCTCAGCAAAACTGGCCATGAGAAAGGATTGCAGCGTATAAAAAAATGCGGTTGCCAGGTAAATCAGAAGCAGGATGAATATATCCCTCCCACCGTGGTGCCAGGTTACCCGGAAGGCTTCCCCGCCCGCCATGGCCTCCTTGATGCTGTTCCACAGCAAATCCACGATGTGCGCGCTGTAAAAAGGGGCTGCAACCGAGAGCAGTGTGTAGAACACCACGGAAACCAGAACTACTATCAGCCGTTTATGCTGGTCATTCACAGACACCCACAGACGCCGCAGGGTCCTTCTCATATGATTGGGGGATGCAAAATCCATTTCATCCTCGTATATCTGTGTATTGTTATCACTCATTTAAGAATTTCCTCCTTCCATCTGTGACCTGGCAATCTCCTGGTATACGGGACAGGTCTTCATCAGGGAGGCATGGTTTCCCATTCCCGCAATTCTGCCGTCCTCCAGGACAATAATCTGCTCTGCATTCAGGATGGTGCTGACACGCTGTGCTATAATCAGAACAGCCGCGTCCTCCGTCCTTTTCGCAAGGGCTCTGCGAAGAGCCGCATCCGTCTTAAAATCCAGGGCAGAGAAGCTGTCGTCAAAAATATAGAGGTCGGCCTTTTTCATCAGGGCCCTGGCTATGGAAAGGCGCTGTTTCTGACCGCCGGAAAAGTTGGAGCCGCCCTGGGAGACCATGGATTGCAGGCCCTCCGGCAGGCCGTATACAAAGTCAGACTGGGCAGCAGACAGAACCTCCCTCATGTCCTCCTCACCGGCATCCGGATTTCCATGGCGGAGATTGTCAGCAATGGTACCTGAAAACAGCCATGCCTTCTGGGGGACATAGGCAATATGGTCCCTCAGTTCTTTCTGGCTGACACTGCGGATATCCCTGCCGTTTAAGAGCAGGGAGCCGGATGTCACGTCGTGGAAGCGCAGAGCCAGCTTTGCTATGGTGGATTTTCCGCTTCCCGTACTGCCGATGATGGCAGTGGTACAGCCCCTGACACAGGAAAAGGTAATGTGGTCCAGGGTATTCTCATCTGCATCCGCAAAGCGGAATGAGACATCCCTGAACTGAATGACATCCCTGGTTTTTTCCGGCAGGGCAGGAGCAGCATCCTTTGTTTCGGGAATCTCCGGCTTGCGGGAGAGGACGTCATTCATCCTGCGTACGCAGATAAAGGCCCTGGGAAGCATGATAAATACCATCTGGGCCATGATGATGTAAAACAGAATCATAATGGCATACTGGGTCAGGGCAGTGATATCGCCTATTTCCATGAACCCTGCTCCAATGCGGTTTCCGCCCATCCAGAGTATGGCCACAATGGAAAGATTGATGACAAACAATGCAATGCTTTCCAGGTTGACGAACAGGCGGTTGGCCTGGATGGAAGACATGGCATAATCCTCAAAGGATTTGCGCATTCTCTTTTCTTCATATCCTTCTTTGTTAAAGGCGCGTATGACGCGCACACCCGTCACATTTTCCCGAAGCACCACGTTCATCCGGTCCAAAAGCTTCTGGAGCCTGCCAAAAATAACGGATGCCTTCCTGGTTATGAGCACAGCCAGAAGAATGATTAGCAGGGTTACGCCAATCAGCAGAAGCCCCATGACGCGGTCAATAGAATATGCCATGACAATGCCCATAATGCAGACCACGGGAACCGGCAACACCATCTGAATGCACCAGACAATGGACTGCTGGATGATATTTACATCGCTTAAGGTTCTGGTAATCATGGAACCTGTTCCGAAGGCCTCAAAATCATAGGAAGAAATGGTCAGGGACTTGTCATACAGGGCATCCCGCATATCGCGCCCGATTTTGGCTGAGAGGTCGGAACAGAGCCAGCTGCCCGCCAATGCCCCGAAGCTGGTAACCAGGGTGACAGCCAGCATGGCCAGGCCCCTGCGTAAGATAAAGCCCATATCGCCTCCGGCTACCCCGTTATTAATCATATCCGCTGTGATAGTGGGAATCAGCAGACCGCCGGCCACGTCCAGTAGCATGACGAAGAGTGTCACCAGACAAAGCCCTTTGTACGGCTTTAAAAACCGCAGAATTGTTCTCATACAGAAATTATCCTCCTGTTACAGTTCATTTTTACTATTCCTGAAATTCTCCACGTATTTTTTAAACAGGCGCAGAAACTCACGACGTTCCCCCGGCTCCAGGGTCAGGAAGGCGTCATTTTCCATTCTGACCACAGGACTGACTTTTTCCCGGATAAATGCTTTTCCTGTGTCGGTGAGACGGATGTGCTTATTTCTTCCATGACCCTGCTCCAGATAAAGATACCCCTCCTGTTCCAGCTTGCGGATGGAAGAGTTGATGGTCTGCTTGTTGGAAAATGACTCATAGCAGATATCAGCCTGCAGACACCCGTCCCCCAGTTCATTGATGATGTAAAATATGGTAAAGGCGCTGTCCGATATGCCCAGCCTGAGGGAAATGTCGTGGTAAATATCATCTAGTTCCTTGTACAGACGGTTGCATTCCCGGATTTCCTGGTCTGTTTCTTTTGTATTTTCTTCTGTTATTACCTCTGCGGATTTCTCTGCGGATTCCTCTGCGGATTCGTTCATGAAGCCTTTCTTCATAAGGCGCACCTCCCTGTATGTAATTGATTCTTAGTATGATTTCGTACTTGTGGTGTGTATTATAGTCCGATTTCGTACTTGCGTCAAGTTATTATTTTATAAAGTTTCTGTAAAACATTTATTTAGACCCTGTGTCTGATGGAGGTAAACCGTGATGGACCAAAAGACATATATGGCGATGCAGGTCCGGACCGCAAGGCAGAAGCGGTTCCGTCACAATCGGCAAAAATAACCTTCCTGTTTATACAAAAGGAAAATAAGTTGTTGGTCCATAAAGTATGTGATACAATCTTCTTGAATGACAGAAAAGACAGGAAGGTAACGGACATATTATGATAAACAGAGAAGACATGCTGGAGCTTACAAGACGGATGACCCTTTCCCGCACCTCCTTTACCAGGATTGCGGGATGCTATGTAGACAGGGATGGGGATTTTGACGGTAGTTTTAATATTAATTTTCTGAAATTATCAGCAGCAGAACGGACAAAAAAACTGAAGCTGGCAAAGGAAATTCCCTTTGCAGCCACCAATGTAAACCTTAAGAAGTACGAATATCCTCAAAGCGCGCGAAAACCAGGAAGCATGTGGCAGCTGCTCATGGCCATGAACGAATGCGGCCTGAAAAATGATGCCCTGATGGATACCTTTTATGATGTTGTTATGGAGCATTACCGTGCAGAGCGGGAATATGCCATCCTGGTTTTCCATGACCGCTATGATATCCCTGCAAAAGGGTCTGATAATGAACGTCAGTGGGAATCTGAAGAAGTTTTTGAATATATGATTTGCGCCATCTGTCCTTTAAGCGGAGAGTACGAACCAGGAAAGCCGGTATGCGGTTTTTTATTTCCCGCCTTTACGGACAGGAGCGGGGATTTAAACCATATTGATGTGTTTCAGGCGGATATGGACCGCCCCCACAACAAACTGCTAAAGCTCCTGGAAATCGCCTGACCGGAGGACATACTGTAATCTTTGGAACATGACAGCGCCTATGGCAGATGAACTGTATGATACTCCCTGATTATACCTATAATCGCAGAGGAACATCACTTTCCTGTGGGACTTAATTCTTTGCATCTGCCAATGGTGCAGGCCCCGGTCATTTGCCTTATGTCGTCTAAATTCCGGGCGCCCCTGTCCAGTGCTTCCAGAATCTGCGCCTTTGTAACACCTGCGCAGTAACATATGATTTCCTGATTATCCATAGTGATTCTCCTTTATCATTTTCAGTCAATTCAACTATATCACAAACAATCTTATATATCAAATGGCCATCATACTCAAAATGTATCCAGGCCTGTCCTGTTGGTGCAATTGAGAACCTTTGATGAAAGAGGTGCATTTTTTGGAAAATATCATATTCAGACAGGCTGTCCGCGAGGATATGCCTCAAATCATGAAATTGCAGACAGACGTATTTAACGGGGAGCAGAAAATCCCCGCAAAAGATATCAATGGATTTTTAGATAAAAATCCGCAGTGCTGGTGTGCCGTGCTCAATGGCGTGGTCATAGGAACCGCCGCTGCCTGGAGGGAGAATGGTGAAATACATTGGGGAAGGTTTGCCATTCATCCGGATTACAGGGGACATCACATTGGTACGCGGATTGCGCGCTTGTCATTTGATGATTTGTTTGCCCTGGGAATAGAAGAAATCCGCATGGAAGCCAGGGATATCACGGCTAAGATGGTGTGCAGAATGGGAGGGCTGACCGTTGGAAATCCCCAGCAGTTTTACATGGGAACCATAACGCCTGTTGTTTTGAAAAGGAGCAGTTATCATCACTAAACCATGTACAAAGCATACTTACAAATGAAGGGAGATGAAGAATGGAATGAATGGGGGCTGGAAAATGGAAAGGACAAATGGACTGACCCGAATCCTGAAACTTGTTGTGATTATATTGTCACTCCTTTTTTTGACATCCTGCAAAAAAGATGTGACAGAGCAGGCCGGAACAACCATTGAAATTGACGGACAGTCCGGAGTGCTTACATTTAACCAGGAAACACGTTCCGCTGGAACAATATCAATGGAAAACGGGGAATACAAATTCAGGTATGACAAAAACGGGGATATTGTAATAACATACCCCAATGGACATGTTTACAGACAGACCAATATAAACGGCGCGCTTATGGTTTCCGGCGGCTCTGATTCCAACGCGATAAAAGAGCAGGGGTATATCGATGGTTTTTCTCTTGTCTGGGGAATAGAGCGTGCCATGGATGCGAGGAACAGCCATGGCAGAGGTTCGGCGTCCCCCTTTCTTGCATTTGTTTTGATTATTATAGGGGCATGGTATGCTTTTGTACCCAGAAGTGCATGGTGGCTTGCACGCGGTTGGTGGTATAAAAATGCCGAGCCTTCTAATCTGGCAATTGGATTTTACCGAATCGGAGGCTGTTTGCTGATACTAATCGGAATCATATGTGCAATCGCTGCCATTTAGATACAACGGTATAGCGGATAATCGAAATAATTGTAAATCATACTTGACGAGCGCTGATGTATATGTTATAACATATATAGAACAAATAGAAAATAAAATGAGGGCAAGCGGGGGAGCATATAGATGTTTTCCCGTTTTTCTCTTCGATGTTCTCTTATCTGAAGGAAAGAGGGGGCGCATACATGATGAAAAAAGATTATTATGCTGTTTTAGGCGTCAGCCGGACAGCGGATGCCGCATCAATCAAAAAGGCATATAGAAAACTGGCAAAAAAGTATCATCCGGACAGTAATGTGGGTAACGCTCAGGCAGAAGAACGGTTTAAAGAACTCAATGAAGCCTACGATATACTGAGTGACGAAAAAAAACGGAAATTATATGACCAGTACGGACATGCGGCGTTTGACGAGTCAGCCGGAGCTTACAAAAGAACAGAAAATAGCGGATTTGATTATAATTCCTACCGCACCCGCCAAAACATGGATAGTGGTTATCATGAATACCATTTTGAAGGCGGAGAGGACATGGATGATATTCTGAACAATATCTTTGGAGGTTCAGGTTTCTTCCGAGGAACAGCAGACAGATTTCAGAGTAACGGATTCAATGGGGCTCATTCCGGATACGGATTCCCGGTAAAGGGAGAGGATATCCAGAGCAATATGGAAGTCAGCTTTGATGAAGCGGCCTTTGGCTGCAAAAAAATAATCCGTCTGCAGGATGAACATGGACAAATACGGTCAGTGGAAGTAGCTATACCGGCAGGCATTGCAAACGGCAAAGTGATTCGTTTAAAGGGAAAAGGGATGGCCGGGACCAATGGCGGAGAGCCTGGAAATCTGCTTCTGAAAATAACAGTGCACGACAAGCCGGGATTCCATAGGGAGGGCCAAAATGTTTATACCACAGTTACAGTTCCGTTTACAACAGCCGTGCTTGGAGGTGAAGTGAAGATTTCCACAATTTATGGCGACGTTATGTGCAGGATAAAGGCAGGCACACAGTCCGGAAGTCAGATTCGCCTGAAAGGGAAAGGGATTGTTACAACAGGAAATCCGTCCGTCCATGGCGACCAGTATGTGACGGTTGAAGTACAGGTTCCAACGAACCTGACTCCAGAAGCAAAGCAGAAACTGAAAGAATTTGAACAGCTCTGCAAAGGGGCCGGCGGAAGCGGCCATGGCGGATATGCTGCTTAGAAGGGTGAGCATTTAATTATTGTTTGGTGTGACCAAATTGAAATGGGTGGATTCCAGGTATAGAGTCTATATCGAATAGGGTGATTTTCAACTATTCGCGAAACAACACTTTAACGAATAGTTTAATGGGGTGGGATTCCTCACCCCTTCTGTATTTATCAAATTATCAAATCTACGACAAAATCCCATTGATTAAAATTGAATAAAGGATGTGATGTTTTATGTCTGTTGCTACTCCTTCTGAGGTCAAACCTTCTAGTAATGAAGTTTCTGACCTACAGGATTTACTTAATGACTATGAGTGGGAATTAATGCAGTCGGAATCTCTGGATACGTCCATTGATAATGCAAGTATTTACCGTACTGCTGAAAATACGGCTGATATTGTACAGTTGCTTTTGTGCGCTAATTTCATTCTGGTGCTTATCCTTGGCTGTTTGTTGTGTTCTATATTTAGTCGTTTCTTTAGGGGGTAACTATTTTGTTTGATGAATTTGAAATAATTATGATTATTATTTTCTTTTTGACTGTTACTTTTTTGTTATTTCCTGATGCTATGTTAGAGGTTATTTAATATGATGGTTGATGAATTATTAACAATGTATGCTCCTTATATTGGCGCTGGTTTCCTACTTGGATGCTTACCCATGCTGGCAGGTATTGGTATTCAAGTGGTTATCAATATATTCAAAAAAATATAATTTTGGAGGTAAGATTTTATGATGAAGGAAAGATTTGAAAACAAGGTTACTGCTATGCGTTGTGCTGTTGCTGGTGTTGCTGTGAGTGCTCCCCTGGCTCTCTGTACTATCACATCCTTTGCCGCTGAGGGTGATGCGGCTGACCCGTTAATCACGGCTTGCACATCCATTGCAACGTCTGCTACATCCGCTATCAACGGCGTGATTCCGATTGCATTGCCGCTGGTCGGCGCTGGTCTGGTTATCACAATCGGCCTTAAGGTATTTAAGCGGATTGCTGGTAAGGCATAATCAATTATTTTGTGGGACGGTCATTATAGTAATGACTGTCCCACAGTCATTAGAGGGGTGAATTATGAAAACATTAAGACGTGTTGTTAGCTTGTTTCTGGTTATGGTTCTGCTTCTCTCTTTTCCTCTTACAGCCTTTGCCGCTCCTGCCGCTGTCCCGTCCGTGTCTGAATACATATTTGATACGCTGTTATCAGCAAATGGGGTAGATACATCCCTATCCGGTGTACAGTCTTGGCTTGGCTCCTGGACCGGTTATGACGATTATTTAGAGCAAGGAAAGCGTGGGGAACTTGGGTCATATAGTCAATGGTTATATGACAGGCAGTACAATGGGGAAACTGCTGAAATCAAAGCAAAAGCCCGTGAACAGATTGACGCTATGACAGATTGGATGAATATGGATTGGGCCGATGTCGGCGGTAAAGATATCACGCTTGGAACTGGTATTTTAAACGGCTGGGTGGATGGTGTTAAGGGTACTGCCGCTGACTATGCTACCAGCATTAAAGGGTATCTCAGTTCATTTGCTTCTTATGGTTCTGATGCTCTCGATTATATCAAAGAAATTGCTTCCGTTAATGATTCCATTGAGGGATGGACAAAGCCTTCAAACTTTGGTAAATGTTTTCTTACCTATAGCGAACCTGGTTTTTTCTCTTATGAAGTTAACTATAAATGGTTGTTCCTCCCGGCAAATTTTAATGAATTGAATATACCTTATGCGTATCTTGATTTTTATAAAGCGACTGAGGGTAAATATTATGTGAAATTTAAGTATCTTAGTAATGTAGCTCCCACTATTGGTAAAAGCTATGGCCTTAATTTGTATGTTCATTCTCAGACATTGGATACGAAAACGGGGAAAATTAGTATGAATGATTCTTCCGTTTCTACCAATGACGGCAGGTATTTAACAGCCGCCCAAATTAAATCTATCCCTTTCCCGGTCTTTTCTAACGAGGCCGCCGCTAATTCATTTGTGGCAAATAGGACTATGGAAAATTTGTTAAATCAAGAAGCGTTTGGGATGCCTGTTGTTGCTGTTAATCAGCAGGCGCAGACGATGGAACCGAAGGTAGTTCCTACGGTTATTACCCTACCTCAAACGGGCGAACTTGCGGCTCAGTTAATGGATGAATTATCAGACGCTATGGACCGCATTGAGGAACTAGAAGCCGCTCTTAAAAATGCAGGTTTTGCGATTGATTGGGGGGTGGATGTTGTTGTCCCTACGGTTGCGCCCACGGACGTCCCCGTGGAAGGTGAGAATACGGAAACAAAGACCACCCTTGCGGCAATACTCGCAAAGGTAGAAGCGATTCCCGCCACGATTGAGGCCATGCTTAATAATAAATTGGAGCCGGGTGATACGGATGAAGATGTGGAGAACATGAAACTTCCTACCAGCATTGCCGATAAATTCCCGTTTTGTATACCGTTTGATGTAATATATTTGGTTAAAGCTATGAATGCATCGTCTGAGGTCCCGCGGTTTGAGCTCCCGTTTAAGATACACTATCAGAATATCAATTATGAACATACCTTTATTGTGGATATGACGGAATGGGATGCGGCTGTGAAGATACTCCGCACCATGTTAGATTTACTGTTTATTGCCGGGTTGATATCGACAACCCGTGAGCTCATAAGGGGGTAGTTATATGTCTGTTGTTATGAAAGCGTTTAGTTCCATGCTGGCTGTTATTATGGACCTACTTCCGGATTCGCCGTTTCGTGGATTTATTGATAACATTATCTCGATTCCGTACATAGGTTTTCTTAACTATTTTGTTCCTATCAGTGACTTTGTGGCAATCCTTACGGCCTGGGGAACTGCTATCGCTACTTACTATGTTTTTAGCGCAATCCTGCGCACTATCAATGCGATTGATTAAGGGGGTGTATGCATGATTGTCTTATACTCTGGTACACCAGGGAGCGGCAAATCCCTGGATACTGCCAGGACCATTTACAACTGGTGCCGCCGTGGCGCTCCAATCATTTGCAACTTCCCTCTTAATGTTGACAACATACGCATAAAGAGAAAGAAGGATATACACTTTATCCCCAATGGGGAGCTTGACCCGGACGAACTTGTATCGTTCTCCCGCTCCTATTTTGCGGGCCGTCCTTGCAAGGAAGATAGTATCCTTCTGGTAATTGACGAAGCTCAGCTTTTGTTTAATGCACGGGACTGGTCCGTTAAGGGCCGGGAGCGCTGGAACTGGTTTTTTACGATGCATCGGCATTTTGGTTTTTTTATCATTCTATGCGCCCAGTTTGACCGCATGTTAGATAGGCAGGTGCGCGGCTTGATTGAGTATGAGTATATCCATCGTAAGGTAAATAACATGGGCTGGAAGGGTATCTTCCTTGCCTGTCTCCTTCTCTCTCCCACTAACCTTTTTATCAAGGTAAAGATATGGTATCCCATGAAGGAAAAGGTGGGAAGTGAGTTCTTCCAGTGCAGGAAAAAGTACTATTGCATTTACGATACGTTTGCTCTTCTGGACAGGGCAGATAAGCGCGAGGAAGGGGAGCAAGGGGCCCCGCCGACCGCTTGTCTGACTGGTCCAGATGTCACTGCCGCTGATGATGTTTCGGACTTATCTCCTGCTTGTCCAGATGCTTCTGGTTGCGTAGTTGTTGATGTTTCAATTCCATCCATTTAATCTCTTCCTCTTGCTCTCTTATTGTCCTGGCCTGTGCGTGGATGATGATTAATAGTATCAATTGGATGCACATTATCACTGTATATTTGTACGTTAGTATGGCTATTACTGCATGTATAACATTTGCAATTATTGTCTGCAAAACAGACCCCCCCCCCTGCTGATTGTATAGAATTGACAGGGAGGAACTTTTTATAAATTACATGTTTACATTGCCCTTGATGTCACTAATCACGATTCCATTGTTGTTATTCCCGCCTATTACTACCCCATTGCTGTTCTGGATATGGATGCCCTGTTTCTCTTCTGTGCGCTTCATATCCTGGGCAATTAGGTCGTTTACATAGGCATTTAGTGACTTATACCCCTTTGCTTTCCAGTGTGCTTCTATGATGGCTTTCTGTCCTTTGGGAAAATTTATACTAGCTCTGTCATATGATTCTTTGTTAAATTCATTTTTGTATTTTGTTGCATTGAAATCACTCATTTATTGTTCCCTCATGCATCTTGTGTAAGATGTACAGCAAAAAACTTATATCTTGTGCAAGATGCCAATATACATCTTACGCAAGATGTAGTATACTGTAGTTACAAAGTTAATAAAGCTCCATAGCAACGAGAACACAATGTGTAGCAGTGAGAATGGAGCCACTATCTCAAAGTAAGTATATCAAATGATTCAAAGTTTTGAAAGGGGAAAATGATATGGATATGGGCGATTATGTAGATGCTACTTTGGCATGTTATTACTACTGCGATGATACGGTTGATTGTGATTATGATTATGATTGGCTGTCAGATGGTACAGACAAAAAGGAGGGAGAAGCGGAATGACGAAAAAAGAAAAAGAAGTTTTCCGTAAATACAAGGATATGGTTACGGATGATTTATTTGAATCAATGGAAAGCGGTAATGAGCAATCAATCCTTATAGCAAGGACTAAATTTAGTTTGTTACAGAAATTGGATAAGAGTTTAAAAGAAATAGAGCAAGGGGCCTAGCCCCTTCCCCTTTAATGCGGCCCCCTTGATTGGTGGACGGTTCCCAGCCCGTGAAATGCAGAGGAAAGGTTATTATGTTCAAGTGGTTGTTGTCGGTGCATCGGAAACCGTCATTGATGGTATTAGGCAGAAATACTGCCCTCCCAGGTTGATGTAAATGCCCTGGGCGGTACGTTGATAATAGAATAATGGAAGGAAGGTAAGTTTATGAAAGCTAAAGTTTTAGGTGTTCAAAACGTCAATTTTACAAACCATGATACAGGTGAGGTAGTCAAGGGGGTAAAACTCCATTGTACTTATAAAGACCCGGATGTAAATGGTGATTTCTGTGAGGCGTTCTTTGTTTCTGATAGACTTGGTGTTCCAGGTTTATATGATATTAAACCTGGCACTGAAATTGACTTTGAACGTAACCGCCGTGGCAAGGTAAATTCTGTTGCTATCCTTAAGTAGTGTACTCTCCTTATGCTGGCTGTTCTGTCCTGGTTCAGCCAGCCCCTTGCGGGCGCAATCCCGCATTTCCTTGTTCGCTCACAGTTCCAGGCCATGTTGTGGTTTTGATTCGTCATTACGTGGAATACCTACGTTCTGCCATTTCCCTGCTAGGGATGGCTTGTAAAACCCCCGTAGGGTAATACGGGGGTACTAAATACAGTGGAGGTCGGAATGGAAGGAAACTTAATAACTCTGGCTAATGGGTTGGTTGTGTCAGTTGACTGGCTGTCGTTCACGGTCACGTCAACAAATGATTTGGTGGATGTCCTGGACATGCTGGGATATACCGTGGAGGACTTTACGAGGATGCCAAAAGGCGCCCGTGGTTACAGGACTATGTTTCGTCTTAACGGCTACTCTCTCAGCGTTCTTTGTGATGGCAACCCGGATATGGGTATCCATGTGGATGTGAGCGGCTCTGCCATAGGTGAGTTGATACGTAGTTTTTCAGAAACATTGAAAATAAATACTCCTTTTGGCGAGGGGTATGACATAGATTTTGACAGTACTTTTATGGTGGCTCTTCTGGAACGCATACGGGACAATGGTCATGTTACCAGGATTGATATTGCGATTGATGATATCGGCTGTAAATACTTCTCAACGGATGATGTCTGTCGTTTATATCAAAACACTCAGATTGTTTCAAAGTTTCGCAATATGCGCAATGTCGTGGAATCCGAAGTATCCGGTCGTAAAACAGGCCATACGGTATACTTTGGTAGCCGTACAAGTGATATCTTTTTGAGGGTTTATGACAAACAGTTGGAACGCAATCGCAAACTTTCTGCAACTGGCACCCATGTTGATAATCCCTGGGTGCGCTGGGAACTAGAATTAAAGAATGACCGTGCTGTGAGTGTATCTAAAATGCTTACGTCCGGCATTCCCCTTGGCGCTGTTTCTGTTGGTGTTTTAGGGCATTATATGCGGATGATTGAACTTGACGATATCAATCGCTCTCGTTGTTCTACATATCCCGTTTGGGCTGATTTCATGGATGGTGTGTCATCGCTTAAGATAACCGTCCCAAAGTATGAAAAGACTATGGATGAAAAAAAGACCTGGATAAAAAGACAGGTTATGCCCACTCTCGCCGCTGTCATTCTTGCAGATGGAGGGAGCCTTGAATTTGTAGAGGATAATCTTGAAAATGGTCTGAATCGTATGAATAAATCGTTGTATAAAATGGCAATGGGTGAATTGAATAGTTGATAGATAACAACTATCTCGTTAAAGTGGACTTTCACAAATAGTTAATAAGCGGTCGCCGTCCGGGCGGGAAAACGAATGTCCGGCGACCATTAACTATCACATTCTGTTTTCGTGAAAGTCAACAAACTTTAACGAATAGTTGGAGGCAAAAACAACCTTTAATAGACCTTTTTGTGTTTCCAACTGATTATCTTGTATTTTTACCCGGTCATTATCATGTATCCTATATAATTAATAACACCTCTCACATCCAACAGTATCTTTAAAGTGTTGTATTAATACAAATAATTATGGGTTGTAACCATGGCACATTTTACTGTACCTTGTATACAACCCTTTTATCATTTTACGGTCACGACATTTATATGACGTGTGTTGGCTTTCAATTAACCCAATCCTGTTTTACAGCCTTATATGCATCCTGCTGATAACCTGCAACGCTAATCTTCCATTGCCAATACAGGTATCTCCGATAAGAACTGCCCTGCGGTAATACAGCTTACATAAAGCCTGCTCACCCAATGCCATAATACCGTCCGCCGGAGGACTGGGTGGCCTCGGGCACTGTTCCGCCGAATCCGCCTGCTGCATTTCTGGTCAGACCCATCATGGTGCAAAATCGGTACAGAAAGCTCTTGAACAAGGAGGGCCGCACAACGGCCAGCTTTTTGGGTACGCCATTATCCCCGACAAGATAAATCCGAATTCCTTTTTTCTGGTAACGCAGAAGTATGTGGGCCAAATCATTCTGAATGTCCTTGGCCCTGACATAAATGGAACCAATGCCGTGAGCCTTCAGGAAATCAGCTGACGGGGCATCCTGGGGAAACACGCACCAGCGGTTATCATATCTGCCCGGCTGGCGTGCCAGACCTTTCATCCTGGCCGCGTCCAGCAGAAATGCAGGAGGCGCGTCCGGACGGATGGACTGACAGCTAAGGTAATCCGCACCCAGGTACAGGGCTTCCGCCACAGGTGTTACGTCCACTGCCATGGACCACTTGTCCGCGCCATAGACGCCGTTATAGAGCGGTACCGGCCGGTAGCCCATTTGAGCCAGGGCCAGGCCCTCCAGTACCCCTCTCTTTCCCGGCAAATCCACAAACACAGCCGTTCTTCCATCACCATAAGGGGCCCATTTAACAGGAGGCAGGACCAGCTTCTCAGGCGCAGGATTCAATGCACGGGCAAACAGCACCGGCTTGGCCCATTGGGTCCACAGGGCATTGTCCGGCGCCCAGATTCGGTATGTACTGTAATTATCATTCATTGGTTTTATCCTCCTTCTCCACCAGCAGGGGAATGTCCTTTGCCCTGGCGTCTATGCGGGGATAGGGACTGATGCGCCCATAAAAACCGGCTGCTTTTCCATCCACTGTAAACACCCCCACACATAGATGAAACTGCTCTCCCTCCCTGCCTGAAACCGGTTTGCTCTCAAACCGTTTCTGTACAATCCAGTCCCTGGGGTGCAGGCGGACGTTCCGCTGTATCTGCCTGTATTCCTTTGGAGTCAGCGCCTCCCGGATTGAAATACCTTCCCCCACACGGCCCAACGCCGGTTTGTAAATCCATCCCTCCCCCAAATTACCGTTCCCGGGAGCGCAGGTTTCAGGCAGCAGGGTTCTCCAGGCAGGAAGCTCAAGCCCCAGCTCATCCCATATAAGAGGCAGCCGTTTGGACTGGGCAAAAACAGCCATTGGATGGTTGCAGGACGGGGTATGCGTGTCGTAATACCCGCCCCAGTCTGTCCGCCTGGAAAGATTCGGAAGCCATTCCAATGGATAAAACCGCACAATTCCGCCCACAGGCCCCTCCTCCCCCTGAATCAGGCTTACTGCCTGATGCTCTCTCCAGATAAGATGGTCGGGAGCCGCATACAGGGAACGGTATCCGTTCTGTTCAAAATAATCCCCTAAAAACTGCATGACCTGGCGGTCATCCGCGTAGGAGGTTGCATGTACAAAGGCAATCCTTGCACCTGGCCGTGTTCTCTTTTGAAATGCCTCCAGCAGACTGCGGGCCACATGACCATGGGGTTCATGGAAGGGAAAGTACTTCTGGGCGAGTCTGGGAAGCACTGAGGCTTCGGCCAACCCTCCGGGAACATCGCTGTTGACCTCCGAAACAGACCAGCCCTCTGTGGTGGGATGAAAGTCAAACCGCATCAGCCGTATATGTTCCTCCGGGGAATAGCTGTTCATTCTGGGAATGGCTTTTTTTACCTTTGACGGCAGACCCAGGGTCTTCACCAAATCCATCCGTCCCATCATAGCCTGCTCAATCTCCATGGTCTCGGCGGTCAGCTGCTCCGCCCAGCGTTCCAGCTGCCCGGCTGTCTGCCTGTCCAGAAGCACCACATGTTCAGCCACTGTGTTGTGGTCTTCCACCTGAGGGTCCCATTTATATGCCCGGAATATGGCCTCATAGCGGTAATCCGAATATTGCTCCCCGGGGATACGGGCCAATACCGCCCCGCTCACAGGAATACCCCGCCGGATTCACCATATATCCCATGAAAAACCAGGAGCACCATCGCAGCATAGGCCAGGTAACTGCCTCCCCAAAAAACGGACAGACGTATATCCCCCTGCCTGCTGATGTTCACAAGGCGGCGGGCAGGCTGTATATAAAACCATTCCACCAGAAGGGCAAACAGCATGAGTGGAAGCACCGGCCATCCAACGGTGAATTCCAGAAGCGTAGCCTGTGCGGAGGTCCAGTCCCCTCCTGATGCATAGGCCAGAATCAGGCCGCTGGCAATCAGATATGCGCCGAACCGGATGCCGCTGCCCATATCGCGGTCCACGCTGACCCGCTCGGACATATCCGTCAGCAGATTAACCGCCATGGCCAGACCAAGCCATGCAGCCAGACCAAGCCCTGAGGCAAACAATACAACCCACCAGCCGGGTCCGTCCCCGGTGTTGGCTCCTGCGTAAATAAGGGTCACCCCTGCAAATCCTCCGGCAGCAGGAAAGATTGCAGCCTTGTTATCCAGATAAACAGCGTCAAAGGGCCAGGACAGGTCCAGGCACTCCATCATGTATATCCCGCCCCTGAGCCACGCATATCCCATTATACAGTAAAAGACAATCCAGATTCCAACCACGTCATAGGATGCCATGGTCAGGAGAACAAATAGTATAATCGCAAAGGAGACAGGCGGAAGACAGCCCAGAACCAGACGTCCCTCCCTCCCCCTTTCAGGCGGCCATGATTCCAGCAGCGGCATATACCACTTATACAGAAAACGGCCCATGACGTACATGCTGCCGAAAAACAAAAAAACCTCTGTTTCATACCAGTAGGATGCCGCTGCTGCTATTCCAAAAACCAACATGTCCATCGTAAAACCTCCAGCCAGAAGACCTGCAAAAACAGTCCGTATTATAATTTCCACATATTATTAATATCCTGTTAGAATATCAGACAGATTGCGTTAGAACTCAGGCCGGACCATCCTTCTACGCCTTCACTGTGAACACAGGCTCCATCCTGGCCACCAGCCCTGCCATCCCGTGTTCCTCATGGACCTTCACCACCTGGTCAATATCCTTGTAGGCATAGGGCGCCTCAGAGCGGACGGCCTCCTCCCATTTTTTCAGTATATCGTTCCGGCCCTTTAAATCGCTGCGGTCCGGGTCAATGGGCGTCACAATATGGAATTTCTTCATAAATTCCCTGAATTCCCGGTCATTTCCATGAATCGCCTCTCCCCTGGAAAGCCTGCGCCCGGCTCCATGGCTGGCGCTCCACAGAGCGTCCGGATTTCCCATGCCTCTCAGCAGATAGCTGGAACTTCCCATGGAACCAGGTATCATCACCGGTTCTCCATAGTAGGCAAATGGCGTTCCCTCCATTTCCTCCATGCCCCTGGCGGAGCAGGCCCCCTTCCTGTGGATGAAATAACTCCTGCCCTCCATTTCCTTTTTCCATATAAAGTTGTGGGGGGAATCATACAGAAGCTTCATTTCATAAGGACGCACCCGGTCCTCCACGGCCCGCCGGAGCATAAGCCCCAGGAACAGCCGGTTTGCAAACCCGAAATTAGCCGCATTATATGTAGTGCTGCAGAAACGCCGCCACGGGCTTTCCGTCTCATCGCCTTGCGGAATTCCGGCGCTGTTTTTTATCCCCTTCTCCTGCCCTTCAGGCAAAAGGTAAATTCCGTTGTCCGGATGGGGAATGCTTTCCGGATACAGTTCCTTTGTTATGATTCGGTTGATTCTGCCGCTCTGGTGGCCGATGGTCAGGGAGCCGGTGTGAATCATCACAAGTATGGCTCCCCTCCTGATTCCCCATGCATTGGCTGTCCGGCCGTCGTAAATCTCCGCCACGCGCTGCATCTCCACAAAATGATTCCCGCCTCCTATGGAGCCAATCTGGTCATCGTAGGACAAGGTATGGGCAGAGCCTATAAAATCCTCCAGCCCCTCTGTATCTGCGGCATCCAGGCTGCCCCTGAAAGCCGTGCGCTCCAGGGCCTTTTCCTGCTCCTCCCTGTCATAGAGGGTCCATATCCCCTTTTCTTCCGCCTCCCGGGCAGTCTCCAACAGTCCCGTAAGCCCATGTCTGAGCATGGCCTCCCTCTGAATTCCGTTCATGGGAATAGCGCGCCCGCCCTCAAAAAAAATGCGCCGGATTTCAGGCAGAAGGGAGGGCAGACAACCTTCCAGTTCTTCCTCCTTTAAATCCGTGGTATAAAGCCTCATGCCGCAGTTAATGTCATTTCCCATGGCCTGGGGAATCACAAATCCCTCTGTCATCAGCACCGTGCCAATGGGAATGCCGGCCCCCTTGTGAAAGTCCGGGGTCACTGCTGCCTTTATGACAGAAGGACCCTTTTCCGCCGAAAAGACGCCGGACGATTTCATCCGCTCCACGGTACCGGTAAGCTTCATCATTGTCCCCAGCTCATCCAACGCCTTTTTCTCCGGCTTTGTCCCCTCCGGAAGGAAGATGGACAGGCCGCCGGACACACTGTCAAATTCCAATTTTATTTCCATACTGCCTTCTTTCCAAGTTTTTTCGATTATCTGAATTGTTATATTATACAACAAAATCAGGAAAGAAAAAACAATTAATTGACAATCATTTGCGGTTGACGCTAAAATAGAGCTTAGAACGTGTCTGGCACGCAGAAACTATCTTATGAAACGAGGCATCCACTTATATGAGTCAATTATCATACCATGAACAGGTAGACCGCGAGAACATACTGCGGCTGCGCAATCTGATTAAAGACCTGCCCCCATTCTGCGGCGACTTTTTCCGCGGTATTGAGCCCAGGACATCCTCCAGGACCAGGATTGCCTATGCCTATGACCTCCATGTGTTCTTTGATTTCCTCCACAGGGAAAATCCTGCCATTGCCAGGATTGATGTGAAGGATATCACGCTGGACCAGCTGGACCAGCTGTCTGTCACGGATTTTGAGGAATATATGGAATACCTGAAATACCGTTTTAATGATAAAAATCAGGAGGTCATGAATAAGGAACGGGGCATTATGCGCAAGATATCCTCCCTGAAAAGTTTTTACAATTACTACTTCAGGAACGAGCGAATCAGGAACAATCCCGCTGCGCTGGTGCAGCTCCCAAAGCTCCACGAAAAGGAAATCATCCGTCTGGACGTGGATGAGGTGGCCCTTCTTCTGGACGAGGTGGAACAGGGCGGCAAGCTGACTGATAAGCAGAAAAGCTATCATGCAAAGACAAAGACCCGGGACCTGGCCCTTCTTACCCTCCTGCTGGGTACCGGCATCCGCGTATCGGAATGTGTGGGACTTAACATCTCCGATATTGACTTTAAAAACGGCGGCATCCGCATTTACCGCAAAGGCGGCAAGGAAGTGACCGTGTACTTCGGCACAGAGGTGGAGGATGCCCTGTTAGACTATCTGGAGGAACGTGACCGTATCATCCCGGAACAGGGACATGAGGACGCCCTTTTTCTCTCCCTACAGCGCAGACGCATGGCGGTGCGCAGCGTGGAAAACCTGGTTAAAAAGTATGCCCGGACCGTGGCGCCATTAAAACCCATCACCCCGCACAAGCTGCGCAGCACCTATGGCACCAACCTGTACCGCGAAACAGGCGATATATATCTGGTGGCTGATGTGCTGGGCCACTCCGATGTCAATACCACCAAGCGTCACTACGCTGCCCTGGAGGACGAGCGAAGGCGCAGCGCCAGGAATAAGGTCAGGCTTCGGGAAAAATAGCCCGTACGAAAACAGATACATCCGTTTCGCATCAGACATTTTGCATTCCCGCCCTCTCACTGCACCGATATACGCTTTAGCTGGCCTTTCTTTTTAAGCTGTCCCACCAGGTCTGACATGTCATAATCCGCCGGCGTCTTTAGCTGGGCTGTCAGAACATAGGTGGACGCCTCTTCTGTCAGATGGATATTCACCATCTTGCAGTCCTGGTCCTGCAGTGTCCGGTTGATGAACTGGAAAATATCCTCGTCCAGGCTTTCGCTGTATTCAATCTCCACTTCTTTGTCCTCCCCGTTCCGCCTGGAGAAGTAACCTTTTCTTCCCAGAAACAGTTCCGAGAGCATCACAATGGCCGTGGATACTGCCCCCAGGATATACATACCCGCTCCCATGGACATCCCCACGCCCACGGTAGCCCATATTCCGGCGGAGGTGGTGATTCCGTTCACACTGTTGTTCCTGAAAATAATAATGCCTGAACCGATGAAACCAATGGCCGTAACCACGCCTGCGGCCACACGGGAAGGGTCCAGCTTTACATACTCACTGAGCACATCATCAAACCCATACTTGGAGATAATCATCATCATGGCAGAGGCCACTGCAATGATTACATGGGTCCTGGTGCCTGCTGTCTTCTTTTTACTCTGCCGCTCGCAGCCAATCAGACCGCCGCAAAGGGCAGCGGCCACCAGCCGTAATACATAGATAAGCTGTTCCGTGACAAACTGATTCATATGATTGATTCCCCCATCCAAGGGCACAGCCCTGTTTTAAGCGCCTGTGCCAATCCTTTTATTAAATAATATATTCTAACACTCCTCCATCTGCTTTTCAAGTTATGACCTTGTGAAAATCCCAGGGCTGAAAATCCCAAGACTCAAAATCCCCATCCATTTTCTTCTTGACAGGTATCCTCAGGAAAATATAGAATGGGATATATTGAGAATACCGCTGTAAAAATACCACAGTCAGAATACAGCGGCGCGCCCGTAAAACGGCTGTCCTGCAAACGGAGGTGATTGCCATTCCTGTCAATTCATTTGAAAACTATCCCATGTCCTGGAAACCGGACAGGAAAGAACTGAGATACCCCATATACTATTGTCTGGCAGACATGATGGAGAGGGATATTAAAAGCGGCAGACTGCCTGCCAACACCAAGATGCCGCCCCAGAGGGAACTGGCGGATTTTCTGGATTTAAACCTCAGCACTATCACAAAAGCATATAAGCTGTGCGAAATGAGGGGATTGATTCACGCGGTTACCGGCAAGGGCACCTTTGTGGTCCCCTCGGCCAATGTCCCCATATCCACGGTAGAAAAAAACATAACATCCCGTATTGAGATGGCTGTCATACATCCCTTTTACCAGCAGAACAAACTGGTCCGGGACCTGACCCTGGACCTGCTGAACCGGCCCGGCTCCGAGCACCTCTTTGAGTATTCCCACCCGCTGGGCAGCCGGGAGCAGATTCAGACAGCTGCCGGCTGGGTGAGGCAGTTCGGTCTGGACGCCGATGAACATAATACCCTCATTGCATCCGGCGCCCAGAACGCCCTTGCAACTGTCCTCTCCTCCCTTTTTGAGGCAGGGGACCGCATTGCCGTGGATTCCTATACCTACCCTAATTTCATCAGCCTGGCAAACCAGCTCTATCTGCAGCTTGTTGCTGTTGAAAATGATGAATGCGGCATGCGCCCCGATGTACTGGATACCCTCTGTACAAACCAGAAGATAAAGGGCATATTCCTGATGCCCGCCGGAAGCAATCCCACCAACATCGCATTTTCGGATAACCGGAGAAAGGAAATCGCAGCCATTATACGCAGGCACAGCCTGATTGCCATTGAGGACGACAACTATGCCGCTCTCATGAGCAGGCCCTATGTCCCGGTGGCCTTGGAAGCGCCTGAACATTGTATCTATATCAGCGGACTGTCAAAGCCCCTTTGTCCCGGACTCAGGATTGCCTATCTGCATCTGCCCAAACAGTACGTGGATGTAATGGAACAGGGAATCTACAGCCAAAGCCTGAAAATATCCTCACTGAACATTGAAATTGCAACAGAGCTCATACGAAGCGGACTGTTCCGGCAGATTATAGCTGAAAAAAGGGCTGCTGCCGTCCGCCGGAACCAGATATACCATTCCTATTTTCCATCAGCCTGCACCTCCATGGAATCCTATTATCAATGGCTAAAGCTTCCCTTGTCGTGCAGCGGCAAGTCATGTGAAGCAGCACTCTCCGCCAGAGGCGTCAGTGTATTTGGAGCAGAGCGCTTTTCCGTGGGCAATCAGGCGGGACACAATGCAATCCGCATCGCTACCTGCTCCCCCAAAAGCCATAAACAGCTCTGTCAGGGACTGGACATTATCAGGGCATTTCTGAAGGAACCCCCATCCTCTTAGCTTTACCTAATTCTTCCACTCCAGTACATATAAAAGCTCCTGCTTCCCATCCCTCCTGGCGCGTTCCGCCAGGGATGCGGCCTGACCGGGCGTCAGCATGTCCTTAAGTACATAGAGATACTCCACCCGGTCCTCTTCATATGCCTGATTGGCAATTTCCCCGGCCTGGTCCCGGCTCAATGTCTCATATGTCATATAGAATATATCTGTCTGGTCCGCCCGGTATGCATCCAGGGCAATATCCGCCTTTTCCGCATCCGTCAGTTCATCCTCCATTACGGAAAAGAAATCCGATTTTCCGGCCTTGGCCGCCTGTTTTGCCATCTCTGATTTCCTGCCCTTAAGGGATGTGTCATGGTTTCCTGAAATAACGGCAAAATACTTTATCTGGTCCTCCTTATAAAACCGTTCCATCAGACCGGCGCAGGTTTCCGGGCTGACACTGCCTGCCACGGCTGCAAAGTAGGACAGATTATCCGCTTCATAGAACCCCGTGGCCAGTTCATCCGCAGTTCCCTCAAAGGGTCCGTCCACTCCCAGCAAAACCAGCTGGTCCGGCTGGAAATTATATTTGCCCTTACTCAGTTTCTGCTTTTCAATGGACTGTTGCACTGCCACGGCTATGGAACTGTCCTCTGCATACGGTTCTGTTTTCCCTGTAAAACACAGGGTCTTTCCGTCTGCCTGCCGGACTACGTCATACTGGTCCGGGTCCACATTCCAGGCCAGGGCCACGATATAGCCATTGGCCCAGAACATCTTTGTCTGAAGGCTTTTCTGGTCCGGTCGGCGGCGCACATCCTCATACTCATTCCAGCTGATTTTTGATATTCCGTGCGCTGCCCCTGTTTCCAGGCGTCCTGCCGCACCTGCCAGCACGGTCTCTGCACCGGCAGTCCCAGTTTTCCTCTGCAAAGGTGCAAAACCGCACAATACTGCCATGGATATGACGGAAGCCGTCACGGCCCAGGCTGCCCAGGACCATTTCCTGCTTCTGGTTCTGAATTCCAGAATGGACACCAGCCTCTCCTTCATCCACTTTGCATTCTGACTGAGCGGAAGGCCCATGCCTGCATCAGAAGGCACGGTATGGCGTCTGAGTGTGGCGAGGAGAAGCTCGCCGTAACGCTGTTTATCCCGGCTGTCCATATGACGGATTACCGCCTCGTCGCAGGACAGTTCACAGGCCCTGGACACCTCCTTTTGCAGCACATATACAGCCGGATTAAACCAGTGCAGGCATACTGCCGCCTCCGCCAGCCACTTGTACAGCGCATCCAGCCTCCGTATATGGGTGATTTCATGCAAAAATGCATAATAAGCCCTGTCTGCCGGAATATCAGCAGGCATGATAATCACAGGTGCAAACAGCCCCATTGTCACCGGCGAAGGAATGGCCCTGCTGACCGCCAGACGCGGTCTTCTGTTCAGGCCGCATGTACGGCAGGCTTCCTCCAACGGCCCACCATAGACCTCCAGCCACATATCCGGCATACCAGAAGAAATCTCAGCCCTCTTACACAGCCTGGCTGCGTACCTGTAGTTCCATATCTTCCTTCCCATCAGCACAGCGGCCACAGACAGCCACAATATAAGGAGAACCAGATACAGCCCATGGCTGGAAACCGGAACCGTATCTGCACGGAGCGCGCCCGTGTAATCCGGCCTTGGGGCCTCTGTCCCCTCTGCCCCCATCTCTTCCTTCCCCGTCCCCCCTTCCATCCCCGTTTCAGGCTGTCCTTCCATCGTCCCGCCGCCGGACAGTCCGTTTATCCAGGCAGGCATATTCCCCCCTTCAGACAACAGGCCGGCGGACAGGCCGCTCCTTAAAACATCCGGGAAAAAAAGGCCGGCCGGAGACGGAATAGGCAAAAGCAGCCTCAGCACGGCTGCCAGCCAGATATAATACTGCCATCTGCGCCCCATGTATCTGCCGAATATCCGCGTGGCTCCAAGCAGAACCAGAATCAGGACAGCGCCTGACAGGGACAGGGTGAAAAACATTTCCAGATACATACTCATCCCCTGCCGCCCCCTTTCTCCCAAAATGCCTTCAGCTCCTCATAATCATCTTCGGTCAGATATTCCTGGCTGACCAGGGCCGAAATCAGATGCTTTGTGTCACCGCCGAAAACCCGGTCCACCAGAAGTCTGGCCTGGGCCTGCTGATACGCCTCCCTGGATACCAGGGCCACATACTCGTTCAGCCGTCCCTGCTTGTGCACGGTCAGCATACCGTTATCAGCCAGACGGGACAAAAGCGTCAGAATGGTATTGGACTTCCAGGACTTACCCCTGGATGCCAGTTCCTCCCCCAAAGCGCCGAACATGGCCCTCCCACCTTTATCCCAGATAACTTCCATGACCTCCATCTGCGCCTCAGGCAGCTGAACTTCCCGTTCCATATGTCCATCCCCTTTCACCTACACTTTGTAGTTATCATCTCCAGTGTACACCTACTGTGTGTAGGTGTCAAGGGCAATCACAACGAACTTCTTGCATACCGTATAAAAGCGGAGGTGGAGGCGGAAAACATCTGGTTCCTCTTCCACGCCAGCACAGACCCGAGCTTCAGCTGCGGGGACAGGGGAACAAATTTCACCCCGTCGTAAGAGCTGTCCAGCTCCAGGCAGAGTGCTGCTCCGATTCCCTTTTTTACCATGACGGAAGCATTATAGACCAGATTGTATGTGACGGCGATTTCCATCTGACACGCATAATCCCCAAACCAGTTGGCCAGTTCGTTCTGCACCATTTCCCTGCTTGCAGCCAGCAATGGCATGCGGACCAGGTCCTCTGCGCGGACCACATCCAGCTCTGCCAGATGGGAATCCTCCCGCACCAGGATTCCCCAGGTTTCCTTTACAGGCATACGGAGGAACTCGTATTTTCCCACATCCACCGGTTCCACAAAGAGCCCCAAATCAAGGAGCCCCCGTTCCATCCGTTCTTTTATATTATCCACGTTTCCGCTGTGAATCTCAAACCGTACCAGGGGATACCGGCTCCTGAAGTCAGCCATCAGCTCCGCCAGCCTGTTCATGCTGCGTGTCTCGCCGCAGCCAATGGCAATCTCCCCTGCCAGGGTATTCTCATCATGGAGAAATTCCATCTTTGTCTTTTCCGCAAGGGAAACCAGCTCCTGGGCCCGGCGCTTTAACAGCATACCGTCATCTGTCAGTATGATGCGGTGGTTGCTGCGGGTAAATAATGTTACGCCCAGCTCCTCCTCCAGCTGCATGAGCTGGCGTGAAAGGGTGGGCTGGGTAATATGCAGAAGGCTGGCGGCCTTTGTTATGTTCTCTTCTCTTGCCGCCATCAAAAAATACTTTAATATGCGTATTTCCATATACAGTCATCCTTTCCCTATTTATCGGCGCAGGGGCTGCCCTATCAGCTGTTTTCTCAGAAGCAGCCGTCAAAACAATTCCCGGGCCTTTTCCATGCGTTCCGCCACATGCACACCAAACGGACATCGGGCTTCACAGCCTCTGCACCCAGTACAATCCCCGGCATTTGCAGACAGTCCCTGGTAATGGGCCCGCACCGCAGCCGGAACATCCGGCTGCATGACAGCCAAATCATAGAGCTTGTTCACCATGGCAATATCAATGCCTGAGGGACAGGGCGCACAGTGTCCGCAGTAGGTGCACTGACCGAAGTATGCATGGCGCGGGGCGCCTGCCAGCACGCTGGCATAGTCCCGTTCCTCCTCTGTGGCTGTCTCATAGGCAACAGCCGCCATCACATGCTCCGGCGTGTCAAACCCTGCCATTACGCTGGCCACTCCGGGACGGGTCAGGGCATAGTGGAGGCACTGCACCGGGGTAAGGGCCACTCCGAAGGGCGATGTCTCCGGAGAAAACAGCCTGCCGCCCGCATATCCCTTCATCACGGTAATACCCACGCCGCTCTGTTCACAGATACGGTAAAGCTCCTCCCGTTCAGGAGCTATGTTCCTCAGCCCTTCATCGTACACATCTGCAAAATACCGCGTCATGTCCTCACTGGCCGGCAGCAGGTCAAAGGCCGGATTGATGCTGAACAGAATCAGCTCTATTTCACCGCTCAGGGCAGCCAGCTTTGCCACATCCGGGTTATGTGTGCTCATGCCGATGTGGCGTATGGTTCCCTTTTCCTTCAGTCCGCGGACATAGGCAATGAACTCTCCCTCCATGATACGCCTAAATTCCGCTGCTTCATCCACAAAATGTATCATGCCGAAATCAATATAGTCCGTTCCCAGACGGTCCAGCAAATCCTTAAAAGCCGGTATCACCTTGTCCATCTCGCGGGTGCGGACGTACTGGCCGTCCTGCCAGGAGGAACCCAGGTGCCCCTGTATCATCCATCGTTCCCGCCTGCCTTTTAGGGCGGCGCCGATGTTGGACCTGACATTGGGTTCCGCCATCCAGCAGTCCAGAATGTTGATTCCCTGTGCTTCGCAGCAGTCAACAACCTCCTTTATCTCCTCCCTTCCATGCCGTTCCAGCCATTCAGCTCCCAATCCGATTTCACTGACCTCCAGGCCCGTGTTTCCCAATTTCCTGTATCGCATGTTATTCCTCCCAATTGTATATGCTTTATACTGCCGCCCATCAAGTCCGGTTCCCGCCCCGCGGCAGAGGCGCTGTCCTGAGTACAGTACCGCAAAGGGTAGCCAGCAGTACCTTCAGATCTATGGGCTTGGCCACATGGGCCGTCATACCGGCGTCCCTGGCCATCTGGATGTCCTCTGCAAAGGCATTGGCCGTCATCGCTATGATGGGTATGTTTGCTGCGTCCGGGCGTTCCAGCTTCCTTATGACCCGGGTAGCCTCATACCCGTTCATTTCCGGCATCTGGATATCCATCAGCACCGCGTCATAGGTGCCCGGCAGGGAATCCTTAAATGCCTCCACTGCCCTGGCCCCGTTGGAAGCCACGGTAAAGCAGGCCCCGTACATTCTCAGCACCTCACAGAGTATCTCAGAATTAATTGCATTATCCTCAGCCACAAGGAAACGGCATCCCGCCAGTATCGTTCCCTTATCCGTATCATCCGGAAGTTCCGGCTGTTCCCTGTCCTCATTGCCTGCAGCAGAAGCCCATTTCAGGTCCAGCTCCACACAGAACACGGACCCCTGGTTCAGACGGCTTTCCACGGAAATACTGCCGCCCATCAGGTCCACCAGGCCTTTGGTGATGCTGAGTCCCAGCCCGGTTCCCTCAATACGCGACGCATTGCGCAGGAAGGGCTCGAATATATGGGCCAGAAACTCCTCCGTCATACCCACGCCGGTATCGCTGACCGTAAACCGGTACCTGGACCATCCATCCCCTGCAGGAGAAGATGTTTCCTCCGCCAAAAGCTCTACGGTTCCCCCCTCAGGCGTAAATTTAACTGCATTTCCCAGTATGTTGATTAATATCTGGTTGATGCGCAGTGCGTCCCCATAAAACCTTGGATGCAGCATTTCCCCTTCCCGGATATGGAATGCCAGACCTGCATTGACAGCCTGCGGACCCATAATAGATGAAAGCTGTTCCAGCATTCCTTCCATGGTTATCTCCATATTGTTCAATTTGATTTTTGAGCGCTCAATCTTACTCATGTCCAGGATATCGTTAATCAGGCTCAGCAGATGCCTGGATGACGATGATATCTTATTCAGGTAATCCTTAAGCCGGTCCCGGTCCCCCATGTTAGAAAGGGCAAGGGTGGTCATGCCCATTATGGCGTTCATGGGCGTGCGGATATCATGGCTCATGGATGATAGGAAATCGCTTTTAGCCCGGCTGGCTTCCTCCGCAAAGGCCAGGGCCTCTTCCAGCGCTTCCTTGGACTTCCGTTCAGCCGCCAGTATATCCGTCACATCTGCCCTGGCCATGCAGATGGTATTATGGTCCTTGTCGCCCCACAGTATATTAATCTGCTTGTACCGCGGTTCCCGCCCGTTCCCATAAGGCAGCACAAAGTCATACCCTTCCGGTTTCTCCTTAAGCCTTTCCAGCATAGTCTCCATCCGGAACTGCCTTTCCGCCTCCTGGCGGGCATGGGAGCCGTAATGCGCCGTCATTCCCTTTAAGCAGGCATTATAATCCTCCACGTAGTAGGGCGGAAGGTCGTCCAGAATCGTCCGGCGGTCATGCATGGTCAGGCTGCCGCTGCATATATCCAGAAGCCCCATCACCTCAAAGATGCTGGCCACAATGTTCAGGGTTCCCTGCTGTTCCCGGACAGAATCCGTAATGTCGGTCCGCGCCATGCAGATACGCCCGATGCGCAGGTCGATTGCCGTAACCGTCAGGTTCTTTGTCAGTATTCCCCCGGATTTCCAGCGGACTGAGTAGGGGAATGAATAAAATCCATCCCGCTTTAACCGTGATATCATATACTCCTTATCCAGCATACTGCCTGCATTGGCCCTGTCCCTTGGCACCACGATATCCTGAACCAGCCTCCGGACCTGTTCCGAGTAGATTCCATAAGGCTCAGGCACATCCTCCGCCCCGTGGTTATAGGACAGCAGGGTATAATGGTCCCGGTTCAGGTCCACATCCATCACCATATCATAACTGGACACGGACAGCTTGTGGAGAATCCGGTCCGATACAGTCTGTTCCGTCACATCGGTAACAGTAAGGATGCCCGTCACATCACCGCTGTCCGGAGTGGCAATCAGGTTCATCTTAAACCTGGCGTATAAGCCCTCCGGTTTCCTTGGCATGCGTACAAAACAGTCCAGCTTCAGTTCCAGATTTCCCTTTTCAAAGGCTTCCAGGGACGGCTGGTTGAGATATGTCTTAAGGAAACGCCGGCGCATGTCCGGCTCCGCCACAAATCCGGATATACCTTTAAAAAAGTCCTCCCGTCTGGCACCGAAGGTTTCAAGCAGGTCCGAACCCGTATAATCATTGATTTCCAAAATACGGTTCTGCGTAATGTTGCAGTGGCCCACAATCAATGTATTTGGCTCCAGCGTGCGGTAATGCTGTACAATCAGGTCATTGTACTGGCTGCGGAGCATTTCCTGCTCCTCCCGTTCCCTGGTCATATCCCGGAAACAGGCGTAAATCTGCTTCTCCCCCTTGTCGCTGTCTATGATGGAAAGGGTGTTCTTCACCCAGACATAACTTCCGTCCCCCTTCATCAGACGGTAAGTAATCTCACATTGGACCTCGCCGCTTTCAATGTACTCCGCCATCTTCTGCCGCACCTGTTCCACGTCCTCCGGATGGACTCCCGACGTGGCGTCTTTCCCGTACAGCTCCCAGGTCTGGCTCAGGGACATGTCTGTCATGGCAGCAAATCCATCTGATATGAATTCCGGCGTCATTCCCCCATCCTTCCCATAACGGACAACCGCCACGCCGCCGGGCAGATACCTGAGCACGGTCTGGAAATACTGCTCCAGCCGTTCCATCTCCTTTTTATTTTCAATGTCCCTGGTAATATCCTGTATGTACTCCACATAGGCGGGTATGCCGTTCCAATCCATCTCATAAAAACGGGTACGCATGGTCCGGCCGTCCTCCATAGGCATTTCACGGGCCTGGCCCTCAAATTCATTGAATCTTATGTTGCAGAAAGGACAGGGGGCCTCCTGGCCCTGCAGGGCCTTGTAACACTTCTTTCCCACACATTCCCCGGATGCAGCAAAGAGATGTTTGGCGTCGTTCACATACAAAAGGTCGTAATTGCGTTTGTCAATCACATAAATGCCGTCAGCGGTCTGAAGGGTCATATTCTGAAGCAGCTGTGTTTCCGGAGATACTTCCGTCACCACCGCATAAAGCCGTGCTCCTTCCCCGTTTGAGACAATACACCGTCCATTGAGGCGAATCCAGAGCAGGGAGCCGTTTTCGTGCCAGATACGGTACGAGACATCCAGGCTTCCTCCTGTTTCCATAACCTGCATCACGGTCTGGGCCACCTTCTGGCGGTCCGCCTCATAAATCATACTGAGGCTGTCCCCCATCATCAGCTGTTCCAAATCCCCGCGGCCGCGGCCGGAAAGGGATGCGATACCGTCTGAAAAGAAAACCGGCATGACCTGCCCGTCCTTTATTTCAATATGGATGATTCCTCCCGGTATGCTGTTGACCAGATGCTCCAGCTTTTCATTCGCCCTGTCAAATTCCCTCTCCAGATGGACATACTCGCTGATATCCTTGCACACAACATAAAAGAGTTTTGTGCCGTCCTTCTGCACCTTCTCCTGGCCGCTCATATGAATCCAGCCGTATTCCCCCTTATCCTTTTTCCGGACGCGGCATATATGCAGCAGGGTTCCCGTATTCCAGACAGCTTCCAGCACCTTTTCCCTCAGAAGCTTCATATCATCAGGGCAGACTCCCGGAAAGAGTGAATCCAGTATGGTCTTTTGTGTCTGTTCTATGGGCATTCCCAGGGCTTCATAAAAGGACTGGTTGTAAAACAGGGGAATCAGCGCCTCCTCAGTGACCCGGCATACGCATAATCCGCAGGGAAGGCTGTTTAAAATGTCCAAAAATGCCATCATGGACAATGGCGTGTCCGGCTGTTCCCTAGTCTCAATGGGCGTATCCAGTTCCCGGCGGTTTAAAAGACCTGATATTTTGATAAGGTCATCAAACTCCTGGCACGGCATGGGTTTTCCGTAATAGTATCCCTGGACATAGTCACATCCCATTTCCCGCAGGCGTGTAATCTGCTCCTTCTTCTCCACGCCTTCCGCCACCACGTCCAGCTTCATCCATCGGGCCAGTTCCATGACAAAATGCAGGATTCCCTGATTGACCGGTTTGGAAGTCTCATCCTGTATAAACTTCATGTCCAGCTTCAATACGTCTAAGGGCATCCGGTTCAGCATGTTCAGTGAGGAATAGCCGCTTCCAAAGTCATCCATTTCAATGATAAATCCCTTTTCCCGCAGGCGTCCCAATGTCTCAATAAGCTGGTCCGGGTTCTCCGTGTATGCGCTCTCTGTTATCTCCAGATGAAGGCGGGAGGGCGAAAGGGAGTACTTCCTGACAGTCTTTATGAGGATATCGGCCAGGTCCGCGTGATAAATATCGGACCTGGAAACATTGACGGACACCGGCAGCCTGGGATATCCCTTTTCATCCCAGGATTTCAACGCGGCGCATGCCCGGTCCCACACATACCGGTCCATCTTTATGATGAATCCGTTCTTCTCAAATATGGGAATGAATTCAGCCGGCGGCAGAAGTCCCCACTCGGGATGATTCCACCGCACCAGAGCCTCCGCCCCCACCAGCGTGTGGTCTGAGAGCCGGTACTGGGGCTGGAGGTAAATGACAAACTGCTCCTTTTCCAGCGCCTCATCCATGCTGTCTGTGATGTCCTGTTCCCTCAGAAGCTGGTTGCGCAGCTTATCATCATAGGTGGCAAAGCAGGTTCCGTATCTTCCCTTAATGCTCTTGGCCACCAGAAAGGCCCGGTCGCACATCTGTTCAATGGACAGGGATTTATCACTGACAGGAAAGATTCCCCACTTAACCGTTACATTCCTCACTTCCCCCAGGCTGTTGATTTCGTCAATAGCCTGCCTGAATACACGGTCCGTATAAGCAAAATGGTGTTCCACCAAACAGGCGAACCGGTCTGCACTGAATCGGCCGCAAAAGCCATTCTCACCTACCAGTTTCCTGTATGTGTCCGCCATCCTGCACAGGAGACGGTCACCGGCCGGAACACCGAATACATCGTTGATTAATTTAAAATTTTCTATATCGGAACAGACGATATCATACTCCCTGTCCGGATGGTCCAGCATGGTTTCCCTTGCCTGCTGGCAGAAAAACTCCTTGCTGCACAAACCGGTCAGGCGGTCGTACCTGAACTGGTTCACTATCACTGCTGTTTCCCGCAGTTTAATGATATTCTCAATGCGCCGCATAATAATCTGCGGCTTATATGGTTTGGCCACAAAATCCATGGCTCCGCTGGTCAGGGCCCTGACCTCGCTCTCCTCGTCTCCGCTCTGGGTTGTGACAATAACAGGAATGGGCGCAAACTGGGGATTGGCCTTCATCAGGGACAGGAATGTGTATCCATCCATCACAGGCATAACCAAATCAAGGAGAACCAGTGAAACATCCCCCTTCATATATTCCAGTTTTTCCAGTGCCTCCTGTCCGTTCTCAGCCTCCGCCACCGAATACCGCTGTGATAATATCTCCTTCAGCATCATCCGGTTGATTGCATTATCTTCAACAATTAAAAGCTTCCGCTTTGCAAGCATGTCTTCCTTCCTCCCTGTCCACGGCTCTGCCCATGGTTTACTCTGAAAGTCACAAACCATACCTTCATTTATTTCCGCTGTCTGAGGTACCGGTGAAAAAACTCTTCCTGGGGCACCGGCCTTCCGTAGTAATACCCCTGGGCATAAGAAAAACCCAGTTGTTTCAGAAGGCGGGTCTGTTCCCCTGTCTCCACGCCCTCCGCTATAACCTGCAGCTGCAGCTCCTTTGCCATGTTCACAATCATCCGCATGATTTGCTGCCTGCGCAATACATTGACTCCCTGCTTCAGGAATTCCAAATCCAGCTTTAAAACATCAATGGGCAGCTCCGAAAGTGTATTGAGGGAAGAATAGCCCTTCCCGAAATCATCCATCTCTATAACAAACCCCAGCTGCCTCAGGCGGTCCACCACCGACATCAGCTGGCGGGAATCCGTTACATAAGCGCTCTCCGTTATTTCCAGATGAAGTTCACCTGGTTCCAGCCCGCTTTCCTCTACCATCTGAGCCAGAATCTCAGGCAGTTCGCCATGATAGATATCTGCCCTGGACACATTCACCGACACCGGGACGTAATCCATTCCTTCTTTTTTCCAGCGCTCCAGCATCCGGCAGGCCTTTCTCCACACATACTGGTCCAGGGCGTAGATAAAGCCGTTCTTTTCAAATATAGGTATAAAATCCCCCGGCAGTATCCTTCCATACTCAGGATGGTCCCACCGCACCAGCACCTCCGCCCCTATGAGCCTGCCGGTTTCAATTTCCACCTTGGGCTGCAGGAACAGATGAAACTCCTCCCGTTCCAGTGATTCCTCCATGGTATTGATGACCTTCTGCTCCAGCACCATTTTCTGGCGCATGGACTCGTCATAGACAGCGCAGCGGCAGTTAAACAATCCTTTTATGCTGGCCGAGGCCAGAAGGGCCCGGTCGCACATCCTGGGCACGGTGATGCGGCGGTCCTCCACCGGATAGATTCCGGCCTTAATCTGGATACGCATGGGCAGGCGCGGATTTTCCGCCAGACTGTCCAGCCTCCGGTCCAGTTCCTCATAGAATCTGTCTTCATGGGCCACCAGGCCAAAGAACATGTCGGCCCTGGCCCTGGCAAACAATCCCTTCCCCTTCAGCGGAATGCCCAGAAGGCAGTCTGCCAGCCGTTTTAACAGCTGGTCCCCAGCCGCGGACCCAAAGGCGTCATTTACCATCTTAAACCGTTCTATATCCACTGCCACAATGTCATACCCATTTGCGGAATCCTCCTCCAGAACAGCGCCGGCCCTTTCATAAAATACGCGCTCCGTAAACAGACCGGTGAGAGGGTCCCGCTCCAGATGCTCGATGGTATCCCTGGCCTGCCTGGCTTCCTCCAGCATGACCTTAAGACGGGCATTGGCCTTGGCCAGCTCTCTCTGGGAATTGATAAGCTGGTTATTTACCTTCTGTATCTCATAGTAACCGGAACCATAGGCGGCGTGTCCGCTGTCCTGTCTGAGCAGTTCCTCCCACTCATCCATCTCCCGGGCATCGCAAAAAAGCTGCTTTACATTCTGTCCCTCATGGACCATGTCCGCAGAATTGTGCTGAATTATCTTGATTACATTTCCCTGCAAATCACATAGAGCAATATATCCCATCATTATCCCTTTTCCAGTACATGGTCCGCCCATGACACAAGCTGCCTTGCATCGCGGGTATATACATCCACCTTCCAGTTCCTCCATATCTCATTCGTGCTCATAAATGCATTCCCGCCCACGGCAATCCTGCATCCGGGAAACAGGCTGTGAATCCGGTCCGCCGCCTCCCGGCAGAGCCTCAGATGCTGGGGCATGGTCACAGAAAGGGCAACCAGCTGCGGCTGATGCTCTTCCATGGCTTCCTCCAGGGCATTAAAGGGCACGGACGCCCCGAGATAAATGCTGTCCCATCCGTCATACTCAAACAGGTCCGCCACCATGCGGGCTCCCATCTCATGGAGCTCACTGCCCACGCAGGCTGCCATCATCTTCCTGTTCCTGCGCTTCTGGCCGAATATTACAGGATACATCCGGGACAACGCCAGCTGGGTGACGGATGTGCAGTAATGCTCCTTGTCCACGGAAATGACATTTTCATGCCACAGGTCCCCCACGCGTCTCATGGACTCCGCTATAATATCCCCGTATATATCCCTTAAGGGGATACCCTCCTCCAGATAGCCAGTCACAAGGGACACAGCGGTCCTGGTGTCGGATGCCAGCAGGCTGTCCAGATACTGTCTGACCTGGCTCTCATACTTTTCCGGCTTCCACTCCTTTTTACAGGTCCCCTTTCCGTATTCCCCGGCCGCTGCCCTGGCCCCAAGGTCTGTCAGCCGGACCGCCTTCATCCCGTCATTCTTGTTCATTACCCTTGATGCACAGTCTCCCACCTGTTTAAAATGCCGCCAGACCATATTCCTCAGTCCATCCTCCGGACACTGTGCCATCACAGGAAGAAGAAGCCGGTACAGCCACCTGGCGTACTCCTCAAATATCCTGGCATCCTCCAGGACAAAGGCAGTGTTTAAAATTTCAATGTCCAGCTGCACCGCCTCCTGCACCTTGTCCCTGTCGCCGGCCGGAATGTCATGCCGCTCCATATAAGAAAACAAGTCACAGGGCTGCTTATATACCTCATCTGCCAATTTCCGAAATTCCATATCATAGTCATGCAATTCCGTGTCATTGTCATAAAATCCCGCATCATAATTTACTGACATCCCATCCACCTCGGATTCCCATACTGAATGTATGCAATCATTCCTCATATGTGCTGTCAAGCCGGAACCTCTCTATAAGTCCTTTCAGCAGCAGTGCCTGAGCCGAAAGCTCCTCGCTGGCAGCAGCGCTTTCCTCAGCAGTGGCTGAATTCTCCTGAATCACGCCCGCTATCTGCTCCATCTCCCGCGTCACCTGTTCCACGGAGTACGCCTGTTCCCTGGATGCGGAAGATATATCGTCCATGGTCTTTACCACCTTCTGTACCCCGGTCAATGCGTTCCTCATGGAAACAGCCGTTGCGTCCACTATTTTTGTTCCGTCCTCCACTGCCTTTAAGGAGTTATTGATAAGGTCAGCCGTATTTCTGGAAGCCTCGGCGCTCTTGGAAGCCAGGTTTCTGACCTCCCCTGCCACCACGGCAAATCCTTTTCCTGCGTCCCCTGCCCGGGCCGCTTCCACAGCGGCATTCAGGGCCAGTATGTTGGTCTGAAACGCAATATCCTGTATGGTCCTGATGATTTCCCGTATTTTAAAGGAGCTTGTTTTGATATTGTGTATGGCGTCCTGAAGCTCCTGCATCCTTCGGTCGCTTTCCGCTGCTTCCTCCCCCACATTCCCGGCCATCCGGCTGCCCTCCAAGGCCCGGTCGGCATTGGATGAAATCTGCTGGGAAAGGTCGTTGATAACAGTGGCCAGTTCCTCCACTGAGCCTGCCTGTTCCGCAGCCCCCCTGGACAGGGTCTGGGCTCCCGCGGACACCTGCTCCGAACCGCAGGAAACCTGCTCCGCGGAAATGCTGATTTGCCGTAAGGTATGGTTCAGGGCGCCCATGATTTTCTCCAGGGCTTCCCGTATAAACCTGAAATCACCTATATAATCCCCCTTTACCGGCACAGCCAGATTACCTGCGGAAACCTCTGTCAGTATGTGTGTTATGTCCTCAATGATGTCCTTTAAGGAACGGACCGAGGAACGGACGCTTTCAGACAGCCTTCCAATCTCATCATCTCCGCCGGCCCGTATATCCGCATTCAGGTTTCCTCTGGAAAATGCCTCCATGCTTGCGCTGATTTCACCCAGGGGCCTCATCAGTCTGCGGACCACAAAGACAATCAGCAGGACCAGCAGGGCCAGCAGCAGAATGGAGATGAATACCATGGTCTCAATCAGATGATTGCGGGTGTAGTTTACTTCTGACAAGGGCAGCGTGGCCACTGCCAGCCAGTCCGTTGTCCTGCAGTTCCGGAACATGGCCGTATACCTGACCCCTGAATATGTAAAATCAGTGATGCCGTTGTAATTATTCCTCACCTTATCTTTATAATCATCTGATATAGTAAGCTCACTGACATTCCTGCCGGAAGCAGTGGGGTCGTCGCTGTATATGTAATCCGAGCCGTTGGAAATCAGCTCCAGATATCCTGCCTCCCCTACCTTTATTCCGGAAAGAGTCTGCTTAAGCGTATCCAGATTTACGTCAAATCCAAACAGCCCTGCTGGCCCTGTGCCGGACCCGGACACCACCGGAGACACGATGGAGACAATCATCTCCTGGGTGGCCGGGTCCAGAAACGGCTCTGTTATGATGGTCTTCCCTTCCGAAACCACGGTTCCGTACCATGCCGTGTCCTCCAAACCAGCATCCACCACACTGCCGTCCGACAAAAGGTAGCAGTCTGTCCTGGGGTCCGCCACCCATGCCTGCATCACCTTCTCCGTTTCCCCCATCTGCTCCAATGCACTGCCCAGCACTCTCAGCACCTCGCCATGCCCGTTATAGGACCTGATGTCATCCTTACCGGTGACCGATGCAAAATAAGCCTGCAAATCATCATTCTCACGGAACATGCTGGCTGCCGTAACCTTGCTGCTGAAGAAATCATCCACCCTGGAAACAGCATAATCTGTCTGAACCTTCAGTATCTTGTCATTCAGGATGGATATGGCTCCGGCTGCCATGACACAGGATATCGTAATGAGTATGATTAAAAAAGGAATCAGAACACACAGCAGACTCAGGCTTATTTTAAACGAGACAGAGCCCCTTCTGTGTCCTTTGCCCTCCTGCCGGTTATTCCTGCCCCTGCCCTCTGAATTTGTCATAAGTTTCATATCCCCCTGCTGTATTCATAGATTCCTGATACTATTCTATTCATTATACCATAGCACCAGAAAAAGGCAAACCGAAAGGGCTGCAAAAAAAAGCATGATACCTGCAACATGCAGCATACCATGCCTGTATTATCACTATACCATGCCTTTCATCGTATTTACATCCCCATTATGCCTCTGCGGCTGCCAGCGCCTTTCCCAGCTCCCTGCACTGATTCAGCGCATCCTCATCCGGGCTTTCCTGGGCAATGACGCCCCTGCCGCCCACTACTTCAGCGCCTGCATCAGCCATACGGGTCTGCCAGTCGCGCATCCACTCTCCGTCTCCCCATCCATAGGAGCCAAAGAGTCCGATGTGCCTGCCAAAAGCAAATGCTTCCACCTCTGTCACAAAGGGCTCCATCTCTCCTTCTTCCAGAACCTCTGCCCCCATGGCCGGGCATCCCAGGGCAAAAACGCCTGCCTCCCTGAGGGCGTCTGCGGATATATTGGAAACCTCTGTGACCAGGGCCTCCTTTCCCGCCTCTTTGATGCCTTCCGCCACTGCATTGGCCATGGCCTGCGTATTGCCTGTCTGTGACCAGTAAACTACCATAATCTGATTCATGTCATGTATCCTCCTTATATTCTCATTGATTTATATTGATTCAGATTGTGCAACCTTAAGATTCCATCAATCTTCATACCGCGGGAAACCAAATGAATCATGCGCTCACGGGCCTGGCTGTATGCCCGGAAGATGCGCTTGCACTCAGGCAGGTCCGCATATACCTTCCAGTATCCCATATAAAGAAAATCCTTTCCGTTATTTTCAATGAATCCCATCACGTCCTTTGCAGGATAGCCCAGCAGCAGGCCTATCTCATGGGGGAAACCGGCACGGTCTTCCATGTGCTCCTCATATTTAATGGATACAAGGCTTAGTATCTCCTCCAAATCCCATCCCCTGTAACCAAACCGTTCCATCAGGGTCTTTACTTCGGGCCGGGCCAGATACGCTTCAAGAGCCTGCCTGATGTAAAGAAGAAATGTGGTTTTCTCAGTTGATTCATACAAAATGCAGCAGGACACTGCCGTATCCCTGAACAGTTCCGGGACCGCCGCCCTCCTGGAACGGTTTACGGTCAGAAGGTTGGATATCTTCATACCTGTCAGTAAAGGTGCACACTGCAATGCCACCTGGGTATCCAAATCGTTTGGATTCAGGTTCAGCATTAGGCGTAAGGTTTCTTTGCTCACGTATTACCTCCGGCTGTCTCATAATTTTAGTTTGGCTGAAAGGTTCTGTAGTTAGTTATAACTAACCCTTTTACATCGTATCAGACCTGGCGGAAAATTACAATAGCAGAAACAGGGAATAATTCTCATTTTTTATGAGTTTTTTTCGTTTTTATGGTAATGAGTTTTTTTATCTGTATTTAAAATAATAATGAGTTTTTATCTCATTGAAATTTTGAATGCATTTTTTTAAATTATGGTATATAATAGTCGGATACCCGAACAGGAACTGCCTGTTGAAAAAATCATATATCCGAGGTGACATATGGAATTACTGCAATTACGTTATTTTCTGACAGCTGCTGAATATCAGCACATGACAAAGGCGGCTGAGCATCTTCAGATAGCCCAGCCAGCACTCTCCCAGGCCATCCACAGGCTGGAAGCAGAGCTGGGCGTACCCCTCTTTGAGAGAAAGAACAGAAGCATAGAACTGAATGAAGCAGGACGCCTTCTTCAAAAGCGGCTGATTCCCATTGTAAGCGCCCTGGACCGGATTCCAGGCGAACTGAGGGCGGACCAGTACATGTCCAGCCATACCATCCATTTAAAGCTTCTGGCAGCCTCCACCCTGATTACCAACCGCATCATTGCCTACAGGGCCCTGCGGCCGGACGTTAACTTCCAGCTGTACCAGGCTGAGAATCATGCTGACTACGATTTGTGTGTGTCTGCGGTGCGGTCCGACTTAAAAAATGCGGATTATGAGGATTACATGGTCATGCTGGAGGAGGACCTGTATCTGGCTGTTCCCACCCATTCCCCTTATGGGGACAAGGATTCCATCAATCTGGCTGATACCAGGAACGCTGGGTACATATGCCTGGCAGGCTCCAGGCCCATACGCCAGATATGCAACAGCTATTTTTCAGAGGCTGATTTTGTTCCAAACGTGATTTTTGAAAGCGATACAACGGAATCCGTCAGGAACCTGATTGCCGCCGGACTGGGCATTGGATTCTGGCCCCAGTACTCCTGGGGACCATTGGGCGGGGAATGGGGGCCCATGTCTCCCCACTCCCCGGTAAAGCTGCTCCCCATCAGGGACCAGGTATGCCGCCGGCAGATTATCCTCATGTGCTCCCCTCTCGGCAAGGACAATCCCATTGTGATGGACTTCTGCAATTTCCTTATACAAAACTCAAAATGGCTGTAGGATGTTTCCATCCCACAGCCATTCTTTCATATTGCCGCTGCTTCCTAATGTAATGTTGCTGTTTCCAGGAAGTTGCTCCCATCACTTTAATTCCCTCAGATGGCTTCCTTTCAGCCTGGAGAGCGCCCTTGCCATGGAAGCCTGGGACATCTTGAATTCCCTCAGGCTCAGTTTCTGGCGCAGCTGCTCTTGCGCGCGCTCCAGCGCTTCCCTGGCCCTGACCTCGTCAATATCCTCAGGCCGTTCCGCCGTGTCCACTATCATGGTCACACGGTTATTGGCCACCTGCAGGATTCCGCGTCCCACAATGGCCTGATGCCATTCTGTTTCCTCCGGCACCTTAAAGCGCAGGTTTCCCTCCTGGACAGCCAGAATCATGGCTTCATGGTGGGGCATAATGCCCATCTCACCGTCTGGTGCTGGCACCACCAGATACGTACAATGCCCGTTATAAAACACGTGGTCGCTGGCAACGATTTTCAGCCAAAATGCAGACATATCCCGGCTCCTTTCTGTGGCATACAGCCCTGTTAAGCCTCATGGTGCTCCAGGGTCTTAGCCTTCTCCACAACCTCGTCAATGGTACCCACATTGAAAAACGCCGCCTCGGGATACCCGTCCATCTCGCCGTCAATAATGGCCTTAAACCCGCGGATGGTCTCTTTTACAGGCACATATTTCCCCGGTACGCCGGTAAAGTTTTCCGCCACATGGAAGGGCTGGGATAAGAATCTCTGAATCTTTCTGGCACGGTTTACGGTCAGCTTATCCTCCTCGGATAACTCCTCCATGCCCAAGATGGCAATAATGTCCTGCAGCTCCTTATACTTCTGAAGCATCTGCTGCACCTTGTTGGCCACCTCATAATGCTCCCTGCCCACCACATCCTCTTCCAGGATACGGGAGGTGGATTCCAGAGGGTCCACAGCCGGGTAAATGCCCTGCTCCACAATTTTCCTGGACAAGACCGTGGTGGCGTCCAGATGGGCAAAGGTGGTGGCAGGCGCCGGGTCCGTCAAATCATCTGCAGGCACGTACACGGCCTGTACCGAGGTAACGGAGCCGTTCTTGGTGGAAGCAATACGCTCCTGCAGCTCGCCCACCTCAGTGGCCAGGGTGGGCTGATATCCCACGGCCGAGGGCATACGTCCCAGAAGGGCGGATACCTCGGAACCGGCCTGGACAAAACGGAATATGTTGTCGATGAACAGAAGCACGTTCTGGTGCTCCACATCCCTGAAATACTCGGCCATGGTCAGCCCTGTCTCGGCCACGCGCATACGCGCCCCCGGCGGCTCATTCATCTGTCCGAATACCAGGGCTGTCTTTTCCAGCACCCCGGACTCCCTCATCTCGGTCCACAGGTCATTACCTTCACGGGAACGCTCTCCCACGCCCGTAAAGATGGAATATCCGCCGTGTTCCGTTGCTATGTTGGTTATCAGTTCCTGTATCAGTACGGTCTTTCCCACGCCGGCGCCGCCGAAGAGTCCAATCTTTCCTCCCTTGGCATAAGGGGCCAGCAAATCAATTACCTTGATGCCTGTCTCCAGCATCTCCACAACAGGGCTCTGGTCCTCAAAAGAAGGCGGGTCCCTGTGGATTACCCACTTATCCTCACCTTCCAGGCTCTCTCCTCCGTCAATGGTTTCGCCCAAAACGTTGAAGAGACGTCCCAGAGTCTTCTCGCCTACAGGCACCTGGATACCGGCGCCTGTAGGCTCCACTTCCATATCCTTGCACAGGCCGTCGCTGGATGCCAGCATGATGCAGCGCACCACATTGCCGCCTACATGCTGGGCCACCTCCATGACGCACTTCTTCCCCTGGTTATCCACCACCAGGGCGTCCTTGATATGGGGAAGTCCGTCATCCTCAAAAGCCACGTCAACTACAGGTCCCATGACCTGTATGATTTTTCCCTTGCTCATGGCTGCCTCCTTCTATATTTACGAATTTACGAATGTTTCTTTTTCTGTGCCTTGGCGCCGCTGATTACCTCTGTGATTTCCTGGGTAATGGCAGCCTGCCTTACACGGTTATACTCTATGGACAAGTCGTTCAGGATTGCATTGGCATTGTCGCTGGCGGACTGCATCGCCATCATCCTGGCGTTCTGCTCGCTGCAGAAGGACTCCACCAGGGCGCCGAATATGAACCCGGTCACATAGTTGGGGACCACGTGGTCCATGACAGCGCTGGGGGAAGGTACCATCTGTATCTCCTCCTGGATAATATCCGCCGGAATGACAATATTGCTGAAATCCTCCCGCTTAAGGGGAAGAAGCTCTGTCATCTCGGCCTCCATCTTCATGCTGTTAATCATCTGCGTATATATAATCCAGACCTCATCCAGGCGTCCTTCCTCATAATCCTCCAATATGGTGGAGGAAATCAGACGGGCGCGGTGCATGGTGGGATTCTGTACCGTGTAATGGAACTGCTCCTCCACGCGGATATGCCTGGCCTCAAAATAATGGCGTCCCAATTCTCCCACCACGTAGAGCCGGTGGTTCTTGCTCTGTTCCATCCACTCCTGGGCCATCTTCAGCACATTATGGTTGTAAGCGCCTGCCAGTCCCTTATCGCCGGTTATAACAATCAGGCCCTTTATCCTGTCCTCCTCCTTGATTTCCTTCCTTGGATTGAAGTAAAAATGCTCCACATCCGGCATATGGCGCAGGATGCGGCGTATCAAATCCTGGAGAGAATAGAAGTAAGGCTCTGTTTCCTCCAGCAGTTTCCTGCTCTTTTTAAGCTTTGTGGAGGAAATCAGGTACATGGCATTGGTTATCTTCCGGGTATCCTGGACGCTCTTCATACGGCTGAGGATTTCTCTTGCATTTGCCATATTAACTCCTTCTTCCTGGTCAGACGGATGCCTTGTACTGGTTTGTCTTGTACTGGTTTGCCGCATCCACGATGCGGTTTGTCAGGTCATCGTTCAGAACCCTGGTTTCCTCAATTTCTTTACCAATCTCCGGGTGCTTTTCATCAAACCAGGCCAGCATGTTCATCTGGAATTCCTTGATATCCGAAACCTCAACGGACAGCATAACCTTGTGGGTTGCCGCGCAGAGGGTGATGACCTGTTCATGAAGGCTGAGGGGCCTTCCCAGAGGCTGTTTCAGCAGTTCCATAAGGCGTTTGCCGTAAGCCAGCTGCTCCTTGGTAGCCTCATCCAGGTCAGAGCTGAACTGGGTGAACACCTCCATCTCGCGGTACTGCGCCAAATCGATACGGATGCTTCCGGATGCCTTTTTCATGGCCTTTGTCTGGGCTGCGCCGCCCACACGGGACACAGAAAGGCCCACGTTTACCGCCGGTCTCATGCCGGAGAAGAACAGGTCGCTTTCCAGGAATATCTGTCCGTCTGTAATGGAGATGACGTTGGTGGGAATATACGCCGACACATCGCCTGCCTGCGTCTCGATGATAGGCAGGGCTGTAATGGAGCCGCCTCCCTTTTCATCGCACAATCTGCTGGAACGCTCCAGAAGGCGTGAATGAAGGTAGAATACGTCGCCCGGATACGCCTCACGGCCCGGAGAGCGCTCCAGCAGCAGGGACAGTGCCCTGTAAGCCACTGCATGTTTTGACAGGTCATCGTAGACAATCAAAACATCCCTTCCCTGATGCATAAAATATTCAGCCATGGCAGTCCCTGCATAGGGGGCTATGTACTGAAGAGGCGCTGCCTCGCTGGCCGTGGAGGACATGACAATGGTGTAGCCCATGGCGTCGTTCTTCTTAAGGGTGGAAACCAGCTTTGCCACGGTGGATGCCTTCTGGCCAATGGCAACATAGATGCAGACCACATCCTTGCCCTTTTGGTTCAGAATGGTATCCATGGCAATGGAGGTCTTGCCTGTCTGACGGTCCCCTATGATTAATTCCCTCTGGCCGCGGCCTATGGGGAACATGGAATCAATGGCCAGGATACCTGTCTCCATGGGAACACCCACTGACTTTCTGTCCACGATGCCGGGAGCTTCCTCCTCCACCGGCCGGTAATCCTCTTCCTTTACAGGGCCCAGTCCGTCAATGGGTTCTCCCAGGGCGTTGACCACCCTTCCCAAGAATCCGTTTCCCACAGGTACGCCCGCCCTTTTCCTGGTACGGACCACCTTGGTGCCCTGGCCCACTCCTGTATCCTTACCGAAAAGAATACAGCCAATCTCATTCTTACGGATGTCCTGGACCATTCCCTTGACACCATTTTCAAATATTACGATTTCCCCGTACATGGCATGTTCAATGCCGTATACGATTGCTATGCCGTCTCCTACCCAGATAACAGAACCAGTTTCCTGTTCCTGTCCGGCATGCATGTCAAAATTCTCAATCTCGCTCTTAATGATGGAGATGATTTCCTGGGAACTGATTGTGCTCATATCAAGACTCCTATCTTACCACAGCCCCGCGGAGCCTTAAAAGCTGCCCCTTCAGGCTGTAATCATATTCTGTATCCCCGGCCTTCAGGACAAAACCGCCCATCAGGTCCGGCTGGTTCACCAATCGGATGTTCACATCTTTTTTCTTATATTTTCTGCACAGAAACTGCTTTATTCCTGTAATCTGGGCCGCACCCGGCATGGTAACATAGTGAAGCTGCGCTTCCATGATGCCTGCCTTCTTCCGGGCATAGGCATCTCTGGCCGCTGCTATCTCCTCTGTCTGTCCGATGCATCCCGCATCACAAGCCTTTTTTAAAAAACGTACCATCAATGCAGAAAACTCGGGTTCCCTGAACACCTTCTCAATCACGGCATGCTTACTTTTCGCGGGAACCACCGGGCTTATTAGCACCTCCGGAAGTTCCGGATTCTCCTTAAGCAGCTCTGCCGCCTTCCTGACCATTTCTTCCGGTATGCCCAGCTCATATAAAACAATGGCATACATCCTGGCTGTCTCAGTCATTTCCTTCACCTGATTCTGCTAAAAAGCGGTTGTATAGGTTCCTGTCGCCGTCCGGTCCGCTCTGCTCGCTGATTAACCTGGCGGCAGCTGTCATGGCCAGACCGGCCACACCGGCCTTTAAGTCATTCATGGCCTTCTCGCGCTCCAGGGCAATGGTTCTGTCCGCTTCCTCCATCTTCCTGGCAGCGTCTGCCCTGGCCTGGGCCAGAATCTTCTCATACTCCGCGGCAGCCCTGTTCCTGGCATCCTCGATGATTCTGGAAGCTTCCTGGTCCGCATTGCCGATGGAAGCCTGGTACTGCTCTTTCATCCGGCAGGCTTCCGTCTCCCTGTTCTTTGCTTCGTCCAGGTCGTGCTCAATCATCTGCTGCCTCTCATCCAGTATCCTGCGCACCGGACCAATCAGGAAGTGCTTCATGAACAGGTATAAAACCAGAAGGTTGATAACCGTAAAGGCTACATTCCAAATGTTTAAATTTAACATATTAAGCCGCCTTCCTGCTGTAAATTATTTTAAAAACAGAATGATTAAAAGGCCGATGACAAAGCCGTAAATAGCGGTTGCCTCAGCGAGGGCGCATCCCAGCAGCAGCGCCTTGGTAATCTTGCCGTCTGCCTCAGGCTGTCTTGCAATGGCGTCCACTGCCTTGGAGGTGGCCAGACCAATACCAATACCTGCTCCAACACCTGTAATAACTGCAACACCTGCTCCTAATGCGATTAATCCTGTCATAATAAGACTCTCCTTTTTCTCTCAATTTTTTCTTTTTCCATAAGGCTGCAAACTTAATCCTCAATGGCTTCTTTTATATATAATGATGTGAGGAACACAAACACATATGCCTGTATCACTCCGTCAAATATATCAAAATAGAAGCTGAATGGCAGCGGCACAATAAGCGGCAGCAGATGCTTGATAAGCGCCATGACAACAATGGCGCCCAGCACGTTGCCGAACAACCGCATGCACAGGGACAATGGCCGTATAAACAGCTCCAGCACATTGATTGGCGCTATGATGGCAATGGGCTCCTCAAAGCTTTTTATCCATCCCTTGACACCCTTCCTGCGGATGCCGGCCACTTCCACCAGCACGATACTCATCACAGCCAGGGAAACAGTCACATTCAAATCCTTGGTCGGCGACTTGAAGCCAAGAAGTCCAATCATATTGGCGATTCCTATGTATATCACCACGGTAATCAGATAGGGTATATAATCCCTTCCTTCCTTTCCCAAAAGCCCTTCAAAGAAATCATAGATAAAGGACATGCCGCTTTCCAGGGCAGCCTGCTTTTTGCTTATGTTCCTTACCTTTAGGCCATGGACCAGTATCAGGGAAGCCGCCATCATAATTGCCATGATAATCCACGTCACCACCACGGATTCCATCACATCAATACCGCCGAACAGCGGTATGGTGAACACCACATTGCAGTTAAGCTCTTCCATCAGTGATTCCACTAAACCGTTCATACTAAACAACCCCCTTTCTCTTCTCGTTTGCTTTTGCCTATTATAGTCATCTGGTTTAATAATTTCAAATACATATTATTTATAAATTGATAATATAAATGTTATGAAAATGAAAATGTAACAAATCCCGGCCCATTTTATTTTATAATTTGTATATTATATCACGACACATAAGATTGATTTTCACAGCATCTTAACGTCAAGAAAGAAATTTGTATCATTTTGCACAATAAAAGGTTATAAAATTATATAATCTGGAACTTTTGGAAATTTCCGGGTGAAAATGTAACCGAAACGCAGGAGAAAGCCGTATGAAGATAATACCTGCAAGACAATAAAAACCCTTGGAGCCGGCCGGATATCCCCAAAGGTTTTTGACATATTTCATTTAAATGTCTTTCTTTTCAGATGTCTTTCTTTCTATATATATTATATGTCCGCAGGCTGGTATTGTTTACTCAAAATAAACCACAGTCAGATACTGCCCTGCATGGATGGTGTCCTTCTTCAGTCCATTCATCTGTTTGAGCTGACTCACATACTCGTCCATACTCATGGAACTGCCCTCCCTGTACTGGCTGGCAATCCCCCACAGACTGTCACCTTCCTGGATACGGACACTCTTATAATAGGGAGTGGTCCTGTTCCCCTCCTCCTTAGCCATGGAAGTAAACATGGTGCGTCCCATAATAATGGAAACAAACAGTAAAACCGTAAAACATGTAGCTGTCAACCTTCTCTTTCTCACTCTCATATGGCAACCTCCCTGAGGCGGTTCCTTCTTGCGCGCAATACAGAACGTCTGTTCTTTTGTATATTCATACTATACTACCAGAACAAATGTTTGTCAAGGGCTGCAGGCAAAAAAACGAACAAAGGTTTGCATTTTCATCGAACATATGTTACTATAAATATAGAAAACGCAGGAGGTTGATTATGGCACAGGATAAAATTACTTCTAAGCAGCAGGAGATTTTAGAATACATCAAAGATACCATTTTAAAGAAGGGATATCCGCCGGCTGTGCGGGAGATTTGCGAGGCAGTACATTTAAAGTCCACCTCTTCCGTCCACTCCCATCTGTCCGCCCTGGAGGAAAAGGGCTACATACGGCGTGACCCCACCAAACCCAGGACCATTGAGATTTTAGACGACACCTTCAACTTTAACCGCAGAGAGATGGTAAACATACCTCTTATCGGAACCGTTGCCGCCGGAGAACCCATCCTTGCAGAGGAGCGGATTGAGGATTACTTCCCATTTCCTGCAGAGATTCTTCCCAACGCGGAGACGTTCATGCTGACGGTCAAGGGAGAAAGCATGGTGGGCGCCGGAATCCTGCCCGGCGACAAGCTAATTGTGGAGCAGTGTCCCACGGCTGCCAACGGAGAGATTGTGGTGGCCCTGGTAGATGACTCAGCCACTGTCAAACGTTTTTATAAAGAGAACGGGCATTACCGCCTCCAGCCTGAGAACGACGCCATGGAGCCCATTATTACGGATTCCGTGGAGATACTGGGCAAGGTGATTGGACTGGTCCGCATGATGTAGGTACGGGTGCCTTTTATACCCCCACAGAAAGAACGGATATACAGAAGTCCCATACAGGCAGACTTCGTATATCCGTTCTTATCGTTTCCCAACTAGTTTCAGTTCCTATTGATTACAGCTCGTTCACATCCACAAACGTCTTTCCATCCCTCCAGATTCGCTCCAAATCGTAGAACAATCTGTCTTCCCTGCAGAAGATGTGGACAATTACATCCTTGTAATCCATCAGAATCCAGTTTGCATTCTGGTAGCCCTCAATCTGCTTGCACTCACAGCCGGCCTTTTCCAGGATTTCTTCCACATTATCAGCCATGGCCTGCACCTGGTTGGCATTGCTTCCGTCAGCAATTATAAAATAATCCGCCAGGACGGATACGGACTGGATATCAATGATTTTGATGTCCTCCCCCTTTTTATCGCTGAGAGCCTGATATGCCAGTTTCACCATTTCTTTTGAGTTCATCGCGTTCTCCTTTCACTTTCTTAAAATATTCATATGCCTGCTCCGTCATAGGGTCAATGCTTCCGCCCTTTTTTTCCAGATAATCCAGGGTTCCTGCCAATATGGCATACATGGTCTCATCCAGGTCCTCATAGGCCATCCGCCTTATTACCGGCAGATTCTCGGCCTTGTAGCGCCTGGGTTCTATATAATCCGCTATATAGAGGATTTTATCCAGGATTGTCATGTCCGGCCTGCCGGTGGTATGGCAGCCAATGGCATCCAGGATTTCCCGGTCCGTAATCTGGTACTTGTGCTCTGCCAGCCATTCCCCGTATTTTGCATGAAGCACGGGCAGGGCCTTGTACTCTGCATCCGTCACTTCCAGACCATGTTTCAAACATTTTTTTAATATGATATCATCCGAATACCGTTTCCCGCAGTCATGCATCAGTCCGGCCAGCTCCGCCTTGTCCAGGTCGAAACCGTAGCGCATGGCAAGATTCATGCAGGTGTAGGACACGCTCAGGGAATGCTCGTAGCGCATGGGCGCCAGCCTTCTCTTAAGGTCTTTCCTGAATATCATAATCTGGCTACATTGGTTTTCCATACAATCACTCTCCTTTGCCGTCCAGGACCGGGTTCCCGGCGCCGAACCTGTACAGTCCATGGTCCATAATATATTCTTCCACTGCATCCGGCACAAATCCATGGATAGAATACCCGTCAGCCACAGCCGCCCTTATCTCCTCCGAGGACACATCCATCTCACTGCACCGGATAGGGTAAATCCTTGCCCCATACCTGGAAGTAAGGTATTCAATCTGCCGTTCAAAGGGCTGGTGTTTATCATGGTAGGCCCGTCCGGCCACCAGGAGCACTGCCAGCTTCATGACCAGCTCCGGGTGGAACCACTGCTCAATCTGATACAGGGAATCTGCTCCTATAATGAAATAGAACTCATCCTCCCTGTATTCCCCGCGAAGGAGGGACAGGGTCTGGGCCGTATAGGTATTTCCCTCACGCTTCAGTTCAAAATCCGAATACAGAAAATAGGGAGTATCTGCAATGGCCAGTTTAACCATACGCTCACGCATCTCTCCCTCGGTAATTTTATGATTTTTTTTGTGGGGCGGATTACCTGCCGGCATAAACCAGACCGCATCCAGCCCAAACTGCTCATAAGCTTCCCTGCCAAGCCGCAGGTGACCGTTGTGGATGGGGTCAAAGGTCCCCCCCAGTATTCCTATCTTTGCCAAACAAATCCCTTCTTCACATACCTTAACCGGTACCTGTCCGTCTATTTCACCGGCAGCACAATCTTACGTTTCTTTTCCTCTTTGGCAGGACGGTAAAGAACGATTTTCCTGCCAATGACCTGGACCACCTGTGAATGCGTGCGCTCTGCCAGGACATCTGCGATGGAACCGCCGTCGTCCAGACAATTCTTGAGCACCGTCACCTTAATCAGTTCCCTTGCTTCCAGGGCCTCGTCCACTGCCTGGGTAATCTCCGGCGTAAGGCTGGATTTTCCAATCTGAAATACAGGGTCGATGGTCATGGCCAGGCCTTTTAAATAGGCTCTCTGCTTGCTTGTCATAATAACTCCTTCTATTTGTAATAATCAAACTCCAGCCCATACATACGGACCGTGTCGCCTTCCTCAATCCCGGCCTTCTCCAGGTCGTCCAGGATTCCCGTATTCTTAAGGAACTTCTGGAAGAAATCAAATCCCTTCTCAGAATCCAGGTTGGTGTATCCGAGCATCTTGTCGATTCTGGGACCTTCCACCACATAGGCGCCGTCATCCGCCCTGGTCACGGTATAGGGCAGGTTCCTGTCGCCCTGGTACTGGACCTCAAATTCCTTTTCAAATACAACCGGCGCATCATCCACGGTCTTAAGCAGGTCATTGATATGGTACAGAAGCTCCTTTACGCCCTTTCTGCTGACAGCAGATATGGGGAATACCTTAATGCCCTTTGGCTCAAATTCTTTTCTCAGCTCGTCAACTATAATGTCCGTATCTTCCTCTGCATACACTGCGTCCATCTTATTGGCAGCAATGACCTGAGGACGCTTTAACAGCTCCGGATTATAAGCTTCCAGCTCCTGGTTAATGGTCCTAATGTCCTCCAGAGGGTCCCTGCCCTCCACGGAAGCGCCGTCCACCACATGGACCAGGACCTTGGTGCGCTCAATGTGCTTTAAGAATGCATGTCCCAGGCCAATGCCCTCTGAGGCGCCCTCTATCAGGCCCGGGATATCCGCCATGACAAATCCGGCCCCGTCCCCCAGGTCCACCACGCCCAGATGGGGATTCAGTGTGGTGAAATGGTAATTTGCAATCTCAGGCTTTGCATTGCTGACAACGGACAGCAGCGTGGATTTACCTACATTGGGAAAGCCCACCAGGCCCACGTCCGCAATTACTTTAAGCTCCAACTGCACCCACAGCTCTGCGCCGGGCTGTCCCGGCTGCGCATACTTGGGCACCTGCATGGTCGATGTTGCAAAATGCATATTCCCAAGACCGCCCCTGCCGCCTCTTAAGATGACTTCCCGCTGGTTGTCACCGGACATATCGGCAATGACCTTTCCTGTCTCGAAATCTTTGAGCACCGTTCCCTCCGGCACCTTCACAATCAGGTCATCGGCATCTGCTCCATGGCAGCGCTTCTTTCCGCCTTCCTGGCCGTCCTTTGCAATGTACTTGCGCACATGCCGGAAGTCCACCAGGGTGTTTTTTCCTTTGTCTACCTGGAAAATGACGTCGCCTCCGCGGCCACCGTCACCTCCGTCAGGACCGCCGTTGGGAACATACAGCTCGCGTCTGAAGGACACGTGGCCGTCTCCGCCCTTACCGGATTTAATAAATATTTTTGCGCTATCGGCAAACATACACAGTACCTCCTGTGGTGTGAAAAAGAGCCCCATACGCTAAGTATGGAGCCCTTCGAAATTATTCGTTGATTGCCCTTGGGTATACAGAAACCTGCTTTCTGTCTCTGCCCTTTCTTTCAAACTTAACAACTCCGTCTACTAAAGCGAATAAGGTATCATCGCCACCCCTGCCTACGTTGTTGCCAGGATGAATATGGGTTCCGCGCTGCCTGTACAGAATGTTGCCAGCCAGTACGAACTGTCCGTCGGCTCTCTTAGCGCCAAGTCTCTTGGCCTCGGAGTCTCTACCGTTCTTGGTAGAACCAACACCTTTCTTATGAGCGAATAACTGAAGGTTCATCTTTAACATGTGTTACACCTCCTTAAACTTCACGTTAATATATGATTTCCCGTAATCCCTCTCAATATTCTGAAGTCCCAGGATAAAAGAGTTCATCAGGAGCTTTGATTCAGGACTTATATCTGAAGTGAAACGGAATTCAAACGAACCGCTCTCTCCCGCCCCGCCTTCAAATCCATCTTCCGTAAATGCCTCCACTGAATTGAAAAAGTTAAGAGCCAGGGCCGAAACCGCCGCGCAGATGATATCCTCACCCTCCCCGGCATACCCGGCATGTCCCTCCATCACAACCCCTGTGTAAACAGCATTGCCTGAATCTGTGGATTTCTTGAATACGGTTGTTTTAATCATATCATTTACAATTAAGCGTTGATTTTTTCAATCTTCACCTGAGTATAAAGCTGTCTGTGGCCGTTTTTCTTGTGATAGCCAGTCTTTCTCTTATACTTGTAAACGATGACTTTTTTAGCCTTACCTTCCTTCTCAACTGTTGCTGTAACAGTTGCGCCGGAAACGGTTGGGCATCCAATCTGCAGCTCGCCGTTGTTTACAACCAGCACCTGGTCAAATGTTACGGTCTCGCCTGCGCCTGCGCCCAGTCTCTCTACCTTAATGACATCGCCTTCTGCTACCTTGTACTGCTTTCCGCCTGTTGCTATAATCGCGTACATGAAAGGCACCTCCTATTATCATTACTCGCCAGCTTCGGTGACCTGCCTTTTTCAAGGAAAAACAGGCAGACTCTTACAACCCCGCTGTGCGGCATACTGGTATATCATAGCATTTTCCTTTTCCGATGTCAACCGGAATTTCCAGTTTTTTTGTCAGTTTTTTGTCAGTTTGACACCAGTTCCACTGCGCCCGCGTCAAAGAGCTCCAGATACTGGCCTTCCCCAATATTGATTGTGACCGGCTCAAACAGCGCTCCGTATTCATCTATATAATCATAGTAATATCTCACATCATTGTACAGGGCATAATAACCGCCGCCCGAGGTAAGGGGCGTGATGCGGTATGTGCCCGGCTCCATATCCCGTCCCGCCTTGTACATGCCGGTTGTCCCCAGGGTAATGCCCGCGCGGTCCGCCTCCACCGCATATCCCTTTGTGATTACCAGGTGCTGTCCCTTATAAAGGGTAATCAGGCCGTGGTGCTGGAACCGGAAGGTTCCGATACGCCGCTCATCGGTATCATCCTTATACAACGTAATGGTACAAGTGGAATAAGCGTTCTGCTCCGATGTGTCCTCCGTAAAGACCGCATATTCCCCCGGCGGAATGTCCCGGCCGATGACATAGCTTCCCGGACCATAGGCAACTGCACCGGTTGATGCTTCTGTATTCTCTGTATTCTCTGTTTGCCCCGCTTGCCCCGCTTCACCGGCCCATGATACGGCCGGGTATGCCGATGCCAGCGAAAGCGCCAGAACCAGAGCGCTGATGCCCCTTATGCCTTTTGTGAATCTTATCAATCCGTTTCCTCCTTCACGATAATTCCCTTACACGCCAAACATGTATTGTGCGCGGTTTTCTTTCCTCATGGATTTCTTATGGAAATCATACCCCGGAGGTCGGGATTCGTCAATGAAAGTCACTGTTTTTTCACCTGCATTTCACAATTACACATCTTAGCTCCGTTTCCAGGTTCCGGGAGACAGCAGCACCAGCATGGGGAACAGCTCCAGCCTGCCGGCCAGCATATCGAATATGAGCACGGTCTTGGACAGGTAGGACATCATGGAATAGTTGGATGCCGGACCCACCACGGACATACCGGGACCAATGTTGTTCAGGTTGGCTGCCACTGCCGAGAATGAGGTCATGAAGTCGTAATTGTCCAGACTCACTATCAGGGTGGATACGCCGAATATCATAAAATAAACAATAATATAGGCGTTAAGGGACCTGAGGGTATTGTGCTCCAGAGGCTTTCCCTCGAACTTAAGCACCTTCACGCTGCGTGGATGGATGACAGACGCCATCTCCTTTTTTATTTCCTTAAATGCAATCATAACACGGGACACCTTCATGCCTCCGCCCGTGCTGCCTGCGCACGCTCCGATAAACATGATAAGCAGCAGAATGGTCTTGGAAAACTCCGGCCAGCTGTTGTAGTCAATGGTGGAGTACCCCGTGGTGGTGATAATGGAGGAAACCTGGAACGCCGCCTGATGGAAGGCCATAAACAGGGACGGGAACAGGCTGCGGATATTGATGGTGATAAGCAGGATGGATATGGCCACCACAGCCAGATATCCCCTCAGCTCCTCGCACCGTCCCGCATCCTTGGGCCTGCGTATGAGCAGCAGGTAGTACACGTTGAAATTCACGCCGAACAGCAGCATGAAAATAGTAATGACAGCCTGCTGGTACACCGTGTAATCCGCCTGTCCTGAATTACGGCAGGCAAAGCCTCCTGTACCGGCAGCGCCGAAGCTCATGCAGATACTGTCAAATAAAGGCATTTTTCCCAGCAGCAGAAGGACCATCATGACGATGGTCATCCAAAAATATATGGAATACAGCAGCTTGGCCGTGATGCGTATTTTAGGCACCAGCTTTCCCACGGAAGGACCGGGACTCTCCGCCCGCATAATATGCATATTATAATCACCTGCCATGGGCAGGATTGCCAGGATAAACACCAGTATCCCCATGCCGCCAATCCAGTGGGAAAAGCTTCTCCACATCAGGGTGGCATGGGACATATCCTCCACCTTGGGAATGATGCTGGACCCGGTGGTGGTAAAACCGGATACAATTTCAAACATAGCGTCAATGATATGGGGAATCTCTCCGCTTATGACAAAGGGCATGCACCCAAAAAAGCTCAAAACAATCCATCCCAGGGAAACCGTCACAAATCCTTCCCTTGCAAAAAACATCTTTGTGCAGGGCTTTTTCCTGGTGCACAGAAATCCCAGCAGGCCGCAGACTGCGGCAACGCCCAGGTAGATGAACCCAATGCTTTCCCTGTAAATAACAGCCGTAATGACCGGCAGGGTCATGAAAATGGCCTCCATATTCATAATCCAGCCCAGCATATATATGATTATACTCCGATTCATGTCCAGCCCGCCTTTACATTAAGATATCCTTTAAGTCGTTAAGCCCTGTGTGGGTGGTCACAATAATAACCGTGTCCCCTGCCTCCAGGGTATCCTTGCCTCGGGGCATGATGATGCGGCCGTTGCGGTTGATGCATGCCACCAGCAGGTTATTTCTGGTCTTCAGTTTTTCCAGAGGAATCCCCAGCACAGGCGAATCCCCCCTGACCCTGAATTCCAGCGCCTCTGCCTTATCAGCCACGATTTTATACAGAGTCTCTATATTGCTGCCCATGGAATTCTGCATGGCCCTTACATACTGCAGGATGATATCGGCTGTCAGCATTTTCGGGTATATGACGCTTCCCAGATTCAGGGCGTTGATTACATTTTCAAAGGCAATCTTATTGACCTTGGTAACCAGCTTGGCCTTGGACTGGCTGGCTGCATACAGGGACAGCAGGATGTTTTCCTCATCAAAGCCGGTAAGGGAGGCAAACGCCTCTGTCTGGCGGATTCCCTCCTCCAAAAGCAGCTTCTGGTCCGAACCATCCCCGTGTATAATCATGGCGTGGGGAAGAATTTCGCTTAAAATCCTGCACCGCTCCTCATCCTGCTCTATGATTTTAATCTTCATCTTGGAATCGGCCAGGGCTTTGGCCAGGTATACGGTCAGCTTTCCGCCACCCACAAACATGGCGGAATTAACCGCGTTGTTCTCAATGCCCGCCTTGCGGAAGAATTCAGCGCAGTCCGCATGGGGTGCGATAAAGGATATCTTGTCCCCGCCCCTCATCTCAAAGTTGCCGTCGGGAATCACCACGTCATCCCCCCGTTCCACGGCGCAAATCAGCACATTGCTCTTCAGGCGGCTTACCACATCCATCACCTTCATCCGGTCCAGGATGGAATCCTTGGGAATCAGGAATTTGAGAAGCTCTATCCTGCCCTTGGCAAACAGCTCAATCTTGATGGCATTTGGAAAACGCAGCAGCCTGGCAATCTCCCTGGCGGCTGCCAGCTCCGGATTAATGGCCAGGGAAAGGTTCAGCTCCTCCCTGATATAGTTGATTTCCGCCGAATATTCAGGGTTGCGGATACGGGCAATGGTATGGCAGTTTCCTGCTTTCTTTGCAATCAAACAGCAGAGCATGTTCAGCTCATCTGAGTTGGTGGTGGCGATAAGCAAATCAGCTTCCTTGATTCCCGCCTCCATCTGTACCTGGTACACGGCTCCGTTACCGGTGACGCTCATGACATCCGTACTGTCTGAAATGGATTGAAGCGCCTCGCTGTCACAGTCAATCAGCGTAATATCGTGGTTTTCCCTGTTCAGCTGCTCTGCCAGTGTGGTTCCCACTTTGCCGCAGCCTACAATTATGATTTTCATATTTCTTCCCCTTTATCCCCTTTTGTATTGTCATATTCCCACCTGTTCGTGGAGCGGCCTCCTCACCTTTTTCCTGGTAAGCTCCACCAGGTTCAAAGCAGTCATGTCCACCACCGTGGTCTTTACCGGGTCATTCGAAACAACATCCCCTAAATGGGCAAGAAGGGTCTTCCTGTCCTCTTCCCTTTCCATATCAATAAAATCCACAATAATAATGCCGGAAAGGTTACGCAGCCTCAGCTGCCGTCCAATTTCATCCGCAGCCTCCATATTTATCTTGTATATGGTGTCCTGCATGTTTTTCCTGCCTGAATACTTTCCCGTATTCACATCAATGACCGTCATGGCCTCCGTAGGCTCTATGACCAGATAGCCCCCGGACTTAAGCCACACATTCTTTCCCAGCGCCTTTTCAAACGCATTCTCCAGGCTGTACAGCTTGCCAAGGGGCAGGAGGGCGTCCGTATAAAAGGTCAGGCGTCCCAAATCTTCCCTCTGGTATGCCTCCAGATACTCCTTAAGCTCCCTGTGGTACTCAGGCACATCTGTAATTATTTCCTCCAGGGAACCCCCAAAGGAATCACGTATGGCTGCAATATAGCCCGGCAGCGCCCTGTAAAGGCAGCTGTAGCAGACCCTGCAGGCAGCCTCCGCAGAAAGTCTCCGCCATGTCTGCCTCAGTGCAGCCAGTTCCTCCAATACGGTATGGTCCTCCGCCGTACCCGCATTGGTCCGCACAATGACACCCAGGCAGGTTTCCCCTTCCAGGTCATGTTCCAGCAGGGAACGAAGCCTTGCCTTATAGGCGGTATCCCGGATTTTAGCGGAAAAGCCGATTCCGGGCTTTCCCACCGTCAGCACGCAGTACCGCCCTGTGAAGGACAGGCGCTCTGAAACCACCGGGGCCTTTGTCTTTACCGCGTCCTTGCTGACCTGCACCACCAGCTCATCGCCGGCCTTAAGCCGTTCCGGCTTCCAGCGCTCCTGCAGGCTGTAGTATCCGGTGCATCCCGGTCCTATGTCAATAAAGGCGGCATTGATATTGCTTACCACCTTCTGCACCTTGCCGATATAGATATTGCCCAGCAGGGAGTCGGCGGTATCCGGCTCCAGCATAAGCTGCTTTACCTTTCCATCGGATACCAGGGCCGTGCATACCTTATCCCCACGCCGGGTCACTACTAGTTTGTCCATTATCTGATTTCCTCACCCAGCTGTTCCAGCGATACAAAGGAATGAATCCCGGCCTCCTTCTCAGCCTCAGAAGCCCTGTCCGCATACACCTCTTCCCGCTGTACCATGAAGGCAAAGGGCGGGCGTTCCTCCCCCAGGAACCCGTAATATGCATCCAGCACCTGTTCCGGCTTCACATTGGCAGCGCTGCCAGCGGATATCTTCATGAACAGGCGGGGGCCTTCCATTTCACCGTCCCCCTCAGGACAGATTCTCAGTTCATAAACCAGGGGCTTTAAGTCCATCTCCTTTTCCCCGCGCTTGGTCTTCTTTGTCACCATGACGCTGGGACGCTCAAAAAAAGCAATCAGCCCCTGAAACCACTGTTCCTTATCCATGTCTCCGGGCTCATATCCCGGCCTGAAGGCCAGGGTATAATCCCCTGCCCCGACTATGGACATGGCGTTGGCAGCATCATCCGGCAGACGCCGGTAGCTTACAATCTCAAAGCCCTCTGACATTACCGCGTTCAGGCGTTCCCTCATGGTTTCCGAATCCCCGGTGGAGGACACCTCTATGTCCACGTACTCGCCGTTGCTGGTGATTCCCACTCCCAAAGGGGCTGCAAAGGACATAATCTGATGCGGGGAAAATCCCCCGCTGTAGCAGATATCCACATCCGACCTGCGGATGGCCTTCTGGAAATAACGCATAACATCCAGATGGCCGATGAACTTCATTGTTCCATATTTTCTGAATTTAATCCGAATTTTCATTTATCCTATTCCTTTATAGTTTCATAACAAACGCCGCAGCCAAAATCCCTGGCTCCGCAGCCTGAACATCTCTGACGGCAGTTAGGCGTCACTTCTTCCTTCACAGCATGGTTCCACTCACGAATCAGGAACTCCTTTGACACGCCTGCGTCAATGAAGTCCCATGGGAACACCTCGTCGGGGCTCCGCTCCCTGGTGGTATAAAACCCGATATCCACGCCGCAGGTTTCAAATGCCTTCATCCAAACGTCATTCTTAAAATATTCGGACCAGGAATCGTAGATGGCCCCTGTGCGGTAGGCTTCTTCTATGACAGCGCCCACCCTTCGGTCGCCTCTGGCCAGCACGCCCTCCAGCACGGTAAGCTCTGCCTCATGCCAGTTATATTTGAGGCTCTTAAAGTTCTTCATTTCACGGAACTTGCCCCGGACAATGTTGGCCCTTTCAATGAATTCTTCCTTTGTGCACATCCTGGCCCACTGGAACGGCGTAAAGGGCTTTGGCACAAAGAAGGATGAGCTGGCCACAATCTGTACCTTGCCGTTTCTCTGGTCCTTGGGGATATCGTAATAGGCTTCCGCAATCTTTTCAGACAGCAGCGCAATTCCCTCCATATCCTCCACTGTCTCCGTGGGAAGTCCCAGCATGAAATACAGCTTCACCCGGTTCCATCCCGACGCAAAGGCATCGGCGGCTCCCTTCAGAATCACTTCCTCTGTCAGTCCCTTATTGATAACATCCCGCAGCCGCTGGGAGCCGGCCTCCGGCGCAAAGGTAAGACTGCTCTTTTTCACGTCCTGGACCTTGCTCATGACGTCCAGTGAAAATGCGTCGATGCGCAGGGACGGCAGGGAGATATTCACGCCCTTGCCCTTGAATTCATCAATGAGGAAATTGACCAGGCCCTCTAACTGGCTGTAATCGCTGGAGCTAAGGGAGCTTAAGGATATCTCCTCATGGCCCGTGCTCTTAAGCATGTCGTTGGCGTAATGCTTCAGGTATTCCAGGCTGTGCTCCCTGAGGGGCCTGTACACACAGCCGGCCTGGCAGAACCGGCAGCCGCGGATACAGCCCCGCTGAATCTCCAGCACCACCCTGTCCTGGGTTACTTTGATAAACGGCACCAGCGGCTTTTCGATATAGCCCACGCTGTCCATATCGGTTACGATTTGTTTTTTAACAACCGGCATGGCATGTTCATTGTTAGGCTGAAAACATTCAATGGTCCCGTCTTCCTTATATGTCACATCATAAAAAGCAGGCACATATATGCCCGGTATCTCTGCCGCCATTTCCAGGAACTGCTTCCTGGTGCCGCCGGCCTTCTTATTCTCCTTATATCGGTCCATCAGTTCAAAATAAGCAGTCTCTCCCTCACCGATGTAAAACAGGTCGAAAAAATCAGCCAGCGGTTCCGGATTATAGGCGCAGGGGCCTCCCCCTATGACGATGGGGTAATCCTCCGTCCTGTCACAGGCATGAAGGGGAATCTGTGAAAGGTCCAGAATCTGGAGCACATTGGTGTAGCACATCTCGTACTGAAGGGTAATTCCAAGGAAATCAAAATTCTTTACCGGTTCCTGTGTTTCCAGGGTAAAGAGGGGTATCTTATTTTCCCTGAGTATGGGGTCCAGGTCCATCCACGGGGAATAGACGCGCTCGCAGTAAATATCCTCCCGGTTGTTGAACATGGAATACAGAATCTGGATGCCCAGGTGGGACATGCCGATTTCGTATACATCCGGGAAACACATGGCAAATCGGATGTCCACCTTAGATGGGTCCTTATTTGTCATGTTCACCTCCCCGCCGATATAGCGGGCAGGCTGCTGGATATTTAGTAATATTTCATCAGGTAACGCTAGTTTTCTCATAGAACATCGTCCTTAATTTGGTAGTATTGCACAAAAATCTGTGCTTGTTTTTTTGCTATTTCAAGTGTTGAAAAGAGCTGGAAATTTCACTTTTTATGCTCCTGTTTCGGCCGAAAATACCGGCTTTTCAAGCGGTTTTTGTCCCTTTTACGACAACTTTGAATTTTCGGACAAAACGAAACAATTCAACATCATGCATAATTATAGTTGATATTTCGGTATTAAGCAATACATTTCACGCAAGCTCTTTAAGAAGCTGCCTTTTTCATCAATTGCTGCGGGAGGGTCCAATGCTTCTGAGTACACGGGCGTTTGACACATCAATCAATCTAAAAGTGCCACAAGCCCAGTATTTCAAAGGGATTGCGGCACTTATACATCCATTTATGTGTCAAAGACGGGATGATATCATACATTTTTTGGTACTTAAAATTTCATCATCAAAATATTCGGCTTCTTCTGATACAATCTGGCCAGAACCCTTACCTGACTTCAGCAATATATGAATATCTCCACCGTAAATAATCCTTCATCGGATTTGATATCCAGCATTCCATGATATCTTTCTGCTATCCTCTCCATAGAGTACAGTCCAAATCCATGCCCGCGCTCTTCTTTACGGCTTACTATTTTTCCATCATCTGCTAATTTCAAGTCTTCTTTATAGATATTCTTTATCTGAATGCACAGACTCCCCTTAATATATTGAAAGGCAACCCATATCTCTTTCCTGCCTTCCTCTACAAACCTTGACGCCTCCAGCGCATTATCAAGGGCATTTCCCAGCAATACACACAAATCCGCGTCTTTTATAGACAGTTCCGGCAGCGGCGCTATATCCGCATTGAATATAATACCGTTTTCCACTGCGGTTTTCCATGCGTGATTTACCATGGAGTCCACCACCATATTGCCGGTCCTTGATTCCAGTCTCCCCTGCTTTTTTGTTTCCCCTATCAGTTCAAATAATACTTCCCGGGCTGCCTCCAACGTTCCATTTCCAAGCAGCTCTCCTAAATAAATCAGATGCTGCCTCATATCATGGCGCAGTTGCCGAATTTCCTTCGCCGCAGCTGCTTCCATGGCCTCTTCCTGCCTGAAAAGTTCCATCTGCTTTATATAATAATGCGTAACCATCTTCATATGAAGGTTATTGACCAACTGTGTGTAAACAGGATAAAAAGATAAATTAAGACAAATCAAGGCCACTGATGCCAACAACATCCATCCCCCAATTTCCGATTGGTTCACATACAGGGACTGCAGCAGTTGATAGAGCGTATGATACAGTATCATTCCTATAATAGGCAGGAGCATATAGACCATACCGCCGCCATATGGTTCTTTTCCAATTCCCTTCTTTTTTGCATACTGCCTGATACCCATAGCTAATAGGAACAGGAGTATCTTAGAAAGAATGGACACCATCAAAAACTCGGTTTCCACAGTTCCATTTATATACCGAAAGGCAAAATCCACCGCACCCTCTAAAAGCATCCATATTGCCAGGAAAATGGTGGGGAACACACACCGTTTCCAAAAAGGGCCGGTATAACTAAATCCTACTATAAACATAGTGGAAAATGTGAGCAACAGAGTGATATATCCCGGAAAATGCCCTGTTTCAGAGAGACACTGCCATATGAAAAATGGAAGCCACCCAGCCACGCTCCTGATTCCCACGGCTCTTTGCAGAAACGTATCCAGATATAATTTCAAAATCAGGACACTAAAGAGGGAAATTGCCACACATAAGGCCATTACACTAAAATAATACATGCTTGTCCTCTTACCTTAGCGGAAATGACATCAGCTTCAAAAGCTGCTCGTTCACTTCCTGTTTACGGCGACTACTCACCGAAAGTACCTCCCCATTACTCAGCTTGACTGTATCATAGGAAAAACGAACGATATGGCGGTAGTTCACCAGGTAAGACTTATGTATCCTTATAAATATCCCCTTTGTCTCCCCAAGAACCTTGCTGATATCATTTATTTTCCTGTATTCCATATATCGTCCGCCTTCCTCTATAATATACGTTTTTCTCAAATCGCTTGTAAAGTAAAGGATATTACGTATTAGAAGCTTGTATTCTTTTTTATTATAGCGGAATCGGTAGTATTCGTCCTGCCCTATAACTGTCTTAAGGACGCGGTAAAATGTCGATTCAAATTCATTCAAATCCAAGGGTTTAATAATGAACCCGCTGGGGGTTACCTCAAACACCTCTTTCATATAGCTGTCATATGATGTAACATATATCAGTTCCGCAACCCGATCCAATTTGCGTATCTGACGGGCTGCTTCCACTCCGTCCATCTCCGGCATTTGGATATCCAGACAGATGATATCATAGCGCTTCCCAGCCCGAACCGCTTTTACCAGGCTGCTGCCATCCTGATAAACATCAATTTCAAAATTCAACCCATAGGTCTTTTCCATGCGGCATAACGTCTCTTCTAATCCGCCGGAAAAACAGGCATCATCATCGCAAATAGCAATATCTAACATCGTGTCGCTCCTTACATTTTTCCAGCATCTTTTCTGCTCCCCGCCCCGCCCCTATACTACCTGCATTTCTTTACCTAATGGCAGATTGGCGTACTGTCGGCATGCTTCTGATACCATGTCCATACTGCCATGGATGGCAGGGATGGGCTTTGCACTGGGCCGTCACGCTTTCCCTCCATGAAATTGCTGGCTTTATTATAACAGAAAAAAGGACCTCTGGAAAGAAAACTAATGCTTTAAGAAAAAGAGATGTGCTAAATGGTAGTCGGAAAATATATACCTGCTACAGGAAATAAAGCCGAGACAATTCAAAGGGAGTTTTATGGCCAAGGAATGATATATGCAGCACCCTGAAACCTATGTAGACGAACAATTCAGAAATCAGGAGCTTGCCGTATGTGAGCAGTGCCATAAGTGGTACTGGAGTTATGAGACTGAAATTTGCCCGAACTGCCTCGGGGCGGAGAATTAAGGAGATTTAAATTAATATTTTCACCATAATAAAAATATTAGAACTAAAAAAGCTACTGAAACAGAACAAAATATAATGAGTATCTTCAAAGATTTGATTAACTTATTCAAGGATGCAAGTACTTCTTTTTTAGTTGTTTTTTTAAGTTTACTTATTAAGTAAATGTAACATGAACCCGCCAAAAATAGAATGACAAAAACAGGAATGAAATAATTATAAAAAATAAAAAGCTTTGTACTGTTATCCATATTAAGTACCTCACAATTAAGAATTATAACGAAAGTATACATCTATGTTAATGACTTTACAATCATATATTTGATAGTTTTAATTTTTGATACAGCGGAAGCATGCTTCTCACAACTCTTCAAATTTGAAACCGGAATCATAACAATAAAAATAAATATCTTCCGTAGTAAGGTGACCACTATATATTGTTATATTACCATCTTTATCAGATACATTCCAATTCCCGGGATAAGAAACCACAAATTTGTTCATTACTGTTTCCGTTACATACTTAGGTTCCGCTTTGCATGCGGTAAGAATGACTGCCATCATCATACAAAGAGTCATGTATCTCTTTTTCATTTCAAAACCTCACCTTTATAATTTTGTACTAATTGTAACAATCTGCCCCTTTATTTCCAGCACCCAGAGAATATTTGGGGAGAAAGTAAGCAGGCATAGGAACTAACCAATACCTGCCTGAATCTACTACCATTTGTTTGATAATATAAAACATTAATTTAAGTAAGAAATAACCAAACAAGCATTAAAAGTATTAAGTATATCCCCGCTATAACCATAACTATGTTGCCACCCGTTTTGCGTCGGCGCGTTACTCTTTCAAGTGTATAGCCGGGCAGTAAAGTGTTTTTATCAACTTTACTGGTTCTTAATTTCCATCCTATTCCAAAAAAAGCAATAAACGTCAATACATGACTGGCCAACTCCATTTTATCCATTTTAACACCCTCCTTGTTTGTTTTATATGATTTGTTTATAAATTTTCATTTGTGCGTTTGCCGCAAACCGTCCGTGATACCCTTCATAAGAAAAAATCAATGAATGCCTTGTTTCATTTTGTCAAACTCTTTATCTGATAATATTCTGCCGCCTGCAGTGTCTATTTCCGGGTGTTTTTCTGTAAGCATTTCAATTAAATGTTTGCCTCTCTTTTGAGAGGCCCTGGTAACAATACAGGTATTGTGGTTAGAAAAAATTGCAACATGCAGGCAGTAGCCTGATTTATTTTTTGTGTTGAATATATCAATCAGATTAACAAAATAAGCACCGATTATATCGCTCCTTTTGATGACGCAAAACTGTCCGCCTTCAAAAAAAATGTAGTCCCTTGTTATAATGCCTGGTGACATTGTTGGTCCGTTAACATCAAAGTAAATGCTGTCCTGTTGTGGAACTTGTGAGGAAAACTCCCGGATAACAGATTCGGGGTAGTCACTGGCTTCAGCAAATGTTTGCAGCCAGTCATTTGCGTCCATACCTTTCCTTTTACGGCCTAGCCGGCACAACGGTACACTAGGAATAAGAAAAACCAGACAAAGAACTCCAAAAAAATCAATGTAGGTATGTCATCACTATTACCTCTGCTCAGTGTTACGATTGAAAATCTTATCAGTCCGTAACCAATAAGCACCCCGATTGCAGCCATTACTACCCCAAATACGATTAAAGTATTTCCGCCTGATTTTCCAATCTTTCCCAGGCATTCAAGGTAACCATTTGCGTAACGCTTTTGAAAGCGCTCCGTTGTCATAGGTGTAAATCCCTTCATAAAATCCTCCTCTTAGTCAATTCTTTAAATGTTTCTTCTTTGCCATCTTCCTTCATAGTGTTTGTAATTTATAGTTTTTATCCTTAAACCCGATTTGTCGTTTCCTTAACAATACGCGCACAAACACCCGTCCTGAATTTATTCTAAGAAAGACGAGGCAGAAAATGAAAGCTGATTTTTTTGAAACCACTTTAAAACCTTCTTTTTTCTATAATATATCATATAAAGCGGCATACGCTCCCAGCATGTAATTAATAATGGGATATATGTAATTTTTGCGGGAGAAATCGCTTGTATTGAATCAGCATTTACTGTATGATAAACGTATTAATTGTGCGAGGGGGTGTTATCATGAAAAAGCGAGGCTGTATTAATATTGGATTATTATTGATACTGACGGTTTTGCTGACAGGATGCTCCAGCGGAGGGAGCAAAACTCCCGTAGTGAAACTGGACGGTTCCTATGAACTTATTCTAGGAAAAAGCAGCATAAAGGAGGTTCAGGAGGCTGGCTTCACGAACCGTTATTCTCATAAGAAAGTCATGAAAGTCATTCCGGACTCAAGCTGGGGATACTTTTACCCAATGAAGGATGATCTTAGTTTTGGCATCATGTTGGCAGGAAATAAGAGTTCTAGAGAGATTCCTCTTGAGGAGGGAGTTGTTTTTGAGCTATCCTTGGACTTTAATTCTCCAGACTATGACCTGGGAGAGGTTTTAGTTGACGGAGTGGACTACAGAGGTTATACCAAGGAACAGCTAACGGAAGCCATGGGTGAGCCCACGACAAAGATTGAAGAATATTTTATCTATGAGTCTAAGAACAGTTCCTATACCTTCATTTTTAAAGAAGGTTCAGAGACTCTGACAGGCCTAAGGGTAAAAGACGGAACTAAACAAAAATACGTGACAACACATGGTACTTTTATCACATCTTCTAATGACAGGCTTATGCCGGATTAATGAGATAGTTTACATTAAACCAATTCTTCTAATCGATTGCATTTTTTATTTGTGTTTGATAAAATATTATTACTAAATACAGGAGGGGGATGATTATGAAGAAGAATATTTTGGTTTTGAGTGCCGCTTTACTTGCTTCTGCATGGCTGACTGCATGCAATTCCGGGAATAAGCAATCTCCGGAACCACCCGCAACAACTGAGGCCAAAGAAACGGAGACAACCGCTGAAGTGAAAAAGGCAGCCGAATTTTCAACAGGCTCCTGGGATGGCTATACATTTACCAGCCCCTGGCTGAATCTTGCTTTTACTTTTCCTGAGGACTGCACGATTTCCACAGAAGACGAGATTAAGAAAGTCCTGGGAACCGGCCAGGAAATCCTGGTCAATAACGGGGTCTCCAATGAAGCTCAGTATAAAGTTGCGGAGTTTACAACCGCCTATGATTTTATGGTGTTTCTGCCGGACCAGTCCTCAAACGTTCAGATGCTGCATGAAAATGTTTCTGTTGCCGCCCGCGGAAAAAGCATGCCTGCTGAACAGTATTTGGATGCTGTGAAGGAGCAGTTAGGGGCTCTGGAAGATTATGGTTATGAGTTTAACGATTATGAAGATGTTGATATAGGCGGACAGACCTTTACAAAGCTTTCGGTTTCTGCGCTTGGAGGAGCTATGCTTCAGGATTATTACTGTATTTCCAAAGGGAAATATATTTCTTCCATAATTGCCAGCTATATGCCTGATTCGGCCGAAACAATTGAAGCTGTTATGGCAGGGGTTACGGCTGTGAAATAGGAAGCAGTGCAGGATTAAACAGTGGTGGGGCTATCATCATAATGCCGGTAGCTGCCGCGGAAACGGTTGCCGCTCTTTCCAAATGGATAGTCTCCTTGATTTGGCAATACACTTCTTCCCATTGCCGACAACCGAGATTCCATCCTCCAGCACGTTTAACTTTCATTTCAGAAGGCAGTCACCCGAATAGCTATCCCAGGGAACTGCCTTCCTTGCCATTGATGAATCATCATCATCTTACAATCATCGTTCTCTATACCCTCCCCCCTCTGCAATCAGGTATTAGTCAACAATTCTGTATATTACAGTACATTATCCTGAAGCAGAATACAGATTGGACTCTACAACTATTAATTTCCCGGGTTTTTTATTGAAATATACATATTATCATGTTAGGCTGTTAATAAAACTCGATTATACATATGGACACGGAAGTCTAAAAAGGGGAATTTACATGAAGGAGCAAAATGAATGAATTTAACGTATAAAAAAGCGAATATAGCCGATGCAACACGCTTAATAGAAATATACAATGCGGCATTTTATGATGATTACATTCGATACGGAGAATGTCCTGGGTATGGAAAAACAAAAGAAAAGATGGAACATTCTATTTCAAAATCCCCTATACATATGATTATGAAAGATGGAATTCCCGTAGGTGCTATATCCTTTGAAAATCGAAAAAACGGGGAATATTATTTAGGCTGTTTATGTGTTATTCCAGAGTTTCAAGGTGTGGGGATAGGTACAAAGGCAATTCAAGATTTTTTGATGTTTTATTCTGACTGGAAAAAAATTACATTAGTTACTCCTGCAGACAAAGCAGAAAACATATCATTCTATACAAAGCGATGTGGCTTTCATATAACCGGAAATAAGATGGACGGAAATGTAGAAGTTGCAAATCTCTGTATGGAACGATAAATCCCAGATATATGATAAACACATGGAAAATCCTAAGAAATTAAGTTTTTGAACCTATTTTTAATGAAAGGTAAAACAAGAGAAAGCAAGATATCTGCCTTGAATAACCGATATCCTGCTTTCTTTTTATTCATATAGCTCTAGCCTGGTGATAATATGACTGACATAATTATGTTTCGCCGCCTGAAACTGGAGGCAGTCCTCAGAGTCCTTCCGACCACCGCACTAACTGACGGGAGATATGATATTTGACCATAATCAGCCCGATTACTATACCCAATATCTTTATTCACGGTTTGTATTTAATACATAGATTTCTTCATAAGCAATACTTGGCAGCGTCTCACCACTTGTCACCTCTCCCGTTCGCTCTCTGTTCTCATTTACAGTATAGATTGTCCCATTATGATACTCATACCGGTACTCTCCGTCTGCCCGGTATATACGGTTAGAATCCTGAACCCTTCCGGCCTCATTCACAAGGTATAGACGGTCTCCGACCTCAAATACCTGGATATCCTCTCCATCTTCAGCCTGGACCAGCTTCCCCTGGTTATAAAGATAGCCGTTGCGCTCCCCGGTATAGCTTCCACTGTTTGTAAAGTAGAATGTGGAACGCTCACCATCCTCTTCTATCACATTGGTCTGGCGGTTGGTTTTCATTTTTCCATCAGAATCATCGGCTCCAAAGTATGCACTAATCGTAGTGCCATCGGAAAGGGTAAAGCCAATTAATCCGCTCTTCATACGTCCATACTGATCGAAGAAATAACGGTTTCCATTAATCCTGGTGGTAGCATCGGTAACTGACCCTGAATTCTCATTAAAGTATTCGGGCACTCCGTTGTTATCAAAGTAGTACCAGGCGCCGTCCCCGCCATCATACCTCTGTGCATTGCTGGGAGTTGCATTGCTGGAGGTTGCAACGCCAAAACTAAAATCCTGGTCTCCATCATCAGAATCCTCCGGATCATCTGTCAGGTATCTCCAGCCCCTAGCCATCTGTCCGCTGTTGGAATCACCAAAATATTTCAGTGTGCTGATACCTGTCGTATCACCGTCTCTGCGTTCTCCCATGGCTACCCAACCGGTTGCCATTGCCCCGTCCTCATCAAAATAATATCTGGATCCGTTAATTGTACGGGTCACATAGCTGTTATCACCATTCGCCTTTACAGCGCGGCTATTACTCTGGAAATAGAACCAGGTTCCTCCATCGCCTGCCTGCGCAACTGTTCCGTCCTCCTGCCCATTGTTCTCGTCAAAATCCAGACACAGCCAGCCTGTCTTTGCGGCGCCGTCATTTTCATCTCCTAAGTAATATAAATTATCTTCATCATTTAACCAGCCATACTGCATCGTGCCGTCTGAATCAAAATGATAACGCTGATTGTTAATCGTCCTCCAGCCGTCTGTTGCCGCGCGGCCATTGGATTCCATATAGTACCAGCCGCCATCAGAGGAAGGGGCGTCCTCGGTTCCTTCTTCCACCTGAACCCAGCGGTTTGTCACACGCACCCCATTGATATCCACATAATAGGAATCATCGACCCACTGGTCGGTTGCCATGACTCCATCAGAATCCAGGTAATAATAATCACCTCCTGACTGCCTCCAGCTGTCTGTTACGCGGTTTCCGCTGTTATCCGTAAAAATCCAGGTTCCTTCCTCCTGCTGCCACGCTGCCATGGAAGTAAAGGCTGCTCCTGCTGATAAGACTACTGCCGAACCAAGGATTACCGCGGCTTTTGTTTTTTTCTTCATAATTGGTCAACTCCTTCATATTTGTTATTTGGAACAATACTATCTTAAAATATGAAAATAACACGAGGCTAACATGGAACTAAACTTTTTCTAAACGCTGCTTTCAAATTTCTTACAGAATTGTTCCGACATGAATAAGATAGTACGGCTCCCGCAGCCGCATTCCCGAAGCTTTGCCTCGTCCCCTCCCTATCTACCATTTCCTATTTCTCCACGCTGCAGGCTAACATTCAATACCAGGCCAAGCCCTAAATATAAGCTCACCAAAGAGGTAAGTCCATAGCTGACAAAGGGCAGTGTGAGCCCAGTGTTCGGCATCAACCCGGTCACAACGCTGAGATTAACAAAAGACTGTCCGGCAATCAGAGCCGCCATTCCGAAACAGATTAGCCGGCCGGCCATATTGTCTGTGCGGTTCCCGGTTCTGATACATTCAAAAATAATCAGACCAAGCAGCAAGATAATCACCAGACACCCTGCAAAGCCCAGCTCCTCGCCTGCTACTGCCATGATGAAATCGGTATGGGGTTCCGGCAGAAAATTTCCTTCTTTTACGGAAAGGGGGCTGTCATTGCCAAGCCCTTTCCCAAACAGCCCTCCGGATCCCACTGCAATAATCGAGTATCTCTGCTGGTAGGATTCCTGGGCCCATTCCCCCGGCGCCAGCCATGACATAATCCTGCGGTACTGATATGCATTCAGTATCCTCTGCTCTGGCCGTGTAACCAAAAAAAGAAACAATCCGCCCGAGGGAACGCCGATTGCAAGCGCCCGTGTTATTATGCGGGAACCAAGTCCTGCCATATACAGCATACAGACCGCCACCCAGCCCACGATGATGGTGGTGGACAAGTCCGGCTGTTCTAATATCAATGCCATTGGCAGACTAAGGGCCGACAATGCGCACAGAATAAAGACCGGCTGATTCATCTTATTTTGATTCTGTTCCAACAGCCATGCCCAAAAAACAATTAAAAGGATTTTTGTTAATTCTGATGGCTGGAACCGCAACGGGCCAATTTCAATCCAGCGGGCAGCTCCGCCAGATATGGCGCCGGTAAGTGTCACACTTAAAAGAAGCACCAGACTCGTTCCGTAAATGGCCCAGATATACCTTTCTGTCAAATGGTAATCTAAAAATGAACAGGAAAGCATAACCACAATTCCCAGTGCAATACCGGCAATCTGGCGCCGCTGATAAGCTGGATTCACGCTTCCTATTAAAAGTACTCCGATAACAGAGAGGATGACTGTACCTATAATAAGTAGAAAATCGTATTTTTTTAATTCATAGTCTGTTCTGATTTTAATCATCCGGCTCTCCGCCCCTTTCTTAATCTGTAAAGCTGTTTCCTCTGTTTCCGGGTATCTCTGCCTGTCCAGTCAGAAGTTTCTCACTGTCCTCTACACCAAAATAATATTTAAATATGTCGGAGGTTACTTCTACCGCGTTTGACGAGGAATAGCCATAGGCAATTCTTGTGGCTACTGCAATTTGCGGCTGCTCATATGGCGCATATCCAATGAACAGCGCATGATTGGGGCGCAGCCGGTTCTGCTGTGCCGTTCCGGTCTTTCCTGCGACGGAAAAAGGCAGCTCCTTTAAAACACGGTTGCTCTCTGCCATCATCCTCATACCTTCTCCGATAATATCCCAGGCAGAGGGAAGGATTTCCTCCAGCCTGCGCCCTTCCGGCTCCTCCGTCTGCACTGTTTCACCATTACTTCCTGTCTGAATATGGTCAATCAACGACAAGCGGTGAAGATTCCCCTTATCCGCCAGGGCCGCCGTATAGCGGGCCAGCTGCGTTGTGGTGTAGTTGTGGTTACTCTGTCCGATTGCTGCCATGACAGGAAATCCGTCTGCCATCTGGGGCGCACTTTCTGTAATCTCAATTCCAGTATTCTCGTTAAAGCCGAACATTTCTGTGTATATGCGGAGCGTGCTAATTCCCTTGTTTTCCTGGTATATATTATCCTCCAGACTCATTTGATAGCCCAGGGTATAGAAGAAATAATTACAGGAATCACGGATTGCCTCCATCACATGAATAGACCCATGAGTCCCTCCGGCCGCATAAATCCAGCACCGTGGACTGGGTGTGATGAGTTCAAAGAGACCCATATCTTCAATTTCCGTCTCACTGTCAATGAGATGCTCTGACAGCCCTGCAGACACAGTTACAGGCTTGAACGTTGAACCCGGAGCCGTCCTCTGCTGGGTTGCGTTATTGTACAACGGCAGGGAGGCATCATTTAACAATCGGTTGTAATACGCACCGTCAACGGAATTGGCCAGCCGGTTATTATCATATCCGGGATAGGTTACCAGAGCCAGCACCTTCCCTGTGTCCGGTTCCACCACTACGCTGGAAGCCGTGGACGGATCCAGTGCCAGCTCAGCCGGTGTGATTTCCAGGTTACGGATTTTCTCCCGTATAAAACGGTAGGCAGATAAACTGCCGTTGCTGAGATCTTCATAGTCACTTCCCGTATCCTCTACTACGCCCTGTTCCAGCAGTATTCTTCCAATCTGTTCACCTGTAACCACGCCCTGCTGCAGCATTACCCGGTAGAGAAGCGTATGAAAGCCGGTGTCCTCCCGGAGACGGGCTGTAATCCAGTTTTCCAATGCCCCGAGGTTTTCTTCCATTACGGTATAGGCGCCTCCCCGCAGCAGTCCGGCTGTGTCAATCCAGCCTTCCCCGATTCCTCCCTGCAGAAATTCCTCCAAGCTGATTCCTCCGTCCTGCCACTGCCAGTATAGTTCACTGTTATGGTCTGCTTTCTCTCTGTGGTAGTGCCCGTCCTGCTCCATCATCTCCAGGATATAGTTTATGTATGCCTGCGTCCCTTCCTCTAATTCCTGATATGGCTGCCTCACGGCTGTCTGCAGCCCGGTCATGACCTGACTAAGATATGCTCCGAACAGGCGTGATACTTCCTGCTCCGCCGCCCCTGATTCCGGTGCGGAGAATTGTCCTGTATCGATAACATGGTTGTCAATCAGGGCAAAGTAGACATCTGTTATGGGGATGCTTAAATCTCCGCTTCGTTCTGATGGTTCCTGGGTGATATTAGCAAGAAGAATTCCGGCGAGTTTCTGTTCCAGCAAATCATAAATGGCTTTCTGCAAGTCCGCGTCTATGGACAAATAGACATTGTTGCCGGTGGAAGCCTCCACCGTATTGAGTACCTCGGTCACCCGCCCCACATTGTCCACATAAAACTGTTCCCCGCCGTTTCTGCCATGAAGTTCCTGTTCCATGGACTGTTCAATCCCGGTTTTTCCTACAATATCATTCCGGTCATAGCGGATTCCCTGTGCCTCAAACTGTGCCAGTTCTTCCTCCGATACAGGACCGGTATACCCCAGGATATGGGCAAAATATTTGCTGTCTGAATACCTTCTTACCATGGTCTGCGAGACATCAACCCCAGGCAGCCGTGCCTGATTCTCCAGAACTGCAACCATGGTTTTCTCACTTACATTTTCAGCGAGGTCTGTTTTTATGTATCTCCGGTACTGGTTGCTTCCCATTGCATAGCGTACAGAAGCAATCTGAAACGCCTCCTCCTGTGAGTAACCGGTTTGAAGCCCATACATCGCATCGGAATACAGATAGTTCATGACCTGTTCTGCCGTAGCGGTTCGCTCATCATAACCAAGCCTTGCATTATATGCAAGCTCACTGACCTGTCCATGTCCGTATACATCTGCCAGGAAACGAAGCAGTATGGTTTCCTCAACGGTATACTCATACTCTCCGGAATCATTGATACAGATTGAGAGGTAGGGAAGGATAAAATCCCCGTTTCTCTCTATCAGTCCGATTGTTTCACTGATAATCCGGTTCAGTGTCTCATTCCGGCTCCTTCTGTTATCATAGGTTCCATTATCTTCAATTGTTATGGTATAGGTCAGTTCATTGTACGCCAGTTCTTTACCATTCCGGTCGTAGATGATACCCCTGCTTCCCGGATAAACCTCTTCCCTTTTCACCTGGGACTGAAACGTCTCCCGGTATTTCTCACCGTCCAAGACCTGCAGAGTGAAAAAACGCCTGATTAGAACAGAAAACATAACCAGGAGAATTGCACTGAAAGTATAAACTCTTTTTTTATAAAAATATCTGCCTGACTGTTTCATAGAACAAGCAACCTCCGTTACTATAATCGGGAATTTGTTTTAAAGAATCTGGGACCCAAGAATCAAAAATCTCCCGTAATGGTTCCAAATCGGATCTGACAAGTATGGAAACAGTATAGACACACGATATAACATACGGATAATAAAATAATAAACATTATCTAAACTTTCTATTTCACTTGTGTTTTCAATTTGAGAGGTACGAAGGATATCTCCATTTGTTAACCGTAACAGCATGATAGGCATAATTCGTTTCATCAGGCGCATCAGAAAAACAGATTAACCACCAGGCCAAATACAGTTGACATGAGAATGGAAAAAGACAGATACAGGATGAAATTTTTTACCCCTAACACAATCTTGACAGCTCCCAGATTCGTAAGCTTTGTCGCCGGGCCAGCTATCATAAAAGCAATTGCGCTTCCTTTGCTCATCCCTTCTCCCAGCCAGGCGGATATCAGAGGGATTGTCCCACCCCCGCAGGTGTAAAGCGGAACCCCCAGAGCAGCCGCCATCAAGGCTCCCAGACCGCGGTTTGAACCAAACAAACCAGTTATCCACTGTGATGGTATGTACCTCTGATAGAGCGCTGTCAACAGGACACCCAACAGCAAATAAGGGAACGTTACTTTCACGTTGCGCCAGATGTTTTTTAACAGACGAAAAACAATGTTGGAATCGCGGTCCCGGTTTTCCGGAAGCTTAAATTCATCAAACTCATAAAATTTCCGCTTGCGGAAAAATAGATATACAAGTATTCCCGCAATACAGCCTCCCACGAACGAGAGAATCAGGCGAAGCACCGCTATCTCCGTGCCAAGGGCAAAGGAATAGAAAAATAGTTGTGGATTTAAGAGAATGGAGCTCATCATAAAAGCAGCAATCCAATCCTCACGCATGCCGCTTTTTGAAAATGAAGCAACGATGGGTATAGTCCCATACATGCAGAGGGGGGAAAGAATACCCAGGGCCGATGCCGGCAGAATGCCCCATAGCCCTATTGTTTTATCCCGGAGCGCGGCCATACGGCTGTGAATCTGTTTTTTTAGAAAAACAGAAACAACCGAGCCAATAAAAATACCCAGGGCCCAATAAAAGACAATCTGGCGGAATTGGATATCAAAGTAATACCAGAGATAAATCAACTCACGCCTAATAGATTCAGCCATGTCATTCCCTCCATGCTTTCAGCGTATTGTGTGTCTTATTCTTTTCTTGATATTTCCTTTTACTTTTGTCCCGGCAAAAACGGGACGGACGGACAAATAAAGTCCCTCTAAGTTTGTAATGGCAGTTTAGCAGTGCAGCAAAGCCACACTGCTAAATAGTGTTCCGGGAATATTAGATAATTTAAAAGCTTTCAACCACAAATGCCTCATATGCTTTCACACCCTTTTTCAGCCGTTCCAGCCCATCTGCAAGCCGCGAGTTTGGACAGGCGATATTCATGCGCAGAAACTGGTTTCCGTTACCACCATATTCAGAGCCGGCCGACAGATAGAGTCCTGTTTCGTGGCGCAGATAACGGCAGAGTTCCGATGAACCTCCAATCACCCGGCTGCAGTCCAGCCAGAGTAAGTAGGTGGCGTGGGAGGGGACAAGGGCTATATGCTCTATTTCTTTGTCCAGAAACTCCCTGACCGTCCGGCGGTTTTCCGCCAGATAAGCTCGCAGATCGTCCAGCCATTCCTCTCCCTGTGTAAAGGCCGCAATCGCCGCATCAATCGCAAAGGCGTTTGGCTCAGCCACTTCATCCGTATTTAATGCCCTGTTTATTTTATGTCTCAAGTCGGTATTGGGCACCACCACCGCTGCTGTTTGCAGTCCGGCCAGATTGAATGCCTTTGTAGGGGCGATACAGGTAATACTGTTTTGAGCACATTCCTCTGAAACTGAAGCAAAAGGGATATAATCGTACCCGGGTTCTGTTAGGTCGCAGTGGATTTCATCGGATATTACCCGTACATGGTTCCTGGCACACAGTTCTCCAATTCGTCCCAGATTTTCCTTACTCCAGATGCAGCCGGCAGGATTCTGGGGATTGCAAAGTATCATCAGGGTTGTCTGGGGATTCGCCAGCTTCTTTTCTAAGTCCTCCCAGTCAATCCTGTAATCCGTTCCGTCATAGGAAAGCTTGTTTTCAATTACATTGCGTCCGTTGTTTCGGATGCAATTGAAAAAGATATTATAAACCGGCGTCTGAACCAATACATTCTCACCAACGGAAGTCAGCTTACGGACAGCGCTGGATATGGCTGGTACAACGCCGGTACAAAATACAATCCATTCTTTTTCCATCCGAAACCCATGGCGGCGCTCCCACCAGCCGGCCACCGCCTCCCGCCAGGCGTCCGGCACAACGGTATAACCAAAAATCCCATGCTCCACCCGTTTTCTCAGGGCTTCCCGGATTCCCGGCGCCGTCTCAAAATCCATATCCGCCACCCACATGGGCAGTTCCTGTTCCGGGATATCCCACTTCAAGGAATTCGTTCCCCGCCGGTTGGTCGGCGCATCGAAATGGTATGCCATTTTATACTGCCTCCTTTAACGCCGGATTTAATACTGCCGTCCGGATAACCGTTTTTGTCACATCAACTTTGGATGCGTCCATAATCAGTTCTTTGATATCCTCAGCCTGGATTTTGCCTCCGGAGGGATTACACACGCTGTCAATGGTATTTACAACGTCCGCATCTACCGTGGAATACTCAAAGGCCAATGTGGTGTTTAACAGCCTGCAGTTCTTCATTATCAGGTTCTCAATATAGCACATGCCCTGGTTGCTTTCAATGGTACAATTAATGAGGGTAAGGTTCTTTGCGTTCCAGCCCAGGTATTCACCGGAAATGAAGGAATCATATATGGTCACGTTCTCACTGTTCCAGAAGGCGTCCTTGGAAAGCAGCCTTGCATGATGGATTTCCATATTCTTCACACCATCGAAGGAGTAATTGCCCACCAGCTCAAAGCCGTCAATGTATAGGTTGCTGCTGTTCATGGCAAAGTAATCACCCTTTGCCGACACCTGTCTCATTTTAATCTGATTGCAGTTCCAGAGGGTTTCTCCTGCGTTCGGCATGGTTACCTGTTCTAAATCAATCCCGGTTGTACGGCGGAAATTCTTTGGGGCTTCAATAATACAGTTTTTCATTGAGATATGTTCCGTATACCAGATTCCCGCACGCCCCATCTCAAAAAGGACACAATCCTCCAGTTTGATATCGCGGCTGTACCACAGCGGATATTTCCACTTAAACATACTGCGGTACAGCTCAATGTTGCTGCTCTCTTTTAAAGGAGACTCCCCGTCTGCAAAGGTGGTATCGGTAATCTTTAAATTTTCTCCCTGGAACAAAGCCCTCTCCCCGGTTAAATACTCCTGTGTAATCTCTCTCATAATTTACTATTTCCTTTCTGATGTGGCTGCCGCGGATTCTTTTATATGTAATTCCGGACATTATTTAGTATAGTTAGATAAAACGGTATTCCAAGCTATCTGGCATTCTCCGGCAATTCAAAGGTCACTGTTACACTTCCGGTTCCGACAGCGTCTGATAATCCTGCCGGATTCTCCAGATAACCCAGCCGCGTATAGCTGAAGGAGGACTGAAAATCCTCATAAAACAGCACCAGGCAATCAGACCCATAGAGCATAAGGTCACCGGTACGGATGCTTCCCGGGAATTCCGGGTCTGTTGGGAGTCCTTCCGTAAGATAGTAATACTTTTCATTGCCATGAAGCTCGCTCATATCCAGCTCCAAGGGCAGCCGGCTCACCAGTTCCCTTGCAGCGGCATGATTGTATAGCTTTGCCTGAAATACGCTGCCTCCAACAGACAGATTTACCGTCAGCAATTCTTCTGTTTTCTCTATGTCAAGTGCCTTTGTATCAAGGTCTGTTTTCTGAATTCCAGGAATCGTCTCCTCGGCATCCCCTCTGCTATCTGTCATTGTTACAACGGCCGATGTCTGGCTTCTGGCTTTCTCTGGTGTTGCAATACCTTTTCCAGCCCCGCATGATGTTAAAACCAGAGAAATCGCCAGACATACACCTAACGGAGCATTCTTCATATTTTCAGCTCCCCGGTATCCAATCATTTAAACGTTCTTTCCCATCTCATAAGCAGCTGTAAGTGTCTCCGGAAGCCGCCTAATATCTCCCTTTTTATCAGCCCCTGTACCGCGTACAACTCCGGCTAAACGTGCAAGTTCAAAGCAGCTGATCCAGCCTTCAATACCTTTTACTGCACCGTCCATGGAACTTTCCGCCTCATCTGCGGAGGTTGCCAGAAGGTAAATATCACGGAATGAATATTCTCCCGGGAACAGTGGATTGGTACGGTCCAGAAATGTTTTCAACTGGCCGGACATTTCATAAAAATACACCGGCGTTGCAAATACCACTGCATCTGCCTGCCGCATCCGGTCCACAATTGCTGATGCGTCATCGTGAAGAATACATGCTTCTGTCTCCTGGCAGGCCAGGCAGCCTTTGCAGAACTTGATTGTTTTATCATAAAGACAGACCTTCTCTGTCTCATGGCCGGCTTCCTTTGCTCCCTTTATAAATTCATCTGCCAGTGTTTCTGAATTTCCTCCCATACGCGGGCTGGTGGAAATAACTAAGATTCTTTTACTCATTTTCTTATTCTCCTTTACCTGGATATTTTTCTTGGTTTGTATTAAACTTGATAAGATGTTATGTACCGTCTGCTGTAATCCCTTTCCTTTGATTTCATTATAAGTCATCATACTTCTAATATCAAATACCTATATTAAATACCTGTATATACCTTAAAGGCATGTGTACTGCTATGCATCTTCTAATCCATCTTCTGCCTATATTCCATCTGTGGGAAGCAAATATTTGTGATTCCTACATTATATTTGCGTCATATAAAAGATTATTTGATATTTTTTATCTGAACAATCTTATTCCCCCAGCCCCTTAACACCGGGTTATCCTTAACCGCTTTTTTGAAATCATCGGTAGCCTCGATTTCCCCTATCTTTGTATATTCTCCGGTAACTTCTGCATCCTCATAGAACAGAATGATTCTGTTTGGGTGGGAATAGTACACCTCGCCTGCTTTTTCTGAGGCCACTGTTTTGGCATTATCAGAGGGAATCTCATACCGGCGGGATATATCGTAATACTGCATTTCTTCCCAGTGGTCATAGTCATCATAGTGATAAATCGGAAGACGCCAGTCCGCGGTGCCCACATGTTTTTTGATTGCCGCAGCGGTATCATTATCCTCAAGCTTCATGGTAAAAGCGGCTCCATTATCGCCAAAGCGTACTTCCAGCTGAGAAGCTGCCGCATTCTCTCCTGTCGTTGCCGCACCGGCTGCTCCGGGAACTGCTGCCGTAAGCCCAATTACTGCCGTGAGTACCATAATATATTTTTTTATTTTGATTCTCTTCATTTTGAATCCCTTTCCATCTGTAATAGTATTTACTGAAACGCTTCCATAAAGAAACTCTCTAATTTATCAAAGGGGATAATCTCCATCTGGTCGTACACTCTCTCGCAGAATCTGAACCACATCCTCATGGGTAAGTGGTTTATAATCTGTCTGGAACAGGATTGTACTGTCGGCAATGCTCTCCAGCATGTCTTCCGTAACCCCCAGTTCTTTGATATTCATGACAAGACCCAGTTCCTTCATATATGCCTCCATACGGCCCAGCCCTTCTTCGGCAACTTCTGCGTCTGTCTTTCCCTGGGGATTTACGTCCCACACATTGACTGCAAAACGTTTAAACTTTTCAAGACCATAAGGACAGATATGACGGTAATATGCCATGGATACAGCAGAAAGCGTCATGCCATGGGTTGCATCAGTATGTGCGCCGATGGCCTGTCCAATCATATGCACCATCCAGTCAGTGGTTTTTCCGCAGGCAACCAGCGTATTAAGCGCCCAGGTAGCAATCCACATGATATTGCTGCGGGCCTCATAGTTGAGGGGATCCTTTTTAGCAATTCTGGAACTGTGAATCAGGGATTTCAGCAGACCTTCCATAATGTAATCGGACGTATTATCGTCCGTACCGGAGAAATACTGTTCTGTGATATGGTTCATGATATCATAAAACCCGGCAACCATCTGGTACTCCGGCAATGTAAAGGTATAGACCGGATTCAGGATTGAAAATCTAGGAAAAACATAATCTCCGAAAATATGACCAATCTTCATTTTTTCTTTATGATTCGTGATTACAGAACCGCCGTTCATCTCCGATCCGGTTCCCACCATGGTCAGCACGCAGCCCACAGGAATAATCGGGTTGCTGACATCTTCCATTCGTGCAAAGTATTTTTCCCAGGGATCTTCCTCGCAATAGGCTGAAACGGAAACAGCCTTTGCATAGTCACAGCAAGATCCGCCTCCAACGGCCAAAATCAAATCAACCAGGTTTTCTCTGGCAATCCTACAGCCCTCATACAACTTTTCCACGGTGGGATTCGGCATAACTCCAGACACCTCGCTGACATTTTTTCCGTTATCCGCTAGAATCTGAATAATCTGTTCGTAGATTCCATTCTTTTTAATGGAGCCGCTGCCATACACCAGCAAAACTTTTTCACCATATTTGGGAAGTTCTTCATTCAGAGCTTTTAAAGAGTCCTCACCAAAATATAATTTTGTTGGGTTGGAATAACTGAAATTTCCTAACATATTTGTCCTCCTCTCATTTAGCGCACCTGTCTATATGTTTCAGGTGAGTTTCTGTTTCCTTGCAGAAATTACTTTTCCTGTGTTTCTTTTCTTATCTGGAATACCAGATAATCCAGACAGTCAATCTGCTTTTCTCTGCTGTGAACACTATCCAGCAGCAGCCTTCTCTGCCTCTCCAGGAGTTTAAACAGCCGTTTCCTCTCTCCAGCTTCTGCCAGCTCCATAAACTCCTCTACCACATCCTCGTCACATCCCGCGTCCTTCAGGTTTTGTACAACTGCTCCGGTATCTTTAATATAGTCCGCCATATATATCACCTCTCTCAGCCTGATTATAATTCAAGGGGTATGCAATATCAAATACTTATATTACATATCCATCTATACTTATAAGGCATATTTCAACGTCCTTTTATTTTTTTGGTATAACAGTATACCAAATGGAATGGACAGCACTTCGGCTATCACAAAACCAAACCAGATTACCGTCAGATTATTCATATATGCACCGGCCAGCAGGATTGGAACCAGTAAAATCACCTGACGCATAAATGCAAGATACATACTGTAGTTTCCATTCCCAAACCCCTGGAATATGGCTGCAAAAATAATACCAATGCAGGATACGAAGAAACTGAGTGACATAATCCTTACTGCGGGAATGCCAAACCGCAGCATTTGTTCGGAAGCATCAAACAAAAGAAGGATTTGTTCCGGAATCAGTTCAAGGAGAATTACAACTACAGTCATAATCATAACCGCAAACACAAAGGCGCACCGGATTGTTTCGTAAATCCTCTTTTCTTTCTTTGCCCCATAATTGTAGGCGATAATCGGAATCAGGCTGTTATTCATTCCCTGAACGCAAATTTGCGCTATATTCTGTACTTTCAACAGGATTCCGTAAATTGCTACTACGGTCGAAGAAAATTGATACAGAATGGTATTAATAAAAATCCCCATGACCGACATAATCCCCTGCATAATAGCAGTTGGAATTCCGACCTTCAGTATATTCACTACATGTCTTTTTGAAATTTGCAGAGTAAAATGGACAGGAATTTCTTTATTTCTCTTTCTATTCAAGCAAATTCCCAAAAGTCCGCCAGCCAGCTGTCCGGTTACCGTAGCAATGGCTGCCCCCGCGGTTCCCATGGCCGGGAATCCAAAATATCCAAATATCAGGATGGGATCCAGAATCAGGTTTACAACGGAGGCAGTTCCAAGGGTGGCAAGAAAAAGCGTTGACTTTCCCGTTGCGATTAATAACCGGTCAAATACCCACTGTATCATCTGCCCAAAGGAAAACAGCATGCAAATCCGTATATAAGCAATTCCATATTGTGCAATACGCTCATTCCCCCCTGCCTGCCATCTGAAATAAGGAACCGCTACCAGCAAGCATACCACCGCGTTCATCAGATATGCTCCAAACGCCATAACAATGGCGGCTGATACCGCCTTTTTAACCTCATCCTGCTTTTTCTCCCCCATTGCCTTTGAGACCAGGGCGTTCAGCCCCACGGCCAGACCGCAGCCAAGGGATATCATAATCATCTGAAGCGGAGCCGCCAGTGAAATTCCGGTCAAGGCGTCTTCATTGACACGGGAAACAAAAATACTGTCTACCAGATTATAGAGATTGTTTACTAGCAGCGATATAATCAGAGGAATGGAGGTCTTTACAATTAACAGGGGAACCGGCATTGTCCCCATCAAATGATCTGTTCTGCCTTCATTTTTTTATTCAATTCATACACCTCGTTTCTTTGATATCGCTAATTGTACTTCCAAATCATACATATATCAAATACTTATATTAAATAATTCGCCATACTTGACAGGCATATCATATTGGACTATAATCTGGTTACAAGCAAACAAATGAATCAGTGCACCAGGAGGAGGAATCAGATTGGACATACGTGTTTTACGTTATTTTCTGGCTGTGACCAGAGAGGAAAGCATATCCGGCGCGGCAGAGTCCCTTCATATGACACAGCCCACACTGTCTCGGCAGTTGATGGATTTGGAAGAGGAAATTGGTAAGAAGCTGTTAATCCGGGGAAATCGAAGGATTACCCTTACAGAAGAAGGAATGCTTTTACGCAAGCGGGCAACCGAAATTTTGGATTTGGTGGAGAAAACTGAGGCTGAGCTGATGGCGCCGGATGAAGCTGTGGGGGGAGATATCTATATCGGAGGCGGGGAGACGGACGCCATGCGTCATATCGCCAGAATTGCCACGGATTTGCAGAAGTCCTGCCCCCAGATTCGATACCATTTATTTAGCGGCAATGCGGATGATGTGACGGAACGGCTGGATAAGGGACTATTGGATTTCGGCATTCTCATTGAGCCTGCAGACATGAAAAAATATGACTATATCAGACTGCCTGCCACAGATACCTGGGGCCTATTGATGCCAAAGGACAGCCCCCTTGCAGCTCAGACCACCATTCGATCAAAGGATTTACTTGATATCCCCATTATTACCTCCCGCCAGACCCTGACAAGCAATATATTTTCCGGGTGGCTGGGAACAAACTATGAGAAGCTTAACATTGTTGCCACCTATAACCTGGTCTATAATGCTTCTCTCATGGTAGATGAGGGGATGGGCTTTGCCCTTTGCCTGGACAAGCTGGTCAACACCTCGGAAGAAAGCCGCCTCTGTTTTCGCCCGCTGGAACCACGTATGGAATCCCATCTGAATATCGTGTGGAAAAAATACCAGCTCTTTTCCGGAGCAGCAGAACGCTTTTTAAGCAAAGTACAGGAGACCTTTCATGGTTATTCTGAGTAATCATCACGGTTAGCATAGAGAAAATGAGACGTGTGGCTTTCATTATCAGCTTACGTCTCATTTGTGTATTGGAGCATATAGAGTTATAAAAGTACATATCTCTACTGTGATACCGTGAAATCCACGGAAATCAGTTCATAACCACGGCTGCCCACGCCAATGTTTTCTGCATGCTCCAGTGTGTGGATTCCATTCCTGGACTCAATCCTGCGAATCAGAGAATCCCCGTCCGGCGCCTCATAGACCAGATCCACACATGCCTGGTCAAGGGCAACCGGGTCAAGTGAGGCCAGAATCCCAATATCATGCATATCTGGTTCCGCCGGGCTGCTGTCACAGTCGCAGTCCACAGACAGGTTGTTCATCACACTGATATAAAGCATATTTTCCTCACCCATGTAATCAATCACCGCTCCGGCCGCCTCCGCCATGGACTCCAGAAACTGCTCCTGCGTAGCGCCTCCCCAGGAACTCCGGCTTTTCCCTCCGCTGTGTATCAGCAATTTCCCCTCAGCAGAACCGATGCCAATGGAGATGTTTTTTACAGCGCCGCCAAAGCCACCCATGGAATGTCCCTTAAAATGAGACAGTACCATCATGGAATCATAGTTCTTCAGATTTTCACCCACAAGATCCTCAGTCAGATTTTTGCCTCCGGTCACCGGAATGCTCATAGAACCGTTCTCGTCCATGATATCCACCTTTGCAATAGCTGTAAATCCATGATCCTCCGCCACCTGCCTGTGCATGGCCGTACTGGAACGGGAGCCGCCATAAGCAGTATTGCACTCCACAATAGTTCCGTTTACCCCTTGAACCAGATTCTTAATTAAATCCGGCGACAGGTAGTAATTCCCGCCTGCTTCCCCAGTACTGAGTTTCACTGCCACGTTGCCGGTTAGATTTCTGCCGAGAGCATCATAAACCTTTTTCAACCCTTCCGGACTGATATCCGTTGTCACGTACACCGCAGGCGATTTATCTCCTGTTTCTCCGGTCCGGTCTTCTGTCCCGGTACCGTCTGGTAAAACCGCAGCGGCAGACACAGCCTGAACCGGATTTGTCATATTCTTATCAGCTGCCGTTGTCTCTGTCCCATTGCTCATATTTTTTCCGCATCCGCTCAATATGCACAGCAGGATAGCAGCCGCCGTGAGATAGCATTTCTTCATAATTGTCCTCCTGAAAGCCGATTCTATCTGCCAAAGTAATGATGGGTATGTACCCTATTCTACTTTAAACCGGTATCCGGCGCCCCACACAGTTTCGATGAACTGCTGAGATGCCTCATCTTTCTCCAGTTTTTCCCGCAGACGGTTGACATGTACCGTTACCGTTGCAGTGTTCCCTGCTGCATCCATTCCCCAAATCCGGTCAAACAGTGTATCTTTGGAAAATACAATATTCGGATTCTGTGCCATGAACAAAAGCAGCTCAAATTCCTTATTCGCAAGGCTCATCTCATCACCATTTAAGTAAACCCGCCTTGCTTTCGGAAGAATCAGAAGATTTTTTACCTGTATCCCTAAGTCCTTCTGCTGTTCCCGGTGTTCCAAAAGTCTTTCATGAATCTGGATATGAGATTTCACCCTGGCCACCAGTTCAGCCGGGCTAAACGGCTTCACCAGATAATCATCCGCTCCCAGCCCCAGTCCTCTGATTTTGTCTACATCTTCTTTTTTGGCTGTAACCATCAATACCGGAAGATCCAGATTCTTGCGTACCTCCCGGCACACATCAAATCCATTTCGTCCAGGCAGCATCACATCCAGAATCAATGCGTCCCACCCTCCGGCCAGCGCCCGGTTCAGCCCTTCCCTCCCATCGAAAACCAGCTCCACCTCAAATCCGCCTGCCTCCAGATAGTCCCTCTCCAGTTCTGCAATCAGTTCATCATCCTCAACAATTAAAACTTTGCTCATCTTGTATCTCCTCTGTCTCGTTATTCCCCTCGCCTACACCTGGCACAATAGCGGCGTCCCCCTCACTTTCGTTCGGCGGAATACGCCGGCAGGTGAATGATGATTGCCAGGCCCCCATGATTCTCTGCATGGACAATTCCCCTGTGTCCCATAATAATTTCTTTTACAACAGCCAGGCCGATTCCACTCCCTTCGCCGGTATTGCTTCTTGCCCCGTCCACCCGGTAGAAGCTTTCAAAGATACGGTCCAGGCTTTCCTCCGGTACCCCGGGGCCGTTATCAGAAAAAACAAATTCCACCACTGTGCTGCGCTCAATCCGTTTTAATGATATGATTACCTTGCTGCAGGGTTCCTTGCGGTAACGGATGGTATTGGTAAACAGGTTATCCAGTACCCGCTTCATCTCATCTTTATCAAAAAGAACAGGATAAGAATTCTCATTCCCAATCAACTGGAACTCCACATGGTTCTGCCTTGCTTCCTCCTTATAAGAAACCAGATAATTCTCAATAAATCCTTTTAAATCCCCTGGTTCCAGGTGATAGTGGTAGCTGCTGCTGTCCAGACGGTTATATTCAGAGAGGCTCTCAACCAGACGGGATAAATCACCGGTTCTTGTCTTAATAGCTGCCAGATACCGCTGCCTCTTTTCCGGCGTGTTGGCAATCCCCTCCATGAGTCCGTCCAGATATCCGCTGATGGAGGTAAGCGGAGTCCGCAGGTCATGGGAGATTCCAATAATCAAGTCCTTCTTGCGCTGTTCATCCTTTAGCCGCTGTTCCACAGATTCTTTTAAATGCACCCGCATCTCATCAAAATCCCGGCACACCTCTCCAAACTCATCCTGTTTGTTATAATCAATAACCGTATCCAGATTACCTTCCTTGATTTCATTTGTACCACGGCTTAGCTTTTTTAATGGGACCAGGACACTTTTGGAAATCCAATAGGATAAAACAATATTGACCAATATGGTTAGGACGAGGAAGGATATGACAAATCCCAGGATATATTTAAGGATATAATTCTGCAGGTAAGAGATAACCTCCTGGTCTGTCTCCCCGCTGTGAACCGCTATTATGGAAAATGCTTTCTCTCCGTGGAAGAATGTATGCTTGATTACGGATACATCATGGTAACTGGCAGTCAGGGTTTTCGCAGATTCGATGGCAGTGCCGGCAACAGACTGCGCTTTTTCCATCTCCTCCGGCGAAATATTGGAATAAATCTCGTTCCCATTTTTCCGAATCAGAAAATGATACCCCATCTTGGACAGTTTTTCCTCCAAATGATTCATCTTCTCATTCTTCCTGATTCCTTCTGAAAGCTCTGTGTGCACGCCCTCCCCCCAGTTATTTTCCCACAGCTCCTGCTGATAGGTATAAATGAGGCTCTGGGCTGACTGGATTCCGTTTTCATCCTTATACATAGTCTCCAGTGTATACCAGTAACTCCCCAGCGATGTATTGATACAGACCGCAACAATAAGCGCTGTTAATAAAATTGGTATCAACGCCATCATTACATTAGATAGTTTAATTTTCTGCTTAATTGTCATTTCCCGTCTTCTCCTGATATATCTTGATTCTCCGGCTGAATGAAGCCTCTATCACATAGGATGATTGCGGGTTATTTTCAATCCTGCACATCAGGCGGATTCCAATGGGATTTGTATGGTATCCTAAATAAATGGGGGATTATTATAAAACAGGAACCGCCTTTATGTACAATGTACAGGACTGAAAATAACCCGCAACCTCAGTCAGATTATTATAAGTGAGATAAAATCAAATCATCCATGCACGTATTCCAACTCCGGCGCCGAACAATACCATTAGGATTCCAAATATGCGGTTCAGCTTCAGATAAAACCGGTCTGTTACCCGCTCCCGAATCCGGCTTCCCACAATCGCAATCAGCAGCCACCAAAAGCAGGTTCCGCAAAAGATTCCGGATACCAGCTGGATATTCTCTTCTAATGACTCGGTTCCTCCCACGCGGAACATGGAGAATACCACCATAAAGGATAGGACGGCCGCCGGGTTGGTGATTGCAATGACAAAAGAGGACAGGAAACAGGAGGTATAATACCGGAGGGTTCCCGTCTGTTCTTCCTCCTCCAGTTCCATTTCAAGCACAGCAGACGGGTTTTCCGCCTTCTTTTTCCGAAAGCATTGAATCCCCAGCAGAACTACCACCAAGCAGCCTGCCGTACAGATGAAGTGCTGATGTTTCAACAGGAAGTCAGAAATGATTGTGATTCCAAATACCCCAACACAGGCATAGAATACATCAGCCACGGAAGAGCCAAGACCGGTTACAAGCCCAGCAGCAGCGCCTTGGGACAAAGCCCGCTGAACCGATAAAATACCAACAGCGCCGACGGGTACTCCAAAAACAATACCAATAATCAAACCTCTCACTAAATAGTTCTCCAACATCGTTTCCTTCCTTTACTCATGCTGCCACATTATATAGGCACTGTACTGTCTGAGGGACCGGATATCAGTTCCTGGTATCTGACTGTAAGGAAAACGTCACGTACTCTTTGTAGTTTTCCCGGTGATAGTATCGCAGTTCTCCCGTATCCTGGTCATAGGCAATGGTCCATTCCGTGGACGCGAATTCCCCGAAATTGTTTTTACTCACACTGGCCATGGCGTCTTTCATGTCCTCAAGATTCATGTACGGCTGCTCTGACAAACGGGTCATCAGCATATCGTACCTTATATGGGACTGCTCTGACCCGATTCCATATTTTTCTCCCGGTGTCAGATAGAAATTAGTCACCACCGGAGTCTCAATCACTGACATTTCATTGTTTACATATTCCACGGCTACCGAGCGGCCTGTCCGGTCCGTCAGAGCCAGATGAAGCATCATCCCCGCAGAGGCATGCATATCGTATTGACCCAGCAGCCGCACCGCTTCTTCCACATCAGCAGCTTTGTCCAGAAGCAGGCGAACCGCTGTTGTAGTCGTTATACCCGGCTTCCCGGTATCCTGTTTTGTGACATCCGGATCGTCTATCATGAGGACGGCCACACAAAGCCCTTTCTCATTGATTCCATCCATCGGCGCATAGAGAGAGGCGGCAGAAATTACCTTTGAGAGAATTTTATCCGGATTATATTCCTCCCCCAAATCCAGGAAATCCAGATTTACCGTGGATACAGAAGCATATCCCTGGGCCGGTTTTGATTTTACTACCATGGCCGTACACTCCATCCAGTCAAAATTCCTGCCATATATCACTCCGCCTTTTGCATTTCTTGCGGCCAGAGTGCTGCAGCCGAATTTACCTGTCTTAAAGCCCGGAATCACCAGACCCTTAAATAGATCTTTTCCCACGAACCGGGCCACTTCCCAATCAGAAGAAGCCCCGCCCTGTTCCAGAAACCGGTCAAATCCATAATCTCCGTTATACTCCATGTAATAAAGCCCTTCTTCCAGCTTCCGTACCTGTATGGCGGATAAACCGGTTCTAATCCGGAAAAATAGGCAGGCGGCGCCTGTCACAACAACTACAAGTGTAATTAACAGGATGCTTGTTTTTTTTAATCTGTGACGCATATGGTGTCAGTCTCCTTCTGCTTTCTCCAAACCAACGCATTTAATGCTGTAACTGAAATGTTACCTTCACCTCACTTCTGCCCAGAGCAGTCCCGGAATCAGAATCTTGCCAAAGGAATCAACTAAAATATCAAATAATCTTTCATCTATCATCGCCGCCCTCATTCATTATTTAATGCTGTCTATATGGACAATCTTATTGCCCCACCCCTCCAGTACTGGATTGTCCTCCACAGCGGACTGGAATGCTTCAGAATATTCTATGGTGCCAACCTTTGTATATTCCCCAGTCACTTCCGCATCCTGATAGAACAGGATTATCCGGTTGGGTTCGGAATAGTAGACATCGCCTGCCTTCTCCGAAGTCACAGTCTCTGCATTGGAAGGGATTTCATAACGGCTGGGGATATCGTAATACTGCATCACTTCCCAGTCATCATAATCATCATAGTGGTAAATCGGAAGCCTCCAACTGGCTGTCCCCACATAACCTGCGATGGCTGTGGCTGTTGGGTTATCTTCCAGGTTCATGATAAATGGTTCGCCATCATCACCAAAGCGCACTTCCAGTGCATCTGCGCCGGCCGGATATTCCCGTATATCGGTTTCATCTTCTCTCACACGGTTACTGCTATCCTGGCTGATACTGACCGTTGGGGCAGCGGCAGCACTGGTATTCACTTCCCTCTTACTGCCGCCGGAGCGGCCACAGCCAGTCATTGCAATGACGAGGGCAAAGGTAAAAATGAGCATAAAAGAGTGCTTCTTTTCTATCTGTCTTTTCATATCAATCCTTTCCTGTGCTATTTAAAGGCACATCCAAAATCGTTCATGTAACTTATTTAACTTACTTTTTATTATATTGCTCCATGATAAATACAGCAAATACTCATATTGTATGCATATCTATGTCTTTCAGGCATGGACAGAACATTTACTCCGTTATCAGTACGGTCAAATCCACGTTTTTAATCTTCCGTGACGCGGCATAGGCGAAGCACATGAAAAGAAGAATGACAGTGACTGCCGGAAACAGGGTATTGCCCAAAGTGGCGCCGGAAGCAAAATTACTGATACCCGCCATTTTCATGACAGTGGATACCAATGGGTCGGTCAGTACCGCCGCCAGTCCCACGCCAACCACCGCACCGGGAGCTGCCGCCAGTCCAAACCGCAGGGCAAATGATATCCGAAGCTGTCTGCTGGTAAATCCAAGTGCCTTAAAGATTCCAATATCTCGTTTTTCAGCGGATAGAATCCTGCTTCCTGTCATGGCTGTGACAATCAGGATAAATACCATCACCATCCCGTATTGAAGGAACATCAATGCCTGCATGGCGGAAATGATGCCAAACAGTCCCGGCCAGGTATTCTCATGCACATGGACATCACCTCCATACGCTTCCTGGAGCGCTTGTGTTACTGCCGTTTTCTGTGACGTATCCGCAAGAAAGTAGTGGCAGCACCACAGCTCCTCGCTGTCCTGTCCTATTTTTAAGTATCCCTCGCGGCTGAGTCCCACATTATCCCCCATGTCGTTGGCACAGGCATAGATACCTGAGACTGTATACACCGCGCTTCCCATATTTGCCTGGACGGTAACCGTATCTCCAACCGAGACGCCTAAATCAGATGCCACAAATTCTGTCAGGACAATTTCATCCTCCGCCATGCTGGTCTGTCCTTCTATCATATGGAACCGCTCCGGGTCGGAGATTACATTCGCCGTATAATCAATTCCGTTTACGGATACCCCCGGCATTGCGAGCAGATAACTGTCTGTAATGTCCGTGTAGGAAAGGATTGTATGTTCTGCCTCTTCGGAGGAATTTATCCCGAAAATCTGGACGCCGATATCATGGTCGGCCGGATTAAACGCTTCCATCATTCCTTTTCCGTCTGTTCCAAGCCAGGAATCCATACGACCAATCATGGAAACAAAGAATACAAGGAGGAGTGACACCAGGCAGGCGCCGGCATAGCGCCGTTTCCCTGCGGTCAACTGGCGCAGTGCCAGGCTGAATTCTAACGGTTTCCCATAGACTGGCACATACATTCCCTTGCCCCCATGGACGGTCAGAACCTCTCCCCGGATTGCCTTCATTGGGGCAACCTCATTGATTTTTCCGGATTTGAGGAAAATGAAGCCGGCCAGTATCAGTATGATTACCACAAAAGCCAGGAGACAGGGACCCACCGGCAAGCCTTCCGGTATCCGGACTCCCGTTGTCGTCAATGTTGCGCTGCTCACAAACCGGCTTAATGGTACCGCCAGAATCCCGCCAATCAGTATGCCCGCCAGGATGACGGACAGATATTGAATCATCTGAATCCGGCGCAGGCTGCTGCCGGTAAAGCCAACGGTCTTCAAAATACCCATGTTCACATAATCAGCTTCCACCGCGCTGCTGATGCTGTGGCTGAGGACAATCATGACAACAAACAGCAATACAATCACAAAAGCAATAAGCAGGCCGCTGAACGCATTCTGCAGCACCAGCATGAAGCCGGCCATGGAACCCGCGCTGTGGACAAACTCTGTATACTGGGGCAGGCTGGTGTATTCATTGAGCAGGTTGTTTAAATCAGAAATCGTTATCACGCTGCCCTCTTTTTGGAAGATATGCAGCATTGCGCCACTCCTGGCTAAAGCATCAATACCGTTTTCCTGGATGAGCTGCAGGGCTCTGGTATAATCGTCCCCACTGATTAGGAAACCTTTCATGCCAATCATAGAGCTGCCCATAAACGGATCTTCATAGAATCCTTTTACCGTGAGAACAAGATTCCGCCCGGCCCTGGCAATGGGAAAGCTGATTTCATCACCGGCCTGTATGTCAAACATGGAAACCATGGACGGGGAGACGTAGACCTCACCAGGCAGAACTTCCGGTGCCTCCTCCTGATAAGAGGAAAGATCTACCGTGAAAAACTTATAACGAGTCTGTTCCGGGGAATAGGGAATTAACTGGCCCTCACTGTCGGATTCCTGATTGTTTACCGAATAATCGGAAAAGATAATGTCCTGGGTGTCCACCCATTCAACTTCTTCAAGTTCTTCAATACTCCCGGACAGGGATTCCTTGTCCGCAACATTGGAAACCCAGGCCGTAAGAGCGCCAAAACCTGCACGTACCATCTCCCCGTTCACATATTTTCCGGAACTAATCCAAACGGTCAGGACGGTGCCAAGTGCAGCGCCGGCCAGCAGGATTAAGAGAAATACGCCGGCCAGGCTGCCCTTGTGACGCTTAAAATTTGCTTTTAGCAACGTTTTATTCTCCATCACTGCCTCCTACCACTGGAAAGAGGCAAGCCATCCATTCACAGTGGATTCACGTTCCCTCTCATCCTCCAGATTGTAAGCAGGCAGCTCCAGTTCATCTAAAATGTTTCCGTCCTCTAAGTAAAGAAGCCTGGTTCCCCGGATTGCCGCGCGCAGGTCATGGGTGACCATCAGGATGCTCTGCCCTTTTTTATTGAGGGAGGTCAGCAGGTTTAGGACTTCCCCGGTATTCTGCCGGTTCAGCGCGCCGGTGGGCTCGTCCGCAAATACAATCCCCGGTTCGTGAATCATGGCCCTGGCTATGGCTGCTCTCTGTGCCTCACCGCCGGATACCTCTGATGGCATACGATTCTTCGCCTCATTTACGTTCATCTGCTCCAGCAGGGACTCTGCCCGGCGCTCTGTCTCCTCTGCCGGTCTGTCTTTCCTCAAATAACCTGCAACCACCACATTTTCATAAAGAGTGAGATTGCTCACAAGATGGGTCTGCTGGAACACAAAACCGAATTCATGGGAACGGATTTCCGCCATCTGTTTTTCCTTGAAGCGGCTGATTACCTTGCCTTTATAGACCACTTTCCCGGAGGACACCCGATCCATTCCACTAAGTGTATATAATAAGGTGGACTTTCCTGCCCCCGACGGTCCCATGATGATTGTAAAATCGTCCTTGTAGATGTCTACCGTTACATGGTTCAGGACAGGGGAAGCTTCTGCTGTCTTTGCAAACGATTTGCTGATATCTTTTGCAGATAATAAAATGTCTTTCAACTAATATCTCCTCCTTTCCGCACAGCACATTACGCCACAATCAGTTGTTTCTTACCCGTCTTTGTATCGGGGCGGATTTCCTCCACAAAACGGACGGAGAAATTCACATACTCCAGATGTTTTTCCTTTAAGATTTCTCCCATTGCCCTCTCCATCTCCGCCTGAATTTCCTGAATCCTTCTGCGGTCTGACACTTCCGCCAGCATTTCAAAGGATTGTCCGTCAATCTGCCGGAACTGGTAATCTAAAAGCCCGTTCAGACAGAAACCTTCAATGACAAGCGGGTGGAGGAAATCCCTGATGCCATGGCCGTCCTTAAACCACATCAAATCTTCATTACGGCCCATGATGTTGCCGGCCCGTGTAAAGGGATACGGACTGTCTTTTCCCGGCTCTGTCAGAACCAACTGATCCGATATCCGGTACCGGATTAAAGGCTGGACGAAATTGTAGAGCGAGGTGAGATACATTTCTCCATTTTCCACCTCAATATAGTTTAAATCGTCAAACAGACACATTCCCTCCTCGTGGCTGGTTTCCACACCAAGAGCCAGGGATTCGCTGGCGCCATAGATATTCACTACATCGGAATGAAAGGTTTCCTCCAGATAGCTCCTGAGACTGGCGCCAAGAGGCTCCCCGCATGAGACAACCCGGAACACATCCAAATCCACGTCACCGTTCTCCGCAAGCTCACCCAGGATTTTAATGGCGGAAGGGTAGCCCACTACCATATTCGGCTTAAATTCCCGAATCTGGCGTTTCCACTCTGACAGAGGCGTCTTTACATCCAGAAAAAGCTGATTGGCCCGGACGCCCTCTATCCCATCACTGACCGCCATCGCCCCGCCGTACCTGCCGTCCGTGGCTGCAATATACACGATACGGGGGCCGCGGTGCAGCAGCCTTAAAATCTGAGGCATGGACATATCCCAGAGCGCGGCCCGGATAATTCCCAGCAGCATCTGATTCCATGCTGCATCATCATAAACAAAATATCCGGGGGTTCCGGTACTGCCGGAAGAATGAACCACATGGTAAACATCCTTAAACCGTTTTTGATCCGTGGATTCCTGTGCATCAAACCGGCGCAGCTCCTCCTGCTTCAAATCCGGAACCGTGACCAGTTCATCGAAGTGCTCCATCAGCAATTGCTTATCCAGAACCGGGAAAGCAGATAGAGGCATCCTTGCAATCTGTTTCCCCGTGATACCTGCCTCTTCAAATACCCTGTGGTAATAGGTTGAATGTCCATAGGCATAGGCCAGGAGTTTTCTAAGTTTTTTCTCACGAAGCCTTTTTATGTCTTCCCTTCCTCTCCCTGTATTTCTTTTTAACTGGTACAAATTCCATAATAAGTTTAAATAGTTCACAGTAGCCTCCTCATTCCGCCATGTCCCGGCTTATTTCTTCACTTGAAACCTATAGCTGTTTTCATAATTTTCTCTATGATAGTACCGCGCCTCTCCCTGCTCTAAGTTGAACACGATACTCCATTCGGTTGACTCAAACTCCCCAAAATTATCCTTGCTGACACTGTCCAGGGCATCGCGGACTTCTTCTACCCTCATGGTTCCAGCCTCTGCCAGCCGTTTCATTAATATCTCATACCTTGTATGGGACTGTGCGGTGCCAATTCCCTGTTTCTCGCCAGGCGTCAGATAAAAATTGGTCAAGGCCGGTGTATCTGTGACAACCATTTCATCATTGATATATTCCACGGCTACACTGCGGCCGCTCTTGTCCGCCAGTGCAAAATGTACCATCATTCCCATAGAAGAGTGCAAATCATACTGTTGAAGCAGCGCTAGGGCTTCTTCTACATCTGCCGCACGGTCTAACATAAGCCGAATAGCAGTGGTCGTTGTGACGTCCGGTTTTCCCGTGTTCTGATTGATAACAGCGGAATCCTGGATCATATTGACAGAGACTGCAAGTCCCTTTTCATTCATACCATCGAGAGGGGCGTATAAAGCAATCAAGGCACGCATCTCATCAGGAAGTTCTGAAAGCCCTGCACCGTATCCGGATCGGATAAAATCCATATTGACAGTGGAAATGGAAGCATATCCATCAGACGGAGCCGACTGGACAATCATAGCCTCACAGTTTTCCCAATCAAAATTCCTTCCAAAGAGCGCCTCACCCTCTCTATTTTTTACCGCCAGTGTACTGCAGCCAAACCCTTCCGTCTCAAAAGCGATATCAGCCGCTCCCAACTGTAACTGCCCAGTTATAAAACCAACCACTTCTGAATCCGAGGAAGCGCCTCCCTGCTCAAGAAACTGGCTGAACCAATAGTCCCCATCATATCTCACCGCGGATAATCCATTTTCCAACTGCCGGATTTCTGTGTCCGGGGTGATTACGTTGGTTTTCACATCGGTTCCCGGTACTGCTTGGGAATCAGCGGACTCCACCTGGGCCACACTTTCCGGTACTGTCTCCCCTTGTACCGTGCCTGCGCCTCCGCACCCTGTACCCAAGGCTGACGCTGTCAATGCTGCTATCAGCAAGACCTTGATTCTCTTCTTTTTCATCCTGTGTCTCTCTCCTTTCGATATAAATATTGTAATACCACATTTGTTTAATATCAAATACCTATATTAAATACATTCACATGCTTTTTTTCTATGGCATTAGCATCTTTCATTCCTTTCATTCGATTACTGTAAACCCATATCCTATTCAGCAAAACCTGATTTAGTAAGCCCCCGTGCCAAACAAAAGACAGGCCTGACTCAGCCTGTCCTTCATTGTTAGACATTGCCAAGATTATGAGTATATATAATTGACCTAGATACCGCTGCTCCGGTAACTGTAGCCATCATAACCCCATAAAATAACATCTAGCTAACAAAAATATAAACTTATCCTAAACTTTGCTTATCTGTCTCTATCACAGCTCACTCTGTAGCGCAGCCAGATACTGCCGCCGTCCTTTGCCTCCATATGCTCCAGTTCAAAACTGACCAAAAGCAATCCTTTCATATCCATTTGTTTATTCAGTCCCACGGCTAAAATACCCATGATAGATTGCGTCCTGTCTTACCTCCTACTGCATATTTATGTTATGCATTCTCTCCCCAATTCATCATACCCAGAAACTGCCTTGTCCGTTCCTCGCGCGGAGCCTCGAAAAATACCTGCGGGGTATTTTCCTCCACCACCACGCCCTTGTCCATAAAAATCACCTTTGTTGCCACATTCCTGGCAAAGTTCATCTCATGGGTGACCACCAGCATGGTCATTCCTTCCGCCGCCAGCTGCTTCATCACCTCTAAGACTTCTCCTATCAGTTCCGGGTCAAGCGCGGAAGTGGGCTCATCAAAAAGAATCAATTCCGGTTCCGTGGCAATCGCACGCGCAATTCCCACACGTTGCTGCTGTCCTCCTGACAGTTGGTGCGGATAGTAACCATACCGGTCTGACAGCCCTACTTTATCAAGCGCCCTTATTCCAATCCGGACAGCCTGGGCTTTTGGCATCCTTCGGGCAACAATCAGCCCTTCCGTCACATTCTCCAGAGCCGTCTTATTCCGGAACAGGTTATAATTCTGGAATACAAATGCAGTTTTCCTCCGTATTTTAGCAATATCCTTTTTATGTACCATACTCAGGTTTAAATGTTCCTGGTCAAAAATCATGATTCCTTCATCCGGTTTTTCAAGGAAATTAATACACCGTAAAAGGGTGGTTTTTCCCGAACCGCTGGGGCCAAGGATTGTCACCACCTCCCCCTTTCCTACCTTAATGTCCACACCTTTGAGGATTTCCTGTCCGTCAAAGGATTTCTTTATCGTTCTTATCTCCAGCATTTCCTGCCTCCTTACCTTATCCCAGCCTTAATTTTGCCTCCCATATCCTCTGCAGCTTCGTCAGAACCGTACAGAAAAGAAGGTAAACCAGACCGACCTCACAATACAGTGCGAACGGCTCATATGTCCTAGCCGCTATCCTCTGCGCCGACATGAACATTTCCATTACCGTGATATTGGCTGCAAGGGAAGTGTCCTTCACAAGCCCAATCAAGGAATTACTGAGTGGCGGAAAAGCCGTCCTGAGCGCCTGCGGCAGAACGATACGCCCCATGGTCTGCATGTAAGACATGCCCACACAGTATCCCGCCTCCATCTGCCCATGCGGGACGGACTCAATGGCCGCGCGGATTGTCTCGGACGCATAGGCTCCGGTATTGAAGGCAAACACGAGAATGGCCGATGGCAGGGCGTCAAGGGTAACTCCAATCCCGGGAAGCCCGTAGAATATCACATAGAGCTGCACCAGAAGGGGTGTCCCCCTGATGACCCAGACATACAGCCTGGCAAGCTGCTTCAGCCCTTTTATATCGGCCACCTGAACAACAGCCGTAATCAGCGCAACCACCAGACTGACGGCAAAGGAAATCAGTGTCAGCGGGATTGTAATTTTAAGTCCGGGCAGTAAAATCTGCCAGAAGGAATTCACTAATAGCTCTATAAGTCTCTGACTCATCACGATTTTTCCTGCTTCCTTATTGTTTCGTTACATCCTCACCAAAATATTTCACGGACAACTCTGCAAGCTCCCCTGATTCCCTCATTTCCTCCAAAGCGCTGTCAATCGCACTTACCAGGGAGCTGTTTCCTTTCCGCACCGGGATAACCGAGGAAGTGGTTGAATCTGTCATGCCTGCAATCTTAACCGCCTGATCCGGCTGATTTTTCATGAAATCGTAGAAGGCAGTCTCAGCATTCAGGGTCACGTCCGCGCGTCCGGTTAAAATAAGCTCCACTGACTGGTTCATGGACTCAACCCCTACAAGCTCAGCCCCATAGCTTTCCGCCATCTGTCCCCAGCTGCTTGTAAGGTTTTGGGCCGATTTTTTGCCTTCCAGGTTTTCCACACCCTGAATTTCATCATTGTCCGCTGCTACCAGCAGCGCCCCATGGATATAGGTATAGGGTACAGAGAAATCGTATTTCTCCTTCCGCTCCTCCGAGACCTCCACCTCATTGACAACAATATCAATCCGACCGGAATCCATACCGGCAAACAGGGAATCCCATTTTGACTCTACAAACTCGGCCCTTACTCCAAGCTTCTCTGCTATCTTTTCCGCAACCTCAACGTCAAACCCTACCAGTTTACCGTTCTCATCATGATAGCTGTTGGGTGAATAAGTACCCTCTGTTCCGATGGTTATTACACCCTTTTCTTGTATCTGTGCAAGTAAATCCCCTCCACTAGATACTGCCTGCTTTAAACCGGCTTCTGTATCATCTGTTTCTGTATCACCTGTTTCTGAAACGTCAACCTGTGCCGCAGTCCCCTCCGAATCTTTTGCCTGAACCTCGGCTGTGGTTCTTGCCTGGGAACCGGGAGATGCGCATCCGACTAACAAGCCTGAAGTAAGTGCCACCGCCACAGCTGTTATAAACCATTTTGTAGTTTTCATCTCATCATCCTCCTGATTTTATGCTGCTTTTTTATTTGCTGTATCCCGCTCATTGTTTCAATCTATTAACTGCACTTTGAACCTCCTCAGTACTTACATTTATTTTAATACACTCACATACTAATATCAAATACCTATATCAAATATTAAACCATGCTTTTTATCTATATTTAGTCTGCATGAATCCTCCTAAATCCGAATCCTCCTAAATCCTCTAGCCACTATACTCAGTCCACTCTTCCATTTTGTAACCAACTCCTCCGATTCAGACAAATCCGCACATACAAGCCCGTCATTATGCAGCGCCCACTGATAGCCGTAGTATACCGTCTGATTAGACGGAAGCTCTCCTCCCGTCTGAATGTCATTGGCCTTGATTTCCCCTGTACCGGAATTTATCTCCCTGCTTTCCTGCTACCTCATCTGCAGATATAGAACCGCCAGGAAGAACAATCCGGTTATACACACAGCAGCCGATACCAGCCGTATTTTTGCCTTGCTGTCCCGCTCTTTCCGTTTTCTGCTTCTCCCTCTCTCTTTCTGTCTTTTCATCTTTTTATACCACCCTTCTGTTATTCTGAGCTATTCTTTGTTTTCTCTGGCTTAAAATTACACCTTAACGATAATATGCCAGACATCGCCGTGTTCTGACTCAAAGCCGTTGTCTGACATACCAATCTGTATTCAAAAGGAGTAAGAAAGCATTTCCCCTCATCAGGAATACCTTGATTCTAACACGCGGATATAACATTTCAAAAACAAATGGGTAAACAATTTCTAAACGGTGTTTGCAATTTTATTAAGATTCTATCCTTATTTTATAGTACATTTTCTCTGTTGTACGATGGTTTTATAATCTTCCTAATTTAAACTCTCTTTTTAAAATTACAAATCCGTTTTTCCATTGCACAAAATCCCAGCCATCCGCTCCTGCTTCGTTTAATTTATCTTCTATTCCCTGTGCCATTTCATCCATTTTCTTTACACCCGCAACAGCTGGAACCGCCATAGGTATCACCTTATATTGACATATCCCCATTATCCTTCACCTCTCTTGTGTAAACTAAATTCCATACAATAATTCATTTCCTTCACGAAAGAACCGGACCTTACACAAGGCACGTCCGGCAACAGCGCTCCTGATTAATTCCTATTAACATAATTTCAAATCCTCCTTTTTTGTCTTTATACTTATCCTTTACGGCTGGGTACGTATCTGCCACATTACCCCATTGATATATTCTTCCAGAAATGTTGCGGGCGCTAGTCATTCCCACTACTAGGGCGGATTATGGACTTTCACCCATTAGCAACGTGCTCTGCCAGGCACACGCAAAACGGCATAGACAAAATGACTATGCCGCTTGCTGTGACAATACTTTTTTATTGGGGTCCGCCAAACATGGGGAGCCTATTTTATACCAACTACCTTGATATTCTTATAATCCCTCATAAATGTTTATAATACCATAAGAAAATGGCTTAAAATCAAGGTTTTCCGCATATCTTCATTTCTCTTGCCGTATCTCCTTATAAGGTGGTTTTGTACGACCGGGCACCATTTTAGCACCACAAATAAGATGATACATATAAACACCGGGCGGTGTGATAACGCCCGCAAAGGCAGTTTAGAACAATCTTATTTTACGCTTTTATGTTACGCATTAGAAATTCATTAAGCCTTGTAAACAAGGGCGTTACAGACATAAAACTGATAAGGCAGAACAATGATACCTTTTCCCTCAAAAATGCCCTTTAACTGCGTAACATTTTAAAGAGTAGAGTATCCTTTCTCTTTTGTTCCTTTTTTTAAAGTTCCGTAGCAAGCATAGGAAAGGAGTACCCTTTCCGTCATATTTTGTTTGATATGCCCTCATAAATTAAAAATTATCGACGAATAAGAATGCCTTTCATGTACTGTGTTTCATTGTGAGTTTCGTATATAATAGCCTTTTCTTCTTCAGTGCAACCTATGAGTATTTTAATTTCAGAATCCCTTTTCATCAAATCAACAATACACATAATAGCATCTATATTTTTCCCATTCGTCCCGACCCATACGTCTATCCCGGCACCATCCATTGATGTTGTATTTTTCAAATACCCATAATTGACTTTATAAATGAAATTAGGGTATTTAGGATGTGCAGTTCCTTTTGGTCTATCTATGATGATTTCTGATTTGCCGACTAAGGTATCTAATGCACTCCAGAAACTGTTATCGAATCTGTGCATGAAATCTCCCCCAATTTTAATTTGCCATTTTTTTAATAATAGCACAAAGCTATAATTTTATCTATCATCGTATTTGTGTTTACAAAGTAGCAAAGCCATTTACGCTCGTCAACGGAGAAGATTAATAGGCTGTACTTTCTGTTGACAAGTACGAATATCCCCGCTTATACAGCAGTCAAGAGAGCAAAAGCAACAAGTGCTTTCGCTCTCTAAAAATTCTGATATTTCCTTAATATCTGCTTGTATCGTTTTATATCGCCGTAAGACATTCGAGCACCATTTGGGCACCAAAATATCAAAAAGCATTGTGATTTCAAGTGCCTTAACAGGTAAAAAAAGTCAGTATTTACAACGATTTTCACTAAGTAATGCTTTTTCACTCACAAACAACTACTATTTTTTATCCTATATCCGAAGTATCAAAAAGACCAAGTGGATTTTCCCTAAGTACATGATTTTGGTATGTAGGTAATAACAGCATCAAACCAGTAATAAGTATATTTCCGAATTTTATAAAATTATGTAGCTCCATAACTTCCCCCTGGCCAATTAAAGAATCATACCAGCCGCCAAAATATACATATAAAAGCAGAGCTGCAAGAATTACGAATTTGAACTGACGTAAATAGAAGCCGGTTATGACAGTGCATGCCATATAAGAGCAAATCACCACTGCATGGAGAGCCCAACCTGCAGCTCGATCCGCATGAACAGACAGGGTTTGTGTCTGGATGGCTGCTTGTGTCATTGACTTTAAGACTAATTGGCTGATTACTGGATTTGAAAGAATCAAAACTCCCCAGAGATAAAATGTAGCTGTTATCATTTTATCAATGCAGCCCACTATTTTTTTATAAAAAAACACGAATGCTGCTATAAAAAGTAAATAAAAGGTCAGGTTTGTCAAACCCATTGCTAATTTAAACCCGTCAGAACTAGTCCCGGTAACATGATTAATCAAGAATTTTGCAAAATAACCAGCCACGTAATAAAAACTGCACAAGTCTATCATTGCTGTTACGATTAAATATTTTGCCAGGGCCTTCTGCTCCTTTTTCATCAATACCTCCCCCTTCCAATTTTACTGTGCATATTTGAGAATGAATCACTATATTTATCAGTTACGCCGGCCAACTGGCATCTGGAGCCAGAGTGTATACCTACTCTTTCCTCATTAGAGTAGTGTTGAATAATTTCATAGCTGGTTTTAATGAATGAACGGTGTTTTATCGTTCGATACTTACAGTGCCATTCAATGTGATATCAGCACCGCCACTACCATTTTTCCCCTGGAAAAAGACTTCATAGATGTCTGATTTTGTTATTTTAAAGGTATGGGTCATCGCTCCCTTTGTTGCGTACACATAAGTCCGCTTTCCATCGCTGTCAATAATACCTCCGATATATTTGTCGTTTGTACTGTTGGAATACACTGCAATAATTACCTCATCACCTTTGCTTAGGCTAACCGGAGAGAATAATGCTGTGTTTGTTGCCTCTGACACATAATTTGTCAAGGTATTGTCACCGCGGGCCGCCTTTGCAAGGAACGTTGTTGTAGTACGGTCGGTCTTGTTTCCCACAAAATCCGTTATAACATCACTATCATCGGACACCGTATCATTCTGCTCCATATATGCGTGAACCAATAAATCCTGGGCCTGGTTGGCAGCGGTGACAGAGGCATAAGATACAATCGGACATAAGGCCAGAATCAGCACTATTGCAAAAACAAATGCAACACTGATTTTTTGTTTTTTCTGCTCCATAATATTATAAATTCTTCTTTCAACTCTTTGATAATTGCCATAAAAGGATGCTAATATCTTGACAACTCCATTACCACATGCAGCAGAGTTTAATAACCGTGCGTACTGCGCTCGTTGAGTAATATCCATCCCGTCAACGGCAGTTTCATCGCAAACCAATTCACTTAACTCATATACCTTTAAACTAAAAAAGTATATAACCGGATTAAACCAATGGATTTTTTGTACCACCTCGATTATCAACCTATAAACCAGGTCATGGCTTTTATAATGCAGCAATTCATGCCGTAAAAACATTCCCCATTCCTCGGTACTGTAGGTCCCATTTGGCAAAATGATTGATGGCCGGATTATACCAGTTAAATAGGGGAACCCGGCGGTTGGGTGTTCATATAGGCCAATATCTCTTTTAATATTAAGCTCCTTCTTTAAATTATTAAAAATAAGCAGTCGCGTATCATTTACCGCTGTTGTTATTAATAACTGTTTTTTGATGGTAAAAAAACTTCGAATGATTGATAAGAAGAAAACTGCAATAAATAATACAAGCCAGACCAATAATATAATAGAAATGACATCTGAAGCAAAACTGAATTGTGAAAGTACAAGTCCCCGTATCTGCCTGATGTATTGGAAATCCTCAGACTTATACAGTAAAACGTTATATCTGGTACCAATAAAAAAAACCATATAGACTATCGCAATACCAGAGCCAAGATATACAATCAGGATAATTTTGGCGAACTGATAAATGTACCTTACATAAATTTTGCCAAATACACAATCCAGCAGCAGTAATAGTCCGAAGAGAATACTGCCTGCTAGGGAGCCTGAAATTAAACATGTAAAGATATTACTCGCCATCATTTTTCTGCCTTTGCTCCAATTCCTGAATTAAAAACTCCAGTTTCTTTTCTTCTTCTTCGTTGAGTTCATCCCGGCCGCAAAAGGCAGCCACCAAAGCGCCAAGGGAAGGAAGGCCCATTTTCTTTTCGAGCTGTTCACCAACCACCTGCCGGTCATATTCCAGCCTGGTTCCTACAGGATAATAATAAACCTGCTTTCCTACGTGCTTTGATGTGGCGTATCCTTTCCTGACAACATTGCGTAAAAGAGTCGATTGTCCACCCATGGTCAATGAGTATGGCCTATATAGCTCGTTGCTGGTTATACCTTCTGGATGATTCCATATGACTCGCATATAACGATATTCTGCTGGACTCAATTTTTCCATTACGTTTCCGCCTTTCTAAATATTTTTATTATATCGAAAATATATATAAATGTTAATACGGATTTTATTAAGCGTATACGAAAAAGTAGCCAGCGTTTGAATCCGGTTTTCCTGAAAACACAGAGAACTTCTTTAAAATGGCTGATTCGTTCCATAATATATCCCTTAAACTTAACTGATACCACCGTTAGAACCACAGTAGAAATATACAGATGCATATTTGGTTGTATAGACGCCAGATACCGTAAGTTTACCACTTACAATTATGTAACATGTTCTGGCGGCATCGATAAAATCCGCATCATACGAAATCTGCTTCCAATCACCAGAACCAGAAGATTTTGATGTCAAAGAAGTTACGCCGCTAAAATGCTGTCTTCCCGTGCTGGAATTATACTGGGTTGTGAACTTGCCAGTAATTGAAATGGAAAATGGGGTACCATCTTCAGTTATCGTAACCTTTTTTGCTGCGCTGCTGCCGGAACGTGTATTCGGCAAATCGACCACAACCAATTGGCCATAAACCAATTGGCTCACAAACTTCCTAAACTCTTCAGGGGTTTTCCAGTCTTCATCCCTAAAATCATCCATTGGGAGAAGTCCAACCTCTTTTCCGGACTCCTGCGATATCTCATTAACAATTTTCGCATATATTTTATAATACTCTTGCTTTGTTGCAGCGTCTAATGATGAAGCAGCATAGGCTATTATCGAAGCACACATGGAACAAACAAGAATAACTATATAAATGTGTTAACACCTCCTGCAGGGTAGATTCGCCAGATTTAGGAATTCAGACCCAATATGGTGGCGGGCTGCCTTCCGTCACTAAAATTCTTATGCAGATGGTATGAAGGACTTTGACAAGAAAGAAACTATGAAGCAAAAAGGCGGCAAAACGCAACTATTTATTTTGTCGCGTTTTGCCGCCTTTTTATTAGGAACCTGCTTCTCATATCAAAGAAACTCAAAACTTTCTGCTCAGTCTTGCCGGTGGACTGTGACCAGTGCGGCACCCCGCTTAAGCCCTGTTCAATGACATCGCTACCTCCTTGTCTGATTCATGCCTATGCCGTCCTGATTCAGATACCAGTCATCAACCCATGCATCAGTCACCATGGCTCCTCCCGTTCCATCTGGTGCCGGGTTAAAATAATACCATTTTCCGTCAATCTCCCGCCAGCCGGCGGCCATGGCTCCGTCTTTGTCTAAATAGAACCATTTTTGATAAAACAAATCATAAATCCAGCCGGTTCTCATCTCCCCCTCTTTCATTCCTTCAGTCCGTTTTGCATCTTCTGATGTAGCCATGTAATACCATACTCCATTCAGCTGCTGCCAGTCCGTCACCATGAGGCCGCTGTAATCAAAATAGTACCATCTTCCATCTGCAATACCCCAGCGGTTTGCTGCATAGCGGCCTGTGTTCAGGCGGAATTTCCAAAAACCAGAATCCGTGCGCTCCCATGTACCAATCAAAACAAAGGAATCCGTGGCGGCGCTTCCCGAGGAGGAGTCTCTGGATACTCTGCCGGACGCTGGTATGATTTCTACAACAGCTTCCACATTGGCAATAACGCTTCCATCTGCTGAGATAATAATAGTTTCCCGCCATACCCCTTCTGTCAGCCCTGTTTTTGGTTGAACTGTAATGGTAACGGACCCGCCTTGAGGTATAGGGCTGTCCTTCCATATGATATGATAATTTACACCGCCCGATACCGTAAAGCCATTAATGTAGGATGAGCCGTTGTTTACGATGCTAATAGTCTGCGGGGCGGGCAGTGTTTCATATCCGGCCGCTAAGCTCCCAAAATCTATCGTGGTCGGGTCTGCCTTCAATGGATTTTTTGATATCTTTACTTGATAGCTTTGTATCAGACAGCCGGATTCTATCGTAAACAGCCATGTATGTTCATCTAACATTATGGGGAGGCTGATGCTTGCATCCGCATCCTTCGGTATCATGGTTATTGCACTTGCCTCTGTGGGGAACGGGGTTTGGTCAGGCAGGACTACATACGCCGTGTAATCGTCTTCATCAATAACAGCCACTGTTTCGTTCACCCATAAACCAGACAAGGATATGTCGGAATTGATAATCGTGATTTTGCTGGCCCGATAATTGCGTACCGCACGTCCGCCTGGTCCGGCAGCGGAAATAGTTCCTCCCTGTACATCGACAACACTGTTCTCTCCTGCAAATATTGCGCAGCCCCGCTTACCGTCAGCGCTTATATTGCCATCGGTCATCGTTAATTCACTGCTCTCAGTAAGATAGATACATTCCTCTAAATCACCAGAAGCCGAAAGAGTACCACCGGTTATTTCTATGCAACTCTCTTTTGAGTAAAGTGCAGTTTCAAGAGAGGATATCACCGCTCCGTTTTCAATAACCAATGTTCCATTCCAAATGTGGATTCCCAAATCTCCCTGTATCGTCCCGCTATTCAAACTAGCTTGACAGCCGAAAAAGACAAACACATAAGCTCCCACATCGGTTGAACCGGAACGTATGATTTCACCGTCATTCATCTCAAACTGAATTGCGGATCCGTGAAATTCTAAAAGCCCTCCAGAGCTGCCCTTCCCCTCATAGTCTGCCCTCCAGTCTATGATGAGATCCGGGCTTCCTTCATACGTATAGCTCAGCGAATTCGTTGCTCCGGTCACGCTGCCTTCTACGGTGACTGTATCGCCGGAGATGGTTGTAAATAACTGTCCGCTGCCGCCATGATTGAACGTACTTATAGACTGCGCAAATGATTCAGCGGCCGACAGGCTGCTGCTGGCAAGTACTTTTCTGAATTCCGCATTGGCATTTTCTTCTTCATCAAAAGTTCCGACCTTTACGAGAATCTGCGGCAGTTCCACTTCCAAGTCTATCTCATATCCGGATGGTATGACCGGCTCATAGACATAGGTTCCTGGTACCTCAGCTTGAAATTCCGAATCGCTGCTTTCTGTAAAATTCAGCTCCCATTCAATATCCCGTATTTTTCTCCTGACGGTCTTTTCAATTCTATCGTCAGACTCATTATCTTTCTCCGTTTTTTCCGCCTCTGAACCGGTTGCCACAGGGGCCTTCGGTTCTTCCGTATTTTCGGAATCATCCCGCAGGTTTCCGGATGGTTTCCCGGCATCATTCTCTTCTTTTGCAGGTTTCTCAGATTCCACCCCGGTATCCGGGCTGTCAGCCTCTCCTGCGTCTGACTCCGGCTGCTTTACCTCCGTCTGCTTTATCTCCGGCTCCTCTTCTTCCTCCGGCTCCGCTGTTCCTGTGGTATCGGAACCGGTTGTTTCCGGTTCATTAACCGTTCCATCATTGGAGGACTCATCCGATGAAGCTTTTTCCGCATCCTCCGGTAACGCCTTCTCCTCCTCTGCGGAAACAGACAAGTCCGCATCGCCAGCCTGCTGTTCCGTGGTGCTGTCAGCCCCCAAACTCTCCTCCGCTTCAACAGAAGCTTCCGTCTCCGCCTTCCCCACTTCGGTTTTGCCGGCCTCTGTTTCCTCTGCTTTGCTCTCCTCATTCCTCTGCTTCACAATCACCATGTCCGCCCACAGGCTGCCCGGGAAGCGGATATCCTCCTCCGCTGCCCCCAGTTCCAATTCCTGAACCGCATATTTTTCCGGCAGTTCTTCGAATCGGAGGATGGTCTTCTCCATTTCACCCCCCCCCCTGCAAATACCGGGATTGACTGGATATTGGACAATGCCAGTACAGACGCCATTACAACCGCAAACTTTCTCTTTAACTTACCCCTCATGTTTCCTCCTCTTTTCCCGCCGGTATGCCTGATTCATGGCAGAAATTGTTCTATATGATTGAACGTTCGATTATGAACAGATTCGTTCATAATCCCTAAAACGACGAAATGCGAACACGTTCTTCACGGGTTCGCATTTCTGTCTATTCTTATATAATCTTATTATACCAGAACCCTGATGGGGAAACAACAGGAATTCTTTCATAGTGGAAATTATTTACAGAGCCCTTTAAGGAAATCTGATTGTAAATACCGTACCTCTTCCGGGAGCGCTTTCCGCCTCCGCCGAGCCTCCCATGGCCTCCACAACTGTTTTGACTATATACAGCCCTAAGCCGCTGGAGCCGTCCTTTTCCCCGCGTTCCGGCGATACCTTGTAGAAGCGCTCAAAGATGTGAGGCAGATGTTCCGGTGCAATTCCCTCCCCTGTATCCGATACCTTCAGTTCAACCTGACCGCCGTTTCTCCGGATTGAAAGCGAAATGCTTCCTCCGGCCGGCGTATGGCGGATTGCATTGTAAACCAGGTTATCCAGCACACTCCAGATTTTATTGCCATCCACCTGCAGTTCAATTCCCTCCTCTGCCTCGGCCGAGAACTGCATTCCATTATCCCTGACCAGCTCCGCATACTTGTGTTCCGACTCTTTCATCAGTCTCTCCGCCTGTATCCGGTCCTTGCGGTAAACCGCCGTACCGCCCTCCAGCCGGGTCACTTCAAACAGGTTGTGGATTAGTCTCTGAAGGTCCAGGTTCTTGTGATAGGCAATCCCCAGATACTCCGCCCGCTCCTGCTCATTTGCCGCAATCGTATCATCACCCAGCAGTTCCAGATAATTGTTCAGCACGGTCAGCGGAGTTTTGAGGTCGTGGGAGATATTGGCAATCATTTCCCGCAGGGCTGCCTGGGATGCTGCCAGCTGCCGGTTGGCGCTGTTTAACTGCTCCGTCCTCTGTTCCACCAGTAGTTCCAGATGTTCATTGATATGCTCCACCTCATTGTGGGCTTGCGCATAATTCCGCGAAAGCATGGTGCACTGGCAGAGCAGCAAAAACAGGTTCGGGACAATTCCCGGTACAAAAAGCGCCCCTTCAAAGACCGTCTTCGACAGCGGGCCGAAGAAAATAAAAATGATTAAGCTCAAAAAATAGAGAAACCGGTACGGATCTTTTCCTATTTTTCCGTTCTTTGCTGCCAATACCACCGAAATCCCATAGGGGAGCAGCACCAGGAACATCCAGTTGACTGCAGTTGCATAGGGAACACTCCGGATGCAAATCAGAACCATGGGCAGGATAAAACTGATTCCATATACCACCCGCAGAGTCCGGCCCAGGCGGACGCGGAATATCTGAAGCATAAACATGCAGATACACAGGTTCTGGAGGGTAAACAAGAGCAGGAACACCCGGTTAAGCACCGGACCAATCCCACCCGGAAGAAAATACTGGAACAGGTTGTTGCTCTCCATGGCAAGGCGGACCGTTGTCACAAGACAGGTCACACTGTAAATGAGATAAATTTTCTCCCTCCTGCGGAATGCAAACAGGAACAGATGATAGATGCCCATAAACAGGATACCGCCCAGTGCAAAGGCAATCAAGGTCCGCTGCCAGAATATGTGATGGCTCAGCACCGTATCGCGGCCAATGAGAAGGGAATAAAATATACCGCTCCCGTTCATATGGTAATTGGCTGCCTGAATCACCAGTTCTATCCTGCCGTCCTGCGGCACCAGGGCCAGAAGGTCATTTTTCACTCCGGGAACCGTGTGTTGCGCCGAATCACCCGGCTGTCCGGCTGCAAAGATTTCAGTTCCATTCACCCAGATGACGGAGGATGACATGATTTCCGGTACATAAAGAAGCAGGGCCCGGTCCGTGGCAGTCCGGATATGCAGGCGGTACGTTGCATACCCCAGCCCCGGATATCCCTTCTTAATCCATGGCCCGGGCAGGTCAATATACTCCCCTCCCTCTGTCCGCCCTTGATAAAAGTCCTGCGGGGTATAGAGTTTTCCATAATAAAACTCCCATTCCCCACCCAGCGCATAGACATCTGAGTTAAAATCCGTCTCCCTGTAATCCATTACTCCTTTTGCCGCCTTCGGTCCTTCCGAAACAAACGGCTGGCATGCGGTAAAAAGCAGAATGATGCAGACGGTTAATATGAGGGTAACTAAACACAGGAACCGTTTCATAGCTTTATCCTCGCTTCCGACCTGGGCCGGAACTCATAACCTTCTCCGCGCACTGTTTCAATGTTACCGACCAGATGGCCTGCCTCGTCCAGCTTGCGCCGCAGCCTTGCAATATGTACTGCAACCGTATTTGTGGTATCAGGCTTCCCGGTTCTCCATACATCTCTGTACATTTCCTCCGGTGTTAAAATCCGGCCGGAATTCCCCAGAAAATACAGGAACAAGTCAAACTCCTTTGGGGACAGCAAAATCACATGGTTTCCCGCGGTCAGGCTTTGCTGATGATGGTCAATAATGAATTCCTGCATGACGCTGCGCCGCACCTGCGCATAAACCCGGGCGGCCAGTTCCTTTAAACTGTAGGGTTTGGTGATATAATCATCCCCGCCGGCCATTAATCCCCGGATTTTATCCTCCTCATCATCCATACAGCTTAAAAACAGAATGGGCGCTGATGTAATATTGCGTACCGCCTGACAGAGCTCAAACCCATTTAAATCCGGCAGAAGCACATCCAGCAGAATACAGTCATAGCTGCGCTGACGCAGCAATTCCAGGCCGTCCATGGCGCAAATCGCCGTATCAACCTTGTACCCCCTGGCTTCCAAATATTTTCGGTTGGTTCTTAAAATGTCCGGCTCGTCGTCAACGGCCAGCAGCCAATACGTTTGTTCCAATTGTCTCCCCTCCTTTCCTGCGTTAGATGAACGAACATGTTCATCTTCCCTGAAACAACAATATGCGAACGGCAGGTGCCATTCGCATATTTTACTGCTTTTATTATATGGTTGATTTAATCCTGTGTCAATAGAGAAGTGCACCGCGCCTCCCCTCTGTCCATTTAGTTCCCCGTTTAGTGATGTTGGGAAATACGAATATGGTGAAGCCGGCTGCCTCCTACTTATTGCGGATATTAAAATAAACCTGCCCAGCTTCCAGAGGCAGCCCTTTGGCTGCAAACATCTCGCTGACCGTGACAAACTGATATCCCTGGGCGGCCAGCTGGGGAATAAGGGTTTCAAATGCCTCGGCCGTGGAGGAATACAAATCGTGCATCAGCACAATACTTCCATCCTTTGCCTGGGAAAGCACAGAGGCCGCAATGGCATCCTTGTCCTTACTGGACCAGTCCTGCGTATCAATGTCCCACTGAATCATGGGGTAGGATACCAGGCCGGGCACCTGGCCCTTAAAGGCGCCGTAGGGCACCCGCACCAGCCTGGGCCGGAAGCCTGTCACGGCCTCCACTGCATCGTTGGTCATCTCAATCTGGGATGCCACTTCTTCCGGAGCAATCGTTTCCAGATTCTTGTGGTTAAATGTATGGTTCCCTATCTCAGACCCGGAATCCTGGATTCGCTTGAGGGTGTCCTTGTAGTCATTGACACGGCTTCCCACTATAAAAAAGGTGGCCCTTCCCCCGTAAGCCTGGAGCGTGTCCAGGATTCTCATGTCCACGCTGTAATAAGGACCGTCGTCAAAGGTAAATGCAATCATGGGCCTGGATGCGTCAACCGGTCCTGAAACAGGGAACAGCTCATTTCCGCTGCCTGCAGGACCTAAGGACGCTTCACCGGAGGGCGGGGCAGCCTGCACCACATTACCCGGCCCATCGCTGGATTCAGCAAACGGCGCAATGGTTTCCGGCATCTGCTGTTCCTGCGCAGGGCCGGAAGCTTCCGGTCCCATGGAAGACGGGTCCCTGGAAACGCCGTCTTCAGAGGAGTTCTTTTGGGAGGCAGCCGTTTCCCCTGTCTCAGGTGTATCTGATTGATTGTCCTTTGTTTCGCTGTTTTTTTCCGCTATCCAGGCAGCCGGACCGCTGCTCCTGCCTGCCATCACGTTTTTTCCATAAAAAAACAGCTGTGCACAGCCAATCACAACCGCCAGAATCAAAACCAGTTTCACGCCGAACTTCAGAGTGGATTTAAATTCTTCCTCCCGCCTCCTGGCCTGTTTGGTCTTACTCATTCGTTTCTTTGGATTGGTATTCTTTTTAGTATCTTTTAACATGTGTTCTGGTCTCCTGTGTAATTTAATGCAGCCAGCCTCTGACCAGCCTGTCTATTGTAAACAATTTAATCGGCCCTGTCCATGGATTTAAAGAAATTGAAAGAATATGTCACAATAACTCAATGAAAGCTGCGAGAAAAAATACCATGAGAAAAAATATCATCAAATCAATGGCATTTCTTGAAGAATTATAAATAATATGGTAGAATTATCCATGAAGGGTATTTTATGGTTATCTATCGGGTTTGGGACCGATATGATATGGGATTACCAGGAAATGGGGACTTACTGTGAAAAACGAGAAACTGATTGCACTAATGAATTTAAAGGGGATGACTCAGGCTACCTTATCAAAGGAAACACACATACCTGCCAGCACCTTGAAGAGAATCATAAACGGAGAAAACCAAAAGGATAAGATGGCCCACATGGAAGCCATTGCAAAGGCGCTCGGCACTTCCGTCCATTCCATCTTTGACATTCCGCTGGAAACGCCCCTGGCCGCTGCACTGCGCCCGGATGAAGCGGGAGCATCTGTCACAAAGCTTTTGAATTCAGATGAATCCCTGCTCATTTACTGGTTCCAGAATACATACCGCGAGGGCCAGGCCGCTGTCCTTAAGCGTGCCAAGGAAGAGTACAACAAAACACAGAACGAAATATTAAAAAAGGTAACGTCCCTTGACAAGCCAAAAGACAAACCGGATGACTTCAACCAACTGACCCTTGAACTCAAAACGTGAAAATGCTGCAGTGAGGCAAAACCTCATTGCAGCATTTTCACGTTCATCATTCCAAAGTCCTTCTGTTTACCCGAATTTTATAAATGAGTTTTTTTCTCATTTCCTATATTTCCTATGCATCCTGTTTTGGCTGGCCGGACGCCTTCTTAATCTGCAAAGGCATCCTGACTCCCATGGGATTGAGAATCACTCCCTTTGCCTCTTCTGTCATAATCTGGGGTATCTTGTCTGCGGTCACCACAAGAGGACGCAGCCTGCCTTCCCGGTTAAACTTCTGGAACTCTAATATGTCTGTAAAAATGGCCTGGAATAGCTGCTCGTTCACCTTGACAGCTGCCAGTCCCTTCCCCTCCTTCTCCGCAGGAACAATGTAACTTCCTTTACTGAAATCACTGGTAATCTCATCCTGCCATTCCTTAATCTGCGGAAGGCTCTCCTGCCCTGGTTTTCTTCTCAGTTCCTGCATATAATACAGCATGGTCAGATGAAGGGAGGGGTTCTCCACCCATATCTTCTCCCCTGACTCCTGACCCTGCTGCTTATTACGCTTCACAAAATCCTGCAGCTGAATCAGACAGTCCTTTTCCCCGTCTTTTACCAGCAGCGCATTCACTCCCAGGGTATAGAGGCTGGTGTAAAACATCAGAAACTGCTTGTTCTCCAGCTTCATGGGTTTTACAGGCGTTCCCGCCTCGGTCTGTTCCTTTGCCTCCTTTATGGCTGCCTGGGCATCAAAGAAAACAATGATTTCATCATCATAGGTTTCCTGGTCGCAAACCACATAGGGCTCTCCTGTGCACATGGAAAGCAGGACATAAAGCTCTCCTGAGGTTTTAAGCCGGTTCATGATTTCCTGTTTTCCTGTCGTTTCATTCGGTTTCATTTGTTAGTCTCTCCTTTATGTTATTATATCAGGCTGTATTATCACGTCTGCGCGCTGCATCAGGCATTCTTCCCTATGGCTTTTAAAAGCACTGCCGTCATCACACTGACATCTATGGGTTTGGCCACATGGGCCGTCATTCCGGCTTTAAGGGCTGCCTGTACATCCTCTGCAAAGGCATTGGCTGTCATGGCTATAATGGGTATCCGGGCAGCGTCCTCCCGGTTCAGACCGCGGATAGCCCTGGCCGTATCATAACCGTTCATCTCCGGCATCTGTATATCCATAAGCACGGCATCGTAAGTCCCCGGCGCAGTGTTCCTGAATTCATCCAGGGCCTTGACCCCGTCCGTCCGTATAACGGACTGCGCGCCCTGCATCTGAAGGAGTTCGCAGAGAATCTCGGCATTGATGGCATTATCCTCAGCTATCAGGAACCTGCATCCTGACAGGGTTCCTGCTCCGGCCAGGGCCTGCTCTTCCCTGCCCGCCTGTGCGCCCCCTTCCGGTTTTCCTCTCATTGCGCTTTCTTCGTCCCCGGCCGGTTCAAATTCCAAATCCACCAGAAAAGTGGTTCCCTGGTGTTCCCGGCTCCTTACCTGGATGGTCCCTCCCATAAGGTCCACCAGACCTTTGGTGATGCTTAAGCCTAATCCGCTGCCTTCCACGCAGCTGTCATTCCTGCACCGGCTAAAGGGTTCAAACATATGCTGTAAAAATTTCTCCTTGATTCCAACCCCGGTGTCGCTGACCGTAAAGCGGTAGTGAATCCATCCTTCCGTTTGTACCTGACCGTATTCCTCTGCACAGAAGCTGACCCGGCCTCCTTCCGGCGTGAACTTGCACGCATTTCCCAGAAGATTGATGAGAATCTGGTTCAGACGCAGGGAATCCCCGTAAAACTCCCTGTGGACAAGCCCCTCTGTCCGGACCTCAAAGTCCAGTCCCCTGCTGCGGGCCTGGGGTTCCATCATTCCTGTAATCTGTTCCACCAGGGATGGAAGGGATATGTGCATACGGTTGAGAATCAGCCTGGAACCTTCTATTTTACTCATATCCAGCACATTGTTAATCAGACTCATAAGATGCCCTGAGGACAGGGATATCTTTTTCAGACAGTCCTCCACCCGCTCCTTTTCACCGATGTGGGCCGCAGCCAGTTCCGTCATGCCTATGATTGCATTCATGGGCGTGCGTATGTCATGGCTCATGGCTGAAAGGAATTCACTTTTCACCTGGCTGGCCTCTTCTGCCAGGGCAAGGGCTTCCCTGAGTTCATCCTTCTTGCGCCGTTCGTCCGCCAGCATGTCGGTCACGTCCGCCCGTACCATGCAGACGGTCTTGCGGTTCCTGTCGCCCCACAGAATGCTGATTTGCTTATACCGTACGCCCTCCCCCGCTGTATAGGGAATCACAAAATCATACCCGGTCGGCTCCTTTTCCAGGCGGGAAACCATGGTATCCAGACGGAACTGTGTCCGGATAAACTGTTTTCCGTCCCCAATATCATAATACCCTGCAATTCGCTCCACGGAATCATTGTAGTCATCCAGTATATACGGCGACAGATTCTCCTGTACGGTCTGTCTGGTATACATGGTCATGCGCCTGCTGCGGATATTCACAAATCCCATGAGTTCAAAGGTGGAGGCAACCACATTCAGCATTCCCTGCTGTTCCCGGACAGAATCCGTGATGTCGGTCCGGGCCATGCAGATGCGTCCCAGGCGCAGGTCTATGGAGGAAATTGTCAGGTTTTTTGTAAGTATATCGCCCTGTTCCCCGATGATTGAATAGTGGAAGGAATAGGAATCCTCCTTTTTCAGCTGTTCCAGGATATATCCGGGCTCCATCATCCTTGCCGCATGTTCCTTGTCCCTGGGCACGACCTGCACCTTCAGCATATAATCCACCTGCCGGGAATGGCAGCCGGACGGCCCGGGGACGTCCTCCGCCTCTTTGCCGCTGTTAAGCAGCATGTATCTGTCGCGGAACAAATCCACATCTATGACCATGTCGCAGCCCACCACGGTCATGCGGTGAAGAATTCTCTCCGATATGACCTGCTCCGTGATATCCGTCACAGTGAAGATACCCGTGATATCACCCGTATCCGGCGTCTCCAGCAAATCCACCTTAAACCGGACATACCGGCCGTAGGAATCCCTGGGAAGCCTGATGAAACAGTTGACATCCTGATTCACTCCCGGAGCATCCACAAAGGCTGCCGTGTACGCCCGCCTTTCCTCCTCATCTTCAATGAATCCGGAGATACCGGCAAAGAATTCCTTCCGGTTTGACCCAAAGGTTTCCATAAGCCCGGAATCCGTGTGGTCAATGACCTCCAGTACCTGGTTCTGGGTAATGCTGTAATGCCCCACAATCAGCGCATTGGGTCCGGGCGTCCGGTAGTGTTTGAGCAGAAGTTCCCTGTACCGGGCCCTCAGCCGTTCCTGTTCCTCCCGTTCCTCTGTTATGTCATAGTAAATGGCATAAATCCGGTTTTCTCCCTCCTCGTCCTCAATCAGGGTAAACCGGTTCCTGACCCATATATAGCTTCCCTCTCCGCGGCCCTTCTTCAGACGGTACACTATCTCGCGGCTGCAGGAGCCATCAGCCGCATACTCCTCCATCCGTCCCGCCACATAGGCACGGTCCTGGGGATGCACCCCGTACATGGCATCCTCCCGGTACAGTTCCCATGCTTCCTCATACTCCATATCTGTCATTGCAGCAAATCCATCCGATAAAAACTCCGGCTGCATGGTCCCGTCCTTTTTCCGCCGCAGCACTGCAACCCCGCCGGGCAGGTTTTTTACTACTGTCTGGAAATACTGTTCCAGGCGCTTCTTTTCTTTCTGGGTCTGCACTTCCTCCGTCACATCCCTCACATACTGGATATAGGCCGGAATGCCGTTCCAGTCCGTCTCACGGAACCTGGCGCTGTAAAACCTTCCCTGACTGGACAGCATCATGGAATTGTCCCTGCCGCCGGCCTGGTAATTCTTAATCACACAATTGGCGCAGGGGGACATATTCCCCCGCAGGGCCAGATGGCATTTCTGTCCCAGGCTCCGCTGCTTCCCGGCAAACGGACCTTTTGTCTCATTGGCATAGAGCAGGTCATAATTTTCCTTGCTGATTACATAGATACTGTCCACGGTTTCATTGGCAATGCTCTGGAAGAGGCGGGCCTCTGCCGACATGCCTGTAAATACAGCATAAAAGCTCATTTTATCAGACACAGGCCCCATGCGCCGCCCGTTCAGGTGAATCCATATAATATTCCCGTCCTTGTGGCGCATACGGTACGAAATATCCAGGATTCCGCCGCTTAAGACAGCCTCCTTTGCTGCCGCCAGCACACGCTCCCGGTCCGCCTCATATATGATATCCATGGCATCGCGGGCCACCAGCTCCCGGAATTCTTCCCTGGTATGCCCGGAAATGGCAAGGACGCCGTCGGAATAAAAATCCGGTATAAAACGGTTACCCTCAATCCGGTAGCTTGCAATGCCTCCTGGAATGGAATTGACTATAACCTCCATCCGTTCATTCATGGCAGCCAGCTTCTGCTCCAGACATGCCTGGCTGTCCCCGGCGCCGCAGGTACTGTACAGGAATTCCTCTCCGTCATATGCATGGCCGGGGTCCTGGTTTTCCTTTTCCGGTTCCTGCAGCTCCTTTGTCTCCATCCGGGGCATTGACTTCATAAGCTCCTCAAAGACATCTCCGGGCATTGGCTTTCCGAAAAAATAGCCCTGTACATAATCGCATCCGATTTCCTTCAACCGTTCCAGCTGCTCCCCGGTTTCCACGCCCTCCGCCACCACGCTCAGGTTCATCCACCGCGCAAGACTCATGATAAAACGAAGAATTCCCTGGTTCACAGGCTTGGCCGTCTCGCTCTGGATGAACTTCATATCCAGCTTCAGAATGTCAAGGGGCATCTGGTTCAGCATGTTTAAGGAGGAATAGCCGCTTCCGAAATCATCCATCTCAATGATGAAGCCCAATTCCCTGAGATGGGTTACTGTCTCGATGATTTGGCCCGGATTCTCCGTATAGGCGCTCTCCGTAATCTCCAGGTGCAGGCGCCAAGGCGGCAGGCCATATTTATGTACGGTCCGCAAAAGGATGTTGGCAAGGTCTGCATTGTAGATATCAGCCCTGGACACATTCACGGATACAGGAACCCTGGGATATCCCTTCCTGTCCCAGTCCTGCAAATAGGCGCAGGTACGGTCCCACACATACTGGTCCAGCTGTGTGATAAACCCGTTCCTCTCAAACAGAGGAATAAACTCCCCGGGGGACTGGAAGCCCCATTCCGGATGAACCCACCGCACCAGGGCCTCTGCCCCTGCCAGGGTCTTATCCTTCAGGCTGTACTTAGGCTGCAGGTACACAATAAACTGTCCCTGGACCAGGGCCTCCTCCATACTGTCCGTGATGGCCTGTTCCCGGAGCAGCTTGCTGCGCAGTGCCTCGTCATAGGCTGCAAAATGCCTTCTGTACTGGCCCTTAATGCTTCGGACTGCCAGCAGGGCCCGGTCGCACATCTGTTCCACGGATATGGAGCGGTCGTCAATATGGTAGACGCCCCATTTCATTACCATGTTTTTCACATTGGACATGGTGTTAATCTGGTTTCCCGCCTCCACGAATAACTGCTCTGAATATTCCCAGCGCCGTTCCAAGAGGCAGGCAAACTGGTCCGCATTAATCCGGCCGCAGATTCCCCATCTGCCCACCCGCTTTGAAAACATGGCGGCCACATTCACAAGGAGTCTGTCCCCGGCCGGCACCCCGAATATGTCATTGACAAGCTTGAAATTCTCTATATTGGAATAAATGATGTCATACTCCTGCTCAGGGCGGGCGGCCAGGGTTTCTTTCACACGCTGGTAAAAAAATTCTTTTGTGTAGAGCCCGGTCAGCCGGTCATACTGAACCAGATTTATCATGGCTGCTGTTTCCCTGAGCTTGATAATACTGGCCACGCGGTGCAGAATGACCTGGGGTTTGTAGGGTTTTGCCACGAAGTCCGTGGCGCCGTGGGACAGGGCGGCCACTTCGTCGGATTCACCGTCGCTCTGCGTGGTAACGATGACCGGTATGGATGCCAGCGCCGGGTCCTCCTGCATACGCGCCAGGAAGGTATACCCATCCATAACAGGCATGATGATGTCCAGCAGAATCAGCGCAATTGCGTCCCTGTATTTCCTCAGCGCCTCCAGGGCAGCCAGCCCGTTCTCCGCCTCCAGCACCTCATATTCAGATGACAGGATGGAACTCAGCATCATACGGTTTATCTCGTTATCTTCCACAACCAGTATTTTTCTTTGTGTGAACATTATTTTCCCTCTTTTCAAATGATACACAACTTTATTTATTGTATCATATTAAGAAACCATTGCCAAGTAATCCATGGCGTTGCAGATTCACTTTCATTGCGGTTTGCTCATCCCTATGTCTGCTTATCCGGTTTTCACACCTGTTTTCTGAATATATCCACGTCCACGTTTCCTGTGGAATAAATACCGGTTCGTTTTTCAGCGCTCCTGAATCCGGCTGCCATGGCAGCCTCTGCGATTTCATTCTTCTTAATCCCCAGGTTATATCCCTGCATATTGTAAGGCAGCCAGCCCAATATCATGTCCCACGGGCCTGAACAATCCCTCTCGATTCCCTCTGAATAGCACAGCAGCACGCCCCCTGGATTCATGGCCTCACAGAGCCTCCCCATAAGAGCAGCCAGTTCCTGTTCCACAAAACTCAGGGTGGCAATGGCCAGAATCAGGTCATAGCCTTTTCCTATGTCGTCCGTCAGATAATCCCCTGTCATGGGCACTGCCCTCCCTTCCAGGCCGGTCAGACGGATGGACTCGCGGATAGCCGGTTCCATGGCCGGGCGGTCATATAGGATTCCTGTCAGGTCCTCCCGTTCCCCAATCACTCCCAGCCCCAGCAGTCCTGTTCCGCAGCCTAAATCCAGGATTTTCCTGATACCCGGGTACTCCGGAAGCTCCCTTACGATTCCCTGTATCTCAGTCTGCCGGAACCCCATTTGGGATTCCCGCATGTTCTGTACGTATTGCCGGAAGTCCGGCTGCCCTTTCGGTCCCCGGCCGCCGCCGGGGCCTTTTTCAACCAGCTTCTTAAACTCCCCGCATCCCATGCACTCCTCTGCACAGTTAAAAGCCAGATGGCCTCCAATGTACTCCGGCCTGCCTTTTACAAGATACCGGTCTGTTTCCCTGCAGTTGCAGTACATCCCATCCCTTTTCCAGATAAATCCCAGGCAGTAAAGGGCATCCAGGAAATACCGGGTATTGTCTTCATCCCACCCTCTCTCCGCTGATAGCTCCCTTACGCTCTTTCTCTGGGTAAGGCCGGAAAAAACCTCCAGCTCCACGGCTGCATTAAGCACGCTGATATAGAGCGGAAGGTAGGGAAGCCTGATGAGCCTCCGTAAAATCCCCTCTGATGAAAATGAATCCATAGGCATTGATTTCCCCTCCAATCCCCCGATACACGGTTTCTGTTGATTACCTCCTCACTTATAGTATATGCCGGCTGCTCCGGATTGTCCTGCCGCCCGGATTATTCACCGGACAGGCTATATACCCGGCCGGACTATATACCGGACGAACTATACCCGGACGGACTACTGGCCGGACGGTATATAAGCTGCCAGCACATCCCTGGACTTTCTGACCACCAGTCCGCTTCCTCCGGCGTTCTTCACATCTTCCACCATACTGACCATAAGAACCGGATTTTGAATGTTCCCATCAGCCGTGTACACGGCAAACCACCCCAGTTCCGTGCCGCTGGTGTCCTCCTTGGATGCCTTTATCTCAGCGGTTCCAGTCTTTCCTGCCAGGGTAATGTCAGAACGCATGGCAGCATGTCCTGTGCCGTGCTCTGAATGGATAACAGCCTTCATCCCGTCCTCCACGGTTTCTGCCGCCTCCGGCGTGCAGGCATCCTCAATCCATACCTCCGGCTCCGGCGTGTCCTTATACACAAGATAGGGCTTCAGAACCTTCCCGCGGTTGGGGTACATGGTGTAAAGAGATGCCAGATGAATGGGGTTTACCAGCATCTGGCCCTGGCCGTATCCGCTGTCCGCCAGCTGGATTTCCGTTTCTATCCGTTCCGTATTGGAGTACTGGGATTCCGCAACCGAGATTTCAAAGGGCAGTTTCCGGTTGAATCCCAGCCGGTCCAGTCCCGCCATGAAATTATCATAGCCGATTTTCAGGGCTGCCTTTGCAAAATATATGTTATCTGAGTAGATATAGGCATTTTTAAGGTTAACCGGACTGTATCCGTGAAGGGTAGTGACGTAATAACCGCCCCAGCCCGCATCCTTCTGCCAGCTTAGCCCTGCTGCCTCCCCGAAATCCTCATCCGGCGTAAGAGCGCCGGAGGTAAGGCCAATGACGCCTGTAATGGGCTTAAAGGACGAGCCGGGGGCAAAACGCTGCCGGAAACGGTTTAACATGGGTTTTCTCTCATCCTCATTCAGTGCTGCCCAGGCTGCCTCCGACATGCCAAGGATAAAGTCATTGTTATCATAGCTGGGCGTGTTCACCAGGGCCAGAACTTCCCCTGTATAGGGATTCATGGCCACTGTACAGCTTTTGCTGTCCTGGAATGTATCATACACCAGTTCCTGAAGGCTGCTGTCTATGGTGAGGGTGATGTCCTGGCCGTCAATCCTGGGGATAGCGGCCAGCACCTGCTTTTCTTCTCCCTGGGAGGTGACAATGGATATGATGCGTCCATTCTGGCCCTTTAGTTCCTTCTCGAACAGCCCTTCCATTCCGCTTCTGCCTATAACGCTGTCTGACAGATAGCCTTCCCCCTTGTGCTCCTCCAGGTCTTCGGCCGTCACATTCTGTACATAGCCCACCAGATGGGCCGCTTTCCCGCCCAGGGGATAATACCTGACAGGCGTATCCGTAATCATGACGCCCGGAATGGTCAGAAGCTGGTCCTGAAGCGCCCTGTTCTGCACATTCTCCTCCTCTGGCAGAGCTGACTTGAGGTTGAGCTCATCCACTTTCTTTAACGTCTTGACAGGAACAAGGGAATCGTCCTTTACCCACCCGGCCGACAGCTTTTTGCGGATGCTGTCAGCCGAAATCCCTAAAAGCTCTGACAGACGGCTTAAGTCGTCCTCTGAATAGCTGTCCCCAACCCGGCTCATCTTTCCCGGCACAAGACCCACCATGGACGCGCTGCCCTTTCCGGCCAGCATGATACCGTTTCTGTCCAGAATGCTTCCTCTTATAGCCTTGTCCGCCACAACCCGTACCTTGTCGTTCCAGCTCAGGTTGGGAAATATGACACGGTCGCTCCAGACCAGCCTGTAATCCTTTGTTTCCTTCCCATCCTTTTTCCTTTTGTTCTTTTCTTCACCATGGCTGCCTGTTCCGTTTTCTACGGAAGATGCCTCCAGCTTAAAATCCACCTGGTTGAAAAAATGGATGGCGCCGGCAGAGCTTTCCATGCTGGTCTCATAGCTGACGGTCTGAATCCCCTGTTCCTGATTCTTTTCCTCCACCCCGGTAATCTCCACCTGGATGGAAGAAGCGCCTATGCCCTCGTATATGTTCTTATTCCTGGTTACAAAGTCCTCCCTGCTGATGTTCATACGGCTTTCGGAATCCAGCATCTGGTACATGGCCTCATAATTTCCCTGGGACAGGTAGCCCGTATACTCCATGAACCGTTCATCCGGCGCAGCCGGCCCGGAGCTGTCCCTTGACTTTGAAAACCATAAAAACCCTGTGCCCGCGGCTGCAGCCAAAAGGCAGGCCAGGACTGCGGGAAGGATAATGACTGCCCTTGCTTTTTTTCTCTTCCTTCTGCTTCTCATTATATTTCCTCTCTTTAATTATGCTGGTTCAGGCATACTTTCTCTGAATCCATCCATAAATTGTTGCATAAGTGGCTGGCAAAATCAATAGCACAGCCGGATAATTAAGAAAAAATAAAGTAAAATCCCGGCCAGCCTGCATACCTGTCAGCTGTCCGGGAATGCGGCCGCAAGGCCTCCCTGAGGGGCGTTTACACTTTATTCCATCTATTTTACTGACGCTCTATGGCCGCCAGTTCAAGCCGGTCCGTTTCCATCCAGTACAGGCCGTAGCCCAGTGTTTCCAGACCGCCGTTTCCCAATGTAACGAACCCGTATACATTGGCATCCGTTTCCATGACAGGGCAGAGATTGGATATCCAGAGAATCTCCTGCCCTGCCTGCTCCCGGATTATTTCCCGGATTGTCTCCCGGATGGCCATTGCCTCTTCCGAATGGCTCCATTGCATAATGGAATCCGGTTTTTCCTGAAACCTACCCTTCAGCTCCAGGCTGCCGTCGGCAAATGTATACCGGTATGTCACCGGCATCTCCGTTTTAGGCGAATAGCATTCCGGCGATATAAAAGCACTGTCCTTATCTGCTGTGATAAGGGAATAATTGTCTCCCTGTGTTGTGCCTGCTCCCAGGGACTTAAGGTCCAGGGTCCTGTTTATCTTCCACCCTTCCCCTGTATTGATACACTGGAACAGTCCCGCAAAGCTATGAAATACAATCTGCCCATGACCTGCGTAGTCCAGCTCAATCCCATCAGCTCCCAGCAGGCTCAGATTGTCGGACATCTTTTCCAGGTCCGCCGGTTTAGCGGTCAGCTCCGCCGGTTTCTCGGTCAACTCCGCCGGTTTCTCGGTCAACTCCGCCGGTTTCTCGGTCAGCTCCGCCGGTTTCTCGGTCAGCTCCGCTGCGGAGGTGGTTTCCACCGCAGCCACGGTTACAGTCCCGGCCGCAGAATTCATATGTGCTGTCCTGCTGCACCCGGCCATCCCTCCCACAGCCATGATGGCTGCGGCCGTACCCAGAGCCAGCATATTTTTCCTGATATCGTTCTGCAAACAGTCTCCTCCTTCTCCGTCCGGTCACATCTGTACCGGCAATACAAATTCCTGGTTCCACCTGTAGGAAGGACTTTGGAGCTGAAGTCTGATTACAGAGTCCCCCTCCTGATAAAAAGCCTTAAATCCCGCCAGCTCTCCTGCATTATATTTATCTGCCCCTGCCATATCCGCCTGGGCGTATACTGTCTTAAAGGGGTCGCCGGTCCCTCCCTCCTGGCCTTCCTCCGGCTGTACCGCATTCACATAGTACAGAGTCTTATCCGCATCCCTCATCTCGGCCCTGGCATTGATATAAACCATATGCCTGGTAAGAGGTTCCCCGTTTTCATCCGTACCATATTCATAAAGTTCATCCATGGGACGGATTCCGTTCAGGTATATCCTGCAGTCCCTGAATTCCACTGCCTCGTCCAGGGACTGCCGTTCCTCAGGAATGGGAATCTCCAGTACGGCTCCCTGTTCCGGCGATGTGACAACAGGTTTCTCTGCATGCAGGTATGCTTCCGTAACAGCCGTTCCCTCCGGTATCCTGTACAGCGTCTCCTGTATGCTTCTGGGCTGGATGCCAGAGAGCTGGTCCAGAGACGTGGTCAGCTGTTCCCCCCGCGCAGGCACCAGTTCAGACGTTTTCCCGTCCGACAGCGTTGCCATCAGTTTCCCGCGGCTGAATCCGATTCTGTATCCATCCTGCGAGTAGGTATAGGTGGTAAGTCTGAGTCCCTCATCCTCCACCTCCCCCTCAGCCATCCCGTAAAATCCTTCATGCACCACCATTCCCTCTATATCCTCCAGCGAACCATAGGAGGGCGCCTTCTTAAAAACAATCTTCATAGGCTCTTGAAAGCCCTCCAGCCATAATTCATAGACGCCCTCCGGCTTAGCCAGTGTAAACCACTCCTTCCCTATGGTTTTTTCCGACACAGTGGATATGCAGTAGCCGCCTTTTCCGTTGTCATTGCAGGAGGTGCTGTTCCTCTGCTGCTGAAAACCCAGGCCGTCCATTCCCTTCCCTTTTATCCGGTCAAAGGTAACCGCCCTTGCGCCCTTTTCCTTCTGCGCCTTTTTCCCGGTCCGTAACCTGTCCTGAAAAGCACTGCGGCCATATAGGTTCTTCCCGCTGTCAATGCAGAAATAGCTGTCATCCCATTGCACATAAAGTCCCTGTTCCTGCTTCTTCCGGTTCTCCTCCTCCTGTTCCAAAATTTCCTTCACCTTCTCATCCGGTATCAGGGTCACGGTATCATCCCTCAGTTTCACCTTGACGCTGAGTACATTGTCCTGGTATACCGCGGAGAGAAGCCTTGCACTGACTCTGTCCCCATCTGTTTTCAGCCTGCTGGCATCCATATCCAATACATACAGAACCGGCTCTCCCTGTTTGCATATGCCGTAACCGGGAACCATCTGCCACTGGTTCTCTGTCACCGGACCGGCTGCCGTCTTCTCTGCTGCGGCTGTCTCCCGGGCGCCATTTTCCGGCTCCGTCTGTCCTTGGCCGTCCTGTTCCCTGACAGTCCCGGTTTGTTCCTGTCTGTCCCTTGTGTTGCTGTCAGCAGGCTGGCAGGCCGCCAGGCTTACAGCCGCAAACATGAGACAGGCTCTTATTCCGCGGATTTTCCTCATACAAATCCTCCTTTTGGAACGCTGGGCCGCGTCCTTAAAAGGCCCGGCATGATTCCTATCCTAATTCTACCATATCCTCTTTTTTCAGTGCTGAACTTTTCTTTAATAATCCTTACAATTACGCTGACCGCCCTGTTTCGGTGAAAAAATTAACCCGCCATGTGTCTTGTCACATGTAAATATATGTGCTATACTGTTGCAGACACAAACAGAAAGCCAAATGAAAAAACGCCGGCGCATCACTGCCGGCAGAACAGGGGAAATTATGACGAAGCAGGAAGAAATAAGGCAGTTAAAAGCAGAACAGGACGCCGTCATCCTGGCCCATTATTATGTGGACCCCCAGGTGCAGGAAATGGCAGATTACATAGGAGATTCATTCTATTTAAGCAAGGTGGCCGCGGGTCTTGGCAACAGGACCCTGGTATTCTGCGGAGTCTCCTTCATGGGCGAAAGCGGAAAGCTGCTGAGTCCGGACAAGGTGGTCCTGATGCCCGACGCACAGGCGGACTGCCCCATGGCCCACATGGTGACAAGGGAGGAAGTGGAACAATACAGAAAGGAATATCCGGACCTTGCAGTGGTCTGTTACATCAATTCCACGGCAGAAATCAAATCCTGGTCCGATGTGTGCGTTACATCCGCCAATGCAGTCCGGATTGTGAGGAACCTGCCAAACCAGGACATTCTGTTCATACCGGATAAAAACCTGGGCCGGTATGTGGCCGGCCAGGTGCCTGAAAAGCATGTGATGCTGGTAAAGGGCTGCTGTCCCGTCCACGACCATATGTCCCCCGGCGAGGTATCTGCCTTAAAGGAAATCCATCCCCACGCCCAGGTACTGGCCCACCCGGAATGCAATGCCCAGGTTCTTAAGCTGGCCGACTATATCGGCTCCACTGCCGGAATACTTAAATACGCTGCCGGAAGTTCCTCCAGGGAATTCATTATATGTACGGAAAATGGCGTGCGCTATGAACTGGAACGGCAGAATCCCGGCAAAGAGTTTTATTTTCCTGACACGGAACCAGTCTGCCGGGATATGAAAAAAATAACCCTGGATAAAATCATCCATGTCCTTCGTACCGGGCAGAACCAGGCATCTGTGCCGGAAGCCTATGTCCCGTCGGCAGGCAGGGCCCTGGAACAGATGCTTAAGCTGGCGCAGTAAATTCAGGGCGGCGGATTCCAAAAGGAGGCATAGGAAATGACAAAACATATATACTGTGATGTGGTGATTGCAGGCTGCGGGGTAGCAGGGCTTTACACGGCCCTGAACCTGCCGGAGGACCTGCATATCCTGATGATATGCAAGGAGGATAGGAAAACCTGCGATTCCATGCTGGCCCAGGGAGGCATCTGCGTGCTCCGGGATGAGGAGGACTATGATTCCTATTTTGAGGACACCATGAAGGCTGGCCATTACGAAAACCGGAAGGAAAGCGTGGACTTGATGATACGCACCAGCCCCGCCGTTATCCGTCATCTGCTGGAGCTTGGGGTAGGATTTGACAAAAACCAGGACGGTAGTTTAAAATATACGAAGGAAGGCGCCCATTCCAGGCCGAGAATCTGTTTCCATGAGGACATCACCGGCCAGGCCATTACCACGGTCCTCCAGGAACGGACAGCCGCGCTCCCCAATGTGGATATCATGGAATATACGGTCATGACAGACATTCTGACTGCAAACGGCTCCTGTGCAGGCATCCAGGCCAGGACCAGGGACGGCGGCGCCCTCTCCATCCATGCCCGGGACACGGTTATGGCCACCGGGGGGATTGGGGGGCTTTACCGGCATTCCACCAATTTTCCCTGTCTTACAGGAGATGCGCTGACCATTGCCCGGGCGCACGGCGTGAAGCTGGAGCACCTGGATTACGTGCAGATTCATCCCACCAGCCTTTACACGGAAAAACCGGGCAGGTCCTTTCTCATCTCGGAATCGGCCCGCGGTGAAGGGGCTGTACTCTTAAACAGTAAAGGAGAGCGCTTTGTCAATGAGCTTCTGCCCAGGGACCTGGTATCCCAGGCCATTGAGGCTGAGATGGATAAAGAGGGAAGCAGGCATGTCTGGCTGTCATTTGCCCCCGTGCCCCGGATAACCATCCTGGAACATTTTCCCCATATATACGAGACATGTCTTGCGGAGGGGTATGACATCACAAAAGAACCCATTCCGGTTGTGCCTGCCCAGCACTATTTTATGGGCGGCATATGGGTGGACCTGGATTCCAGGACCACCATGGAGCATCTGTATGCAGTGGGTGAAACCAGCTGCAACGGGGTCCACGGAAAGAACCGCCTGGCCAGCAACAGCCTGTTAGAGAGCCTGGTGTTTGCCGGAAAAGCCGCAGAACGAATAGAAAACAGCCAGAAAGGGAGAACTGATTATGAATCCAATTACCATGCAGCTTGTTGCTGACAAATACATACGTCTTGCCCTGGAGGAGGACATAAGCAGTGAGGACGTATCCACCAACGCAGTCATGCCTGAATACAAAAAGGGACAGGTACAGCTTATCTGTAAGGAGGACGGAATTATAGCCGGATTGCAGATTTTTGAGCGTGTATTTACCCTTCTGGACCCGGAAACCAGTGTGGTTTTTGATGTCAGGGACGGCGATGCAGTAAAAAAAGGCCAGCATCTGGCCACGGTCACAGGAGATGTACGCGTCCTTCTGTCCGGTGAACGGACGGCACTGAATTATCTGCAGCGCCTAAGCGGCATCGCCACCTATACCCACTCTGTGGCTGAAATGCTTAAGGGCACCGGGACAATGCTGCTAGACACCCGGAAAACCACGCCCTGCATGCGTATCTTTGAAAAATACGCGGTGCGGATTGGAGGCGGACGGAACCACCGCTACAACCTGTCCGACGGCGTTCTGTTAAAGGATAACCACATTGATGCGGCCGGCGGCGTCAGGGAGGCGGTTGCTGCCGCAAAGGCATATGCTCCCTTTGTCCGCAAGATAGAGGTGGAGACAGAGAATCTGGACATGGTGAAGGAGGCGGTGGATGCAGGCGCCGACATCATCATGCTGGACAACATGACGCCGGAGCAGATGGCCGAAGCCATACGCTATATTGACGGCCGGGCCAAAACCGAGTGTTCCGGCAACATGACAAAAGAAAACATCCGGACCATTACGGAGCTGGGCGTGGATTATGTTTCCAGCGGCGCCCTGACCCACTCGGCTCCGATTCTGGATATCAGTCTGAAGCATCTGGAGGTGCTGGCAGATTAAGGCAGGACTATGTATTACAGGAGGGAATGGAACATGGAAGATGTGATGAACGGAGCACAGAGACGCAGGAAGCTTCTGGATATGATGAGGCAGGCCTCCGCCCCCTTGTCCGGCGGGGCCCTTGGCAGGCAAACCGGTGTCAGCCGCCAGGTGGTGGTCCAGGATATCGCCCTGCTGCGCACCATGGGTTATCCCATTCTCTCCACTGCCCGCGGATATGTCCTCAATGAATCCAGGCAGGCGTCCCGTCTCTTTAAGGTCTGCCACACCAATGAGCAGACAGAGGATGAGCTGGTCACCATTGTGGACCTGGGGGGGATTGTACTGGATGTCATGGTGAATCACCGGGTATACGGAAAAATGTCAGCCCCCCTTAACATCAAGAACCGCCGCGACGTACAGCTGTTCATGAACAATATAAGGACAGGGAAATCCGCCCCTCTCATGAATGTCACATCAGGCTACCACTTCCATCATGTCAGCGCCGAACAGGAGGAAATACTGGATGAAATAGAGGAGGCCCTGAGGGAAAAACACTATCTGGCAGAGCTGCTGCCTTATGAGATGTCCGATGATGAGTAGACAGGAGCCTGATATGCAGAGTAACGCACATGTTAAAAACCCATTTTACTGCGGCCTCACAATTGGCCGTTACACGGAATACACCAGGAAGCTGGCCAGCCCCCTGAGGGCAGCCCTGATTGCAGACCTGCACAGCACCATCTACGGCAGCGCCCAGGAGCCGCTGCTGGAAGCCATACACAGCCACAGGCCTGACCTGGTTCTCATGGCAGGCGACATTGCCGACCACAAAGTCCCCCATAAGGGGACTTTACTGCTTTTAGAGGGCTTAAAGGGAAGGTATCCCACCTACTATGTCACGGGAAACCATGAGCAGTGGATTCACCAGATACCTGATATCCGGAAAATGTTCACCCGATACGGCGTCACTGTCCTTGGCGGCCGGACAATCCGCACATCCATCAAAGGCCAGCCCCTGATTATAGGAGGGGTGGATGACCCCCACGCCTTTACGGACTCCCACCACTCCGTAAAGCTGGATTCCAGATGGAAGGAACAATTCTGGCGCTGCTGTTCCCGCACCTCCCCTTTTATCTACTCCATCCTGCTGTCCCACCGTCCGGAACTCACCAAATATTACAGGGACAGCGGATTCGACCTGGTAGTGGCAGGCCACGCCCATGGGGGACAGTTCCGTATTCCCGGCTGTCCGGGCGGACTTCTGGCTCCTCACCAGGGCTTCTTTCCCCGGTATGCAGGGGGACAGTATGTCCTGGGCTCCACCTCCCTGATTGTCAGCCGGGGACTGTGCCTGAACAGGCTGCCCCGTATTTATAATCCGCCGGAGCTGGTTGTGGTGGACCTTAAACCCATTTCATAGATTCCACAAAAGACTGGAACGCCTCCATGTCCTGGCTGCCGCTGTATTCATTGTCCGGCATAAAGCCTCCTGAGAGTTCAATCATACGCCCGTTTTCTTCATCCGGCACAATGTACTCAATATAGGTGGTTTCATAGAGGGTATTCTGCCGGACCGTCAGCTTGAAAGCCCGCCGCCCGTCCAGCGTAATATCCTCTGCTTTGTCCACTGTCATCACTTCACCGTCAAAATCCAGGCCCATGTTTTTCAGGCCGGCCACCAGCTCTTCCCGTTTCCTCCGGCCGTAAGCCGCTGCATTTTCATCCGCCTTATAAGGGGAGTCCGTCATGGATAATGTATACCTCTCACCTCCGCTTTCCTCACAGCAGCGCAGGTCAATGCCGCCTTCTTCTCCGTAGCCGTATATTGTAAAGCTGCTGTCCTTTTCCATCTCCGGTGCCAAATCTATTTCAAATCCATACGTTCTCTGATGGAATGTACTGTCTTCTATATCCGCCCTTCCCCATGGGTCGTGATTCGGGTCCAATTCCAGCTCTTCCTCCTCCTGGGCCTGCTGTCCGCTCCAGTCCCATTCCCTTGGAACCGCATCCATGAACTTCTCCCCGTCGTGCTGGAAAAAGCCGGTAATGCCCTCATCAATCACCTTAAATCCGTTCTCTCCGCAAAATTTCAGGGTTCCAAGATAAGGATAGCTGCCGCTGCAGCCAGAGAGAAGGACCATTCCGCCTGCATATGGTTCGCATTGGACCACATGTTCATCGAACACCTTGGAAGAACCGGCAGAAGTCAGCCTCATAAGGTCAGGAGCCTCCTGTCCGCTGCCGCAAAACGCAAAGTATTCCCCTCCCTGTTCCCCTGACTCAAAGAAAGTACCCGGACAATAGTTATCCAGTATTTTTTTTCCGTCGCAATATAATGTCCATGTATCCTTATGTTCCGAATAAAAAATCCCGTCCTCCGTCACCTTCTGGATGTCAATTGCATATCCCTCCGCCACGCATTCCGGAGTACTGGTAAGGGTATTGTCAGTCAGGCTGAATTTGTATATCCAGCTTTCAGCTGACTGGAATGCATCATCCAGCTTTGCCACGGTCATATACAGGGCCCCGTCCCCCTCCGTCATAATCCAGGAGTACTCATGCAGCCAGTCATCCTGGATACCGGGAAGCCGGATTTCCGTCACCTGGTCCCCCACTGCCGCAAACAGCCCTTGGGACTGGCTGCCTTCACTGCATAGGTAGAACAATACCGGAGCCTGGTCCGTAAACATGGGGTCCCCCACAAACTCATATGCCATGGAAAACTTGTCTGTGAGAAGGGTTTTCGCTCCGTCTGAACAGAAATACAGGGAGCTTCTGTTATAGGTATCTGTATCCTGGGTATCACCAGGCACCAGATAGTAAAGGCTGCCGTATTCCGGAGCCAGATAATAGTTGGCTGCATGGTCCTCCTCTGTAAGAATTTCCTCCATGGAACCATCCGCACCAATCCGCGCCAGCTCATGCCAGTAATCCTCTCCCTTGTCAACCGCCCGTTCCACATACACGATTCCAGCATCCTTATTCAGCCCCGCAAAGTCCATTCCCTCTGCCAGCAGAATTTCCTGTCCGTCCTGATAGCGGTACAGGGCCTGTCCGTCCCCGCTTTCATTCAGTCTGCTAAAGCAGAAATTATCCCCTTCCTCTGCAGGATAGAATCCATAGATGTCGGGCACAGCCAGTTTTTTCCCTTCTCCCGGCCGGTAGGAATAGAGGTTGATTTTCAGGTCCTCCGAAAATATATCCTCTGTATCCGGCTCCTGAATCCACAGGGTGCTGCCGCACATCTCAGCAACCGCATCCCCTTCCATGATGTCTTCCGTTTTCCCGTCCTCTTCCCTGACAGAAATAAACTTCTCATTATAATCAAACCAGCTGTCCCCAGTCTCAAAATTGAACACGGAAAAGCTGCCGTCCTCAGCCTGCTTCACATCATCATAAGTTTTAAGGTTGGCCCATATGCTTGCTTTCTCTGCCAGCACAACCGGATTCTTCCCCGGTTCCATATTCCCGTTCACATCTGCCCGCATCAGATTGGCATCCTTGATATAATAGACATAAGCCGGTTCCTTTTTTACCCCCTGCCCGTCATTTGTGCCGGATACGGTCTGCTGGCTGCTCCCAGGCTGGGATTGTCCCTTGGCGCCGTCACCTCCTGCAGGGGCGCTGCAGCCTCCGCCTGCAAGCACAGCGCACAGGGCCAGGGCTGTCAGCTGTATATATCTGTTATTTCTTTTACCGCTCCTTTTTCTCATTTCCTCTCCTCCTGATGATAAATATCCGCATTTACGTCGTATATCCGTACTCTTTTTATAGCTGCATAATCAGCCCGGAGACGGCGGATTTTATTAAGGTTTTTCTAATTTTTCTTACAGTTGCACCTGACATCTTTACATTTACCAATGGGATGATTACTATACAGTTTAAAGGAGGAGAACCCTATGATTCAAACGATGAAACACGATTCCCGGCCGCCTCTGCTCTGCTGCATTGGAAAACTGGCCATTGCCAGCTGGCTGATGACAAATACCATGTATCTTCTGGCCAGCCATGTCCCCTTTGTGACCCTGGACTTTGTAAGGCAGATTTCCCTGGAAAGCTTCCTGGGCATCTGGATTGGAATCTTTCTCTGCATGGCCATTCCCTGCGTGCTTCCCACTGCCCGCTCCCGGATTCATTTTTCCCTGACTCCAAGTGTGCTTATGTACATCGCCACCCTGATGATAAAGGAAACATTCATACTATGATAAAAACCATGGAACAATGGCTTACCGGTAAAAAGCTGCTGGTAATCCTCACCATCACGGCCGCTGCCTGGTTTTCCTTTACCGCTATCATGACAGTGCTGCGGTACCGGCTTAATTATGCATCGGCCTATGACTTCGGAATCTTTTCACAGATGTATTACTACATGGATAAAGGTCTGTCCCCTCTGACCACCTGTGAGCGCGACGGGCTTTTATCCCACTTTGCAGTCCATCTCTCGCCTGTTTTTTACCTGCTGCTGCCCTTTTACAAATTGGTCCCCAGGCCGGAAACCCTGCTGGTGCTTCAGTCACTTATTGTCATAAGCGGGATGGTTCCTCTGTGTCTTTTGACCCGGTCATTTGGGCTTACCCGCCTGCAGACCTTGTGTTTCGGTCTTATGTATTGCTTTTACCCCGCCTTTATGGGCGGATGTTTTTATGATTTCCACGAAAATAAATTCCTGGCCGTTATCATTCTCTGGTGCATGTATTTTCTGGAAACAGGCCATTTTAAATCCTTGCTGGCCTCTGCCGTCCTTCTCCTTATGGTAAAGGAGGATGCCCCTGTTTATGCTGCCTGCATCGGCCTTTACATGTTCCTGTGGAAAAAGCAGTACCGCCTGGGAGCCATTGTCTTCCTGGCGTCATGTGTGTATTTCTGCATGGCCATCTGGTACATCAACCGGTTTGGGGACGGAGCCATGATAAACCGGTTTGACAATTTCATATCCGACAAGGGTCTGGGCTTAGTCAGCATGTTTAAGACCATTCTGGTCAATCCCGCTTATGTGCTGTCCCAGATTGCAGTGAAGGACAAAATCCTGTTTTTCCTCCAAATGCTCCTTCCGCTGGGTTTCCTCCCCTTTATGACCAGGGACTGGCAGAAATGGACCCTGCTCATTCCCTTTGTACTCATCAATCTCATGTCCAATTATAAGTACCAGCACTCTGTCTACTTTCAGTATACCTATGGTTCCGGGGCCCTGCTCATCTATCTTGCATTGGTAAATTTCCGGGATATGAAAAAAACATCCAATGGAAGCCGCAGGGAGCATTCCGGATATAAGAGCTGGTTTCCGGGCGCTGTCTGTGTCTGGGGCCTGCTGTGCGGCCTTATTCTCACCGGAAACGTAATGTACGCCAAGTCAAACTATGCCGGCCTGTATCAGCGCCACCGGGAGGAGGCCGCCCAGGCCAGAGCCCTTTTGGAACAGATTCCACAGGACGCCTCTGTAAAGTCCTCCACCTTTTTCCTGCCGCAGCTTTCCATGCGGGATGAAGTCTATCTGCTCACAAGCAGGCATGGGGCTGATTATATGGTGGTGGACCTGAGAAAGGGATATGAAAAAGACCTGGAACAGCTGCTGGACAGCTGCCATGAACAGGGGTATGAGACAGCAGGAACCGTGGACGGTTATGTGGCCCTTCTAAAGCGGGACCCTGAATAGCCGTCCTCCGGCCATTTCCATCGGTCCGGACAATTTCCTCCAGCAGCGCCATGTCGATTGTGCTGCCTGTTTGGCTGATTTCGAAGCAGGCGTTAGAACGCCCATCTGTGCCCCTTTGGCAGGCATTCGTCACATAGCAGTTCACCGTTCACAGTGGCCCCATTGCACAGTCCTGTCACCGGGTCCTGTTTCTCCCTGTCCGTGGTCCATCCATGACATCTGGCGCATTGACCGCAGTTCATGGTCAGCGGATTGAGCAGCAGTTCGGTTGTGGACTGCCACTCTGCAACATGGCTGTCATCCAGCACGATTCCCTCTTCCGGGAGCCTTTCCCACATTGCATTGTTCAGCTTTCTCCTCAGTTCGCGGCTGTGCGTCTTATTCGTTTTTTACATAATCCTCCTCCATTATATCAAATCCCTTGAAAGAATTCCATTTATTCGTGACATTCTTTCTCTGTTCCTTTCCCGGCATATCCCTTAAATAACAAAGGGCCCCGGGAAACCTTCATGCCCATCATACCCCTTCCAAGCTTCTGCACAAAATACAGAATCAGCACAATCCCTGCTCCGCCAGCCAGACAGAGCAGCCGGTTCTCAATGGCTGTGGATGTATCCAGCAGCACCAGGGAAGCATTGATGGCGCACACTGCATTGACTATCTGTTTGTATTTATACTCCGAGGTAAAAAAACTGATATATCCCAGAAACAATACCATGCCAAAAGCCCAGCTCTCCGGCACCAGCATGCGGAATACCACCACGAAAAACAAAATTCCCAGGACATTTCCCAGGAAACGGTGGCGTATGCGTTCCAAGGTCTCATGGTAATGGAGCTGTGTCAGGGACATTACCACTATGCTGATCCACAGGGGCTTTTTCAGGTGAAGTACCATGCCAATGAACATGGCTGCCGCTATTCCCACGGACATCCTGAGGATATAGCCTTTCCTGACCGTGCAAAGCTGTATCTGTTCTTTTAAGCTGCGTCCGTCCTTTCCATGTCCGTTCCAGTACCATTTTATGACCGTGGTAACCGCTACCGCTGCGCCTCCTGCCGCCGCGCCTGCCAGACGTATGGGAAATGCCCCTGCCGGTACTGGCGTGGACTGGGCAAATACAAAGCACAGCAGGAAACTGATGGCCGGTTTATACATGGCCGGTTCACAGGTCAGGACCATAATAAGAAGGACAAACAGGAAATCAATCCCAAACGCTGCCGCCGGCGGCATCAATGCGGTCTGTCCGGCCAGAACACAGCCGCAGTATAATCCAATGATGATTCCGGCCATGGTTACTGGCTTCACCCCGATATACCCATCCGGGAACATGGTCATGCCCACACCGATTGCCACCCCCGGAAGCACATTCTGAACACCAAATATGGATTGGAATACAAATACAAAGGCCAGGTTAAATGCAAAACGAAGGGCATTTTCCACGGCCTGTTCCCATAAAGTCATCTTTTTCTTTTCATTTTCTGCCATTCTTATCCTTCTTCCTCTTGATTCTGCTTTAAAAATGTTGTAAACTGAAAGCAGCCATAAGTACATTTTGATTGATAGTCCACTTTAATTTACTAATTATTATAATCATATCCCACCTGTTTGTCAATGACCGCATAAGGCAGCTTTGGGGCACAGCTTTGTACTCCTGCTTTGTACCTGCTTTATGGCTGCCGGGCGGATGACCACAGATGGGACCGGAGGATTTTATGGATAACAAAAATTTTACCGAGGAACTGCTCCGTCTGTTTCCCTACTGGCATTATAAAATTGACAAACCCTTCAAGGCATTCATGAAGGATAAGATGAGCCTGGAAACCTACTTCTGTCTGCAGGTACTTCTCCGCAAGGGTCCCATGACCATGACGGAACTCACCCGACATTTAAATGTCAGCAAACAGCAGGCCACCAAGCTGATTGAAATCCTGTGCAGCCATGACTTTGTGAGAAGGCTTCCCACGGAACATGACCGCCGCTGCATCGTCATAGAGGTAACAGAACGCGCCAAGGATTATATGGCAGACACGATTTATAAGGACACCTCATTTGTGGATAAACTGGAGCAGGAACTTGGGTCTGAGGATATGGGAAGGCTGGAACAGGCTGTCCTGATACTGTCGGATGTACTTTCCAGGCTGGGCTGATGCGGCCGGACATGCTCTCCTAACTGGGCTTATGCGGCCGGACATGCTCTCCTGGCCGGGCTGCACGGTCAAATATGCTCCCTGGCGCCAATCAACTGCCCCAGCGTCTTTAACAGTACATCCACCTCTATGGGCTTGGAGAGATGGCTGTCCATGCCGTTTCTCAGGGATTTCTTCATATCCTCGTCAAAGGCATTGGCTGTCATGGCAATAATTGGCACAGTCCTGGAATCCGGCCTGCCAAGGGTACGGATTCTCCGGGCTGCCTCCATTCCATCCATGACCGGCATACGGATATCCATGAGGATAGCATCATAGTAGCCGGGACACTGTCCGGCGAACCGTTCCACTGCCTCCATTCCATTGACAGCCGTCTCGACTGAAAATCCGTTCATCTCCAATATTTCCCTTGCAATCTCCCGGTTCATCTCGTTGTCCTCTGCCAGCAGCAGCCGCTTTCCCTCCGGATGAAACACAGTCTCATCCTGTCCTGCCTGTTCCGTGAGCTTCTTTTCCTCATTCTGTGCATACGGCAGGGGTATGGCAAAGAAGAATACAGAGCCCTGTCCCGGCCGGCTGTCCACTTCCAGGCTTCCTCCCATCAATTGTACCAGACGGCTGGATATCGTCAACCCCAGACCCGTGCCTCCATAATTGGAAGCCGTATCGCTGTCTGCCTGCTCAAAGGCATTGAATATACGTCCCTGTGCCTCCCGGCTGATGCCGATTCCTGTATCAGACACGGAAAAATGCAGCACTGTCTCCCTTTCTGATTGCTGCTCCTGCCATATCCTAAGGGTAATGGTCCCACCCCTTTCCGTGAACTTGACTGCATTTCCCAAAAGATTCACCAGTATCTGGTTTAACCTTAATTCATCTGCATATACAGCCGGTCCCATGGCAAACTGGTTGTCAACCCAAAGGCCAATGCCCTTTTCAGACGCCTGTGGGCGTATAAGAAAGTCCAGGTTCTCCACAATGCGGTCAATATTTACAGGCGCCGGATGAATCTCCAGTCTTCCGCTTTCAATCCTGGACATATCCAGCACATCGTTTATCAGATTCAGCAGATACCGGTTGGCTGCTTCGATTTTATTCAGGCAGTCCATGGTCTTTGCCGGATTGTCAGGAACTGTCTTGGCAATGATGGTCATACCTGTAATTGCATTCATGGGAGTACGGATTTCATGGCTCATCCGTGAAAGAAAATCCGTCTTGGCCCTGCTCACAGCATCCGCCCTGGCTTTCAGTATAAAGGACGAGATAATTTTGGTCAGCTCGCTTAACAGCCTTCTCTCCGCCTGGGTCCAGGAATGTGCCTGGGCCACCTCAAAGCTCATGGCTCCCACACACTGGCCATAATTCCATATAGCCGCATGCAGGATACTCTCCATATGTGTTCTGCTGGTTATGATGCGCTGCTGGCACAGCCCGTCCGCATCATACGCCCTGTAAATGGCCTCCAATTCCTCCTGTGTGATATACCGCGGCTTTTCCGGCAACCGGTCAGAGGGATGGCGTATCCACTGGTACATGGGACGGCAGCTTAAATAACCGGAATCCATTTCCACAATGAGAATCCGGTCCAGCCCGCATACCTTGCCCACCCTGGCCAGCAGAAGCAGGATGGCATCGTCCAGATTCCTGGACTTACCCAACAGGTCCAGGGCAAATACAGTAAGGTCTTCCCGGATGACGTCAGGCCGGTCTATCTTATTAATGGTATGGCTCTGAGGGTAAATCTGGGTCAGCAGCCGCCCCACCTCATTGGAGGTTTCCATGTAAAATGCAGCCTGACCCTTCCCATGCTCCTTTACATACTTAAGAGTACTCTCTGCACAGCGGTAAAGGCCGCTGTACTCATCTGTCACCGAGGTCATGCAGATTCCGATGCTGGCCGATATCTCCAGGTCGGGATTGCATCCGGCTGTCAGTTCATGGATATTACCGGCCAGTTCCGCCCCCAGGCTGCCGGCCCTGTCCCTTGGACAGTTTCCAATAAACAGCATGAATTCATCTCCGCCCAGACGCACAAGAATATCCTCAGGCGCAGTAAGTGTCCTCAGGACATCCGCGGCATCCTGCAGGATTGCATCTGCAAACACCTGTCCCTCTTTCTCATTTATGTCCCTGAACCCATCCATATCCAGGAGCATCAGGGCGCATTCCTCATCCGGTGATTTACCGGCCAGGTACTCCCTCACCTTGCCGATTCCGGCTGCGCGCTTGTAAAGCCCGGTCAGTCCGTCCCGGCTGCGGGCATCTTCCAGGGCAAATTCCTTCTCCTTTTCAGACTGGATGTTGGTTATCTTTCCAATGACACGCGTCACCTTATGTGATTCATCCTGAACCGGGGTTCCTGTAATCTTTACCCAGAATTTCCGGCCGCCGCCGGTCATGGAATCAAACTGAAGCTCTGCCTCCCTCCACGCACCGCATTCTAAAATGGCACGGAAATAGGAAAAACCCGGCTGCCCCATGATATCCAGCACATGTTTGACCATGAACCGGTCAATGGTATACTCCTGCCGGTGCCTGTCCCCTGCTTCAGACAGGTCCTCCAGGCTTCCAAAGGCTGAATATGTATCGGAGTCCACATCGTATTCATAGACTATCACGCACGTATTTTCCAAAGCAACATGAAACCGGTACTGCTCCTTTTCCAAGCGTCTGGTCTGCTCCCTCCACTCCCCGTATATCCGGTTAAATGCCCTGGCAAATCCCCTTGTCTCCCTGGCGCCCATGGGCATAAGGGCGGCAAATCCTTCTCCATCCATCATTCCGAGGGTACGCGTGTAGTGGGAGAAGGGGCGGATAATCAGGCAGTAAAACAAAATGGATTCAAGGCAGAATGTAAGGACCAGCCCTATCATGAGATATCTGGCAGCGCTCAGGTTATCCCCTGTCCGCCGGACGGTTTCCTCCAGCTCTGCCTCCTTCCGCTCCCGCAAAAGCCTTCGAAAGGACGTAATATCCCTCTTGATTCCCTCCTTGGCAGAGGTATACTCCTTCCCAAAGATATACCCGGCCGCCAGCTCCTGCTTCTGCGCGGAGGAAAGGGACTCTTCCCCATTTTCATACAGTACATCCCTTATGCGTTCCGGCATCTGCTCCCGGTCCATGCCCAGACTGTCGGCCCTGAGCCTCATGGCCCACGCCTCTCCCTCCATCAGCCGGTCGGAATTATGCTTGGCCCGGTCCACCAGGGCCAGCTCCTCTTCTGTCAGTGAAAGGGAGCCAAGGGTTTCGGCTGCCTTGTCCCGGTTTCTCGCTTCCCTGGCTTCATTCCAGTAATTTTCCAAATGTGTTTCATCCCCTGTGACAATAAAATGATATGCCTCATTGGTCAGATAGTCCGATGCATCTGCCAGACGCTGCCCCTCCTTTTCGCACATCCTCCGGTTCATCTCTATCTGCGTCTGCGCGCGCACCAGACGGTCCGCCTCCTGCATCCTGGCGCCAAAAAGAACCATGATGACTGCCATCAGGACAAATATCATCACGGACCATAAATTTATATTAAATCCTTTTTCCTCCATACAGGACTCCTATATCCTTATCAATTTTATCTGCTGTGTCCATGGCTGCAGTCCAGGTCAGCCCCGCCGCCCGTATACCCTAAAGACCTTTAACATATTCAATAAATTCCTCCAAAGGCAGGGGCCTGCTGTAATAATAACCCTGGTAAATACTGCATCCCAGCTGTTCCAGAGTCTGAATCTGCTCCGGTGTCTCCACGCACTCAGCCACTGTATTGACTCCCAGAATCCGGGACATGTTCATGATATTGCCCACCAGCTCGCATGTCTGGGTATGTTCGGGCAGGCGCCGAATCAGGGAACCGTCAATCTTCACCTCATCGTAGTGGGATGAATTCAGATAGTTAAGGGAACCATGCCCCATTCCAAAGTCATCCATGCTGATGCGGACACGTGACTCTCTCAGCTTCTCCAGCTGGCGTTCCAGATTAGGTCCTGGATTCAATGCCACCTGCTCGGTCAGCTCAATGGTCAAATCACTGCCCTCCACACCGGCATCCTCCAGAATCTTCAAAACCTGGTCTGCAAAGGACGGGTCCTCCAGCTCCAGAGGAAGTATGTTCACGGAAAAGGATACAGGGTGTCCTGATTGTGCCCGGGCCGCCGCCATATCCCTGCAGGCCTTCTCCACAATATACATGCCCAGCGGGCCGATAAAATCCCCCTGGACAGCCAATGCAATAATAAGAGGGGGATACACAAAGCCCCGGCCCATATAATTCCACCGCAAAAGCGCCTCGCATCCATAGAGGGTACCGTCACGGTTCACCTGGGGCTGGTAGTAGAGTTCCAGCTCCCCTTTGGACAGGGCATACTCCAGGTCCGAAGCCAGCAGCTTGGCTGTCTGCTGGTTTTCGTAGGTATTCCAGCGGAAATCCCTGACCCATACTGAGTGTTCGTCCTCGTTCATGGATGATTCCAGCCTCTTGATTTTTCCCAAAAATTCCCGGTCCTGGACCAGCTCGCTATGCCTGATAAAAGGAATGTAAATCAGGGTCCCCACCGCCAGATTAAAAGCCTGAAGCAGGCTTCCGGTTACACTCCCGGTTGCCAAGTAACCGCTGGCCAGCACAGGCACGGTCCACTCCACACTCCTGGATGCCACCGGCACCAGCCCGGACCACATGGCAAAGCTGCTTATGACTGACAGCACCATGGGTGTCAGAATAAAAGGCAGAATCATATCCGCGCTGAATATGATGGGAAATCCAAACAATACCAGCTCATTGATATTAAAGACAACCGCTGGCAGGGACAGGCTGGCCAGCCTGCGGTTATTCTTCTTCCTTGCGGCCAGAAACAGAGCCAGGACCATGCACAGGGCGCATCCGCTGCCCCCGATGAACACAAAGGTGTCCAGAAATGTCTTGCTGAACACATGGGTGGGCACCAGCCCCTGGGCCGCCATGGCCTGGTTGGCAGCTACCTCTGATTCAAACAGCCTGCGGGATACTGCCTCCAGTGTATTGGTCCCATGAATACCGAAAAACCAAAGCACATGGGACAGAAGAATATATAAAAGCATGGAAAACAGACTGTTTCCCATCTGGCCGAACAGCTTAAGAAACAGGTAAGAGCCGAAATTCATGATATTCACGTCGTCAAATGCCAGACTCAGAACCAGTCCGGCAAAGCCGCACAAGCCAATGGTGGCAACGGCAGGAATCAGGCTCTGCATGGAGGCATTAAAATTATAGGCCACCCCCATGGTGTACAGGTGGCGGAAACCCTCCACCCACCGGTAGATTCCGGTCAGAAGAAAACAGCTGAGCAGGGTAATGCATATGGCGGTAAAGCTCCACTCCGGTCCCCAGATAGCCACACCGCCTGACGGATAGGAAAAGGCTATGAACGCACACAGGGCCACTGCCGGGAAAAAAATGTGGGTATTCTTATATACCGTCTGATCTTCCCCGTAGGAATACGATATCATTAGTGCGAAAATAAAGGAAAGAGAGCCAAAGGTAGCCTGGTATATGGCCATGAGCAGCAGCTTTACACTGCCCCCTGCCAGATTAGGCAAAAGCTCCTGCCAGGCCCTCAGCGGAAACTGCATGATGACCATGGAAAAGGAGCCCAGAATCAAAAACGGTATGGTCAGCAAAAGTCCCTGACGCACTGAAAAAATATAGATATTTTTATTGAGAAATTGGCGTATTCTCTCCATGTCTCCCCTCCCCTGAGGTCTCATTGATTCCCAAAAACAGTTATGCTATCATTATACAGGCTTTGGAAAGATTTGTTAAGGAAAAGTTAAGTATTAATTTTTTTATGGTACTTGACAATGCATAGTAGTGTGTATAATATAGTAATCACAAGGAGGGGTTAATGACCATGAATCCACAATTTAAAAAGGGGGTCCTTGAGCTGGTGGTACTGGAATCAGTCCGAAAAAGAGACATGTATGGCTACGAACTGGTAGAGGAAGTATCCAAGGTCATTGATGTCAATGAAGGGACCATCTACCCCCTCTTAAAGAGACTGACCAATGAGCATTATTTTGAAACTTATTTGCGGGAATCCACGGAAGGGCCTCCCAGAAAGTATTACCATCTGACTGCCGCAGGCATTCTGTACCGGGATGAGCTGGAACGGGAATGGGACCAGTTCCAGCAGAAAGTATGTACATTTTTGAAGGAGCATAACGATGAATAAGACGGAATTTTTAGATGAACTTAAAAACCATCTGGCTGTGCTGGAAGAAAAGGAACAGCAGGATATCCTGGAGGAATATACACAGCATATTGACATGAAGATGGAAAGCGGCCTCAGCGAGGAGGATGCCATCAGGGATTTTGGGGAACTGGGCCAGCTGGCTGCAGAGATTCTTGAGGCTTATCATGTAAACCCCCATTATTACGGAAACAGTGACGTATCCCGCGGGTTTAAGGCAGGCGGCGCAGTACGGAAGGTACGGACCGGCCTTATGGGTATTGTCAGGGCGGCCGGCCGTTTCTTACATAGAATGTCTGCTGCCTGCGGCCGGAATGCCTGTGACCTGTTTATGAGGGTACGGACCTTTTTATCACGGATTACGGCCCGCCGGCCTCATATGGTAAGCCGTTTCAGTTCAGGGAAGAAGAACGGGCTTTCCAGACAGCTGGCAGTTCCGGGGAGTGACCGGTGGTCTGACCAGGGCGCTGTTCCCAACACCGGCCGGGATACCGGCAAGGAGGATGGCATGTACGCCGGCCGGGGCCGAGGTATTGTCCGAAACGCAGTCCGGAGCACCGGGGCATCCATATGGCTGGTTCTGAAAAGCATGTTCTGCGGACTGGGTGTCTTTTTCTCCGCCTGTCTTTCCATGGCTGTGTGGTGCTTGTTCTTCTGCCTGCGCTGGACATGGAACGTCCTGCTTTTTATGCTGTCATTGTTCAGCGGCTGCCTCGCCCTGTTCTCATTGTATCTAATGGCGGTATTTCTGGTATGGATGGTCCAGGGCTATCCCTTTGCAGGTCCTGCCCTGCTCAGCCTTGGCTGTGTGCTCTGCGGAGGCTCCTTTTCCATTCTGTGCATAAGCCTGTTAAGGCTTCGCCGGAACACAAAGAGCACGGCTGTTTCAGATGTTTCCGGTCATAATACTTCAGAGGAGGTGCAGCATGCGTAAACTGCAGTCAGCTATGATAGCCCTGTTCTGCACAGGCGTATTTGCAGCAGGCCTGGGCACAGGAATGACATGTTCAGAGTTCTCATCCTTCGCCTATATGGGTAATGCAGATGCGGAGCCTGTTGACATGAAAACCGATATATTGGAATATGACATGAGCCAGGATACTTCTCTGAATATGTTCAGGACGAACCATCTGCCGGAATCAGAGGAGGATATTGTGGCCGATGCATCTGTTCCCCGGGGAACAATCCGTTTCCAGGTCACCTATAATGCTGCCGCCATCCGGCCCTATGTGGAATTTTCAAAAGGAGAATATGTGACCATCGGATATTACGATGTATCGGATGACTTTGAACGTTTCATGAGATATAAAGACCTGTTTCTGAAGGATTTAAAGGCCAGACAGCTGCATTCCTACGAGCCCTCCGGCATCACGCAGATAAAGGTGCTGGTGCATCCGGATGACAGGGACCTGCTGCGTCTCCGGTAAATAAAGGGGAACCTTCCCCAAACTGCAGGGAGTACAATATAAAAAGGCTGGAAACGGAATCACACTTCCGCATTTCCGGCCTTTCTATTTTTAGTCTTTATTTCCGTCCTTATTTAACCTTCCTGTCTTCCCTGCTATTCTGCAAACGACCTGGCAATCTCTATGAGAAGCTCTGTTATCTTTTCCATGGACTGAACCGAAATGAATTCATACTTTCCATGGAAATTATGGCCTCCTGTGCACAGGTTCGGACAGGGAAGTCCCATATAGGACAGCCTGGCGCCGTCCGTGCCTCCCCGAATCGGCACCACAATGGGCTGAATCCCCAGCTTTTCCATGGATGCCCTGGCCTTGTCAATCAAATCCATATGGGGCTCAATCTTCTCTTTCATGTTATAATAAGAATCCTTTACCATTGCCTCCACGGTTCCGGAACCATACTTCTGGTTCATGAATCCGGCTGCCTGGACAAACAATTCTTTCTTGCGCTCAAACTTAGCCCGGTCATGGTCCCTGATGATGTAATCCATCCTGGCTTCCTCCACGCAGCCGGTCAGCCGGTCCAGATGGAAAAATCCCTCATACCCTTCTGTATACATGGGATTCTGGTCTGACGGAAGCAGTGACTGGAATTCCATAGCCATGAGCAGGGCATTTCTCATACGTCCCTTGGCTGTGCCCGGATGGATATTGGCCCCATGGACCGTCACCCTTGCGGAAGCAGCATTGAAATTTTCATACTCCAGCTCTCCCAGGGCTCCGCCGTCAACGGTGTAAGCCACATCAGCCCCAAAATCCTGCACATCAAAGCCGTCGGCTCCCCGGCCCACCTCCTCGTCCGGCGTAAAACCAATGCAGATTGTTCCGTGCTTTACTTCCGGATGCTTAAGAAAATATGAGGCCATGGTCATAATTTCTGCAATACCGGCCTTATCATCTGCTCCCAGCAGTGTGGTCCCATCCGTGGTAATCAGGGTCTTGCCCTTATATTCCTTTAAATCCGGAAAGTCCCCGGTCCTCATCCATATGTCCTGTTCCCTGTTCAGACATATGTCCTGTCCGTCATAATCCTGGATGAACTGAGGCTTCACATCCCTGCCTGAAAAGGAAGGAGCCGTATCCATATGGGCGATAAAGCCCAGGGACAGCGCTTTCTTTCCCTCCTCCAGATTGGACGGAATACACGCATATACGTATCCCTGCTCACTCATCCTTACCTGGGAAGCCCCCAGCTCCTCCAGTTCCCGGACCAGCCTGCGGGCCAGTTCAAACTGCTTCTCCGTGCTGGGAATGGACTCCCTGTCATCCTCTGACTGGGTGTCATATGAAACATATTCCAGCAATCTTCCTGTAACCTCCGATACTTCTGCCACCTCTCCATTACCTCCTGCTCTATTTCCTGCTAACCTTTTTATGAAATCGCCGCAGCCTGTCAAAACCATACTTTGTTCCGGCTGCTAACGGTTTGCCAGTTCCTCCGTGATTTCCTCCCATGTTATGCCGCGGTCCGCCATGAGCACCATCATGTGGTAGAGAAAATCAGAAATCTCATATTTGATTTCTTCCGGATTGGGATTCTTGGCCGCTATGACGATTTCCGTGGCCTCCTCCCCCAGCTTCTTAAGTATTTTATCGATTCCCTTGTCAAACAGATAATTGGTGTAGGAGCCTTCCTTGGGATGCTCCTTACGGTCCAGTATGACCCCAAATACCTCCTCAAATACCTTTAACGGATTGGTTTCCTTATATTCCTTCTCCGCCAGGGTGGTAAAGAAGCAGGACCGGTTCCCTGTATGGCAGGCAGCTCCCACCTGCTTCACCGTTGCCAGGATGGTGTCATTATCACAGTCAATCTTCAGGGATTTTACATACTGGAAGTGACCGCTTGTCTCGCCCTTGAGCCACAGCTTCTGCCGGCTCCTGCTGTAATAGGTCATCCTTCCGGACGCCAGCGTGGCCTGGAATGATTCCTCATTCATATAGGCCATCATCAGCACCTCCATGGTCTTATAGTCCTGGACAATGACAGGCATAAGCCCGCCGCTCCCCAGCTTGAAGTCCTTCCATTCCACAGAGCTCTCAAAGGTGTCCGTGACAATTCCGGCACCTTTTAAAATCTGCTTCAGCTCCATCACCTTGTCCACAGAGTCCTCGGCCAGGGTCAGCACAGCGCCTTCCACCTGGGGACAGCCCAGGCTCAGCTTCAAATCCCCTGCCATCTCCTGGACGCTTTCATGCCCGCCGCAGAAAATAAGGCTTCTGCAGGATATCTCGCCGATTTCCCCCAGCTCAGCCAGGGAAGGAACCGGTCCTGAAGCCCTGCATATCATCACGGATGCACCCAGCTGAATGTATTCCTCCACCCGGTTCAGATAGGACAGGTCCGGCATATAGGCATATATCTTTTCACTGCCAAACCGGTCCGCTGCCTCCTTCATCATATCCACATTGTCTTCATAGCTCACATCCAGGAATACGGCGCTGGCCCCTGCATAGAGATATTTCTTCACATCCTCCAGACGCCTGATTCGTCCTCCTGCCAGTATGGGTTCGTCCACAGTACGGGCTGTTTCCTTGATAGCGCCGATAACAGCCTCATGGTCCTCATCTGAAAAAGAACGGTCGCAGATAAATATTTCATCCGCCCCATTGTCACAGGCTGTCCTGGCAAGGTCTTCCAGCCTGCCCTCATACTCAAGCTTTCCGTTCCAGGAAAATGTCTTTCCATTCCTGTAACCAAATCCCATAATCAGCTTCTTGCAATCAGTCATTTAAATCTCTCCATTTTCTCTGGTACTTAAGCCTCATAAAGCTTCACGGCCTCGGCAAGGTCAATCCGGTTCTCATAGAGGGCCTTTCCGATAATGGCTCCCCTGATACCCGCCTCATGAAGGCGTTTTAAATCCTCCATACAGGATACCCCGCCGGAGGCTATGATGTCAAGTCCTGTATCCTCTGTAAGCTTCCTTGTGGCCTCCACATTGGGGCCTGACAGCATGCCGTCCCTGGATATGTCGGTATAGACAATGTGCTTGACGCCATATTCCTTCATGATAAGGCACAGGCTGGAGGCGGTGAGGGCGCTGACTTTCTCCCATCCCTCCACGGCCACCATGCCGTCCCTGGCATCCACCCCGGCCACAATGGCATCCTCGCCGTATTCCTTTACCATATCCCTGAGGAATTCCGGGTGTTCCGCTGCCTTGGTTCCGATGATAACACGCCTGACCCCAAGGCCCAGCATACGCTCCACCGCTTCCCCGGAACGGATGCCGCCCCCAAGCTCAATGGGGATGGAGATTGTTTCCGCAATCCTCCGTATGGCCTCCTCATTGACGGAATAACCTGCCAGCGCGCCGTCCAGGTCCACCAGGTGCAGGAAGGACGCACCCTTCTCCTGCCAGTAAGCAGCCACCTTTTCCGGGGCGTCCGAGTATATGGTGATATCCTTAAATGCCCCCTGTCTTAACCGGACACACTGTCCGTTCTTCATATCGATTGCCGGATATAACTGCATATGAATCTCCTCTTATTCTGTTATTTTCTCCATGTCTCCATGCTCCGGGGACAAGGAACATCCCTGCATCCCAATCCGCCGGTTAATCTCCCCGGCAAGCGCGGCTCCATACGTCCTGCACTTTTGCCCTGCTGCCAGGATATGGGCAATCCCGTCCTCTGTCACCCCGATGACCATGCCTGAGCTGTATTCCGCCTGCTGCAGCCGGGCATAGGACACTGCCTCAAACTGATATGAGGCGGAAATGATGAAATGTTCCGTGAGATATACCCTCATACCCTTTATATACGCTCCGGCTCCTGCCAGCTCCCTGTCCGCTTCCGCCAGTTCTTCATAACGCCCTGCCAGCCGCCTGTCCTGGCCCTTCAGTCTCCTGCGGTATAAGATACCGCAGAAAACAGCTCCTGCCAGAAGGACTGCCGGTACCGCATAAAACAGCAGCCCCATGGGATACTGCTCCAGAAATGTCCTGGGCTCTGCATCCAGATAATAGTTTCCAACAATACCCGACATTTCCTCCATGGTCATGGGAATCTGGGTTTCCTCCCACATCAGGCTGTAGGATTCCCTTGCATATCCCATAAGCTCTGACTGAATGGGTTCCCCAAATCCATAGACATCCACAGGGGCCGGCGGCTCCAGAAGACCATCGCTGTACGTGTATTCCATCAGCTCCTTCAGATTTTCCGGCAGCTCCCCTTTCATAGAAATAATATAGGGGCGGAACATGAAATCAAACCCAAAATAGTACTGTTTTTTGCTCTTTACATGCTCCACAAAGCTGTCTGTCAGATACTGGAGCCGGACATAGCTGTACCCCTCCGGCCCGGAGACATCAAAGAGAACCGGAGCAGCCAGCTCCTCCTCATAATTTTGTACGGCCACCCTCTCCAGGAAAAAGCCGGACAATGCCGCCGACAATCCCAGAATCAGGCACAGGACCAGGGCATAGAGCCGTATATCCAGATAACGGAGCATTGTCATCTTCCGGGACAGGGAGGGCATACCGCCCACGCTACAGGCTCCCCTTGGTGGAAAGCACGCCCGACAGACGGGGTTCCGCCGCAGCCGCGCCGTCCAGGGCCTTGGCAAATGCCTTGAAGGCAGCCTCAATGATATGGTGGTTGTTACTCCCTGAAAGCTGCTTTAAATGAAGGTTCATCTCTGCTCCATAGGAGACAGCGTAAAAGAATTCCCGTACCATTTCAGTCTCCAAATCCCCCACCTTTTCCCGGTCCAGAACCAAATCGTAAACCAGGTACGGCCTGCCGCAAAGGTCCAGGGCGCAGAGCACCAGGGATTCATCCATGGGCAGGATTTGGGAGCCGTAGCGCACAATGCCCTTCTTGTCCCCCACTGCTCTGCGGATGGCCTGCCCCAGCACGATTCCCGTATCCTCGATGGTGTGGTGGGTATCCACATCCAAATCTCCTTTGACCGTAAGCTCCAGGTCAAAAAAGCCATGGCGGGCAAAGCTGTTTAACATATGGTCAAAAAAACCTATGCCTGTGCTTATGTTTCCTTTACCGGAACCATCCAGGTTAAGGGTCATGGATATCTGCGTCTCATTGGTGTCCCGGGTAATGGATGCAATCCGTTCCATATTCGTCATACCTCCCTACTGTTCAAAACGCACTCTGACGGAATTTGCATGGGCTGTCAGGTGCTCTGACTCGGCAAATGCCTCTATGTCCTTATGGGCCGCCTCAAGGGCCTCCCTGGAATAATAGATGATGCTGGATTTCTTGATGAAATCATCCACGCCAAGGGGCGAGAAGAACTTAGCCGTCCCGTTGGTGGGCAGGATGTGGTTCGGGCCTGCAAAGTAATCTCCCAAAGGCTCCGAACTGTACTCCCCGATAAAGATGGCGCCTGCGTTCTGAATCCTGGTCATGACCTCAAAGGGGTTTCTGGTCACGATTTCCATGTGCTCCGGCGCAATGCTGTTGGCTGTCTCCACTGCCTTTTCCATGGATTCGGCCACCAGGATATAACCGTAATTTTCCAGGGACTTTCTTATAATATCACTGCGTGACAGCACCTTCAGGAAGCCATCCACCTCATCTGACACCTTTACCGCCAGTTCCATGCTGGTGGTTACCAGAATGGAGGATGCCAGCTCATCGTGTTCGGCCTGGCTTAAAAGGTCGGCTGCCACAAAGCGCGGGTTGGCGCTGTCGTCGGCAATCACCAGGATTTCGCTGGGGCCTGCTATGCTGTCAATGCTTACATGGCCATAGACAGCCTTTTTTGCCAGTGCAACAAAGATATTGCCCGGACCCACGATTTTATTCACCCTGGGAATGGAGGCCGTGCCAAAAGCCAGGGCAGCCACTGCCTGGGCCCCGCCTGCCTTATAGACCTCTGTGGCCCCTGCCATGTGGGCCGCTGTCAGGGTCACCGGATTCACCTTTCCGTCCTTTCCCGGCGGCGTCACCATGGCGATGCGCTTCACTCCCGCCACCCCGGCCGGGATAATGTTCATCAGAACAGAGGACGGATAAGCCGCCTTGCCGCCCGGCACATAAACACCCACACTCTCTAAGGCAGTCACCTTCTGGCCCAGGATGGTACCGTCGGGCTGGGCATCAAACCAGCTGTTCTGCCTCTGTTTTTCGTGATAACGGCGGATATTGTCCATGGACCTCTCCATGACGTTCAAAAGGTCCGGCTCCACCTGTTTCATGGCCTCATCGATTTCCTCCTGTGTCACCCGTATGCTGTCCGCATCCAGCGACGCACCGTCAAACTGCTTTGTATACTCGAACAGCGCCTCATCTCCCCTGGCCTTCACATCGTCCACAATGGCCTGGACGGTCTGGGTATAGCTGTCGTAATGATTGGGGTCCCGCTTTAACATGTCCGCCAGAATATTTTCCATGGACTTATTGTCTAATGTCACGATTCTCATGTCTTACATTCCTCCGTTTTCCTTACTTCTTTGCATGCTCCTTAAGGTATGCCTGGAATTTCTTGATTATGGCCGTGATGCGTTCATTTTCAGTCTTCATGCTCACCTGGTTCACCACCATCCTGGCGGACAGGCTGCACACTTCCTCCAGCACCATAAGCCCGTTCTCACGCAGGGTGGAACCTGTCTCCACGATATCCACGATTACCTCGGACAATCCCACAATGGGGGCCAGCTCAATGGAGCCGTTGAGCTTGATGATTTCCACGGTCTGGTACTTCTGGTTGTAAAAATAATCCTTTGCTATGTTAGGGTACTTGGTGGCCACCCGGATTAGCTCATGGTGTTCCAGCCGTTCCCTGGCTGATTCGGGTCCGCAGACACACATCCTGCACTTTCCCATGCCAAGGTCCATAACCTCGTAGAGCTTGCGGCCCTCCTCCAGTATGGTATCCCTTCCCACAATGCCGATGTCTGCCGCCCCGTATTCCACGTATGTAGGCACATCATTGGCCTTTGCAAGGAAAAACCGGACTCCCAGGTCCTCGTTTACAAAGATAAGCTTTCTGGACGCCTTATCCTTCATCTCATCGCAGGAAATGCCGATTGCCTCAAACATCTCCATTGCTTTGTTCGCAAGCCTTCCTTTGGCTAGCGCTATGGTCAAATATCTCATCTTTCTTCACGGCCTCCCTGCATTTACTCGTAAGCGGTGATGGGTATCTGGTCCATATTCCCGTTCACCGTATCCATGGCTGTCACTGTGGTCCCATCCCCCTTAAGGTACAGGACATTGCGCATGCCCCGCTGCACTGCCATGGCCTTGTAATCCTCCACCGGCACCAGTTCCTTTTTCTTCATGGACTGGACAGCCATCCCCCTGTCCCTGAAATAGCTGCCCAGCCACAGGGCCTGGTCCCTGGCCGATGTCTCATAGAGTATCACCGTATTCACCAGCGTCACCGGAACATCAATCTGCTGCCTGGAAAGGGCTGCCATCAGCTGGTCCACCACAATCACAAATCCCACCGCGGGCGTATCCTTCCCAAACTGCACCAGCAGCTTGTCATACCGGCCTCCGGTGACAATATAATCCCCGGTTCCATAGGTATAGGCCTTGAAAATGATTCCCGTATAATACTGGTATTTGCTGAGCATACCCAGGTCGTAGGACACATAGGCTTCCAGCCCCCTGCTCTCCAGAATGGAGTGGACCTTCTCCAGCCTCTCAATGGCAGCCAGGGCTGCGGGATTGGAGGTAAGCTTCTTTGCCTCCTGCATCTGCTCCAGGGAGCCAAACAGTTCCGGCAGCTTCAGAAATGCCTGTTTAAGCCCCTCGTCCATGGGCTGGTTCTTAAGCAGCCCCTCCACAGCAAAATAGTTTTTATTTTCAATGTACTGGTTCAGCTCCTCCTCCACATCCTCTTCCAGTCCGGCCTCCTTAAGAAGGCTCCTGTAAAATGCCACCTGTCCCAGTTCCACCTGGAACTCCTTAAGTCCTGCCTGCCTTAAGCTGTCAATGACCATGGCTATCATCTCGGCATCCGCGTCCTCGGAATCATCCCCTATCAGCTCAGCCCCTGTTTCGGCCCGTTCCTTAAGGCGTCCCTGGTAGCTGCTGTTATTCTTAAAGGTGCGTTCCAGATAGCACAGCCGCAAGGGCATATCATCGTCCATAAAATACTTGGCAACGCAGCGGGCAACAGCCGGTGTCATATCCGGCCTCAGCACCAGGGTGTTGTTATCCCTGTCAAAGAACTTAAACATCTCCCTGTCCGGCACGCTTCCCCTGTCCTTGCTGAAAATATCAAAATATTCAAAACTCGGAGTCTGGATATGCTCATATCCGTACAGGTAAAAGGTATCCAGAATCTTTTCCTGAACTGCCAGCTTCTTCCTGCATTCCCCGTTATAACTGTCCTTTACGCCCTCCGGCGTATGAATCAACCGATTATTCCCTGCCATCCCGTTCCCTGCCTTTATGCTTTTTCGTCCACTTTCACCCTTGTTTACTTTCCTATGGTAAAGTGCTAATTCATTAACGTGATTGTTCCATTATAGAAGAAATTCATGGGGCTGTCAATCAGATTTTTCCAGGTCTTTTTGTATTTCCTCCAGATAGTGTACCAGAAAGCCTGCGTGGGAACGGACCCGCCAGCTCTTGTCCACCTCATCGTAGGTAAAGCTCTTTCTCCCCCCGTCCTCCATCCGCTTCCAGAATCCTTCTATCTGCTCAAAAGGCAGATAATATATCTCGTCCAGGCCGGTAAAATAGAGAATAATAAATGCAATGCCGCCCTGTTCCTTAAATTCCCGCATGAACTCAATCTGGTGGGGATGGATGTTCTGAAGAGGAAATGTCTTTACCGCGCATTCCTTTGCATCAAAACACACCGGAATCCCCTGTACAGCCCCGATATAGTCCACTGTACTCTTCTGGTCAAAATAGGCCAGGGTGATGTGGCGGCTGGATTTATCAATTTCTATGGGAGTAATGGGAGTCGGTATCTTCTGTATCAGCGCCAGCTTCTTCTCCCTGTACATATCGTTGGTGTGGTTAATCAAATCTTCAAGGGTGGACCCCCTTAAGCCTCTGGAATTCCAGGTACCCATGTCATTTCATTCCTTTTTATGTATTTCAGATTGTATGTCTAAAGCCTGTACATTAGGTAAGTATATCAAAATCACGGAACTTTCACAAGCGTATTGCCCGGCCGGAAAAATATTTAAAAAGGATTTCAAATAGTTGAAAGGATTCTCCCCTGCCAATCGTATTAGTAATGAACCAATTAAAAAAGGAGATTGAAATACATGAAAATCAGAACTATAATGACAGCAGCAGCCACAGGCATCCTGTTAACCGCAGCAGGAAGCAGCCTTGCATGGGGCGCTGACTGGACCTGTCCCAGAGGATATGCGGATTGTACGGATTATGAATACTGCAGGAGCCACGAACATGGTGACTGTGACGGCCACTGGACCGAGGACGGAGACTGGGTATGCCCGGACGGGAACCATGGGCGCACATCTCCCTCCGGCGCCTCAGGATACGGCTGCCACAGCGGAAACGGGCATCATGGCGGACGCGGACGCGGCTGCGGTTCGCATCACAGATAGGAAAAAAGTACTGCAATGGGCAGTATCAGACACATGGAGCAGCTATGCGGCAGGAATCAGATGTAGAGCAGACAATTGGACAATACGCGGATATGGTAAAACATATCTGCTTTGTCTATATGAAAAATGAAAGTGACACAGAGGACGTGTTTCAGGATGTGTTTTTGAAATACGCCCTTTTTTCTGAACCCTTTGATTCTGAAGAACATAAAAAAGCATGGCTGATCCGGGTGTCCGTGAACCGGTGCAAAGATTTGCTGCGCAGCTTCTTCCGGACACACACCTGCTCCCTGGAAGAAGCCATGTCCATGGCTGACACGGAGCGGCCGGACCTGTCCCATGTGCTGGAATCCGTGATGAAGCTGCCCGGTAAATACAGAATCATTGTCTATCTGCATTATTACCAGGGCTATTCAGCTGTGGAGATTGCTGGTATCCTACATAAAAACGTCAATACCATATATACACATCTGTCAAGAGCGAAAGCCGAGCTTAAAAAAATGCTGGGAGGTGATGAGGGTGAAACAGAATATACATGATGCATTTGATACAGTTGCCTGTAATGAAATGTTGAAGGAACAAACCTGTGACTATGTGCTAAAACACATGTGCCGCAGCAGAAAACCGGCCTCCCGCAAAATGAAGTGGGCCGTATCTCTTGCCTGTTTTCTGCTCTTTGCCACCAGCGGCCTGGGCGGCTACAGCCTGTACTACACAGAAGCAGCCGTCATCAGCATTGATGTGAATCCCAGCATTGAGCTGGACATTAACCGCTGGGGTAAGGTGGTGGACCAGACCACTTACGGGGAGGAGAGCGACACCGTCCTCCGGTCTCTTTCGCTTAAACATCTGGAATACGAAGAAGCGCTGGCGCTTCTGCTGGGCAGCGATGCCATGCAGCAGTATCTGAAGAACGGCGCCCTTGTATCCATCACCCTGGAGACAAAAGACGGCAACCACCAGATGCTCTCAAGCCTTCAGGAATGCGTGGACACGGCCTTAATGCAGTGCCACGGCGTACAGGCAGAGTATGCAAGCGTGGACAGCCATATGTGCGAGGAAGCCCACCAGCACGGAATGTCTCTGGGCAAGTATTATGCCATTCAGGAACTCCTTACCGCGGACCCCCAGGCTACGCTGGATGAATTTAAGGATAAATCCATGAAGGAGATAAAGGGGCACACAGAATCTTTCGGCAGTGAAACGGGCTGCCGGGATACCGGTTGCCACCAAAAGGAGCATCATCACCATTAAAGCCAGTTTCATAATTCATAGCCGTTACCTGCATCCGGTGCAAATCTGTACTCATTGTTTCAATCTGCAGATTTTCTTATATCCTTTGCAGGAACACCCGCCACCACCGCATAGTCGGGTACATCCCGCACCACCACGGCCCCTGCCCCCACAGTGGCCTCCATTCCAATCCTAATTCCATCTATGATTGTGCATCCGATGCCCAGAAATGTTTTTCTCCCCACAATGGTGTGACCTGCCATGGACACCTTGGGACAGACGTTTACATAGTCCTCCACCGCACAGTCGTGTTCAATATCAGCCTGGGTATTTATGATGCAGCCTGTTCCTATGGATGCACATGCATTTATCACGGCAGCGGCATGTATGGTACAGCCCTTTTCTATTCTGGAAAGAGGACTTATAACTGCCGTTGGATGAATGATTACAGCCAGCGGAATACCCAGGGACTTAAGCCTGGAAATTTTCTTCTCACGCAAATCATTGCTGCCCGTGGCAACGATTACCTCATCATAGGATTTCATGACATCCCACAAATTCCCTTCTTCCCTGAATATCCGGGAGCCCGGAATGGGACGGTGTCCCTTTTCCTTTAATTCCATGAAATCAATACAGCTGTATCTCTTCATGGCCAACGCGCAATCCAGGGTCACAATTCCCTGGTCGCCCGCTCCCCATATAAGCAGCCGTTTCATTGGCTGGTCATTTTCCCTGTCCTTTCTATCCTCATTCCCCATATTCTGTCCTCCGGTTCTCCATCCCCATCGCGAACACTTATACACCATCAGTTAAAATAGTAAACCAGGTACCTCTCTTTAGCCGAAAATCCCATCCTCCTGTACATCCCCAGAGCCTGTTCGGAGGAATTCAGACATACCATTCCAGCCTCTTTCCCGGCCTTTTCCATCAGTCTCTCCACCATCCGTGTGGCAATGCCCTGACAGCGAAATGCCTCATCCACCCACACATTGGTAATCTGTCCCACACGTCCCCTGGGATTCTCATTGGACGGCAGCACATCGTAAAAGTACAGGGTGGCCGTGGCGGCCAGCTCTTTTCCTGAATATCCCAAAAGTGTATGACAGGCATTTTCCTTCATTTTATTCCCGTAAAACCCCCGTATGGATTCCTCCAATTCCGTTCCTGCCTCACACTGGGAAAACATCTTTAAATCCCTTATCCGCATCCGGACAAGAAAATCCAAATCATCCCTGACGGCAAAGCGATACTCCAATGCCATATGACTCCTCCTTTATGTCCCATAGCCGCTTCTATGGTTTCCATACACGCTGTCATTGTTCCTGACTGACAAATCTTACATATCTTCTCAGGGCATATTCCCCATCGTGTGCCTCTCCTGCAAACGGTGACGACATGGTACCCGCCCTGGTGATACGCCCAACGCCGCTGGATGCCAATAGGTTCATAAGCGCAGGCCGTCTGTCCTCCCTGCAAATCAGACCTGCCGTCTGGAGATATCCCTTATGGCGCCTTAAGCAGCCAAACACCGTTCCCTCCGGCAGACGCTTTACCAGACAGTTGCCAAACATGGGTGAGAGCTCCAGCTCATGGTCTTTGCAGGCTGTAAGGCTGCATCCGTTTCCCAGGTACAGCTTTCGTTCCTCCTTTTTCCCATACACAATCCGTTCCAGGCTGTCATTATATTGTTCCAATGCCAGTGCTGCCTCTGACATGTTCACGGCGGCAGCCCGGGAGTCCGCGCGCAGTACAGGGGAGTCCGCGCACAGTACCGGGGAGTCACCGCGCAGTACCGGAGAGTCACAGTTATCCCTGACTGCTGACAGAAACAGGCGTCCGGTCCCCTGTCTGTCATAAATATCCTTTGTCCAGAACAGTCTGTATCTGCTGTACCTGCCCTTCATGATTTCATGCTGTGCCATATATCCTCCCCATCCCATTCCAGTGCGCCCTTTGTTCAGCAGTCCGCCCCGCTATTCCCTTGCCCGGACAAAATTTACTATATTATCCAGTATATTGGACCAAAGAAGGCAAGTCAATGGCGGGCCCTGTATATTAAGGATATCTTCATAAAATTCAAAACAAGGCCCTGCAAAATCAAGAGGCCTTTGCGGCCTCCCTGTTCTTTACTTTTTCACCGGGAAGAAAATCTCTGTCACCCACTCATCCGGCGGGAGCTTGTCAAACTGGGTCTTGCGGTAAATCTCATAGGGCATCCCATTCATGTGATAGCCGTTGGCGTTAATCCAGGCCACGATGGCGCCGTATGCATCCGGCAGTCCGGAATACGCTCCCTTGTGAATGGTAGTTGCACACAGGCATCCCTGCATGACAAAATCAGCCTTTTCCCGCTCCGTAATCCCCACTCCCAGCTCAATATCGCTGTAGGCCGGGTCAAATTCCTGGTCGTGATAGATGGCCATGACCACCCCGTTTATGGTCAGGTGCTCCCTGGCAATCTTTTCATATATCTTTCCGTAATATGTGCCGAATTCCTCCACTGACATTTTATGCCTCTGTGTAATGAGGACCTGCTCCTCTGCTTCCTTTATCTGAATCTCATAATTGTTCTGATAACTCATAATGTCACCTGTCCTTTCAAACTCTTCCAGATGATACCCCATTTCCCTGATGGTTATGGAGATATGCTCCATCTGCCGCTCCAGGCGGAACCTTTGTTTGTGCAGCTGCCGCAGCAATTCCCTGCTGTCCGGGATGGTAAGCAGACTCTGGATTTCCGTAAGGGAGAAACCATAGCGTTTCAGCCTTCCAATCAAAAGCATGGTGCCAATCTGAGCATCCTCATAGTACCGGTATCCGTTTATCTCATCTGTTTTTTGGGGCTTTAAAAGGCCTATCTTATCATAATGACGCAGTGTCTTCACACTCACCCCGCATACTTTTGACATCTGTCCTATGGTCAGCATGTTACGCTCCTCCATTCATTTACTGTTTACCTGATTCGAATCTGCTACAAGTATAATCTCTGACCTAAGGGCAGAGTCAATGGTTTTTTCCGAAAAATTCTGCTGGATTTTGTTGATGTGGTACCATGTAACAGAAAAAGACCCCGGCCTTTTCCGCCGGAGCCTTTATCCCTTTATTTTCCTCTGCTAAAGCCTATCGCATCTCAGTCCTGAACCGCTCAGCCTGTTCTGCAATCAGCTCCTTATCCTCAAAATAGTTGATTTTCATAGCCCTCTTCATCTCTGCCAGAGTCTCGGCCGCCTTCTGTTCCGCCTTGCGGCTGCCTTCCTCCAGGATACGGTAAACTGCAGGAATGTCCTTGGCAATTTCCCTGCGGCGCTCACGGATTGGCCGCAGTTCATCCTGAAGCACGCTGTTGAGGAACCGCTTCACCTTCACATCGCCCAGACCGCCTCTGGTGTAATGGGCCTTCAGCTCATCCAGGTTCTTGTAATCCGGCAGATATGTTTCAAAATGCTCATCCCGGCAGAATGCATCCAGATAAATAAACACCGGATTTCCCTCCACCTGTCCCGGGTCCTCCACCCTCAGATGGTTTGGGTCGGTGAACATGGACATGATTTTTTTCTTTACCTCCTCCTCGGAATCAGACAGGTAAATACAGTTTCCAAGGGATTTGCTCATCTTGGCCTTGCCGTCTACGCCAGGCAGGCGCAGACACGCCTTATTGTCCGGCAGAAGGATGTCCGGCTCTACCAGAGTCTCCCCGTAGACACTGTTAAATTTGTGTACAATTTCCCTGGTCTGCTCAATCATGGGCGCCTGGTCCTCGCCTACCGGAACAGTGGTTGCCTTAAAGGCAGTGATATCCGCTGCCTGGCTGATTGGATATGTGAAAAAGCCCACAGGAATGCTGGCCTCAAAATTACGCATCTGAATCTCAGACTTTACAGTGGGATTGCGCTGAAGCCTGGATACGGTCACTAAATCCATATAGTAAAATGTCATCTCGCACAGCTCGGGCACCTGTGACTGGATGAACAGAACGGATTTCTCCGGGTCCAGTCCGCATGCCAGGTAGTCCAAAGCCACCTCTATAATATTCTGGCGCACCTTTTCCGGATTGTCTGCATTGTCGGTCAGCGCCTGGGCATCGGCTATCATGATATAAATTTCATCAAACTCTCCTGAATTCTGCAGCTCCACCCTGCGTTTTAAGGAGCCTACATAATGTCCTACGTGAAGCCGTCCTGTGGGGCGGTCACCGGTCAGTATAATCTTTCCCATCTGATATATCCCTCTCATTTCTCCAGCCTCAGGCCATTGCCGGCCAAAAAGCTGTTTTTACTTGTACATAAACATGCCTGAAAAATCCTTATTTTCAAACATTATCTAGCATAACCCAAAGATGAATTCCTGTCAAGAATTCCCTGCCCCGGTCCGGGATAAACCTTCCCTCCCGGGTCAGGAACCCTCCTGTCTTTCGGAGGGCATCCCAATCCCTTCCCCCTCCATGACCGCTCTGAATATCCCGGGCAGACCGGCGGAAAACTCCTTCCCCCTCAGCTGCTCCAGCGGCGCAGGAAGGGTTTCAGGCATGACCAGCCTCCAGGAATGAAGGAGCTGGGACCGGACCCCGTACTTTTTCTTCACTGTGTCATTCAGGCCGCGGCTTCCATACTTATAGTCACCCACAATGGGATGGCCGGTGGATGCCAGGTGGGCGCGGATTTGATGGCTTCTTCCGGTAATCAGGGTCACCTGCAGCAGCGTAAATCTTCCGCTGCCTGCCAGAGGCAGGTATTCTGTCATGATGGGCACACTGTCCTCCACTTCCAGCGGATAGATGCTCACCGTATTGGTGCTCCCGTCTTTTTTTAGGAATCCTGCAATCAGCTGCTTCTCCTTTATCTCACCGGCAACCAGGCACTGGTAGTACTTGTGTATGCTCCGGTCCTTAAAGACCTCATTCATTACCTGAAGACCTGCCAGGGATTTTCCGGCCACCACCAATCCGCTGGTATTTCTGTCCAGGCGGTTGCAGATAGACGGCTTGAAGGTGCGCAGCTGGGATATGGGAAGCTTTCCGGAATCAATCAGATAATTAAGGATGTACTCGTTCATGGACATGTCGCTGTCCTTGGCCTTTTGCGACAGCATGCCGGATGGCTTGTTCACCACCAGGATGTGCTGGTCCTCATAGACAATGTCCAGATGTCTCCTTCCCTCACATTCCCCGGTTCCCCGCGGTTCCCCGCGTGTTCCCCGTGCCCTTTCCCGCTTCTCATCGGGCCACGGGGCTGCGCCCTTTCCGTCTCCCGGCCGTTCCGTATATCCGCCGGTATCCGGAACAGAGAACTTTTCTATGGTTTCATCTGAGAGGAACAGCTTAACCTGGTCCCCCTCTTCCAGCCGTTCGGAACCATCACATTTCTTTCCATTCAGCGTTATATTTTTTTTCCGCATCATTTTATAGATAAAACCCTTGCCGGCCTGGTTCAGATATTTTGTAAGCAGCTTGTCCAGCCGCTGCCCTGCCTCGTTCTGGGTAATCGTCAGTGTCTGCATATGGGGACACTCCTTCGTAGATGATTATTCATTCATGAAACTCATGGCTGACAGCAGCAGGCGGTGGGGAACCACCTTACACAGCAGCCGGAAGGCTTTCATGGTAATGCCGTAGACGGATAGCTCCCTGCCTGCTATGCTGTCCCGGATAGCCTTTTGGACCACCCGTCTGGGATTTGCCATGACCAGCTGCTTATAAAGCGGAATCACGCCCGTGGACTCGGCAATGTCAAAGAACTCCGTCTTGACCGGACCGGGGCACACGGCCGTCACATAGATTCTCCTGCTGCGCAGCTCCTGGTTCAAAGCCCTGCTGTAACTGAGGACAAAGGATTTTGTGGCTGCATAGATGGCAAATCCGGGCTGGGGCAGGAAGGCCGCTGAAGATGCATACTGGATAATCCGGCTGTTGCATTCCATATAGGGCAGCACCATACGGGTTACGGCGCACAGAGCCTCGCAGTTCAGGGCAACCATATCCGTCTCGCACTTTAACCCCAGTTCCTCCACCTGACCAATCATACCAAAGCCTGCTGCATTGACCAGAAACTTTACCTGGGGCTTTCTGGCGCTCAGCGCCCGCCCAAGCACGTCCCTGTCCCGTTCCTCTGTAAGGTCCAGCGCGAATTTGCGCAGGGGAACCCCTATCTGGCGGTCCAGTTCGTCCATCCGTTCCCTTCTCCTGGCTATAATCCATATCTCGTCAAAGCCTTTGAAATGTTCCCACAGCTGGATGATGGTTTCCCTGCCCATACCGGAAGACGCTCCGGTCACTACAGCAATCTTCATACCTGTCACGTTCCTTTCTTTTTGTGGATGTTGCGTATGGTCTTCTTAGGTCTTCCGGAGCCCGGCAGCTTCTGGCCGCGGCTTCCCGGGTCCGCCGGCTTACGCCCGGTCCCCGTACCCTTTCCCGCTGCTGCGCCTGCCGTCCCGCCCCTGTATCCGTCCCTTGGACGAATCAGGCATTTCCGGTCATATCCAATCAAATCCGTACGCCCAGCAATCTTAAGGGCTTCTGTCACCAAATCATAATTCTTGGGGTTCCTGTACTGAATCAGGGCTCTCTGCATGGCCTTTTCATGGGGATTGACCGGCACATAGACCTGTTCCATGGTTCTGCAGTCATATCCAGTGTAGTACATGCAAGTGGAAATGGTGGACGGGGTGGGATAAAAGTCCTGCACCTGCTCCGGCATATACCCCAAATCCCTGAGATACTCAGCCAGCTCCACCGCCTCCTTCATGGAGGAGCCGGGATGGGAGGACATAAGATAAGGCACCAGGTACTGTTCCTTGCCCAGCCTCTGGTTCATCTCCTTATACTCCTTCACAAACTGGCGGTAAACGCTGTTCTTCGGCTTTCCCATACGCGTCAGCACCTTGTCCGCCACATGCTCCGGCGCCACCTTAAGCTGTCCGCTGACATGGAACTCGCACAGTTCCCGCAGAAATTTCCGGTTGGAATCCGCCAGTACATAATCAAAGCGGATGCCGGAACGGATGAACACCTTCTTCACCTTGGGAAGGGCCCTCAGCTTCCTCAAAAGAGCAATGTAATCGCTGTGGTCGGCCCGCAGATTCTTGCAGGGCTCCGGAAAAAGGCACTGGCGGCCGGGACATGCCCCCCTGGTCAGCTGCTTTTCACAGGCCGGGAAACGGAAATCCGCCGTTGGTCCCCCCACGTCATGGATATATCCCTTGAAATCCGGCTCCTCTGTCAGAAGCTTTGCCTCCTCCACCAGGGATTCATGGCTTCGGGCCTGGATAATACGGCCCTGATGGAAGGTCAGGGCACAGAAGCTGCAAGCGCCAAAACATCCGCGGTTGCTAATCAGACTGAACTTGATTTCCCGGATGGCAGGCACGCCTCCAAGCTCCTGGTAAGACGGATGGTAGTTTCTCATGTAGGGAAGATGATAGACCTCATCCATCTCCTCCTGGCTCAGGGGCTTGGACGGCGGATTCTGTACCACAAAAAGCTGGTTTCCATAAGGCTCCACCAGCCGTTTGCCGGAAAATGGGTCCGTATTGCTGTACTGGATATAGAAGCTCTTTGCGTACTCCTTCTTATCCTTTAAAAGCTCCTCATAATCAGAGAGCATTTTATAATCATAAACCGATTCCAGGCTTTTTGTCTTATAAACCGTACCGTCAATGAAGGTGATGTCCTTCACGTCCAGACCGCTGTCCAGTGCATCGGCAATCTCCACAATGGACCGTTCTCCCATGCCATAGGATATCAGGTCTGCCTGGGAATCAAGCAGTACGGAGCGCTTCAGTTTATCCGACCAATAGTCATAATGGGCAAGACGGCGCAGGCTGGCCTCGATTCCTCCTATAATGACAGGCACATCCTTATACACGGACCGTATCAGGTTGCAGTACACCACCACTGCATAGTCGGGCCGTTTGCCCATGACGCCGCCCGGTGTATAGGAGTCTTCCTTCCGGCGTTTCTTTGACACGGAATAGTGGTTTACCATGGAATCCATGTTTCCAGCCGATACCAGGAATCCCAGCCTGGGTCTTCCCAGCACTTCAATGCTCTTTTTATCCTTCCAGTCCGGCTGCGCAATAATGCCCACCTTATATCCATGGGCCTCCAGCAGCCGCGATATGATGGCCGTGCCAAAGGAGGGATGGTCCACATAGGCGTCCCCGGACACATACACGAAGTCGCACTGCTTCCATCCCCTTATGCTCATATCATTCCGGTTCATGGGTAAATAATCGTTTTTCATCCTGCCGCTCCATCCAACAATTCAAAATAATCCCTGATATAGTAATCTGCCAGCTGTTCCTTCTCCGCCTTCATCTCCATGGAAAAGGCATCCTCCACAGCAAATACGGTCATGCCCGCATTCTTGCCGGCCTGAATGCCTGCAGGCACATCCTCAAACACCACGCAGTCCTCCGGCGCCACCTGAAGGCGCTCCGCCACATTCAGGTATATGTCCGGGGCAGGCTTACCGGCAGCCACCTCGCAGGCCGTTGCCACCACCTTAAAGTATCTGCGGATATCCAGGGAATCCAGCACCGCATCCACCATGGCCCTTCCGTTGCTGGTGGCAATACCCGCCACCAGTCCTTTTCCCGATATAAACTCCAGAAACGCCCTGGCTCCCGGCTTCAGGGGTACTTCCTTCCTGTATTTCTCGATGGACATCTGAATCCAGGCATCCTTTATCTCATCCAAAGACTCCTTTAACCGGAACCGTTCCTTAAAATACACCGCGGTCTCAGAGAAACTCATGCCCTCGATTTCCTTCTGCAGGTCATCCGGGCAGCTAAGGCCAAACCTGGCCAGGTATTCTATGTCTATGGCCTTCCACATCCACATGGAATCCACCAGGGTGCCGTCCAAATCAAATATAACTGCTTTTTTCCTGTTTAACTTCATCTTTCCCCATTTTCCTCTGTCTATAAACATGTTGGCAAGTATTCTGTGACTCTTATATAGTTATACACGGTTTCTGCGGTTCCCGCAATCCTTTATGGAAGTCTCCTCCTCCGGAGTCAGAGGACGGTATTCCCCCGGCTCCAGCTCCGGGTCCAGCACAAGGGGCCCCATGGACATGCGCTTCAGATACTCCACCCTGCATCCCAGCGCCTCAAACATCCGCTTAATCTGGTGGAACTTTCCCTCCCTGATGGTTACCAGGACTTCCTGCAGCTCCTTCTCCGTGCCCGCAGCCCCCTGTATCTTAAGCTTTGCAGGAAGGGTCACGGTGCCGTCCTCCAGCCCGATTCCCTCCTCAAAACGCCTTACTGCGTTCTCCGGGAGTCCGCCCGATACATGGGCCAGATACACCTTGTCCACATGCTTTTTAGGCGACAGCAGATTATGGGCCAGCTCTCCGTCATTGGTGATGAGAAGAAGACCCTCGGTGTCAATGTCCAGCCGCCCCACCGGAAACAGGTCTTTTCGCAGAGCTTCCCGTATAAGCCCCACCACAGTGGGATATTTTCTGTCCTCGGTAGCGGACACCACGCCCCGGGGCTTGTTGAGCATATAGTATTCCATCCTGGCATAAGCCACCCTGCTCCGGTCCACTTCTATAAGGTCTGTCTCCGGATTCACCTTCCGGTCCGCGGCCTTTACCGCTTCTGCGTTTATCCGGACCCGGCCTTTTTTCACCATATCCTTTACCTGGGTACGGGTTCCGTAACCCATTTCAGCCAGAAACCGGTCCAGGCGCATCTGCTCACTTTTCCTGCCCTTATCAGCCATCGGTTCATTTCCTCCCACTGCGTTATTTTCCTTCCGGTATGTCCGCCCGGCTACTGCCATCTCCAGCCGGGATAGTACTTATTCTTCAGACTCATGCCCGTACCCTTGGCCCAGCCCAGCGCATAGCCCTCCATGGCTGCCAGGCACCATCCCTTTACCGGACCTTCCCCTCCTTCCAGGGAAATGGTCTCCCCTTTCAGGTAGCGGAGAATCCGGCTGTCATCCGCACAAAAACTGACAGCAGCCGGAAACTGTCCGGCCTGTAAGGACATGGCCAGGGCCTGGGATGGTTCAAACCGCCCTTTTTTTATCTCTCCCAAAAGCAGGCCCGTGCGCAGGAATCTGAGGGGCAGGTTCCACGCAAGCCCTTCCGGCAGATAGTAGGCATTGTCCTGGTGTATAACGATTCTGCTGTAATCCCATTCCACGCTGCACTGCCTTAAAAATGCATCCAGCTCCTTTTCCTTGTCCGCAGTCCCGGAAGTCCTAATCTGAGCTGCCCGGGTCCCCCCGTCATCCCCGCCCCGTTTACGCATCAGGGCCAGGAAATGCCCTTCGCCTCTTAAGCGGTGGGGAAACAGACGCATACAGCCAGAGAGCCCGAAGCCGCCGCAGGCTCCCGGCACTTTATCAAGGTCCAGACAGCACAATTCCATCTGGGGAAATTCCTTCAGCACATAGGAGACATTCTCCTCATCCTCCTGCCTGGAAAATGTACAGGTAGAGTAGAGCATGTACCCGCCCGGCCTGAGCATGGAAACTGCCTGGGAAAGTATACGGCGCTGGACGGGCGCATAATATTCCGGTCCCTTTTCCAGCCAATCCCTAACCATATTCTCATCCCGGCGGAACATGCCTTCCCCGGAACAAGGGGCGTCCACAAGTATTTTATCAAAAAATTCCGGCCACACGCAGGCCAGCTTTTCAGGCGTCTCACTGGTAACGCAGATATTGGCTGCCCCGGCCAGCTCCAGATTTTTGAGCAGAGCCCTGGCCCTGGAATAGCTGATGTCATTGGACACAAGCATACCCTGGCCCTTAAGCCTTGAAGCCAGCTCCGTGCTCTTTCCTCCCGGAGCAGCGCAGAGGTCCAGCACCCTGTCTCCCGGAGCCACAGGCAGCATTGCGGCCGGAGTCATGGCGCTGGGTTCCTGGAGGTAATAAAGTCCCGCATAGTAAGCCGGATGCTTGGAGGGCCTTAATACCTCCTCATCCAGCGTCCCGTCATAGTAGAAGCCATTGTCTGTCCACGGCACCGGCTCCAGGTTCCACGGCACCAGCTTTGCCAGCTCCTGGGGCTTTGCCTTCCATGTATTTACCCTGAGTCCGGGCTTCCACTCCTCTTTAAAGCTTTCCAGGTACTGCCCGTACTCCTCCCCCAGAAGCTCCTGCATCTCTGACAGGAATGCCTCCGGAAGCTGTCTCACATCCGTCATATCATCCGCCCTCGTTTCTCTGCGGCAGCACAGGACCGGGCCGCCGCAATCGTTTTAATCATATCACATCCGCCATGATTCTGCTACCGTGTGTTTCTTTCCGGGAAATCCTGGAGATTTTGTAAAAGTAATAGGGCACAATGGGAATCAGGGCTGCCAGCCAGGCCGCCGGGTCTGCCAGGCACACGCCCATATAGCCGAAGCTTCCTGCCGCAGCCGCCACTATGGCTGCCCTGGCCAGCAGCTCGAACACGCCGCCCATCATGGGCATGAGTCCGTATCCCAGGCCCTGCAGGGCATTCCTGTACAGGAAGATGCTTCCCAGGAAGGGGTAGCACCATGCCACTGCCTTGAAATACGTTCTGGCAGCATCCATTACCGCTGTCTCCGAGGAATCGATGAAAATATGAATCAGCATATCCCCAAAGAAGCGGATGACCAGAATCATCACCACGCTCCATACCAGAATCATGACCTGTATGGATTTGACGCCCTGGTGAACACGGTCCATACGTCCTGCGCCCCGGTTCTGTCCCACATAGGTTGCCGCCGTTGCCCCAAACGCCACGAATACAGTAGATACAATGTTCTGTATCTTGCCCGCGGCTGAAAAACCGGCAATGTACACAGACCCAAAAACATTCACTGCCCCCTGGACAATGATGGTGCCTATGGCTGTTATGGAGAACTGAAGTCCCATGGGAATCCCGATTGACAACAGACGCCCCATGGTGCCAAAGGAGATGCAAAAATCCTCCCTGCCCAGCTTCAGTATATCGAATTTCTTCACAATATAGAGGAAACACAGCAGGGCGGAAACAGCCTGGGCAATGACGGTGGCATAGGCGCAGCCCTCCACTCCCATTCCGAACCAGATAATGAATGCCACATCCAGGAACACATTGATGATTGCGGAAATAATCAGGAAATACAGAGGGGACCGGCTGTCCCCCAGAGCCCTCATGACTGCTGCCAGCCCGTTGTAGGCAGCTGTGGCAAAAAGTCCTGCGTAAATAACCGCCATATAGCCGGCCGTGTCGTGAATGATTCCGTCCGGCGCATTCATCAGGCGGAGGATGGGATAATTCAGTATTTCCAGCGCAATTGTCATAACCAGCACAAAGGCCAGGCACAGATAGATGGACATGGCCACATTGTGGCGCATCCTTGCGTATTTCCGGGCCCCGAAATGCTGGGCCACCATGATGGAAAAACCGCTGGTAAGACCGTTCAGCCATCCAATCACCAGGAATATAAGGGATGTGGTGCTTCCGATAGCTGCCAGGGCGTCCACTCCGATAAAGCGCCCGGCCCAATCTTCTACCTTTCCAAAAATAGCAGGCATCATTATAATACAAAATCATGGAATATTCCAGTTGTTTTTTATCCTCTTAATGGTATACTGGTAAAAAACCTGACGGAATCGTATCCGCAGGCAGCAACAAAAGACAGCCACAATGGAGACATTTTATTATGAATGGAACGAAACTTCGGTATGGTATGACCTTTTTCATGTTAACCGCGCTTATATATATGCTCATGGAGCTTCGGTACGGCCTTCACATCCAGCCGTTCCGCCCAAAGCACTTTGCTGCCGCAGCAGCTCTTGCAGCATGCTCCTGCCTGATTCACATCCGGCGGGCCGGGACATCCTCCGGTTATTGGGAAGAGCTGTTCCTCGGATACCGGAACAAGCCGGGCCGCATTGTCTACATGGACTATCTCCGGGTTCTGGCTGCCCTTCTGGTCATCCTTGTCCATGTGCTGGAACCTGTTTATGCCGGGCTTCCTCCCCATACCTTTGCCGGAAGTGCGCTTGCGGCGGCGGCCGGTCTGGGCTTGAGCTGCAACCTGCTGTTCATAATGCTCAGCGGCGCCCTTCTGCTGGGCGGTAAGGAGGAATCCGTCTTACACTTTTATTCCAGACGCTTTGTCCGGGTTCTGATTCCCTGTTTTGCCTATTATCTCCTTTACTTTTTTTATGTGGACGGCATTTCCGCCCTCCATCCCGGGAACTGGGGCAGCCTGATTCGCAGCTTCCTGTCCAATGACAGCGGCCAGACCCCCCATTTCTGGCTGGTATATATCATCCTGATGTTTTACGTTGCAGCCCCCTTTTTCCGGCTCATGTTAAGGCACATGACAGAACCCATGCTGGAAGCGCTGGTGGCAGTAATTTTCATCCTGCATTTTCTCTATACCTACGGGCCTCTGGTGCATATACAGCTTGCTGCCCCCGCATTTCTCTCGTCGTGGGACTCCATATTCCTGCTGGGATATTACTGCACCACCCAGGCTGCCATGAAACACTACCGCCTGTTCATGACAGCGGGCCTTGGGTCGGGTCTGGTGCTGGCAGCTGCCATCATGGCCTCGGAAAGCCTTGGCCCGCTGGTTTACAACAATGCACCGCCCCAGATGCTCTTTACCTGCGCCCTGTTCCTCTTTTTCCGAAAGCACGGAGACACCCTGTTTGCAGCGATTCCAACAGTGCTCTCCGCCATAGGCAGGTACAGCTTTTCCATCCTGCTGGTTCACTGGCTTGTGCTGCACCGGATTGTGGACAATATGGCTGGCATAAACGGTTTGTCCTTTGGAATTGCAGGCAGCATACTCACATCCTTCCTGCTCACCCTGTCCATCAGCCTGGTTCTCTCCTTCCTGTATGACAATACGGTGGTTCTGTGTATGGACAGGGCCTGTGAGCTTCTGGGGAGACTGGTATGTAAAAGATGCGGGGGCGGAAGATGCAACCGTCCATGACCAAAATGGGGGCAGGCTGCGTATCGTTGCGCCAACATCATTTATATACCAATCAAAGCAAAAAAACTGGTATGCCGGAGTCACCGTCATACCAGTAGATAATAAGGACCGTAAGGACTGCGCCTCTTTGATTGCAGCCCTTTAAGCGATAGCTTTCCGGCTGTCCCGTCATATTAGCCAGCGAATTTTCTTTCTCCGGCGAGGAAGAGACAGCGGACGCTATGGATATGTAGTGGGTGAGAGCCGGGAATGCAGGGCGGGAGGCGGCTTTGGAGCAGTTCGGAGAGACTTGGGCGCAGAGGGCAGGAAAAACCGGGGTTGCGCAGGGCGTTCAGCGCCCGGAGCAAAGCAAACATGGAGCCGGACTCATCAAGAGTCCGGCGTAATTTTTGCGGTCCCCGGTTTTTCCTGCCCTCTGCGCTCTAGTCTCTCCCACTGCGGAAACGGCCGCCTCCCGCCCTGCGTTCCCGGCTCTCACGGACGCGGCACCTCCCGCGTCCGCGTACCTTACACCCCCCTCTCCTTCAGGAACAACGGAATCCTATCCAAAGGCGCATCCGCCTCAATCCACCTTCCGCCGTCATATACCGTGCTGTTTCCAGCATCCTTCCACCTGCAGCCCTCCGGCAGGTAGACCATCCGTTTCCTGGCTCCCGGCTCCACCACCGGGGCCACCAGAAGGTCCGGCCCGAACATGTACTCGTCTCCTATGTCATATACGTTTCCGTCCCCGCTGAAATCATAGAACAGAGGACGCATGACCGGTGTTCCGTCTTCTGACGCTAGCTTCATCTGCTCCATGATATACGGCCGCAATTCTTCCCTGATAAACATATAGCGGCGTATAATTTCATATGCCTCGTCCCCGAAGCTCCATACCTCATTGGGACCGCCTGAGCCGCAGTAACCATCCGGGTTTAATATATCCCTTACCGGATAGGGCAGCCTGAATCCGTGCAGGCGGAATATAGGGCAAAATACGCCGAACTCAAACCATCTTATCATCAGCTCCCGGAATTCTTCCGACTCCGGGTCCCCGTTAATAAAACCGCCGATGTCCGTTGTCCACCAGGGAATCCCGCACATGGCCACGTTAAGCCCTGCCTTCAGCTGTTTCCTCAGACTGTCAAAGGTGGAGGCAATGTCGCCAGACCACAGTACGATTCCATACCGCTGGGAGCCCAGCCATGCACACCTGACCAGATTGCACACTTCCTCGCCCTGGGCTTTCAGGCCGTCATAAAATGCTTTAGCATAACCCACGCAGTAGATATTGCTGACCTCCTCCCCATTCCCAAGGTACATGCGCACATTGTCGTAATCGTAGGGCCGCATCTCCGGCTCCGCCTCATCCAGCCAGAAGGTGCGTATGCCATAATCGTAGTAATTCTCCTTTGCCCTGGACCAGAAAAACTCCCGGGCGCCCGGATGGGTGGTATCCACATAGGTCTGGGGTCCAAAAAACATGAATACCACATCCACGCCCCGCTCACCCCTGAGTATGTAATTATGCTCCCTCATATATGCATAATTCTCACTCCTTGGGTCTATGGTGGGCCAGATGGACACCATCAGTTTGATTCCCATGGACGCAAGCTCACTGACCATGGCCTTTGGATCAGGCCACTTCTCAGGGTCAAACTTCCATTCCCCCTGCATGGTCCAGTGGAAATAATCAATGACTATGACTGAAATGGGGAGCCCTCTTCTTTTATACTCCCTGGCCACCTGGAGCAGCTCCTCCTGTGTTTCATAGCGCAGCTTGCACTGCCAGAAACCGGCTGCCCATTCAGGCAACATGGGGGCCCGGCCTGTTATGGCGGTGAATTTTTCATTGATTTCCCCCGGCGTGTCCCCTGCTATGACCACATAGTCAATCTGCTTTGCGCACTGCACATGCCACATGGTATGGTTGTTGACAAACTCGGCGCGGCCTATGGCCGGATTATTCCATATGAATCCGTATCCCCTGGAAGAATAGGTATAAGGAATGGTGCATTTTCCGTTCTTCTGCAGCAGCTCCACCGTACTTCCCTTTAGGTCAAAGCAGTCGTTGGCGTCCTGGCCCATACCGTAAAAATGTTCACCCGGCTCCGCCTTAAAGTACAGGCTTATCTTAAACTGGCTGCCGGAGGTGACCCTGTATTCCCTTGCCCTGCGAAGGGGCGCTGTGTGCACCCTTCCGTCAATCCAATATTCCTCCAGAAGCACCTTTCCGGTCCTGGTATTCCGGTAGGTGACCGTGCCGTCTCCTGTTATGGTTACCTGAATCTTTCCGTTTGTTATCCTGGCCTTTTCATCATCCGCCTCTATGGATACTTCCCCGGGACAGGCAGGCTCCTCCAGGGTCCAGTTAAGCCCCTCATCAATCCGGAGGCTTTTGCTGGAACGGAACCGTATGGCATCCTTTCCGTATGGTTCAATATAGACCAGCTCTCCCGCTGTCTCCCATATGATGCGGTTTCCCTCTGTCTTCCCCTCATATCTGGGTATTGTATAATATGCCACTTCCTACTCCCCTCTCTCAATGACCATGGTTATATCGCTGTCATGCAGCAGACTGCCTGCATGGATACAGGCCATTCCGTGGTCCATCCTGAAATCAATGTCCTGTCCTCCTGCCTGGACCCTGGCCGGGCAGACATTATGGACCACAAAGGTAAGGTCCATATCCGTCCTGGTACAGCGTATAAGGACTTTGCCGCCCAGTCCGTCCATGTCAACGGTAAATCCGTGTTCATAGGAACAGAACCTGCCCTTGCCCGTCATGGGATAACAGTGGATTTCCCACTGGTCATCCGCCTTCTGTCCTATATATTCCATCTCAGGCCCCATAGGAATGATGGCGTTCTCCCTCACATAGACCGGTATCTTATCCAGGGGAACCACCTGTTCCAACCACTTCCCGCCTTCCACAATCCCGTCATCGTAAAAATCCGTCCATTGGCCCTGGGGAAGGTAGATTCTAACGGTATTGTCCTCATTTAACACAGGAATCACCATAAGCTCTTTTCCAAACAGATACTGGGTATCCAGTCCGGCTGTATTAAAATCCGTGGGATAGTCATAGAACACCGGCCTGTGTATCAGGGTATCCTCCTCCCGGACAGTCAGTGCCTCATTGTAGATGTAGGGAATCAGGCGGTAGCGCAGACCTGCATATTTTCTGTAAATATCAACGGCCTGCTGTCCAAAATCCCATGGCTCCCTGGAATAAAACCCGTGAAATCTGGCGTGGGAGCAGAACATGCCGAATTCCAGCCACCGGATATAAAGCTCCCGGCTGCTCTCAAACCAGAATCCCCCTATGTCGCTGGACCAGAAGGGTATACCGCTTAATGAAAGGTTCAGGCATCCCTTTAAAGAGCTTGCAAGGCTTCCAAAATCCGTCCCCGCATCCCCTCCCCAGTGAACCGGATATTTCTGGGAACCGGCCCAGGCGCTTCTGGCCCATATAAGGGCTTTTTCTTCTCCCAGTTCTTCCATGGCCGCCTCATAGGCAGCCTTATTGTACAGCAGGGCATACAGATTATGCATATCCCTGCCGTCGGCGCCCGCATACTGAAAGAACGCCGGGGCGGATTCCCCAAAGTCAGCCTTGATGACATCCACGCCCTTCCGGAGCAGGGGCTTTATCAGCTTTTCCTTATACCAACGGACTGCTTCCGGGTTGGTAAAATCAATAAGGCCATGGGGAAACTTAAGGTCCCCGTCCGGACCTGCGGCAAAATATCCATTGGCCGCCGCCTCATCGTATACCTCACAGGAGGTCTTTCCCCGTTCAATATAGGGAAGCTGCCAGAGGGACAGTTTAAATCCGTCCCGGTGGAGCTTATCAATCATCTCTTCCACCCGGGGGAATTTCCTTTCATCAAACTTCCAGTCGCACACCCAGTTTTCCGTGAACCAGTCCGTATCAATGTGAATGACATCGCAGGGCAGCTTTCTGCTTCTCATCTGTTTTGCCACCCGCTCCACTTCCTCTCTGGTGCCATAGCTGATTTTACTCATCCAGATGCCGAAGGACCATTTGGGCGGCACAGCAGGCAGCCCTGTCAGCCTGTGATACGCGGGAATAATGTCCTTAAGCCTGTCCCCCTCCATCAGAAAATAGTCCAGTATTGTTCCTTCCACCATGGTATAGTTTGCCTTGGATAAAGTGGCCCCCAAATCGCACCGTATTTTCCTGGAGGTATTATAAAAAATCCCGTATCCCCTGGAACTTATATAAAAGGGAATGTATTTATATCCCCTCTCTGTGTTCACTCCAAGGGAATTGGTGTTCCACAAATCGAAGAGACGGCCCTTTCTTGACACGGACGTAAAATTCTCTCCCAGACCGTAGAACTGTTCATAAGGTTCAGACCATGCCGATTCGCAGGCATACTGTTCCTTTGTGTTCCTGTCAAATAAAAATCCCATGGGGCATATCTCATAGGGCATGAAGGAATGGCTGTCCTTCCCGAACTGGCGGTAAATAACCTCCCCATGCCTGTTTTTAACCGACAGGTTCCATGGATTCTTCTGAATCACCGCTGTCACGCACCTGGTTGACATTACAATCTGATTCTCCGTCTCAGAACAGGTTACGCTGCATTCAGTCTCTTTCATGTCCTGAATCATTTCCGTTCTGTTCTCCGGCACAAAAAATCCCTCTGCCATGGTGACCCGGAGCGTGTTTTCATTTACAAACCTGAGCCGGATGGACAGGTTCCCGCGGTTGGGCTTTTCCGTAAACACATGGCGGTAATCCAGATACCTGTATGTATGATTTTCATCCACGTACACGCCCTCTGCCAGGATATCGCATCCCTTTGGAACATTCGTACACGATTTCACCTTATGCACCAGCAGCATGGTCAGGTTCTTTGACCGGCTGATTCTGGGAAATACCGGCATGTTTTCAAATAATTCTTCCTCACGGGCCAGGCTCTCGCCGGATAGGCCGTGCATGATTTCTCCAAGGCTTTTCTGCATCTTTTATACTCCTCTCACCCTTTGACTGAGCCAGCTGTCAGACCGCTGACTATGTATTTCTGCAGGCATATAAATACGATTACAATGGGCAGCACCACCACGGTTGAATAGGCCATGAGAATCTCCCATCTGACTCCCAGCTCCCCCATTGCCTTATACAGAATCAGAGGCAGGGTCTTCAGCTTTTCCTGGTTCAGGAATGTCAGCGAGAACACCATGTCGCCCCAGGACATGAACAGCGCCATGGAAGTCGCTGTCACGATGCCCGGATAGCTGATGGGAACCATAATCCGGATGAATGTTCCCAGGGGGCCGCATCCGTCAATGATGGCAGCCTCCTCCAGTTCCCTGGGTATGTCCTTAAAATATGTCCTGAGTATAATGACCACAAACGGTATGGTAATGGTTGCGTCAGACAGGATAACCCCCAGATGATTGTTGATTAAGCCCAGCTTATTAAAATTCACAAACAGAGGTGTCAATATCAGGGAGCTGGGCAGCATCTGGGCCACCAGGAAGATGAATAAGAGCACGCTTATCATCCTGCTTTTAAATCTAGCCAGCCCATAGGAGGCCGGAACCCCCAGAACCAGGGTGAGGGCTGTCGCCCCCACCGATACCACCACACTGTTCTTCAGATAGGTAAACAGGCTGACGCCATGTTCGTTTTTCAGAATATATGAATCAAACACTATTTTGCTGGGAAAAAAAGACGGATTGGAAAAGGATTCCCCCGGCGGTCTAAGGGACGTGGTCACCATCCAATACAGAGGAAACAGGAATACACAGGTAATCAGTATGCCCGCAGCTGTCAGGACAGCCTTCCTCCGGCCCCCATTATGTTCTCTATCCTTCATTATCCCCACCTCCTAATTTTCATCTTCCCGCGTCACAATATGAATATAAATCATTCCCACTGCCATCAGCAGTACAAACAGGATATTGGCCACCGCTGCTCCCTGGGAGAAATTATATTCGCTGAAGGAATAGCGGTAGGCCAGGGTGGACAGCATCTCCGTGGAGGAGCCGGGTCCTCCCCCTGTCATCACGTATACCAGGTCAAACACCTTAAACGTATATATGAATCCCAAGGTCAGCACGGATATGATGGCCGGTCTCAAAAGAGGCACTGTAATGTAGAAAAACCTTTGTATTCTGGTAGCGCCGTCAATGCTGGCCGATTCATATATGTCCTGGGGCACCGTGGTCAGCGCTGTTGCCAGAAGAATCATGTTAAAGGGAACGCCCTTCCATATGTTTGCAATTATAATGGCGGCCATGGCCGTGTTCCCATGGGCCAGCCATTCCACCGGCCTGTGTATCAGGTGCAGCCCCATGAGGATGCGGTTGATGATGCCTATATCGCTGTTGAACATGTATTTGAACACGCCGGCAACCGCAACCATGGGAATCATCCAGGCCACCACATTGATGGCCCGCAGGGGTCCGGCCCCCTTAAAGTCCTGGCCAAAGAACAGGGCCATGAGAAACCCGATGGGAAATTGGAACACAAGGCACCATACGGTGAATATCAGGGTATTCTTTACGGCAATCCACGTGACATCTGTCCTGCATATTTTCCGGTAAATCTTAAGTCCCACAAAATGGCTGTCGCCTGTGGCAAAATTCATTAAATCCACATTCTTAAAGCTCATGATTATATTGCTTATGATTGGAAAAATAATCATGATAGTCATGAACGCTGCACCCGGCAGGACAAATGCAAACAGTGTCAGCTTCTTCTTAAAGAAATATCCTCTCTTATATCCCATATTCCCACTCCGTTTCACAAAAAGGGCGCTCCGTCCCTATTCATTGATGATTTCCGCAACCTCTGCTGCCGCCTGCTTCAGGGCATCATCCACTGATTTGGCGCCTGACAGCACATCCTGGTATGCAAACTGAATGGCGCTGGAAATCTCCGGCCACTTGGGATGAGGTCCTCTGGCCTTTGCAATCTTTAACTGTTCCGTATAGACGGAAAGAATCGGGTCATCCAGCCACAGGGTACTCTCAGCCACAGCATCCTCCCTTGGGGAAATATAACCGGCATCCTCACAGAATTTCCTGGAATTCTCCTTGCTGCTGAGGAATTTCATTAATTCCCAGGACGCTTCCCTGTTGTCATCCTTCATCATCATGATGTTACCGCCTCCAATGGGTGAAGCAGCATTTTTGTAGTTGGGGAAGGTGACCACGCCGTAATTCAGGTCCGGATTCTCATTCTGGATATTGGTATTCAGCCAGCTTCCGGCCACCATCATGGCTGACTTGCCGGTTGCGAACAGGGAGGCGCACATATCTGCCTGCGTCATGGATATCAGCTCCTTGCTCATATATCCGTTCTGGTAGAAATCATGAATCATGGTAAGGGCTTCCTTTGCCCCGTCCGAATCCAGGCTGTCGTAATCCGCTCCTGCCTGCCAGATAAACGGAAGCACGTCAAAGGTTCCTTCCTCTGATTTAATAAGGGACATGGTAAGTCCGTAATGGTCCGCCGTGGTGGTCTGTGCTGTCAGATTCTTAAAATCATCCCAGGTCCAGTCGCTGGTGGGATACTCCAGTCCCATTTCATCAAAAATGTCTTTGTTATACATAATGGCAAGACAGTTGCTGTAATAAGGAACCCCGTAATACTTTCCCCCGTACTGGGCCGAGTTGGCCGGAGCTTCAAAATAATTCTCCAGTTCTCCCCACGCCTCCACCTCGCTTGTAATATCCATGGCCGCTCCCATGGCTGCAAAGGAGACATTGTCAACCGTATCGCACAGCGTTACATCCGGCAGCTGGTCCGCAGCAACGCCAATGGACAGCTGTTTCTTGATTTCCGCAAAAGCCACGCTCTGGGTTTCCACCTTGATGTCCGGATGCAGTTCCTGGAATTCATCAATCATTTGAAGCAGAAGCGTTGCCTGGTCCGGAGAAATGTGATACCACATCTCTATGGTGGTCTGGTCCTGGGCCTGGGCTGCGGTCCCTGGAGCCTGGCCTGGGGTGCCCGGGTCCTGGGTTTCCTGGCTGGTTCCTGTGCTGCTGCCTGTGCCGGCTCCTGAACAGCCTGCAAGCATGACGGCTGCCAGTCCAAGGGCAATTCCTCTTGTGAATAAACGTTTTTTCATGTAATCCCCTCCTGTATTTTCTGTCATCTGATGTCCCTAGTATATCCATTTAATCCAATTTAGGGAATTCCATTATTTTAACTTCATTTTGATATTTTAACCAAAATCCATTCCACTTTTTTAAACCATATTGACTAATTTGATGGTTAATTCTATAATTAAGCCACTTATTAGTACTACATTTCAGCGCGAGGGGGGATTTGTGTGAGAAAATTTATCCGGTGGATAAAGGCACATTTTTTATATAAGATACGATACCAGATTACCATTTTCCTGTTCTTTGTAACCTTTCTTCCTGTTATCAGCATTCAGCTTTTTAACTATGAAAAGACATCTGAGATGCTGCTGACCAAAAACCATTCCCTCCTGGCGGATAACCTGCAGCTGACACAGAACAGCATCAACAATGTGCTGACAGACTACAAGCGCATCCTGTTCCAGATGTCCACTGATGTCACCTGTATGGATAATATACTGGAACTGTCCAAGGTCTCCCCTGATTCCGCAGAATACAGGCGCATCTCAGAATCACTGGAAACATATATCAAGGCCAACATTCTCATGTACCCGGAAATACAGGCCCTGTGCGTCATCAGCACCACCGGCACCCCCTATATCTATGTTCAGAAACGGCAGAAGACCCAGCCAATCATTGATTATTTCAAAGCAAATAAGGAAGAGCTGAACAAAATGCTCCTTTCCTCCACCCGCTCCGCCATTGGTACCATACACGACGACAGCCCTTATTACGACCCGGAGCACCCGGTGTTCTTTCTGGGCAGCAGGACCATTCATTACGAAAAAATGAAGATAACAGGCAGCATACTTCTGTTCATCTCGCCGGACAAGATGAATTCCGCCATCAATAACCCGGATTCCCAGGTCTATCCCTTTACGGACAAGCTTCTGGTGGATTCCTCCGGAAGGCTCATTTGTTCCAAAGACAGGCACACCGGTAAAAACCTTACTGCACTGGAGGGTTACAGGGACATTGACTGGGATAACCTGTCCTCTGACTCCGGGGACATGCAGGGAGACTATCTGGTGTCCCAGATACCTCTGGAGCATTTTGACCTGCACCTTATAAACATTGTGGATTACGGTCAGATGACAAAGGACCTGGAAGCGCTGTGGACCACCATTACCCTGGCCATATCGGCCATCCTGCTTGTGGCCATGCTGGTGGCCTATGTGCTCTGCCACAAGTTCATATTCTCCATTGAAAATGTGGCTGCCAAAATGAATCTGTTTGATGAGAACCATCTGGATATTGAAATCAGGAACATGAGCAGAAATGAGCTCCGCATCATAGAGTCCTCCTTTAACCGGATGCTGGGACAGATTCGGGGTCTGCTGGATGAAAACAAGCAGCAGTATAAGAAAATCTGCGAAGCTGAGTTAAAATCCCTGGAACTCCAAATCAATCCCCATTTCCTGTTCAACACCCTGGACTCCATCTGCTGGACAGCTGCCCAGGAAAACTGTCTGACTGTCAGCGAGCAGCTCAATAAGCTGGCTGCCATCCTGCGCCACACGGTCTATAACATGAACTCCGTGGTTCCCCTCCAGGATGAAATCTGCTGGATGCAGAATTACCTGGATTTACAGAAAAGCCGCTTTCACGGCCGTTTTTCCTACCACATAAGCGACCTGACAAAGGGCGGGCGCATTTATATCCATAAGCTGCTTTTACAGCCATTTCTGGAAAACGCCCTGATTCACGGATTTGAGAGCCTGCCCCGCAAGGGCTGCCTGGAGATTGCCTGCCGCATCATCGGCAAAACCCACCTGCTTCTGCAGGTGACAGACAACGGCTGCGGCATACCGGAAGAAACAGTGCGGGAAATCAATCTTCTCTTTACCACAGGCCAGTCACCCTTTGCCGGCATTGGCCTGACCAATATTGCATACCGGACAAAGGGCTATTATCCTCACAGCCGGATTTTAGTGTCCTCCTCTCCCCGCGGAACCTGCTTTAAGATATTTATACCAATGAATGAAATGGAGTGACAGATATGTTTCGATTGTTAATTGTGGAAGATGAAGAGAACTCAAGAAAGGGCCTGAAAGCCACACTGGCGCCCATACCCAACCTGGAAATCGACACTGCCTGTGATGGGCGGGAGGGCTATGCCAAAGCCATCCGCTGGAATCCGGATATCATTATCAGCGATATTCACATGCCTGTCTGGGATGGACTTGTGATGACGGAAAAGCTCTGCAAAAAGGCGTTTGCAGGCACCATATATCTGCTGACCGGATACGCGGAATTTGAATATGCCAGAAAGGCCCTGCAGTACCATGTGGAAGATTATATTCTGAAACCGGTGGTGCCCTCCAAACTCAGGAATCTCATAGAAGTCAAATTAAAGGAGCTGAACAAAAAAAGAAACAGCCAGAATCCCCAGCTGTGCCATCTCCTGTCGGACGAGGATTCAGTGCTGCTCACAGAGCGCCTGTCCCCCTGCTGCTATACGGATTATTTTCTGGCCGTGGTCTATATGGAACAGGAGCACCATCTTCCCCTGGAGGTCAAGGAGGCTGTCATAGAGGAACGGGGCCATTATATCCTGACCCTGCCGGATAAGCACTACCGCGGCATTCTGATTGGCTTTACAAACCATATGATTCATCACGGAAAGATAGACCGGATTGCATCCCTGCTGGAGCCGTACGAACACCTGACCTGCATTTATGAAACGCGGCAGGCTGGTTCCGTCGGAAGCTGGCCCCTTGCCTTTGAACGGCTCCGGAATGCGGTTCCCTGGACCATTACCTGCTGTTCCTCCTTTCTGGCCTACGATGCATACATGGAACAGGAGGCAGGGGAATTAAGCGAGGATGCATTTTTTAAAAAGGACCTGCAGCGCATGCTCTGCAGCAGCGACTTTAACGGCTGCAGAAAAATACTGCTCAAAAAGCTCAGCCAGATGCAGTCTGGCGCCTGCCACCCCAGCCACATACTTGCAGCTGCCGTGTCCGGTCTGGTCAAGCTGGACTCCAAACAGGCTTACCTGGAGGCGGTAAACCAGATGGCGGCCGCCAGAACCATGCATGAAATCAGGGCCTGCATTGATTCCTATTTTGAGACATGCCAGTGCAGGCCCGCATCCGCCAGCTACTCTCCCCTGATTCAGAAAGCCCTCCATGTGATTGATAAGAGCTATAAAGAACCGATTTCCCTGAATTCCGTTGCGGAACAGCTCAACATCACTCCCCAGTACCTCAGCCGGATATTCATGAAGGAGATGTCCCGTTCTTTTGTGGACTATCTGACCTCCTACCGCATAGAGCGCGCCAAAAGCCTGCTTCAGGACACAAACATGAAAATCAACATGGTCTGCCTCCAGGCAGGATATCCGGATGCCAAGTATTTCTGCACCCTGTTCAAGAAAATAACCGGCGTGACCCCCAACCAGTACCGCGCCAGCAAGGCCAATCCATCGTGATTGGCCTTTGCTTACACACTCTGGAATGTGTCAGAAAAATGCTTTAATATGTAAACACCTGCCGCCTTTTCTCCAGCCATTTTAAAATCCAGTAGGGATTCACGCTCATCTCCTCATTGTGGTCTGTTTTAATATAGATTCCCACATGGAGATGTACGTCAAAGTTCCCTCTGGTCCCTTCTGTCTTTCCGTAGCCTGTGTCCCCCATATAACCAATCAGCTCCCCGGCCTTTACCCTGTCCCCCTCCTTAAAATCCCCGGCATAGTCATAGAGATGGGCGTAATACAGATAGGCGCCTCCCGGTGCCCGTATGCCTATACGCCATCCTCCCATTTCCAGCCACCCGATTTTTTCGATGATTCCGTCCGTCATGCTGACAACCGGATAATAACCGGGCGGCATCTCAGAACCCATGATATCACAGCCTTCATGGCGGCGCTTCGGGCTGCCGCCGTTCTGACTGCCGCCTGTCTGGCCGCTGTCCGCCTGGCCGCCCCCGTTTTGGCCGCTGCCCGCCTGGCCTCCCCCGTTTTGGCCGCTGCCCGCCTGGCCTCCCCCCGCCTGACCTTCTCCCGTCTGGCCGCTGCTCACATACCCCCGGCCGTCCATCCATCCGTCCTCAAACACCACCTCCGGCGTGTTCCTGTTCCGGCTCTCCGGGATTGGAAAATACTTCAAATCCCCCAGCACAGTCTCATATGCCTGTTTCAGCTTTCTGTAGTCCGCAGGCCTGGCGGCTGCCAGTATCCTGTTGTTATACCGGGTGTCCTTAAGGCCTGTAAGGTCATAATCATGCTCCACCATCAGTGTAGTGACCATGTCCGGGTCCAGGCTGTCAAGCCCGGCCACCGTATTTCCCAGACGCATAGCCCTGAAATCGCCGCTCTCCCAGGAATAGGGCCCCAGCTGGTAATAATCCGGATTCGCAATCAGATAATTGGTAATGGAACACTGGAATACTGCCAGCAGCAAAATGAGAATCAAAGGCATAGCCCGCCACCCTTTACAATATATTTGTATAAACCATTGTATTCAGGTGCGTATGAAAAAATCCATAGGAGGCATCCTGTCTGTCCTCTGTCTGCTCATGCTGTTGTTCAACCCCGGACTTGCGCTGGAAGGCGCCAGGCAGGGGCTTGTGCTCTGGGGAAATGTGGTCCTCCCCACCCTCCTTCCCTTCATGATATGCTCCGGTGTTATCGTGGCCATGGATGCCATCCACATCTTAACAGGACCCTTTAAGCCCATCCTCTCAGGCATCCTGGCCCTGTCGGACCAGGGCAGCTTCTGCCTTATGAGCGGGCTTTTATGCGGTTATCCCATGGGTGCCAAAACCACCAGCGACTTTTTAGACCAGGGCAGGCTTTCTCCCCGGGAAGGTAAATATCTGCTGGCCATCAGCAATCACCCAAGCCCCATGTTTGTATTGGGATACGTCATGGCCCAGATTGCCCTGATTCCCTCCATGGCCCGGCCCTGTCCGCTGTGGGCTGTGCTGGCAGCCCTGTACCTGCCCATACTTCCCCTTTCCCTGTTAGCCAGATGCTGCTATCATTATAAGAGACAGCCACGCAGGAAAGCGTGTCTTGAAGCAACCCGGACAGCCCGGTCAGAGCCGGACACAGGTGACTGCTTTTCCTTTGACACCCATATGATGAGCTGTTTCGAAACCATGGTCAAAATAGGCGGGTATATTATGCTGTTCTCTATTCTTGCACTGTATCTGACCGTGTTTCCCTTTCAGATGCCCCCGCTGCTGCGCCCGGCCCTGCTGGGAAGTGTGGAAATCACCACCGGCATCCAGATTATCGCATCCTCGGTGCCCGGAAAAATGGGCGCCCTGCTTATCATTGGTTCCGCTGCTTTCGGCGGATTTTCAGGGATATTCCAGACAAAAAGCGTATTAAAAAATGCCGGATTGTCCATCCGGCATTATATGCTGTGGAAGCTGCTCCACAGCGCGCTGTCCTGTCTTATATTTTATGTAGCCCTGTGCCGCCGGTGACCTATACCTGCTGGCCCTCATCCATATCCTGGGGAGCCTGGCCTTCCCCCTCCTCAGACCTCACTATGCCGCCTGACAGTTCATTGCGGTTGGAGGAAACAATATCATAGCTGGACTGCATGGAAGTCATGAAGGCGTCGAAACGTCCCCTTGCGCCTTCCATAGTATGGTTGATGATGGTCTGGAGACTGCGCAGCATGTCGTCGGTATACTGTATGGAACTCTGGCGGATTCCATTGGCATCATTCACAGCAGCATCCACAATGGCCTGGGCCTGCATGCTGGCCTGCTCCACCACTTCATTGGCATGGGCAAATGCCTGCTGCATGATTTCATGCTCATTAATCATCTCAGAAGTCTGTTCGCTGACCTGGGCCATCATGGAATCAGCCTGCTTCTTGGCGTCGTCCAGCATGGCGTCCGCCTGGGCCTGGGCTTCATTTAAAATAGTTTCCTGCTGGCTGATGATTTTCTGATACTTCTTAATTTCATCCGGTATCCTGAGTCGCAGCTCCACCAGCAGCTCCTCCAGCTCTTCCTTATTAACAATAATCTTGCTGTTAGATAATGCCTGGAATTTACAACTGTCTATATATTCCTCGATTTCACTGATTAACTGCTCTATCCTACTCATCATGTCAACCGTCTCCTCTCCTCCAGCTTCTCTCTAACCCTGGCTGCAATGACCGGATGGAGGAACTCACTGATTTCCCCCTCGTACTCCGCAATCTCTTTCACGATGCTGGAACTCAAATATGAATATTTTAAATTAGTCGTCAAAAATATAGTATCAATCTCCGGCGCAATAACCCTGTTGGTCTGCGCCATCTGAAGCTCGTATTCAAAATCAGTAATGGCCCGCAGACCCCTGACCACAATATCCGCATGATTCCTGCGCACAAAGTCAATGAGCAGACCTTCAAAAGACTGAATCTCCACATTAGGCAGGGATGCAGTCACTTCCTTTAACATATTAACACGTTCCTGGGCAGAAAACAACGGGCATTTTGCCTTATTGTTAAGGACCCCGATGATTAATTTGTCAACCATCTTTGCTGTGCGCTCAATGATGTCATAATGGCCTAATGTGACTGGGTCAAAGCTTCCCGGATATACTGCTGTCCTCATCTACTCTCCTCTGCCAACGAACACGTGCTTGTTGGTCTTGTACTCTTTGCTTTTAATCATATGCCAGCCGGACTCCTCCAGCCATCCAAACTCCGTCTCCTTAGATGCCTCAATTACAATCAGAGTGTCCTCCGTAACCATAGGGGAATGGCTCAGATAATCCAGAACCAGCTTCTCATACTCATGGTTATAGGGCGGGTCCATGAATACAATGTCAAACCTGTAATTCTTGCCCTCCAGCCGTTTCAGGCCGGTTATCACGTCGCAGCCCATCACCATGGACCTGTCCTCCAGCTTTGTCCTGGCCAGGTTCTCCCGGATGCACTCCAATGCTTTTGGATTGTTTTCAATCATTACAGCCAGACCGGCTCCCCGGCTCAGTGCCTCAATCCCAATGGCCCCGCTGCCGGAAAAAAGGTCCAGGAACATGCAGTCCGGCAAATCCGGCTGAAGCATGTTAAACAGTGTTTCCTTAATTCTATCCGTGGTGGGCCGGGTATCCAGCCCATCCAGTGTCTTTAAAAGCAGCCTTCTGGCGCTGCCTGCAATTACTCTCATCCATTACTCCTGCTTCCATACGCTGCCTGTTGACAGCAATTTTCATACCAAACAAGTATAATATGAAAATTCCATATATACAAGGGTTTTTTTAGGATTTTTACAACATTTCCCTCATTATTTGGAAGTGGGAAGCCCCTGGGCAATCCTGCCGGTAAATTCCGCGATATTCATGGTCTGCATGTATACCTTGCCCGGACCTGTCAGTTTTGTGAGGAACAGGCCCTCGCCGCCGAACAGCATATTCTTCACGCCCTTAATCGTCTCGATTTCATAGGAAACGCTGGGTTCAAAGGCAAATACATTTCCCGTATCCACCTTAAACACTTCTCCCGGCGCCAAGACCCTCTCCACCACATCCCCGTCCACTTCCAGAAAGGCCATGCCGTTTCCCTGTATCCGCTGAAGGATGAATCCCTCGCCGCCGAAGAATCCGGCTGAAAGCTTCTTTGTAAGTACGGTGCTGATTTCAACAGTTGGCTGGGCGCAGAGAAACGCCCCCTTCTGACAGATAAGGCTGGTCTTAGCCGTATCTATAGCCAGTATCTTGCCTGGTACCGTGGATGCAAAGGCAATGACGCTGTCCGGCCTGGACGCTGTATAGGTAGCCATAAAAAGGGATTCCCCGGAAAACATCCTTCCCAGTCCCTTCATAAGTCCTCCCTTTACATTGGAGTCCAAGGTAAACCCGTCGCTCATCCATGCCATGCCTCCGGACTGCGTATACATGGCCTCTCCTGCCTGAAGCCTGACCTCCACAGCCGGCAGTATATCTCCCAACATCCTGTAATCCATGTTGTATTTCCTCCTTAGATGATTTTATTTGTGTATCAGTATACCATATGCAGTGTTAAAATCCTTTAAATTACTCTTAATTTTTATGATTGAAAATCAACGGTTTTGCGTTGGTTTACAGGCTGCCCTCCACATACCTGCCCAGAAACCGGAACACCGCTTTCCAATACGCATCCCCGCCCGCCAGTGAGGCCTCCACATGCGCCGCGCCTTTCACTGCCAGGCACTCCTTCTGGCTTTTGCAGGCATCATAGAGCTCCTTCATCATTTTAAAAGGCACAAACCGGTCCTCCGTGCCGTGGATAAAGAAAACAGGCAGCCTGGTCCTGGCCACGCATTTTAATGCATCTGCATCCTTTATGCCGTACCCTGCCCTTATGCGGGCAACCAAATCCGCGCAGTATAAAAACGGGAAAGCCGGCAGATGGAATTGGGACTTCATTTGATATGACAAAACAGACCAGGCGGACGTATATCCGCAGTCTTCCACTGCCGCCTTTACATTGGGAGGAAGTTCCTCTCCCGCAGCCATCATCACGGATGCCGCGCCCATGGATACCCCGTATAAGACAATTTCCGATTCCGGATATTGTTTAATAAGCCAGCATATCCATTTTTTGATATCTAAACGGTCGTGCCATCCCATTCCCACATATGTACCCTGGCTCTTTCCGTGGCCTCTGGCATCCGGCAGAAGAAGATTAAAGCCCGCCTGATAAAAAGCCAGCGCTTCCCTTCCAAACCAAAGCCCGGAATCATCATACCCATGGACCAGTATAACCCATTTTTTACTTGGTTCCCTTTGCAGGCACAGATAGCCGTGAAGCCTTAAACGGTCAAAGGACAGGATTTCACGGTCCTCATATTGTTCCTTAAGCCGCCTCACAGCTTCACCTGCATTTCGTTTTGCTCCCAGCCTTTTTTCCGGCTTTTTTGCGCCGGGCGCAGGTTTTAACAGAGCTGATTTATCCGTTGACGCATCCAGGGCTATATGAAAAAAATATTCCCCGGCCAGCAGGCCGGCTGCTCCCGCTGCTATACATGCCGTACACGCCGCTGCTCTCCTCATCCAATACCGCCTCCTTAAAAATACATATCATCTTCCAATATACGATTTCAAACAGTTTCAAATGTCCATAAGGTTAAAAATGAAGATTTCCTGTTTTAACCAAAATACGAAGAACCTTCTAGTTTATAATTTTTGAATCATCACATAATAGGATTGTAACACAAAACAAGCCATGAACCACTAAACAATTTCATGGCAAATACAATACAAGGAGGCGTTTTATTATGTCTAACAATTCTAACAGAACAAATGTACCTGAAGCAAAGGAAGCAATGGACAGATTTAAGATGGAGGTTGCCAACGAGATTGGTGTTCCGTTAACCAACGGATACAATGGTAACCTGACTTCTGCACAGAATGGTTCCGTAGGTGGCTATATGGTTAAGAAGATGATTGAAGCCCAGGAGCGTCAGATGGCAGGTAAATAAATCCTACCTTTCTGAAGGATTTCTGAAGTAAGATTGTATTGTTGCTGGAAACAGCAGAAAATCCCCAGACTATGTGTGAAACACAGTCTGGGGATTTTGTCAAATCAGACTAATCTACATACACCACTTTTCCGGTGCGGGCCTTTTCTTCCTTTGTGTCGGCTGCATATCCAAGGGCGGCCATACCGTATACCTCATGGCCGGAGGGCACTCCGAAGGATGTCAGTATCCGGCGGATGTCCGGCTCGTCGCAGATTCCCTGGAGCTGGTTAATCCACACAGAACCGATTCCAAGGGAATGGGCTGCAAGGAATATATTTTCCATGGCACATGCATCGTCTTCCCTGCCAAACCGGCTCTGCTTTTCATTGGACGGAATGACCAGCACCCGGGGCTGGTACATATCATATCCCTGACGGTCCAGCGCCTTTTCTATGGCCGATGCCAGCATCTGGATTTTCTCCCTGTTTCTGACAACCGTGAACTGCCATGTCTGGAGTCCCATTCCGCTGGGCGCATGAAGGGCCGCCTGCACAATCAGCTCCAACTCTTCCTCAGGAATGGGCTTGTCTGAAAACTTTCTGGTACTTCTCCTGGTTAAAATCGTGTTCAATGTCTCATTCATGGTAAAACACTCCTTTCTCTTCCTGCTCTTTCCTTCGCCTTTTATATAACCTTAAATGCCCATATATTGCCTGCCGGCCCGACATCTCCTACAGGTTCAGCTTCTCATAATTGGTTCCCAGGTAATCCTCCACCTTCCGTTTCAGCTCCCTGTGCTCATCCTTTTCCAGCTGCGGGTCCTCATCCAGAATACGGTTCACCTCCTGGGAAACCTTTTTCAAAATATCGGCATCCGTAAATATGTCCGCCAGCCTAAATTCCATATCGCCGCTCTGGCGCAGACCAAAGATATCGCCCGGACCGCGCAGCTTCAAATCCTCTGAAGCAATATAAAATCCGTCGTTGGAACGGTTCAGTATATCCAGGCGCTCCCCTGCCCCTTCATCCCTGGAGCAGTTGACCATAATGCAGTACGACTGGTCCTTTCCCCTGCCAACACGTCCGCGGAGCTGGTGGAGCTGGGCCAGGCCGAACCGTTCAGCGTTTTCAATCATCATTACCGTGGCATTGGGCACATTAACCCCTACCTCAATGACAGTGGTGGATACCAGGACATGAATTTCTCCTGCTGCAAAGCGCTCCATAATGGCATTTTTCTCCTTGCCCTTCATCTTGCCATGGAGATACTCCACTGTAACGGAGGACGGCAGCGCTTTCTTCAGGGCCTTGGTGTAATCCAGTACATTTTCAGCCTCAATCATCTCGCTCTCCTCCACCATGGGGCAGATGACATAGGCCTGATGGCCCTCCGCCACCTGGCGCTCAATGAACGCATATGCCTTGGGACGGTAGCCCGGGTCCACCACACAGTTTTTTATGGTCTGACGTCCCGCAGGCAGCTCATCTATGACGGATATGTCCAAATCCCCGTACAGAATAATGGCCAGTGTGCGGGGAATGGGCGTGGCGCTCATGACCAGCACATGAGGCTCCTGCCCTTTGCTGCTGAGAAGTTCCCTCTGACCCACGCCGAACCGGTGCTGCTCATCCGTAATAACCAGGGCCAGGTTGTCGTATACCACTTTTTCCTGAATCAGGGCATGGGTTCCGATTATGATGTCCGCCTCATGGCTGGCAATCCTTGCATATGCCAGTCTTTTTTCCTTGGCCGTCATGGAGCCGGTGACCAGCACAGGAATCTTATCAATTCCCTGTTTCTCAAAGAGGCTGGTCATGGATTCAAAATGCTGTCTGGCCAGCACCTCCGTGGGTACCATGAGCGCGCCCTGATATCCATTGTATGCAGCCTCCAGCAGGGCCAGAATCGCAATAATGGTCTTTCCTGAACCCACGTCTCCCTGAATCAGGCGGTTCATCACCAGCCCCTTTTCCATGTCGTCATACACTTCCCTCAGGGCTCTTTCCTGGGCCCCTGTAAGGGCATAGGGCAGACCGGACTTAAAGGCAGCCACCTCCTTTGCCTCCTTTATCACAAAGGCGGAATGCCGCTCCTCCCTGTGTTCCTTCAGACGCCTGACGCCTACCAGGAACATGAAGAACTCGTCAAACACCAGGCGTTTCCTGGCAAAGAGCAGTTCTGTCTGGTCAGCCGGGAAATGGATGTGCTCCATGGCATAATTGATTTCCGCCAGCTCATATCTGCGCCTTATATCCGGAGGCATGTACTCACGCTCCATGTTCCGCACTTCCAGGGCCGTCTGCTGCGCCCGCACAATGGTCTTGTTGCTCAGTCCCCTGGTCTGTCCGTATACAGGCTGCATGGAACCTGCCAGGGCCTCATAGCTCTCCGGTGTAAATACCTCCGGCTGCTCCATAACCATCCTGCCCCGTTTCTTAACCACCCTGCCCCGGAATACGTACTTTACGCCGGTCTTTAAATTTGCCCTCATGTAGGGCATATTATACCAGGATACCTGCAGGGAGCCTGTCAAATCCTTAAGCTGCACCGAGACAATCTGCATATGGCCCAGGCGCACAAGGTCGGCTCCCTTAACCAGTGCGGACTCCACCGCCATAACGGTCTGCTCCTTTAACTGCCCGATGGCCACCGGCGCCTCATACGCATCGTAAGCCCTGGGATAATAGGACAGCAGGTCGTCTATGGTGGCAACTCCCAGTTTTTCAAATAATTTTCCTGTCTTTTCGCCGATTCCTTTTAACGAGTCTACCGGCTGTCTGTTCAACATGTGTCAGAATCCTCCGAAGGAAGTCATGCCTGTAATGCGTTCAGCCCCAGCTTGATGCATCCCATGATTCCCTGGTCATCATGAAGGCTTGCCGGGACAATATAGTTGTCCATGTCTTCCAGTTCCTTTGTCTTAATATAGCCGTTCAGCATGTCCTTCACCTTTTGGCGAATCATGGGGAACAGCTGCTCCTGATGCATAACGCCGCCCCCCAGAATGATTTTCCGGGGTGAGAGCAGCATAATATAGTCCACAAGGGCCTGGGCAATATAATAGCTCTCCATCTCCCAAACCTCCTGCCTGTCCACCAGCTCCACAGCCTTTTTGCCCCATCTGGCCTCAATGGAGGGACCGCTTGCAAAGCCTTCCAGGCAGTTTTTGTGATAAGGGCAGATACCGCCCTCCGGGTCGTTCTCATGGCGCGCCAGAAGAATATGGCCGCCTTCCGGGTGAAGCATTCCGTGAAGGAGCTTTCCATTGACGCAGACACCCACGCCCACGCCGGTTCCTATGGTGATGTAGATAACGCTGTCCAATCCTTTGGCACATCCGTATGTCACCTCTCCCAGGCAGGAGCCGTTTACATCCGTATCCAGTCCCATGGGGACCTTAAGCGCCTCCTTAAGCCCGCCCAGAAAATCCTTATTCCTCCAGGCCAGTTTGGGCGTGTCCAGGATATATCCGTATGTCTCTGAGTCCGGCTTTACATCCACCGGGCCAAAGGCAGCCACGCCCAGTGCCTCAATCTCCTTATCCTTAAAATACTCAATGAGCTTAGGTATGGTTTCCTCCGGCGTGGTGGTGGGTATGGATACCTGCTCCAATATGGTGCCGTCTTCCTTTCCTATGGCGCACACCATCTTTGTGCCGCCTGCTTCCAATGCTCCAATTAACATATATGCTCCCCTTTCTGAACTATAATTATTTCACTCTATACGTTTGAAACAATGTATCTGTCATGAAAATTATATCAGTCTTTGACTTCTTAGGCAACTAAATTTGTAAATGCCTTACAGCTCCATAGCCGCCGTCACAGCCCCATAATCCCCAATCTGTTCCCCCAGGCAGGAGGGAAGGATGCGGCAGGCATTTGCGCTGGCCCGAAGCGCCTCCTTATGCAGCTCCTTTTCCATCTCTTCCTTGAGGAAGCTGCCTGCCCTGGTATAGATTCCTCCCGCCACAATCCGCTCCGGATTCAGGATGTCCACCAGCACGGCAAGTCCTCTGCCAAAATACCGCCCCGACACTGCCAGGACCGCCCTGGCATCAGCATGTCCCTGTCCCGCTGCCTCCGCCACATCCCGGGCCGTAATGCCTTCCATCCCGCCCTCCTTCAGGTAAGATACCGTGCGTCCTGCCTTAAGTGCTTCCTCCGCCATGGACCTGGCCAGCCTGGCGATTCCTCCCCCGCTGCAAAATCCCTCAAAGCTTCCCGCCTTGCCGTATCCCACAGGACCTTCCTCTGCCAGCCGCACATGTCCGGCCTCCCCTGCCATGCCGCAGGCTCCTTCGTATAGCCTTCCGTTTAAAATCAGTCCTGCCCCCAGGCCAGTTCCAAAGGTAAGGAATACCATGTGCATACAGCCCTTTCCCGCCCCATACCGCCATTCAGCCAGCGCACAGGCATCTGCGTCATTCCTAAGCCTGACATCCATGCCCAGACGCTGCTCCAGATAAGACGCCGCCGGCACCTGGTCCCACCCTGGCAGGTTAGGAGGCGACAGGATAAGGCCCTTTTTACTGTCCAGCGGTCCTCCGCAGGAAATGCCGGCGCAGCATTCCTCCCTGGATACCCGGTGTTCTTCCAGAAATGCTTCCCCCATATCCGCCAGACAGTCCAGCATCTCCCTCCATGCCCCGCAGGTGGGAATGGCTTTGCGCTCCAGGAATTCCACCTGTTCCTCACCCGGCCTGGCCAGAAGGACTGCTGATTTTGTTCCGCCTATATCGAATCCCAATACGTATTTCATATTTACCTCCTGTCTTTCTGTATACAAAAAACATCATATAAAAGGGCGCATTGCCGCAACCCTAATCCAGTCACGTCAATGCACCCCTTGGCTAATCATAATTTTCCATTAAGTACATGCAGTCCTTAAATACATCCCATATCCCTGCTTATTTTTTGCGTCCCAGAATCCTCATAATATAGACAAAGAGGTTAATGAAGTCCAGATAAAGCTGCAGTGCAGAGAAAATGGACGCCTTGGCTGCCATCTCCGGCATCTGGCCGTAGTATGCGTGGAACGCCTGTATCTTCTTTACATCATAAGCTGTCAGTACCAGGAACAGGAAGATTCCCACGGTTGATACAATGGTATCAAATGCACTCAAATCAATGAACATTGCAAAAATCCAGTAAAAGAACAGGAATACAAGTCCACCCAGCATGAAGGGACGGAGCTTGGTAAAATTAATATTGCCAAACCACCCAATCAAAGCCATAATTCCAAAGAACAGGGAGGTGATACCGAATACCATCCACAGAATCTCCAGGCTGAATGCAAATAAATATGCGCTGAATACAATACCGTTCAGGGCCGCGTACAGGAAGAATAAGCTTCTGGCCATACCCACGGACATCTTCTCAATCCTGGAAGAGAGATATATCACCACTCCCAGCTCAGCTGCCAGAAGGGCCAGAGGCCAGTACCGGAAGGAATATACATAGAAAATCGTTCCTGTCACCGCAAAGCCAACTGCAACAATAAAGGTAATCAAAAGTCCTGCAAACATCCATCCAAAGGTCTTTGCTGTGTAGCGTCCCAGGGAGTCTCCCTCCACCTGGACTTCATAGGATTTGTTCATCATGTTTTCATTCATAGTCATCCGCTCCTTTTATTTTAAAATATAAATGTAAATGCAAAAATCAGATTGATGATATAGCCGATGATGGCAGCTACCATGGCAATGGTACCCAGTATCACAGCAGCCTTTCCTATATTGCTCTTGCTGGAGCTTCGGGCCTTCTGTCCGAAGGTGATTCCCAGACCTCCCAGCACAATGCCGCCCAAAGGCGAAAGCAGCAGGCCCACCACAATTCCCAGTATAGAGAGAATCATGGCCGGAACAGCACACGCCCCATGGTCAGGCACCTCAATGGTGACCACATTGCTTCCCGCGCCTTCCTGTCCCTGGGGCAGGGGCTGATGGAGAAGGCGTATTAATTCCTCCAGGCTCTCCCGGAACATCTTCTTGGGCATGGCGCCCATGAATCCCTTGATGGGATTCTCCTTTTTCTTGCCAATCCAGGCTTCCAGATGAAAGTTTCCGTCTGCATACTCATACCGTATAAACCTTGCCATGGTCAGAAAGCCATCCCCTTCCTGCCAGACCTCCTGCCCTTTGTGGGTCTTTTTCTTAAAGCCGTTTTTAGTGAGGAAATCCTCCATCATGAACTGCACAAAATCATCCGGCTGGTTCAGTACCTCATCTCTTGTCCATCTAGCCATTTTCTTTCCTGGTTCCTCCTTTGCCATCCTCCTTCTACTCAGCAGAAATCAGATAGTAGTATATTGGCTGGCCTCCGTATTGAAGCTCGATTTCCTTATCAGGATACTGTTCCTGCACCTGCTCCCTGAGAGCCTCCGCCTCATGTCCGGGCACATCAGCTCCGTAGTATATGGTCACAAGTTCGCACTCTTCATCCAGCATCTCTTTCATGGCGTTAAGGGCAACCGCATCCACGGATTTCCCCACTGCCAGCATACCATGGTCTCCCAGAGCCATGATATCCCCTTCCTCAATATCGGTTCCGTCAATATTGGTGGTTCGGACTGCGTAGGTAATCTGGGCCGTCTTTACATTTTCCATCTCCTCGGTCATGGTCTGGGTATTTTCCTCCGGTCCCAAATCCGGCATAAAATTGACCAATGCTGTGATGCCCTGGGGAACCGTTCTGGAAGGTATAACAATAATATTCTTATCTTCCGTCAAATCCCTGGCCTGCTGCGCCGCCATGATGATGTTCTTATTGTTGGGCAGGATGAAAACAGTATCTGCATTCACCCGGTCAATGGCCTTTAACATATCCTCTGTGCTGGGATTCATGGTCTGGCCGCCTTCAATCAGGCAGTCGGCGCCAATGCCCTTGAAAATATCGCTCAGGCCTTCCCCGCTGGACACGGCTATAAAACCGTATTGCCTGCGCTCTTGTGCCTCGTTTTCAGACGCCCGGTTCCCGCTGTCCTGCTCCCCGGCAGCCTGTTCCCTGGCCAGGCGCTCTGAATCCTGGATAACACGCTCCTGGTGCTCCTCCCTCATGTTGTCTATCTTCATGCGGGATAAAGAGCCGTAGGCCAGAGCCTTTTCAAAGGCCAGGCCGGGATGGTTGGTGTGCACATGCACCTTCACGATTTCATCGTCCGATACCACTACCAGGGAATCGCCGATGGATTCCAGGTATGACTTTAACTCCGTCTCGTCCTTGTCCGTGTAATCCTTTTCCAGGTTTATGATAAATTCAGTGCAGTAACCAAATTTGATATCCGCTGTATCGATGTCGGTCCTTGCAGCGCCTCTGGCTGCCGCACCGGCTGACGGTGGATTCCGCCTGCCCTGGACCGTGTCCAGTGAAAAGTCCACTGTCTTGCCCAGCAGGCCGTCCACGGCTCCCTTGACCACCTGCATCAGGCCCTGGCCGCCGGAATCCACCACTCCCGCCTGCTTTAACACGGGAAGCATCTCCGGTGTCTGGCTCAGTACATAATCGCCGTACTCAATGACTTCCTTTACAAATTCCTCTATGTCATCTGTCTGTGAAGCCATCTCCAGGCCCTTATCCGCCATGCCCTTTGCCACGGTCAGGATAGTTCCCTCCTTTGGTTTCATGACAGCCTTGTATGCTGTTTCAGTACCCCTCGCCATGGCGTTTGCCAGGATGGTGGTGTCAATCTCTTCCACTGCTTTTATTTCTTTTGTAAAGCCTCTGAGAAGCTGTGATAATATAACTCCGGAATTTCCTCTTGCCCCGCGCAGGGAACCGGATGAAATGGCCTTTGCCAGCTGGTCCATGGTGGGATTCTCAAGCTCCGCCACTTCCTTTGCCGCCGCCATAATGGTAAGCGTCATATTTGTTCCCGTATCCCCGTCCGGCACGGGAAATACATTCAGTTCATTAATCCAGTCCTTCTTTGCCTCTAACCCCTTTGCTCCTGCCAGGAAGGCATTCTTAAGCATACCGGCGTCAATCGTACTTATACCCACAAGTTACTTCCTCCTAGTCAATCACTCTAACACCTTCCACATAGATGTTGATTTTCTCAACCTCCATGCCGGTGAATTCTTCTACCCTGTATTTCACGCTTTCAATCAGGTTGTCAGACACAGCCGAAATGCTGACCCCATAAGATACGATTACGTGAAAATCAATGGATATCTTATTATCATTGATATCCACATTGATCCCATGAGTCAGACTTTCTCTCTTTAATAGTTTAACCAGCCCGTCCTTCATACTGACTGCTGCCATACCAACAATACCAAAACATTCAACTGCGATGGTTCCTGCATATAAAGCAATCACGTCCGGGTTAATCTGGATTTCGCCCATTTTATTGCTGATTCGTCCCTTCATACACATGCCTCCGTTTCTTTACTAGAGACAGTATACACTATTTTCTGAAAAAAAGAAAGAAATTTTAGTTTTTTCACTTGCAAAATTTGCAAACTTCTGGTATCATACATTTGTTGTGGATTTTTCTTAAAGAAAGAATCCAAGTAACGTGTTAAGGAGGTGCAATAGTATGGCTAAGTGTGCAATCTGTGAAAAGGCAGCTCATTTCGGAATTCAAGTGAGCCATTCCCATAGAAGGTCTAACAAGATGTGGAAAGCGAACGTTAAATCTGTCAGAGTCAAGGTTAATGGTGGAACCCAGAGAATGTACGTATGTACTTCCTGCTTACGTTCAGGCCTTGTAGAAAGAGCTTAATGAAACAGGACATATCACGGAAAAAGGCATTGCCTCTGTCATACAGACGGGCGGTGTCTTTTTTTGTGCTTTTTTTTATTTTTTCAGGAAACCGGTATCACGCAGTATCAAAAAAACAGGCTATGCCTCCTCGGTACGGGGTGCATAACCTGTATTTTATATGATACCGCTGATGTAAACCTCTTCCTCTTCGATACGCCATACGTTTATATTAACAACAGAACAGATTATATCCTAATACAAGGCAGCCGATAACGAACAGGAAGGTAAAGATTGTCTCCGGAATAAAGAGCAGCACTGCCATCCCAAGTCCGAAGCAGAACAGCATAAGCCCGCATATTCTTCTCATATCTTAATTATCTCCCCCATTCTGCAACAAGCTATATTCCATCATATGCAGAAAGGCGGCCCGGGATTCCTATTTCACATCCATATGTTCTGCCTTACCTGTATCGTAGGATGCCGCCGTGTCCTTTGCAGCCTGTACCGTTTCCTCAGACACAGGTGGTTTTCCGCCCAGGAACTTATTGATGAAATCCGGAGCCATATCTATGACCTTGGTAATAGCATCCTGGTTCTTTACATTGACAAGCTTGGTCACGCCTCCCTGAATCACCAGCACGGCGCTGGGGCTCATCTTGGCGCTCATGCCTCCGCCGCCCCGGTGCTTTTGCTTGACTCCCTCCGCAAAGCTTCCGGCCGCCATACCGCAGGTCACATCAATGAGAGGGACAATGATGGTATCTCCCACCTGTACCGGTTCCCCCACCACGGTCTTGGTGTTGACAAACTGGTCCATGCCCCTGAATAATGTGTCTATCGTAGATGTAAATTGATTTTCTGCCATAGTATGTCCTCTTCTCTATTTATTCCCGCGGACCGGCTGGCGGCGGGACAAAAATCCCTGCCGCCGGACAGACGCAGCGGGTGTCATATCACTTTAAAAAACCCTTCAGCATCCTGCGGGTATGCCCGTCAAACAGGACCTGGAGCACCAGCCAGAGGATTACGGATAACCGAATCCTCCCCTTCAGGCTTCCTTCTGCATCCAGTATCTTTTCATCGAACACGGGATACAGAAAAAGCTGTTTGTGGTAAAATGGATAAATAAGGCTGGCTGCCTGCAGCACCTGCCCCGTGGTATAGGGGTCGTCAAACCCAAAGGTGACGCTGCACCTGCCCTTTCCCGGCCAGAGATGCACAAGGAGACGTTTGGTCTGCCTGTAAAGAAGCCTTAAGGACGCCTGGTTTTTCTCATCCTCCAGCCACATTTTCTTTTCCTGGGTAAATTCCCTGATTCCCTTAAGCTTATCACAGATGTTCGCAAAAGAAAACTTAAGTTTTTCCAATATACCCCTGATGGCCTGCCTGATACGGCCTGCAAGGCCTTTTATTTTTCCGGGGATGCCCGGCCCCTTTTTGTCAGGACCCGGTTCTTCTTCCCCTGTCCTGTTTTCTGTCCGGCCGGCGTCCGCCTCTCCTGCCAGCCCGTCACGGGGCTGTTCCCCGCCGGGCTGCCCGGCCCCGGACAGGCTATCCGTGCCTGTTTTCCCGTGTTCCTCCCGGACCTTCCTGTAATGCTCCTCATCCTGCTGCAGTTCCTCATACAGGGACTGTTCCTCATCACCCAATATGGTCTCCAGTCCGTCCTCCAAATCCTGGGCAGCGTCCTTGTCCCGGTTGTGCCACAGCCGGAAACCCAGAACCCTGAGACTGCACACCAGGCCGCTGCCCTCATAGACAGCCCTGAATGCCAGGATATGGAAGAACCAGGCGGCCTGTACCGACAGCAGGAGCTGTCCGTGATAACTTCCTTCTGCCTTATACCTTACAGGGATGAACAGCACTGCCAGCAGAATAGCCAGCAGCAGTCCCAGGACAGCCAGCAGGACAATGCCTATTATCCTCAATATCAAAAGCAGAATATGAATCATCTTGCCTCCCCCAGGTATGCCATATATGATGTCCAGTCAAAACCATCCGTGTGACGGTACATATCATCCACCATGGCGCGGACCACCTCACATGCCTCCCTGTAGCCCTCGGCCACGCCTAAAATCAGGAAGTCTTCCGCCTTCCGTTCTTCCTCTGTCAGCAGCATCACGGGCCGTATGTCAAGTATATGATTCCCACTCTGAGGAAGAGTAATCACATAGGTGTCCGGCATGAGCTTCCTTTCACGGATTCCCATAAGGACCCTGGCCCGGTGCTGCCCGGCTCTGTCTCCCATATATAGATGCTCCCACCAGCGCATTCAATCATCTCCCTCTGTCTGCACGCCGGAGCGTGCCTGACCCAGCTCCCGTCAAGGCTCAGGACGTGTTTGAAAACTGCTTTCCGTCAGATGGCGGGAACGAATTTTCAAACAGGCCCTAATATTCTTCCGGGTCAAAGTTATCCTGTTCCATTATCATGCGTATGAGACGCATGGAAATCTCCTTTTCCTTCCCATCGGAACAGCTTCTGAGACTTCCCTCAACATAGAGGCGCACTTCCTCCAGGGAATCGAAAAAGACCGGCAGCCTGGACAGAATCTTGGACATAACAGCCCTGATAAGGACCTTTGGTTTTCCTTCCCAGGCAGCTGACAGCTCTCCGAAAAAGTGCTCCAGCTTTCCGGCCATCAGTTCTTCATCCACCTTCGGTTCCGGTCCGCTGTCCGGGCGTTCCAGGGACATAAAGGAGCTGTCCGACATAAGCAGGCCTATCTTCCGGAGAATTTCCCGGTCCTCATCCATTCCATCCGCCGCGCCATTGACATCTGTCTCCAGGCGCATCCACTGCTCAAAGTAAGCTTCCTGCTTTCCCTCCAGCATGGACAGCTTATCTGTCAGTTCCTGGGGAATGGCCGTTGCGGCCCCGCCCTCAAAAAGGGCATGCACCGATGACAGCATCCCCTGCAGCAGCCTTTCCTCCGATACTTCCATCATTGCCCATTTTCTGGAAAGCATAAGCACATACAGGTCATTTATCAAATCCATAAACAGCATCAGTTCCCCTGTGGTATCCAGGAGAATCTGCCCTGCCCGTTCCATCTCAGCCGTCAGATGCCGGTATTCCTCTGCTGTGACAGCCTTAAAATCCGTGTTCTCAAATTCCCTGAAAATGGAGTGAAGGTCCTCATACCCTGTCTCCATATCCTCCGGCCGCACCAGCATGGCCTCAGACCGCAGAATATACAGCATATCATCCAGTCCGGAGACCGTTCCTCCTTTATAGACAGAGAGTCCCTTCTCCACCATGGCAAAAAACTTGTTCCTGGTAAGCCGTATGGGAAGCTGGCCCACCACGGACTGTATCCGCTCATTGACCACCATGCCCTGGTCTGTGTCCATGATATAGGTCATGATTTCCGCTGTCCATTCTTCCTCATCAATCCGGACATTTCTGACTCCCATGAGCTGGGGCTCAAAACGTCCCTCCAGACGGTTCAGCACATATTCATATGCCTGGAACACATCCGTATAAGCGGTATTGGCCTCCATGGCCGAGGCCGTATCAGTTCTCAGGCAATCCAGTTCATCCAGCTGCGGATCCCCCTTAAGGAAACTCTTCAGCAGTGAATGGTACCTTTTGCCCAGTCCCTCCAGCCTGCCGCTTAAAAGGTCCCCTTCCAGGATTACCTCATAGTACATATAATAATTCAGGGCCAGCCGCGTATATGCATAGTGGCAGGCCGCTGAAATCTGTTTCTTCATTCGTCTTGATTCCAAAATCCATTCCTCCAGGAACATTTTTTCACGAAATACATGGTTTTACCGGATGCCTAATGCTTACCCAGCAGACACAGGCGCGCCAGGTCCAGCGCCTTCATCATGGCCTGTTCCCGTACCTTTTCGCGGTTGCCCTTAAACTGGTACCTTCTGACACAGGTATCTCCCCTCAGACAGCAGGCCATATACACCAGACCCACAGGCTTTTCCTCCGTACCGCCGTCAGGCCCCGCTATGCCCGTGGTGGCCACGCACAGGTCCGTACCGCTGGCCCGTACTCCGCCCTCGGCCATCTCCCTGGCTGTCTCCCCGCTGACAGCGCCATGGGCCTTTAAGGTGTCCTCCCTGACTCCCAGAAGGCGCATCTTGGCCTCATTGGAATATGTCACCATACCTTCCATGAATACATCGGACACGCCCGGCACATTCACCATTCTGGCCGCTATCATGCCTCCGGTGCAGGACTCGGCAGTACACATGGTCAGATGATTTCGTTTCAGCAAATCAGCCACCGCCATCTCCAGGCTTACCTGTTCATCCGTGGTGTAGACAGCTTCCTTAAAACGGTTTTCTATCTCCCTCTCCACAGGCGCAATGAGAGCCAGCCCTTCTTCACGGCTTGACGCCCTGGCGGTAATCCTCAAATGGACCTCTGCCGTCTTGGCATAGGTGGCAATCGTGGGATTGGTCTGGGCATCAATCAGGTCCAGGAGCATATCCTCCACCTGGCTCTCCCCATAGCCGCATATCTTCACCATACTGGATACCAGCACTGCATTCTGCTTTTTCTGGAGATAAGGGAACACCTGGCCGTTGAACATGGGATACAGCTCATTGGGAGGTCCGGGCAGCAGGATGGCTGTCTTGCCGTCCTTTTCCAGAATCAGGCCGGGAGCCATGCCGTTTGCATTGTCCAGCACCCTGGCACCCCGGGGCACCGTGGCCATCTTCCAGTTATTTTCCGGAATATCCCTGTAAATATTATTACGGAAGAATTCCATCAGATGCTCCCTGGTATGGGCATCCTCCACCAAAGGCATCCCGAAGGCATCTGCGCAGACCTCCTTGGTCAAATCATCCTCCGTAGGGCCCAGTCCTCCTGTCAGAATGAGAATGTCGGAACGGGAAAGCCCCTGGCGCACCACGGACATCATCCTGTCGTAATTATCCCCCACCGTGACCTGGAAAAACAGGTCAAATCCAAGCATGGCGCATTTCTCCGCCAAAAACCGGGTATTGCTGTTCACAATATTCCCCATAAGAATCTCAGTCCCCACGGATATGAGCTCCACTGTCATGCTACATGCCTCCCTCTGTCAGGATTTTAATATTCTTTGCCACATAATCCACCAGGGATATGATGGTCAGGGCCACTGCAATGACAACCACAATATTGGTTACCAGCCTCAGGGCCGGAATATTGAAAATCAGCAGAATGACAGCCGTCATCTGGAATGTGGTCTTAAATTTGCCCCAGTAGCTGGCCGCAATGACAACGCCGTTGTCTGCTGCCACCAGACGGAATCCGCTGATGATAAACTCACGGCTGATAATAATAATGACCACCCATGCAGGGAGCTGCCCCAGCTCAATGAGGCAAATCAGCGCAGAGCAAACCAGCAGCTTGTCTGCCAGCGGGTCCATGAATTTTCCAAAATTGGTCACCAGATTGTATTTCCTGGCAATCTTGCCGTCAAACAGGTCCGTAAGGCTGGCCACAATGAACAGCACATTGGCAACAATACGCATGGTATAGTTATTGCCGTGGTCAAACAGCAGGGCCGCAACAAAAAACGGAATCAAACACACTCTTATAATCGTCAGTTTATTGGGCAGATTCATCATACACCTCTCCTATCAAATCATATTCAGCGGCTCCTGTTACCTTAACCCTCACAAAGTCGCCTGACATCAGTTCCACATCCCCGTTCACAAATATCAGACCGTCCACATTCGGCGCATCCATGTAAGTCCTTCCCACATAGGCGGGCTCGTCCACCACCTTTCCTTCTATGAGAACCGTAAGCACCCTGCCCACCATATTCTCACAGTGTTCAAACGCAATGTCCTGCTGCAGCTCCATGATTTCGTCCCTGCGCTCCTCCTTCACCTTCTCCGGCACCTGGTCCGGATAGGAACAGGCAGGCGTGTCCTCCTCGGCAGAATAAGCAAATACGCCCAGGCGCTCAAACTCCATCTCATTGACAAAATCCATCAGCTCCTCATGGTCGCTCTCAGTCTCTCCGGGAAAGCCTGAAATCAGGGTGGTCCTGATGGCAATATCCGGAATCTCCTGCCTGAGTTTTCCGATGCGCTCCGTCAGTTCCTCCTTGTTGGTCCTGCGTCCCATACGCTTAAGAATCCGGTCACTTGCATGCTGGATGGGAATATCCAGGTAATGGCACACCTTTTCCTCTGTCCGTATGGTCTCTATGAGCTCGTCCGTGATTTCCTCCGGATAGCAGTACTGAATGCGTATCCAGTAAATACCGGGAATCTTTGCCAGCTCCTTTAAAAGCCTTGGAAGACATTTCTCCCCGTATAAGTCTTTGCCGTAAAGGGTGGTTTCCTGGGCCACCAGAATCAGCTCCTTCACGCCTGCCTCCGCCAGCTGCCTGGCCTCCTCCACCAGCTGTTCCATGGGAACGCTGCGGTAGGGCCCCCTTAAATAGGGAATGATACAGTAAGTACAGCGCTTGTCACAGCCCTCCGCGATTTTAAGGAAAGCGTAATGGCCGCCGGTGGTGACCACGCGCCTGGCCTCCACCTGGGGAAGCTCGCTTAAATCGTGGAAACAGGAAAGATGGGTGCCTGACCTGCCCTCCAGCACCTGCTCCAGCACCTTTGCCACCTCCTCATAGGAGGTGGTCCCAAGGATGGCGTCCACCTCAGGTATCTCATCCAGAATCTCCTGCTTATATCTCTGGGCCAGGCATCCTGCAACCAGAAGGGCCTTTAAATTTCCTTCCTCCTTATAACGGGCCATGTCCAGGATGGTGTTGACGCTCTCCTCCTTGGCATCGCCGATAAAACAGCAGGTATTGACCAGTATCACATCCGCCTCTGTCTCGTCGTCCGTAAAAATAACGCCCCGGCCGTTTAACAGCCCCAGCATCTTCTCTGTATCCACCAGATTCTTATCGCATCCCAGGGATACGCAAAATAACTTGATATTCTCCATATGAAAATGACTCCTAATGAACATTTAAGCCATCTCTGTCCGGGCAGCACCGGGAATGACCCAGAATGCTTCCCTGTACAGGAGACGGCTTATGATTTATGCGTTCTGCTCTTCCTCTTCCGTTGTCTCTTCCTCCGGAAGGATTTTTACCTTCTGGTGATACAGTTCATCGATGGCAATGGACAGCGGCTTTTTTCCTGCTGCTCCGGCAACCATGGGGTCCTCCCCTGCTATGAGCTGTCTGGCGCGCCTGGACGCCGCGATAACAATGGAATAACGGCTCTGTACCACCGGCTGCTCTCCGGGCTCAATATCGCTGTTTACTACGTTGATTAAATCGGTGTATGATGGATGTAACATATTACATTCCCCTTTCAAATTGTTATATGATTGTTAGAATTATTTTACTGTCTGTCATCCAGGTGATAAAGCTCCTCCCGCATCCTGCTCAGGAAATCCAGATGATAGCAGGTCTTACTGTGCTGCAGCGTAATGAGCTGATGCATCTGCTCCACACATGCGTCAATCTCGTCGTTAATCAGCAGGTAATCATAGGCCTCCATGCCCGACGCCTCCTCAGCCGCACGGCGGAGCCTGGCGTTGATAACCTCGATGGTCTCTGTGCCCCTGCCCACCAGACGGCGGCGCAGCTCCTGGGCGCTGGGCGGTGTGACGAAAATCAGCAGCGCATCAGGAAAGCGCTTCTTCACCTTATGGGCGCCCTGAATCTCAATCTCCAGAATCACGTCCTTTCCCTCTGCCATCTTCTTCTCCACATAGTCCCTGGGCGTACCGTAGTAATGGTTCACGTACTGCGCGTACTCCACCAGACGCCCTTCCTCTATCATCTGCTGAAAATATTCCCTGCTGACGAAGAAATAATCCTCCCCGTCCTTTTCACCTTCCCTGGGCTGCCTTGTGGTGGCGGATACGGACAATGCATAATTGTCATACCGCTTTAGCAGCTCCTTCATGAGTGTTCCCTTTCCTGCTCCGGAGAATCCGGATACTACCACTAAAATTCCCTGCTGGTTCATGGTATGCTCTCCCTGACTTTTCAATGTACTTATTCGATATTCTGTATCTGCTCCCTAACCTTCTCAATCTCGGTCTTCAGGGCAATGGCCTTGTCCGAGATGGACAGGTCCGTGGACTTGGACAGAATGGTATTAGCCTCCCGGTTCATCTCCTGGGCAATGAAGTCCAGCTTGCGTCCAACGCTCTCCCCGCTTAAAAGCTCATTCCTGGTATTGTGTATATGGCTTCTGAGGCGCACTGTCTCCTCATCAACGCATATCTTATCCGCATAGATGGTAACCTCGGCCGCGATACGGCTCTCCTCCATGGCTGTGCTGCTTAAAAGCTCCTTTACCTTGTCCTCCAGCCGGTTCCTGTACTCTGCCAAAATCTGCGGGGAACGCTCTTCGATGAAATCCACCAGCGTCTCCATATAGTCCAGCTTGCCCAGCAGGTCCTTCTTAAGATGTTCTCCCTCAATCTCCCTGGACTCCACAAACTTGACAGCGGCCTCCTCCAGGGCTCCGGAAAGGATTTCCCACAAATGCTCCTCATCGTCCGGCACCTGTTCCATGGTAAGCACCTCCGGAAACTTGGCCAGGGCCGACACCTTCACATCGTTCTGGATTCCAAACTCATCCGACATCCTGTTAAAGTACTCCATATATTCAGCAGCCAGCGCCCGGTTGTACTTAAGACACATGTTGCCTTCTGTGTAATCCTCATAGTTGATGAATAAATCCACTTTTCCCCTCTGGATATATTTCTTAAGGAATGTCCGGATGGAAGCCTCAAAATAATTGAACTTCTTGGGCATCTTAATACTCAAATCCAGATATCTGTGATTTACGGCTTTCATCTCGACAGAAATCTTGTACTCGTCCGTCACATTTTCGCATCTGCCGAAACCAGTCATGCTTTTTAACATAACGAATGCCTCTCTTTCGCTTTTATCCATAGTTAGTTAGTATTATAATTCATCTGGTGAATCAAGTCAACAAATTGTTCAACAAAGCAATTTTCCCACAGGATGTATGAACCGTTACTTTTCTCAAAGAAGCACCACGGCCTTTTCTATTCCTTCAATTTATGGTATTCTTATATTCAGCGGCCCCGGCGCCCGGACATGCCATGGACTGGGAAATCCTTTCTTTCAGCCCCATCCCCATTTATACGGCGTTTCCAGCGTTAATACAGGCCCGACAGGAGTGTATATATCATATGGCATTTGACGGCATCACCATAGCAAATCTGGTTCATGAGTTCAAGGAAGCCCTTGAAGGCGGACGCATTTCTAAAATCGCCCAGCCCGAAAAGGACGAGCTTCTCATAGCCATTAAGAATAACAAGGAAAATTACCGCCTGCAGATATCGGCCAGCGCAAGCCTGCCCCTTATCTACCTGACGGACAAGAACAAGCCCAGTCCCATGACAGCGCCTAATTTCTGCATGCTGCTGCGCAAGCACATTGGCAGCGCCAGAATCGTGGACATCAGCCAGCCCGGCCTGGAGCGCATCATACAGTTCGAGCTGGAGCATCTGGATGAGATGGGCGATTTGTGCCGCAAAAAGCTGATTGTGGAAATCATGGGCAAGCACAGCAACATTATTTTCTGCAGGGAGGACGGCACCATCATCGACAGCATCAAACATGTATCCGCCCAGGTCAGCTCTGTCCGCGAGGTACTGCCTGGACGCTCCTATTTCATCCCGCAGACCGTTGCCAAGGAAAATCCGCTTACAGTCACCGGGGAAACCTTCCGCCGGACAATCGGCGCTTCCTCCATGGCTGTCCAGAAAGCCCTGTACAACCATCTCACAGGCATCAGTCCCATTATGGCCGAGGAGATATGCCACCTGGCAAGCATTGATTCGGACTACGGCGCTTCAGAGCTGTCCGAAGCAGAACTCCTCCATCTCTTCAACACCTTCTCACTGCTGATGGAGGATGTAAGAGAGGGCCGTTTTGCACCGGCCATTGTCTACGGAGAAGAGGGGCCGGCAGAATACGCTGCCTTTCCCCTGACCTGTTACCAGGGCGGCGCTTACCGCAGCCAGTCCTTCCGTTCCATGAGCCGTCTGCTGGAGGAATACTATGCCTCCCGGGACACCATCACCAGAATCCGCCAGAAATCCTCAGACCTGCGCCGGATTGTCCAGACAGCCCTGGAGCGCAACTACAAAAAATACGATTTGCAGCTGAAGCAGCTTAAGGACACGGAAAAACGCGAAAAATACCGTATATACGGCGAGCTCCTGAACACCTACGGCTACGAACTCACGGGCGGCGAAAAGTCCTTTACCTGCTTAAACTACTATACCAACGAGGAAATCACCATTCCCCTGGACACACAGCTGTCAGCCAAGGACAACGCCAAAAAGCACTTTGACAAATACAACAAACTAAAGCGCACCTACGAAGCCCTGACAGACCTGACAAAAGAAACCAAGGCTGAAATCGACCATCTGGAATCCATCAGCTCCGCCCTGGACATCGCCCTGGCAGAAAACGACCTGGTGCAGATTAAGGAAGAATTAATGGAATACGGCTACGTAAAAAAACGCCGTTCAAGCGACAAGAAGCCGAAAATCACCAGCAAGCCCTTCCACTACATTTCCTCCGACGGTTTCCACATCTATGTGGGAAAGAACAACTACCAGAACGAGGAGCTCACCTTCAAGCTGGCCACAGGCAATGACTGGTGGTTCCACGCCAAAGGCATCCCAGGCTCCCATGTCATCGTAAAGACAGAAGGCCGCACCGACCTGCCCGACCGTCTCTTCGAGGAAGCCGGCTCCCTGGCCGCCTACTATTCCAAAGGCCGGGACAATGACAAAGTAGAAATCGACTACATCCAGAAAAAGAACATCAAAAAAGTAGCCGGAGCAGCACCCGGATTCGTGATTTACCATACCAACTATTCTTTGGTGGCGGCACCGGAGTGTAAGTTGAATGAGGTGGGGTGATTTGGGAGTTATATTGTAGGGGGTGGATGCGGTACGTCCGCGGAGAGGGGGAGCCGGGATTGGGGACTGGTTCCGGAGGAGGTAATACTAAGGCCCTGACAGCACAAAATGAGGGGCACCGATGGCATTCACCCAGAATTTCTGAAGAAATTCTGGGTTCAGGCCCTCTCGAAAGCTTGCTTTGAGGCAAGCTTTCGTCCCCTCATTTTGTACCGCCAGGACCTAAGTATTACTACTCCTCCTGCACAAGCCCCCAATCCCGGCTCCCCCTCTCCGCAGACTGTGTATCCCTGCCGCCAGTTATATAAATCCAAATCAGCTGGAAATAAGTACCGCCCATAAACAAATTTTTTCAGTCCTTTACCCCACTGACAGCTTTCACTGTCTTTTATTTTTTCATTTTTTCTCATGTTATGGCCGGAGAAGACAGTCCGGAGGGAGGGGCAGGGCAGGGAGGGTTAAGGCTGCGGGGGGTTGTGGAGGAGGAGAAGTAATACTTAGGTCCTGGCAGCGCTGAATGAGGGGACGAAAGCTTGCCTCAAAGCAAGCTTTCGAGAGGGCCTGAGCTGAGAATTTCTTCAGAAATTCTCAGTGAATGCCATCGGTGCCCCTCATTCAGTGCTGTCAGGGCCTTAGTATTACCTGCTCCGGAACCAGCCCCCGCAGCCTTAACCCTCCCCGCCCTGCCCCTCCCTCTGGACGTACCTCTCCCACCCACTCCATAGAAAAAAGCAAAAAAACAACTGCCTGCCACAATTTCTTATGACAGCCAGTTGATTTTCCATTACATTAACACCTAATCCAACCAGTGAATTAGTTGTACTTGCGCTTACGAGCAGCTTCAGACTTTTTCTTACGTCTTACGCTTGGCTTCTCGTAATGCTCTCTCTTACGAATTTCCTGCTGAATGCCAGCCTTTGCACAGTTTCTTTTGAATCTGCGTAAAGCACTGTCTAAGCTCTCGTTATCTTTAACAATTACGTTTGACATCGCTCACACCTAACCTCCCTCCAGTTGTGTAATTGTGCATAATACAACTGTTTGGGTATTTTTAGCACTGCTATGATTATAGCATAAAAATACCGTACGTCAAGAATTATTTTATAATTCTTACATTTATTTTTAAATTTTATCTGCACACATATTATTTTGTCTGTTCTTCCACTGTCTCAACCGCCTTCTTAAGGGCGTCGTCAATACCTGCCGGATTCTTGCCGCCGGCCTGGGCCATGTTGGGGCGGCCGCCTCCGCCTCCGCCCACAAGACCTGCTATGGCCTTAATCAGGTTGCCTGCGTGGGCTCCCTTTTTCTGGGCTGAGTCTGTGGCTGTTGCCATCAGGTTTACCTTGCCGTCCTGCTCGCAGGCCAGCACAATCACGCCTTCTCCCAGCTTGTCCTTTAACTGGTCGCCTAAGTTCCTCATGCCGTTCATGTCCACTCCGGCCACCCTGGCAGCCAGAACCTTCAGTCCGTTTACTTCCCTGACCTGGCTCATGACATCTCCTAAGGAATCATTGGCCAGCTTGCTCTTAAGCTTCTCATTTTCAGAATGAAGGGCCTTAATCTCTTCCAGAAGGGACTGTATCTTGGAAGTCAGAGCGGACGGTGTTGTCTTGGCTGTCCTGGCTGCCTCATGCAGCTCCTCCTCCACCTCCTGGTAATGCTTCATAAGCCCCTCGGATGTAAGCGCTTCAATACGCCTTACGCCGGCGGCAATACCTGCCTCGGATATAATCTTAAAATATGCAATGGTGCCTGTATTGGGAACATGGGTACCGCCGCAGAGCTCTGTGGAGAAATCCCCCATGCGGACCACGCGGACCTTTTCTCCGTATTTTTCACCGAACAGGGCCATGGCTCCTGTCTTCTTGGCCTCATCCAGGGTCATGACCTGGGTGACCACAGGAAGACCTGCCTGGATTTCCTGGTTCACAATTTCCTCAACCTTCCTGATTTCATCCGGTGTCATTGCTGAAAAATGGGTGAAGTCAAAACGCAGTCTGCCTGCATCCACGTAGGAACCAGCCTGCTCCACATGGTCCCCCAAAACCTTGCGCAGGGCCTTCTGAAGCAGATGGGTGGCGCTGTGGTTCTTGCATGTAAGAGCGCGGTTGTGGGCGCACACGGACAGGGTCACTGTCTCGCCCACCTGGAACATGCCCTTTGTCATGATACCCACATGGCCTACCTTGCCGCCCTGAAGGTGGATGGTATCTTCTACCTTAAAGGTGCCGTTTTCATTGGAAATAACACCAGTATCTCCCTGCTGGCCGCCCATGGTTCCGTAGAACGGGGTCTGCTCCACGATAATGGTGCCCTTCTGGCCGTCTGTAAGGGCCTGCACAAGCTCGTCCTCCGTGGTCAGCACCGTCACCCTGGAGTCGGCCGTCAGTTTGTCATAGCCGATGAATTCAGTGGTAACAGCAGGGTCGATGGACTGGTATACCGTCACGTCGGCCCCCATGTAATTGGTGGTTTTGCGGGCATTTCTGGCCTTTTCCTTCTGCTCCTTCATGGCAGCGGCAAAGCCGTCCTCGTCCACGGAACAGCCTCTCTCCTCCAGGATTTCCCTGGTAAGGTCCAGAGGGAATCCGTAGGTATCATACAGCTTAAATGCATTGGCTCCTGAGAGACACTTGTCCCCGGTCTTGTGCATCTCTTCCTCCATCTCGCCCAGGATGCTCAGCCCCTGGTCAATGGTCTTATTGAACTTTTCCTCTTCCTCAGCCAGTACCTTAAAAATCATGGCAGACTTCTCTTCCAGCTCAGGATAACCGTCCTTGGACAGCCCGATGACTGTCTCGGAAAGGCCTGCAAGGAACCTGCCCTCAATCCCCAGCTTCCTTCCATGTCGGGCAGCCCGGCGCAGAAGGCGGCGGAGCACATAGCCCCTTCCCTCGTTGGAGGGCATGATTCCGTCTGAAATCATGAAGGTACAGGACTTAACATGGTCCGTAACAATACGCAGGGACACGTCTGTCTCATGGTCCTTCTGATACTCTGTATGCGCAAGCTGGCACACCCTGTCCAAAAGCGCCTTATTGGTGTCAACCGTAAACAGGGAGTCCACGCCCTGGACCACCACGGCCAGACGCTCCAGTCCCATTCCCGTATCAATGTTCTTGTGCTCCAGCTCGGTATAATGGCCATGTCCGTCATTGTCAAACTGGGTAAATACGTTATTCCATACCTCTATATAGCGGTCGCAGTCACAGCCCACCGTGCATCCCGGCTTACCGCAGCCAAAGGCCTCGCCTCTGTCGTAATACACCTCGGAACAGGGACCGCAGGGGCCGGAGCCGTGCTCCCAGAAGTTGTCCTCCTTGCCGAACTTGAAGATGCGCTCAGCCGGAATGCCGATTTCCTTATTCCAGATATCAAAGGCTTCATCGTCATCCAGGTATACGCTGGGATACAGCCTGTCCGGGTCCAGTCCCACCACCTCGGTCAGGAATTCCCAGGTCCAGTGAATGGCTTCGGTCTTAAAATAATCCCCAAATGAGAAATTGCCCAGCATCTCAAAAAAGGTGCCGTGACGGGCTGTCTTTCCTATATTTTCAATGTCGCCGGTGCGGATACACTTCTGGCAGGTGGTCACACGGTTCCTGGGCGGAATCTCCTGTCCTGTGAAATACGGCTTCAATGGAGCCATTCCGGAATTGATTAAAAGCAGGCTGTTATCATTATGCGGCACCAGTGAAAAGCTCTTCATTGCCAGATGGCCCTTGCTCTCGAAAAATTCAAGGAACATCCGGCGCAGCTCGTTCACGCCGCGGTACTGTGGTTCTTTCACTTTATTTTCCTCCATATCATTGCTCTAATTACATAACCGTCATTTTACCATAACGCTATGTAATTATCAAGACTGTCTTAACAAAAATGAGAGGGAAAACCAATGATTTTCCATTGGTTTTCCCTCTTGACTGCAAGAAACAGACCTCATCATCCGGACCGTTCATCCCGCGCTTTGACTCATTGGGGCGATACCCCGGAAGAAGCATCCCCGTCCTCGTAAAACACTCCGTTGGCTTCCTCGTAGCGGCCTGCCAGTTCATAAGCCCTGTCCCTGGTCAGATTGGCCAGCGCGGCCGCATAGCTGATTCCTTCCATGGAACCGCTGTTCCTGCCGGTGCTTTCCGCCGCCCTGGCATCCCGGTTCTTAAGCCATTCCTGCTGTTCAGAAGCCAGCTTTGCCGCATCCTCCTGGGACAGCATCTCCATCAGGGCGTTGTAAATGGAATTCAGCTCCCCCTCCCACAGTTTAAGCTCTGTCTCCGCTGAGGTCTTGATGGAATATACATTGGAATCTGTTTCCTCCTCCCGCATCTTAAGAATCTGGGTATCCAAATCCTCCAGCCGCTTGCGGTAGTCTACCATAAGGTTTGTCTTATACTCCCTGGTCCTGGCTCCTGTGAGCGGGGAAATGGGCATATCCTCCGCCGCCGCAGTTTCCGGAACAGCCGCCCCGCCGCTGGCAGCGGCCACTGCGGTGCCGGCGGCGGCTGTCTCCTCAGCCTCATCCGCCATTGCAGGAGCTGCCTGGTCCGAAGCAAAGGCCCCTGCTGCCTCTGCTGCCGGAGCCGCTCCAAGGCCTGCTGCTCCGGAACCTGCTGCTCCAGGGCCTGTATTTCCAGACACGGTACCCCCAGGTCCTGCCTCTTTGGAAGCCGCCCTTCCCTGTCCCCCATCTCCTGTCATCCTTCGCTCCGCAGGAGTTGCGGATGGCGGCCTGCCTGCCGCCATAGCCGGGTCCGTTCCCCCTGCCTCTGTATCCTGCTGTCCGGCAGCCGGTGCAGCGGACGGCGCCGCCGTTTCTGCCGCTCCTGCTGTGGACTCAGCCGTCACGGCTGCTCCCTGGCTGTTCACATAGTATTTGGTGTAGTGGGTAACACCAGTTCCTATGACCAGGATACAGCCAATTACAATCCATATCCGTTTATCTTTCATCGCAACACATCCCTGCCATAATCTTGTATTAACCTTATCACAAAAGAGGCAGAAAAGAAATACGAAGATAAAAGGAGTAATAGATTGTAAGAGATACGTAAGAAAATCAGAAACAGATTCTTCTTGTCTGTTTATGCCTCCAGACCCTCGTCTGTCATCAGATTCCCACCGTCTGCCGCAGAGGTAGCCAGGGCATCGCATCTCTCGTTTTCAGGATGGCCTGCATGTCCTTTTACCCAGATGAATTTCACCTGGTGGGGCTCCTTGGCCTTCAGCAGGCGCTTCCAGAGGTCGATGTTCTTTACCGGCCCGCTTTTTCCGCGGTTCCAGTTCTTTGCCACCCAGCTGTCAATCCAGTGTTGGTTAAATGCGTCTGTCAGGTATTTGGAATCCGAATATAATTCCACCTGGCAGGGCCGGTTTAACGCCTCCAGCCCTACAATGGCAGCCATCAGTTCCATCCGGTTGTTGGTGGTGCGCACATACCCGCCGGACATGGTCTTCTCATGAAGATGTCCGCTGCTGTCCGTGAAATGAAGCACTGTCCCGTAACCTCCCGGGCCGTCAGGATTTCCCCTGGCGGAACCGTCTGTGTAAATCTGTACTTTCGTCATGTGTCAATATCTCCTGTCAGTAACATGTTATCTGTCCCATTTATCGCACAGGGAAAGAATCTGTTCCGTAAACCGGGTCAGGTCCTTATTTGCGCCGCCTTCATTGCGGTGTATAACATCCATCAGCATCTTTCCCGCATCCACCAGCCTGGTGTAAACACCGCTGGCCCTGCGTTTGGCTGCTGTCTCCTTCTCAATGGGAACGCCCTCTGTCTCTTTAATCCAGAAGCCTTTTATAAGGTCAAACTGGGAGCCGGAAAAAGGCGCCTTGGCCGCCAGCTTCAGCTGGGTATTCAGCACATCCGTGAAGGATACGCAGGATTCCTCGCTTCCATGGACCACAAAAACATAGTCCGGTTTCTTCTCAAATGCAGATATCCATGTAATAAGCCCGTCCCTGTCCGCATGGCCGCTGATACCCTCCATGGTCTCTATATGGGCCCTCACATCGATTTCCTCACCAAATATCTTCACGGTCTGGGCACCGTCCTGCAGAATCCGCCCCAGGGTTCCCTCTGCCTGGTATCCTGCAAACACAACAGAACATTCCGGCCTCCACAGGTTGTGCTTCAGATGGTGGCGTATACGGCCTGCATCGCACATGCCTGCCGCTGAAATAATGACCTTGGGCGTCATGTCAAAGTTTATGTTTTTGGATTCCTCACTGGTAATGGAAAGCTTCAGTCCGGGAAAATCAATGGGGTTGATTCCCCGCTCCACCAGCGCCTTTGTCTCATCGTCATAGCACTCCAGCATATTGTCCTTAAACACATGGGTAGCCTCCACGGCCAGGGGACTGTCTACATAGACCTCAAAGCTGTCATGGCCCGTTACAAGCCGTTCTTCCTTAATATGGCGTATCAGATACAGCAGCTCCTGGGTACGTCCCACTGCAAAGGCCGGGATGACCACATTCCCCTGCCGGTCCAGTGTCTCCTGAATAATTCCGGCCAGACTGTCCACATGGTTTACATCCTTTTTATGGTAGCGGTTGCCGTAGGTGGATTCCATCACCACATAATCAGCTTCCGCAATATACTGGGGGTCGCGGATCAAAGGCTTGTTCTTATTTCCAATGTCGCCGGAAAATACGATTTTCTTCTTGCTGGCGCCCTCGGTGGCCCATATCTCTATGGAAGCAGAACCCAATAAATGCCCCACATCCGTAAAACGCAGGGTCAGGTTGTCATTGAGCTTAAATACCTGCCCATAGGCCACTCCCTCAAAATGCTTCAGCACATCCTCCGCATCCTGCATGGTATAGAGGGCTTCCACCTCACCCCGGCCTGCGCGGCGCGCTTTCCGGTTCTTCCACTCAGCCTCCATCTCCTGTATATGGGCGCTGTCCTTAAGCATAATGTTGCACAGGTCGGCGGTGGCATAGGTGGTTATGACCTGGCCTCTGAATCCCCTGGCGTGAATCCAGGGAAGCATACCGGCATGGTCAATATGTGCATGGGTCAGAAGCACATAGTCAATTTCATGATACCCAACGGGCAGCTCCGCATTCTGGTATACATTGTTTCCCTGTTCCATACCGCAGTCAATCAGTACCTTGGTATTTCCCACCTCCAGAAAATGACAGCTGCCCGTTACCTCATGGTCGGCCCCGATAAATGTAAGTCTCATCTGCATTCTCCCCTCTGAGTATAATATAGTCTTGCCCTAAGAATATTCTGTCAATTATAGCTACAGTATATCATATTCCCCATAAGAATGCAAATCGTATTGTAATATTTGCACAATTTTCTGTGAATAGTCCTTCTCTCAACATGGATTCCCAGTCTTGTTGATTTTATATAATGATGCATATCATACCGCCGTTGCTGTCATTGATGATTTTCTGCAGGGTATCCTGCAGCTTCAGCTGGCAGTCCTCCGTCATCTGGGACACCTTGGCCTGGATACCGTCCTCCACAATCTGTTCAATGGATTTTCCAAAGATATTGGTATTCCAGATTCCGTCATCGCTTTCCCTGGCATTTTCCTTTATGTAGGCAATCAAATCCTGGGCCTGCTGCTCGCTTCCCACAATAGGCGCTATCTCCGTCTCAATGTGGGCCTTAATCAGGTTGATGGACGGTGCTTCCGCCTTCATTTTCACCCCGTACTTGTTGCCGTGCTTGATGACCTGCGGCTCATCCAGCACAATTTCCGAGCGTTCCGGAGTCACTACCCCGTACCCCTTTAACCGCACCTGGGACAGGGCGTTCTGCACCTTTTCATATTCCTTCTGCATGTTGGCCAGGCTGCTTAAGGTCTGCATAAGCTGGTACTCCCCTTCAATGGGCAGTCCCACATAGTCGCTGAGAATCTGGTAATAATAGCTGTCGTCCATATCCACCTGGACACCCACCCTGCCGTCCGCCATCTGCATGTTCCTGATATTCATGGAACGGATGGTGTCCGTATGCTGCTGCTCCAGCTCCTCTGACACATCCTTCATATGGGTCACCTTCTGGATTACATTCCTGGCAGCCTGGATAACCTGGGCCTTCAGCCAATGGGTGGACGGCAGGATTTCCAGCCATTTCGGTATATGAAAATCCATCTCAGTCACAGGAAATTCCTTCAGAACGCGTTCCAGGATATGGAAGATATCCTCTTTCTTAAGCTGCTCGCAGTTTACAGGCAGCACCGATACGCCGTAGGCCTCAGACATTTCCCTGGCCAGCCTGGCAGTCTCGTCTGAATAGGGTTTTGTGGAGTTCAAAAGTACCACAAACGGTTTTCCCAGCTTCTTAAGCTCATCAATGGTCTGCTTCTCAGCCGCTATGTATCCGGGGCGTTTGATTTCCCCTATGGTTCCGTCCGTGGTCACAACGATTCCAATGGTGGAATGGTCGTTGATAACCTTTCTGGTTCCGATTTCCGCTGCCTGGGTAAATGGAATGTCATAGTCAAACCATGGCGTCTTTACCAGACGCTCCTCGCCGTTTTCCACATGACCGGCTGCTCCCTCTACCATAAAGCCCACGCAGTCAATGACCCTTACCTTGGCCTCAATTCCGTCTGCCAGATTGATGCTGGCCGCTTCCTTGGGAATAAACTTTGGTTCCGTGGTCATGATGGTCTTGCCGGCCGCACTCTGTGGCAGCTCATCCCGGCTCAGGTTGCGCAGGTTCTCATCCTCCATTGCAGGGAGCACCAGCAGTTCCATGAACCGCTTTATGAAGGTAGATTTGCCTGTGCGGACCGGCCCCACTACGCCTATGTAAATCTCTCCGCCTGTTCTCGCTTGAATATCCTTGTATACATTAAAATTGTCCATAGATATACCCCCTTGCTATGCTTTTATAGTATATGCAGGGGGGTATGTGTATATGCCTGGTACTGATGCATGCAGTTTTACCGCAGCTGTTCAGACAGCGCACCTTATTCACTGAGATAAGCTTTTTTTACCTGGTCATTGTTCATGAGTTCCTTTGCATCTCCGCTGAGGGCAATGTTGCCTGTCTCCAGGACATAAGCCTTATGGGCAATGGAAAGGGCCTTTTTAGCGTTTTGTTCCACCAGAAGCACGGTGGTTCCATCTCCGTTTATCTTCTGGATGATATCAAATATCTCATTTACATAGATAGGGGAAAGTCCCATGGAGGGCTCGTCCATGACAATCATCCTGGGATGGCTCATAAGTGCCCTTCCCATGGCAAGCATCTGCTGCTCTCCGCCGGACAATGTGCCTGCCAGCTGGTTCTTGCGCTCCTCCAGACGCGGAAAACGCTGGTATATCATCTTCAGCGTGGAATCAATCTCTTCCTTGTCTTTTCTTGTATAAGCGCCCATCTTCAGGTTCTGAAGCACCGTGAGGGTGGCGAACACACGCCTTCCCTCCGGCACATGGGCAATTCCCATGCCCACCAGCTTATAACCGGGAACCCTGGTTATGTCTGTACCCTCGTATACGATTTTCCCTGTTTTCGCACTGATAAGGCCGGTAATGGTATGCAGGGTCGTGGTCTTCCCTGCCCCATTGGCGCCAATCAGCGCCACGATTTCTCCCTGGTTCACATCAAAGGAGATTCCTTTTATGGCCTGGATTACACCGTAGTATACTTCCAGGTCCCTGACTTCAAGCATAGCCATATTATACGCTCCTCCTATTCACCAAGATATGCTTTGACAACTTCCGGATTGTGAAGCACTGCGCCTGTCTCGCCCTGGCACAGAACCTGCCCGAAGTTGAGAACCGTCAGTTCTTCGCAAATGCCGCTTACAAGCTTCATATCATGTTCAATCAGAAGGATGGTCATATCAAAATTATCCCTCACAAAACGGATGGTATCCATGAGTTCCGCTGTCTCGTTGGGATTCATTCCCGCCGCAGGCTCATCCAGGAGAAGCAGCTTCGGCTCCGTGGCCAGGGCCCTGGCTATCTCCAGCTTTCTCTGCTTGCCGTAGGGAAGGTTGGATGCCTTATAGTCGCACTCCTCATCCAGACCGAATACCTTCAGCAGCTCCATGGCTCTCTCATCCATCTGCTTCTCCACCTTGAAATAGCTGGGGAAACGGAAGATTCCGGCTGTGGTGGAATACCTGTAATGATTGTGCAGGCCTGCCTTTACATTATCCAGAACAGACAAATCCTTAAACAGACGGATGTTCTGGAAGGTCCTGGCAATGCCGGCCTGGTTGATTTCCGTAGTTTTCCTGCCGGTAATATTGACTCCTGCCAGCTCAATGCTTCCCGCGTCCGGCTTATACACGCCTGTCAGCAGGTTGAAAATAGTGGTCTTGCCGGCTCCGTTGGGTCCGATAAGGCCGTAAAGCTGTCCTTTTTCGATGCTGATTTGAAAATTGTCAACCGCCTTAAGGCCGCCAAAAGATATGCTCAAATTCTTAACTTCAAGTAATGCCATCTTATGCTGCCTCCTTTGCCGGTTTCTTGTCTTTTCTGCTGAATTTCTCCGCCACGCGCTCCCGCATCACCACAAACTGGGGCGCGGAATTGAAAAGCATGGCCAGAATCAGCACAATTGCGTACATAAGCATACGGTAATTGCTGAGTCCGCGGAGCATCTCCGGAAGGAGATAGAGGATGACCGTTGCGATGACGGAGCCGCGGATGTTTCCGATGCCGCCCAGTACCACGTATACCAGAATCATGATGGACATGTTGTATCCGAAGTTCTTGGGAAGGGCTGTCAGAGTGGTCAGGTTATGGGCATACAGTACGCCTGCAATGCCTGCAAGTCCGGCGGAAATGGAGAATGCCAGCAGCTTGTACTTGGTGATGTTGATGCCGATGGACTCCGCTGCAATCCGGTTGTCACGGATAGCCATGATGGCGCGGCCTGTGCGGGAGTTTACCAGGTTCATGACAATAAACAGGGTGATGAGCACCAGGATGACGCCTATGGTAAAGGTGGCTGCCTGCGGCGTTCCCGTTATGCCCTGGGCGCCCTTAATCAGGATTTCCCCGCCCTCTCCCATCTTTAAGGACATGGAATCCTTAAAGGAGATATGAAAGCCCGAAGCATCCCGGCCCAGATATACGGCATTGACCAGGTTCTTGATAATCTCGCCAAAGGCCAGAGTCACAATGGCCAGGTAGTCGCCCCTCAGCCTCAGTACGGGAATTCCGATGATAACGCCGAACAGGGCTGCCGTAACAGCTCCGATAAGGATGGCAATCACCATTCCCAGGGTGGGGTCAATGGCCCCCTTCATGCACTTTGAAAACAGGGCGCCGGCAAAAGCCCCCACGCACATAAAACCGGCGTGGCCCAGACTCAGCTCACCCAGAATGCCCACGGTCAGGTTCAGGGATACTGCCATGATAACATAGATACAGAAAGGAACCAGAAGTCCCTTCATAAGGCTGGATATATGTCCGGTTCCCACAAGGGCCTGCATGATGATATAGGCTGCCACCACCATGCCGTATGTAATCATATTATTGATGAATGTCTTTCGTTTTGCATTGCTCTTCATACCGGCACCTACACTTTCTCATTAATCTTCTTGCCCAGAATACCGGTAGGCTTCACAAGAAGCACGATAATCAGGACGGAAAACACAATGGCATCTGACATCTGTGAGGATATATATGCCTTGGACAGAATCTCAATGACGCCCAGAAGGATACCGCCGATAAATGCACCGGGAATGGAGCCGATTCCTCCGAATACAGCTGCAACGAAGGCCTTGATACCCGGCATGGAGCCGGTATAGGGCGTAAGGGACGGATAAGCGGAACAGAGCAGCACGCCCGCTATGGCCGCCAGCGCGGAACCAATGGCAAATGTCAGGGCAATGGTGCCGTTTACATTGATTCCCATAAGGGTGGCAGCGCCCCTGTCCTCTGAAACAGCCAGCATGGCCTGTCCTGCCTTGGACTTGTTGATGAATGTGGTAAGTCCAATCATAATGATGATACAGGAAAGGATGGTGACAATGGTTTCCCCTGTGATGGTCATGTTTCCTCCCGCCAGTTTGATGGCAGGCAGGGTCACCACGGAGGTAAAGGACTTGGTATCCGCTCCAAAGATAAGAAGGGCAACGTTCTGCAGCAGGTAGCTGACGCCGATTGCCGTTATGAGCACTGCAAGGGGAGAGGCACCGCGTAAGGGCTTATAAGCAATCCGCTCAATGGTCATGCCCAACAGCGTACATACGGCCACTGCAAGAAGGACTCCCGCCATGGGCGGCAAGCCCATTGTGCTGACCGTGACAAACACCACGTAGCTGCCTATCATAATAACATCGCCATGAGCGAAATTCAGCATCTTGGCAATGCCGTAAACCATTGTATATCCAAGTGCGATGATGGCATATACACTGCCCAGGCTGACGCCGTTAATCAAATAGTTAATAAAGCCCATACCTACACCTCTTCGTCTGAAGTCTTTTTTAGTTTATCGCTATAAAGCGACAGATTAATCAAAATTATATCATATATCGTTATTATAAACAAGAGGGTTGTCATAGTGACAACCCTCTGTTGGGTTTTCTGATTTGTTCCGAAGCGCTGATTACATTGCGGAGTAAGCTCCATCCACTACCTTAACAGCCTTTGGCGCCTTGTGAGGCTCGCCGTCCTCGGTCCAGGTCATGCCCTCGCCGGTCAGACCGTCTAACTTAATGTTCAGCATGGACGCCTTTAATGCATCGCAAATCGTGCTGGCATCTGCATCAGTTGCTACGCTGGCATCTTCCATGGCTGCCTTGATTGCGTAGATTGCATCGTATGCATCTGCTGCGAACTGAACCGGAACCTCGTTGTAAGCAGCCTTGTAGCTCTCCACAAACTTAACGGTCAGGTCGTCGGTTGCGTCTGCTGCGAATGGTGTCAGGAGCATAAGTCCCTCTGCCAGCTTGGTGTCAAAGTTCTGAACCTGAAGGATACCGTCCATACCGTCGCATCCGAAGAACTGGGGAGCAAAGCCCATGGTGCTGGCCTGCTGAAGTATCAGGGATGCCTCGGTGTAGTAGATTGGCAGGAATACCAGCTCAGCGCCTGCATCCTTTGCCTTCTGTAACTGGGTGGAGAAATCCTTGTTGCTGTCAGCGGTAAATGCCTCTGCTGCAACAATCTCAATGCCCTGGTTGCCGGACTCTTCTGCGAACTTCTCATAGATACCGCTGGAATATACATCGGAGCTGTCATAGATAACAGCAACCTTGCTGGCCAGCTTGTTCTCGCCTATGTACTTAGCGGATGCAGCGCCCTGGTCCGGGTCGGAGAAGCAGATACGGAACACGTTGGGGTTAGCTGCGCACTCTACAGCGGAACCGGATGGTGTAATCTGGAACATGTTGTCGGCTGCTGTCTTATCGGCAACCGCGATACATGGAGCGGAGGTAACTGTGCCCATCAGCACCTGCATGCCCCAGTCCTTTAATGTATTATAAGCATTGACAGACTTCTCTGCATCATGCTCATCGTCCTGGAAATTGAATTCAATCTGGGCGCCGTTAATGCCGCCGGCCTCGTTGATTTCCTTTACCGCCAGTTCTGCACCGTGCTGTACAGCCACGCCGTACACGGCTGCGCCGCCGGTTACAGGACCGATGCCGCCAATCTTAAACACGCCGCCTGCTGCGCCGGTGTCTGCCGCTGCGGTGGTATCAGCTGCCTCGCTTCCCTCTGCCTTTGCTTCTGCCGCAGTTGTCTCTGCCGCCTTTGTGGTCTCTGCCGTATTGGAACCGCCGCATGCTGTCAAAGACATTGCCAGAACGGCTGCCAGGCCAAGACTTAAAAATCTCTTCTTCATAATTAGTTCCTCCTCTTGCCTATAAAATATAAAGCTTTCTATATTATAGGTAGTCCCAATGGTTTTGTCAATCGTTTCATGAAAATTATGGTGTATTTTCGATGATTTGCCGAAAAATTAGAGCAAAAGCAGGTATAATCCGCCAAAAACAGGCTATTTTTTAGGGGAAAGGCACCATTTCTGGTTCCTTTCCCCTATTTTTTATTCCTCTGTCCACTCTAAATCCGAGTTTTCAATGCGCTTATCCCTGAGCATCAGCTCCAGAACCGCTTCCTTTGCAGGCATGCCTCCAAACAGGATGGCGTTGACCTGCTCCACGATGGGCATGGACACCTTGTACTGCTGCGACAGGGCCAGGGCTGCCTTGGCGGAATACACGCCTTCCACCACCATTTTCACCTCTGCCATGGCTTCTTCCATGGTTCGGCCCTGTCCAATCAGTATGCCCGCCCTGCGGTTGCGGCTGTGCATGCTGGCACAGGTCACAATCAGGTCCCCGATGCCTGTAAGCCCGGCAAATGTCTCCATCCGGCCTCCCATGTCAATGCCCAGACGGGATATCTCTGCAATTCCCCTGGTGATAAGGGCTGCCTTGGTATTGTCACCGTATCCCAGGCCGTCGGCCATGCCGGCGGCCAGGGCAATGACATTTTTAAGGGCGCCGCCCAGTTCAATTCCCAGCACATCCGGGCTGGTATACACACGGAACACCTCGCTCATGAAGATGCCCTGGACAAACTCGGCCGCATGGCGCTTATGGGCGCCTGCCACACAGGTGGTTGGAAGGCCCCTGCTCACTTCCTCGGCATGGCTGGGTCCTGAAAGGACTGTAACCTCTGCCTCGGGCAGCTCCTCCTCAATAATCTGGGACAGGGTCATAAGGCTCTTATCCTCGATACCCTTTGCCACATTGGTTATCACCTGTCCCTTCTTTATGTAGGGCTTCATCCTTTGTGATGTCTGCCTCACGAAAACCGAGGGAACCGCAAGTACCAGAAGGTCTTTGCCGCGCATGGCCTCCTCCAGGTCATCCGTAAGTCCGATTGTCTCCGGAATCCTTACCTCCGGAAGGTTGCGGTGGATGCGCGTTTCCTTTAACTCCGCAATCTCCTGTGGAATGGCGGACCATATCTGTACCCCATGTCCATTGCCGTTAAGTAAAACTGACAGGGCCGTGCCCCATGTGCCTGACCCGATTACACCGATTGATGCCATAACCTCACCGTCCATTAATTGTTTTTTTACTGTCCTTTGTATATCATTCTGTCTTTTTCTTAGCGCCCACCTTGTTCTCCCTGCCCTGGGCCAGCCTGACGATATTAGCCCTGTGCCTCCAGAAGGCCATGGCCGCAATCACCGCTGAAACAGCATAGAACTGAGGCCTGGCCTCCGGCGCAAGTCCGTATGCCCCCAAATGGCCGAAGTAAATGTTCCAGCACAGGAAAATGGCGGACACCACCAGGGAACCCAGGGACACATACCTGGTGACTGCCACTATAAGCACAAACGCCAGCAGACAGACAGCTGTCAGCCGCCAGTCCAGGGAAAACATGATGCCTGCTGTAGCCGCAATTCCCTTGCCGCCCTTAAACTTAAGGTAAAAAGGAAAATTATGGCCCAGTATGACGCCGAAGCCTGTATAGAGTATCAGCACGTAGATATACCCTGGCTGGGACCTGAAAAAAAGCCTTACCAGGAAGCAGGGTATCACTGTCTTCAGGAAATCCCCCATGAATACAATGAGTCCGGCCCTGACTCCCATAACGCGCAGCGCATTGGTGCTTCCCGAATTGCCGCTGCCGTGCTGGCGAATGTCAATTCCCTTGGACCTGCCATAGATGAAACCGGTCTGGAATAGCCCAAAGACATATCCCATGACCAAACAAATAATCTGTTCCACGCTTAATCCCCCTTTCCTTATGCCTACTGCTCTTTTCCTTTTCGTTCCCTGACAAGGAATTTCAGGGATGTCCCCTTAAAGCCGAAGGCATTTCTGATTTGGTTCTCCAGATACCTGGTATAAGAAAAATGCATCAGCTCCTTGTCATTGACAAAGACCACAAAGGTAGGAGGCTTCACAGCCACCTGGGTCATATAGTAAATCTTGAGCCGTTTTCCCTTGTCGGAAGGCGGCTGCTGCATGGCCACTGCCTCTGTCATGATTTCATTGAGCACGCCCGTAGCCACCCTCAGGTTCTGGTTCTGGCGCACCACGTCAATTATCTCAAAAAGCTTGTTAAGACGCTGTCCTGTTTCCGCGGATATAAAGATATATTCCGCATAAGGAATGAAGGACAGTACCTCCTTGATTTTCCTGCTGTATTCGTATATGGTCTTGTCCGTCTTCTCGATGGCATCCCATTTATTCACGGCCACGATAATTCCCTTGCCCCTTTCATGGGCAATTCCGGCAATCTTGGCATCCTGCTCCGTGACGCCTTCTTTTGCATCTATGACCACCACCACCACATCGGCCCGTTCCACAGCGGACACAGTGCGGATAATGCTGTAGCGCTCCAGCTCCTCCTTTATCCTGCTCTTGCGGCGCAGGCCTGCTGTATCAATGAATACATAGGGCGTACCCTCATGGACCACCTCCGTGTCCACTGCGTCCCTGGTGGTGCCTGCTATATCCGACACAATGACGCGGTTCTCCCCCAGAAGCTTATTTATAATGGAAGATTTTCCCACATTGGGCTTGCCCACCACGGCAATCCTTGGGCGCTCATCCTCCTCTTCCTCCACCTGCTCCGAGTCAAAATGCTTCACAACCTCGTCCAGCAAATCCCCGATTCCCAGCCTTGAAGCAGCCGACACGGCAATGGGCTCTCCGATTCCCAGGTTGTAGAACTCATAGACGTCATTGCCGTACTTGGCAACGCTGTCCACCTTGTTCACAGCCAGCACCACCGGCTTGTGGGACTTGCGCAGTATGTCGGCCACCTTGGAATCCGAATCCACCAGACCCTGGCGCACATCCACGATAAAAATAATCACGTCCGCGGTGGAAATGGCAATCTCCGCCTGCTCCCTCATCTGGGACAGAATGATGTCCTTGGAATCCGGCTCAATGCCGCCGGTGTCAATCAGCGTAAAATTCATATTCAGCCAGTCGCAGTCCGCGTAAATACGGTCCCTGGTCACGCCCGGCGTGTCCTTTACGATGGAAATGGTATCTCCCGCTATGACATTAAACAACGTAGACTTGCCCACATTGGGCCTGCCTACGATTGCAACTATTGGTTTACTCATATTTTCATAACCTCCTCATTATAAAGCACCTGAAAGGATACGGCATCTGATATGGATGCAGCATCTGATACGACTGTATGTCACATCTGCCTGCGCACAATCCGGTACTCATCATCCGGCTGATAATAAGGGCATGCGCTTACGGTACCTCTTAAAAAACGTCCCATCTCGTCCTCGTCCAGATTCACTTCACAGATGTAGTAATCATTTTCCTCATCATATACGTAATTGCCGCAGCACTCGCAGCTGGTCTTATGGTTCTTTCCCGGTTTCATCTGATACATATCCTTTAGCACATACGCTTTTTCACAAATTCTTCGCATCCGCTTGATTTTACTATACCGGACCAAACTTGTAAAGCATTTTCTTATTAACCTCTATCATAGCAATATAACTTATTTTTGTAAATGCAAAGTTCATTTTCCGAAAATGTTTCTGGAAATGTCTTGTTTTTTTTGACGAAATCATATCAACCCCTTGACCCGGTCAGATGGAAATGGTATAAATCATATGTGATATTCCCAAACAAATGATGATACCAAAGGAGCAAAGCTATCATGGCTAACAATTTTGTATTCAAAGATTCCCTTCCTGTAGCGCCTTTAAAAATCGCTGCACTGGAAAGCTGTAAGAATCTTGCAGCCAAGGTGAACGACCATATTGTACAATTCAGACGCAATGACATAGAGGAACTGATGCGCCGCAAGGAGGACCTCCACTACCGCGGCTACGACGTGGATTCCTATCTGCTTCGCTGCAGCTGTCCCAGATTCGGAACAGGTGAGGGCAAGGCTGTCATCAATGAATCCGTAAGGGGCACCGATGTTTTCGTCATGGTGGATGTGATGAATTACAGCATTCCCTATACGGTCAGCGGTTATACCAACCATATGTCGCCGGACGACCATTTCCAGGATTTGAAGCGTATTATCGGGGCCTGCTCCGCCACTGCACACAGGGTTAACGTTGTCATGCCCTTCCTATATGAAAGCCGCCAGCACAAGCGCAGCAAGCGGGAATCCCTGGACTGTGCCATGGCCCTGGAGGAACTGGCAGCCCTGGGAGTGGAAAACATCATCACCTTTGACGCCCATGACCCCCGGGTGCAGAATGCCATTCCGCTGATTGGTTTTGACAACTTCATGCCCACATATCAGTTTGTAAAGGCCCTGTTCTCCCATGATTCCAATATCCGCATTGACCAGGAACACCTGATGGTCATCAGCCCGGATGAAGGCGCCATGAACCGCGCCGTATACCTGGCCAACAACCTGGGCGTGGATATGGGAATGTTCTATAAGCGCAGGGACTATTCACAGGTAATTAACGGCCGCAACCCAATCGTGGCTCACGAATTCCTGGGTTCTTCCGTGGAAGGCAAGACCGTACTTATCATTGACGACATGATATCCTCCGGCGAAAGCATGCTGGATACCTGTAAGGAACTGAAAGAACGCAAGGCGGACAAGGTCATTGTCTGCTGTACCTTCGGCCTCTTCACCAACGGCCTTGAAAAATTTGATGAGTACTACAACCAGGGCTATCTGGATTATGTCATCACCACCAACCTGAATTACCGCACGCCTGAACTGCTTAACAGGGAGTGGTATCTGGAAGCCGATATGAGCAAATACCTGGCAGCTGTCATCAACTCACTGAACCATGACCGTTCCATCGGCGCCTCCCTCTCTCCCACGGAGAAGATTCAGAAGCTGGTCCAGAAGCACCAGAACGGCGGATACGAGTATTTCCAGAAGCTTGTGTAACAGCCCCGCAGCAGTGTACAAAAATCAACGCACAAAAATGCACAGTCCATGGCAGAAACGGACTGTGCATTTTCTGTTTTCCCTGAACGTTCCCTGTTGTCCGGCTGATATCACACCAGGCTCCAGTCAGCCGGGTCCATCCCCATCTCCCTTTCTCCTTTGCATACCACAGGCTATTTAAGGCAGAGGAATGCCGCCAGATTTCCCCGTTCCTCTCCCGCCTTCCGGTGTGAAAAGAGGTAATCGCTGTTGCACATGGTGCAGATGTTGGTGATATGGATATTCTCCGGCCGGATACCTGCCTCCCGGAAGATGATTTCATTGGCCTTCCACAAATCCAGCTGGTATTTTCCAGGTCTTTTCCCCCTGCAATACAGTTCTTCCCAGTGTTCCTTACCAAAGGCCTCCTTAAATTCCTCCGCCACTTCGCCGCCCACTTCAAAGCAGTCCCGGCAGATGCTGGGGCCCACGCAGGCAATCAAATCCTCGGGTTTCGTGCCAAAGGCTTCCTTCATGGCATCCACTGTCACCCGGCCCATGCGTTTTACCGTTCCACGCCATCCGGAATGGCTGAGTCCAATGGCCCTGTTCACCGGGTCCAGCAGATAAAGCGGCACGCAGTCCGCGTAAAAGGTTACCAGGGTAAGTCCCGGCACATTGGTAATCAAGCCGTCAATGTCCCTGTAATCCCTGTCTCTTATAACGCCCTTTCCCGCATCCTCCTGCGTTACCCGCCGCAGGTTGATTGTATGGGTCTGGTGGGACACCACCATGCGGTCGCGCTCCACTCCCAGGGCAGCTGCCATGCGTGTAAAGTTTTCCAGCACATCTTCCGCCGCATCTCCTCTGCTGTAGGAAAAATTCATGGTTGAGAATTTTCCCTTGCTGGCTCCGCCCATGCGGGTGGAAAAACCATTGACCGCCAGACCGGTATCATCCAGTGCTTTGAACGAGAGGTAAGGAACGCCCGTACTGTCTTTTGTGTCAAACACATGGCCTGCATTCTTATAACTCCACTTTATATTCATAACTGCCTTTCCTCCCAGGGCTTGTTTGAACGTTCATCCCCGCCATCTGCCCTGGTCATTATAAGTAATAAAATATGATGCTTTTTCATTGTCATTTATCAAAACGCATTCTGTATCAGCTCAATGCTGCCGCCCAGTATTCCCACCACGTCAAACCGGCAGGGAACATCCTCCCCGATTCCGTGGCTGTACAGATAAAAGGCTGCTGCCCGGCGTATCCGCTCCTGCTTCCTTGCGTCAACCGCCTCGGCCGGGCTTCCCTTGGCCAGCCCGGAGCGGTATTTCACCTCTGCAAAAACAAGATACCTGCCATGGCGGCAAATCAAATCGATTTCTCCCTGCCGGCACCGGAAATTCCGTTCCAGCACGCGGTATCCCTTGGTTGTCAAAAAGGCAGCCGCTGTTTCCTCATAACGGCTGCCTGTCTGTCTCTTATTCATATGTATCCGCCTGGACAATATTGCGTATAAAGCTTCTTCGGTGAATCGGGCAGGGCCCCAGCTCCCTGATGGCAGCTATGTGGGCCGCTGTTCCGTATCCCTTGTGTTTGGCGAATCCATATCCGGGAAACAGTTCCTCATATTCAGCCATCATATGGTCCCTGGTAACCTTTGCCAGGACACTGGCTGCTGCTATGGACAGGCTCTTTGCATCTCCCTTTATGATGGGCACCTGCACTCCATCCAGGCCCGGAATAGTGACAGCGTCATTGAGAAATACCTCCGGCTTCACGGCAAGGCCCTTTACAGCCTCCCGCATGGCCTCATAGGTGGCCTGGAGGATATTGATTTCATCAATCCTGGCAGGGGTGGCCAGGCCCACATTCCACGCCACTGCCTTTTCCTTTATCTCCAGAAACAGCTCCTCACGGCGCTTTTCCGACAGCTTCTTGGAATCGTTGAGATACAGGATGCGGCAGCCCCTGGGAAGCACCACGGCGCCCGCTGCCACCGGCCCTGCCAAAGGCCCGCGGCCCGCCTCGTCTATGCCGCAGATATAAGTGTATGCATCATACTCCTTCTCATATTCCGCCATGGCCTCCAGACGGGCCATCTCCTGCTCCAGCTTTTCTCCTTTTAGTACTCTTGCAGCCATTGTCATTCCACCTTATCTGTTTGATTCTCCGGCTCTTCCAGCGTAATCCGCCCCAGCTTGCCTGCCCTGAAATCATCCAGAAGCAGGGCCGCTGCCCTGGACACATCCAACTCCCCGCCTTTTAACAGGCAGGCACGCACCCTGGCAATGTCCTCCAGGACAGACGCTGCTTCCTTTCCCTCTGTCTCCAGGCCAAACCGTTCCGGCAGTACCTGGGGATACCGCTTTTCCAGCAAACGTATCAGCTGGCAGGCCAGCTCGTCCTTATTGAGAATCTGGTCATTGATGGAGCCGATAAGGGCCAGCTTAAGACCCACCTGCTGGTCCTCAAACCTGGGCCACAGAATGCCGGGGGTGTCCAAAAGCTCCAGGGTCTTGTTAAGGCGTATCCACTGATTACCCTTGGTGACTCCGGGCTTGTTTCCTGTCTTGGCGCAGGCCTTTCCGGCAAAAGAATTGATAAAAGTGGACTTGCCCACATTGGGAATCCCCACCACCATGGTACGGATGGGGCGGTTTAAGATGCCCCTGCGCCGGTCCCTCTCTATCTTTTCCTTACACGCCTCCTGGATAACGGACTGCACCTGCTTAAGCGTTCCCTTATTTCTGGCATCAATCTTTACCACATGGATGCCCTTGGCCTCAAACCAGGCCGCCCAGCGGGCATTCTGCCGTTCGTCCGCCAGGTCAGACTTGTTGAGGAGCACCATCCTGGCCTTGCCCGCGCCCAGGTCGTCAATGTCCGGATTCCGGCTGGAAAGGGGAACCCTGGCATCTACCAGCTCGATTACCAGGTCAATAAGCTTCATATCTTCCTTCATGGCCCGTTTTGCCTTGGTCATATGACCAGGATACCACTGAATATTCATATTTGTAAACTCCTGTTCTGTCTTGCTTCAATTCCCGCCTCTTGGCGGGACCCTTTATTTTGTTGAACGGATGAAATCCAGCTTCAGGAGAGGAAACATCCTGAACCAGACCTTACCCTGTATCTGTTCTCTCTTTACATTTCCGATATTGGGAAAGCGGCTGTCCTCACTGCTGTCCCGGTTGTCGCCCAGAAGGAAGTATTCATCGTCCTCCAGTTTGATGGGGGTGTCGGCCCTGCCTGCCAGCGACACCTGCTCCAGGTCGTCCTCTGCATTTAAAAGCTGGCCGTCAATGAATATATAGCCGCCCTTTATCTGTACAGTCTCTCCGGGAAGTCCGATAACCCTCTTCACGTTCTTCTTGTGGTCCTCGCGTTCAAATACAACGATGTCAAACCGTTCCGGCTTTCCCACATCATAAACCAGGCGGTTGACCAGGACCACGTCGTCCGCATCCAGCACCGGCTGCATGGAACCGCCCGACACAGGCACCTGGGTACAGAAACTGTAGACCAGGAACCAGGCACAGGCCAGGACCAACACCACATTGACCGCCCAGCGGACCGCTTTTCTCAGCCACGCCGTATCCTCATTCACATAAAAATCCATGTACCCACACCTTATCTTTTAAGGCATGTCCCGGACTGTTTCCGGGTATGCCGCCTGCTTAACAAAATAGAGTTTGCATCTGCAAACTCTATTCTCACTTCCACTACCTGATTATTTAACTAATTCTTTAACCTTGGCAGCCTTACCAACCCTGTCTCTTAAGTAGTTCAGCTTCGCTCTTCTTACTTTACCCTTACGTACAACCTCTACGTTGTCAACGCTTGGGGAATGTAATGGCCAGGTCTTCTCAACGCCGATACCATTGGAGTTTTTCCTTACGGTAAAGGTCTCTCTGGCTCCGCCGTTCTGTCTCTTAATGACAGTTCCCTCGAAAATCTGGATTCTCTCGCGGTTACCCTCTTTAATCTTGTTGTATACCTTAACGGTATCGCCAACGTTAAAGCTGGGTACGCTTTCCTTCAACTGGGCTGCTTCAATGTTCTTAATAATGTCGTTCATCGTGTGAACCTCCTTCATCTATTGGATGTTCTTAATACGCCGGCAGTAAATCAGATTCACCACTCACAGTAACAGAGGACCATCTATTTCTTGTCACAACGACTGATTTTATCATATATTGTCCCAAAATGCAAGCACTTTATGAGTCATGCCGCCGTGTTTTTACCTCTTTTTACAACGCTGCTTTCCTGATTCTACTCTTTATCCTCTTCCGCCTCAGGAAGGATGTACAGATGGACCTTGTCAATCCGGTTCTTTTCCACCTGTTCCACCACCAGACGCACATTGCCGCACACCACCTCTTCGCCCTGGGAAGGAAGATGTTCCAGACGGTCAATGACAAGGCCGCCCACAGAATCATAGTCCTCAGAGGACAGCTTCAAATCCAGGATGTCATTGAGGTCATCCAGTTTCATGGAGCCTTCCACCAGATACTGGCCTTCTCCCAAATCCACCAGCTCCTCCTCCTCGTCCTCGTCATACTCATCGCGGATATCACCCACGATTTCTTCCAGGATATCCTCCAGCGTAATCAGCCCTGCCGTGGCGCCATACTCATCCAGGACAATGATTATATTGTTGGGGGACTTCTTAATCTCCATCATCAGCTCGGAAAGCTTCTTGGATTCAAAGGTATAAAAGGGCTGGCGCAGGTAATCCGACACGCAGAAGGACGCCTTGTCCTCCACCAGCAGCAGGTCCTTGATATTGATGATGCCCACCACGTTGTCCGTTGTCTCCTTATAGACCGGAAGCCTGGTATAATGCTCCTCCCTGAATATCTGAATCAGGTCATCGTAATCATCCTCAATGTCAACAAACACCATATCAATTCTGGGAACCATGACATCCTTTGCAACGGAGTCGCCCAGGTCGAACACGTTGTTAATCATCTCCCGTTCTTCCGACTCAATGACTCCCTTTTCATGGCCCACATCCACAATGGTCCTGAGCTCATCCTCTGTGATATCGTCATTTTTCTTATTGGGGTCCACATGAAGGGCCTTAAGCACAATCAACGACATCCAGTTAATGAGGACAATAAGAGGGGTCAGCACGGTCATCAGAATATGAATCATATGGCCCACCCGAAGTGAATACCGTTCCGCCTCCAGAGTGGCCATTGTCTTAGGTGTTATTTCACCAAAAATCAAAATTAAAAGCGTCAGTACGCCGGTCGCGGCTCCAGCGGCCTTATTTCCAAATGTTTCAGTCACCAGCACGGTAAGCATGGATGAGGCCGAAAGATTTACCACATTGTTGCCGATTAAAATGGCACTGAGCATCTTCCCCTGATTCTCAGACAGCTTCATGACCCACTGTGCGGATTTGTTTCCCCCCTCCGCCAATGTCCTGATACGGATTTTATTGACGGTTGTGAGGGCGGTCTCCGACGATGAGAAAAAAGCGGAAAGTCCCAGTAAAATAATAATGATAACGACACGTATGGCAATACTGTCACCCGATGGGTCCAAAAAAATCAACTCCTATTATTTCAAATTTTACGGTCCCGAAAACCCGGAAAGCTGCTGCCGGGGCCTGTAATGGCTGTGTATGTGTGGATAGTTTCAGAGAATTGTACAATATAATTGAGGGAATGTCAATATAATGGCATTCCGGATAAAACTCACTGCGTCTGCGTTCCCCCGGCCAGCAGTCCTTTCACTTTATAATAGCTCTCCAGCTCCCCAACCGTACAGGCCTTGGCTGCCAGCAGCTTCTTGGCCTCGGCCATTGCTTTGCGCTTGGTGCGTCCGGCACCGGACTCGTCGCCCAGGGCTTTTACGTACTGGTCCAGGAGTTCCTCCAGGGTTTCCAGGTCGCCTTTTTCCTGCCGGATGGAATCCAGGTATTTTACTTCCTTCATGGTCAGGCTGGCCTGTTCCAGAAGGTCGGGGCGGCGCTCCAGTGTGCGCTTTATGGATTGCTGCCTGCGCCACTCCTCAATGTTTTTGTGGTGTCCGCTCAAGAGTACTTCCGGGACTTCCATGCCGCGGAACACTTCAGGCCGGGTGTATTGGGGGTATTCCAGCAGATTGTCGTGGAAGGACTCCTCCTCTGCTGAGGTTTCATTGTTCAGCACCCCCGGCACCAGGCGGGAGATGCAGTCTATCATGACCATGGCGGGAAGTTCCCCGCCGGTGAGGACGTAGTCCCCTGCGGAAAGATAGTCCGTGGCAATCAGCTCCAGGGCCCGCTCGTCAATTCCTTCATAATGCCCGCAGAGAAAAACCAGGTCTTCCTCCCTGGCCAGCTCCTGGGCTATGGTCTGGTTAAATACCCTGCCCTGGGGCGTCATGTATATGAGCCTGGGCCTCCTGCCGATGCGGCTGCACAGGGCCTCGTATGCCTCGCACACAGGTCCGGGCTGCATAACCATGCCCGCGCCGCCGCCGTATGGGGCATCGTCCACATGCCTGTGCTTGTCCTTTGAATAATCCCTGATGTCAATGGCTTCCACGGATATGGTTTTGCTCTCCATGGCCCGTCCCGTTATGCTGGTTCCCAGGCCTCCCATGACCATCTCAGGGAACAGTGTCAGTATGTGAAAATTCATCCTGTCTCCTTCCAGCGGTTCTTAAGCTTTGTCTGAAGACGGTACAGGGTGTTCATGGCATCCAGCGGCGTCATGGTGGACAGCTCCAGGCTGTCCAGCTCCCGGATGATGTCGTCGTCCTTTACCGTGTCAAAGAAGGACAGCTGCTGCAGGTCCACCTCATCCGGCTTCGGCACCGCCTTGTGCTGGGTGATGTTGGAGCTGATTTCCGCGATTTCCTTGGCCCTGGCCGTGATGTCCGCATCGCTTAATTCCTCTGCAATTTCTTTTGCCCTGGCTATGACGGAATCCGGCACGCCGGCCAGTTTTGCGACCTGGATGCCGTAACTCTTATCTGCACCGCCGCGGACAATCTTGCGCAGGAACACGATGTCGTCCCCCTGCTCCTTTACCGCTATACAATAATTCTTTACCCCTGCTATGGTGCCCTCCAGCTCTGTCAGCTCATGATAATGGGTGGCGAACAGGGTCTTGGCTCCCAAAAGCTTGGAATTGCTGATGTGTTCTATGACAGCCCAGGCAATGGATAAGCCGTCAAAGGTGCTGGTTCCCCTTCCGATTTCATCCAGCACAAGAAGACTGTTCCTGGTGGCGTTCCGCAGAATGTTGGCCACCTCTGTCATTTCCACCATAAAGGTGCTCTGGCCGCTGGCCAGGTCGTCGGAGGCACCCACCCTGGTGAAAATGCGGTCGCATATGCCGATGTCGGCTTCCTGGGCAGGCACAAAACTGCCCAGCTGGGCCATGAGTACAATCAGGGCCACCTGGCGCATATAGGTGGATTTGCCTGCCATGTTTGGCCCGGTGATAACGGACAGCCGGTTCTTTCCATTGTCTAAGAAGGTATCGTTGGCCACGAACATGTCGTCCCGCATCATCTGCTCCACAACGGGATGACGGCCGTTCTTGATTTGAATCACGCCCTTGTCGTTGATGGAGGGCTTCACATAGTTGCGGCGGGTAGCCACCACGGACAGGGAACAGAATACATCAATTCCGGCTATGGATTTGGCAGTCTTCTGGATACGGACCACCTCTGCTCCGATTTTGTCCCTGACCTGGCAGAACAGGTCGTACTCCAGGGAAACCAGCTTTTCCTCCGCGCCCATGATGATATCTTCCAGCTGCTTTAATTCATCTGTGGTGAACCGTTCTGCATTGGTCAGTGTCTGCTTGCGGATGTAGTAATCCGGCACCTGGTCCTTAAAGGAGTTGGTCACTTCAAAATAATAGCCGAATACCTTGTTGAATTTTACCTTCAGCGTCTTGATGCCTGTTTTTTCTTTTTCCTTTGCCTCTAACTCCGCCAGCCAGTTCTTGCCTTCCGTCTTGGCCTGGCGCAGCTTGTCCGCCTCCTCATTGTAGCCGTCCCTTATGATTCCGCCCTCCCTGACCGTAATGGGCGGGTCCTCCACAATAGAGTCCCCTATGAGCTTAAAAATGTCCTGCAACGGGTCCAGCTCCCTGGCCAGCTCCGCCAGAAGCTCGCTGTTAAACTCTCCCAGTATCCGTTTGATATAAGGAAGCATTTCCAGGGAGCTTCTGAAAGCAATCAGGTCCCTTGGGTTGGCTGTTTTATAGCTGATTCGCCCTATCAGACGCTCCAGGTCATAGATGGGATTTAAATACTCACAGATTTCTTCCCTGGAAATATAGTTCATGTTCAGCTCTTCCACTGCGTTCTGGCGCCTGATGATTTCATCCCTGTGAATCAGCGGCTGTTCGATGCAGGCGCGCAGCAGCCTGGCCCCCATGGCTGTTTTTGTCTTATCCAGAACCCACAAAAGGGTGCCGCGTTTCTGCTTTTCACGCATGGTTTCCACCAGCTCCAGATTCCTTCTGGTGGAGGTGTCTATGACCATGTACTGGCCGGTGGAATAGGGGGTAATGGCGGTGATGTGCTCCAGGGTGCTCTTCTGCGTCTCATAGATATACTGCATCACGGCTCCGGCGGCAATGATGCCCGTGGCATAGTCCTCCAGCCCCAGTCCCACCAGGGCTCCCACCCTGAAATGCTCCATCAGCACCCGCCGGCAGGACTCCTCGCCAAAAAAGCGGCTGTCCAGGGCGGAAATCACTACCTGATAACGGTTTTTAAGCTCGTCCATATCCACGCCGGACATGTAAAAGGCATTGTTGCAGATAATCTCAGATGGGGAAAACTTGTTGATTTCATCGAACAGTTCCCGGTCCGAATCCACCTCAGTCACCATGAAATCCCCGGTGCTGATATCTGCTGTGGATATGCCGTAAACGCCATCCATATATACAATACCCATCAGGTAATTGTTCTTTGTCTCATCCAGCACCTGGGAGCTGGTAATGGTTCCCGGCGTCACCACACGGATTACCTCCCGCTTCACCAGGCCCTTGGCCTGCCTGGGGTCCTCCATCTGCTCTGCGATGGCGACCTTATACCCCTTCTGGACCAGGCGGTACAGGTAGGAATCCACTGCGTGGAACGGAACCCCGCACATAGGGGCCCGCTCAGCAAGACCGCAGTCCTTCCCTGTAAGGGTTATCTCCAGTTCTTTTGACACTGTCAGGGCATCATCGAAAAACATCTCATAGAAGTCCCCCAGACGGTAAAACAGGACACAGTCCGGGTACTCCTTCTTTGTCTCCATATAATGCTGCATCATGGGAGATAATTGTGACAAATCTATCAAAATGCTGACCTCTCTTCTCTAGTATGCTTGGTTTTTCTTGATTTATCTTATTTGGTTTTAATCTGACTGGTTTTGGACGGCTGTGCCTGCTAATTCTCCTTATCAGCCACATGCCCCATGTAATAAAACCCTCTGCTCTCCTGCAAATACACCGGCACCAGCTTTCCAATCATGGATGCATCCCCCGGGAAGTGAACCACTGTGTTGTTGGACAGGCGGCCGGTCATAAGGCCCGGGGTGTGGCTGTTGACCTCTTCCACCAGAACCTCCTGGACGGTTTCTGCATCCCGCCCGCAGACCTCTGCCGAAATATCCTGTACTTCCTTTAAAAGGCGGTCAAACCGTTCCTTCACAACCGCCTCCGGCACCTGGTCCTCCATGGCTGCCGCCGGCGTGCCGGTGCGCTTGGAATAGATGAATGTAAATGCGCTGTCAAACCGCACCTTTCTCACCACATCCATGGTCTCCTCAAAATCCTCATCCGTCTCGCCCGGAAACCCTACAATGATGTCTGTTGTCAGTGAAATGCCCGGCACTGCCTTCTTAATCCGCTCTGCCAAATCCAGATACTGCTCCTTGGTATAGCGGCGGTTCATGACCTTCAGTATCCGGCTGCTGCCGGACTGGAGAGGCAGGTGCAGGTGGCGGCAGATTTTTTTGGACCTGGCCATGACCTCTATAAGTTCGTCGGATAAATCTTTTGGATGGGATGTCATAAAACGGATTCGCTCAATTCCGTCTATTTTTTCCACTTCCTCCAAAAGCCGGGCAAAGGTCATGGGATGGTCCAGGTTCTTTCCATAGGAATTTACATTTTGGCCAAGGAGCATGATTTCCACCACTCCATCCGCTGCCAGCTTCTGTATTTCCTTTATAATTTCTTCCGGCCTGCGGCTGCGCTCCCGCCCCCTTACATAGGGTACGATGCAGTAACTGCAGAAATTATTGCAGCCAAACATGATGTTGACTCCGGATTTGAAGGGGAACTTGCGCTCCACCGGCAAATCCTCCACAATCTGGTCCGTATCCTTCCAGACATCCACCACCATCTTCGGTTTCCCCTGCTTTTGTCCGTCCCCGGTCCGCCGCTCCAGGCACTGGGATACCAGCTCAGCCAGCTTAAATATGTTATGGGTTCCGAAGATTAAATCCACGTAGCGGTAGCTCTTCCTGATTTTAGCCACCACTTCCTCCTCCTGCATCATACAGCCGCACAGGGCAATCATCATGTCAGGATGTTTCTTCTTATAGGCCCCCAGCTGTCCCAGCCGGCCGTAAACCCGCAGGTTGGCATTTTCCCGCACCGTACAGGTGTTGTAGAGCACAAAATCCGCTTCCTCTGATTCCACGGCCCTGTAGCCGATGGTTTCCAGAATTCCCAAAAGCTTTTCCGAATCCCTGGCATTCATCTGGCATCCGAAGGTGTTGATGCAGCAGGTAAGGGGGCGTCCCAGTCTGGCGGAGCATTCAGCCAGCTGTCTCCTGGCCCGCTCCATGAAGTACTGCTGCCGCTCTGGCTCCGCGGCAGGCGGTCCCTGGTTTATGGTTGTCTCTGCATTTTCTATGTTGTCCATGGTATCTCTGGATTCTTCCATTTATCTGCTCCTTAGCTTCTATTTAAGTATTTCCGTCTTTCCTGAAACGCATAGCAGGCCGGGCCTTTTGCACGGTCCAGCCAATCATGATTAACAGTATGAATTTTACTTTAAAATGGCCGGGAAGTCAACCAAGTATTGGAGCAGGGGCAGAAAATGCCCTGCTCCAACTATTTTGCCCCGCAGCCGGTGGTTCAAACCAACTGCCAAGCCCTTACTGCAGGTTAATGGCTATGGCAACAGCAATGGCCGCGGTTCCCATAAGGAAGAAAAACGCCTGCATCTTAATCTGGAATTTTGCCCATTTTCCCCAGTCAATCCTGGCAACGCCCAGGACCCCAATCAGACTGGCGGAAACAGGTGTGAACGCATCCACAAATCCGGCGCCCATCTGGAATGCCAGCACAGCCACCTGGCGTGTGACGCCTACCAGGTCCGCAAGAGGCGCCATGATGGGCATGGTCAGGGCTGCCTGTCCTGAGTTGGAGGTTACAATCAGATTAAAGCAGCTCTGGAACAGGTACATGAACAGTGCGCCGATAAATGAGGGCACTCCTGCCAGTGCATTTCCAATGGTGTACAAAATCGTATTCAGCGTGGAAGCCACATTTGCATCGGAACCGCCCAGCACCAGAAGGATTCCTTTGGCCATACCCACAACCACCGCGGTTCCCGCCAGGTCGGCCACGCCGCTCTGGAATGCAGAGGCCATTCCGTTAACCGTCATGTCATTGAGCTTAAAAATAACTGCGGTCACACCGGCCGCAAATCCCATCACAAAGAACTGGGAGGCGATTTCCGGGATATAATAGCCTTCACTGGTAACTCCCCAGATAATCCAAATCAGGACTGCCAGCATCTCCAGAAGAATCAGCTTATGGCCCAGGTTAAACTCCCTTTCCTCCTCTGATACGCTGGTCATCCTTCCCCTGAAATAGGCGTCGCTCTCATATACCACGGAGTGGGCGGGATTCTTACGTACCTTTTCAGCGTAAATCATCATATATCCTGCAGAAAGCAGAGTGACAATCACCCACATGACCAGACGGAAGCCTGCGCCGGACAGAACCGGTATTCCGGCTATTCCCTGGGCCACTGCAACGGAAAAGGGGCTCATCCATGAAACCGCGTTGCCCACCTGGGACGCCACATAAGTAACAGTAATGGCCACAATGGAGTCATAGCCCAGCGCAATTACAAAGGGCACCATAATCATAGAAAAGGGAATGCACTCCTCCGCCATTCCAAAGGTGGCGCCTCCCAGTGAAAACAGGATGAATAACAGCGGCAGGGCCAGGCGTTCCAATCCCTTTGTCTTCTTGATAAAGGCGTAAATGCCTGCATCAATGGCCCCTGTTTTCATAATGATGCCAAAGGAGCCTCCCACCACCAGAATCAATGCGCAGATACCGACTGCTGAGCCGGAACGGTCCCCTGTCACCAGGCCCTCAAACACATAGTTCAGGAAGCCGAATCCCCCAAAATCCTCTGTGCCCCATATCTTCGCCGTCTTATGGAGCTTCTGGCTGGTATCATAGATGGATTCGCCGTACTGTCCGTACAGCACGTCATCTGTCAGCCCCAGTTCATCCAGGTCCTCCTGGGTCCACTCAGACGAATCCGTGTCAAGAAATGCATCCAGCTCACCCGGGGCAACACCCAGGGATTCCATCAATGCTTCATCCCCGCTCATGGCTGTCAGGTCATTCTTCACCGCTTCCTGGTCCAGACGATAGCTGTAGCGGAATGTGTCCGCCATAAGCACGGTCTTTGTCTTGACCGCACCGTTGGAATCCGTATATTCCACCTTGTGGGTACTGAATTTTCCTGCCGGAATCAAAAATGTCAGCATCCAGCATACGAATATAGCAGCAAATATAATGGCGTACGTATGGGGCGTCTTCATCTTTGTATAATCCCGCTTCGGGGCGCCGGCCTTCTTTTTGTTGTTAAATGGCATGGTTTGTCTCTCTCCTTATGATAGAAATATTAAGGCCGCCAGGTATGCGGCCTGTCAGACATGCCATTCCATTTTACCCTAATACCTGAAATTTAACAATACAAATTTCGGGTTATTTCGATTTCGGTCTTTGGATTTTTATGAGGATTCCGACGGTTCTTCCGTCACCCCCTCCCCAGTTTCTCTCCTTACTCCTCCCCTTCATCCTCGTATTCCCGTTCCAGCCTGTCTGCCCTTTTCTTTTCAATCCTTACTATCGCCACTTTTGTGAGCAGGAATACCGCAGCAAAGATCAGCACCCCCGGAACCATCTCGTTGGCATCCAGGTTTTCCTGTCTTGTACTGCGCCAGAAAAACAGGATGAAAACCAGGGCGCCCACTGTAACGGAAACAAGATTGCGTCTGACACGCTGTTTCCGGCCGCTGTTTTCCGGCTGGTACAGGCTGAATTTCAGCTGCCTTGCCCTTACATACTGATACAGGGGAGCCAGAATCAATACGACATATTCCACCACGCAGTCCCGTATTCCTTTCCCCAGCAGCAGGACCTTCACTGCAAAGGCCGCCGCCACAAATACATACATAATCATTGCCATCTCACTTAATATTTTATTTCTTACCTGTGTCATTCGTTCATCCATCATATCAGGATTCTCCTTTCGTTTCCTCCGGTTTCCGTTCCCTCCGGTTTTCATATTTCCTGTTACTCCTCCCAGAACAGTTCATCCAGTGTCTTGTGAAGCACCCTGCAGATTGCCAGGCAAAGATTCAGCGTCGGGTTGTACTTCCCCGCCTCTATCATTCCAATGGTCTGGCGGGTTACGCCTACCAGCTCCGCCAGTTCCTCCTGGGATAAATCCATGCCTGCCCTGGCTGCTTTCATTTTCAGGTTCTTCCCTGCCATTCCATTCCTCCTCTCAGGACCTCTATCCTCTTCCTTATTTAACGTTCTATATTGCATATTATAATTTATATCTTCCCGAATGTAAAGTATATATTGCATTTTGTTTATTACATTTTCCTTAAGGCATGTCCCAGTGGCGGAAGCTGTAAATCCCGTTTTTCAGAGCCAGGGCAGCCCATGCAGGTTTCCTCCTGTCATCAGCAGGAAACCTGCATGGGCGCTGCCGGTATCCTGGGCATTTCCTTGTACTTCTTAGGCGGCATCCCCACCACCTTCTTAAATGCCCGCGAAAAATAATACTGATTGTCATATCCCAGATGCTGGGCCACCTGATATATATGCAGGTCCGTGCTGCTGAGAAGATAGCAGGCCTGCTCCATTTTCATGTTAATGTAATAGTCCATGGGAGCACACTGGACGCATTCCTTAAAGACTGCATTGAGATAGCTCTCTGACAATCCCGCTTCCCTTGCAATCCGGGTCAGTGTCAGATTCTCCTGCAGATGCTCCCTCATATAGGCAGTCACGCGATTCAGATATTGATTCTTTGCTGTCCTGCATCTTCTCTCCAAAGCAATCTCCTCTTTTCTTCATTTTGTATTTCTTCTGATTCCTATTATAAAAAAACAGAGGGATTTATCCTTGAAAATCATGCGCAGAAAAGGGAATATATTGAGTTTTTTATGTAAAAATGTTATAATTCATGGAATATAACCAGACAATATTGAGATTAAAGGAGTCCAATGCCATGACATCTAAAATCCGGATTATCACCAACGAGCATCAGGAAGAGCTGAAGGAACACGGCACCTATGAATTTCCTGTCCTTGTCAGCGATGAGGCCCTGTCCAGATTCTATACCGGTTCCTTCCAATGGCACTGGCACACGGAAATTGAGCTCACCCTGTTCACAGAGGGAACCATGGTATATCAAATCAATGACCGGATATTCCGCCCCAGGGCCGGCCAGGCTCTCTTTGGCAATTCCAATACCATGCACACCGGCCGCATGGAGGACGGACATGACTGCAAATACATTTCCATCACCTTCCATCCCAGGCTGCTGTACGGCTATCAGGGAAGCCGGATTGCCAGCCGGTATACGCAGCCCCTGACGGAAAGCGCTGCTCTTCCTGCTGTCTGCTTCGACCTGTCGGAGGAATGGCACAGGGAAGTTATCAGGCTTCTGGAGGATATCATACGCATCGACGGCCTCCGCTACCACACCTATGAAATGGATATACAGATGGACCTGTGCTGTTTCTGGAAGCTTTTATACCTGCACTGTCTCCCTGTTCAGGAACCGGCCCATTCAGCCGGCATGAAAAACCAGGAACGGATTCGCCAGATGCTCTCCTTCATCCATGAAAACTATCAGTCTGACATCACCCTGGACGATATTTCCCGGCACATCCATATCTGCAAGAGCGAGTGCTGCCGGGTCTTTAAGGGTTACATGAAGGAATCTCTCTTTGAATACCTCCTAAAATACCGCATTGAAAAGAGCATCCCCGATGTGCTGGAAGGAAGGCTGACCATGACCGAGACAGCGCTCAGGGCCGGCTTCACCGACCCCAACTATTTCTCCAAGGTCTTTCATAAAATAAAGGGCTGCTCTCCCAGAACCTACCGGAAGAACCGTTCCGCTACACCGCTTTCGTAACTCCGGTCCGTTTCACCTTGTCGATGCCGCCTGACATGTGGGAAATCTGGTTTCCCATGAAAACAGCCCTCTGTACACAGTCCTCCCCATACCGTTTCCTAATCTCGTCCACGGCCGTGTCCAGCCTGGAGTATTTATCATGGAGTCCCTTATCAAAGAGCTGATACTGGTAATGGCCTTTGGGGCTGACCTTTCCTGTATGGACTCCTATCTGGCGGATGGGGGAATGATTCCACAGGCTGTCAAACAGGCTGCAGGCAGCTTCGTAGATTTCCAGGGTGGTGTCTGTAGCGGAAATCAGGGTAGTCTGCCTGGAACTGTGGAAAAACTCCCGGTCCGTGATGGAAATGCCCACGCAGGCAGCCTCCATGCCGTCAGCCCTGAGCCTGGCGCATACAGTCTCCGTAAGGGACAGGATGACCTGTCCGGCTGTCTCCCGGTCCGTCACATCGCAGGGCGTGGTCATGGAATTGCCGTATCCTTTATTCCGGGGAAGCTCCCTCAGGAAAGGGGACACATCCCTTCCGTTGGCATAATTCCAGATAAACTCTCCCTGCTTTTTAAGATGTCTTTTTAACAGCTCCAAATCCGCGGCAGCCAGCTCCCCTATGGTCCTTATTCCCAGGGCGCCCAGCTTTCTCACTGTGGCAGGCCCTGCCCAGAACAGCCGGCTTACAGGCAATGGCCACATCTTTCTCTCTATCTCCCCGGTAAACAGAGTGTGGACCTGGTCCGGCTTTTGGAACTCAGAGGCCATCTTGGCCAGCATTTTATTGTCCGACACACCGATGTTCACGGTAAAGCCCAGCTCCCGGTAAATCTCTTCCTTCAGCTGATGGGCAAACGCTGTGTGTGTTCCCCACAGCCCCCTTGTCCCCTCCACCTGGCAGAACGCCTCATCAATGCTGTACTGGTGGACATAGGGTGAGTACTTCCTGAGCAGCTCCACAAGTGCTCTGGAGCAGCTCACATACAGGTTGTAATCCGGAGGCAGGATTACAAGTCCCGGACATTTGCACCTGGCCTCCGCCAGTGTCTCCCCTGTCCTGATTCCATACCGTTTGGCGGGGCCGGATTTGGCCAGCACGATGCCGTGCCGGTCTGCCTCGCTTCCTCCGATGACAGAGGGAATGCCCCGCAGGTCCAAATCCTCTCCCAGGATGCAGACCCGGTAGGCTGCCGTCCAGCTCAGATAGGCGCTGTTCACATCCACATGGTACCATACCTGCTCTCCTGTACTGCTCATGACAGGGTCCTGAAAAATGACCACTTATGGGTGGATATACGGTATCTCAGCTCTATAAGGCGCCTCTGTCCCTCTGCCACGGCCCAGCACACAAAGCTGATATGCTCCATGCCGCAGTACTTTTCCTCCCTGGAAGAGACAATGCTCTCAATCTTCACTGTAATGATTCCGTGCTCCCCATTCTCATACCGGAACCAGAGGGGCGTCATATCCCCCAATGTACTGCAGGCGCCAAACATCTGTATGGGTATATTTAAAGCCGCCACTGCTTTCACCTCCTGATTCCAATATATCAGAACATACGTTCTGTTTCAAGTGGGAATTGTTGGTTACTGCCTGCAGGCTGCGGCTGGTGTGATTTGATTGGAAACTTAAGCAGGCTGCTATTCCTTATTGAATCGTGAAACGGTTCTTCTCATAAGAAATCACACCGTCCTTCTGCATCCTGGACAGCTCCGCCGACAGCGCGCTCCTGTCCACAGACAGATAGTCCGCCATCTGCTGGCGGTTAAAGGGCACTGTTATGGTGCGGCTTTCCTGTTTCACGGATTCCTGGGACAGGTACACCATAACCCTCTCCCGCAGGGACTTGGGCGTAATGATATCCATTTTTTTCGTGAGCATCAGGTTCTTCCCGGCCAGTACATACATCAGGCTCCTTATCAAACGGTTGTGGAAATCGCAGCTGGAGGAGCAGGTTGTCAGAATGCGGTTCACGTCCATAAACAGGATTCCGGAGCGTTCCGACGCCTGCACATCCACCATCAGGGGTTCTCCCTTAAGGCATGCATAAGTCTCCCCGAATATCTGGCCCTTTCCTATATTCTCGATGATTTTCCTGTTTCCCCACACATCGTCCTTAATAATATTTACAGCCCCTTCCATCACCACCCCAAGACGGCCTGTCACATCGCCTGCCCTGTATATATAGGCATCCTTGCCATAGGTCCGTTCTTCCGCTGAAAGGCATGTGAGCATGGCCTCTATCTCCTCCTCCTTAATTCCATGAAACAGCTTTGTTCCTGCCAACAGATGAATATCCATATTTTTCTCCTTTAACGTTGTTTCAACAACTTACTTGTTGTCAAAATTATATTATACTTCATCCATACCGTCAAGGGCAGGCAGGACATGCCGCCCATTCACGCATATTTAAGAGGAGGATACAGAATGGAACACAATATGTTTTGTTTTCAATGTGAACAGACCGCGGGATGCAGCGGATGTATGGGAAAGGCAGGCGTGTGCGGCAAAACAGCTGCCACTGCCGGGATTCAGGACCAGCTCACAGGAGCCCTCATCGGCCTTGCCAGGGCCGCGGAGGGGAAAGAACACAACCGGGAAGCAGACCGCCTTATTGTAAAAGGACTGTTTGCCACCCTTACCAATGTAAGCTTTGATGACAATGCCCTGAATGAACTTCTGGAGGAAGCCGGACGCTTAAAGGATTCCCTGTCCCCTCTGTGCAGCTCCTGCACATCAGAATGCGGCAAGACAGAAGATTTTGACCTGAACCGGCTCTGGACCGGTAACGAGGATATCCGCTCCCTCAAATCCCTCATTCTTTTCGGCATGAGAGGAATGGCAGCCTATGCGTATCATGCCATGGTGCTGGGCCATGAGGACAGAAGGGTCATGGACTATTTCTATAAAGGACTGTTTGCCGTCGGATATGACAGCTATACAATCCAGGACCTTCTGCCCCTTGTCATGGAACTGGGCGCCGTGAATCTGGACTGCATGGCGCTGCTTGACAAGGCCAACCGCCGGGCCTTCGGCATCCCTGCACCGGCGCAGGTAAGCCTTACCGTGGAAAAAGGTCCCTTCATCGTTATCTCCGGCCATGACCTTCACGATTTAAAGCTTTTACTGGAACAGACCCAGGGCAAGGGCATCCGCATATATACCCACGGGGAAATGCTGCCCGCCCACGCCTACCCTGAGCTCAGAAAATACGGACACCTGAAAGGCAACTTCGGAACCGCATGGCAGAACCAGCAAACGGAATTTGCAGACCTTCCGGCCCCTGTGCTCTTTACCACCAACTGCCTGATGCCGCCCAGGCCGTCTTACTCTGACCGGGTATTCACCACTGCCGTGGTATCCTATCCGGGCATGGTCCATATTGACGACCGCAAGGACTTCTCTCCGGTCATCGAAAAGGCCCTGGAACTGGGCGGATACAAGGAGGATACCACTATACCCGGAATCAACGGCGGTACCAGCGTTACCACCGGCTTTGGCAGGGAGGCTGTTCTGGCTGCCGCAGGCACTGTGGCGGAAGCTGTGAATCAGAAGGCGCTGCGCCATATCTTCCTGGTAGGCGGCTGCGACGGAGCCCGTCCAGGCAGGAATTACTACACGGACTTTGTAAAGCAGACGCCTGAGGATACGCTGGTACTGACCCTGGCCTGCGGCAAATACCGTTTTAATGACCTGGAGCTTGGAACCCTGGCCGGCCTTCCCCGCCTTCTGGACATGGGCCAGTGTAACGATGCCTTTGGCGCCATCCAGGTGGCCGTGGCCCTGTCAGAGGCGTTCGGCTGCTCAGTCAACGACCTGCCCCTTACCCTGGTGCTGTCCTGGTATGAGCAGAAGGCTGTCTGTATCCTTTTAAGCCTGCTGCATCTTGGCATTAAGAACATTTACCTGGGCCCCACCCTTCCGGCCTTCCTCTCGCCGGCCATACTGGATTATCTGGTGGAACAGTTTGATATCCGCCCCATCTCCACTCCTGGGAAGGACCTGGCCGCGATGTTGGCCTGACATCCCGGCAGTGAGACAGGAATCTCACTGTGCAGAGAAAAGAGGACCTGTACGCCGCAGCCGGCATACAGGTCCCTGTCCCATTGTTCTCTCAATTTTATTGTTTCCCAACGTTCCGCTTACTCTTCTTTTCTTTCATTTTTCCCATGTTTGACAAATACATATTCCCTGTCCCCAGATTTCTCCCGGCTGTAGCAATACCCCAGCCGGTCAAAATCCTTAAGGCCTTCCGCGTCCCGGATGTCCCGTTCTGCCATGAACCGGACCATTTCCCCTCTGGCCATCTTGGCCTCGGTGGCTTTCACCTTTACCCCGGCACCGCCCTTTCCATCCTCAGAAAGGGTGCCGAACACACAGGTCACATACTCAATATGGGATTCCAGATACGGCTCCACCGCCCTGCTGTATTCCCTGGAAGCCAGATTCACAATCAGCGTCTCATCTGCGGCCAGCTCCCGGTAAATGGAACTTCCCCAATAGTCATAAAGGCTCCTGATACCTGAAGGCAGTTCCACCTTTGCCTGCATCTCCAGGCGGTACGGCACAATACCGTCCAAGGGCCTAAGGACGCCGTAAAACCCGGACAGGATACGCAGATGCTCCTGCACATAGTCCCACTGTCCCTGCTCAAACACACCCGGCGCCATGTACTGGTACTGGATTCCCTCATAGGACAAAAGGGCCGGTGTCAGGCGCCGTTCCAGGTCCATATCCTTAAAACGGCCGTAGTTAAGCCGGGCTATGGTTTCATTGCACTTCCACAGCTGTCTGGCCCGGTCCAAATCCAGATTCTGTATGTATTTCTTCAGTTCTTCTGCCTTTGAAAGGAAACAGGGAAGATTCGCCCATTCCAGCTCGTCTTCCCTGATATTCATTTTTTTGGCAGGCGATATAATTATCTTCATCCTGTCCCTTACTCCACTTTTTCTATCCTTGGAAAATACGTAAACAGCACCTTGGCTATAATCTTGTCCTTCTCCACAAACTGGTTCTTCCAGAACCGGGCATCCAGGGAATTATTCCTGTTGTCCCCCATCATGAAATAGCACCCTTCCGGCACTGTATAGGGACCATAGGAGCCTTCCATTGGTTCGGGAAGATAGGGCTCGTCCAGCGGGGTGTCGGAATCATCGATATAGACTTTTCCGTCCACCACGTTCACGGTCTCGCCCGGAAGCCCTATGACACGCTTCACGTAGTAGATTTTTCCCGTCGGGTCGTCCGGAAAATGGAAAATCACCACATCACCCCTCTCAGGGTCGCTGGCCAGGTAGGACAGCCTGGAGCCGATAACGCGGCTCTTGGACATAATGGTGTTCTCCATGGAGCCGGTTGGAACACGGCTGTTGGCTATGATAAAGTTGTTAAGGACCAGGGCGATGATAACCGCTGCCACGATAATCTGTATCCAGCTGATAATCTCCTTTTTCCAGCTGAAGGGTTCTTCCTCCTGCTGTTTTCTGCTCCCTTTCTTCCTGCTTTCCTCTTCGGGCATATATATTTCCTCTTTTCCTGCATTCTGTCTGACGGAGCCGGGAACACATGTAAAATGGCCCGGCTCCTCTGTCGCTGTCATCAGCGAATCTGGCCATCCCCGTAAATAATGTATTTGGTGGTGGTCAGTTCCTTAAGGCCCATGGGGCCTCTGGCATGAAGCTTCTGGGTGCTGATGCCGATTTCCGCTCCGAAACCGAATTCCTCACCGTCCGTGAAGCGGGTGGAGGCGTTGACATAGACAGCCGCGGCGTCCACCTCGTTTAAAAACTTCTGGGCATTGAAATAATCAGAGGTCACGATTGTTTCCGAGTGGCCTGTATTGTAGGTATTGATATGGCGGACAGCCTCATCCACAGAGTCCACCAGCTTTAAGGACAGGATATAATCCAGGTATTCCCTTCCCCAGTCCTCCTGGGTGGCCCGGACAAAGGCCGGCTCAATGGCGCAGGCATCCTCGTCTCCCCGAATCTCCACCTGCTTTTCCTCCAGCTTCTTTCTGAGAAGGGGAAGGAATTCCTCTGCAATGCTTCTGTGCACCAGCAGGGATTCGCATGCATTGCACACGCCGATTCTCTGGGTCTTGGCATTGAAAATAATGTCCAGGGCCATATTCTGGTCCGCGGAAGCGTCCACATACACATGGCAGTTGCCTGTGCCTGTCTCTATAACCGGGATGGTGCTGTTTTCCACCACGGTCTTTATGAGTCCTGCTCCTCCCCTGGGGATGAGCACATCGATATACCGGTTTAAACGCATCAGTTCCCTGGTGGTGTCCCTGCTGGTATCCTCAATCAGCTGGACCGAGTCCTCCGGCAGGCCCGCGCTTGAGAGTCCTGCACGCAGGCACCGGGTAATGGCCATATTGGAGTGGAGGGCGTCGCTTCCGCCCTTTAAGATAACTGCATTGCCTGATTTGAAACAAAGGCCGAATGCGTCTGCCGTCACATTGGGACGGGCCTCATAAATCATACCGATGACCCCCAGAGGCACACGCTTCTGCCCTATCTGAAGCCCGTTGGGGCGAAGCTTCATGGACAGCACTTCTCCTACAGGGTCATCCAGGGAGGCCACCTGCAGCAGGCCGTCTGCCATGGCCTGAACCCTGGCCGGCGTCAGCTTAAGGCGGTCCAGCAGTCCCTGGCTCATGCCGTCGGATTTGGCCTTGTCGTAATCCCGGAAATTGGCCTCAAGTATTTCCTCCTCGCCTTCCAGCAAGGCCCTGGCCGCTTCCTCCAGTCCCATATTCTTCTCCCTGGAGCCCAGGGTACCCAGTACACGCGATACTTCTTTGGCACGGCTGCCTATTTCATTCAATGTCATCATAATCTCCCCTTCACAATGCATCAGACTTCCTTGATTCCGCCATGTTTCTTTCCCAAATCCGTGATGGAGCCGTCCGGCTCCTTGATGGATATGTTATTCAGGTTATTGCGGAGACTTCCACGAATGGCTGCCACATACTCCTGGCGCAGCCGGGCCTGTTCTTCCTTCTCCTGGTCCGTCAGTCCCACTGCCTGGGACTTGTGATACAGTTCATTGATACGGTCAATCCTTGACGCGTCCATACATTCACCTCTTTCAGGGTCCTGGCACCCGGCCGGGTGCAGACTGTTAGTATTCATTGTTCAGATAATGCATCAAATCAAAATCCAGATTGGTGTGGGCCAGGAACAGGGTTCCCTTTTCCTTGCCTGACATAATGTCCAGTATGACATCCACCTGGTCTCCGTTGGCAATGACCATATCGGCTCCGCTGTCCGTGGCAATCCGGGCCGCTGCCAGCTTGGCTGACATTCCTCCGGTACCCACATCGCTGCCTGACGTATCCTTGCCCATGCGTAAAAATTCAGGCGTGATTTCAGGCACCAGGCTGATGAATCCGGCCTCCGGGTTCTCTCTGGGGTCATCTGTATAAAGTCCGTCTATGTCGGATAACAGGATGAGCAGGTCTGCTCCGATAAGGGCCGCCACAATGGCCGACAGCCGGTCATTGTCGCCAAAGCTGTCCACATACGGAATCTCCGAGGTGGACACCGTATCGTTTTCATTGACAATGGGTATGGTTCCCAGATTCAGCAGCTCGTCAAAGGTGTTCTGGGCATTGTACCTGGAAGAATCATTGACCATGGTATCCTTTGTGAGAAGAACCTGGGCCGCTGTCTGGTTGTATTCCGCAAAAAGCTTCTGGTAAATCATCATGAGCCTGGCCTGGCCCACAGCTGCAAACGCCTGCTTCTCAGCCAGGGAACCCGGCTTCCTGTGATGGCCCAGGGCCTGCCGCCCTGCCGCAATAGCTCCGGAGGACACCAGGACCACGTCCTTTCCCTGTCCCCTCAGGTCGCTGATGACCCGCACCAGCTTCTCTATCTTCATCAGGTTCACTTCCCCTGTCTGTACATGGGTAAGGGAAGATGAGCCAATCTTAATCACAATCCTCTGCTTCTCTGCAAGATTCTGACGTTCCTGGGTTTCCATGATATACTCCTTTATCTCTTCAAACGATTCCTGTTTATCTTACACCAATTTAAAGGTCACGTCAATTTCTATGTTGCAAATCTTCCTCTTCCCCTTCCGTTAAAAGAAGCTCAGACAGCCGAAGGGAAGGGGCTGTACCTGCGTATGATTTCCTCTGCTGTCTTGATTCCGTCCATGGCCGCTGAGGTGATTCCCCCGGCATAGCCTGCGCCCTCCCCGCAGGGAAAGATTCCCTTTACAGGGCTTTCCATCTTTTCATCCCTGGGAATGCGGACCGGGGATGAGGTGCGGCTTTCAATGCCGGCTAAGATGGCATCCGGCCGGTTGAACCCCCTAATCATGGTTCCAAATCCTTCCATGCCTTCCATGAAAGCCCTGGACAATGGTTCCGGGAATAGCTCCCTGAGGTTGGCAAAGGCATATCCGCCCTTAAAGGCCGGATTCACATCTCCAAAGTCCCCGGAAACCTGGCCCGCCTTAAAATCCCCGTAGAGCTGTACCGGTATGTTTCCTTTACCCAGGCGGAAGGCAGCCTCCTCCAGACGCCTCTGGAACCTGATGCCTGACATGGCATCTCCCGGCATCCCGCGTACCTGCTCCGCCTCACAGCCCTTCTCCCCTCCGGGCCCTGTCTCCATCCGGCTGAAATCCTCCGGCGTGACAGTGACAATAATGGCACTGTTGGCGTTTTCCCCTGCCCTGTCATGGTAGCTCATGCCGTTGACAGCCAGACGGCCTGTCTCAGAGGATGCATTGACCACGTAGCCTCCGGGACACATGCAGAAGGAGTAAACGCCCCTTCCGTCCGGAGCCTTCCAGGTGAGCTTGTAGCTGGCAGGACCCAATTCCCTGCATTCCTCCATGCCGTACTGGCTCTCATTTATCAGCGTCTGGGGATGCTGCACCCTGAGTCCCACTGCAAATGCCTTTGGCTCCATGGGAACGCCCCTGGCCAGCAGGGTTTCAAAGGTATCCCTGGCGCTGTGTCCGATGGCCAGAACCACTGTCTCCGTCTCAATGACCTGGCTGCCGTTGATTACAAGGGCCTCTATCCGCCTGTTTTCTCCAGCCTCCCTGTCTGTCACGAAATCCGTGACCTGGCTCAGAAAGCGGACCTCTCCTCCCAGGTTTTCAATCTCCCTGCGTATGGCTTTGACAATGCGGCTTAATACGTCGGTTCCAATGTGGGGCTTATTCACATAAAGGATAGACGGGTCCCCGCCGAACTCTGCCAATATGCGCAGTACTTCCCGGTTTCTTCCAAAGGTATCCTTTACCAGGGTGTTAAGCTTTCCATCGGAAAATGTCCCTGCCCCGCCCTCCCCGAACTGTACATTGGAGGACGGGTCCAGCTGCCCTGTTTCCCAGAAACGGGCCACCCGCTCCGTCCGCGCGTCCACATCCTCTCCCCGTTCCAGAAGAATGGGCCTGTACCCTTTTCTGGCCAGCATAAGACCGCAGAACAGCCCCGCAGGTCCGGTGCCGATGATAACCGGCCGGCCGGCCATGGGCTCTGTACCCGGCTCAGGAAGGCGGTAAGGCGTCTCCTGATGGACCGTTACATTACGGTCCTTCAGCCTGCGCACCAGCTTTTCTTCCTTCTGCTGTCCGGCCTGCCTGATTCCTATGTCCACCACATAACTGTACCGTATATCCGGCTTTTTTCTGGCATCCACAGACTGCTTGATAATGGCAAGCTTCTCTATCTCCCCTGCCGGAACATGCAGCATTCTGGCAGCCTTATCCAAAAGGCCTGCCCTGTCGTGTCCCAGGGGCATCTTTAACTGATTAATACGAATCATTTCCTGTTCCTCTTTCCGTTTGCTGCATGTATCCCTGCCGTCATACCGCTGGACCAGGCAAACTGCAGGTTGTATCCGCCGCAGATTCCGTCCACATCCAGAAGTTCTCCTGCCAGATACAGATTATCGTGAAGTCTGGATTCCATGGTGGATGCATCTACCTCCCTGGTATCCACGCCGCCGCAGCACACCTGGGCATTGGCAAAGGGATTCACCGACATGACAATGGCTTCATAGGTCTTTATCTGTTCCAGAAGCAGTTTCAGCTGTCTGGAAGACAATTCCCCTGCTTTCCGGGAGGATTGAATGCCTGCCAGCTTAATGAGCACCAGAGCCAGTTTCTTGTTCAGCAGGCCTGTAAACAGTTCCTCCGCCGTCTTGTGGCCCAGAAGGGCTGCCCGCTTTTTAAGCAGCCCAAAAGCCTCGCCGTCATCCCAGGACGGCATAAAGTCCACCAAAGCAGTGACCTTTTTTCCCTGGTCCAGGGCCCTGGCCGCAAAGCGGCTGACCTGGAATACCGGGATGCCGGACAGGCCGTAGTCTGTCAGCTGCAGTTCCCCCCTGTCCTGGGCCAGCAGTTCATTGGCCGCCATAAGCTTTACCCTGGCATCCGTACGGATACCCGCCATCTGCCTGTACATATTTCCCTGGCACCGCAGCTGCACCAGGGCGGGAAGCGGCTTGATTACCCGGTGCCCCAGCATCTTTGCCAGCTCATATCCGCTTCCGTCCGAGCCGGTGGACGGGGCCGCCTTGGAGCCGGCCGCCAGGATGACCGCATCTGCATCCAATACGCCCTGGTCCGTGTACACTTTGTAGCGGACCCTGCCGCCGGCTGGCTGGTTGGAATCCTCCTCCACCTTTACTGATTTTTTGGCTTTATTTTTGAATTCTTCGCCCACTTTTCCATCTTTATTCCCATCAACCGGCACTATCTTCTCCACATTACAAGAAAGCAGCACCACCACGCCCAGGCGCTCCACCTCACAGCGGAGCACGTCCAGCACTGCGGATGCCTGGTCCGAATTGGGATAGATATATCCGTTCCTGTCCTTTGGCTCTATTCCAAGACCTTTGAAAAATGCCAGGGTCTCGTCCACCCCAAAGCCCCGGATGACCTCCATGGGAAACCCCTCCTGGCCGCAGCGGTAACAGTCCGCCTCCATCCTAAGGTTGGTCAGGTTGCACCTGCCGTTGCCTGTGGACAGGATTTTCTTTCCCACACGGTCCATGTGTTCCACAATAGTCACGTCAGCCCCGCTGCCGGCCGCGCCAATGGCAGCAACCAGTCCTGAGGCCCCGCCTCCTATGATGACGATTCGTCTTCTCATGATTTATCCAAAGCTCCTTATCCTGCTCTTAAGTTTACACCCCATTTTATATGTTTTTCCGTGACATTTCAACTGTTTCCTGTTATTTACGGCGCCTATTTACAGGATTGGACCGCATACAATCCTGGATTCTGCAAAAAGGACCGGATTCCCAACGTGGAAATCCAGTCCCTCTGATTTATATCCGGCCTTTTGCTGTTTACGTTTCACTCTGTCCGTGCAGACGCCGCGCCATCTGTCAATCCTGAATCCGGGATTTGCTGATTCTGCACGGAATGGCCTTAAAAGCAGGAAAACCGGATACCTCATCCCTGATTTTCATGCTGTTTACATCATTGATATTGCCCTCTCTCCACTCCTTTGAATGATAGCTGCTTCCGCCCCCCGAAAACACATGGATTGTCCCCGGATGCATGGGCGTGATTCTGGCCCGGAACCGCTTTGTACCAAAGGCAGTCTCCACATCCACTTTGCATCCGTCTTCTATACCCATGCGTCCGGCGTCCGAAGGGTCAATATCTGCTGTTGGATATGGGTCAAGGACTGCCAGCGCCTCTATATTGGGGCCAAAGGAACTGTATCTGACCGGACTTCTGTTACCGCATGTCATGACAAACTCAAATCCGTCTTTTAATCCCGCCACCCCGCTTATATCCTTATAAACAGGATATCCCGTATACCCCATATCCTCCAATAGCGTGGACGATATCTCAAACTTGCCGGAGGGGGTGGGGAATCCCTTCCCGCCGTCGGCCCTGAGTTCACCTGTCTCATATTTCCTGTAGGTCCGCTTCTTTTCAAGTACAATGCCCTCGGGATGCTCTTTCAGCCGCTTAAAAAGGGCTTCCCTGCCTTTAAAGGCCCGTTCATAGAGCTCTTCCTTATTCTTCGGGAATGCATCCGGCCTGCCCATATATTCCGCCAGCTGCTGGTAAATGAACACATCCGCCTTTGCTTCCCCTACAGGCCCGATTATCTGTTCCCTCAGACGTATGCCGCCCGGATATTCGCAGAATGAATCATTTTCCCACAGCGTGGTGGCGGGCAATACCACATCCGCATACCTTGCATCCTCAGTCATAAAGCGGTCCAGGACCACCATGAAATCCAGTTTCCTGTATACCTGGCGCCACAGCTCCTGTTCCGGGTAGGAAATGGCAGGTGATGCCGCCCGGATTAAAAGTCCTCTGACCGGATACGGCTCACCGTGAAGCACTGCATTGGGGAATTCCATGAACTGGCCGCATCCGGTCAGGGCATAGAATACCGGGTATTTATCCGCCCCAACAGGCATGATTTCCTGCTTTGGCGCCGGTTTTACAGTGGGAATTGCGGACCCGTTAATATAGATGCCGCCCTCCACATCCACCTTGCCTGTTATGGCCCACAGAATCTGGATGGCGCGGTTATTCTGCACTCCGCTGAGCTGATATTCCAGCCCGGTATATGAAACAAGGCTTATCTTCTCCGTTGAGACAAACAGCCGGGTAAGCTCCTCTATGGTCTGAACCGGTATTCCGCAGTACTTTGAAAGCCGGCCAACGGACAGGGTATCCAGGTACGCTTTATAAGCTTCAAATCCTCTGGTATAATTCTTTACAAACCCTTCGTCGTACAGATGTCTCTCCAGTATCAGCTTTGTCATGGCCATTGCAAGGGCCCCGTCGGCTCCTGGGATGATTGGCACCCATATATCAGCCATTTCTCCCATCCCTGCCTTGCATGGGTCTATGACAACCAGTTTCGCACCCCGTTTCTTTGCATCCGCAATGGCCCGGTAGGCGGACAGCGGACCGGAATCCGTCTTTGGGTTTTTACCCCAGCAAAAAATGATTTCACTGTGCCCGATATCTTTTACCAGCATGGCCTCTGTGACGCCATAGGTGGTCAGGGGCGTGAACACGCAGGAGGAGGTATTGCAGATGGAGCCCGGCCCCATATCGTTGGGCGAGCCGAACACCCGGAACAGACCTGCATTTGCACACATACTGTCTTCCAGCCCGCTCCCGCCGTAATAGCTGGCCAGTGCCTCAGGCCCATGTTCCCTGATTATATCCAGAAACCCCCTGGCCGCATATGTAAGGGCCTCATCCCATGTGGCGCGGCGGAAGGTTCCTTCTCCTTTTTCCCCGCACCGAATCAGAGGATGCAGTATCCTTTTATGGCTGTACACAATTTCCGGCGATTTCTTCCCACGGGGACAGACCCGTCCCCTGGGGGATTGGGAATCCGCCTCCACCTTTACAAGCTTTCCGGATTCCAGGGTTGCCACTATATCACATTTATTGTGGCACATCCCGCATACACCTCTTTTTTCCATCCCAGTCACACCCCTTTTTATACAAGGAACGTCTCCCTTGCTTCCTTTACTGCAAGGCTGATATCTGCTTTGATTACCTTTTCCATATCAAGCCCCATATCATGTGCATATTCGTCAAACTCGTTCTCCGTACAGAAGAAATTCATGGCGTTTCAGCACGAACCTGCCCAGTTGGTTATCTCCTCCAGACAGAAGGAGAGCGCATATAAGCCTTCAGGCCGATGTTTTGCGCACTCCCCGTTTTTCATTTCCACATACACATCATTTCCGCATACACAGCAGGATGAATGAATCTGCGTATCCTCATGAAACGTAAACGTGGCTCCAATGGCATCTATGGCGCACATGGCCGAGAATTCCCTGCCATCGGCAAGTGTGACGCGGTGCGCAGTGGGCAGTGCGGATACCGGATAAATGAAGTTGATGTTCCCCTCCTCATCCGCGGAAAAACCATCCCTGGAGTGAAGGACATCCAAAATGTCCTCAAATTCATCCTTGCCGGAAAGGCTTATTCCCTTTAGTGCCTCATACCCGTCCTGTTTCATATGAAAGGGCCTCTTATTATCAATTATGAAGTTCATGATGGCAATACGTACCTCATTCTGCTTTTCATTAAACTTTGCCTGAACATTCTGTCCCAAATCCATACATCCTCTCTTGTGCTTGTTTTTTCTTAATGTTTATGGTCGCTCTGTCCGGCCGTTGTCTCTGCCGCTTTCTCAGCCGCTTTCTCAGCCGCCTGCTCCGCCGCCTTTTTATCACGCGCTTCCTGCTCCGCCTTCAGCTGTGCCTCATGGCCTTCCGCTGCCTTTGCAGCATCCTGTGCAAGCTGCTCGTCCGTGATGTGGTCAATTTCCATTGCCTTTTTCAGCCAGTCCTCGTACTCCATTCCCAAGGGGAAATTCTTATCCAAATCAATGGACTGCGCGAACACATCAAAGCTTCCCAGATTGGCCTTTTCCACCCACTCCGGCTGGCAGAACTCTTCCAGCGTGTCAAGGCTTGTCCTCTGTTCCGGGTCAATATTGAATTTGTCATACTGGGCGAAACGGTTTTTGATATTATCCTCGCTGAATTCCCATGTAATGGTGCGTCCTTCTTTTACGCATTTCATGTACATGGTTCTGAGTCCGACAATCTGCGTGGTGCCAAATGTATCCGCAAAAATCATGGATGCATTGTACGGGTGAAGATACATATACTGTATGGCAAGCCCGTGAGCCAGTACAAGTCTCTTGGCCAGTTCTTCATGTTCCTTGGCAAAATCCTGCTGCATTGCATATACGCAGCACATACCCCATCCTGTTTCCTTATCAGAGGAGATATCAGCTCCCCATCCTGTACACATAATATGTCCGATACCTTCGGACTCTGCCTGTGAGGCATAGGGGTCTCAGCAGGTAAAGGCAGCCAGCTGACCTGCCTTCATCGCTATCAGTGCATCGGACGAACCCATGGAGATAGCTTCGTATTCCCCGTCTGCCGGGTCCGGGGACAAGCCCAGTTCCTCCGCCCATGTGTGCCACTCCGGACGGTATTTAACGCTCTCGCCTCCGATGGCAAGCTTCTGTCCCTTAAGCTGCTCCGGGTCGGTAATATCATTGCTCACAACCAGATACCGGGAACCTCCCAGATGGTTCGCAGCCGCCATATAAAGCGGTGCTCCGTTCTTGGATGCGTCAATGGCGCTGTCAATTCCCAGATACCCGACATCCATTTCACCTGAAGACATGGCCTCTGCAATCTTGCCTGTCTTCGTAATATTGACCTTCAGTCCCAGGGCGTCATAGATTCCCGCTCCCTGCCCCACAAGCGCCGCCACCATGTGGTCGCAGTTGTTATATCCCATCTCCACCACAAAATCCTTATCCGCTGCCGGAATCTCGCCAAGTATATCCTTATATTTGGCGGCCTCCACAACAGGGTCATAGTCGGTGGAAACGGTCACACTTGTCTGAGTACTGTCCTTGCACCCCGCCAGCGCCGTTACCAGCACTCCGATTGCAAGGACGCTTGAAAACACTCTTTTCTTTTTCATTTGTCCGCTCCTTCAATTATAAAGTATTAATCCACTTTCCATTTTAAGAGGATTGACTCAATCAGCAGCATCCCCTTGTCAATCACAAAGCCTATCAGTCCTGCAATAATCATGTACGCCATCATGACATCCGTCCTCATACGGCCTTGCGCCTCTACCATACAGTAACCGAACCCGGCACTCGTCGCGATGAACTCCGCTCATATGACGGACATCCATCCCGCGCTGATAGCCAGTCTTATGCCTGTAATCACTCCCGGTAAGGCGCCCGGCATGATTACATCCCTGATTACGTCCCATGTGCTCGCACCCATGCTTCTCACTGCGTGGTAATAATCCCGGCTGATATCCTGTACTCCTGCAATCGTATTCAGGATAAGGGTAAATACCCCGCTGAAGGCAATCATAAAAATCGTAGGTCCGTCGCCCAGGCCAAACCATACAATGGAAAGGGGAACCCACGCCATAATCGGCACCTGGCGCAGGGAATTGATGAACGGCGCTATGGCTTTCATCAGTTTGGGGGAATACCCCATCAGCAGGCCTATGGGAAATCCAATCAGACAGGCATACATGACGCCTGTCAGCACGCGTCTCATGGTTATTCCTATATTGCGCAGGACATATAAATCCCGAAGGCTGTCGAATACGCTGTAAACCACACTCTCTAAGGTAGGGAATATGAAAAAGTTATTCGTTATATGAGCGCCGAAAAACCATATGACCGCTATCACTGCCACGGCTGCAGGAGTATAATAATTAAATCCTTCTCCCGACAGCTTTTTCCAGTTTCGCCTGTCCTGTCTTCTGACGCCCGTAATCATCCTGTTAACCTGCCTTTCCTGACTGTTAAGCTTATGCTTTTCCTCCATTTTTTCACCTCCTCACTGGTAATTTCTTCATAACGATATGAGTTTACCATGGCTTTTCAGAGATGTATAATAGTTAATCTCTATTCATTTTCCCCTGTCCATAGAATAAACAAATCCCCCTTTTTCCGCTATTTCCCACGCCATTTTTATAGGTATTTCCATCCTGAAACCAACGGAATTATCTATGCCCCCGCCCTCATCCATACTATATTTCTATACGTGTTTCTTTCAGCCGCTTATTATGTTATAATTCCTCCGAATGGAAAAAAATACAAGTAAAAAAGGGGGAAAGCTGCCATGAACAGACCATGTATTGAATACATTTGCGCATGTGCATGATGCGAGGTTTACATTGGGTTCGTTGAATCCTTAAAGAAAGAATATGAAGGAAGGCTGGAAGTCGTCATATATAAAACCGGCAGAGACTTCGATTATATCAAGAAATACGGTGCGGTAACCAAAAGCATGCTGGTCATTAATGAATCCAGGGCCATAAAGAAATTAAGCCGTGAATCCATAACCGCGGCATTTGAGGAGGCAATACAATCTTGTTAAATGAATTCTTTGCGTTTATCTTCCATGTCTGTTACTCCGCACTTAATATGCTGAACAGTTCCTCGGTCTGGATGGTCATAAGCTTTGCCATTGCCGGAGCTTTACATGAATTTCTGAGCCCTGAAAAGATGAAAAAAAGCTCCATCTGTTCATCCAGGGTTTCCGGCGTATTCTGGGTCACTGTGTTCGGTATGCTGATTCCCATATGCAGCTGCGGAACCATACCCCTGGGAATCAGCCTGTACTATTCAGGCGCCTATCTGGGCCCCACACTGGCATTCATGACATCCTCCCCCATGATTAATCCCATTGCAGTGATTCTCTGCTGGGGACTTTTAGGAAAAGAAATTACCATTATATATGTAATCACCGGATTTGTGGCTCCCATGCTCATCGGTATGGTTGCAAACAGATTCGCAGGCAGCGAGCTTCATATGCCGGGTATCGGTGAACAGACCGGACAGCCCATAATCCTCCTGGAAGAGGAACCAGCCTCTTTTAAGGACAAGCTGCTGTCCGGACTGAAGTGGTCCTTTACCGAGCTGTCTGTCACCGTATGTAAATATGCGGTAAGCGGAATGCTCATTGCCGGCCTGATTTTCAATATATTCCCCCAGTCAGCCGTGCAGACCTATCTGGGGAATCCGGGAATCATCTCCCTTTTTGGAATCACGGTGGTGGCCGCCCTCATGTATGTGTGCGCGGTGGGTCATATCCCCTTTATCGCGGCCCTTGTGGCCAGCGGCGCTGCTCCCGGGGTCGCAATCACATTTTTAATGGCAGGCGCTTCCACTAATATACCGGAGCTGCTTACCATTCACCGGACCATTGGAAAACGGGCCATGATTATGTACTTTTTCATGGTGACTGTCATTTCCAATATTGTGGGATACATCACAAACCAGCTGCTTATGCCCGGTTTTAAGCCTGTTCTGGATTTTGACGCCTCCCAGAAGACAATCCGGGCTGCCAATAAACTGATTTTCACTGCGCCCCTGTGGCTGAAATACCTGTGCAGCTTTGTCCTGGTTATCTATGCATGTGTGGCGCTGGCGCGAATCATAAAAAAACAGCTTGGCAGCCAGGCTGCTGAAATGGTTTAGGAGACGAATGATGAGTAAAAAAACAAAAAAGCTGACCCCATACAAACGGATTTCCCTGTACACCATCCTACTTTTATCCGTCTGCTTTCTTGCTTTTTCAGCCAGCAAATATCTCCGGAAGCAGACAGAAGAAACAAATACCGGACGCCGCAGACTGGCCTTTGCCCCTGCTGTGGAGGAGGACAACCAGGCTCTGCTTATCTTTAAAAAGGAGTTTCCCAACCGGGAAATTTATCTGGCCTGTGAGGAGGATGTGACGGACGACGGGATACCTGACCTGCTTGTTATTTATAAAGAAGATTCCCTGGTCCGCTTCGTAACTGCCATTGGCCAGGACAGCGGCGGTTATGTTTATACCGACCCTATCCCTGCGCCCATTGAAAACCAGGGCATACAATTTAAGAACATAGACAATGAAGGCGAAATGGAATTTATCATCTCCGGTGAAAAAAACGGACAGGCCGGATATGCCATTTACCGCATCATCGACGGACAGCCAAAGGATTTATTCGGCGACGGCATGGATAACTGCTGTTGAAAGGAGCATTCATATGAACCCATCCCTAAAAGCCCTGCTGTGTACAGCAGCCGTCTTCACCGTCTGTTTCCTTGCAATATTCCTTTTTCCTAAGGATAACACAGGAACAGACCGGGGCCTGCTGCGCGTCGGAGCCGGAGACGATATATCCGGTTATCTGATGGATGAGACTTTAAGACACTGCGGCAGCAACACGGTCCAGGGAAAAACAGCCGTTGAATCCTTTGAATTCAACGACTGCTGAAACAATACCGCACAATGGGCTTTACGCTCAGAGGAAATTGACGTTGCATTTTACTGCAGTCACATGGCATACCATCTGATTGAGGACAAACGGTTCATGATATACGCCCCTGTCATCATGAATTCAGATGTGATGATTTACAGCGGCACGGATATGGAACATGTATCCCACATAGGCATCAGCCAGGGCCGCAGGCATCTGTCGAAGATGGTGTCGGAAGCCTATCCGCAGATTACTGAAATCTCGGAAATTAGTCCCAGGGTTCTGGGATATTCCCTTGAAACAGGGCAGATTGACGCCGCGGTCATGGATGTCACCAAAGCAGTCCTGGTGCCCGGAGTAACCATTGCGCCCATATCAGACGAGGACTATATCTCCTATGTACTGGTTGTGCGCAGAGACGTGGCGGACACGGAACCCTTCCTGAAATTTGTGGATGCCTATAACAAAACAGTCCGGGCTTTAAACCGGACCGGAACATTTTCTGAGGTCATAAATGCTGACGGGATTCTTCCGGATTCCGTCCACATCAAATTCTTGGGAATTTAAAAGAAAGGAAGATTATTATGTCTATCACTGTGCAGGAACTCAGCAAGAGTTTTGAGAGCAAACGCGGCGCCAAAGAAAGGACTGTTGTTCTGTCAGATATCAGCTTTGAAGTCAGGGACGGGGAATTCGTTTCCCTGTTAGGTCCTTCCGGCTGCGGCAAAACAACCACCCTTACTATTATTGCGGGTTTTCAGCCGCGGGACAGCGGCAGAATTTTTGTAAATAACCGTGAAGTGACAAAGCCCGGTCCTGACCGTGCCTTTGTATTCCAAAATTATGCCCTCCTTCCATGGCTGAAGGTGGGTGAAAACATTCTCTATCCCATGAAAAAGAGAAAGATACCAAAGACACAGCGTGAACAGCGCCTGAAGGAGCTTCTTGAAATGGCGCAGCTCCAGGACTATGCCAACTACTATATCCATGAGATATCCGGCGGAATGAAACAGCGTGTGGCCCTGCTGCGCGCCCTTGCCTGCGACCCTGAGGTCCTGCTCCTGGACGAGCCCCTGGGGGCAGTGGATTTCCAGATGCGGCAGCTGCTTCAAAAACAGCTGGAGCAGATGCTTCAGGCAAAAAAGACCACGGCCTTAATGGTTACCCACGATGTGGACGAGGCAGTCTATCTCAGCGACCGCGTCATCGTCATGTCCAGGGAAAAAGGAAAAATACTGGCCGACATCACCATAGACATCCCACGCCCCCATGACAGGACCAGCGTAGTCTATCACCATTACATGGATGAGCTCACCCAGGTGCTCAGTTCCGCCCTGAATGGTGATGTGAAGAATTCCGAGGACGAGGACCTTTTAGACTTTATCCAGAAAAATGAAAAGAAAAAAAAGGAACATCTGGCCACCGCATAGGCTGGACCTTGTCAGCTTGTATAGGATTCCAGATAGTGGTATACGTCCATCATGGACGGAAACCATATGCCCTCCATCAGCTTTTCCCTCTCCTTTTCCGGAAAATCCGTAATAGGGATATGGGTGTAAAGACAGATGGTGCTGCGGTCACTGCAGAATACCAGGAGAAAGCCGGACTCCGACACAAGATAGTATTCTTCTGCCGGAGAAACGCTTTCCAGTATTGGCTTTACCTGTTCCTGGTTCATGGCGGCCCTGTCATCCACATCATTGACAGTCTCCGTTTCAATGACCGTATTGGGAACTGCCTGTTCCTGCCTAACGCTATATCGGGTAATCCCGTATGCAACAATCAGACACACAACCGATGTAACTGCAAACAGGGCAAAGCAGTATAATAGCTTCTTCATGAACTAACCTCCTCGCTGGCTCCGCCCCGCCATACCCGGTCGGCATGGCGCCGTAAGCCGCTTTAAGGTTAGTATCTGCTTTCTAATCCAGTTTTAATCATGAATTCTCAAATTTTCCATCACTCTTTTCCCATGCATCCCATGCATCCTATCCCAGAAGCCGGAAACGGTTCAAAAGCCGTACCAGTCTCCTTCCTCCCGGCATGCCCTTAAGCTCCTCTTCCTCCACTGCCCTGAACCTTACAAGGAGCACGGCGTAGACCAGGATGGCCACTGCCACGGAGGGAAATACCACGATGGCCATGCCGGTCCTGCCCCCCATCAGCCGGTCCGGAAGCAGGGCGTAGATGGCTCTGTATACCCCGTAAGCAGCAGCTCCCATGAATCCGGCGCATATTGAAGGCAGGATAAGGGTCCTCTTGTATTCCTGCTTATATCTGGCAAATCTGGCAATGGCGTGTCCGTTTAAGAGACACATCACAAAGGCGAACATAATATTGGCGAACACCACGCTGTAAATTCCCATCTTCAGCACCATGAGAAATACCTCCAGCACTGCCACGTGAATGACCAGAGCAATGACTGCATGGCGTATGGGCACGTCCATGTGGTTCAGTCCCTGGAGAATGGCGTTTGTAACCGTTGACAGGGAATAAAATACCACGGCCAGGGAACCAGCCATGGAGAGCCGTATCAGCATGGCATTGTCCTCGCTGATAAACAGCAGGTTGCAAACCGGCTTTGCCAGCACCGTGATTCCCACTGCGGCCGGAATGGCAATCAGCAGGGAGAAACGGATGGAGGTGGCAATCCGCTCCAGCTTCTCCCTTCTGTTCCTGTTTGCCACTGCCCTTGTGAGGGATGGTATCAGGGAAGAAGAAAGGGCATTGGAAACAGCCACCGGTATGTTGAACAACAGCTGGTACTGGCCCAGCACGCCCCAGTAGGTGGCGATGGAATCCTCCAGATAGCCCAGCTTATCCATGCCCTGTCCAAACAGGTAATTGTCCACCACATTGGAGCAGTTGTAGATGCCGCTGCTGATAACAATGGGCAGTACGGTGATGGTGAGCACGTAGAAAATCCTGCGGTAGCTCTCCGTCCTCCCTGACCTGTCCTCCCGGACCAGCTGCCTTCTCTCCCGCCCTCTGGAGGCAGTAAGGCATATGAAAAACAAAAAGGCCGTGAGCGCGCCCGCTCCGGTTCCAATGGTGCCGCCTGCAGCACCCAGCGCATAGGAATAATCCTTGGCGCCCCGGGCAGCATTGATGGACGAGCCCACCCCAAAGAGGATTCCGGCCGCAACCACGCTGACCACTGCATTGACTATCTGTTCTAAAATCTGGGACACTGCCGTGGGCACCATGGTGCCTGTTCCCTGGAAATATCCCCTGAGCACTCCCAGATATGCCATAATCCAGATGGTGGGCGCCAGGGTCTTAAGCGCATAGCGGCTGAAAGGCGTCTTGATAAGTTCTGCGAACAAATCCGCCCCAAACCACAGGACCACTGCCGCCACGCCTCCCACCACCGTGGCATAAATAAGAGCCGCTTTTAAGATGCGGCTGCAATTTCTGTGCTCTCCCCTGGCCAGCCGGGCGGATATCATCTTGGATACTGCCACCGGCATGCTGTAGGAGGATAATATAAGGAGGATATTATACACATTAAAGGCCGATGTATAATATCCGTTTCCCTGTTTTCCGATAATGTCGTTAAGGGGCATCCGGTAGAGCATGCCTATGATGCGCACCACGATACCGGCCATGGCCAGGATGCTTCCCTGTATGACAAAATCAGCTGCTTTCTGTTTCCTGGTTTTTTTCCTGCTTGTCCTTGGATTCATGTCTTTTTACTGTGTATCCTCATTTCCCATAATTTCCGACTTGGCAAAATCCCTGGTGGGAATAATGCAGACCCAGGTCTTTCCCTGATTCAGCACAACTTCATCGTGATTGGTATCATAATAACGGGTGGCGCCGAACTCGCCGTCCTTCTCCCAGTTAATGGGAATCGCTTTGCCGTCTGTCATAAAATACCCGCATTCCGTGGTATGTACATTGATATCCAGATAATCCGTAGTGGCGTAATGGCCGGTCTGGCAGTACTGGAAAATCACGTTCTTCACTGCAACGGGGCCTTCGTCCCCCTGGTGGATTCCGCCGTACTGGTAACGGTGGTACAGCCCGTCCGAGGGGTCATATACAAAGTATGCCTGGTTCATCATGTAGCCGGTCTTTACCGTGCCTGCATCCATGACTCCGGGACGCTGTTCAAGGGACGCTTCCCTGCCGTCCCTGGCAAAGAGATAATGGCCCTGGTAGGAAGGGTCATAGGACTGGGTGTACCCCAGCTTCTCAATAGAGGCAGTAATCCTGTCCCCGCTGGTATACGCGTTATGGGGCGACTTCTTGTCCTTTGTGCGGTAAAAGGCCAGGCCGCCGATGGCATCCAGACCATTGATATTGTCCACGTTCTTCAGATACGGCTTGGCAAAGGTGCTCTGGCCGTAGTGGACATAGATGGCGTCAAATTCCCTGGCAAAATAGGTGTAATAGGTCCGGCAGCTGCGCACCGAGCCTATGCGCTCCAGACCGTCATAATCCTCTATAAGGGCCATATACCGGTTCATGCCGCCCTCCACAGGCGCCTCATAGACAACGCCTGCACGGTTCATGCCGTACTGGGGCCTGGCCTCCTTGTCATTGCTCATCATCACGGCAGCGGGCCGGCGGTTTCCCCTGGCAGCTTCCACCATCTGGCCGGTCAGGTAGCTGCGTATCATTCCGCCCTCCTCTGTCCGTTCCTCAGGAAGATAATAATCCGGCAGGCTTCCGGTATCCTCTTTTGTGGTCTCGGGGTCCGACCGGATGATAATATCGGGTTCAGTGGCCTCAGCGGCGGCAGAAGTCTCCAAAGCCGTGGTCACTTCCACGCTGGCCTCCTTTGCGCAGCCCGTTAACATCACTGCCATGGCCAGTACTGACATGGTAAGCCCTGCCGTCCAACTGATTGCCATCCTTCTGAACCCGTTTCTCATCTTGTATACCCCCTGGTTTCCAGTATCTCTTTCTGTTTTTCTTCCATCACCAGCCGTTCGCCGTCCTCCATGTGGTCGTAGCCAAACAGATGGAGCATGCTGTGGGCTGTCAGGAAAGCCAGCTCCCTGGTCTGGGAATGGCCGTATTTCCCAGCCTGCTCCTCCACCTTGTCCACGGAAATCACAATGTCGCCCAGCATCAGTTCGCCGGTCTCAGGATTGAAATAATCCTCCACGGCGTCCTCCACATGGTCAAAATCCGACGGCGTCCCGTAATCCACCATGGGAAAGGACAGCACGTCCGTTGGGGCGTCAATCTGACGGTGCTCCCGGTTGATTTCCTGTATGGCGTCATTGTCCGTAAGAATGACACTGACCTCTGCCTCGTAGGGACAGCCCTCATAATCCAGGGCAGCCAGCACAATGTCCTCAATGATTTCCCGGTAGGGCAAATCCAGTACCTTCTCTGCTTCATATTCAATTGAAATGGTCATGGTCTTATCTCCTTGGCGGATTAATTCCGCTCCCGTATCCTGCGCCGTCCTGGGGGCGGGGTATTCTTCTGTTCATAAGTCTCGTAGGCCTGTACAATTTTCTGCACCAGGGGATGGCGCACCACATCGGAACTGGTCAGGTAACAGAAACCAATGTCATCTATCCGTTTCAGCACCTTAAGGGCTGTGTCCAGACCGGAAACAGCGCCGCCCGGAAGGTCCTTCTGGGTCTGGTCCCCTGTTATGATGACCTTGGAACCAAAACCGATTCTGGTAAGGAACATCTTCATCTGTGCCGGAGTGGTGTTCTGGGCCTCATCCAGGATGATGTAGGCATTGTCCAGGGTCCTTCCCCTCATGTAAGCCAGGGGCGCCACCTCTATCAGCCCCTTTTCTGAATTATGGAGATAGCTCTCCGCTCCCATAATCTGGTACAGGGCGTCGTAAAGAGGACGAAGGTAGGGGTCAATCTTGCTCTGGAGGTCGCCCGGCAGAAATCCCAGCTTCTCGCCGGCCTCAATGGCCGGCCTGGTAAGGATGATGCGCCCCACCTCTCCGTTTTTAAAAGCCTGGATGGCCATGGCCATGGCAAGGTATGTCTTTCCCGTACCGGCAGGTCCGATGCCGAACACAATCATCTTCTTGCGGATGGCATCCACATAGTGTTTTTGTCCCAGTGTCTTTGGCTTCACCGGTTTGCCGGATATGGTCCGGCATATGATGTCCTTGTCAATCTCCAGAAGCTGTCCGTCATTCTCCGTGAAAGACAGGGACAGGGCGTAGTCCACGTTCTGTTCCGTGATGGTATTGCCTCTCCTGGACAGCTCAATCAGGTTGTTGAACACGCTTTTGGCCTGGCCTATGGTTTTCTCCGGTCCGATGATTTTTATTTCGCCGTCCCTGGCAATCATGGTCACATGCAGGGTGCGCTCTATTTTCTTTAAGTAGGTGTCAAATTGTCCGCAGACATTCCTCTCATGCTCTGCGGGAATGTCAATCATTGTCTCAATTACACTCATTCAGCAGTCATTGTCTCCTCTGGTTTTTCTCCCGGCTCCCCGCCGGAATTCTTGTCAGGCTCTGCTGCCGGCTGTGTCTTAACAATGGATTCCTCTGTCACAAGTTCTCCCGTCAGACGGCATTCAGAAACACTTGTTTCTATTCTATCATTATTTTCAAGAATTTGTACCCCCTTTTCCTCTAAATTTTTGACAAATTGGTAATTTATGGCTTTGGACAGCTCCTTCAGCTCATCTTCCCTGTAATTCCGCTCATAGGATGCCATCTCCCGGCCCTGTATGGTGCCTATATACACAGGCAGATAATAGTTGGAAAACAGCCTGAGCTGCTTTTCCTCCATGGAATAATCCCACTCTCCCTGTCCCCTCACAGGGGTCAGGAAGGTAAAGGACCAGGCCCCGGCCTTCATGTACCACCCTCTCCGCCTGCGCCCTGTCCGGACCCGTTCCCTGTGCAGGAGAGGAAATGTCTTCTCATATTGCTTGACGGTCCTTGCCACGATATCTGCATCCGCGTGAACCATGTAGGCATTGATTTCCTCCTCATTGTCACCGATGATGGGGACGCGTCCGCTGACCAGTACCTGTCCCTCCTCCACCTCATCCCCCACGCTGACCTGGGCAATGCCCTGCCGCACCACCATGGAGGTAATGACTCCTGACCGGGCAGCCACTATGTCGCAGGGTGTCTCGTCCTTCTCAGGAATCGTGGACAGCACCTCGTTTTCCTTGATATGGATGAGCAGTCTTGTGCCTGACACCCGGGCAGATACCCAGGTTATCTCGGGAAAACTTGTGCGCATGGAGGCTTCCAGGTCCTCGCAGTTAATCCTGGCTTTCAGCATACCGTAATCAATGTCCTGGGTGTCCAGAAAACGGACCAGGGTGTCGTAGGTATACCTGTAATTGCCTTCAAACTGGATATCCCATATGAACAGGGACATAACATAAAGCACCAGGAAAAAAGCCATGATTCCCGCCCCGTAATACCAGCGTTTCCTGTGCCTGTAAATAAAAAATGGGAGGCCGAAACGGCCGGTGATGTGCAGCCTTACCTGTGCCTTGCGCACCAGGGGCTTCACCCGGCGGTACCCTTCCACAGTCATGAAAAACTCATAATCCCCGTCCCGGTTGCAAATCAGTCCCCATACCTCCAGACCTCTGGCATTGCAGAGATTCAGGAAGCGTTCCGGAGAATAGCCGTGAAGACGGAGTCTTACATATCCTTCCCAATTATGTAACAGCCATTCAATCAAGCAGGCCCCTCCTTTGATTTATGTTTCAAATTCCAAAGAACCGACCTGGCCGGTTATCTTCATCTCCTCCGCCGTATAGTAATCAATCTTTAAGCGGGCTCCGTGAATCACCACCTTGCAGTTCTTAGCCTGGAGCTTAATCAGGGTGTCCGTGTAAATCAGGATGCTCCTGTAATTCTCCACATTCACCTGGCTCCTGCCCACAAAGCTTATAAGCACATCCCCCAGAATTACATCCCGGGGCAGCCCCAGTGCGGATACGGCTGTTTTCTTTGGTTCCCATGACATATGCCCACGCTCCTGATACACTGGTTCTTTTTATTATATGCATCAGCCTGTTAAAAATGCAGTTCCCTTTTTTCCGAAAACAATCACATTCCGGCTTCCATATGAATAGACTATAATGAATCAATCTTTTGCGAGGTCTCTATGAACAATCAGTCCTATCATACAGACAGAATGAACGAGTATCCGGACACCCTCCTGACCACGGCAGAGCTGGGTGAGGCAGATGTTCCCGTGGCTCCCCTTCCCAACCCCGGCGAGGGAGGCCCTGTGGACAGCGGCAGCAATCAGAATAACGGCTCCAACGTCCCTGTCATCCCCCTTCCCAATCCGGGCGAAGGCGGTCCTGTGGACAGCGGCAATAACCGCCCCGGCTTCCCGCCTATCTTCCGGCCCATTTTCCCCGGAAACAGCGGCTCTGTCACTGTGATTCCCGGCGTCACCTTCCCATGCTACAACTGCATCGCCACCAGCTTCGGCAGGGTGCGCATTCTGAATGCTTCCACCGGTTACCAGCCCTTTTACGTGTACCTGGGCAACTGGATGATTGCAAGCGGCCTGGGAAACGGCGACATAACAGGCTATGTCCAGTCCGCCTCCGGCACCCAGACCGTCACGGTTTCAGGAGCCAACGGATATGTGTACATCCAGAAGACCATACAGGTCCGCGCCTCAGCCTCCATGACCATTGCCATCATCAATACGGCAAGCGGCCTGGACATCATGGAAATATCCGACATTTCCTGCAACGCCCCTTCCGGCACCAGCTGTCTGCGGGCCTGCAACCTGTCTCTGAACCTGGGGCCCTTCGACGTGTCCATCGGCAGCCAGAACTCCTCCTACACTGCCTTCACCAATGTACGGTACAGGGAAGTGACCCCTTACACCAGCTTCTATCCGGGGTGGTACCAGCTCTACATCTCCAGGACCGGCTCCTACCCCAACACCGCGGTGGCAACCACCTCCGCCAATATGAGCGCCAATACATCCTACACCCTGTATATCTTCAATGCCCCCAATGCAACAGACGGGCTGAAAACACTGGTGGTGTCCAACTAAACCGCAGGGTTCGGCCGGCGCATGGCCCAACGGACAGACGGAAAAACGGTTTGCAGGAATTATGTCCCGCAAACCGTTTTTCTTTTCGCTTATTCGTCCCATGATGACTGTACAAAAAGTATGCCCAAAGAAGCTGGTTGTGCCTTGGCGTAGAGGTATTTTTCAAAAAAGTGTTGCTTCTTGTTTCTCTGGATAGTGGAAACAAAAAAATCTGGAATAGGGTGTTTACTCTTGCCATTCCAGATTTTGTTCTTTTCACTATGTATAGATATTAACCTTTTAATATTGCATCTTGAATAATTCGAATGAGATACTCATATTCGGAATACATTCCATCAGATGCTTTAACTAGTGCATCTCTCACATATTCCGAGTTGTCTTTTAATAATGCTTTATTCATACGAAAACCATGTTTTTCAGAAAACTGTGTAGCAAATGTGATGATAGTACGAGTATTACCCTCTCTGAAAGGATGTATTTGCCATATTTTTGCAATCAATTTAGAGAACAACTCCGCTGTTTCAGAGATATCTAACACTTCCCACTTAACTTGATTCAGCTCCTTTAGTGCTGCTTCCATTTCGGGTTCGATGCTATTTGTGTCCGCATATCTGACAGTATCACCGCCTAATACCCTTTCACCTTTTACAATATTGATACCTCGTTCTTTTCCTGCCCACTCATATAAATCCCCAAAAATATATGTATGAATGTCCTTAATACGCTGATAATCAAACGCATCGCCACAAATCTTATCATCGATGTCAAGCAACTTTACATATGTAATATTGCTTTCTGCTTCCTCCAACAATTTTTCATCTTTGATATTCAGCAAATTTCTTAATACAGGGACATCATCATATAAATAAAAGTCCTTCATTTCTCCACCGCCTTAATTATTGCAATGTTTTGCCTGCTCCTGATAATAAGCAATGGTTTCCTTTAAGATTTCAGAAATTTCTTTTTTCCCATCAATATATTCTTGTACCAAATTCATGGTTCTTTCTGTTGGAGCATCTGCATCCAATGTCGCAATCGCCAAAGCGTCATTCACAATTTTTTCACGACCAACTTTTGTTGTTTCTTTGATAGAATATTTCTTTTCGATTGTATATGCCATAAATACACTTCCCTTCTATCTGTTTCTATTATTTTATCACATATCCACGCAAAAAATCAAAAAAAACGAAAACCTTTTGCATAATGTCCTTAACGAAATTGATGTAACGAAAAGACCGCACAGTAAAAACAGTACGGTCATGAAATTTAACCTTTATTCAACTGTGCCTGCAAAGCAGTAAAACTGTCCAACGCACTTTGTAAATTTTCAATGATATCATTGGCTAGCTCATCTGGAGATGGAAGATTATCAAGATCTGCTAATGACTTATCTTTAATCCAGAAAATATCCAAACTTGTCTTATCTCTTTCCATAATTTCTTCTATTGAAAACTTACGAAAACGACCATCTGGATTATCTGCCGAATAGGTTTCTGTACGTTCATATCTGTTTTCTGGATGATAACAACAAACGAAATCTTCCAGATCAGCATCAGTCATTGGATGCTGTTTGAGGGTAAAATGGATGTTTGTACGTAAATCATAAATCCATACCTCTTTTGTCTGACGCTGCGCACTAGCAGGACGTTTATCAAAAAACAAAACATTCGCTTTTACACCAGGTTTATAAAAAATACCAGTAGGCAATCGAAGAATGGTATGCAAATCCGTTGTTTCCAGCAGTTTTTTCCGAACGACTTCCCCTGCACCGCCTTCAAACAGAACATTATCCGGCACAACAACTGCCGCTTTCCCTGTCGCTTTAAGAATTGTATTAATGTGCTGCACGAAATTAAGCTGTTTATTCGAGCTGGTTGTCCAAAAATCCTGTCGATTATAAACGAGATCTTCGTCTTCCTGTTCCCCTTCTTCATTTGTAAAGGTGATAGAGGACTTTTTGCCGAACGGCGGATTGGTCATCACATAGTCTACACGATATCCTGGATCTGTCAGCAACGCATCGCCCAACGTAATCGGAACATTTCCATAAATATCACCAATATTGTGTAAATACAGGTTCATTAGCGCCGTTTTATATGTTGCCGGAACAATTTCATTTCCGTAAAAAGTTTCATTTTTCAAAAATCCCTTCTGCTCCCTATCTAACGCATAATTGTTCGGATCAGCAAGGAAAGACTGAGCTGCAAGGAAAAATCCACCGCTTCCGCAGCAGGGATCAGCAATGGTTTTCATCGGCTCTGGACGCAGACAACGCACCATAGCACGAATCAGCGGACGAGGTGTAAAGTATTGTCCTGCTCCGCTTTTGATATCTTCTGCATTCTTCTGCAATAAGCCTTCGTAAATTTCGCCTTTTACATCGGAGGACATTGCTACCCACTTTTCATTATTGATCATCTGTACTACACGGTACAGAATCGCCGCATTGCTGATTTTGTTAACAGCGCCCTTGAATATCTGTCCTAAAATGCCAGCTTGTTCTCCCAGTTTTTCCAGTGTGGCTTTATATTGGTCTTCCAACTCTGCGCCTTTTAATGTATTCATATCTGACCAAGTATAGCCAGAGGGAATCCCTGTATCCCGTTTGTAAGGTGGTTTTGCATATTCATCCGACATTTTCAGAAAAATTAGGTATGTAAGCTGTTCAAGATAATCGCCGTAAGATACGCCATCATCCCGAAGCGGATTACACATTCCCCAGACTTTTGAGATTATAGTTGTTGTTTGTTCTAACATGTTTCTACTCCTTATTGATCACTATGGGAGATTGTACTATATAATTTTCCAAAACCATAGGTGCTGTATTTTTCGATTCGAAATGAAACTCAATTCTTTGATTGTACTCATTCTCTAACAAATCCTTGAAATGAAGTTGAAACGCACATTTTACAGAATTGCGTTGCTCTTTGGGTAATGCAAATTCTATTCTGATATTTGAATTACCACTTGGCATCAAACCTCCAATTGGAAATGGTCCTCGATCGTACTTTTTCGAAAAATCATCCCATTCATAAGTGTATATTATATCTTTGACTGTGCCTCGCCCAATATTTTGAACATTAAAACAGCATACATATGTCCCACCGTCAATATCTTTATCACATAATACCAATTTTAATTTATACTCATTTTGTGAAGAAGAAATTTGTTGAAATTGTAAATACGGTAAAAATTCTAACCGCTTTGTTTCTTCAAATTGAGTTTTTGATACCTCTAACTGCTCACGAGTAGCTTTTGCAGATTTAATATTTGCCTGACAAATGGCAATTGTTGCAACCACATATACAACTGTTATTAAAAAGGTCATTGCACCACTATTCTTATTTAACCAATCAATAATCTGCATCACACTAACCTTCCTTCAAACGCTTGTTTTAGAATACTTTGACGCATGGCTTCTGCCTGTTGCAAAGATTGCTCAATCATTTTTTCAATTTGGTTGCAGACGGATAGTTGGGACTCAATTTTTAGTACAACAGTATTTTGTTTAGAAATACTTATAATTGGAACAGGAACTTTTAGTAGGGATTGCCCTGTTAAATGCTTTATTCCTGTTCCAGTGAAATATTTTTCTAATTCTCCTGTTTGTGATATAAACCACAAATAATACATATAAAGCTTGGGATTTTCACCATTTTTAAAACGAACTCTATGTAGTGCTTTCTGATAAAAAATACTATCATTTCGATCCCAAACAGCACATCTCCCAGGTTCTCCACCCTCGCAAATTATAAGATCTCCATATTTAATACTATATTTTTCAATTTCTTTTGTCTCAATACGCATTTTTAGCAAATCAGATAAATCAAACGAAAACCATCGGACATTAATATTACGAATATATTGTTCTGGCAGACCTACATTTTTTTCTTTATCAAGCATCTTACCCAGACGTGAAGTCATAATACTCCCAAATGGCTCAAATGTATCAGCACAGGAAAACGCCTCTTTCAGCACCGCCTGACGGTAGACTGCAAGCTGCTGCTTCGTGGTTTTCAGCGTTTCAACTGCCTTATCCAGTTCGGAGAACAACTCCTCAATCCTTGCGACAATCCTCTCTTGCTCTGGTAGTGAAGGAATAATTAACTTGGATTGTTTTAATATTTGAGCATTTAAATGCGGTGTACCCGTTCCTTTTTTTTGAGTATTTAATAGTGTATATTTACTTTGAATAAAGTACCTTAGATATTCTCTCGTTAAACCGTCTGCACTAATTTTGGAGAGCGTAGACCCTACTACTCCTTTGATGGCTCGTCCAGTAAGACCAGATCGAGAGCCATCGCATACGATAAGTAAATCACCATCATCACAAAGCACGCACTTTTCTGGAGAAGCATAACTATCAATAATTCCCTTTTCAAAAGCCTTTATGTCTACATATGGTAAAAAACCATCTTCTATTTCCTTACTTTGTTTTTGGGGCTTTTTACCTTTTTCCATATGTAGAATTGTTCCGAGTTCAACTTGATTCATTCACATTTTCTCCTTAATTAAATTATGCTTCTTTTAGTTCAATATCTGCCCATTGATAGTTTCTCATTATTGCGTATCTATCTTTTAGAGGAGAAACTAAAGATTCATCAATATTGGATTTTAGTTGTCTATAATCACTTTCACTTATTGAAAATGTAAAAGAATATTTAACAGACTCATTTTTATAAAATGTTTCTATTTCTATCCTATACTGACCTATATTCCAAAAGAACTCCTTTTCAATAATTGATTTAGCCTTTTTGTATTCTTCTAAAGATTGATATTCGCTTAATGCCTCTGCATAATCTGCATAATCTTTGCGTATTCGTACTATATTTTCAAATAAAGGTTTAGTTTCCTGCATAAAAGTTTTTCCAAAAGAGTCAAAAACATCTGCAAATTCTATAAAAGCACACATGATACTATCTTCCTCAATTCGAAAAGGATGTGCTGTTTCCGTTGTTTGTAGAGCATTTCCTGCTATATTTTGGTAAACTGGAGATCTGAAACTCGACCATAACAAATTTAATTTTGCATCATCCTTTTGTCGATTGATCTGAACAGTAACTTTTTTAACCGAAATAGGTTTATTTATTGCTTCATATACACCATCAATTTGCAAATATGAACCACTTTGATTGAATAAAAGTTTTGCTTTACCATTTGAAATATAATTAAGTTTTGCTTTTTTAAACCACTTTTTCCAAATCGCCTGTACTATAGGAATAATGATTGCAATAGCAGCCAATATAACTGCCAGTAATTCATAAAAAGTCATTGGAGTATCAAAATCAATTGCCATAGTATTTCTCCTTTATGCTACCAATTCCATATTTCATTTCCTCTAAAATTTCTTTATACTGTTCTCCAAATGCTTCACAAAAGCCAAACAATCCACCTTTTCTATCAAATGGTGTCAGGTCCAAATCCTCCGGCAGAATGCTCAAAGAACTTGCAATATGGTCTTTAATCAACCGCAACCTCTCCATCTGTTCCCCAGAAAAATATACTACGCCTGCGGTTTTGTTTAAGCGTCCACTGAGTGAATTCTGTTATCATAGCAACAGGATAAAGGTTGATGTTTTTATCTAGTCCAATTACTTGTATCCATTATTTTAAACTTGCAAAAAGGACATCGATAATCGTTTCCCCCAAAATCTTGCAATGGCAGTAACTTTTTCTTATCTGCCCAACAAGCTGCACAATATTTAATCGGTTTTTTATCCGATTTCCTGGTTATAAAAGGATCTACATGATACTCAATATCATCTTCGATATCCTTCTGGCTTTTTAATTCTTTATTTTCTGCTTTTAATTTTATGATTTCTTCTTGCATTTCAAGAGCTTGTGCGCTTAAATCTAATAATTGTCTGTATAAGTCGATGTTGTCAACTTTTTGTGCCATATTAAGTACATCTTTAAAAGCATCATAAAACCCCATACTTTTACTCCTTTACGCCACCAATTCTATATTCATTTCCTCTAAAATTTCTTCATACTGTTCTCCAAATGCTTCGTAGAAGCCAAGCAGTCCACCTTTTTTATCAAATGGTGTCAGATCCAAATCCTCCGGCAGAATACTCAAAGAACTTGCAATATGGTCTTTAATCAACCTCAACCATTCCATCTGTACCTCGGTAAAATGTACTGCACCTGCGTTTCGTCTGAGCGTCCACTTCATAAAGTTGTAATTCACCTTATCAGCAAATGGAGAAAGCTGATCCGTATACCCCATCTCAAAGCGAATGATAGAAATAAGGTCAGTAAGCTGTGCCATTACACCTTTTTTTACTTTATCTGGCTTCTTAATGGCATAGCAATCCCACAGACGTTCCACGGTGATACCTTTTGACTTGAGTTTTGCGTATAATGCTTTCAGTTGTTCTACCGCCATCGCACGGTTTGCATAGGATTCGCTGTAAATGATACGCAAAGCAATGATTTCATCCCTGTTTTCTTCAATAAAAGTACGGAATGTCTGTATCACACGGTCAGCAGTTTCCTCTTTCTGCACATCATATCCGGCAAACAAAACCGAATCCAGATTTACATTATCAATAATCTGGTCATGACTCCGGCGGACATTTTCAATAAAATCACGTGTATCAGGATTCATAAATGGTGCTACTGCCTGCGCAATTAAATCTTTTTGTGCTTGTTTCAGTGCTTCATCCGATGGTGTTTCGGTTTTTGTATCTGCCTTAGCCTTTTCTGTAATCACATCTTCGTCAAAGGCATTGAGCAGATTTTCTGCAACTTTTTCCGCACTTTCTCCCACTACTTCTTTAAACTGCTTCCGTTCAGAATTGTTCATCTGGCTATTTAAACGTATGATACGGTTTGCCAATGAGGTAAGTGTATCATCGTCTTTAGAACCCAGTGCTACATTCATCATCAATTCTTTCATGGAAACATAAGGTTGCCTTTCCAGTGGACGGGTGTCACACTTTTTGGACTTGGTAACACCCACTGCATCTACAATCACAAAATGATCTTTGTTCTCCGTTGCAGAAGGCGTGACCTTTTGCAGATCATCTTTTCCCAGTGTACGAGTGCCACGCCCTTTCATTTGTTCAAAATAATTTTTACTGCGAACATCACGCATAAAAATCAGGCATTCAATGGGTTTTACATCAGTACCAGTAGCAATCATATCAACTGTGACAGCAATTCTAGGATTATAGTCATTTCGAAAAGAACTAAGTACAGATTCTGGATTTTCTGCAGAATATGTAATTTTACGGCAAAAATCATTTCCTTCTCCGAATTCGTCCCGCACCATCTGGACAATATCATCCGCATGGCTGTCCGTCTTTGCAAAAATAAGGGTTTTCGGTACTTCTTTTCTTCGTGGAAATAACGTCGTAAATAAATTTTCTTTGAAAGTACGAATCACAGTCCTAATTTGACTAGGATTGACGATATCTCTGTCAAGCTGCGGCGGAACATAATCAACATCTTCGTCCATCTGCATCCAGCGTTTTTCACGTGACAGACGGTTACGATGTTCAATCACCTGCTTCATCAGATGTGCCCCGTTTTTTGTGATTTCAGTTTCAATCAGAAAAATATCTTCACCTACATTGACACCGTCTATAATCGCCTGTTCACGGGGATATTCGCTGACGATATTTTCATCAAAAAAGGCAAAAGTTCTCTTATCTGGTGTAGCAGTCAGCCCAATGATAAAAGAATCAAAATAGGAAAGCACCTGACTCCACACATTATAAATAGAGCGATGACATTCGTCCACAATAATACAATCAAAAAATTCTGGAGGATATTTTGCATTATATACCACTTCTTTTGGCGCCTTGGTATTGGCAGTTGCATATTCTGCAAAGGATGTTTCCTCAGCAGATTCATCCAATTCTTCACCTTTGAGGATAGAATACATTCTTTGAATCGTGCTGATGCAAATCTGAACATCAGAAGGAATATAAGAAGATTTCAATCGACGTACTCCATAAAGCTGAGAAAAAGAGCGGGGATCATCATTTGGTGTATAAGCAAGAAATTCACGCTCTGCTTGTTCTCCAAGACTTTTGGTATCCACCAAAAATAAAATACGATTCATCTTACCGTATTTCAACAAACGATATGCTGCTGTAATCGCCGTAAATGTTTTGCCTGCACCAGTTGCCATTTGTACCAACGCTTTCGGACGATTATTGGCAAAAGAATTATCCAAATTTTGAATGGCGTTAATCTGGCATTTTCGAAATCCGGTTTCATCAAGCGGAGGAAAATGCTTCATATTGTTCCGGATCGTATCCTGACTTGCAAGCAATAACTCCAAGGTTTCTGGTCTGTGAAATGAAAAGACTGTACGGGAACGGAACTTGATATCTTTATAATCCGTAAATCGGATTAGCTTGTCCGTCGCTTCATAGGCAAATCGAATGGAATATTCCGTTTTTATCCACTTAAAGGTACTATTCGCATAACGTGCAGACTGTTCTTCTACAGTGGTGATATTCTCGCCTGCATTGCTCGGTTTTGCTTCAATAACACCAACCGGTTTTCCATTCACAAAAAGCGCATAATCGACCGGACCAGTATTTGTTGGAAACTCACGCACAGCAATGCCAAGGGAAGCCATTGGATTTAATTGCTTCAAATCTTGTACCGTCCAGCCGGATTGTTCTAATTTTTTATCGATCGATAGTCTTGCTTTCTGTTCAGGTGTCATTGTTTATTCACCTCTTCATGTTCATCGGGTATAAACTCTAAAATATCATCTACGCCACAGCACATTGCTCGACATATACTTTCTACACTTTCTAAGGAAATATAGCTGCCCCTTTTCATACGAGTAATGATATTTGCCGAAAAACCTGCCTGTTCCATTAACTGAGCATTGCTCATATCTCTTTCAATCATCATATGAAAAAGTTTTTTATAACTGACAGCCATATTATTTCCTCCATACACAGATATACATTTAAATTGTATTATATCACGAAAGCGTGAAAATATCAATTTAGACAAAATATTGGGGATAAAACAAGTATCAGAAATTTTACCGATACTTGTTTTAATACAATTCAGTTTTTGACCCTTGATAACATGATGCCTTTTTGGAATGTGTTTCAATGTTAAAAGTGACGATCAGCTTTTTACTCCATTCTTATTCGTTTAATATTCCGGAAGCATCTCCTCAACTGTAATTCCAGATTTGAATACTACCTCTACCTTTCTTGCATTCACTACATTGATGTTCTCAATCAGCTGTCTTACCAGCTTATCATTGTACTCTGTCAGTATGCAGTTTGTTTTGTCCAGAAAATTCTCGATATCTTCCATTTTCCTGCCTTTCTCGCCTCTACTGGCTGCTTTGATCTGCTTCATTTCCAATGCTTCTATCTGTGCTGTGATCGCCTGACAGTGTTCCTCAAAGGCAGTTTTATCGCCGTTCTGCTTGGCTTGCTGCTGTATCAGTTCTGCCATTTCTTTCTGCAGCTTTTTCTTTTCTCTGGCATATTCCGAATCCTCTGTGCCATGGGTCAGTGCTGTGACTACATTTTTTCTGAATGTCTGGACGAAGTCACCTTTGTTTTCAAGAACCTGATTTATGGCATGTAATACTGCTCTATGTAATACATTTTCCTCTATGGTTGGGGAATCTTTGCAGTATCTTGTCCCATTTCTCAGTCTGTTTTCACATCTCCATACAGCTTTCTTTTCCCCGTACTTCGACCAGATTTGTCTGCGGTACTCACAGCCGCATTCCTTACAGACCGTGATCTTGGATAAGGCGTATTTTCCTGTATGTTTACCCTTTGATTCTGTTTCCTTTTTGCTTGATTTCTTATATATATTTGCTCGTTGGCGCAGCTCTTCCTGGACTTTATAGAACACTTCCCTTGGTATGATCGCTTCATGAGCATTTTCCACATAATACTTTTGAAGCTCCCCTTGATTCTCTTTTCGTGTTTTGGTCAGATAATCTGTTGTGAAGGTCTTTTGTGCCATGGCATCACCAATATACTTTTCATTTATTAGGATGGTACGAATTGAATTCACGTTCCATTCTATATTTCCCCTGATAGTTTTGATACCTTTTTCTTTCAGTAATCGGGCAATACTGTTTAGGCTTTCCCCCTCCAGATATTTTCCGTAAATCAATCGTACCACTTCTGCTTCTTCTGGAATGATATACAGCTGTCCATCTGTGCCTTTGCCATATCCAAACATTCTTCTGACCAGCATCTCTCCTTTTTCATATTTTCGCTTTAAGCCCCATTTCACATTTTCGCTGATATTTCGGCTTTCTTCCTGTGCCTGGCTGCTGAGTATGGTGATCAGAAGTTCTCCTGTGGATTCCAGTGTATTGATATGCTCTTTCTCGAAGTAGATAGCGATATTTCGTTCTTTCAGCTTTCGGATACAGGACAGACAGTCAACTGTATTTCTGGCAAATCGGCTAATGGATTTTGTCAGAATCAGGTCGATATCTCCATCTTTTTGCAAGCATCTTTCCATCATGGCATTGAAGTTATCCCTTTTCTTCATATCTGTTCCGGAGATACCATCATCTGCATATATCCCTGCCAAATTCCAACTGGGGTTTTCTGTAATCAGTTTTGTGAAGTATGCCACCTGTGCCTCATAGCTGGTTTCCTGGTCTTCCTGTGCTGTACTGACTCTGCAGTAGGCGGCAACATTGATTTTTTTTACTTTCTTTTTCTTTTCTGTATTCATATTAGCTTTGGGCGGAATTATTTTGATTTTTCGATCAGTCGCTGTGCTATTCATAATATACTTCCTTTCTTTTTATGCTGTATTTTTCTTCCATACTCTTCACACCGTTTTATGGCAGCATTTCTGTTACATTCACTCCGTTTTTCAGTGTGAACATCACTCTGCCATCTTTGTATATAGTAATTGTTTGGGTTATTGATTCGAACAAGTCTTTGTCGAATGTTTTTTCTTCTGTCTGCTCTTTATGCTGCTGAAGCAAATCTACTATTTTATTTGTATAGTATTCTGCTCCGCCATCATCGGAGTCTTCATACTGTAACGATGCTCTTTTATATATCAGCTCCAGCAATTCGTCTATGTTATGACTGCTGTCGTTTTTCAGAAGCTTTATTTCATGCTCTACTGCCTGTAAACGAATATTTCTTTTGAATTTATGTATCGTAATTTTTCTAATCTTTTCCGGATGGTTTTTCATTTTAGTTACTGCCTGCATAAATAATTCTTTGATTTGGGCTTCCTGTATATGCTGATTTCTGCAGTGTACCCTGCCTTTTACAATTCGTTTACTGCAATCCCATATCTGTTTATCTCCATGCTTGTAGCAGTGATATTCACTGCCGCATTCTCCGCATTTCATTTTATCACCCAGAAGGAAGTATTCTTTATAATAGATATAGGACTGTTCCTTGCCTATTGCTTTGCGTCTTTCCTTTTTCATTTGCTGTACCGCTTCAAATAATTCCGGTTCTATAATCTTTGGGAAGTTCTCATCCCCCATATACCTTTTGTCACTGAGCATATCATTGAGCTTTACTCGATTGATTTCCAGTCCCTCGATATGGTCTTTTAGCCTTGATACTGAAATGCCGCTGTTATATACATTGAATATCTCCTGCACAAATCTACTTTGTTCCTTATCTGCCTGCAATATGCCATTTTTAAATTGATAGCCGTATACTGTTACTTTTCTTCCCATATTTATTTCCTTCTTTCTGTTAGCTTTAATCCGTTTGTCAGTTCAAATACTAACTCGTTGGGATTTACAATAATCTTTTTTACGATTGCTTGGAATAATGTCTTGTCATATACTTCCAGATATTGCGGTCCTTTTTTGAACTGCTTAATCAGTTCCTTTGTCTGTATCAATTCTTTTCTCTGTCTGGATTTCTGAAGATATTGCTCCTTTTCTCTCTGATACTCTTTTAGGTTTTTGCTAATCATGTTTTGCTGTTCCATATAAAAAGCAGAGTCGATCATCTCTCCACTTGCCAAGTGGTTGAGAATCTCTCTCTGCTTTTTCTGCTCTTGTATTCGTTTGTCTAATTGTTCCAACTGCTTCTGTATCATAGGTGTTGCTTTTAAATGCTCCAGCTCCTTCATCAGTGCTACCAGTATCTCATCACAGTGATTTGACAGCTTGTTCCACATGGTTATAAATAATTGCTCCAACTGGCTTTCCTTGATAATATCATTTTCGCATAAGTCTTTTGTTTGTATGCGTCTGGCACAGCTCCAAGTGATATTGCTTTTGCCTGTCCTGCCTTTTTTCACTTGACGATTGTATGAAGAACCGCAGATACCACAGATGACTTTTCCTTTAAACTCTGAATGTTCTTCCAGCTGTTCTTCTTTACCTGCTTTTTTTACTTTTGCCTTTTGTTTCAGCATTCGCTGAACGGCTTCATACTCCTCATGTGTTACGATTGGTTCATGATCATTCTCAATAAGCACCTGACGGTATTCCCCATTATTTTTTCTTCTTACGAATGGTACAATGTCCTCACTGTATGTTTTCTGAAGAAGCAAGTCACCTGTGTAGACGCTGTTTTTCAGAATGATATAAATGGCGCCGCCTAACCAAGCTGCCTTTCCTGTTTTTGTTGGTATCTTCTGCTCGTTCAGGCTTTTGGCAATCCGCCATATTCCATTTCCCTCCAGATATTCGTCGAATATAAATCTCACGACAGCTGCTTGCTTCTGATCCAGCTCAAGCAATCCGTTTGCATTTGTACAGTAGCCATATGCCGGATTAGGCAGTATGTAGGTACCATTCAGAAATCTTTTTTGTATGCTCCATTTCTGGTTTGAGGAAATGCTTTCTGATTCTGCCTGTGCTACAGAGGAATAAATGGAAAGCAGCAATTCGCTTTTTTCCGGGAGTGTATGGATTCTTTCTTTTTCAAAGTACACATCAATGTGCATTTCTTTCAGCTTTCTCACTACCTGTATACATTCCACTGTGTTTCTGGCGAATCTTGATATAGATTTCGTGCAGATGATGTCAATCTCTCCTGCTTCACAGTCTTCCAGCATACGCATAAAATCCGTTCTGCCTTTTTCTTTGGTTCCACTTTTACCATAGTCCGCATAGATGCCTACGAAATTCCAGTCGGCTTTGCTACGAATCATATTTTCATAATACTCCAGCTGGGATTCATAAGAGCCTTTCTGGTGTGGAATATTGGTGCTGACTCTGCAGTAGGCACAGACGTTTTTCATCATCGGTTCTTCATTTATGTCTGTTGTTTTTGCTGTATCATTCATGTTTATGCCTCCTTTTTTCAAGCAAAGGATACCTGCTTTTCAGTGACACATCTACTATTTTTTTCATAAAGTTTGGCTTCTGCCGGCTGGAAGGTTTGCAGGTTCAAACTGTTCATCCGATTGTATTCTTCTTCGGTAATCAGGTTTCGAAAGAGCATTCTTGTCAATAACTCCTTGGAAAGCTGGTATCTGATTTCATTTTGCATCTGATCTTTTGACATATAATTCCCCCCCTTAATGACTATTTTCCTATTTATGACCTTTCATCAAAGAGCCACTCTTTCTCTGATGAAAAGTCACAAATGTGTGCCGCTTAATAGCGGCACACTGTTCTGACTTAAATTTGCCGTATTTGACACTACTTCCCCGGCATTGGGCAGCAATATAAACTGTGCTTGGCTACACACATAGGCTTTTCACCTCCCCCGTCATGCGGGCTGCCGTCCTTGCGATGTCTGGGACTCGGCAGAAGTATCATTGTGGCTCTGCTCCGGTCATGGCATTTGATCCTGCCAAAAGATCATACCCATACAGCATAAATCGCTCGGATTATGTATTACAGACCAACGAACCTCGCTCAAGAATATTTTTATTTCACGTTCTGTTGTAACGAATCGTCATGGCGCACTGCATGGTACTGCTTGTCCCTTTTGGGCAGAACAGAGTAACGTATTTATATTGCTGGATATTTGGTTTTCAAAGAACACAGAAAGGTGAAAATAAAAAACCCTTCATATATCAGGTCACTACGAAAGGTTTTGATGCAAAAAACTTTTAAATTTTCAAAACTTTGTCATTTTATATAATTTAACATTGTATTTTCGGCTATTTTTTATATAAAATTTAGTTGAAATCAATCTATATTTTGATATTTACTCCATTAATTTTTTTATGGAATTTAAAATTTTTCTTTTTCTTCTATTCACTGTATGTTTTGGAATTCCTAAAATAGCTGATATTTCATGTTCTGAATATTCTAAGAAATAGTTGAGTGATATAATATTATCTGGATCTATTTCTTTCAGAATTTCTTTTATCTTATGCATTGTAGCTCTATGTATTGCTTCTTCTTCAGCATTGGAATTCATATCAGGAACAAAGTCATAAACATCATTATTTTCTTCATTCATCGCATCAAAGCTCAGAATATTATTTCTTCTTCTTTTTCTTTGCTGATTTTTTTCATATAATTGATCTTTATATAACTCCAGATATACTTCCTGATTTACTTCTACTTGTTTGTTTCCAATCTGAACAAAATATTGTTTTTTATCTTCTTTACACATACTCATTCCTCCGATTCAAATTTGTTTTGAGTGGCAAATTTAAATCAGAGGCTGGCGGTGATCGGCACCTGTTTACACAACAAAAAAAGCAAACCTCGGTTTGAGATTCGCTTTTTAAAATAAATATGAAATTTTTCACATAAAAATAATGTGCTTGAAAATAAGTTTTATCATAAGCATTGAGATGAAAACAAACGAATGGTTTCTTATTAGATGAACATTTGCAATTTTTGTTTTTCCTTCGATTACAATATTGGATCAAATTTTTCATTTTATATGAAATTACATTTTTTATCGTATTTCATGAAGTTTTATATGATTTCTATTGAAATCAACATGGATATCATAGCGAAATATATCGAAAATTCTTGTATAATGGTGTCGGAAAAACCTGAAAATTTCTCGATAAAATATTACATTTTTCTTGTTTTTTCGCATAAAAACCTGCTAACAAAAGTCAATACCTTTTCGCAAGCTTTTTAATGATTTTCAACTAAATAAAATTTTCACGACGATTAGACCGGATCAAAATCCGGTCTGTTATTTTCTTTGTTTTATTTTTCTTTAGATAAACAGTAGATTCACAATTATTAAACTTTACCAAAACATCATTTTCAAGTATACAAATCAAAACAATTAAAGGAATATATTGGACAAAACATATTGATAACACAAAAAAGTGCAACAACAGTACAATACAATATGATGCAAACTAAAGTCATGTTAATGAAACTGTAGTGACATTAATGTAAGCCCCTTCTTTCCATTTGACTTTATTATTAAATATGATTATACTGTTTCTAACGGACATATAATATGGAGGTATTTATTTATGAAGGAATTACCACAGATTTCTGAAGCCGAATTCGAAGTTATGAAAATTGTATGGAAATATGCACCTATTAATACAAACGAAGTAACAGAAAAACTATTAGAAATAACAAACTGGAGTCCTCAAACTATTCATACAATGCTAAAACGACTTGTGACCAAAAAAGTACTTACATATGAAAAACAAAGTCGAGTATTTGTATATTCTCCTCTAATAAACGAATCAGAATATATTCAACAAAAAAGTCATTCTTTTTTAAATCGTTATTATAATGGTAAAATAACAGCTATGATATCCTCTTATCTCGAAGATGATACATTACCTACAACAGAAATAGAGGAACTCCGTTCCATTCTCACAAAAATGTCACAAAAAGGAGGAAAGTAATATGAGTGATTTTATGATACGCTTTCTCATTTGTAATTTATGGATTAGCTGTATCATTGGAATCCTTTTAGTAGTTAAAAAATTATTCAAAAAAATTTTAACTAGCCGTATGCAATATAATTTATGGTTCTTATTATTTATATTGTTGTTAATCCCTTTTGTACCATTAAAGCCAACAAAATTTTTTTCCATATTTGCGTTATTTAGTAACATTCCACAATCAGGATTACCAAATAATGATATTGTATCACATACAACCAATGAAACAATTTTTGAAAATAATATGAATTGGATGAATGACTTTACACTTTCTATCACTCAAGATACATCATCAATATTTGGATTGATTTTAGGAGCTGTTTGGATTGTAGGTGTACTAACAATGATTATTTTGGTTACAAAATCAGTTTTACACTTACATATGTTAAAAAAATCCGCTCTATCTTTGCAAAATGTTGAAGTACGAAAAATTTATTATAGTTGTTTAGATGAGATGAATTTAAAAAAGGATATCCCCATTTACAGTACTGCTTTTTTAAAATCTCCCATCATCGTTGGTATTTGTAAACCATGCATTTATCTGCCGATACATTTGATTTCTGATTATAATACTTCTGATTTACGATATATGTTGCTACATGAGTTACAACATTACAAATATAGGGATAATATTACTAACTATTTTATGATTCTTATTAGAATTATTTATTGGTTTAATCCTATTGTATTTGTTGCGCTAAAAGAAATGTGTCATGATAGGGAAATTGCTTGTGATAGTTCTGTATTAAAAATGCTTGAATATAAGGACTATATTAACTATGGAAATACATTAATTAATTTTGCTGAAAAAATTTCTACGACTCCATTTCCATTTGTAGCTGGACTTGGCGGAAATATGAAGCAAATTAAACGTCGTATTCTTAACATTGCTTCTTATGAAAATCCTACCTATTGGAAACGAATAAAAGGATTGATTGCTTTTTTCATGACAGCTATTTTACTTTTTGGCTGTTCTCCTATGTTGTCCACATATGCATCGGAGGAATGCTATACTTGGGATACTTCCTCAAAAAAGATTACGCTTGTAGATCTCTCATCATATTTTGATGGGTACAAAGGAAGTTTTGTGCTTTACGATTTACAGAAAGATAATTGGAATATATACGATATAGAACAAGCAACTATACGAATATCTCCCAACTCTACTTATAAAATATATGATGCTCTATTTGCTTTAGAAGAAAATATTATTACTTCAGAAAATTCTTTTATTTCCTGTCCTCAACAGAATTATCCATTTGAATCATGGAATGAAGACCAAACTCTGTTTTCTGCAATGAATTCTTCTGTTAATTGGTATTTTCAAGCTTTGGATGCAAAGTTAGGTAAATCTAATTTGCAATCTTATATTGAACAAATTGGATATGGAAATCAAAACATAAATGGAGAACTTTCTTCATATTGGATGGAATCCTCCTTAAAAATCTCTCCTATAGAACAAGTAGAACTTTTAAAGTCATTATACTTTAATGATTTTGGATTTACGCCAGAAAACATTCAAACTACAAAAGAAAGTATCCAGCTATTTTCAGATGTTAATTGCACAATTTATGGTAAAACTGGTACTGGATGTATTGAAGAAAAAAATGTAAACGGTTGGTTTATAGGTTTCGTGGAATCTAAAAATCATACATATTTTTTTGCAACAAATATTCAAGCTATAGATAATGCAACTGGCAGTATCGCATCTGAAATTACACTTTCTATATTATCTGATATGAATATTTATAAATTATAAAAGTAACAATCATATAGATAAGAAAAAACAACATAACTCAATCAGTTTAGTTTAATACGATTCTTTAAATTGATAAAAGGATGGTACACAAAAAGATAAACTGCCCATATTGTGTGGACATCATATAAAAAACATTCTTGTTAAGATAATATTTGAGTTTCCAACGGAGTGGCGATGCCACTCCTGTTTTTCATTGGATGCTTTAGCTTAATAAAACCCCTAGTTCTACTAGGGATAAATAAAATACTTTAGTATATTTTTTTGAATGATAATTACTATGGATTTACGAATTATCAACTAAAGGATATACAATATTTAATTAACATACTGTATTCTCAATTATAGTACCTGTTTACAGGTTGCAGTGCAAACAAATACGATGATATTTTTTCGATGCCCCTTTTAGGGGTTGGCACGTAATATCCCTTCTAGGGGTTGCTCAAACCACTAGTTTACTAGTGGTTTTGATTGGATATACTTATGGTTATAAAAGATGTCTGACAGATATAAAATATCCTGTTATGTATGCATATAAGAAATATCCGTTACCCATTTTCTGTGTCGGCAAATTTCTGGCAACAACCCATATTTCTTCATAATTTGCTGGAATGTTTTCGGAAATCATAATATCTACAGCAAGATATCTCGAAGAAACGATACATCATTGATAATGTATAGCACACTTTGTGTCTATATATAAACTCATATTGCACTTGTACTCTCACATCCATTCTTCTAATCGCAGAAAATTCCGTAAAAGTTCATTTTTCATCTTCAGGCACTCAATTTCTTACTGATATTCTCTGATACTAGCTGGTTCTGTCTGTTTTTAGGACGTCCTCTGTATTTTAGCAGAAGCCCAGCAATAAGACGAGTCTATTCCCGATTATAGTAATTGATTCAGTTTTCAATTTGTCGAATCTCTAATTAAAAGTATTTTACAAGCTTACGGATTGGTTTTTCCTACTTTACACATAGCAATCAGCTTTGGTTCAATTATTTGATATGCGTGTATTTACTTTTTGCTATAATAAAACCTGCTCATATAATCAAGTGTTTTTTGTTGAAACCACAGGCTCCTTATGTGATTCTATTATTTTAAATAAGGGGGCTTTTTGTCATTGTCCGTTTTTATTGGTTCAGTTCACTTTTTATGCTCAGATACAATAGGAAAAATTATTTTAAATTTTGCTTGACTTTTAAACATTACTATTGTAATATTTAAAACGTGCTTCACACAATAGACTTATTGCTATATTTTCTCAACTAAAATTTTATATTGACAAATACATATAGAATTCATTTTATTTATAAAGAGAGGTGACAAAACATTTTCAAAATCTTAATACAAATATGTTGAGAAAAGATAAACTATGTTGGATTATAGTTCGTAAGCACAACTAAAATGAATGGTTTACTAAATTTAACCTAAATAAAGAATTATATATTGTGACAAATACAACTCTCATATCCTTTAAAATGGAAATACTACTATTTTATTATGGATTTGCAATGAAAAACTTGAAAGGTGGAGATAATATATTACAAATGCATAAGTTAGCTATATGAAATGATATAAATGCTTCAAAAATTCAAAATTCTATGTATAATCTATATTTTAGGAGGATAAAGTTATGAAACACAACAAAATTATCATAAGTATTTTAACGATCTTTATCATATTATTATCTGTTGGATGTAGTAATAAACAAGAAAACATTCCTGATAGCAATGAAAATGTTAATGCAGATTATGATTCTCTATTTCAAGAACTGGAAGAAAAATATGATGCTACATTAGGAATTTATGCACTTGATACAGAAACTAATAAAGAAATTTCTTATAATGCAGATGAGAGATTTGCATACTGTTCAACATATAAAGCTTTAGCTGCCGGTGCCATTTTAGAAAAATACTCTATTGAAGAACTTGATAATGTAATATATTTTGAAGAAGAAGATGTTTTATCTTATGCACCAGTTGCAAAAGATAAAGTAGATACTGGAATGACTATTAGAGAAATATGTGATGCTGCAGTTAGACAAAGCGATAATACTGCTGGAAATCTACAATTTACTCTTCTTGATGGACCTAATGGTTTTAAACAATCATTAAGTAAAATTGGTGATACTGTAAGTGAGCCTTCTAGAATAGAAACTGAATTGAATGATGCTGTACCTGGCGATATAAGAGATACTAGTACTCCTAAACAATTGGCTTTCAATTTGAAAGAATATGTAACTGGAGATATATTGTCAGATGATAAAAAAGAGATTTTTATAGATTGGATGTCAAATAATGCAACTGGTGATGAATTAATTCGTGCTGGTGTACCAAGTGATTGGATTGTGGCAGATAAAAGTGGTGCTGGTTCTTATGGAACACGAAATGATATCGCTATTGTAACACCCCCAAATAAAAAACCTATATTTGTAGCTGTACTTTCAAAAAAAGCAGAACAAGATGCAGAATATGACAATAAACTGATAGCAGATGCCACAAAAATCATCTTTGATTTAATATCATAAAAATTGATTCACTCAAAAATAAATTAATATACCAAAATACGATTACAAAAGTTTTATCTTAGAAACTCTCAAAAAGAACCATAGATAAGATTATTTTCAGATAATCATGGATGCAATACTTAGAAGATTTCACCCATATGCTATATATACCATCTAGCTGATGGCATGTCAATAACAAGTGGCTTTCTCACCTGTTTAACTTGTCAAAAACCCCTGAATTTTATCCAAAATTCAGGGGTTTTTTGACAGTCTGATACCACCATTATGGTGGTCAGGGGATCGACAAAACTTAAAATTTCATTCATACAATACAAGCCCTTTCGGCAGGAACAAAAATCAATTTTGCCAATATGGTTTTATCATAATTCTAATTTTCTTCTTTTTCTGACTGCATCTCCGTAATACCTAAACCAAAGTATTTTTCAAAAAATGCTTTCAGTTTCTCAATAACACCTTGCTTTTTCTTGGCTCTGCCACTACCGCCAAAACGGGATACCGGAGGCATGAGCTTGTTAATTTCGGTTCCAGTCGTTTTCAATACTCCATCGCGGAACGCATTGGACACAAATTTTCTGGTTTCTTCTGGTTTGAGCTTTTCTGCCATAATAATTTTAGCAAGGTCATTTTCTTCCTGAGTAAGCACAAATCTGCGCCAGTCAGTTGTAACTTGTGTGTCTACATTGACACGATTGATAAAGGCTTCAATCAATTCTTTCTTGCTGCGAAGCTGCATACTGGCATCTACTGCCTTACGGATCGAAGTGAGAATTTCCTTATCCTCACAGTTGCCCTCATGATATTGCTCGACCAACATCAATATGTAGTCGATATTTGGATCTATATTAAATAAGTGGACACGATTTATAAACAGATGTACCATAATACTAGACACCAAAAGGAGGTATCTTTATGGCTAAAAAAATTATTATGATGAGGATTTCAAACGAACTCTTGTTGATCTCTATCATAATGGCAAAACGCAAGCTTCTCTAATCAAAGAGTATGGTGTTTCTCAAACTGCTCTTTCCAGATGGATCAAGCAATACTCCACTGTTGAAACATCTAATGGTGAAATTCTGACCGCTAAACAGATTCAGGAACTTCAGAAAAGAAATGCTCAGCTTGAAGAAGAAAACCTCATCCTAAAAAAAGCGATTGCCATCTTCACGCTACACTCAAACAAAGATTAAGCACAGTTTATAAGCTTCGATTACAGCACAATATCAAAACCCTCTGCCGTGTTCTCAACGTAAACCGCAGTACTTATTACAAACATTTTTATTCTCTGCCTTCTTCCAGAACCATTGAGAATCAGAACATCAAACAAATGATTCTACACATTTACGCTGACTACGATAAACGCATCGGTGCTTATAAAATTACATATATCTTAGGTCGTGACTATGGCATTTTCATCAGCGTCGGTCGAGTGTACCGCCTGATGCATTCCATGCAGCTTCCGCCTATATCCACAATAAAACCAAAATCCATTTCTCGCCCAAAAGAGTTGTCCGGCTGTTATGCTAATCACCTGCATCAAGCCTTTCATCAAAAAGCTCCCAACTTGGTCTGGACAAGTGATTTTACATATCTCAAAGCCGGAGGTAAGTGGTATTACCTTTGTATCATTATGGATCTTTTTCTAGAAAAATTATCTCTTGGAATATATCATCCAGACCCAATGCAGATCTGGTAATCCAGACCTTTCAGAAAGCATATCATACCAGAAATTGTCCTGCTGGACTGATGTTTCACTCTGATAGAGGATCACAGTACATAACCTTTGCATTTCGAAAACTGCTTGATGAACTGAATGTTGTCCAGTCCTTCTCGAAAAAGGCATATCCTTTTGATAACGCCTGCTGCGAAAGTTTCTTCAAATATCTCAAAAAAGAAGAAACCAATAGGCGTAATTTTCGCACCTATCGTGACCTATACCACTCTGTCTTCCAGTATATCAAAGACTTCTATAACTCTCGCAGACCACATGGTTCTTTAGGCTATCTGATACCAGACGAAATGGAAACAACATTCTGGGAACGACAAGGAATCTAGGCATTCCCAGAAAATATATTTAAAAATCGCGTCTTTTTCATTGACTATAGTTCAAAACCCTATATATATCTATCAAATGTTTCATTCTCCTTTTCAATAAGATTTTTTTCTGTATACTATGTAACTGTTAAAGTGAACAGTTCACATTCTCGGCTCACATTGAGCCATACCATAGCTCACGCCGAAGACAGACCTCCCCCTTTGGCGTTTTTCATCGTTTTTTGAGGGGGGGATTTTTTTGTTCTTTTTCAAATTCATTCAATAAAATAGAGATTGCTGCTTTTTCCGCCATTGTCACGAAACCGATTTTCTTTTTTGATGTATGCACTTCTTTCCAATTCTTGAATGGAACGCTTCACTGATGCCAAAGAAAGATGCAGATCTTTCGCTATGGTTTTCATGGAGGGATAGCAGCTTTTTGTTTCTTTACTGGCACGTTCACAAAGATATAAATAAACAGATACGGCTTTACTGGAAAGCTCTGTATCCTGATAGACCTTCATTTTGTCAATCATAACTTTTTTCCACCCCTTTCATGGTTTTCGATATGTTGCATAACGGCTTATCTTGTTCCTGCATTGGGCGTTTGACGGGCTGTTGGAGAGGATTTTGGGGCAGACCGTATTTTTTTGCAATGGCTTCCTCAATGGTCTTTTTATTTGCGTAATGCACCTTTCTCACCACTGCTTGACGCATTGGATATGTTTCATTCAGTTCGATTCCCCACTCAAAAAACAGCTTCAGCTTCGTTTTCATAGGCTTTACGCCTGTTCTTGTGACGATGAACGTATCTTTTGGCATGATTTTAAGCTCATCTGGCGTCATCAGTGGTCTGCCTGTCATTTGAAGTGACTTGGATTTATCTCTGCCTTGTGAGATACTTCCTGTCATAACTGTCCTATCCCCCAGCGTTTTGGACAGTACATTGGCTGCTTCGGAGTTTGGTGCAAAGCCGCCATATATGCAGACCTGACAGTTATCAATGATGATGTCCGCACCTTCTTTGCCATAGTTCTTTTCTAGCTGTGCCAATGATTGTATGATAGGCACAAAGCTGATTCGTCTGGAACGGCTGGCAGAAAACATCATTTCCGCAGATTGTATAGCTGGCAATGTACCGAACTCATCCAGGAAGAACATAACTCTGTTTGGCAGCTTGCCACCCATTTCATCAGCAATGGAAAGCATTTCTCTGTATAACTGCTGTACGATCAAAGAAATGAGGAAATATTTGCTGTCATCTTCCTCCGGCATAATCAAAAACACTGCTGACTTGTTCCTACAAAACTTTTCCGTATTGATTTTCGTTTCAAAGCAGAGCAGCTGTTCAATTTCAGAATCAAGAAAAGCATTCAGTCTGGACAATGCCGTTGACAGCACAGACGCCATTGCCTGGTCTGAAGTATTCAGGGCGGCACCAGACAGCCATCTTGCTTTATGTTCTTCTGGAAGACGTTCCATCAACAGCTTGAACTGACTTTTGCCTTTCACTTCCGATGGTCCCAATAAATCTTGAATCAATTTGAACACACTGATGATATGCCTTTCTTCGCCTTTTTCTTCTTTCTGTTCCTCTGGCTGAAACAAAATCTCTGCTTCAACATCTTTTTGAAGAATGGCTGTCTGTGCTTTTGGCAAAAAATCTATATCTTTGTCAATGCAGGCTTTTCTCATCTGTGCTATTTCCTTTTTTCGCTGCTCCAAAGCTTTCTGTTTTCGTTTTGCCTGTTCCAACGCAAGAGCGTAAGGTGAGCAGAACTCCGCAATCACCAATATCACAGCAGTGATCAAGCCTTCTGCCGAATCATAGAAGAAAGCATTTTGTCCTGCGTTGGCAGAATCAAATCCACCGGAATTCATAACGGTTTTAGATATTATCTTTGCGTACTTCTCTGCTTTTGCCTTTGCCACAAGGGAATCTGTCTGCAAATATTCATCCATGTAATGGTTCACCATATGAAGCATATTGAAGCCATCGCTTTGGGTTGGATTTCTCAAATCCAGTACAGAAATATCATAGCCATAATATTTTTTTGCGATGGGAGCGTAGCTTCTCAGGAGGTCACCCTTTGTGTCAGTCGTGACAAAACTCATACCTGACGCACAGCAGTATTCCAGATTTGGATATAAAAACTTGGCTGTCTTGCCTACACCGGCAGCACCGATCATCAGTGCATGAACATCTCCTTTCTCCACGATTGCTGTGACTGTTTTCTTCTTTCCGAACTTCATCATATTGCATCCAATGATAATGCCTTGGGGCAGGTCGCAAGGAGGCTTTCGCCTCCAGACCTGTGGTTCATATCTCACTCTCTGAAATGCCGCGTCGATTTCTTTTGGTGTAGCAAAGCTGGCGGAGCCATGCTGTCCATCGCCTACGGTCTTACTTTTGATGTTCAAAGACTTCCTGTCGATCAATAACATACAGACAATAAAGGCACCGAAAATCAATAGCAGCGGCATCAACTTCCATAAGTTCTCCATTTCTTCAACCTCCCATCTCTAATTCCATCTGCTCTGTGGTATCAGGTTCTGTTTTTTGTTCTTCCTTGCTCTGCTCCACAAAACTGTTTTTTCTTTCCAGTTCCTGTGGATACTCCGTTTCCACATAGATGATAGCTCTCATTGCCATATCCGCCATGTTTTTTGCCCATACAAAAAGAGATGGCTGATCTTGAACCGCAAGGGTTTTCAAGTGTTCCATCTCTTCTTTCATTTCCTGTATGCGTCGATCCATTCTCGATTTATCCAAATATGGTTTATATGCCTTTTCCAATTTCTGTATGGTGGTTTGGTACATAGTCAGCTCTGGCAAGTTCTCATCTCGTTTCATTTCACACATCAAGCAGACGGACAAATCTGCCATACGCAAAATGCTGGCAAGGAGTGGTTTTGTGTCAGCTTCTCCTTTCTTTACCAATTTTTCTGCTTGTTTGAAATCTCTTTTGATCTGTTCCAGATAAAAATAAATTCCTGATTTTTCGTATTCCTGTTTACGCCATTTCATATATGGGCTTTCTGTGTTGGCATTCATGATACCAAGTTTTCTGACCGCAACATGGTATGCTGCTTTCTTCGGATGTGACTGTGGAAGGATAGCTTCCACACCATGTTCTGACTTCAGCTGCTCGTTCCAGTCTTTATAGAGAGGGTATTCCCTTTTGATTTTTTCTCCATCATGCCCCTTTTCAATGAGGATATCGTTTAATTTATCACAAGCTTCTATGCCTGCCGCATCGTAATCCAGACAGAGAAAAATCTCATGGATATTTTTTTGTTCTTCCAAAAATTGTAGAAGAGGCTTTGGAGACAACCCATCCAATGCCAGAAAGCTGTCCGTCTTCCAGTCATAATTCTTCAATGTAATAAACGACATTAAATCAATGGCAGCTTCAAACACATAGAGCTTGCTGCTTTCCCCTCGCCAACAGAAACCATACCTGCAGTCAGAACCAGCAACAGTCATTCGGAAGCTTTTTGTCTGCTCCGCTGTGGATTTTTTGCAGGCTGACTTTGGTACTCCGTCTTTTTCTGTTCCCACAAAAACTACGTTGCCATGTTCCTTTTCTTGGTAAAGTATTTTCTGTTCCACAAAACTTTTCACCACATCTTTGGAGAGAAATCTTGTCTGTAAAAGATAGGCAAACAATCGTTTCATATTGTTGTCTTTCTCAGGAAGTATGAATTCAGATTTTTCAGAAGGGCAAGTAATTCGTTCTTGATTTTCCTGTACAACTGCCTTTTCAGTCTGCCTTACGTTTTTTTCATTCTCTTTGTTTCTCTTCCTGCCAAGCCCTGGTTCTTCTCCGTTCAAAAGTTCTTTCATAGCAGTGCGAAAATTCATGCCGTAAAACTCCTGCATAAATTTCAACGGATAGCCGCCTCGCATATTTTTATGATCGTACCAACGGTTCCTTCTGACAGAAATGCTGTCATGTTCTCCTGTGGAGTCTTTGTAGATCAGCACTGACTCACTTCCAGTTTTTCTGAGATGTTCTCCTTTTTGCTGAAGGAATTCCTCCAGATTTGTCTGGTTTGCCTTATCGATCTGTTCCTGGGTATAAAGTGCCATATGCTTCCTCCCTGTCTTTTGCCCTGTCCAGAGCATTTTCTACACTGCTGTAATCAAAGCTGTGTTCCTCATACGCTTCTTCCATTGCTTCCACTTCTTTTTCTTTCGGGAATGCAAATGGTGTTTCTCTCATTAGAAAAACCATTACATCCAAAACACCTTTTTCTGTTTTCAGGTTCCAGTTTGTCTTTTGATAGATTTCATTGGGATAAATTGCTTCCATGTTCTTTAAATCAGATTCTTCCAACTTCCAAATGACTGCTGGCACGATTTCTTCTCCCTGCTCTAGTGTAGGCATAGCGGTTTCATAAAACCTGTGGAATTCCAATGTACAGTCTTTTAGACCGCATTGCATAAACAGTTTTGCTGATGGACAAATCTCCTGTATCTTTTCTTCCTTCATATATCCGTCATAGGTCAATAAATAAATCATGTTTCAGCCCCCTCATACTTCCAATTCCAAATCACTAACTACTTGTTCCTCTACATGGTTATCCATCATTTCTTCTGATTGAGCCTGATTGCAGACTTCTTTTGATTCGATTTCCGTTGGTTCCATCATCTTCTGCCATGCGGAGTTGCCTTCCAGATTTTTTGTCAGCATTTTTCTTGCAAACTTATATTCTTCGCCTACCATGCCAGCTCGCACCAACCAAGTACGCATCATGAATTTATCATTTTGATTCTCGCTTTTCTTTTGGCTGACAGTACGGTTGTTTTCTGCAAAGCTGCTGACGATCTGCGCGAACTGAATATCACTGAGCAATTCTTTTTTATTGATTGTGCTTTTGAAATAAGGAAAGGAAATGATGCCGTTATCTTGATCAGTGTCTGCCACTTGTGAAAAGGGAATTTCTAACGCTTTTTGAAATAATTCCCCTTTGCTCTCATAAAGATTTTCCAGATTGATTTGGTACTTCTCCCAGTTCTCAATACAACTTACATCCAGAAGTAAATTTATTTTTGTAGAGTCATTGACGATAGCACCTCTTAGTTCCAACTGTTCCAAGGCTTTTTCCAGCATTGGAAATTCATTTTCATATAAAAATGGTGAGAGCAGTTTCACTTGGTACATATAGTTTGCTCCCACCACTTTTTCTCCGTTATATTTTTCTGCCTTGATGCTGTCAGAGGGAAGAATACGCCACAGCCTTTGATTTTGATCCGGAACGTTATATCCATTGTCCGACAGACAGAAAACGACTTTTGTATCAAACTGTTCCGCTAAAATCTCTGCCACAGCTTTCCTTGTAATCCCTGTCATATCCATCTCAACACCATATTTTTTCCATCTCATACGCTTCCCTCCTTACATTTTCTGTCCATGGGCTTCTTTCTTTTCCATGATCTTACGCATCAGCTTCTTATCTACATGAATCTGTTGTTTCTTTCTGTCATAATCCTCTTCAATCATATGGCTGATGTGTTTCATCAGAAGCAGGAACTGTTTTTGCGCCTGCATTTGATGATACTTTTTTGTTCGTTCTTGCCAGCTTTCTTGAGGATTTACTATTTCATGATTTCGTTCTTCTGGTTCTGCTGCTATGACTTCATTCATTTCCAACAGTATCAATGCAGATTTCAAAACCATGTTTTTGATATTGCGGAACTCTGGTTCTTCCGCAAGGGTTCTTCTGGCTCGCTCCTGATTCTGATATGTAGAAAGGATATCGTCTTTCAATCCCAGCCAGCTTTCATAGGCTTGTGAAATCTTTTTGTCCTTGCTGATTTCTTTGACGATCTCGTCTACCAGTATTTTATTTTCTTTCTCCAGCCTTCCATAAACCTTTTTGTGTTTTGCTGTTTTCAGTTTTTGAGATAACTCCCAAAGCAAAGCTTCCACTTTTGGATGATCTGTATATTCCATTGTCATTGCCTGTTTCAGTTTCCTGTTAAAGTAATTTTTCAGCTCGTCCCTGACTTCATCTTTCTGCTCATAGATGTAATACAGCTCATCATGGAATATCTCGTTGGCAAAGGAACTTTTTAGTTTCATAAGGTTTTTTGATCCAAGATAACCTTCTTTGGGCTTTTTAGAATAGCACATCAGATGGATATGAGGATGATGCCCCTCATTATGAAAAGCTCCATACCACACAAAATGCTCTACAGGGATTCCCATTGCCTTTGCAATCTCTGGTGCTTTGCCTCGTACCAGTTCTCGCCACATATTGCCATTATCATATCCAAGACGAACTGCATCCTCTCGTTTCAATGACAAAACAAATGTCCAGATGTTGCCGTTATGTTCCGCAGCTTCTTTTGCCACCTGATTCAGATCAATTTCTTTATCTGATCCATTCCACAGTGCGTGTCCCTGTTTTCCTCGTTCTGCTCTTGGTCTTTTGGCAAGGTAGCCAACATAGTTTTCCATGCTGTCTTCCCTTGCCAAACCTTCTTCGGCAATTTTATTGATCAGTTCCATAGCGTTTTCTCTTGTTGGATTTTGCAAGTAGTCTTCATACTCTTGTTCGCAGCTTTCTCTCAATTCTTTATTTGCTTTTAGTTCTTTTTCAATCCATCTCTTCTGGTGTTCAGTGGCTTCTCTTTGTGACTGATTCACCTCAAACTTTTCTGCGTTTGGTCTTGTCGCAACATACTTTACATAGTTTTTTACTTGTGATGGTTTTTTCATTTTCAAATATCTTAGCGATAAAATAAATCTTGGCATATCATCACCTACATTTCAAATTGCATCTCATTGTCTTGTTTCGATTCCAAACTATTTTTCAACTCGTCTTCTGTTTCAATATAGAAGTCATCTGAATAAAAATCTAAATACAATACACCGCACAGTGTTTCAATTCCTCTCTGAGCAAAGCCCTCACCCCAGCCGTCACTATACTGCCCGGCAAAATAATCTTTTAGTATTTCTATTTCCTTCTCATTAAGCGGCTTTTGTATATCGCAGACCATAACACCGTATGCCTTATTTCTTACAGTTTCAATTCTTGGATAGGCTGACTTTACTTTTTCTAACAATTCTTTGTAGTTTTCTCTGCTTCCATAATTAAAGTACTGCATCAGTCCCATGCCTTCATCTAATTCTTTTTTCAAATCTTTTTCAATCATTTGATTGATGTATTCCTCATAAACTGTAATGTCTTCTCCTGTCAAATAATCAAAATCCTTTTTTTCTAAGTCTTCAATGCAATACTCATCAAAATAAGCATCGTATTCCATATCTTTGTTGAAGTCATAATCTATAATGCCCTGCACAGGACTATAAAACTTGTATCTCACTCTTCATCACTCCTTTGATACCTCACAGCTTCTTCCATAGTGAGAATTCCGTTTATCTTTTTTACTTCATTGACGCAATGGATATGAAGTCTTCGCATGGTTGCCTCATCCATGTCATTGATAGCGGCAAGCATACTTTCCAGCTTTGCCATCTCCACTGCGATTTTGAAAAGCATCTTTGACAGTCTGTTTTCGGAAGTTTTCATAATGCCAGATACAGTTTCCATCATCACATCAGATAAAAAATCCATGTGTTTTTCCTGATAAAGATATCCGGAATAAAAATGAATTGCTTTTTCAATAAAGTCACTGCGATTTGTCAAACCTTCCATTACAACCGCAGCATCGCTTTTTTGAACTGCATCTTTGGAAAGCCATACGCTGTATCTTTGTTTTTTATATTCCTCGCTCATTTTATTCTCCTTTCGTAAACTTTGGCACTGAGCTGGTACCAGCACCTGTGCAAAATCGCCTTTTTTCTAAGGGAATCTTCCTATTTTTTGTTTTCATAGCCACAAACCAGTGCCGTCCGCTTTTGACCAGCGTCTGCAAAAAATCCCCGCACTGCGGGGATTTGAGGGATTTTACCGGCTGTTCTGAGCCGGTATTTAACCTGCAAACATTTTTCGCATCTGTCAAAGTTCCCTTTTACAGATATTAATTTCCAATACCCTCTTTTTCCCTTCGCCCAAAATCGGGGCAAATTCGCTCCAAACTGCCTTGCCCTGCAACTACTCCACTTGCTCCGCAAAGCGGCACACAAGGGCAAACAGGGCGCAAAAAAAGGCTAACCTTTTGGCTCGCCTTTTCTTTGTTTTGCTTATTCTATTGTTCTGGATTAGAAAATCATATCATTTTCTTGTGAAATATCCTCTTTTATCGTGTGTTCGTTTGCAATCTCTCCCAGCAGTTCTGCTCTTTGTCAGAACGCATCGCATAAAACTGCCCTGCGTTCTCTGCTGATGTAAGGTGACTGAGATAGGATTTCTTCCATTTCTTCTTCCATACCTTTTAACTTTTTCATGTCTAACCATGAAAAATCTTTTACCAGTTTAATCTGTTCTCTATGGGTTTTCTTGAAAGGCTTGGCTGGTAGATTGGGAGAAAGCGGTTTGATCAGACGTTCCTGTGTGTTATACCACAGTGATGTTCCACAGTCAAATATAGGTGCAACACCAATCCATTCCAATGTAACTGCATTCCGAATCAAGCCAAATTTATTGAAATGCCTGTCCGTATTTCCGATCAGAAAATCCAAAACAATCATTTTTTCTGTCTGCTCTCTTATGTTTTTTACGCCAAGTTGTTCCGCACAATTCAGATAAAATTCATAGTCCGAGAGATCCTTTGGCTTCTTTCTGCTCTACATGATATGGTAAGCCGATACCAATTCCGTTTCAGAAGTAATGAAATCCTGGCAGACAGAAAACGGTTTTTCATGCTCCCACAGCAATGTATACTTCGTATGTGGGATGCACAACCTTTCCGCAATCCCAGAAGCAATCACTTCACATAAAGGTTCCTGCTGGTATGGATTACTTCCGCCTTTTATTAAAACTCGTTTTCCATCTCTGATTTTCCATGCCTTTTCCAACCGACCTTCCAGCACAACATCTGGTGTCATGGTGTCAAAGCATTCTGTAATTTCCAAATTTCCCAGCATCATTTCTCCAAACTGTTCCGAGAAATCGTTGTCAAAAAACTGGATTTGCTCCCATGACAAAGAGGAATCTTTTGGTTTCAACCAATATTGATCTGATAAACTTAACCCAAAACTGTCTTTGAGCAATTCTTTTGATGTAAGAATATTTCTTATATCCAAGACCTCCTGCAGTCTTGTTCGACCTTTTGGTATGGTTCGTCTGCTCCACCACTTTGCCAGAGCCTGCTGATCTGCGTCTTGTTTTTGCATCGTTCCTACTGGCATATGTGCTGCTGCGTATATATTTTTTATGCTTTTGATGTGATAAAACGAGTCCATTTCTATATCTACGACTTTGATTTCTCTATGCATCAATGTAAATTCCACTATCCTCACCTCTGGCTTTTTTAGAATCATACCCATAAGTTCTGTGTCAGTCAAGAAATATACTGCTTTTTACTTGACACCTTTCGTCAACAGAATTTATATACCACAAACGGCTTTGCCGACTTTGGTGAACAGGTGGTTTTTATTTATGGATATTTTTCAATATTTTCTTTCGTACCAATCTGAAAACACATCAGCGTTCTCAGATATTTTTCGTACCGCAAAAGAATTTCATCAGCTCCTTGGACAGAAAAGTTATCTACTCAATCATTATCTATCCATGTTTTTTCGCTTGATTGTGGAAATGGATTTCTGTGCTTTGGAAGATGAAATTGATCAATCCATTTCAGATTTACAAAAGAAAATACAGGATGATTTAGAAAATAACGACAGTTCCATACCCAGGTTTGATTGTCAGGAGACTTCCACTGAAATGGAACTTTGCTGGACTGCACTGGCAGATTCCTTATTAGAACAAGCACTGAAAGAGTTTTATCATGAATATATGCATTCTTATCATCTATCTGTTGACCTAGTCGATTTCAGGCAAACAGAAGAAAAACTCATAGAATATCTGGGAAAAAGTGCTTGGGAAAAGTTTCAGCAGCAACTAATAAATTGTTTTCTTCATTGTTCTTTGATGCAGCTATTTCGCCAAGGTATCGTCATTGAAATCACGAAACGCTTTCTGTCACGGGATTTGGAAACGGATCAGGAGGTCTTTCGCTTATTTATAACACATTTTATCCATAACAAAAGCGACTGATCACTCAGTCGCTTCGTTGAAATCATAAAATTTCTATATCCATTTATTCATCTAACATAGCACAAGCAGTTTCATACTCTTGTTGGCAAGGTAATACTTTCTTTTCTTTTTGCGGAAAAGTAGCATCAAAATTCAGAATATCCTTTTCTTCCGCTTCTAGTGCATCTGAGAATACAACATATCCACTTTTTCCATGCAAGGCGTTTTCTTTTAACGGTAATACCAAAAGACCTTTATAAAAATGTCCATCTGCCATTGCGATACCAAATTTTTTTCCGCCACAAAAACCATATGGTTCATAATGATATGGGTATCCCAGTATTAAGATTGCAGAATATCCCATTTCTTTAGCCTTTTGAATAGAATGTGTAATTAAATTTCTTCCTAAACCTTGTCTATGATATTTCGGAGAAATAAAAACAGGTCCAAAACTTATGGTTGGAAATTCTCCTTGCTCCGTTACAATTTTAGAATGTGTGTAAAATATAGCACCTTCAACAATGCCATCCACCTCAATGACAAAAGCAAGTTCTGGGATAAAGTCAGTATGAGAACGCATTTGATGCACCACATAATGCTCTGCTGCGCCTGGAAAATATAAATTCCAAAATGCTTCTCGTGCAACTTCTTCTGTTCTGCGGTAGTCTTTTGTTTCTTCATTTCGAACAACAATATTCATATATCCCACCTCATTTTCTTTTACGCTGCTCTTTGGCATAGCGTCTGACATTCTTCATACCACCAACATCTTTAAACATGCGCTCACATTTCTTAATTTCAATTTCTTTGCTGTTTAATCCATCATAGCTGCTTTCATGTTGTAGTTTTCGGTAATTCTCCAGCCGTCTTATATCTAATTCACCGCGTTCTATTGCTGCTAGAACTGCACAACCTGGTTCATTGGTATGCGTACAGTTGCGAAATTTACATTGGTATGCCAATGATTCAAGTTCTGAAAATGTTTTTGAAAGGTCTGTACTGTCTGCACCCATTTCTCTCATGCCTGGTGTATCAATCACTACTCCACCAAGGGGACATAAAAACATCTCACGTCCTGTAGTCGTATGGCGTCCCTTATCTCCTTTAGCAATTTCTTGTGTTGCTATTGTATTTACACCTAGTAAACGGTTGATTAATGTTGATTTGCCTACACCGGAGGAGCCAATAAAAGCACAGGTTTGATTTTTGGAAAAATAAGATAAAAATTTTGCAGATATGTCATCCTCAAACATAGATGTTACTATGATATCAGAAAAACATGAAATGCTTTCTATCTGAGAAATCCTCTCTGACAAATCTTCACACAAATCTGATTTTGTCAATACGATAACTGGTGTAGCACCACTGTCCCATGCAATAGATAAATATCGTTCCATACGATTCAAATTGAAATTTTTGTTTAGGGACATACACAAAAAAACAGTATCTATATTGGCAGCAACCGTCTGTGATTGATTGGATACTCCAACAGCTTTCCGCAAAAACAAACTTTTTCTTGTTAAAACCTGGTGGATGGATGCAAATTCTTTTTCCACCGTCACCATAACAAAATCTCCAACTGTTGGAAATTGAACCAGTTCTTCTGTTGTATATCGAAATTTTCCAGAAATTTCTGCAAAAAATTCTTGTTGATCAGTAATCACTTTATATTTCCCGCGATACTGCGCGATTACTCTTGCTAATTGATAATCGGGATATAATTTTGATTCTGTATAAAAACGTTCTGTAGCACCATATTTTTGTAATTGTTTCAATTCATTATCCTCCATATTATATATTCCTATTATTTCAAAGGAAGGAGGTATAAAATACTTACTGCACCTTTCCTCCTTCCATTTTTACAATATCCTTTTTATTTGTATTCATCATAAAAACACTCTCCATTCTTAAAATTTTCCTTATTATATCACAGCCATTTACATCATGTCCATATTGGCAAAAGAGAGCAGATGATACCATCTGCTCTCTTGCCATTAAACGGATTGGATATCCTGCGGCTGTTCTGCTTGATTCTGTTCTTCCCCTGACTCTTTTTCCTCATTTTTCGCTTTTGGTTTACTTACTTTTTCCATTTTCTCACCTTCTTCAATATACTCTCGGACATCTGGCGGCACCAGTTTTCGATACAGTCTGTTCAGTGTTTCTTCCAGTTCCTGCTCCAAAGATACTTCCTTTTTTGCCGCATATCGCTTTAGTGCCAAGTACTTGCTGGTTTCAAACTTAACCTGTATCGCAGAAAGTTTCATGATACTCACCTCCTTTTGCGGTCACATCTGTGGTTCCACATAGTCTTCTTTTTCTGAAATCTCACACCCAATCTCCTGAAACTGATCCAAGTTCGGCAGATAGCCGGAATAAACTTCACCACTTTTTTGGTCATGGCTGATCAAAACACCAAACTCCGCATCCTCTTTTTGGATAAACAGGCAGTGCAAAGTCATCTGCTGATCAAAATACTGCAGTTCTTCGTTATCCGTAATGAAGGAAGCCTCCTGCTTGATGTTTTCTCCAAAGAACCAGAAGTCCTCGTCACTAAGAGAAATGATTTTCTCGATTACCACACAGCCTTTGTTTGGCTCATCAGGGTTATAGTAAAACATCGCATCTCCTAGCTCGCGATAAAACAGATTCATGGCTGCTACGCCTTCATATTTTTGCTCTGTTGTTTTCATGCTGTCATAGGAATGTTCTGGTTGCTTATGATAGAGGATCATATCACAGGCATCAAAATCCATTCGGCATTCAGATATCCTCTCATCTGTCTGAAGCAGATCTTCCAACAAATTCACATACATAAGCTCATCCGAAATCTCTCCAACAGAGAATCTGCTGCTTGCTTTTTCATTGGAAAACGAAGATAATATTTTTTCTCTTACCTCCAAAACCGGCTCCAGATATCCCTGCAGCACTCGGATTTCTTCTTCACGGAAGTTTTCCAGCTTTGCCATCAAACTTTCAAAATGTGGTTTTCTTTCTTGATTCATACTGTTTCACCCCTTTTCTTAAAGTTCCGGCTCCATAGAAGATTTTAATTCTTCTCCCATTTCAAATTTATTTGCGAGGTAATCACTGAGCCATGTACCGCCAAACTGCTGGTGGGTATTGATTCTCCACATGGCAAGCTTTCCTACATCCAACTTGACATCGTCCATATCAAACAACAAATTTGTTAATCCTTCGTTTTCAAAAACATAAACATTTTTGAATGTATCTCCTTCCAGCAAAATACCTGACTCTGTCAACAGTTCATTGACACCATCTTCCCACTCTTTTAAATCTCCGCCACAGCCTTGAAGAATCAATCCTTCTTTATCCGTCATTTTTTTCAATTCTCCTACCGTAATTTCTTTCATCATATTTTTCACACTCCTTTACAATCTGCCAAACCCATAAAAATGCTTCACCCAATAGGAATTCCCCAAGTTTGCATAGCCGATGGGATCGCCGCAATGCAACATTTGATTGTCCCCAACATAGATTCCAATATGGGTTACGGGGTTGCTGCTCTGATATGTTCCTGTAAAAAACACCAAATCTCCTGGTTTCACCTCGTCTTTTGACACCGGTGTACACTGGTTATAAATCTGCTGTGCGGTTGTTCTGGGCAGGTTATGGACTCCAGAATGGGTATATACCCAACATACAAAACCGGAACAATCGAAACTGGTTTCCGGTGTACTTCCGCCCCATTGGTAAGGAAAGCCGATATATTTCGTGGCTTCCTGCATCAACTGTGCGAATGTGGCATCGTTGAATGCTTCCCCAGGAATGCCTGTGATTTTGTCTGTCGCAGAGTATCCATACTTGATAAAGAGATATAGATTTCGGATTTCCACCTTTTCTGTTTCCGTAAACTCATAGGAAAGGTAGTCTTCCAGTTCCTCATAAATCTCGTCCTCTTCTTTTTCACCCACAAAACAATCCACAAAGCCCACATAGAATTCCTCATCAAAATCTGTCAGATCCTTTGTAAAATAGAGGATATAAAAAAAAGACTTGACTTTGATATCGTCAAATCCATCTTCTTCCAATGATTCTATCGTCTGATTCAATTCCTCAAAGGCATCAATCATTTCTTCCATAGCTTTGGAAAGTTCCGCATCGATATCCGTTGGAATAGGTCCTCCATCGAATACGATTCTTGCAACCTCCTGACTGAATCCTGCTTGTGTATTGAAGATAGAAACCATAACCAGCAGCGGTATCAGCATCACGATTACAATACCTGCCACAATACTTGCCAGCAGTGTCCGCACTCGTTTGTCTTCTGCCAGCTCCAACGCTTTCTTCGTCATAACGGCAACTGCCATAGGACTTGCCATTTGCCTCACCTTCTTTTATTTCTTAAGACATAACATCCATTTCGTCTTCTGGATTCATTTCCATAAACTCATCCATCGTACAGGTTTCTTCCAGATAATTGATGCCGTCTTTCAACGGATAGTATGCATCATCTTCCAAAGGAAACGGTTTTTTTGATAAAATGGTACCCCAGTGATTTATGGAAACAACCTTCTCCAGCGTAACTGGATCGCCACTAAAGCACTCTGACTCTCTGACATCATAGCAGTATAAATCAAAAGGCACCGTATCTCGATCAATACGTGCATTGGTAAAAATCACCACCACATTATCAATTTCTGCCAATTTAAAGTCTTCATCTCTTGCATCTATCATCATATTTACCACTCCCTTTCATTTACTTACCTCCAGCACTGCCAAACAAATCCTCTTTATACTGCGGTGCTTTTACCACCAGATGGTAAACTTCTGAGCCATGACGAAACACACAGACACCTCTTAAAGGACTGCTGATCAGGTCGAACAGACAATCATCCAGCCTGAGCATTTCCATATATTCCTTCTTGGAGATATTCCCTGGGTTAAACAAAAACTGATGTGTTGGAATGGCAAACATGGGTTTTGTCATTTCTCTCACATCAGCTCTGTTGAAGTCTTCGATATTCTGGCTGGCAATAATAACTGCACTGCCTTTTTTACGCACACGCTTCATGGCGTTTCGGATGTATTCGATGGCAGTCATGTTAGTCAAAAACAGGTACAGCTCATCAATAAATGCTGCCGTATTCCCTTTGGACAGCAGGGCATCAGACATAAAAGAAAGGACATTGAACAGCATTGCGTTTCGTATTGCCGTATCCGCATCTGTAATGCCCTTTGTGCCAAAACAGATAAATCGATTGCTTGTGATGTTGGTGTGTCCGTTAAAAAACTTGCTGTCAGCACCAATACAGATCGATTTTAATTTCAAGCATAAATCCCTGACCGTTTCTCTGGTATAGATATTCCCCTTCCTTTCTTCATATTGGTTCAGTTCCTGTTCTGCCAGATGATATAAATCTGACAGTACTGGGTAGTCTGTGTGTTTTAATCCTGAAAAGTCAGTATCTTCTTTAATACCTTTGCTTTCATATAATTTCTCCAGAAAGATTTCTAGAACATCAATCTCCGCACTGGTAAAGTCTTTATAGGCACGAAAAAAATCACGAAGGAATGAAATATGCCTTGGCAGTACGGAACCGCTGTCTTCCTCCCAGCGTTTTGGTTCCAGTATGTTGATGATGTACTCTCCCTCCATCAAGTCGATATAACAGCCATCCATATTGACTGCCAAATCTTTGTACTCAAGTTCAGGATCAAGGCAGACGATATCCATTCCACTTTCTCTCATGTTGCAAAGGAGCAGTTTCATGAGATAGCTTTTGCCCTGTCCGCTGTTGCCAAGTATTAGTATGTTGGCATTTGTCTTGTCATCTGTTCTTCTTTGAAAATCAATGAAAAGGTTGCTTCCATATTTGTCATGTCCGATATAAAAGCCTTGCGGATCGGCTTTTCCTGAATAGTTGAATGGATAGAGATTGGCAGCACTACTTGCTGGTATGACTCTTTCGAACTGCTCATGGAAAGCATTGTTTCCGCATGGCTGTGTACTCTCGAAGCCTTCTTTCTGTCTTAGAAATAATTTATCTACAGATATCTTAGAGCGTGTCAGCTCCGCCTCCACTTCTGCCTGCATTTCTTTCAGCTTCTCCAGTGTGGGCGTTGATATTTCAATGAATACAGCACAGTGTACCAATGGTTCTCTGTCCCTGTGCATCTGTGCGATTAAGTTCATGACATCGTTTAAGTTTGACTCTGCAATAATCTCCTTTTGGATGTTGCCAGAAGAACGGTTCATTCTGTTCCTGCTGGCTGCGTTGGAAATGATTTTTCTTTCCTCCGCTGGTGTAACGTGTCTGGTATAAACTCTTAATGTAACGCCGGAACGGTCACCCAAATGCCTGAGCAATGCCTGTTCTTCTGTGTCCGTTGGATATTCACGCACCACCCATGTGCTTCTGAAACTGCTGCCGCAGATATAGTAATCAGGGTAGAACTTCAGCACAGAAGGCGCGCACATATCCAAAAACTCTTTGATCCTGACCTGCTCTTTTTCTTCTTCCGTTTTGGGAATATAGGCTTTTGTTTTCTTTGTTCTGCTGATTTTCAACGGTATTCATCCTCCTTTACAAATCTCTCGCCGTCATAATCATCGAAATAAACTTGCGTGATATTCTGTACGAAATAAACGGCATAGAGCCTTTTGATGTCCTCCTTACTTGCCTGACAGTAGGAAAATCCTGCATCCTTCAACAGCTTCGTCATTCTGCTGATGCCTGTCTGTACTTCATTTGTTTCTGGATTATAGTTGCGAAAGCGGAGGATAAACAAAAACTCCCTTGCGGAAGCCGTCTGTATCTGTACTCTGTCCAGATGGATCAGGTCTTTTTCCAATATTTCTCGTACCTTGGGGCTTTCTTCTTCCTCCAGACGCTCTTTGTAAAACATTTTGTTCTGGTCGAAGTTTTCTCTGGAATTGATGCAGGAAAACTCAATGGAGTCCAGTCCTTTGATGACACTGGACATCGCTATGATTTTTGTTTTTACTGCTGTTTCTGATAGTACCGCAATGTTATCCGGCTGTACCAGAAAGTAAACCAGATACTCATTGCCGTATGTTTCCACGCCAACCCCGTCAATATTTCTGGCGCCTATTTCTTCTCTGGTAGATTTCTTCTTTCCAATTCTCATTCTTGTCATCGGCAAACCTCCAATAAAAAATCTGTTGTGTTGTCACAAAAAATCGAAAGGCAAAGCGGATGTAGTCCGAGATATTCAGTTCGTTATCAATACGCAGTGTCAAAAAGGCGAACACGCCAATAAGAACACCAGGCACAATCCAGTCCAAAGCTGCCGCAAAGACAGCTGACAGGACTGCACCTATGATGATAATCAGCATATCTCGCAATGTCCAAAGGAACATGGTGCTTTTGCCTTTCAGGTTTTCTGGGTAGATATACATTGCTTCTCACCTGCCTTTTATACCATCTCACAGCACTGTTCTGTTTCTCCAAACACCGCATCTTCGATATCCGCAATGGACAAATCTCTGCCTAAAACAGTAATGCCGTTCTCATAGGCAATTTTGATTTCCTCACGCATTCCTTCCGAAATGATGCTGCCGCAAACCAAAAGTTCATCACACCTGCAAAGAAGTGCTTTCCCCATTTCCTGCCCGAGCCAGCGTTCATCTGGCACTTCATCGTTCAAAAACTGTGTGAAAACACAATGTGGTGCGATGGCACAGTTGCCTTTCATTGCTTCTTCTCTGGCGTATTCGTTCGCCTTTGCTATGTTTTTTTCCGGTTCTCCTCTTAATGGAGAACAGATATATACCAGTTTCATTTCAAAAACCTCCCTTACATTCCCATGTTCATACCCATATCTGTGTCTTGATTTATGTCTTCTTTCTGCTGTTCTTCCAACAATTCTTCTGGTGTGAGCTTTCGGAAACTGTCCTCACCGTATACCACACCAAGACCTCTGCCGTTATCCCAATCTGGAAATACGGTCCCCATATCATCCACGAACTTGACCGTTCCTCTTGTTCCGTCAGGTATCGGATTATATGGATCATCCATGTGGATCAGCTGAATTCTGGTACCTGGTGGGAACAGTTCTTTTGCTCTTTCCGCCATTCTTCTCCCATTATCTACCCACTTCATAGAACTCACTCCTTTATAATAATTTTTCAGGTCATCTGCTTGCGATTCTTCCTACATTACGTGCCATATTGACTACGGAATTTACGGAATATACCGTACTCATTGCGTTGAAACGCATACTGGTATCCAATCCAAAGTTCTGTGCTATTCTCGGTACCTCTGTGCTGGAAAGCATCAATCCGATGCCAAGCAGCATATTTGCGTTATAAGTAACTAGCCCTGCAACCAGTACAATGGTCTGTAAAAACGCTGTCAGGCAGAGAGCAGCTACCTGTTTGCACCAAGACACGAATCCGTCGCTGTATCCTCTTGGTACACTGAACAGATAAAGACTGCCAGTTGCCATCATGACAAGAAGGATACCGCCTCGTTTTAAGTTTGCGAAAAACACTTTGATGACCGCATATCCAATCAGTATGACAAACACGATAGACACCACCACATTGGCACCAGGCGTTTCAAAGCTGCCCAGCACCATAGTGGCAATGGCACCAAGTTTTCCTGGTGAATCCGACATACCAGCAATGGCACCAATCAGTTCATTTGACAGATTAATGCAGAAGACATAAAGGTCGATAGGTACTACAGTAAACAGGCTGACGGCGAAAAAACCTTTGATGATATTTAACGCCAAGTCCTGAAAACTTCCTTTTCCTCTCCGTGCATCAATGGCTGTGTCAAACACAGCCACTACAATACCAACGATATACAACGCCCAGGCGAAATAATAAAAAAAGAGCAGGATTGCTTTGATCCAATCCAGCTCAAAAAGTTCCGCCCCCATCATATTGATCATACTGAAAAACTCACCGAAGAATGTGATCAGTTTGCCGTAGATCCAGTCACAGAACTGATCCAGCACACCGTCTACGGCAAAGTCCAAGCCAAACATATTTTTCATCACCTTCGCTTTCTGTTATTCCATGTTCATACCACCTTCTATGTGTTCCTCTGAAATCTCTTGTTTTGTCTGTGGTATCAAGTCCAGCACCTCTCCGTCTTGCTCCAAAATTTTACGCATAGTTTCAATCAGGCTTTCCATATGTTCCTGCCATTTGTTCCAGTTGGTTTCTTCAAACCACCCGTTCCATTGATTGTCCTGCGTATTTTTTCTTGCGGATTCCAATGTTTTGGAAAGATACTCGCACATCTCTTTAACGGATTCCTTTTCCACAAGAAACGAAACCACTTTTTCAAAGGGGTTATTCGGGAGATACTCCCATTCTTCTATAGTACCATTTTGAAAGCTTTCCATCAGTTCCGCAATCAGCATTGTACTGCTGTGGGACTCTCCGTTTTCCGCGGCAGGCGGTCTGCACCATTCGTCTAATTTCAGCTGTTCCAACAATTCCTTTAAGCGCAGACAGCCGTCTTCCGGAATATGGTTTCTGATCCATTCCAAGGCATCCAGACCTTCATCTGATTCAAATGCTTTTACACCCCAGCATCCCATAATTTCAGCTCCTTTCTTTTTCAAATTCCAAGAATATTCCAGATATAAGTCGGTGCTGTAATGGCAAACACCAGACCAAAGAACAAGATTGCCACTGGTGCAAAATCAAATTCGCCATGTTTTTTGTAATCAAAGTAAGCCATAGCTAATTTGACAAAAAGCAGGATCGCCAGCACACAATCCACCACTGGAAAGATAACGTTATTGGTTACGGTTTTAATCTGTGTTGCTGCTGTTTTCCAAGTGCTTTCAATGGCTGTGGAAACCTGACCACTATCTGGTGCCGCAAATACTGGCGGTGCAAATATAATCACTGCCATAAGCACAACCACTGTCAGCAAAAATACTCTTTTCCATCTTACTGCCATTGTTCTTCTCTCCTTTCGTAGAAAAGGGGCAGTCTTCCGACTGCCCCAGAAATCATATTTTTAATAACCTGTTTTGGGAAGCGTTACTGGCGGTGTATTCACAGTCCACACCGTTGTGTTCCAGCTGGTCTTTGCGCTTTCCCATTCGTTGCCGTATCTTCCGCCTACATCTGCTCTATTGACGATACGGTAATCTTTCGGCATATTCGGCATTACCTGACAGAATACAGACATATTTTCAAGCATCTTGAAGCCAGGGCTTGCCTTCGGGAATTCCAGACGCACGTCTGTGACATATTCTCCATTTGCCAAGCCAAGTACATTTGGATGGAGACTGTATTCATAACTATTCTTTGTCAAAAGATTTTCCGCAAGCACACGATAATCCCTGTAGTTTGTTTTATAAGTGATCTTATAATACATTCTTTCGGAATATGTGCCTGTAACAATCTTCAACGCTCTTGTGGCATCTGTTGGAATCCTGTCATGAATATAGAAGTTTTCCAAAGTGCCGGTGGAACCGTTTTGCACTTCATAAATGTCATACTGGATGGTCTGTCCAGGAGATGCGGCATTTGGTCCTTTTTTCTGAACGGTCAGGTTCAAAGAAATGCTGCTGTTCAGCACTTCAAATCTGACGATATCACCGTTGTGCCTGATTTCTGCCAAAAGTGTTTTATCATTCAAAGCGTAATATCTTGGTGCAGATACTTCTTTGATGGTGTAGACACCTACAGGCAAACCTTTTGATGCCGCAACACCATTGCTGCCGGAAGAAATCTTGTCTACCAAATTTCCTGTGGTATTATAGATTTCAAATACTGCACCAGACAATGGAGAACCGGCAGGAAGACCTGTCAGTTCATTGAACTCAGAAGAACGTTTTGTAATAACGATCTGACCGACTTCCGGTGTATTCTCCCACTCGATTTCTGTTGTTCTGCCTTTCTGCACATAGAATGTTTTCTCGCTGTTGTCAGAGATATAGCCTTCTGCAGGCTCTAATTCTCTGAGTTTGTACTTACCTTCCGGCAATTCTTTTCTGATCCAGATATAGCCTTCGTCATCTGTTTCAAACTGACCGATTGGTTCATTGTCACTGTCATATAACAGGAATTTCACTCCTGGAATGCCTTCTCCTGTGACAGAGTCGATTTTATGGATCAATACAGAAGACATTGGATCATTTTCCACTTTTAATGTTGTTCTCTTGCCGTCTTTGATTTCCACTTCTTTTGCTTCGCTGTCAAGTTTGTAGCCTTTGGCTTCTTTTGTTTCCTTTACCAAGTATGTGCCTTCTTCCAATCCTTCAATAACAATCAAGCCGGATTCATCTGTTTCATAGTATCCGATCTGCTCGCCGTTGAATTTTGTCACGAGGAATTCTACGCCCTCAATAGGATCGCCGGTCCTGCTGTTGGTTTTCTCAATGACCAAACCGGAATATGGCTGATTTTCCACTTCCAAAATGGTTTGTTTGCCGGATTTGACTTCTACCGTTTTCGGTTCTTTGTCCCAGTGATAGCCTTCCAATCCTTCTGTTTCTGTTACAGTGTAGTAGCCATCTTCCAAATCAGAGATATAGACCATACCTTCTTTATCTGTTTTGAATGTGCCGATTTTCTCACCATTCATTTTAGAAACTGAGAACGATACACCTTCCAACGGTTCCCCTGTTTCGGAATCTGTTTTTACGATTTTGATTCCTGAAAGCGGTTTGTTGTCAAATGTTACCACCGTTGGCACGTTTGTTTTTACTTCAACGGTTTTTGGTGTTTCGTCTAGGATGTAGCCTTCCGGCGCTTTTGTTTCTCTTACCACATACCAATCTGGATCAAGTGTCGGAAGCAGAATTGTTCCTGTATTATCTGTGGTGTACTCACCTACGTGTTCCCCGTTTTGTTTCTCCACGAAGAACTTTGCACCTGGCAATGGTTCGCCTGTCACAGCGTCAATTTTCTTTACTACCAATGATGTCATCTTTTTATTGGTGAACTCCAAGGTATAAGTTTTGCCATAATCCAGCGCGATGGTTTTGGACTGTTCCTCCAGCACATAACCATCCGGTGCCTTTACTTCTTCTACGATATAACTATCCTTAGCGAGGTAGGAAATCGTAATGGAGCCATTGCTGTCTGTGGTAAAGATGCCATTGTTTCTTCCAATGACATCGCCTTTGGATGTTGTTACCTTAAACTGCGCACCAGACAATGGATTACCGTTATCTGCGTCTTTCTTCAAAATCACGAGAGAGCACATAGGCTGGTTCTGGAAATGCACTTTGTATGTAGCACCATCTGTACCAATTTCAATGGTCTGCGGTTTTGTATCGCAGGCATATCCTTCCGGTGCAATGCGCTCAGTTACTACATAACTGCCTGGTTTCAGATTTGGAATCAGGATTTCGCCATCACTGTTTGTAGTATACATACCGTTGCTGTTTCCAACCACCGTTCCATCACCTGTTGTTACTTGGAAAGTGGCATTGGATAATGGTTTATTGGTCAAGGCATCCACTTTTGTGATGAGCAGAGATCCATAAGGATAGTTTCGGAATACTACCTCTACCACAGATGTTCCGTCTGCTTTCATATTGACTGTCTGCATATCTGTTTCTGCGATAATGTAGTTATTTGGTGCTTTCGCTTCTCTGACTGCATAAGCACCTGCTTCCAATCCAGTGATAACGATAACACCGGAATGATCAGTTGTTGCCGTGCAGATCAGTTTGCCGTTTTGACCACTTGTTTCACCCGTGATTCGGAATACTTCAAAGGTTGCACCATCCAGCATTTCCCCTGTGTTGGCATCTGCTTTCTTGATAACCAAACTGTTCAGAGGATAGTTTACGATACCGTCTACCACTTCGTAATCATTCCCACTTGTGATTTCAATACCGTCGGTCGTTGTACCGCCGCCTATGCCACCAGTACCGCCGCCACCTGCGATATTATCATCCTTCAGATAAGAGTTATCGCCAGGGTTCAAATAAATACGTGTTACAGGGTTTGTCGGTTTTTGGTAGCCCTGTGCCGGAATGGTTTCTGTTATGATATACCAGCCAGGTTCTACATACGGCAGTTTGATTCTGCCATTTTCATCGGTCTTGAATGTACCGACTGTTGTAATTGCACCATCGTCTTCCTCATGCTCAATCTTGAATGTGGTGTTTGGAATACCCTTATTGGTCGTATAGTCTGTTTTCTCGATGATCAATGTGGGGTATTTGATGTTCTCAAACATCAATGTTTTATGATCTCCTGCTTCGAGTTTTACTCTCTGCGGTGTGTCATTAAGAATGTATGGTTTCGGTGTAGAAATTTCTGTGATCTCATAAGTACCTGCTTTCAGCCCAGGAATCACGATCATACCGTTTTCATCGGTAGTAGCTGTTGTAGGCTGTACGCTGGTATCGTCTACTTCCTTGACTTCATACACAACACCTGGAATCGGTTCTTTGGTCACAGAGTCGATTTTCTTGATTGTCAGTTCTGGCAATTTGATATTGTCTACCTTCACGATGATTTCACCATCGCCAGGTTTCGCAACAATCACTCTGTCAGGGCTTGTTTTATCAGAGAACATATATCCAGGAGGTGGATTCAGTTCTTTGACCACATAAGTACCTGGTTTGATATAGCCGGAGGTAAATTTACCGTTTTCGTCAGTCATACCTTCAACAACTGGACGTGCGGTATCAGCCTGCTCATAGATAGCAAACTGAGCACCTGGCAATTTTTCGCCTGTTTCTTCATCGTATTTTTCAACGGTGATGCTGGGCATTTCAAGGTTTGCAAATAACAAGGACTTGCTATCGCCTGCATTCAGTCTGATATCCTGATGTTCGCCTGTCAGCACATAAGGCTCTGGTACAAAGACTTCTGTTACGGTATAAACATCGGGATCAAGGTACCCAAGTTCGCCACCTTTCATACCGACTGTTACTTTGCCATCTGCACCTGTTGTTACGGTACCGATCAAAGTTCCGTCGGATTTCTTGATTTCAAACTTGGTGCCTGGTACTGGATCACCTGTCTGTCCGTCGATCTTTTCGATGGTAAGCACAGGTTTCTTCAGGTTCTTCATAACCACCTGAACATTCTTGTCTTTGCCAAGGTATACGGTCTGAGGGCAATCACCCAATGCGTATCCTTCAGGTGCAGTTACTTCTGTGATTTTATAAGTACCTACGGGTACATTTTTCAGTGTAGCAACACCATTTTCTGTTGTGACTGTGGTTGTGTAACTGCCGTCTACCTGTTCTACTTTGAAAGTAGCTGGATCAGTAATGACTTCGCCTGTCTGCTGGTCGATCTTGATGATAGTCAAGCCTGGAAATTTACTATTCAAAAATTTTAATCCGGCAGCCTGTCCATTTCTTACGGTTACATATTGAGGTGTCTGATCCAAGATATATCCTTCTACAGTGGATACTTCTCTTACAAGATAGGTACCGTCTGGTACATCTTCCCATGTGATTTTTCCTTCTGCATCGGTTTTGCCTGTTGCTCTCCAAGCCCCTTTTCCATCGATCTGCATGATTTCATACTGCACACCAGGAATTGGTTCACCTGTTTCTGCATCTTCTTTTTCTGTCACCACAATATGCGGCGGATAATCACGAAATGTTGCCGTTGCTGTTTGATCCGGCTCTACCGTAATGACCAAAGTGGTTGGCTCAGTCAACTGATATCTATTATTGGTAGAGCGTTCTACTACCGTATAGGTACCAGACTCCGTAATATTCGGTTCCCAAATACCAGATTCATCTGTGGTACCTGTATCAATTAAATGCCCCTGTGCATTATAACAATCAAATGTTACACCTGCCAAAGGGGTTGCATTATCTGTGGCATCCAGCTTGATGACTTTTAGTTTACCATCACCGGATTCATCCGTTTCAGTAGACTTACCAATTACCATTTTGGCATTAATAGTAATGGGCTGATTCGGCATCCCGATTTCCATATCCTGCACTTTGCCATCCAGTCCATTCAAAGGCTTGCCGATCAAGATAACATTGGAATACAGATTTGCCGAAATCTTTACATTTGCTTCCACACTGCCACCAACAGGGACAGAAGTCTTGGGAATACGGATCGCAAATGTTTCATCACCTTTGAACTGTGTTTTTTCGATGCCATCTTCACCTGTAATGATTGTTCCAACTGGATAATCACCAGTCAATTCGACCTTATACTTTGTGATTTTCTTTCCAGAATTACTTGTTTCCTTTACCTGAAAACGCTGTACAAAGTAGTTTCCTTCTTCCACTGGTTCTTCATCCACCTTAATCGTACCGTATACTGCTGCTTTTACTGGTTCAGGATTATTCAATGCTAGATCAACCAGTTTGTTAAATAAAGCTGTCACCTGTGGTTTATCGGGTGCATTCCATTTTCCTCGGTCTGTGTACTGTGATACACCAATCACGCACCAAATGGCTGCCTTTGTAGCAGCATAGGCTTCTTCTTCACTGTTTACACCTAATTCCTGATACGTTTTATATGGAATGCTGTTATTGATGATGGCGGCAATTTTTTCATTTGTTTCTGCGCCAGCCACATTCAAGTCATACTTTCCAGCAAAGTATTCTCCAGGACCAGCCTTATTGGGATCAACACAAAATGCTGGATTTTTATTGCCTTCCTCGTCATACCACCACGCAGAGGAATGCAATACATTCCTTCCATCATATTTTATATCATTGATATCCTTGCCTTTAACAACAGTAATTTTGGTGATATCACTGCCTTCTTCTGCAGCATGAACCGTTGACAAGGAGATTGTTGGAATGGCAATAAGCATCGCCAGCAAAAAAGCAATGATTCTTCTTGTTTTACACATTTGGGTTCCCTCCTTATTGATTTTTGGCATTAAAAAAAGAGATACAATTTGATTTTTGTATCTCTTTTTTGCCTGCTCTATTCACTTCTATTTGTTACCTTGCAAATATCTGTACCCAGTAACTGCCATATTCGCTGTCTTTATCATACAGGTATGCAACACCTGTATAAGTATATTCAGGATTTAGATAATTTTCTCTATGACCATCTGATTCCGTCCAATTATCTACAGCCCATTTGGGTGTATTGGCAAAGCCTGTGATATTCTCACCGATATAGTTTCCTTCAAAACCTGCTTCATTTGCGGCTGTTTTTGCCTTTCTTCCGTCAGGACGTGTATGAGAGAAGTTTGTTACAATTTCTTTTACCCTTACATCTGCTGCTTCCATCAAAGCATCATTCATTTGAAGCTTATTTAACCCATTCTTTTCACGTTCTTGGTTGATACGGTCAATGACTTCTTCAGCGAATTCATCACGCTTTGCATTCTGTTCTGCTGCATATTTTTCTGTTCTTTGACGCTGTTCCTCTTCAATCGTAAGAGTTGGCTTTGTTTCTGGCATTTCCTGTTGTTCTTGGTTCTTCACCGAAGCAACATTTGCCAGGATTTCATTGTATTGTGGCAGTTGTTCAGTTGGAGTAGTTTTGATTGCAACGGTTTTTGTTTCTGCATCCCACTGAGCATCTGCATACATACAATCTGCCAAATCTCTGATTCCTACTAATGTACGATCATTGATTACTTTTGCGGGAGCAGAAACTAGTAAATCTTCACCTTGTGTCAAAATATGTGTTGCGCCCCAAACTGACTTTGTTTTTGTTTTATCTTCGATGTTCAGACTGCTGTGATAGCCTGCCATATATCTATCAGTAGATGCAATCGGCTTTGTAAAGATAGCTGAATGTTCTATTTGGAATGTGCCATCTACAACCGTATCTCCGTAATATGTGAACCATTCCACTTCCCAGCCCATTTTTTCTGCTACATCTCTGATTGGAACCATGATACGACCATCAATATTCACTGGCTGCTGATCCTCAAAATTGACCTTTTCCCCATCAACTGTAACTGTGATCTGGTCAGCAGCGAAAGCACATGGTACTGTACCTAATACCATTGTGGCTGCCAATATGGCTGCTAATCGTTTTTTCATATTTTTCACGCTCCTTTTTCTTTTTCACTGCATTTTGAATCAATTGGAAACCGTATACTCTGTCAAAGTCTTTCTATATTTATTTCGCCTCCTTCCCTTTGTTTTCCTTTCAATATCATTTATATTGGAAAAGCATTTACACTGCAAGCAAAAGATTATTTCTGCACTGCCTGCACGCAAAGACGCTGATCGCCCACATCTTCCACACAGGTAATCAATGTCAGGCGGTTGTCACTGGTGTATTGAAGTTTTGACCAGTCCGTATCGGCAATCTTTGTAATGGATTTTACCACATAGGTTCTTGTACCAAGTTTTGTGGTATAGGTCATTTCATCGCCAATATCCAGTTTTTTCAGTTTTCCAAAGTAGTCATTGGTACCTCTGTTATGTCCTACCAAACCGATATTTCCATTCCAGCAGGAAGTGGAAGCCAAATGTCCCACACCTTTTTTCATCGCTGTGAAGGTATCACCGTCATAGGCGGTTACCGTCAGCCCAATTTCTGGAATCTTCAATACGCCAATGCTCCCATCGCTGTTTCGCACCTGCTCAATGGTTGTTAAGGGATACTGCAGAACTTCGTCATATACCTGTTCCGGAATCTCATTTGTCACATAGCCGTCTGAGGAAATATTCGCTGTATAGCTTCCACTAGTACCACCACCATAGGCTGCACCTGAAATCAGGCTGCTTGGACTTTGGGTGTAAGGATTGATTGGTGCATTTACTGGTGCGTATGTAGTGTGGTTAATGGATGGCGCATTTGGTTCCACTACATTGGCACCATACTCTGAATCATAAACTGTCTGCGGCGATACATCGTATATGTCCCTGAGATAATCTGGTATCTCTCCCTGAATATTGATATTGGATTTTCCCACAATAACAAACTCCTCTTGATTCTCTGTTTTGTAATTGTAACTTAAATCTGAGTCAAGAGCATAAGCTGGAACGCAGAAAAAAACTCCGCAAATCATAGGGAAAACCATTGCTGTTTTTATAATGCTTGGGACAGAAATTTTAAACTTTTTCACTCTATTCCGCATCCAACACACCTCCCAAATCCAGCTCAAATCGATATTCTCCTTTTTTCTCATTGACTCTGTGCTTGACTGTCATGTCTTTATAAGTCACACTGATGTTCCTGCCGAAAAGTGCCTTTGTTGTTTTCTTGTCCAGCACAAACTGGAATACATTGCTTTGAATCAAGTCCTCAAACTCATTCAAATCAATGACAGGTTGCTTTGGATCGACATTTTGTCTTCCGATGCAGATATACTCTTTGTCAATGAGATTATACACATCAGCCCCTTGCCTGTTTTTCAGATAAAGCAAAAGCATGGCAATGGCACAGCCCAAAAGCAGTACCGCAATAATGCCTGTTACTGCTTTTAATACTGGCGGCATTCCATTTTCTATCAGCTTTCCTGCGTAAGTAATGGTAAAGGTTGCCGTATCCGCCGTTGTCTTCGTTACATTGCCTTTGTATCTTGCTGTGGACACATAGCCCGTAGGCACCTGCGAGCTGAATGTTTTTGAATAAGTAGCTACTGCCTTATACTCTGTGGGTACCAAAGTATCTCCGGCAAGGGATGTTCCCATAACGGTCCAGCTGACATTGGTCAAGGGCAATGTATATCCATCTTTTACTGTTGACTGAGCAACGTAAGAAGGATCGGCATACATCAAGCCTGGGTATTCCTTTGTGGCAGATACCGTATAATTCTTGGTGGTATAGCCTGCTACCTCTGTGACGATGCTGCCGGTATCCAGTGTCAATGTACCCTGATATCCATCTTTGTCGTATGTTTTTGTTGCTGGAAAGAGTTTGATGACATCTTCCAGATTTTTGGAACCGCCTTCTGCCTTAGCGTCTTCTGTGACTTCTTTTGTGTCCTTATTCTCATTGAGCTGTTTATCCGCAGCGATATAGCTGAACAGGAAATCTTCCAATACAAAGTCTTCTTCCACCAGCTGCTCTTGTGGTGTATTCGCCGGCAGATCATAAACCTTGACCAGATATTCCACACCGTCTATGTTTTTCCTTTCCATGGAGATTGGTACAGGCAATGTGTTTTCAGTTGCATTTTCCTCTTGTATCGGCGTTTCTACGCTCACCGGAGATGCCACAGCCGATACAGGCAGAAGCAATGATACTGCCGCAATCAGACATAAGATTGCTTTTTTCATACGGATTCCCTCCTTTCTTCTAATTCTTTTCTTTTCTCCTCAAGTACCATGCGTTCTATAGTCAGGTCATCGGGGAGAACATGAAAATCAGCAAAAAGTTCTGTTTTTTTCCTCTGGCAGTCATCAGAAAAATCCTTTGTTTTCTGATACTGCCTCAATGCTTTTTCAATGTCCATGGCTTATCACCCCTTTTCAAAACAAAAAGCGAAGGACTTCGTCCAATACTTCATCTAAGGACTTTCCTTCGCTTAATAACTGCTTGATTCTGTTTTTGATCTGATCTCGTTCTTTTTCCGCATCCTCCTTTTCTTTTTGGAAATCTGCCTGCAGTACCTCCACAGGGTTCTCCGCAGTCACTTCCGCCTTATTGATTAAAATGATCCCGCCCCTTCCGGTTATCTGCACCACATCATCCTCATGGATTCCAACGAATCTTCTAAGTGCCACAGGCAGATAAATCAACCCCTTCGCACTGACAGTTTTAAAACAATTGATTGTCATATCAATACCTCCTTTTTATAATAAAGTCAGCTGTTTTGGCTGACTGTTTAACCTCAGATTTGGATCGTAATTTGTAATCACAAGTTCTTTGAACATACCTCCTGGTGTATATTTCTGTGCTATGCTGTTGAGTCTTTCAAAAGGCGTGATATAAAAATCTTTATACAACTCACGGATAAACGCACAATCATTGTATGAAAGCATAAAAAATCCTTCTATCTTCCCCAGCACTTCACGGAGCAGATAATGCAGTTCCAATGTAAACAGCTCCTCATACTGCTTTTCTGTTCCATAGTACGGAGGATCAAGATAAAAGAAAGTCATTGGACTGTCATACAAAGCGATGATGACCTCAAAACTTTTATTCTGTATGATCACGCCTTTGCCCGGATTTCCGCCAGCCATCAAAATCTCACTGTCACTCTTCACGCCGTTTTCATTCAGCCTGCGGTTGGCAAGCCATATGGTGCGGTATGTCTGGGCGATATTTACCGGCTGACCATTGAAGCTGTTTCCACCTGCCGCATAGCTGTAGCGGATCAGCTTATAAAATGTAGCTGCTCGCCTGACATCGCCCAGTTCAGCCTGTGTTGTGATCAGTTCTTTATACTCCCGAAAATCTATAGGGGAAAGATAAATCTTTGCCAGTGCCATTTCTTCTGTCTGATATGGCAGTGAAAAATCTTGCTTTCTATGCCAGTCCAGCATCAGATCAAACTCAGCTCTGCTGTTCAGCGGCAAAAAACCAAGCTCTTTTACAAAGCTCATGGGCTTATGTTTTACCACATGGAACATATTGGTCAAATTAGAATTGGCATCGTTATACACCTCAAACCTTTCCGGCTTTTTGGCGAAAAGAACCCAACCAGCACCACCGAATACTTCTACATATTTATCATAATGCGGTGGGAAACGTGCAATGAGGAACTCACGCATCAATCGTTTTCCACCAATCCATGGAATCATACTGTTTACCATATTTCATCGCCTCACTTCTATGAGCCTTTATCCATTTTTATCCCTTCCTTTCACAACTTCATTTCATAATCATCGCTTTGGTCATTTTCTTCGTTTGATTCTTGGCTGAATTGATTTACATTATCAGTAGAAGTATCTTCCACATACGCACCTTGAATAAGTTTCCCCTGATGTGTCTGCATATGTTCCCTGCCGATTTTTGCGTAATCCAGATATGGCAAAACTTCATCTGGAAATGAAACATCAAAAAGTTCATTTTCCACCAAAAACTCGCCTAACTGCCTTTCATTTTGGATGCCGTTTACCACACAGACTTCCGAAAGATGTTCCATCAGGTCGATCATTCCCTTTACATTTCTCGGTTCTTTTAATTGAAGCGTCAAATCATATACACGCTGCATTTCCTCTGGCAGCTTATCAAACCTGCAGAATAGCTCGTTAAGTTGAAATACATCCATTTCTTCTTTTGGCAGTTTTTCAAGCATTTCTCCTATGGTATATGTTTTTTCATTTTCGCAATAAACTCCATAAACCGTATGCCCACAGCTTTCAGGTAATTTATTGTCTACAAAAAAACCTTTCAAACCAATTCTGCCGCACGGGAAATAGACGGTCATATACCTTTCTCTGTCTTCCACGTTTTTTCTTTTAAATTCCGCATAACCAAGAGCTTTATCTCTTTCTTCCTCACTTAAGTTCGGCGGATAGCAACTATACCAGTTTTCCGTATACTGCCAGAAATAACTAATATCCTGATAGTGCTGATATATGATTCGATTTTTCGGCTCTTTGGCTGCAATATGCTCTAATCGTTTCCAAAACCTGTCTTCTGCTTGTGGTCCGCCGCCATGCTCTGCTAAATCCTTGATGCTTTCCTGCAGTGCTTGTTCCACATCTTTTCTTAACTGATTTTGCTGCTTCTTATCTGGAAGCTGTATGCCTTCCACAATTCTTTTCTGCATTTGCTTTATCACTTCATTCAACGGCTACACCTCCTTTGCAATTTTTTCTGCCTGCGTCAAATCTCATAAATGGCTTCTTCGAGGCTTTTGGGCTGCTGATCTTTTAGCTTCTTGCGATAAAGCATCAATTCATCTTCCGGCAATGCGGAAAGAAGACCGGCAAAAACGTTCAACTCAAAGATATTTGCTTTGCTGATCTCCAAAGAACACAAAAACTCCTGTGCTTCTTCCACATCACACTCTACATCTGAAATCTCGCAGTCATCTAATGATTCCATTTCTGCCTTCTGAAGAGCAATCCAGATTTCATTTTCTTCTACCGGAAGCACCAATCTGACACAGATGTCTTTTTCCTCTTTTACCAACTTTTCACTTGCCACATACAAACGAATCATATAAAATTCCTCCTTAATAAGTAATAAAAAAACAGACCATCTGTCTGCTCTCAGCTTTGAATATGCTGCTGTGCTTGATCTTCAAAAACTTCTTCTGTCAGAATCATATATTCCTCTGGAACATTCACTCCGTCATAATAACCATATCTTTCCTGCTCCTTGTGGCTATCACAGATACAACCATTCTCATCGACTTGCATCATGCCAGCGTCTTTCGAATGTTTCATGGTATAAAGATAAAGCTGTCCCACCTTGTTATAGTCCACAAATGATTTCATATCTTCTGGAACCACAAAAAGATTGTTCTTTACAAGGTGTTCTCCCAATTCCTGATTGCTTCGAATTGCAGGATCATAAGATACTTTGTCGAAACCATAAGATAGATTGATCATGTCAGCAGCACTTTGAGGCTGATGCATTTCCAATAAATCACAGTACAGCTCATCCTGGTCTTCCTCAAACAATTCCTCAAGTCTTGTTGCCAGATAGTTCAGCTCGTTAAGATCAGCTTTATCCCATTCCTGATATTCTCCACAGCTCCATGCGTAAAGCTCATGGATGCTGAAATCACTGATCAGAAGGTCATCCATATCTCTGACGCCAGCTGCATCTAAATATCGTTTCATGGTTTCTGCATCTGCGGGAAGTCTGAGAGAAACATCCACCTCATTTTTCTTTTCAAAAAGTTGTTTACTGCAAAAAGTCACTTGAATCATATTTATTTTTCCCCTTTCCAATATTCCGCTATTTTTTCGCCTATGGCTCGTACCACAGGCACTGTGACTGCGTTTCCGATCTGCTTATACAGCTGTGCGTCTGAACATACGCTGGCTGCTCTTTCAAAATATGCATCCGGTACCCCTTGCAGACGAAATGTTTCCAATGGTGTCAGTCTTCGGATACGGGAATCCAAAAGGATTCCATGAATATCAGATGCCGTAAGTGTAAACATTTCCTCGTCTTCTTCTTTGATTCTCCTTCCGTTTTGTCTTGTTTTTTCTTTTCCTGGATTCAACAAAGCTCTTGGCAGTCTGCTTTCCAAAATGCCTGTCCTATGCTGTCGGCATCCCAAGCCCTTTCCATAGCTTGCGTCAATGGTGCCGCTGTATGGTTTTGTCACAAGACCGCTTTGCTCATCCTTTGCAACAAAGTATAAACCTGTTTTTGCGCCTAATCCTCCTGTTCCAGAAGTGATAGTTGGTGAAACACCTCCTGTGTCATAGATCCTGCTTCCCTGTGGGCCTCCAATAATCTGTGCAGGAGCTGTCTTGCCTGGACTTCTGAGAGGAAATATTTTTCCGGTACTTCTTCCTGTAAGATCTCCGATAATGTACACACGCTCTCTGCTTTGGGGTACACCGTAGTCTTTGGAATTGACAAGCGCGTATTCCACACCGTACCCCAATGCGGCCAGTTCACATAGAACAATGGCAAAATCCCAGCCTCCGCCAGAGGAAAAGATTCCCTTAACATTTTCAAGGATAAGCCATCTGGGTTTATGGTAACCTCGTTCTCGGAGGAGTCGAACAAACTCAAAAAACAAGCCAGTTCGTTCTCCGTATAATCCTCTCCTTTCCCCCGCCATTGAGACATCCTGGCAAGGGAATCCGCCTGTCCAAAGATCGACATCTGGTAGGCTTTGGGCACTGACTTTGGTGATGTCTTCTTCAAACCACTCTCCCTCCTTTATGTGGTGCATCGCCTGATAGCTCATATTGGCATATTTGTCTATCTCACAATGCCCTTTGCAGGTCCAGCCTGCCTGCTCCAGTCCCAAACGGAACAACCCGATCCCAGCAAAAAAATCCAAAAAATACATACACATTTCTCCTTTCGCTGTCTTTTCTTTTCATGCTGTTGACGTTTCCTTTTTTCTGAGGTAACATACAACAACCTGTAAGACGGCAGCGAAAAGAGAGCTTTCTGCTCCGATTCGTTTTGTCTTATGGGCTTGTTTTCAGAATCTTAAAACGGAAACAAGGCGGATTGCTCCGCCTTGTTTCTTTGCTTATATCTGCATATCCAGATCAGTTTCTTCTATTTCATCGGCATCACCTCCTCGTATTATAAAGTAGTAGTGTTTATAGACTCTCTCCAAGGTCTGTATGCTAT
>NZ_SPHO01000050.1 GCF_005845215.1 Clostridium sp. 1001271st1 H5
GAGCGGCCAGCAGTTTAGACGCCAGTTCTCCCTCCAGCAGAGCGCAGTCCAGGGTATCCTCCGTCTGGGGAGCAGGAAAACGAACATCCAGATCCAGCTCGTACTCACACCAGTCCCAGATAGCCATGTATACCGTGCCGGAGCAGTTGCCGTCGGACAACTCCTTCCGCTGGTTATTTTTTATCAGATAAAAGGACGCAATCTGTGACATGGCAGTTCCTCCTAAATGTTATTCTTTTTCCATCAGCCCTTCGGCCTGCAATCGGATCACATAGAAAGCCCGCACCCAGTCCAGTTCCTGCTCCATAGATTCCTCCAAAGCCAGAAGGCAGCGCTTTCCAAGCCTGCGGTCCAGAAGGGCAAAGATACGGACAAGGGGATTCTCACTGACGAGGCCTTTCTCAATGCTCTGGTTATCAAAGATACCAAACGCCTCATAGAACACCTTTTGGTCAAAGGTGCCCTGCTCCAGCGCATAGGCATAAGCCCGGTCGATGGCCTCTTTTGCGGAGTTGTGATCTTTCAGCGTTGTGGACCGCAAATGATGAAATTTCGTCCACACATTTTCAAAATAGGTGTAGTAGTTGCTCCGCAGCACCTCTACACCGTCCACACGAATGGCTGCCCGGCCCTCATGGTCGGCGCTTTTGCTGTAACTGGTGGCAAAATACTGGATGTGGCCCCGGAGTGCTGGGCACAGATAGTCATTCTCCAGCTTGTTCCGCATTCCGCTCCAGGTTGACATAGCGACCGCCTCCTTTCTGCTGTTTACAGGCTTTGCCTTTTGTGGTTGAAGTGCTATCCGTTTAATCTGCCAGCTTCAATTCTATACTGGCAGTCGATCTCCATACAAGCTAAATGTCCCATAAAATAGTCGGGTTCTGCATCCAAATCGATGTAAAAGCCAGTTTCAATCCCATTTACAAATACTGTTACATTGTTTACGAATAGTGCTTTTACAAACTCATCTTCTGAAATTTTCCCATCTACTTCAAGGGCTCCATCTTCGATCATTTCATTCACAGTGTCTATGTAGTCATCGTTTTCTTCCAAAAAAGACTGGATGATCAACTCTCTGTGTGCATTGATCCAATTTATCTTTTCAAAAACGATATCGCCTATATTTCCTTCTATGCTCTTAATCTCAAGGAGAATTTTGGTCTTTCTCTCCCATACAATCAATTCTCCAACATAAAAGCCGAGCTTGCTGTCAAATACAAATTCCGTATTCCCCAATAATATTCTATCCGACATTTCGGCGTTTTTCTTCTTTGAAAACAGTCTCATATAGATCCCCTTAATTACTGTATATTACTGCGCCCGCCAATCCCGATAGCGCTTTTCATGTGCGATGTTTTCAGTGCTCATTGAGATACCTCGCCAATTTCTTCTCCAGCAGTTCTGTCATATCATTGCAGAGTCGCTTGACCTTGTCCTGCTCATGGGCGTAGTACCAGATGGTTTCCTCTCCGGGACAGAGCAGGAGTTGGTCGCCGTCCGCTTCTTTCCAGAACTCGCCCAGCACACAATACCGCTCTCCATGGATGGTCAGATTAAACATCCCGGAAAGGGAAAGGATCACGCCTGTGGATACATTGATGCCCGCAGTCAGCAGGAAAAACTCCCGCACCTGGGACGGGAGCGTGAAGCCCAGCACGCTTTCTTGATTCCCGATCTGCTCCTCCGTGGCGGCAGGCTGGATCTCATCAGTGGGGTCCAGCACCTTTGCCAACGCCTTGGAGAACTTGGGGTAGCGTCGAAACAGCTCCGGGTTGTCGGCCTTGAATTTCGCTTGCTTTTCCCGCTGTACTCGCTCCTGATCCTTGCAGAAAGCGTCCAGCTCGGCCAGATACCGCTCCTGGTAGAGATTGCTGACCTCAAATGCTGTGCCGCCCTTTTCCAGAATGGCGATGGCTCCCTTTTGGCTGGTCAGCACCGGGACCCACTGAAAACCGTGTCGGCAGGGCTTCAGTTTCAGGAATTCACCCCGATTGAGCAGGGTTTCCAACTCCGTCTCATGTTCGTCCCACCAGCTCCACCATGTTTCGGGAGTTTCCCGCCCCTCGACCAAGTCCAGGAGTTTTACTGTCAATGATTCTTTGTTCATAGGTGTCCACGCTCCTTTCCCCGCCATCACTTCCACATTACTCGGTAGCACAAAGCTCATTCATTTTTGGAATCAGTAATTTATCCATCCACTGACAAACAATCTCAAAGGTATTGTCAATTTTTTCTTCATTCCCTATATCAAGATATATTTCATTGTTTCTTAAACTGTAAAACAGTGGTTGTGTGTTGATGTCCGGTTTGGCGTAACCATAAGGGTCGTACGGACGAGTGTTGATTATATAACAAACCTCTATGCTTATGCTATCCTTTGTGTTCCCGCCGAATGAGGAAAACGCAATCATATATGTGAAATTTTTACTGTGCCTCGTAAGTGTTTTGTCGGATTTTTTATATTTAAAGCCTAAATGTCCGTACTTTCCTTGCAACTTATTTCCAAGCATTTGCATTGCTTCGTTAAAGTTCATTGTGCCCCCTCCATTTTTCCATCGTAAAAATAAATCATGATACTTGTGATTCCATGACTTCGCCATCATCATTGATATAAGTATAGTGAATAAAATCCTCATCCACAAGCAGCAGGCAGGGGCTGAAAACCTCCCATTCATCATAATCGCGCAGGATGTCATCATATTTTCCGAATATGAAGATTTGAAACAGTGCCTCTGTTCCCATCAAAAAGCACAGGTGAACATTTTCGTGTGGGTACGGGCAAGCTTCTTGAATCGACAGTTGCCCCGGCTGCGCGAAATCGAGTTTTGAGATGAATTTTCCAAGTTTGATCTCTTCCGCTTCATCTGCGTACCGGTATTTTTGAGAAAAATCTTCGATGCTTTTTGTGAGACGGTCCTTGTATTGCTGGATCTCTTCTCTTTGCTGCTTTGCTTTAAGCTGCGCTTTTTTCTGAGCCAAAAGCTCTTTCCTCTCATGATCCATCGTTCATTCCTCCGTTTCAGAGGGCGCAGGAATAGATGCTCATGGCCCCGTAATCGGTGTGCAGGACAAGTCCGCTCTTGGTAAAGGCAAAATTCACCTGACGCACCACAAAGGGATCATCAATGGTGGCCAGCAGTTGGCCACTACCGGTATCCCATACTTCTATGGGGGAGCTGCCACGATCCTGCTGAACGGCCATCAGGCTGCCCCTTGTCCTCACCGCACAGGTATCCGAAAAACTCAGCCCCTGGCGGACAGAAAACGGGAAAGGATTGTCCATCTCCTCTCCGGTCTGGGTCAGATAGAACTTGCCGCCCACCGAGAAGCACTGGTCATCTGGAGAGAAGAAGGGATGCCAGCCCTCATTGGGGATCACTACTTTTTGGGCAGATTTCAGATCGACCAGCACATACTCACCCTCGGTGACGCGCCAGGCCGCTTTGCTCTGCCGGGGAGAGAGCATCCCGAAGCAGTAATAAGCAAAATTCGGGTCTTTTGACTTCTTGCATTTTACTGTTTCCCGCCACACCTCTGTGTTGCTGCCAAAGTCAAAGACGGCGATCTCCTCGCCCGTGTACCACAGGGCCAGGTCGCCGCTGGCATCCAGCATGGTCTTCATGCTGTTTTTCTTGTTGGCAAAGGGCGTGATCTCATGGGTGTGGAGAGAGAACTGCTGGAGAAGATAGCTGTTGTTCAGCAGCAGGGTATCATTGGGGCAGAGGACCTGCTCATAGGTCATCCGCTTGGCACCCAGGGAAACTGTTTCGAGGATCTCCCCGCTGCCATCGAAGTGATAGAGGATCTCGTCCTCAAAATCGCCCACCACCCGCGTCAGGAAGAAGTCATCCCGTGTGAGGGCGGCAGCCAGGGGCATAAAACCGTTGCTGTCCTTGCCGACAAACCGATGGCACCGCGCCTGCCCAACGGCGGCATCCGGATTCTGATAGACGAATCCTTTCCGCATCTGGCCCACCATGGCGCTGGCCGCCTTGCTCTTGACCTGGAAGGCGGAGTCGCACAGGATCTCCTTGACCTTCCCGCCATGGGGGCAGGTTCGGATGGTATGTCCGTCAATTTCGATCCGCCACTGCTTATTTGTGGCGGGATTGAGGAAGGTTTTTTCAATCATGGTTTTGACTGTTCCTCCTTTCGGATCAGGATGCTTTTTCCCTCGGCGTTGATGCCATACAGGTCATCCAAATGGATATGAAATCCATCCTCACGAATGGTTTCCGCCATACCAAGAGCGGCTTTCGCCAATAGAAGCAGCCCCGCCCGGTTTCCCGTTAACTCCAATTCATTTCCGTCGGCATGAGTGGTAAAGGAGAGGTGAGCTTCCGGTTCCACTGGGAGGATGGGCAGTTGTTCATCATTCAGTTGAATGGTCAGTGTTTTAGTTTTCATTGCTTGTATCCTACCTTTTGAAAACTCCTCAATCAAAATCCATCCAGACCAGGTGCTTTCCGCAGTGGAGGCACTGGAACAGATAGCATTGCAGATGCCCGCCATTGACGGATTCCCGGATCATTCCCTTCTGCTCCTCGTCCCACATGGAGTCGTCCAGCACCTCCTCCAGCACACCCAGTGCCCGCAGTTCTCTGGCTCCCACATTACCCAAATAGGCGCAATAGTCACCACAATGGGCGCGCCAGTATTCCTGCTGCCAGCCGGAGTAGCCGGGGGTGCGGTGGATCA
>NZ_SPHO01000051.1 GCF_005845215.1 Clostridium sp. 1001271st1 H5
AAACACCTATAGGGGGCTTATATTATCAATATATTTTATTTTACCTTTTTGACCTCTTAAAAAAGGGCGATTTTTCTCTCCCTTTTCCCTACCAGTATAGCACTACTATTTTTTCTTCAAAAAATAAAAAATTATCGCTACTATCAACATCACAACACCTATCGCAATAAGCAAGATGCTGACAAGAACACTATTCAACTTTCCTGCGACAAATACCGAGGTAGGACCATCTACACCTCCGATTATAGCAATAGCATTATTATTCATCTTCAATGCAACACCCACAATAACAGATATTATTCCAACAACACCAGCAACGATTCCTAATATTTTTTTCATTGACTAATCTCCTTTCTCAACCTTCCGATTTGTCGATTTCTTTTTACTTACCAAGCATACCATATAACAGCATAAGAAACACTAAAATATTACAGACCATACCGCCCCAAAACAGGTACAGCTTTAAGCCCTCATATCTGAAAAAGCTGTTCTTACTTTCCTCCAGCTCCCGGATCTTTTGCTTCATCACGCTCGTAAGTGTATCAGACTGCTTCTCAAGAAGCTTTGTAGCCCTCTGTATAGCCTCTATATTCGCCTGTAACGCCTTTCTAACCTCTTGGACGGTGTTTTCCTTAACCTCATCTTTCAAACTCCCAATCTCGCCCGATATAGCGTCTTGAAGCAATTCGTTGCTGTTCTTCAGCAGCTCTACGCTCTGCTTCAGCTCGCTGATGAGCTTCCTGTTCTGCTCTGCGTCTCTCTGCCTGTTCTGCTCTGCCCTTACTTGTTCTTGATTTGACTGCTTCATCAATTCCTCGCAGTTCTCGCTCGACATCGCCAACGCTTCTTTGAGCAGACTGTTTTCCAGCTCTGTCCGGCTCTGTCGGTTTAACTCTTGAAGCTGCTCTCTTGGACTGCTCTGCTTCTGCTGTTCGTGCATTTCTCTCAAACTCATGCTCCATGCTCTCCTTTCCAAAATCCATATTGTAGTATTTTTCCAGCTTGTTATCCCTGATTTTACAAGCCTTTTCTCCTGCCTGTTCCCTGGCTAAGTCGGTATATGTGATGTACTTGTGGCTGTCCTGCCAGTCTACGCCGTACCCTCTTTCATTCATCATCCGGATAAAGTTTTCCCGGCTGGTCGCTGTTTCCTTACAGTCCAGCACCGCAAGGGCAATATCCTGCACATAGCTTTTGACCTTTCCCTGCTCTGCCTGTTTCAAAAGCTGGTAGGTGTCTTTGCTCCATGCCACCGTTTCTTCCCGGACTTCTCCAGCAAAGGTCTTTCCTTTCTCCGGCACATGCAAGCCCTGTTCCCGGCTCTGCTCGTTGCACCGTTCCTTTAGGTCTTTAAGGTCGTGCTTACTCCATTGGAGCTTATGACCGTCCTCATAATTTACGGAATTGACAATAAAATGCGTGTGTATATGCCCCTTGTCTATATGCGTGGCTATCAGAACTTCATGCCCTTTCCATGCCTTTGTATGCTCTGCCAGCTCGACAGCGTTCTTGTGAGCCTGCTCCTGGGTTATTTTCTCGTCCTCATGGTAGGATTGCACATAATGCTTATAGGTTCTTCCATCCGTCTTGCCCCACAGCTCCTTTGTGGCTTGCATTTCTTCCTTGACCGTCTCCGGCTCACAATGCAGACCGCTGACAAGCTTCTCCTCTGTCTTTTCTTTTTTTGTCACATAATCTATGGCGTGCCCTATGCCCGCCTTTGAAGATACCGCCTTAATGACTGCCATACTTTGTTCAGCTCCTCTCCATGCTTCCGCACTTCCGCTTCACTCGGCAACATTCCCCCCTCATTACACCGCTTTGCTATCTGGTTGAGGTTGTTCCCTATCCGTTTCAGTTCCGGGATAAGTTCCTTGATACCGTCCGTATTCACGATTTGCTTCTCCAGCACACAGGAAAGGATATATTCCTGCTGGTTCTTTCCACTCTCTGAAATCTTCTCCTGTAGCTGCTGGTATTCTTCTTCACTTACCCGGAATGATAGCTGCTTTGGTCTTGTCTTGTTCATACCCTTACCACTCCATATCCATGACATCAAGTAGGTCAAAGAAACGCTCCAGCGTCTTATTTTCCTTTTCTGCCGGATTCTGTTTTACATATTTATCAATTACTTTCATCAGCTCCTGCACCTCGTATCTGTACTCAAACTGAATTTTATCCATATCTTTTTTCATGCCTTTGACCTCTCTTTCTTCGGTGCTACCACCGTCATATTATGAGCCTTCCGGCTCGTTTAAAAGGGGGATTGAAGGGGGGCTTGCCACCCTCACAAGTTCTAAAGTGGTAACACTTTAGGGAACTTGCAATATATCCGCTACACATATTATAGCATGATAGACACCCTATATCAAGCGGATATATTCGTGCGTATATTCTGCCAAGAATATAGTGGAGCTTACTTCCTCTTGGGCGACTTTGGAAGTGTAGGAGGGAGACAGTCAAGGGCTTGTTTTTTATCTGCAGTATGAGCTTCGGCTTGCCGATCAGCGAGTACAGCAGATAAAAAATGGTCGCAGACCACCCTTTACTTTCTTCCGCCGGAACGGACAATGAAGCACAGGGGGAAGTAACGGAACGGACGGACAGCCGTTTTCCCCTCCGGCATTATAGCCAACAAAAAAGAGTATCAAGGGTAAACGCTGCGGTCTATGACCGCCCTTGACACTCTTTTCCTTATGGCTTTGATGATAAACAAGGGGAAATGGCTTCTTGTGGCATTTCTGCCCCTGTGATATAATGAACGACGCTACCGCCCCCAGACAGGTAGAGAAAGGGGGTGAACCGCATGAGTGAACTTCTGTCATTTTTTCTCTCTGTTTTGGCAAGTGTAGTTGCCTACTACATCTGCAAATGGTTGGACGGAGAAGAATAACTGGTAGCCAGCCTTGGGATTAAGCCACCCACCCAGAACGGAATAGAAAAGCCCCGGAGTTGCGACCTCCGGGGCTTTTTGCTGTGCCACATGAGCACTTCTGTCATTTTCGCCTACTGGCATTATACCATATGCCTTTCGGCATTTCAAGTATGCCCTACTTCCACCACTTGTAAACTGTGGGCTTGCTCAATCCTGTCTCCCGTATGCAGTCTGCTTTCTTTCCGTCCGGGTGCTGACGCTGCCATTCTTCGACAATCTTCGACTTTTCTCCGCTGCCTTTTGGTCTACCATTTCCCTCTCTCCAATCCCTATCCTGTCTTTTCATACGAATATCACGAATTGCCCTTGCTTCTTCTAAGTGATCAGCCTGTTTTTGGTAATTCCTTTTATTCGCTGGCATAGGAATAGCCGATACTCTTTCCGCTTCACTTCGACTATATGTGACATAATTTTCTTGATAAAACTGCATAGCGTCCATTATATCACGCTTAGTAAAACGGTTATGCTCATCATCTGACATATCATCAAGAAACTGCAATAGGGAAAAAGCGTCCGTAAAAAGCTCATCTTCCGGAATATCGCACTTAACGGCATAGGACGCCAAAACGCAAAGGCAGCTGTATCTATGCCCTACAGAAGCTCCCTCTTTTATTTTCCGCAGCCACCAATCATATAAGTCCCTTTTGATATGCCAACGCTCACGGCGCTCCCCTTGCACAATTCGCTTTTCATACCATTCCGGGTACTTTTTGCGTGCTTCTGCAAGGCTTAAATCGCTCTTGTAGTGAAAATCTGTGACCGCCTTGCTCTTATCCATGAGATAACCGTTCAAATACTCAATTGTCACTCTTTCGCCTGTTTCAAAAGCCTTTACCGGGTATCTCTTTCCCAGTTTTGACTGCGTTCCAACCATACGGAATCCCTGAAAAATCCCCTGATACTGAACCTGCTCCCGTTCCGTGAATGTACTTGTATATCGGTTCCAGACTTTCGCAATCAGCTCATACTTGAACTCTCGGAGCTTATCCTGCAAATGCTTATACAAAGGGACCGGCTTTTCCAGCAGATAATATAAATGCAGCCCGTGACCGCTATTGATACAGTAAGTGCATTTCGGAATAATATCATGATTCATTTGATGGAACACATCACGGAGCTGCGGCATCTCCACCCCGTCAAGGTCTATCGCTATACCATACAGCCACCTTGCATTGGCTGCCGTCCTATTTCTGCCGGAATACGCTACAGGGGACATGACAGCAAACTCCGCCCCTTTGACCTCATCGATGACTGACAAATCATCAAATACAATCCGATTCTTTGCCTTATCGTTTTCGACTATAGTTATAATGCCATTTGCTTTTCCGTCCTCAAAATGCCCAGCTCTCTCAAAACTTCCCTCCGGGAAAACAGCCCGATAAAACTCTTTCGGCTTCACTTCCTCAAAAAACTGCCCAAGCCATTCATTTTTCAGCTTATACAACTGCTTTTCAGTCGGTTTTTTTGCCATAAGTCCACCACCTTTCCCCACCCCTAAAAACACCTATAGGGGGCTTATATTATCAATATATTTTA
>NZ_SPHO01000052.1 GCF_005845215.1 Clostridium sp. 1001271st1 H5
TCTTTCCGCCAACCCATGAAATAAAACTGTTGATTCTGCATCCCTCCTAACATCCACAATACTCATGAAACATATAACTGAGTCCTACGAAAATACCGGTGACATCCCAGGTTCAAAGTCCAGCTTCTCTGCCTGTTCTACTGCCTTTTCCAGTCTTTGGGCTTCCCTATCAAATCGATAAACTGAATTCCCCAACTTCTCCTGTGGGGTCACGGCTTCCTCATTTACAGCTTCAACCATCGCATTCAGTTCAGTTACGCTTACATTCTCTGTTTCTTTTAGAATAATCGTTTCATGAATCGATGACGGAATCACGATCAAATCTGATCCCAGCTTTTCTGCAATAAGAGACATCACTTCTTCGTCACGCATATAAACCGCCCCATTGACCTAATTTGAATTCGTCAGAACATACATCATTGCATTGGGATCCACATCCTCTAAATATTCCAAACTACCTGCTTTTACATCTCCCAGTTCATCAGAATACATTTTTGCCAGCATATCCTGTAAATCCAAAAAACAAGGAGGATTGCTCTGCTTCATGTTTTCCCAGGCATCCTGCTTTAACTGCTCCTCACTGACTCCCAACCACCTCAGCCTGTCATAATTAATAATGGCACTTCCGGCCTTTTCTCCATCCACCAACACATGAAATCCATAAACCAGTGCCAGATCCTCTCGTATTTCATGAGGACAGCTTGCCAGAAAATCTATATTTTCCTGTGCGTTGCGGACATAGACGGTCAGACTCTTCTTTATCGTTTCATAATCCCATTCCCTGCTTGAAATGCCATCTATGCTTATCTCTGCTTCCTGGCACTTCTGATAATCCTGAGCAATTTTCTGCCACACATCCTCCAGTTTCTTTCCATCCTCAAGTTCCTGATAATAGGATTCCAGATATAAAAGCGGAACGGATGTATAGCTTTTAGTGCCTGGAAGGTATACTCCCTGCAATTTGATGTTGTTATTTTTTAACACCTCCATGATTTCCACTTTTCTTTCCTGAAAAGATTCCGGAAAAAATCGTTTTAAATTCTTTTTTGTTAATTTCAAAAATTCTTCATATGTCATTTTCTATTCTCCTTCACACCTCATTCTTATTAGTTTCCTCCATTTGATCATCAAGCACGTTCAACGCTTCCCTTACTGCATTTTCATTCCCTGTTCTGTGTTCTGCTGTGTCTGTATTGGAAAATCTTCATTACGGGTAATCATTCCGTAGGTTGTCTGCACACTTTCCAACAGCCCAAGCTGACGTTCCCCATATCCTTGAAAATCAAATGTAGCAAATGCTGGATCATCAATATTGAACTCCAATTCCCGAAACAGATACCTTGCATACGAAGCCATGGAATACATCTGTGGATCATAGGAATAACAATCCAGGTTTTCCGCAATCCGAAGAGCCTGTTCCAAGCTATCGCATTGCTCTAGTTCCAAAGCTGCCTTGAATTTGCAAAGCGTTCTATCATCAGGAAATTCCTGAAGCTGTCTTGCCAGTTCATTCAATGTCTCAATGTCATCTGTCTGCTTAACGGATAATCCATGCACTGTGCTGATGCTCTCCGTAATGATACAGTCATCAAAAGTTCTCTCGTTTAATCTGTTCAGCGCCCACTGAAACCCCAAATCTGTAGTTGGAAGTTCCAACCAGGTTCCCTGTTCTTCTGGATATTGAGATCCGACCAGGCGAAGAGAAAAAATCCCTCCGGCCACTCCGTCAATATCGGGAAGGTGAATTCCATCATAAATATCTTGATACGAAAGAGCATTCTCAAATACATAACCTTTTGAGGTAAATATGCCCATTTCCTCCTTACGCTGATCCATCCCCACTCTTTGCGGATCCAATAATTCTCTTATATCCACTTCAAGCATATGGATCCACTCTAATCTGTCTTCCTCTAGGTAGAATTCTCCCAGTTTCCTGTCATCTATAATGCCTCGGAGGAATTTAAAGCACTCCAGGTTATAACAAAGATTGAGTAACTCTTTTATCCCAACTGGAACATCTATATTTTCTTCCTGACGCATCTGAATGGCGGCTTCATAAGTTTCTATCTGACTGGAGTCCATATGAGTAACCAGACAAGCTAATACATTGACTTCTTCTAAGGTAACAGACGCTGCCTTTTCCAATATATTCTTAAGAAAAGATGGCCAGTTCCCCAGAAGTTCAATCCGGTAAGGCTCATTTTCATGAATAAAGGCTCTCATCTTTGCATCCTTCAAAAAAGCGGGTTCTGCTGGAAGCCTCAGCTTCGCCCCTTGATAACTCCGCTCTGGGAAATATGCTTCTGAATAAATGGCAACATCCAGGGCTGGTTTTAATGTATGTGCCGTCCCTTTCAAAACCTCTTCCGGACATACAAAGTAATCCAGTCCCTCATTTCCAAGAAAAACCATAAGTTCTCCATCTGGTACCAGGATCCTTGTCTCTTGCATTTCTCTGATAAAGCCTCCAGCAGCAATCATTCCCCATGTTTCTGCTAAACTCTGAACCTCCTCATGTGTCAGTTTATCCTGTGAGTCTGCCTGCAGTACACTCCATAATCTTCCCTCATAAGCTTCCAGATCCAGTGATAGGCTAACCGGCTTATGCAGCCTCTTTGCATTATTAAAGTATGTCATCAATTTCTGATTTCTTTTTCCCAACAATCCTACACCTTCCATATGGTCGCGTATAAAAGACGAATAGTTTTCCATCTCATAAGCGGTCAGATGAATACCTTCCTCTGTACTATTCAGAGAATATATCTCTCCTTCTATGGGGCTGAACAATCGAAGGGTATAAAATTCTCCATCATAATGCTCCAAAAACAATCCCTCCTTTCTGAACGGCTGGTTCCTGCTCTTCTCCTTTCAAACCTTCTTCTGTGGTCAGAAAGAATTCATCTCCACTGTTCCAAAAGCTGACATACAGTTCTCCCTCTGGAATTTTGATTCCCCGCTGTTCAAATCCTTCTCCCCACCCATCACTTTCCTGACCTTCCCAGTACTCCTTTACTGCTTCAATCTCCCTTTCAGAAAGCTGGTTATGACTTTCTACTTCCAGAACTCCCCATAGTTCCCCCCGCCAGACTTCCACGGTAGGCTTCATACTGTAAATTTTTTCTTCTAACTTTGGATC
>NZ_SPHO01000053.1 GCF_005845215.1 Clostridium sp. 1001271st1 H5
CATCCGCCTTTCTTTCTGATGAGTTTTATGGCACACTTGAAAAAATGCAAAAAACTAACTAGTTTTTTCAAATGGAGGTAAATACTATGGATAAAACCACTCATGAAGTAAGGCTTGCTAATTGGAAATCAATTATTGAGCAATGTCAACAGCGACCGGAAGGACAGACTGCCAAACAGTGGATGATGGATCATGACATCAGCGAAAAGAGTTACTACTACTGGCTTCGCAAAATACGCAAGGAAGCATATGAGCAAATGTCTTCAATCAACCTACCGGCTACCAGTCAGGAAGGCACTGTTACATTTGCAGAATTACCAGTTCAACCACAGGGAGCTTCTGAATCTTTCGGGCAGTCATTTCAAGCAGATGCAATCATCCGCACCGGGAAGTTGACGATAGGATTATCAAACACTGTTTCTCCTGAACTTCTAAAACAGATGTTGGAGGTCGTTATCCATGTTAGCTGAAGCAGCCGGCGTGAAACGCATCATATTGGCTTGCGGAAGAACTGATCTTCGAAAAGGAATTGATGGTCTGGCACAATTAATCGGCACAAAGTATGATTTAAATCCTTTTGAGAAGGATGTGCTTTTCCTGTTCTGTGGGTGCCGAACGGACAGGATGAAAGGCCTGCTTTGGGAGGGGACCGGGTTTTTACTTTTGTATAAGCGTTTGGAAGATGGCTCATTCAGCTGGCCGCGCACGCCCGAGGAAGCGGCGGAACTGACTAGAGATCAGTACCAGATGCTGATGCAGGGCTTGAATCCGATTGTTCCAAAGATCAAAGAGGTCCATCCAAAGCATGTGTTATAAAGTTTTTGTTGTGCAAAACAGAGAAATTTAAACCTTCGGTTTTTGCTGTGACTTTGGAATCCCAAAACTTGCCGTAAAGCTGTCAGCATTGCGGCATATACGCCTGAAACAAGGCACTTTTGAACATTGAAAACTCTATATTTCTATCCTTGTATAAGAGGTATAAAGCGTGTAAACTATAGGCATTATGACGAAGTGCCAAAGTGCCGAAAGTGGCATAAATACGCTATCTGCGGTATAATAAAGACAATTAGGAGAGCGAACTTATGGCTGAAAAATATACCGTGGAACAATTGAATAAGCTAAACAAAAAAGATCTGATGCTCCTTGTGTTGTCTATGCAGGATCAGTTAACGCAGATGAATGATAACTTGGAGAAACTTATCGAGCAGATACGTATTGCAAACCAACAGCGTTTTGGACGCCATACGGAAACACTGGATGCAGTCAGCGGACAACTATCGCTGTTCAATGAAGCCGAAGCACTTTCGGAAGATACTATGGAAGAATTAACGATAGAAGAAGTCCTTGCGACAATCCCAAAACAGAAAAAGCAGCGCGGTAAGCGGGATGCGGATTTGTCTGGATTTCCGGAAGAAAAGATTCTTCACAGTGTCTCGCAAGAAAAACTTAACGAGATGTATGGTGACGGAAACTACAAGCGTATGCCGGATGAATCTTATAAGCGTCTGCGTTACGAACCGGCTTCCTGGACAGTTGAAGTTCATACGGTTGAAGTGTATGTCGGCACAGATGGGCTCCATCAGGATGAATTCGTCCGGGGTGATCGTCCAAAAGATCTTCTTAGGAACAGCATTGTAACTCCTTCATTGGAAGCTGCCATCATCAATGGGAAGTATGTGAATTCTATTCCGCTGTACCGAATCGAGCAGGAGTTCCAGCGAGGTGGTGTCCATATCAGCAGACAAAACATGGCTAATTGGACCATCCTGTGTGCGCAGAGATACTTTCAGCCAGTTTATGACTATATGAAGGAAGAACTATTTAAATATCATGTCACCCAATGTGACGAAACACCGGTTGAAGTGATCAATGATGGACGTTCTGCAGGAGCACAGAGTTATATGTGGGTTCACCGGTCTGGCGAATACTACAAAGACAAGCCCATTGTCCTGTATGAATACCAGAAGACCCGGCATCATGATCATCCGGAGCAATACTACAAAGACTTTAAGGGAGTCCTTGTAACGGATGGTCTAAGCCAGTATCATCTGATTGAAAAGAATCTGGAGGGGGTGACCAACGCGAATTGCTGGGCACACTGCCGCAGATCGTTTATGAATGCGGTAAAGGCAATGGATGACCGGGAAACAGCCAAAAAATCGGTTGCATACCAAGCACTAATAAGGATATCTTCCATCTATAAACTGGATGAATCTTTAAAGACGCTTACAGCAGAAGAACGGCTCAAGGAGCGAGAAAAGAATGTAAAACCGCTTGTTGAGGAGTATTTTGTATGGGTAAAAAAAGTGCTCCATGAACAACTGCCAAAAGGCGAAACCGCTAAAGGTTTAAAATACAGCATCAATCAGGAAAAGCAGCTAAAGGTATTTCTGAGGGATGGAGAAGTCCCGATAGATAACTCGGCTTCTGAGAGATCAATTCGTACATTCTGCATTGGCAAAAAGAACTGGGTAATAATTGACTCTATCAGAGGAGCAGAAGCCAGTGCTGTGATATACAGCATTTCGGAAACTGCCAAACTGAATAATCTGAGTACTTACAATTATTTTTGCTATCTGCTTACAGAATTGCCAAAACTTGCAGACAAGGATGGAACTATAGACAAAAACGCATTGGCATCGTTGATGCCGTGGTCAACCAATCTGCCGGAAAAATGCCGGAGACCACGCCGCTGAAAAGCGGCGTTAGTTTAAGCTGGGGCGGATGGTTTGACGTTTAC
>NZ_SPHO01000054.1 GCF_005845215.1 Clostridium sp. 1001271st1 H5
AATTGAACAAAATCGCTGCGCAATGGCCTGCCAAGGCTGTGGCATAGCGATTTTCTGTTTTCTATAACAAAAGCAGTGGAAAGCAAGTCCTAAAAGTAGTATTGTTAAGTCACCACAACGAAACAATCAAACAGGATCGACCTTCCCACTGCCTATGAAAAGAATACCACCCTTCCGCTTGGTTGGCAAGCGGTTTTATGACCCCAATGCACCTCCGTGTAAAGCAGTGTTTTTGATACTACTGATTTTACATGGAGGATTTTATTATGTATGAAAAATATTTAGAACAGCTTGAGGAAGCTGGAAAAATCCGCAACCTCAAAGAACGTTCCATCAACTGCTATAAAAACTATGTCTCTTACTTTCTGAAATATCAGGGTAAGAATCCGGAAGAGCTTACCTGTCAGGATGTCAGGACTTTTTTGCTTGCAAAAAAAGAGGAAGGGCTGAAAGCCACAACTCTGAACCTTTATAATTCTGCCATCCGTTTTTTCTACCGAAATGTCCTGCATATCCTTTGGGATGATATCACCGTTCCACGCATGATTCTGGAACACAAGCTTCCAACTGTATTAACTTCTGATGAAATCGACCGCCTGTTAGACGCTATTGACGATATCAAATATAAAGCTATGTTTGCAACAATGTACTCTTCCGGGATGCGGGTTTCTGAAGTTATTCATCTGCATTATGATGATATTTCCCGCTCAAATATGCAGATACATGTCAGAGATACTAAGAACCGGATGGATCGTTATACAATCCTTTCCAAGCGTTGTCTGGATATCCTTACACAATACTGGTTTGAGAAAGGACGGCCTCGTGGAATCCTGTTTCCTAATAAATTCACCGGTAATTACCTGACAGTCAGTACACTGGAGCAGGTGATGCGCCGTGCCGTATCCGATGCCGACCTTCCGATGAATGCAACCCCTCACTGTCTCCGTCATAGCTTCGCAACACATTTGATGGAGCAGGGTGTGGAACGTCAGCATATTCAGGCACTGCTTGGACATCGTGATCCGAAGTCTACGGAAGTTTATCTTCATATCAGCAACAAATCACTCATGGGTATCCAAAGTCCGTTTGACCGGAAAGAAGGTGCTGATTATGAATAAGCCGACCGTTCAGGATATTTTTCAGTGTTTTTATCCGGCATACCTTGAAAAGTATTCTCCCTCTCCTGAACAGGCGAAAGTTGCCCGGAACATCATGAACTGCAAAACAGGAGCCTATGGAACAAATATCAGTGTATGTGAAGACTGTGGTGCTGTTCAGATTCATTACAATTCCTGCCGCAACCGTTGTTGTCCTATGTGTCAGGCTGTTCCAAAGGAAATGTGGATGGATGCCCGCAGAGAAGATGTACTTGATGCCCCCTACTTTCACTTGGTATTTACAGTGCCTGACATTCTGAATCCAATCATTTACAGCAATCAGAAACTGTTATATGACACCCTATATCATGCTGCTTCTGCTACAATCAGTGAACTGACTGCTGACCCTGCACACCTTGGTGCTGCTGTCGGATATATCTGCATCCTTCATACATGGGGATCTGAGATGAACTTTCATCCTCATATCCATACAATACTGCTTGGCGGTGGTCTGACATCCAAAAACGAATGGAAAGACAACGGTACTGAGTTTTTTCTTCCCATATGGGCTATCTCCAAAGTTTTCCGTGGAAAATATATGGATGAGTTAAAAAATCTCTGGAATACGAACCAGCTTGAATTTCATGGCACTGCTGAAAAATATCGTAACCATTATACATTCAAAGAGCTGCTTGATTCCTGTTATGCTGCGGAATGGATTCCTTATTGCAAGAAAACCTTTAACGGTGCACAGTCTGTGATTGATTATCTTGGAAAGTACACCCATAGGATTGCCATCAGCAATCACCGCATCATATGCATACACGATGAAACCGTCACTTTTTCTGTAAAAGATTACCGGAACAAAGGACAATGGAAAGAGTTGAGCATTTCCGGTGTTGAATTCATACGGCGTTTTTTGATGCATGTGCCGCCAAAACGTTTTGTCAGGATTCGGCATTACGGACTTCTTTGTTCCCGCAGCAAGCGAAAGAAACTTATTCTATGTCGAAATCTTCTTGGTTGTCAAAAGTATCTCTCAAAACTTCGGGATAAGGAGATGCCTGAAATATTAAAACAGCTTTATGGCATAAACGTCTATGTGTGTAAATCTTGTGGTGGTCATCTTGGAAAACCACAACTTCGAATACCTCAAAGATGTTAAAAGATTATTCTTTCATATTTTTTCTGAAGCCTCAAAGTTTGAGGTTTTATTGTCGTACCTATTTATCTGGAAACACCTGATTTCTGTAGATTCTGCACTGAAAATCCTGTATAATCATGGGTAAGAACAAAAGATTGAAAGTCCATAGGTAGTGGCTACCCGGACGCTCACTTTGTTCAATTAGGTCAAATCGAAAATGGTGTAAACGAAGGGGCAGTTCACTGGAATGCCAAAACTGCTTTTTCGTTTACCCCATCATTGATTCTAACCTAAAGAATTTGTC
>NZ_SPHO01000055.1 GCF_005845215.1 Clostridium sp. 1001271st1 H5
GTAGGAAACCGAGAAATGGGCCCAGCCCGCCGCAGATATTGCACCCGCCGTCACCGCCGCAGGTGGTAAGTCTATCAGCCTGCACCACTTCCCGCATATAGGGGTCGTAGGCGATGGACAGGCCGAAGAAGTTGGGTTCCTCCATATCATAGGGCCGGTTCTCATCCTCATCCATGTCCTCAAACCAGCGTAGACGCATGGAGTAGTCTAACCCATCTCCCCATGGGAACAGGGTCCGACATCCGCCGCCGCACAGGTAGGCCCACTCGTCCGCCGTGGGCAGCGAAAGCCCCTGCTTTTCCAGCCCGGTAAGAAGTTCATCGTAGTCTGTGCGGTTATAGATCCAGGTCTGAAATCCATCTTCCGTCCGTTCTATGCGGGCCGACTGGTGCAAGGTAAGACTGCTGCTGTCACTCCAGGCAAAGTCACGGAACTCCTTCGGCCAGTCAGGGTGGGCGGTCAGCCTGGGATCGTCCATCTTGACTGACTCCCAGCAGAGTTCCTCCAGCTCCCGGCCCACCAGCATGGGGCCAATGGCCGCTTGCCGGACGAGAGCCATGCTCTCTCCGATGAGTTCCGCCGGGTTCTGCTCCATTTCCCATTCTCGGAACAGATACTCCAATTCCTCCCGGCTCTCCTGATTCAGTCCCTCGGCAAACTGCTCCCAGCCCAGGGTGACGGTATCGCCGGGGACAAAGACGAACTCCCGACCATCTTTCTTGAAGATGCCGGTGGTGCAGTTCTGGCCCCAGCGGTCAAAGGTATGTAGACCGAGAAAGGTCATATCATAACGAGCAGCCAGGCTCTCCATCAGCACCTGCTTCTCGATGTTTTCCATTTGATTGAATTGGGTGCGGAATAGTCTTTTGTTCATAACAAGTCCTCCTACAGCCTATCCAGGTTTTCCTGTAAATCGCCCTGCATCAAGTGCTGGGCAATGGCTTGGTTCAGTGCCTTATGGGGGTGATAGGCTGCCTGCTCTACATCGTGCAGGCACTCCTCCATCAATGCCTCCGGAGAAATGCCTTCCCGTTTGCCATAAAGATGGCCGAAGGCATAGCACACGGACTTGAGAAAGTCGAAAATATAGTCGTGATTTCCACGCATACTGGGCAGGTCGTTGAACGAGCCCATACCTCCGTATGCCCGAAGATGGTGGGCAACCTCCCGCCGCTGGTTCCAGTCCTGAATGTCCCGCTCCAACCAGTCGATCCAGTTTTGGAACTCTGGATGGTCTGCCAGAAGGATGGAGCGCAGACAGGTCAGAGCCTCGGTATAAATATCAGACTGTTTCATTGGCCATCGCTCCCCCAAATACCTCCATAGAGCACACCATCTTTTCCAAGGAACAACATCCGGCTGCGAAGCAGGCTGCACTGCTCCACAGCGACCTTGTTTCCGTCACAGGTGGGAATAGCCTCCTGTTTTTTCCCAAGGTGATCACCATGAGCGGTAAGGAAGTAGAATTTATCCCGTTGCTGGTATCCGCCTTGAAACAGGAAGGTATTGCCGGACGGGGCAACAGAAAAAGCTCCGCTTCCTTCGATTGGCAGTTCAAATACAAAGTCCTCTTTGAAGTTCGTCCGCACCAGCCGGAATTCATCGTAATAATAAAACCACAGGTTTTCTTCTTCGTCCAGGCTGATGGCGTAGCAGTCATAGATGGAATAGTTCTCATTCTTCCAGAGAGGAGTTCCCTCCGATGTCCATGCAATCAGGCCGCAAGCACCCAAAGGTTCATCCCAACCGTAATTACCAAATACACCTTCGTCAAAGTAGCTGGTAATGATGGTGCCATCTTTTTTTACCACACAGTCTTGAATGCCATCCCCCAGGCAGAAACGGGACAGCACAGCTCCGTCCCGGCTGACGATCCAGGCGTTCTGGTCGGGGCCGTTTTCCCGATAGGCGCATCTTGCCCCCAGCAGGAGGAAGTGATCACCTGCGGGCCGCAAATAATGAAACTGGAACTTCAAGAGGCCAAGAGGAAACAGCGTCGTTTCCAGCACCCGCTGTTCCGCCCAATCCAGCTGGATTTCCACTGCGGTATAGGTGGAAGGAGTGCTGAGCCAGTCCTTACCCTGTGTTTCGGACGGCTGTTCCATGAGAAGATAGACTTTTCCATCCCTTGCCGTGAAAAAGTCTGTCACTTCTGTGCCCTCCAGATGTTTTTCCCGGCGCAGCTGGTCCAGGTCAATGATGGAGAACAACGGCAGATTTTTGGCTTTTATAGGTTTGTTCATAGTGTCTCCTCCTGGCTACTTTAACGCTCCATCATAGGTGTGGCTTTCCCAGGCGGCCTCAAATTCCGCCTGCTCTATGACGCAGGCGTGGAACTCCTCACCCCAGACATGGGCGTTCAATTCCTCCACGGTGGGGATCGGCGTGATCTCGATGGCGCCGTCGTAAAGGTCAGGAATATTGT
>NZ_SPHO01000056.1 GCF_005845215.1 Clostridium sp. 1001271st1 H5
CTGGAAATGAGGTGGAGGGATTGCGGAAACGGATGAAAGAGATACTGAGAGACAGGCGAGCCTCCTCATTTCCCATGACCATCGGGATTGTTCTTTCGCTGATTATTCTGATGTGTGGGATTAGTGAGTATTTCCGGCTTCAAGTCATTGCGGCAGGTGTGCGGGAAGCCGTGGAGGATGCTGTCATTTCCACAGTCAATGATAATTATGCAGGTGTGTATCATGGAGTCAGGGAGGGATATTCTGGCAGCTATGTTCCATTTGGAGAGGGAAGCTGGGAAGAAGATCTGAATGAAGGGGACATTTATGATTATCTGGATGAAACCATAGGGACCCAATTGTCTGGTGGCAGGCATGTAAAGTATGCGGATACTGGAACTGCAATGGAGTTTGCCATAGATAGCCTGCAAGTGACGCTTCGGAATGCACCTCTGGCCCCATCGGATCCAGCCCATGCGCAGCGGTTTGAGGCAGATGCCATTGTTAGACTGGAGGTTCCAGTTCGGTTTGGCGGCCGGATTCTTCCATCCATGTGGATCACATTGAAGGTACAGGCTGGATATACAGAGGTGTTCTAGGGAATGACCTGGACTTTGAGAGGATTGTATAGTATGTTGTGCATAACAAAACAGGATAAAGGAGGAGCAGAATCATGAAACTGACAGAGAAGATGAAAAAGAATCTGGCAATTTTGGGCGGCGTGCTCATAGGAATCGGCCTGATCGCTGCCATTGGAATGCAGTTTGGTCCGAAACCGTCCGGTGAAGATGTTCTGCCAGGAACAGGGGAGACGGAAACGGAATTGATTGTAGATCCTGGAGATTTTGAAAAGAAGGAAGAGGAAAGTAAAGTAGTATCCAGAGAAGAAGAGAGCCTTGTGATTCATCCAGGAATCGGAGAAAATCAGGAAACAGACACTCAGGCGGTGGACAGCCGGTCGCCACAGACTGATCAGACAACGCAGAGTATCCAACCAAAACCAACTAAACCAGAACCGCCAAGCAAGGCGATCCTGACAGATCCAACACAAAAACCAGATGGTACAAAGCAGGATACCCCTCCGGTTCCCGTGGATCATGAAGCGGTAGAAAAACCGTCCGAACCGGTAGCAGATCCGGAACAGCCGCAGGCAGGAGATACTTCCGGGAACCAGATCTATGTTCCAGGATTCGGCTGGGTAGAAAACCATGGAGGAGGAGGCTCTGGAACTGCAGCAGAAGATATGTATGAAAACGGGAATAAGATTGGCATTATGGATTAAGACAGAAAGAAGAAGCACCACATCAATGTGGTGTTTTTTCTTTTCCCAGATACCAGGGAAGGAAACAAGGCTTCCTGTGGTTGGAAAGGAGGATACTTGAAACAGAAGAAATGTGTGTTTTTCATAGTCTCAATCTTACTGTCTTTGATACTCTCCATCCAGGTTTATGCAGTAGGGGACGGAAATCTTGATGGGGGCGGCGGAAGTATGGGACAGGGGACCAGTCAGAATTCATGGTCACCGGGAAATGAAGGGGTGCGGGTTACTGTCATTCGGGCAGAGAGTCATGATCCGGTAACAAGACCGATTGACTTAACAAACAAGCATCCGAATATTGCCTACTCCTTTGGGAAAGTCAGTAAAATGTCTTATACCAGAGGAAGTGCTTTGATGATTGATACCAATCCATATGAGTATGTAAATCCGGCACAGTCTCTACCCAGAATCATCAGCTCGAAAAGTCTGGGGCAGGCAAATATTGAGCAGATTAAAAGTTATTTTACAGATGAACAGGTGGTGCGCAGCATTGCAGGACTGACTGGAATGGATTTTGACACACTGGTGGGAGGGGAGTATAGGCTCTTATTGGAGCCGATCAGTTTTCTTAAATTTCAAGGAACCCTGATTGCAGTTACAGCAACAGAGGCAGCGCTCTATGATGAGATGTTAAGTGGTGGGCTTCGTGCTGTCCTTCCAACAGTGGCATTTCAGAATCTACCACTTTCTATGTTTTTGGAAACACCGGATCTGGGATATCCGGCTTGGGGAGGTCCTACATCGGGAATCCGTTCCAACAGTGAAATAAAAAGTTCCCTGGGACTTGGCATTGTACGGTTTCGGGATGTGCCACCAGAGGAACCGGAGATCACGACCTATGATTATGAGTATAGGACTAACACGGAAGTGATTACGGCAGTAGAGGTAAGCGGAGGACAGAGTGATCCGGATCATCCGGTATCCGTAACATTTTCCGTAGGAGGAAGAAGCT
>NZ_SPHO01000057.1 GCF_005845215.1 Clostridium sp. 1001271st1 H5
ATGCGCGAGTGGCTCAGGGGTGGAGCACCACCTTGCCAAGGTGGGGGCCGCGGGTTCGAATCCCGTCTCGCGCTTTTTTGTTGTTTAACCGGAGTTTTGTATGTTTTATTCTGCAAAGCGGCCGGTTTTTTTGTGCTGTTTAAAATTTGCTGTCCCCAATCATGATTTTAGGTTCTTGTCCCCGCAGAACAGAAGTATATTGGAAGTATGAGAATAAAGGAGGACAACCAATATGAGAAAATGTTGGATGATGGTAATCACGGTGTTGCTTATCACTGCTGGGGCGAGTGTGAACGCATTTGCAGGGCAATGGAGGCAGGATGATACCGGCTGGTGGTATGAAAATGAGGACGGCACATATTTAAATAATGGATGGTCCTGGATTGGCGGAAAATGTTACTATTTTAATATGGATGGCTACTGCCTTCAGGATACGCAGACTCCGGATGGGTACAGCGTTGACGCCCAAGGGGCCTGGAATGTGGGCGGAACGGTACAGATTCAGGAGCAGACCCAGGAGCAGGTGCCGGAACAGACACAGGAACAGGCTCAGGATTGGGCTGAAGCAAAGCAGATTGATAATGTGGTAGTCACAGTGCCGGATGGGTTTGTATTTCATTCCTCGGATGAAAGAGGAATCTATCTGATTGGCGGGGAAGGCGGCAGCCTTATCTGTGTCATGTCGGAATCCCTCTCGGACTTTGGAGGATATGCCGACCTGGTATACACATATCAGGAAAAATTGCTGGATACAGCTGTGGAAACCGAGCTGGGCACCCCTCAATCCAGAACAACCAGGCAGCTTCTCAGCGGACAATGGTATTGTTATCATTACATGGATGCATCCTCACTGGGTATACCGGGCTTTTTGAAGGTTTACGCCAGAATCCATGGAAACAGACTGCAGATGGTCATGTTCGGAGGTTCTATTTCAGCTCTGGACACAGAAGAAATAATGAACAGCTGCCTGTGTTTTTTGCCATAGGCAGCTTGACAGCAGGACGAAGTTATAGTAAGATGCAAGTGAACACTTGCGTTTGCGGAGGCATGATATGGATCAGACAGGGCAGAATATTATAGATGCAGCTATGGAGCTGGTGATGGAGAGAGGATATACGGCTACCACCACTAAGGATATAGCCAGGAGGGCCGGGGTAAATGAGTGTACCATCTTCAGAAAGTTCAAGGGTAAGAAAGAAATTGTGCTTCAGGCCATGGGACAGAAGAGATGGCATCCGGATTTGGAACCGGAAGACTTCATGAATTACACAGGCGGTCTGACAGAGGACCTGTGCAGGTTTTCACGGATTTACATGAATAAGGTTACCCCGGAATTTGTTAAGCTGTCCCTGGGACTGCGTACGCCGGAGCTGGCGGAGGATACAAAGGAAGGCATCCTGGCTATTCCGCTGGTTTTTAAAAATGGCCTTATGGAATATCTAAAAAAGATGCATGAGCAGGGGACTCTTATATCCGGCGATTATGAAAGCATGGCCATGATGTTTTTATCTCTCAATTTTGGCTTTGTGTTTTTTAAAGCTTCTTTTGGCCCAGGTTTAACTGAGATGGAAGCAGATGAGTATATTGGAACGATGGTAGATGTATTTGTCCGTGGAGTAACCAGGTAAGTACTTAAATATATGGTGCCTGTTGGTGCCATTTATTTTTATCAAACATGCAAGTGTATACTTGCACAGAAAGGAGAAGGTATGAGCTGTTATTTTATTATCTCTGTTTTTTTGGAACCAGGAAAGGACAGGACGGATTACGACGATTACATAAGACTGGTCAGGCCCATTGTGGAGGAATATGGGGGAAGGTATGTGGTGAGAAGTGAAGGAATCGAATACATGGGAAAGGACTGGCAGCCGGACCGCTTTATTATAATTCGATTTCCGGACAGAGAAAGCATTGACCTGTGTTTTTCTTCTAATGCGTACAAAAACATCATGAGCAAAAGAGAGAATACAGTGGACAGCCGGGCCATCATTGTTATGGACGGAGAAATGTATGGGGACGAACGGGAAAAAGGAAATACAGAGGAGGAGAAAATGGGATGAAGATACATGAAGGAGTCCATCAGATGCGCATTTCGTTTAATGTCACACCTGAAATTTCCAGATACGTGCATGTGTACGTTTTAGAAGGAAAGAAGGGATGTTACCTGATTGATGCAGGGGTGAAAGACTAACTATTAAAAGTCAAGTCTAAAATAAAAGTTTTGGATGAATTGCAGA
>NZ_SPHO01000058.1 GCF_005845215.1 Clostridium sp. 1001271st1 H5
GGCAAAGTGACGAAATTTAAAATTTAAGAAATAGCGTATTTTGTGGCTATGTCTAGAAACCCGGCAGTAAAAGGTGGATATCTTTTTCTGCCGGGTTCTGTGCATGTTCGAGCATCCACAAATCCTTTGATTTGCCGAATCTGTGTGGACAAGATGCCTCATCTTTCTTTGATTTACGTGCGATTTTTAGAAGTTATACACCGTCATTTTTACGAATCGAGAAAAACCGGCAATTCGCCAAAAAGCCTTATTTATGCTAAACTTGAGGTGGAAAGTGAGGCCGCAAAATGAAGAAAAACGAGACTCAGAAACCGATATCTCTTGAAGAACTGCTGAAAGGGCTCAGAGAGCAAAATGAATATCAGGCAAAGATTATTTCTATGCAGGAAGATACCATTAGCATTCAAAACAAACAGAATGAGGAACTTGCCGAAATGTTGAGCAGAGTGCTCGGAATGATTCAATCGGGAGAATAAACTTATGAGGATTTCCTTTGAACTGGTTACATCTTTACAGTACGGTCTCAGAGCGGCGCAGCAACAGCTTGCGTCATTTAAGTCCGGTCAGAAATATGTGAACATGAAAAAGGAACATGAAACGGATTGTCGTTGTCTGGAGAAACAGATAAAATCTCTGCAGGAAGAACTGCACCGACTCCGTCTGGAACAACGCTCTGCCCGTCAGCAATGGTTTGAAAGCACAGATGACATGCAGGCAGAGTACGAAAAGAAGATACGTGCCTTTCAGGCAGAGAATGCCCGTCTCTATGAGCGAAGCTTCAAGGCGGAAGCGCAGCGTGATGATGCATATGATAAGATAACGCAAATGCGCAGGGAGAACTATCAGCTTGCAACAGAACTGGAAGAAGAAAAAGGAAAGAATCAAAAGCTGATTGCTCAGATTAACAAAGATTTCCAAAATTCCTCTTTGCCTTCTTCTGCTCAGATTATCAGGAAAAAGAAGATTCCCAATAATCGGGAAGCAAATGGCAGAAAGCCTGGTGCACAGCCAGGGCATCCAGGCCACAGCCGAAAAAAGCAGACCCCCAATCAGACAGTATTGCTCCAGCCATCACAAGAAATCCTTGATGATTCTGATTTCAAAAAGACCGGGAAGACTGTCACAAAGCAACTGGTCAATGTACAGTTATGTTTAAATGTAATCGAATACAAAGCAGATGTATACCGTGACATAAAGACAGGAGAACTCTACCACGCAGAGTTTCCGGACGGTGTAGCCGATGATGTCAACTACGGTTCTTCCGTCAGAGCCTTCCTGTTTCTGCTGAATAACGATTGCTGCGTTTCTATCGATAAATGTCGGGATTTCCTTAAAAACCTGACCGACGGGAAACTGGATATTTCAAAAGGAATGATTAGTAAGCTCAGTAAAGAATTCTCTGAAAAAAGCGAGGCACTGCGAAGGTCTGCAGTTTCAGAGATGTTCCTTTCTCCGGTCATACATACAGACTGTACCAATGCCCGTGTAAATGGGCAGAGAGCGTATGTGTTTATCTGCGCAGCACCAGACGGGCCAGCTCTATACTATGCCCGTGGAGCCAAAGGGCATGCGGGTGTTGCAGGAACGCCCGTAGAGGACTATCAGGGGATTTTGATTCACGACCATGAGAAAACCTTCTACAAATACGGCTCTGCACATCAGGAATGCCTGGCACATGTGCTGCGCTATCTGAAAGGCAGCATAGAAAACGAACCGGAGCGAACGTGGAACAAAGACATGCATTCCCTGCTTCAAGAAATGGTCCACTATGTAAACGGAGTGGAATCAGGTGAAGAACGAGATTCCGTAAAAATCCACGAATATGAGACCAGATATGCTCAGGTCCTGAAAACGGCCTCGAGTGAATACGAGGATATTCCGTGCAGCGACTACTACAGAGAAGGATTCAATCTGGCAGCGAGGATGAACGTCTACCGGGATGCACACCTGTTGTTCCTGCATGACAGCAGGGTTCCTACAACGAATAACCTGGCCGAACGGCTGCTAAGATTCATAAAACGAAAACAGAATCAGGCTATGTCATTCCGGAGTATCAAAAGTCTTGAGTTTCTCTGTGATAGCATGAGCGTGCTGTTTTTGATGCGCCAAGAAGATGGTAACCTATATGATAAAGTATCCGCAGTATTCGGATAGAAGAAAGAACTCATGGCTTCGACTGCTTCCAGTCTACACCATGGGTTCTTTCTTTACAAGTTAGCCTCTGAACAGTAAC
>NZ_SPHO01000059.1 GCF_005845215.1 Clostridium sp. 1001271st1 H5
GGATCTCCCTTTATAGGCTCGTAACCGATCTTCAGGGTCATCTGTTCCTCTGGCAGAGAGACACCGGGGCTGCGGGTGATGGTGTGCTTATCGTCCGCAGAAAAACCGATGGTCTCGCCGTCTTGCAGCGTCACATCACACGCCAGCACATAGGAGGCAAGGCTTGCCAAAAAGTCCCGTAGTTCCTCCGGCTCAGCGTCGGTGTTCAACACCTCCATTTCCTCCTTGCCAAACACATCCATGCCGTAGGTGTAGCCGTTTAGGCCCCCCTCGCTCCGGTACAGGCCGAACCAAACCCAGTTGAAGATGGGCAGTTCGTCCTTTTTGAGCATATCGGCAAGGCCCTCATAGAAACGAGGCTCAAATACCACGCCGCTGGTGTAGACACCGGTGGCGTATTTCTGCTTGCAGCACACTGCCATCGCCTTGGTGAACAGCTTACCTCGTTCCAGCAGTTTTTCCTCCTCGCCCAACACAGCCACCATGATATGGGCCTTGTGCGCTTTGGCCACTTCTACGGCCTCTGGCCACATATAGTTGTTTTCGGCGTTGATCTCTGCTTCATTGTCCGGGATGTGACCGTGGAATAGTGTCACAATCAGCATCATATTGCCGACCCGCATTACCACAGCGTCATCGCTGTTCTCAACATCTTCGTCGCCCTCATCCGGCTCCTCATCTACGATACCCCATTCTTCCCGCAGATCTCGAATCAACTGCTCCTTGTCCCACTCTGCTTTGGAGAGGAGCACAGATCCGGCAAAGGAACCCTTATGGTCGGTTTCCTCCTCGTCGGCGTCATCCTCAAGACCCTCTGCATCTTCATCCGGATCATAGAGGGATTCATGCTCCAGTCCGCGGATAAATTCCTCAAAGCTATCTGCCAGATGGGTAATTTTATAGTCATTTTCCTGATCCACATGGACTACCGCAGGCTCTCCCTGGGGACCGCAAGCCCGGTAGTCCAGGAAAATCATATCGTGTCCGGCGCTTGGACAGTCACAGATGGCCACACCGATGGCAGGATACTCCCACTCATCGATCATAAACTGACTGCCCAGCTCTCCACAGAGGGAGCAGCTCTTTTCCCGTCCGATTCCGAAAATGCCGGTGATGGCCACATGATCATCTGACCAACAGGTAGGCTCATCGCAGGGATAGCAGGTGTTCACCGGAATGCCGCCGTTGTGCTGCTTCATCAGCCAGATGTAGGCGGCGGGCAGCTTGTAGCCCAGTTCCTCCTCCACGCTGGCAATCAGCTCATCGGAAGGCGGATCACTGACATATTCTTTCAGTGCATACCAATTATCATCCCAGAAGTTGGTGAGGTCGAAGCCCTCAAATGGGGTATCACCAGGCACGAATTTGGCCTTCTTTTTCCGGCTGCGCTGGCGTTTCCGGATCTCCGCCTTACACTCCCGAATTACCGCCGGGGCATTTTCATCCTCTGGGTCCAGCTCTGCCCACCGCTGGGCGTAGGGAATGGCCTTTTCCTCCTGGCCGTAGAGATACTGATAGCCATAGGCCATCCGCATATTCCACTCTGCCTTGTCCTGGCCTTCCTCCCGGACGGACTCCAACACCTCAATGGCCCTCAGGAGGGCTTTGTCTCCCTTGGATTTCAAAGTACCTTCGTCATGGTCCCCGATGATGGCGTAGTTCTCCAGCGCCCGTGCCAGGGCGTAGGCGGTGCGGTAGTTCCTCCAATCCTCCGGGATGGCATTCAGTGCCTGGATACAGCGGGTGTACTCGTCTTCGTCGTTCCACTGCTCCAGCTGAGCGAAGAATGCTTCGGCGTTCTGTTGGGTGTAAGGAATATAGTCCATGCCCGTCAGCGTTTCGTCCAACTCGTCATCCTGATTCTCAGTTTCTGTCCCATCATCTTGTTGCTTTAGGGGTACAGAACCGGCTTCACGGCGGAAGGTGTGGAAGATGGCCCATGGGATGTCCGTGCCTTCAAAGAACTCTTTCGCCATGTTCAGCGCCTCTTGGATGTCCCAGGCGATGAAGTCCACATAGCCACAGTAGAGGCCGGTAGCCCCGCCGGTGAGAGTGAGCACTTCCGA
>NZ_SPHO01000005.1:0-330597 GCF_005845215.1 Clostridium sp. 1001271st1 H5
GTTTTTTGCATTTTTTCAAGTGTGCCATAAAACTCATCAGAAAGAAAGGCGGATGGTTTGACGTTTACGAAACATATGAGGTAAGCGCCAAGTGTTAGGGTATCCCAACACGACCACCCTGACATCACGTAATGATGCCAGGGTAGCGAGCGTTTTACTCTGATTTTTTGTTACATTCTATCCTCGTCTTCTCACTCCACGGCGCAAGATCTCTGAGTTCTGCATCGGTGGTGTCCGTTCCAGGGCGGCTGTCGAACAGGTATTTTAGGTAGTTGTATGGGTGAAGCCCGTGGGCTTTTGCCATCTCTACCATGGTATAAACTACCATACTCGCGTTTGCACCATCCTGGCTGTCACTAAACAGCCAGTTCTTTCGGCCCAATGTCACCGGGCGGAGGGAATTCTCACTTAGTTATCCGCATATGAGAATAACTAAGTTTATACGCAGGATATTTTTATCCTCATCTTTTGCCAAAGATAGCATAAATCAAAGTATTTTTCAATAAAAGATATGGATAATAATCAGCCTTATCCTTGATAATGGAATCATCAAATTTATGGAGGTGATTCCACATGGAACAATACGACAAAAATGTAACTGTCATCCTTGAATTTCTTGTTGCAAAGAACTTCAGTGCATCTGTGATAAGTCTGCATCGGCTCTGCTATAAGGCATTGCGAAAACATCTGACTGAAGAAAAAATATTTTATTCTTCGGACGCCGCATACCGATGGATCGATGACAACAAAGCTTGCTGGAACTATCGGCAGCATACCGGCTGGAAGCATTGCGTTGACCAGCTTGAAGATGTATATACCAAAGGGCATATATCACCAGATCACTTGGGAGTAAGGCAATCCGCCTACTGCCTGCTGTCAGAAACATTGAAAGCTGAACTGGATGATTTTCTGGACAATGGGTTAGTCAATCCTGATGATGGACGTTACCGCATCTCCTGTGCAAGGTTTTTATTATACCTGCAAAATAAGGGACTCCAAAGCATTAGCCAGCTTGATTATTCTGGATTGCTGAGTTTTCACATGGATGATTACCACGAATCTTCCATCTCCAAAGATGTATATGAAGATTTGATACGGGGGTTTTTAAGGTACAGTTCCGACCACGGGAAATGCTCGCTGGGTTTTTCGCTTGCCCTTAACTAGCTGCTAATCCATCAGATAGTGGAGATTCCTGATACCGAATTGCCGGGGTCAAACCAAACTGAATTGCCGTTTATTTCCTGGTCGATTATAGAGACATTTCTTAAGGAAATGGCTAATGCCCGGTATAAGAAAACCGTCCTCAAAAGTACAAGACATATCCTGACGCTTTGCTATATTTTTCTGGATATGCATTCTTTCAGCCGCACCGAAGAAAACCTGTGGTTATGGTTCAATCATGTGAAACCTTTTCTGGGTACCGGTTGGAAACAGCACAGGCGCAGCTTGTGCCAGTTCCTGCACTATCTGAAAACCTGCCTTATTACTACCACCTATACAGGTGACCCGTCTTATGTTCCTCCGGTTAACAGACTTCCTGTCTGGGCATGTGACAGCATCCGTTCCTATCTTACCCTGCTTGAGCGTGAGGGATGGAAAAAATCAACCATAACCATGCACCGTTCCTGCTGCATCCGGTTCTGTCAGTATCTGCAAGAAGAAGGGATAAATGATTTTTGCGAAATCACTACGGACACTTTACAAGATTTTAACCGTAAAGATATGCATACGACACCTGAGGGCAAAGCAGCCTATAACTGCAGGATAAGGTGTTTCCTTATATATCTTTATGAGCAGGGCATGGTCTGCAATCCCTATCTGTATAAAGCCCTTCCGACTATATCGGCTCCACGGACAGTAATTGTGCAGACACTGTCTCCGGAAGAGATGGCCTATATATGGTCTGTCAATAGTGATACACTTTCACCTGTAGAACTGCGGGATTATGCCATTGTCTGTGTCGGATTGACTATGGGCTTCAGAGCCAGCGACATAGTGTTACTTCGTTTTGACAACATCGATTGGACAAGGCGGAGCATATGTCTGACGCAGGAGAAAACCGGCAAAAACATCGCACTGCCTATGCCCGTGAGAACTGGCAACATTCTGTTCAGATATCTTCGTGACGGCAGACCAGAAAGTGCCGACATACATGTATTTATCAGGCACAAAGCGCCTTTCAAAGGGCTTCACCGCTGCGTATGTGCAAAAGCCTTAAAACGGTTCCTGCCTCAGGCGAATGCTTACAGTAATAGATACCATGTGCTGCGGAGAACGTTTGCAACAAATCTGTTAAGAGGAAACACGAAAGCAGAGCTAATCGCTGACTTGCTCGGACACAGTACGGACAGCACCGTGCATAAATATCTTTCGCTGGACGAGGAACGGATGCGGCAGTGCCCTATATCGCTGGGTACCGTAGGCATCTCTTTAAAAGGAGGTGTCTTCCATGCATAAGGATTTCAATTATTCCAGTATATTTGCCGATTTAATCAGTGATTATATACAGTCCCGTAGAGAAGCCGGCTTTATGTTTGACAATCCTGCGTACTGGTTATTCCGCTTTGACCAGTTTTGCGAAGCCAGACAGGCAGATAAAACCGAAATCACAAAGGAACTCTATGATTCATGGTCTGCAAAACAACTAAGTGAATCAAAAACCACGCAGTCAAACCGGCTGCAGGCACTTAGATGTTTCTGCATTCATCTGAATACCATAGGCATACCGAGCTACATACCGGCACAGCTGCCAAGACCTGAGAAAACAGTTCCATACCTAATGTCTGACGAGGATATCAGGGAATTTTTCAAACAGGTTGATCTATACAAATCAGATGCGCGGGTAAAGGCTTTTGAGCGTCTCGCAGCCGAATACAAGGTGTTGTTCCGGCTAATATACTGCTGCGGTCTCCGGAACAATGAGGCCTGTACCTTAAGGCTGGCAGATGTGGATACTGACAGCAGGACACTGACCATTATTCACTCAAAGGGAAATAAGGACCGTATCGTTTATCTCGCTGATGATGTCTGCGAGTTATGCATCGAATACAAACAATGGCTGGGAAAAGAACGGTCAGACACATACGGATGGTTTTTTCCCGGCAAATATCCGGATAAATGTATCCCGAAAACATCGGTTGACCGGAAGTTTAACGAGTTTTGGAGATTCACACAAGCTTCCCAGACGTGCGATAAAAAACCAACTGTACATTGCCTGCGCCATGCTTTTGTAATTAAAAGGATAAATCTCTGGATGGAGTCGGATGCCAGCCTCCGGGTAATGATGCCTTATCTCAGCAGCTATCTGGGGCATAAAGGACCGCTGGAATCGTATTATTATTACCATCTGGTTCAGGATGCGTTTGATACAATCCGGCGTAAAGATACCATCACATCCCGCGTGATTCCGGAGGTGCAGCATGAAGAATAAAGACTTTGAAAAGCTGTTTTTCTCCAAAACAAGGGATTTCCTTGATGAGTACCTCACAAAGCAGTGCAGTCGCAGCCCCCACACAGTAAAAGCGTACCGGGATGCACTGACTGTATTTCGTAAATACATTTCGATGCTGGGGTTGTCCCTTAGGACATTTGGTTTCCAGGACTGCTCGCGGGACTTCCTTCTTGGATTTATGGAGTATCTGCAGAAAGAGGGTTATGAAAAATCTTCCTGTAATCAGCGTTTGGCAGCCATAAAGTCGTATATGTGGTATGTTGCTGATGGTGACATTACCCAACAGCAGACAGCACTAATGGTATCCCGTGTTCCTTTTCTGAAAAATCCAGAAAAGGAAAAAGCCCTGTTATCAGAAGAATGCTTAAAAGCTCTCCTTTCAGCCCCCGGCAACCGCAAGATTGAGATACGCGATACTACCATTCTTGTATTACTGTACGATTCAGCAATAAGGCTGGGTGAACTGCTGGTCCTAAAGCTAACCGATGTAAATCTTAAAAACACTACACCATATCTCAGGATTCATGGCAAAGGGGATAAAGAGCGTATTGTATCCATCTCTGAAGGTACGGTAAAACACTTGGAGCATTACATAAAGCTTTTTCATAATCAGGATGCACCGGCTACGGATTATCTGTTTTATACATGTATTCACAATCAGGCTAATCCGATGTCATCAGGCAATGTTGAGCGGATCATTAACAAATATGCTGAAAAGATACGCCCCGAGCATCCTAATCTGCCAGCTAAAGTTCATCCCCATATGTTCCGCAGGACAAGAGCCACAAATCTTTATCAAAGTGATGTGGAGCTTGAATTGGTGTCAAGAATCCTCGGACACGCATCCACTCAGACTACAAGGATTTATGCCAAGCCATCCTTAGAGATGATTAAATCTGCCATGGACCGCAGCAATCCAGAATTAAACGCTGAACAACCACTTTGGCCAGATGATGAAGCTGAACTGGCAAGGATTTTCGGACTCAGATAAAATATGTTATCCTCATCTTTGATGACAAAGCCACTGTATTTAAGTGTATTTTCTAAAAAGATGAGGATAAAAATATCCTGCGTATAAACTTAGTTATCCGCATATGAGAATAACTAAGTGAGAATGCAATGCGCCCATTTGTCGTAGAACGTAAGAACTGGATGTTTCACGATTCCATTCAGGGAGCGCAGGCAAGCGCTGTCATCTACAGTATTTCGGAAACCGCAAAGCTCAATAACCTGAGACCTTATTATTATTTTAAGCATTTACTCACAGAGCTTCCCAAACTCTGTGACGAAAAAGGAAATATAGATACTGCGAAGCTAAACCACTTATTGCCATGGGCAAAAGAGTTACCAGCTGAATGCAGAAAACCACGCCGCTGATATCTGTTAGCGGCGTTAATTTATAGGTAAGCGCAGGATTTGACGCTTACAGAACTACCGTCCGAAATTTAGGCGCTTACTTACGAACCATGCACCCGCACCATGCAATCATGCGCCTGCCCACCCCTCACCCGCCCTCCAAGCATCCCCCTTCTTCCGATTATGATATTCTGCACTAAAACCATCCGTTTTTATTCCGTAATATATCAAAAAAACCAACAAAAACTCTTGACAATGCCGAGAATATGTAGTAAATATAAATATAAGGACATGTTATGGACATGACCGAAACTAGAAAATCCAAAAGACTGCAGCTTTTGGAAAGGGGAATAACCAAGGAGGTCAGAATGAACGAAAGTGTTAATTATTTGGATTATGCCAACAGCCCTCTGATGTGGGCGGCAGCGGCTTTGGCAGTAGCAGTGGTAGTGTTTCAGTCAATTCTGTTTATGAAGAGGTCCATGAAGGCAGCCAGTGAGTCAGCCCTTACCACGGACCAGGTACATAAGGCAATTAAGAGCAGCGTGATATCATCCATTGGCCCGTCCGTAGTCATATTGGTCACCATGATATCCCTGCTGGTTACCATGGGTGCGCCGGTGGCGTGGATGCGTCTGTCATTTATCGGCTCTGTAAACTATGAGGCCATGGCGGCTGGATTTGGAGCACAGGCCATGGGCAAGACACTTCAGACCATGGATACCATGGCATTTGCCTGCGGCGTCTGGACCATGGTGTGCGGTTCCCTGGGCTGGCTGATTTTCACCTTCCTGTTCTGTGATAAGATGGACAAGGTTAACCACCTGATGTCAAAGGGCAATGCCAAGATGGTCCCCATCATTTCCGCAGGCGCCATGCTGGGAGCATTTGCAAATCTGGCCTCCGGCAATTTCTTTACGGCCGAGGGTTCCCTGACCTTTACAAATGCACCGGCAATCGCTACCATATCAGGCTGTGTCATCATGATGGTGCTGGTGAAGCTGTCCAGGGCAAAGGATATCGGATGGCTTAAGGAATGGGCGTTCGCAATTGCAATGTTCAGCGGCATGTTCATCGGATATGCTGTCAGCGTAATCTAAGGAGGGTTAAAAGATGAAAAACGATTATTATTCTGGTACATACATCCCCGGAATCGTAAAATGGGGAAAGATTACCCTGCTGCTGGGCATTTTTGCAGGATTTCTTCCTGCGCTGGTAATGGCCTTCAGGGGCTACATGCCTCCGGTGTCCGCCATTATCGCAGGCACCCTGATGCAGATTAGCGTAAGCGGGGCATTTTACATTGTTGAGCCCATTTCCTATTTCCCGATACTGGGTATTCCGGGTACCTACCTGACCTTCCTTTCCGGCAATACATCCAACATGCGTGTGCCATGTTCTTCCGTGGCGCAGGAGGCAGCCGGAGTGGAGATGGGGACAGAGGAAGGCTCCATTATTTCCACCATCGGTATTGCCACATCCATTCTTGTCAATATCGTGATTCTTACCGTGGGAGCTGTTGCCGGAAGCGTTATCCTGAACATCCTCCCGGCACCGGTGAAGGAAGCGCTTAATTTCCTGCTTCCGGCACTTTTTGGCGCTGTGTTCGGACAGTTTGCCGCAACACGTCCAAAACTGGGCGTGGTAGCTGCCATCATCGCCATTGGAATGAACTGGCTCATGAAACTGGGCTTATTAAGCTTCATACCAGGCAATCCATCCTATGTGGTAATTCTGGTGGCTGTATTTGGCTCCATTTATGCAGGCAAGCTTCTCTATAAAAAAGAGCTGCAGGCTGACTGACAGGCGGAAACGGATAAGGAAACAGGGATAGAATATTTTTGCACAAGCGCCCAAAGCATGGGCGCTAAGTGCACATAAAGGCTTATATAATGAGGAGGATGATTATGCTGTCACGTGAACGGATGCAGGAACGTTTTTTGGAATTGGTTCAGATTTACAGTCCTTCCGGCAATGAGAAGGAACAGTGCCGGTGGCTGATGGACTATTTTAAGGAAAGGGGAATTGAGGCTTCCATAGATGAAGCGGGAAAGGCGTATGGAGGCAATGGAGGAAATATTATTGCCCATGTCAAGGGGGAGCCGTGCAATCCTCCCTTCTGTTTTGTGGCCCATCTGGACCAGATTGAACCGTGTAAGGATGTAAGACCGGTGGTGGACGGACATATCATCCGCACAGACGGCACCACTACCCTGGGGGGCGATGATAAAGGGGCAGTGGCCGCCATACTGGAAATCGTGGAGGACATTGTAGAGTCCGGCAGACCTCACAAGGAGTTCTATATCATGTTCACTGTCTCCGAGGAGACAAGCATGCTGGGAACCAAGCATATGGACCCGTCCCGTCTGCCATGCAAAGATATGGTCATAGCAGATGCAACCGGACCCGCGGGCATCATTGCCTACAAGGCCCCGGCCATGGAGGCCATAAAGTGTACGGTGAGAGGCCGTAAGGCCCATGCGGGCATTGAACCTGAAAAGGGAATCAACGCCGTTGTGGCAGCGTCCAGGGCAATCAGCCGGATGCATATCGGACGCATTGACCAGGAAACCACATCCAATATCGGACGGATTGAGGGAGGGTCGGCCACCAATATTGTAACCGATGAAGTGACTTTTACCGCTGAAATCCGCTCCCACAGTATGGATAAGCTTAAAAGCGAAGTGTCCCACATGGAAGAATGCCTGAAGGCAGCCTGCCTGGAGATGGGAGCTTCCTGTGAAATGGAACATGAACTGGCCTATCCCTCCCTGGAGGTAAGCCTTGACAGTGATTTGTACCGCATGACAGCCCGGGCCATGGAGAAGGAAGGAATCGAACCTGTGCCCATGGTGATTGGAGGAGGCAGCGACGGCAATATATTGGCCGGATACGGCTGCAGCAGCCTTATATTAAGTGTCGGCATGATGGATGTACATACCGTACAGGAAGCGCTGGACATGGACGAATTGTGGAAGGCTGCCAGGATTATGAGCCGTATGACGGAACTGTAAGTATAGACGACAAGGAATGATAATATGGACAAAGAAGAACTGAAACAAAAATGTCTCAAAGCAATTGAGGAACACCAGGAGGAAATTATTGCCCTGGGAATGGAAGCCTATAAGACGCCGGAGCTGGGATATAAGGAGTTCAGAACAGGAAAACTCATGGAGGATGCCTTCAGGAAGCTTGGCCTGGAGCCGGAAACCGGCATATCCTACACGGGCTGCCGCGTGTCCTCAGGTCCCAAGGGAAATGGTCCCAGAGTGGCTGTGATGGGTGAGCTGGACTGTATTATGTGCGATTCCCATCCGGATGCAGCGGAGGGAGGCCTGATTCATGCCTGCGGGCATAATGTGCAGCTGGCAAATCTGTACGGTGCAGCCATTGGAATCCTTACATCAGGCGTAATGGAGCATCTGGACGGCGCAGCTGACTTTATAGCCATCCCGGCGGAGGAATGCGTGGATTATGAGTATAGAAACCGTCTCATAAGCCAGGGAACCATCCGCTATCTGGGAGGAAAACAGGAGCTTATGTACCGCGGCGGCCTGGATGACACGGATATGGTGCTCCAGTGCCATATGATGGAGATGGAGCCGGGAAAGTGCTGTATCCTGGACACAAAGGGAAATGGATTTATCAGCAAGACCGTTCATTTCCTTGGAAAGGCGGCACATGCCGGATTTGCTCCGGAACAGGGAGTCAACGCCCTGAACATGGCAGAGCTGGCCATGAACAATATACACGCGCTGCGGGAAACCTTCAGGGATGAGGATAAGGTGCGGGTAAGCATTGTAATCAAGGAGGGCGGCGGCCTGGTAAATGTGGTGCCGGAACGGGTCACCATGGAAATCATGGTCCGGGCCTTTACCATTGACGCCATGGGGGACGCTTCCCATAAGGTGAACAGGAGCATGAAGGCAGCTGCCATGGCGCTGGGAGGCAGGGTGGAGATTCACGATTGTATCGGATACCTTCCCCTGAACACGGACCGGCAGATAGCCCGGCTGTACCGGGATAACATGATGGCTTACGAACATGTGGGAAAGGACGCGTTTGTGGAGGACTGGGAGACAGCCGGCTCCACGGACCTGGGAGACATATCCCAGCTCATGCCCTGTATGCATATATGGGCCGGCGGCATAAAAGGCGGCCTTCACACGGAGGCTTACAGGATGGATGACCCCTACACCGCCTATATTGTGCCTGCCAGGATGATGGCCCTTACCATGATTGACCTGCTGTGGGACGGGGGCGCAAGGGGAAAGGAAATCATGAAGGAGTTCCGCCCTGCCCTGACAAAGGAAGAATACCTAAATCTTTTAAAAGACCATCAGGTGGTTGATTTATACGACGCTTCTGATTTATAATCGGTATAAGGCGCATTGTGCGCGGAAAATCGGGAGGTTGACAGTATAAATGATAGTGGGAGTAGTGGGGCCAAGGGAATCCTGCGGTATTATCAGGAAAGCGATTCATCAGATTGACCGGAGTCATGAGGTACGTTTATATACAAGAGAGCTGGTAAGGGAAGCTGTGGATGTCATTGACACCTGTGAGCAGGAGTGCGACGGTGTAATATTTACCGGAAGCGGCATCTGCGACTATGTGCTGGGTCATCACCAGATGCAGAAACCTTACACATACATCAAGCGGTCTGCCAGCAGTATAGCAGAAGTATTTCTGAAAATGGTCAGGGAAGGGCGGGAGATTGACACCTTCAGCATTGACGTGGTGGAGAAGCAGATTATCGAGGATATCCTGGACGCCTTTCACATACAGCCCAGGAATATATATACCTGTCCGCTGCTTGCAGGCGTGGCGGAGGAAGAGTATGTTGCATGGCATATGGGGCTGCTGGAGGAGAAGATGACCGATGTGGCGGTCACGGCTTATGTGGCGGTTTACCATATGATAGAGGAAAAGGGCGGCAGGGTCTTTTACCTGGAGCCCAAGCGCTCCCAGGTCAGGGATGCCCTGGCCGACCTGGAAAAGGGCTGGGCCCTTGCCCAGGCAGAATACTCCCAGATTGCGGTGGAATTGATTCAGATGTCCAACTTCCCTGAGAAGGAGGACCAGTATTACAATGCCATGGCAAGCAAGGCGGAATTTGAAGTGGAACTGATACGTTACGTAAGGGGAATCCAGGGCTCTGTATTCCCCTTTGGGCGTGATGAATATGTAATTTATGCCAACTCAGGCGTGGTGAAGGGCAAGAAAAACCATAAGGACCTGAGAACCCTTCAGGAGGAGGGAAAGAATCTGGGCCTGGTGGTGAACGCGGGTCTGGGCATGGGGGTGACGGCTTATCAGGCGGAGATGCATGCCAGGAAGGCACTGGAGTATTCCCTTGGAAAGGGAGAGGGAGGAATTTTCCAGATTGATGAGGATGAGAAGATTCAGGGTCCCCTGGGACTGGAGCAGCAGCTTCAGTACAGCATGATATCCTTTGACCCGAAAATCCAGACGATTTCCGAAAAAACAGGACTGAGCATGGAATCTATTTTAAAGATTCAGGCCATTGCGGATGTGAGGAAGAGCTACGTGTTTGACGCCTCGGAGCTGGCCGAATGCCTGGGTATCACAGTCAGGAGCGCCAGACGGATTCTCAGCAAGATTCAGGCAGCAGGCCTGGGAACAGTCTGCGCCAGGGAGAGCGCTGCCAAGGGCGGACGCCCCAGAGCTCTGGTGGAGCTGAAATTCGGACTCAGGGAAATGGAATAACACCTGTTCCGGTTGTCACTGCGCTGTATTTCTGATAAAATGGTTCCATGGAATTGAAAATAGAACGAACTACAGAATCGTATACAGGAGAGAGAAACCAATGGACTACAAGATAATCGTACTGGACCTGGACGGAACGCTGACCAACCGTGATAAAATCATCACACCCAGAACAAAAGAGGCCCTGATGAAGGCCCAGGAAGCAGGAAACATTGTGGTGCTGGCATCAGGCCGTCCCACAGCAGGAGTGGAGCCTCTGGCAGGGGAGCTGGAGCTGTCCCGGTTCGGCAGTTATATCCTGTCTTACAACGGCGGGATGATAACCAACTGCAAGACAGGCGAAACCGTGTTTTCTTCCTTGCTGCCCGGGGAGTCCAACCGGAAAATCATCGGGCTGGCAGAGGAGCACAGGGTAGACATCCTTACATATGACGGAGGGGAAATCATCACCAACAATGCGGAATGCCCCTACGCCATTGCGGAGTCCAACATCAACCATCTTCCCCTGCGTCAGGTGGAGGACATGAAATCCTATGTGGATTTCCAGGTGCCCAAGTTTCTGATGCTGGATGACGGTGATTACCTGGTGACCGTGGAGCCTAAGGTAAAGGCCGCCATGGGGCGTGATTTCAGCGTGTACCGTTCCGAGCCTTATTTCCTGGAAATCATGCCAAAGGGAATTGATAAGGCACAGTCGCTGGCCCGTCTGCTGGAGGTAGTGGGGCTTGACCGTGAACAGATGATAGCCTGCGGCGACGGCTACAATGACCTGACCATGATTAAATACGCGGGCCTGGGTGTTGCTATGGAAAATGCAGTCCTTCCGGTGAGGCAGGCCGCTGATTATATTACTGCATCCAATAACCACGACGGTGTCGGACTGGTGGTTGAGAAATTTATGCTGTCCTGAAATGGGAGGGGAAAACAGAAGAAAAAATCCCCTTACAAAATCTCCGGCCATGTATGGACTTTCGGACTTTAATATGCTAAAATGAACAAGTATGGGGCTTATATGACCTGTAATCATTTTACAATACACATACGGTGGGGGAAGGCCGTATGAATTATAAGGAGAGAGAACCAGGACATGAACAAGAAAATCAAAACAGAAGCAGTGGACCATCTATTTGATGCCATACTGACCTTAAAGACTCCGGATGAATGTTATAAGTTTTTTGAGGATGTATGCACCATCAATGAACTGCTGTCGCTGTCCCAGCGCTATGAAGTGGCCAAAATGCTGCGGGAAGGCAAGACCTACCTGGAGATTGCGGAGAAGACAGGCGCATCCACAGCTACCATCAGCCGGGTAAACCGTTCGCTGAATTATGGCAGCGACGGATACGACATGGTATTCGCCAGGCTTACAGGGGGAACGCAGGCAGACAAAGGGGATAATGAAAGCTGAGTATGATAAAGGCTGTATTTAAAAAACGGATATTGCGGCAGGGATTTGCCGCGATATCCGTTTTTGGGTTTATGGAGTCATGAAACCTATTTTTTACGGGGAGCAGGAGCATCCTCCCGGAGCTGGTCCGCAATCATCTCAATCATCTGCGTCTTCAGATACACGTCAAAGGACAGCTCGCAGATAAAGGCAAAGAGCTTCAGGTATTCCCTGTCCTCATCGTCCACAGGCGCGTCCGAAAATGTATCCTGGGCCCGTTCAAACTTGGCTGCCACATCCGACTTCAGATTGTTCATCTCACCCTTTTCCAGAGTGAAGACCTCGTTATAGATGTCTTCCAGGGACAGCTGTGAGGTCTGTCCTGTGAAATGCTTGGACGTAATGGGGCGGAACAGTTCCTCGATATCGCTGAAGGACAGAAGGTTTTTAAAATAATATATGAACACAAGCATCAGCATGTGGTCCTTGGAGTACTTCTTCTTCACCGGAGGGGGAAGGAGGTTGTTCTTGGCGTAGTTGTTAATCATGGTTTTGGTCAGAACCTTATCACCCGGATGCCGCCTCATGTCTTTTAAATGGCTGTCCATGAAGGTGGTTACCTGGTCCATGTACAAATCAATATCAGGAATCTCGTCCGCCTTGACATGGGACAGGTTCCCCAGATAGGAAAACAGGTCCTGCAGACGTTCTTCATTTGTCTTCATCTATGTGTCACCTCTGTCATTCTTATCACATTACTATATCTATTATATAGTATTCAATACTAGATGACAAGGGGGAAATGAAATTCTGTATTGGACTCAGAAATAAAAGCCGGTATCAGCTGTAGGATGGTTAGGAACAGGGAGAGAGAAAAGAAAACGGAGAATAAAAGCGAAAAACAGGGAAGCCGTTGAGCTGGCGCCCATAATGCGCAGAAAGATACCCGGACATCCAAAAGGCAGGTCTTGCAGGATAGGATTCAGAATGGTATACTTAATAAACATAATTGGAGTTAAGAAGGCGGTACATAGTTTATGAGTATTTACGATTCATTGAATCCCATGCAGAAGGAGGCGGTCCTTCATACAGAAGGGCCTCTCCTTATTTTAGCTGGTGCAGGCTCCGGAAAGACCCGGGTGCTGACCCACAGGGTGGCGTACCTGATTGAGGAAAAGCAAGTGAACCCATGGAACATCCTGGCCATCACATTTACCAACAAGGCAGCCGGTGAGATGAGGGAAAGGGTGGACCAGCTGGTAGGCTTTGGGGCTGAGAGCATCTGGGTCAGCACCTTCCATTCCACCTGCGTGCGCATTCTGCGCAGACATATAGAGTATCTGGGATATACCACGAATTTTTCCATCTATGACAGCGATGACCAGAAGACGCTGATGAAGCAGGTGTTCAAGGCCATGGATGTGGATACCAAGCAGTTTAAGGAGCGCTCCGTACTGGGCACCATATCCTCGGCAAAGGACAAGCTCATCGGCCCGGAGGAATTTCTGCTGAATGCAGGTCAGGACTTCAGGCAGCGCAGGATTGGAGAGATATATAAGGAATACCAGAAGCGCCTGAAGAAGAACAATGCCCTGGACTTTGACGACCTCATTGTAAAGACCGTGGAGCTGTTCCAGAATAACAGCCAGGTCCTGAATTATTATCAGGAGAGGTTCAGGTATATTATGGTGGACGAGTATCAGGATACCAACCTGGCCCAGTTTAAGCTAATCAGCCTGCTGGCCTCCAGGTACAGGAACCTGTGCGTGGTGGGTGATGACGACCAGTCCATATACCGGTTCAGAGGGGCGGATATAGGGAATATACTGAGCTTTGAAGAGACATTTCCAGGGGCAAAGGTCATTAAGCTGGAGCAGAATTACCGTTCTACCCAGAACATACTGAATGCAGCCAACGGTGTCATACGCCACAACCGGGGACGTAAGGATAAGACCCTGTGGACTGCCAATGGCGAGGGGGATTTAATCCGCTTTAAACAGTTTGACACGGCCAGGGAGGAAGCTGACTTTGTGGCCAGGGAGATAAGGGACAGCAGCTATGCCTATCAGGACCAGGCCGTGCTCTACCGCACCAATGCCCAGTCGCGTCTTCTGGAGGAACGGTGTATATTTTACAATGTGCCTTACCGCCTGGTGGGAGGCGTGAATTTCTATCAGAGGAAGGAAATAAAGGATATCCTGGCCTATTTAAAGACCATAGCTAATGGCGTGGATGATTTGTCCGTGCTGCGCATTATCAATGTACCCAAGCGGGGAATCGGCGCAACCACCATGGGGAAGGTAACCATCTTTGCCTCTGAACATGGCATGAGCCTGTATGACGCTCTCAGGGAGGCACGGCAGATTCCGGGCATTGGAAAGGCTGCTGAGAAAATTACGAATTTCATAGGGCAGATGGAGAGCTTCCGGGCCAGGGCACAGTCAGAGGATTACACCATCCAGGATTTGATAGAGGGCATCATGGACGAGACAGGCTACCAGCAGGAGCTGGAGGCAGAGGGAGAGGTGGAGTCACAGACCAGGCTGGAGAACATAGAGGAACTGGTGAACAAGGCAGTGAGCTACGAGGAGGACAGCGAGCATCCTACCCTGGATGAATTCCTGGAGCAGGTGGCTCTGGTGGCTGATATAGACAACATGGATGAATCCGAGAACCGCGTAACCCTTATGACCCTGCACAGTGCCAAAGGTCTGGAGTTTCCCAAGGTGTATCTGGTGGGGCTGGAGGACGGATTGTTTCCCAGCATGATGTCCATTAACTCTGATGACAAGACAGACATGGAGGAAGAGCGCCGTCTCTGCTATGTGGGTATCACAAGGGCCAAGAATGAGCTGGTGATTACCAGCGCCAGGCAGAGGATGGTCAACGGCGAGACCAGATACTGCAAACCCAGCCGCTTCATGGAGGAAGTGCCTGGTGAACTGCTGGATGAGGAGCGTCTGGAGCCGGTGCTGGGAAGCTTTGGCAGCCGCAACAATGCAGACAGTGCAGGCGGATTCGGCAAGTCCGGTATCTCCGGCGAGGCAGGTCTGCCGTGGAACCAGCCGGCCGGTGGAAGTGCCCGCACAAGCACCTTTGGAAAGGGTTACAATGCCTATGCATCCGGCACATCCCAGCCTTCATCCGGCCCCGGCGCCGGCAGGACAGGGGGAAATCCGGGATTTGGAAAGGCATTTACGGTGCAGAAGGCAGCCTCTCTGGATTACAGCGAGGGAGACCGGGTTAGACATATTAAATTCGGCGAGGGAACGGTGAAATCTATAAAGGACGGCGGCAAGGACTATGAAGTCACGGTGGTGTTTGACACCGCGGGACAGAAGAAGATGTTTGCATCCTTTGCAAAGCTGACAAAAGCCTGATGCAGGCCTGGCAGAAGGCACCGGTGCAGGTGATATCCGGTTGAAATGTTGCTCCGGCATATCGGATTTGTGTCTGGTTTGCATGTCCATTTAACTTCATTAAAACAATTGGAATTAAGACAATTGGATAAAATTTGAATAAATTGGGATAGTAAATCAAGAGCTTCCATGATATAATAATTAAAAAGTAAGCAAGAGGGCAGAGGTGCTTATATATAAGAAAGGACGTGGATAGAATGAACAGATTCGACAGAGACAGGTTTGACCAGATGGGAAAAGAGGCGTTAAGCCGTGTAGAAGAACTGATGAATTCCAGCAGAATCAATGAACTGCTTCACAAGAGAGAAGAGGACGAAAAGAAAAAGAACTGCATACTCTGGGTGCTGGCCATTATCGGTGCCGTGGCAGCTGTGGCCGGCATTGCATATGCTGTTTATCGTTTCTTTACTCCGGATTACCTGGAAGATTTTGAGGATGATTTCGACGATGACTTTGACGACGACTTCTTTGAGGATGAGGAGCCGGAGGAGAAGAAGACAGATAAGGCTGAATAGCAGTGGATGCAGGCCGGGTTATGTTGAATCCGGATTCAGCATCAGTTACGTTGATGGATAATATAACAGGATAGTTGTTGGGACCGCCGCGGATGTGGCGGTCCTTTTTGGGTCCGGCTTGATGTGAGCCCTATTGCATGATATAATGATACGGCAAAAGAGAACCATAAGAAAATGCCAATGCGGCAGACAGAACGGAGATATTTTATGAAAAAGGGCGATATTTACGAAGGAATAGTGGAGAAAATCGAATTCCCGAATAAGGGTATCCTGCATATAGACGGCGAGAGGGTGGTGGTGAAAAATGCCATACCTGGCCAGAAGATTCAGTGTGTTATCACCAAGCGCAGAAAGGGAAAGTCCGAAGCCCGGACATTGGAGATACTGGAGCCTTCGCCGGCAGAACAGCCGGAGAAGGCCTGTCCTCATTTTGGGATATGCGGCGGCTGTATTTACCAGAGCCTGCCCTATGAAGAGCAATTGAATATTAAAAAGGAGCAGGTAAAATCCCTGTTGGACAGCGTGGTGGAGGACGGCACCTACGAATTTCAGGGAATCAAGGCCAGCCCAGCCCATCTGGGCTACCGCAATAAGATGGAATTTTCTTTTGGCGACGAGGTAAAGGATGGTCCATTGGCGTTGGGGATGCATAAGAGAGGAAGCTTTTACGATATTGTGACCACCCCGGAGTGCCGGATTGTGCACCCGGATTTTTGCAGAATACTGGTGGCAACCAAGGAGTATTTTGAGGAAATAGGAACCGCATTTTACAAGAAATTGCAGCACCAGGGGTATCTTCGCCATCTGCTGGTCCGCAGGGCGGTTAAGACAGGGGAGATTCTGGTAGACCTGGTGACCAGCACCCAGAGGGAGTATCTGGGCGGAAAGCCCGAGGAGGAGGTACTGTCAGCATGGAAGGAAAGGCTTTTAGGCCTTCCTCTGAAAGGCAGGCTGGCGGGAATCCTGCACACGGAGAATGATTCCCTGGCAGATGTGGTGCAGAGCGATGAGACCCATATCCTTTACGGACAGGACTACTTTTATGAGGAGCTGCTGGGACTGCGTTTCCGCATCTCGCCCTTTTCCTTTTTCCAGACCAATTCCCTGGGGGCAGAGGTTTTGTACGACACGGCCAGAGAATTTGTGGGGGACACAAAGGATAAGGTGGTATTCGACCTTTACAGCGGAACAGGAACCATTGCTCAGATACTGGCGCCTGTGGCCAGAAAGGTTGTGGGGGTGGAAATTGTAGAAGAAGCCGTCAGGGCGGCCCAGGTAAATGCTGAGCTCAATGGACTGGAGAACTGCCAGTTCCTGGCCGGGGATGTGCTGAAGGCGATTGATGATGTGGAAGATAAGCCGGATTTGATTGTGGTAGACCCGCCCAGGGATGGGATACATCCCAAGGCACTGGGAAAAATCATTGATTTTGGAGTGGACCGGATGGTGTATATATCCTGTAAGCCAACCAGTCTGGTGAGGGATTTGGTGGTGCTGCAGGAGAGAGGGTACCGGGTGGAGAAGGCTTGTGCGGTGGATATGTTTCCGGGGACTGGGAATGTCGAAGTGGTAATAATGATGCGGAATTGTGGTTCGGAAGGGAAATAGAGGGATTTAACCACAAGATATAGTGGCTTTTGGCGAAAAATCGGGGAAAAAATTGGGCAAAAAATGGCCGATTTTGACCCCGATTTTTTGGCCTTTTCATAGATGTGAGGTAAGCGCCTAAATTTCGGACGGTAGTTCGGCGCCTAAATTTTTCCTAGTTAAGTTTCACAGGACCTATGTATACCAAAATTTTATATATAATCTTGTAACATTACCTTTATCCTACTCCTGTCTATTTCCATTCACTTTTTTGGCAAACTCTTTGATATAGGGCTTAAAGTTCTTATGCTCTGCAGGCTGCGTTGCAAGAGGGATGGCGAAATCAGTTACCGTCATTACAAAAAACTGGCTGCTGTCTTTAAAGTAAAAAGCAACTTTGCCCATCGCTCCAAGTTTTACTTCTTTCAACATGCTGGCCGTGATATGTAAGATAAAATCCGGATCTACTTCCATCTTTGTCATGGACGGGCAGGGAACAGCCATGATATACATCTCATCCTCCCGGTATCGGACGATCAGATTGGGCATATGGGAATATCCGGACTGTATCCGGTCATAACCTTTCACCGTAGAGACCGCGTCTTTCGCCCCCTGTGCCATAACAATCTCAAAGCCCGCTGTTTCCGGAACCGCGCTCTCGGAACCTTCAATGATTGACTGAATTAGCATCGCATGTTTCCGCTGTGTTTTCTTGTCCGTGAGCTTAATGAGTACAAGCGCTAATATGAGTGGAACACATAAAAATAAAATCAGATACATCGTTTTTCTCTCCTTTTCCTTATCACTTCTTTGAAATGAATTCGTCAATTTTTTTTGCAATATCGTTCACCTGTAAACAGATCATATCTTCCACATGGTGGCTGACATCCTTGTAACCGGCTGGATTTCCTGCATAGCCGAGGGGGACGGTATTTTTTATTTCCTCGCCTCCCTGAAGCCATTTTTGCAGTTTTGCCTGATCCAGAGATGTGGACTTTAACGTTTCGGCGGTCTCTAAATCCACCAGCTGGGGATAAAAATAATTCAAAACCGCTGTTTCAAACGCTCCGGCATGAATATCTAACAGACCAGACTCCGTCGGCTCCGTTTCTGTAAACCATTCCATTGGATAGTCAGGATTTACTACCAGCAGAAAATCTTCATGCCCCTGCCAACCATACAGTTCTAAATCCATGGAATTTAAAACGAGTTTGCAGGACAGCCCCAGCTCGGAATTAGCCCTTTTTATCGCATCAATAAGTGCCTGTACGTGGGCGGCATCTCCATGATAGTTAAAACAAAAAATATCGCGGAATGTAAAACGGCTCATATTTTCAAAAATTTCAAACAGGACCTGTGAAAATGTTTCCGGCCGAAGGGAAAAGGTACCCGGAAAACTGCCAGTACAGTGATTGATTCCCCAATAGTAAGGCGGCGCAATCACGCTCTCCCTATTCATTTCAGCCAGTTTTTTCCGAACCAGCCTGCACATGGCATAGCTCCAGTAGATGTCGGAGCCAAGAGGGAGATGTGGGCCATGTTCCTCGATAACGCCGAGTGGAAACAGAAGCGCTGTGGTTTTCAGCGCTGTATTTTGAAATTTTGTCCAGTTTTCCTCTGCCATCGTTTCCTGAAAAATAGATGTAAACATATCTTTTTTCCTCTCATTTAATTGATCTACCCGGGTGGGGGCATTTGTTAGATTGACCTTTTCGCAGCACACGCCGCCGAAATGCAATGACGCTAATTTTTTTATTGATATTTGCCCGCAAAACGGCTTGAAATCGCTCATTTCTCTTTAAGGGATAGGGACGGAACCCCTGATAGAATGGGACTTGGAGGGCTGTCGTTCCATTCTGTGTTAAAACTTCTCGCAAGGTTTTTTCTAAGGTAGGGCGGGATTTTGCCCACCGAAAAACAGGGAGGATATCATGCAACAAGCCTTACGCTGATTGAGGAGCGCCGTTTTATCCGACGTTGAGCCAGACCATGTACAGCCCCCGGTGGTATGGGAGAAACGGAAAAAGGCCGCCGAGCAGAAGCGCCAACAGAGGAAACGCGTCACATTTTAGGCTCGAAAAAAGCCTTGTAAAGATGGGGCTTTACGGACGCTGAACCAAAAATGGGAGGGTTATACGATTTCACCTGAATCCCCGTAAGCAGGCCCTATCGTTCCGCCCAACCGCCTCAGCGTGAGAGTTTGTCCTCTCCCATGTCGGGGCGGTTTTCTTGCGCGGCAGGAATTCGGATTTGTCAAAACAGTAGTGGCAAGCATTTTGCAGGAGTATATCCACTCTTGTAAAATGCTTGTTGGAGTCCGTAGTTTACCCCCCGGAAAAGGACCACTGCTGGCGGTTCTTTCATCGCTTCTTACGGGGCGGTTGCGTGTCCTGCGGACACTTCTAACCCAGGAGGACAACCTTTCCCAGCCGGTAAAGCTCCCTTTATTTAGCGCACGTAAGGGCGCGTGGCCGCTCCACCTGTGGAACGTTCGCAATGCAAGCGGCCCTTGCCGGGGGATTGGGGGAGCCCCCAACAAGCGGTTTGAACCGTTTTCGCAAAGCGGAAAATGGGCAAACGCACAACGGTGTGTACCGTTGTGCCCTGCTTGCCAGTATTGAAAACAGCAAAATAAGAAATGTGCCTTTTATCAAGAGGGCATAGGTAAATCAGTCCTACAAAATGGAATTTTACTTTAATCTGAAAGGATAAACATGAATAGTATGTCTGCTTAGTTCAATAGTTTCGATATCAAACAGATTCAGTTCACCAAATTCATAGTATATATCTCCCTTCTTATCTGTTTTCGCATTTCCCTTATACCATGCGCCAGTACGAAAAGTTTGAATTAAAATTTTTTCGTCATTAACGAAGCTATAATCAACTTCCTCTCCATAGAAGTATCCAGAATCATATAGAAGATTTATCTGTTCATTCTCAATTTTAAGCAAGGCAAATGCTTCTTCACTTTCACCTGAGAAATAAGAAAAAATCAGGTATTTCTTAGATGGGGAAAGTTGCAGTGAACCTCCACCATAACCCCCAGAAGCATAAGAAATCTCGAATCTGTTCTCTACTGTATCGTTGGAAATTAAAGATAGAATAATTTCATCATCATCCTCTAAAATAACTTTTTTCCCGTCTGATAAGAATACAACTTTTGTTTCTTCCATAAAAATCCCTTTCTACAACTCCAAATTTGTCGAATACGCCTTCTCCGCCAAAGGAAACACTCTTCTTCCTTTTACTCGTTGGATCTGTCAAGTTATTCTGCGTATCATTATATCGTGTTTCAAGTCTTTATAAAATCCGGGCGGGATTCTGGGTAGTTTATACTTTGAAAACACATCAAAAATACAAGCTGGATAAACTTTAAAATCCCTATTCACCGGTGTTCCCGGCATTGCCGCACCTTTAATAAAGTCGAAAAACAATTTGAACCCAATACTATTTTTTATTATGAAGCATGATGTAAGCTTCCGGTCAAATCACAGCTTAATGTTTTGTATGAGTGTGTTCCGTCAGGTCAGGCCGGACATAATAAATATATCACAGTTATTGGTAGGTCTTGCTTCTATTTCATTACATTACCATAGGCGTTTCATGACATTCTCTTTGAATTGGTTTAGAATTATGGTAAAATTATACCCATTCGGGCCCCGCATAACTGAATGCTACGCATGGGCGCGCTCTGCGCGATAAGGTATAACAATTTAACAAACGGATTAGGAGAACGATGATGTTGCGGATTGGTATTTGTGACGATGATCCTCATATGCTTAACTATCTCTCGGCTTTGTGTACGAAAATTCTGCCTGAAGCAGTCGTTACAGAGTATCGAGGCGGTATGGAGTTTTTAAGCAGCACCGGAAGTTTTGAAATTATTTTAATGGATGTGCGTATGGAGGGGCTGGACGGCTTAAACGTAATCAAACAGCTCCAAAACAGAATTTCAAAAAAAACGCCGAACTCGCCGGCCGTGATTTTTATTACGGCTTATGATGAATATGTATTTGAAGCGCTGGATTTATTTCCGTTCCATTATTTATTAAAGCCTCTCGATGAAGAAAAATTTGAGATGATACTGAAACGTGCGGCAGAAAGGTATGAAAAAAAGGAAAAAGAAGAGGCTGTTTTTTTTCACACAAAAACCCGCCATTTACATATTTATCCCAGGGATATTTACTTTGTGGAGAGTAACCTGCGAAAGGCCGTTATTAATCTACAGCACGAGCAATTTGAAGTGTATTCTACGATGGCGGAGTTGGAAAACTTGTTTGGGGACTCTTTCTTTCGCTGTCACAGGGGGTACCTGGTGAATCTTGGAAAGGTCCAAAGCTATGACAGGGCTACGATCACACTGATTAATGGGAAGCGTGTAATTTTATCCAAGACGAAATATGCGGAATTCGTAGATGCGTATATGCGTTATTTAAAAATCAATGAGGGGTAGAATGGGCTGCTGTTACAATTCGGCAGCCCTGTGTTTTTTGTGAGCGCTCTTTTGGTTACATAATCAATATAGTTTCATGGCAGTTCTGATAAACATCTCTATGTATGTGATAAAATAAGATAAGACTGCATGGAAAAAAATTGTAACGTATGCCGGGGGCCAGGATAAGAATTTTACTATTATGAGATAAGGGGAAAATGCTTTTTGTAGAAAATTTCGAGGATAATACGATATAGAGCTATAGATAGTCAGGAGAAAATATGGAATGGTATGGGAAACTGAGAAAAAGTTTTTTTGTCTATAATTTCAGCCAGTACCTGCTGAAGTTTCTGGAGGACAAGGCAGGCCTTGCCGGACGAAGTAATTCCGATAAGTGGAGTCTGTTTTTTGAAAAAGTGGAGTGTTGGAAAAATCGATACTGTATTTCTTCAGAACTGGTGACACTCTATGGAGTAAATGGCTGGTATGTGGATTTTAGGTTCAGCCGCTTTAAGCTGCCTGACAGCAGGGAATATCAAATAGAGGAATATGCAGCGATTCTGTTGTTCATCGATTTAGTAAACTCCTGTGATGGCGATGCAATGGAATTTGAATGTTTGAAGAATACAGAATTTGAAGAATATTTTCAATATTATGATTATCCTGTGGAGGAGAATGCTGTGTTATCCAAAACGCAGTTTTGTGATGAATTACAGCACTTGTACAACAGCTCTTTTGAACGGTTTCAGTATTATGTGAATCAGCCGGCAAAACAGAATCCGAACGTGATTGAAAAATTAGAGTTACAGTATCCAATCTATATAAACTATATGGATTTTTTTAGGAGTAATATACGAGAAAACAGCAAAATAGTACGGTTAAATTCATTTGGACGCGATGAAGATATATGGTATATGGTACCCGTTAATTTTGCTGTATTCTTGATTGCTGTGAGAGAAATTATCTAATGGGGAGATAATGAAGCCAGTAACAGATATGAAACAGGTGAAATTCGATTTCGTTATTCGAGAAAAATGTCAGATGACGGCACTGAATGGATACGGCACGGGCTATTTACAGAATATCATCAGAACGGCAACATATTGTCAACAGGGATGTATAATGAAGGCTTAGAAAATGGGCGCTGGAAAGATTATCATGAAAATGGAAACTTAGAAAGTGAAGAGATTTTTGAGTAATTATACAAATTCCAGATCAAGCAATTGATTGACATTTTTGAAAAACCAACATTATAGTATGAGAAAATCTTGAGATTTATGCGCTATACTATTCTGTGTGATAAGGGGGTGATCTTCAAGTGACAAATAAGATACTATTGGTCGATGACGAAAAAGGCGTTGTCGATGTAATGAAAGATTATTTTCAACTATCGGGCTATCAAGTAATGACGGCATATAGTGGGACTGAAGCTCTTACAAAAATTCAAAGACAGCCGGACATTATTTTGCTGGACATCAATATGCCCGATATTGACGGGCTGACAGTCTGCCAGACTATTCGGGAACATATCACTTGTCCAATCCTGTTTCTAACTGCACGGATTGAAACAGCGGACAAAATTAAAGGCTTCTCTGTGGGGGCGGATGACTATATTGTAAAGCCGTTTGACCTCGATGAATTGGGGGCAAGAGTTGCGGCACACTTGCGACGAGAAAACAGAAAGCAAGAACACTCTATGCTCCGTTTTTTTGGAGATATGGCGATAGACTACACGAAGCGAGAGGTCACGATCAATGGGGCTCCCGTTGTCTTATCTAAAAAAGAGTTTGATATTGTAGAGCTGCTGTCTGTCAATGCTGGGCAAGTTTTTGACCGTGAACGGATTTACGAAATCGTCTGGGGGATTGATGGTGATGGAAACAGCGATACGATTATGGAGCATATTCGTAAAGTGCGGAGCAAATTTGCTATGCTGACAATGCACAGCTATATTGACACTGTTTGGGGGATGGGCTATAAATGGAACGGATAAAACAAATGAGTTTGAAAAAAGCCTTATTCACCTTAACCGTTATTAACCTTTTAGCAGCAATCGTCCTTTCGGCATTGGCTTTTGGGGTATGTCTGGAAATCAGATCGCAGATTGCACCGCAAGGTATTGTCATCTATACCGGCGCACCTTCCATGACAACTGCTCTGGAGCCATCCGGGCAAGCGATATTTTGGGCAAGGGCTTTGGAAGTCATGCAATTTGCTTTACCTGTTTTGATTTTTATATGCTCCTCATTTTCAACAGCGGTATTGTTCTATAATCTAAAGTTGAAAAAGCCTGTTGAAGTTCTAACAAACGGAGCAAACCGCATAATAGCCAATGATTTAGATTTCACCGTGGAAACGGATACTTCCGATGAACTGGGACAGCTCTGCGTTGCGTTTGAAACTATGCGGCAGGCTTTGGTTGCAAATCATAAAGAACTGTGGAGGCAGGCAGAGGAACGCAGACGGCTGAACGCTGCTCTTTCCCATGAGTTGAGAAATCCTGTTACTGTCTTAAAAGGTGCCGTAAAACTGGCAAACCAGAGCATTAAAAGTGGAATGGCAAGCCAGGAGCAGGTTTCGGAAAATCTGCAGCGCATGGAAGGATATACACAGCGAATTGAAAAATATGTAGAGATTATGAGTGGCGTTCAGCGGTTAGACCAAATCCCTCTCGGAGCTAAAACGATTGGCTGGGACACTCTCCTTACCGAACTCAAACAGACGGTTCAATTGGTTGGCTTGGATAGCGGAAAAGAAATTGAGTTTGAAGCTGCTGGCTCCACAGACGAGCTCGTGATAGATCAGTCTGTACTACTCCAAATAGCAGAAAACCTTGTTTCCAATGCGTTGCGATTTGCACGGCAGGTTATTCACTTTACCTGTGCCGTAAGCGATGAAACCTTGGAATTGTCTGTTCTGGATGATGGAAATGGGTTCCCTCCGGCTCTCATACAGAAGGGCATCCAGCCTTTTCAAAAGGGACATGATGGAACAGACCATTTTGGTATGGGGTTATATATCTGCAATCTGCTCTGTCAAAAGCATGGTGGAGCCTTAAAAATCGAAAATACTTCCAACGGTGCTTTTGTGCGGGCAACAATAAAAATCAATAAACCTTGAGGAATTCTTGAGAATTACCTTTTATACTCTCCTTATCAAAGCGATAAGGAGAGTATTTTATGGATATTCAAATGAATGATATATCAAAAATCTACGGAGCGAATGAAGATAAAGTCATCGCACTCGATCACGCAAGTATGACGATCCATGAGGGAGATTTTATTTCTATCATGGGGCCGTCCGGGAGCGGGAAAAGCACCTTGCTCCATATTATTAGCGGATTGGACAGACCGACAAAAGGGTGCGTCCTCTACGGTGATACCGATATTCACAACGGAAGTGACAAAACGCTGTCTGCTTTCCGCCGTCAAAAGATCGGCTTCATTTTCCAGCAGTTTAATCTGCTCCCGGTACTAACCGCCCGTGAAAACATAATTATGCCGTTGCTTTTGGATAAGCGGCAGGCAGACGAAGGTTATTTGCGGGAGCTTGCAGCTCTCCTGGGATTAGAAAACCGCCTGTCTCATTTGCCGCATGGGCTTTCTGGGGGACAACAGCAGCGTGTGGCGATTGCCCGTGCGCTGATTTCAAATCCCGACATCATTTTTGCCGACGAGCCGACTGGCAACCTGGACAGCAAAAGCGGTGGCGAAGTGATGAAAATGCTGTGTGGCATTCAGAAAAAATTGAAAAAGACCTTGGTTGTTATTACCCATGACCCACGGATTGCTGAAATGGCCAACCGCCGTTTTACCATTGTTGACGGGGTACTTTCGGAGGTGCAGGCAAAATGAAATCCTATCTGTCCCTGGCGCTCAAAGAGATAAAAGCACAAAAGATAACGGCCATTCTTGTTTTGATTGCTGTAATTCTGTCCAGCGTGATGACCACCGCCATCGGGCAGTCCCTTGGTATTTTACAGGGAATGAGAGTAGAGCAGGCGTCATCCCTTAACGGAGACCGATATGCAACATTTCATCAATTATCAAAAAAACAGGCTTCAGAACTATCGGGTGATCCCCGGCTGGTAGATGTGGGCAGTCTAATCAATCTCGGTTCTGCAAAACTTGGAAATAGCGGACTGTCCCTGTTTTTGCGGGAATACCTGGATGGAGCTCTGGCCGCCTATCCCTCTATCAACAAAGTCAAAGCAGGCCGATTGCCAACAGCTCCCAACGAAATTGCACTACCTGAAAGTGTGCTGCAGTATTTGCCCGAAGATATTCAAGTAGGAGGTCAGGTCACATTGGACGTGAGCATTTCTCTCCTGTATGATACGGAGGAGTCCTGCAAATACACTGCAACATTTGATGTCTGCGGTATTTTGGAAAGTAATTATATTGGCTATGCAACGGGAAGTGTGGAGGCCATAGCAGGCGCAGGTACGGCTTCCATGTATTTGCCGGATCGCTATATGCTCTATTCCACCGATTTCAAAACCCGCAGCACAAAGCAATTCAAGGCTATTGTGGATGATTTGGCACGGGCCCTCAATATGGAGGACAGGAGTATTCAATACAACTGGGTCTTGCTGGATGCCCTTGGGGTCTCCTATGCTGAGAGTGGTGCGTCTGATACAGATACAGGCTTTTCCTTTATGACGATTGCCTGCGTGATGGTCGGTGCGCTCGTTCTGCTTGCGGCTGGCCTGGTGATCTATAATGTCCTGAAAATCGCTGTTACAAAGCGTATCAGAGAATATGGAACGCTTCGGGCTATTGGCAGTGAAAGAAAGCAAATTTATCGTCTTGTTTCTCTTGAACTGCTCATTCTCTGCGGCGTGGGCATTCCCATCGGCCTGCTGTCAGGTGTGCTATCTGCAAAGGGAATTTTGATTGCTGCTACAAGCGTTCTCAATCCCGATTTGTTCATGGCGGATACCACCGCAGAATTGCATAACTCAATTAGTGGTGCAAGTGTATCAAATGGAGGATTTCTCCTTGTAAGCGTTGTTATTACTTTGCTGTTCGCCATGCTGGCGGCTTATCCTGCGGCCCGGTATGCAGCCCATGTGTCCCCAACGGTTGCTATGTCCGGGCAGTCTGCAAAAATTAAACGCCGTGTACGGAGAGAGAAGAAAATCCGAAACTTTGAAAGCTATTATGCACGACTGAACTTAATGCGTGGGCGTGGCAGAACAGCAATCACTATTCTTTCTTTGGTTATGAGTATCACAGTCTTTGTAGCCCTGCAAAGTTTTACGGCGATCCTTGATACCAGCAGCAGCGTAAAGGAAATACACCTGGGTGATTATGCGATTACAAATGAAACGGTTGGGATTCCGCCTCAAAGTGTCAACCAGCTTCGGGAGCAGGATCAATTGGCGTCACTCGCTACAACAAAACTATCCGTGTATGTGCAAGACGAGGACGGCGGGCTTCCTCTGGAATTGAATGTCCCTTTGCAATCCTGGGAGTCTATGCAAATTGCAGGGCTTAATGATGAGCGTTTGACCTCTTATGTGAAAGACTTAAGTGAGCAGGATATTCAGGATTTGCTGTCCGGTTCTGCTTGCATTGTCAAAAATCCGATAGCTTTTTCTTATGAAGGCCAGACTGTTGAAAGTACGAACTTTGAAATTGGCGATACCCTATCAGTAAACGGTGTAGATTTTCAAGTGGTTGGCGTTGCCGATCAACCTGTCACAATCAATAACGGCGGCTTCATAAACGGTGTGCAGATTATCGTTTGCGATACTGCTTATGATAATCTGACCGGGCATTCGCAGTATTCTGAAGTATATCCTACTCTGAAAGAGAACTCCGATACCGGGAAATTTGAGACATGGCTGAATCGCTGGTGCGACAAAAATCCGGGAAGTCATTGGCTCTCCTATCTTCAGAGCGACGCTCAACTGGAGGAAAGTTTTGGACAGATCAAAATGCTGTGCTGGGGACTGATTCTCTTTATCGGGTTGATTGGAGTACTGAATATTATCAATACTGTTTACAGCAATATTCATACCCGTGTATCTGAGATCGGTATGCAACGGGCTATTGGCATGAGTACGAGAAGCCTGTATAAAACATTCCTTTGGGAAGGGGCGTATTATGGAATTTTCGCTGCTGTGATTGGTGGCCTATTAGGCTATATCTGCACAGTCTTTGTAAGCGCCGCCACAACCGACACCTTACAGTTTGTAGCTATCCCGTATTTTTCCATCATAGAGGCCGCTGCATTTTCTATTGTTGCCTGCCTGCTTGCGACGGCTGTTCCTTTGCGCTCTATTGCCAGACTGAATATTGTTGAGTCGATTGAAGCAGTAGAGTAATGAGAGGAGAATCGTTTGAAAAAGCTGAACATACCAAACAATCTGAAATACGAAAGAGGTGTAATGAATCATATATGGAAATGTAATGAAAAGAACTGCGGACTTTTCTGGCAGACGGTATAATTACCATATGAAATTCTGTCGGAAAGAAGAAAACTTGTGATGAAATACAATCGGCCATCCGGGAAAGTTTTTCCGGGTGGTTTATTTGTACTTTTAGTATGCATGTAAGCATGAGGCACTGTATGCTTGCTTTTTTGCTATGCTTCATGAAAGAACCTGCATTACGGTAAAAATTGCCTGAGGAAGGCGGTGCTTTTTGTATATGGTGTGGGAGAAAAGATATATGTGTATAGGCAAAATCATAAAAAATGTATTTGTATTCTTGAAGTTCGGCGGCTTGGGGATTCTGATTTTCGTCTATTTTATTGTATCTAAAACATGGCAGGACCTAAAAAAGCCGGTTCCGGTTGAATCAGCAGAGGAGTTAAGCGAAGGAGAAATTGTTACATTTTATACAATTCTTTGTGGTGACAAAGAGATATCGGGGGATTGGGATGGGCAGGCAGAATTGTACTTTTACGAAGGAACAATTGGAAGCGATCCGGTAACCCTGGCAATCCCTCAAGATGTTATCTGGCAAATCAAACTGATGTCTGTTAACTACTTTAAAGTAATCGGTAAAGTGAGAAAGACGGATGACAGAAATAAGTCCATGTACGTTGAAGTTCTCCGGGAAGATTATAAAAACACTGCCACACGTTTGTTTGGCATGGGAGCTTTTTTTCTGGTATCAGGAACTTTAACGATGCTCTATACATACAGGATGAAAACAGAAAAATGAAACGGGGAAGTTGGGAGTAGACATGGATTTAATAGACAAGAAGATAAAAAAGCTGGAACAGATAACAGACGGCGTTGCTGTGTACAATGCAATTTCTTATATTGCGAAGAGAATCAATGAAGAGAACCGAGAAAAAATTATGGGAGCTCTTATGCGGTATGGTGATAAAGGACTGGTTGAATTTCACCGTGGTTTTGCGGTGGAGAGAGTTGCAGCGCTGATGGAGCAGGGGGACATTCAATACCGTGATTTTTTTATGTCCTGTATCCAGTCTGGGGACAGCAGCAAGGTGTACTGGGCAATCAGGGGATACGTCAAAGCAGTTGGTAAAGCGGCCTGTGATGCGTTGACTCCATTTATATTTCATGATGACTTTCCTCTGGAGTGTAAAGCAAATATTATTTTGCAGCTGTCAAAGGCAACCAATAATTCGTTTGAACAGGGCAAATCTTTGTATCCCGGATTTTGGAAAGAGAGTGATATCGATTATGAGGCGATACGAAACTGGGCAGAACAGGGATTTCCCTGCGGGAACGGATATGCGGAGCCAGTCCGCCATGTTTGCCTGGATTTCCCGGAAACAGCTGCAGAAGAGGTATATGCAAAAATTGAAAAAAAGCTGAAACTGAAACGGGAGAAGGAACAAAATCTGGCTTGTCCCACAAACTGGTTGGAAAGGCTTCGCCTCTTAGAGCGGATTTTAAGCTGAGAGGATATCATGGGCCTGTTACCGTATATGGAGCCCAAAATCTCATTTATTATCAGAGGGTCTACAGCTATAATCCGGTTGAAAAAAAGAGTATTGCCAGTTGGAATAAAGACTATCTTGTGATTGCGGACAGGGAATCCGATCCTTTTTGTATTGATCTTACGCTGGAAAAATCGCCCGTCTACTTTGCGCTGCATGGTATGGGCAAGTGGGAGTTTTCAGAAGCATTCGGGGATTTTATGGATTTCATGAAGCACATCACGGTCTGACTATCAGGAATCAACAGCGCAAAGCTGTGTGGGGGTGGCATGAGGGGGACTTTTATGTTGATTAACACTGTTAAGAATGTAATCTATATTGTTTTTTGCTTTATCAGTATAATCTATCTGCCTGTTAAACCTGGCATGTTTGAACTGCGGTTACTGGCGGTGTTCTTGTTCTTCTTTGCCCTCCCCGTATTGCTTGAGGGGGGGGGGGTGAACAGATATGAAAGAAAAGGCAGAAGAAAGAGCCGAAAACGGAACTATGATGAAGCAATCCTGTATTTCAGGAAGAGCTATGCATTTTATGAGCGTCATGCCTGGGCAGAAGTATGCCGGCGCTGGTGCTGGCCTTTTCGGAAAAAGAATACGGGGCAGGAGGCGGCCGTTGCCCAGATGCTTCTGTGCTATTTAAACTTAGGGCAGCGCAGCAAGGCTTTTGAATGTAGAAAAGAACTGCAGGAAAAATGGCCCGAAGGTCTGACCGGGAGTGAGGATTTTTCATTTTTAGAGGTTTTGGAGGATGGAAATTACCAGGAGTTCCAAAGAGAAAATGAAGAACAGATGATGGCTGCTCTGTCGGGCTTATTGAAGCCGGGAGAAGAATTGGAGCTTTGTTTTTATGGCGTCACAGACAGACGTGGGAAAACAGGCAGAAGGTGGAAAAAAAGACTCAGTTTTGTGAGGCTTAGCGGAAGTGATCTATTCATTGCCGTCTTAAAAAGGCCGTCAATGGAAGAAACAGCGTGGACAGAACGGTATTCGCTAGATGTCAGGCATGTAAAAAAGGAAGTTCGTTTTTCAGATTGGTGTATCTTTGAGATCCTGTGTGTGAATGGGGAACGATTAAGGATTCAATACCTAAAGATGCTGGCAGCGAATCAGTATGCGGGGCAGGAGGAGAACGTCAGACGGTTTGAAGATGCTCTGCGCCGCCTGGAGATACGTCCGAAGGACTGTTCAACATGAGATGGAAAAGCAGGAGTTTGCAGAGCGCATGAATGGAAGAAAGGAGCAGGAATCATCATATGGAGTTATTTAAAACAACAGGAGTTCTTGATGAACCGATACTGAGAGAGGTCGCTAAATGGGGAATTCCTAAATTAGAAAAAAGAGCAGCAATTATTTGTTTCATAGTTAGTCTCGCCCTCAGTGCGGCAAGATACCCTGCACTTGCGGCGGTTTTCTTTTCTGTCGGTTTGTTTTTTGTATTATGGCAGTACGTCCTGTTCCGCTGGATAACAGTAAAAAGGAATCTGCGCGATATGCAGGACTTCAATGGGGTAATGGGCTATCAATATACCAGCTGGTTTGATGAAGAAGGACTGGCAGTGATAAATCAAACCAACCATGGGGAAGGAAAATTCAAATATGCCTTTTTGAAACGGGCTTTTGAAACAGAACATATTTTGGCTTTACAGACGAAACGCAATCAGTTTGTTCCGATTTTCAAAAACGAGCTGAGTCTGGAAGAATTAGACGAGCTGATGGTATTTTTAAAATCACGGAACGAAAAAATTAAAATTTGCCGTTTGAAGAAACAAAATGATAAAGGAGCATCGGGAAATTAAAGCCAGGGAGAATGGGCTGATGGAACTTCTAAGAAAGGAATGATTCGGGAGGAATGTTGTATGAGTGCAAGAAAAATGATAAAGGGTATCATTCTATTAGTGAAGTACGGCGGCCTGGGTATTTTTATTTTTATCTATTTATTCGCATCCAAAATGTGGCTGGATTTTAAAGAGCCGGTTCCGGTCTCATCGGCCTGGCAATTGACTGAGGGAGAAATCGTAACATTTGATACGCCCCTCAATGACACAGGAAAGGTATCCAGGTATTCAGATGGAACGGAAAATATGCACTTCTACGAAGGAACCCTTGGAGGGGAATCAGTTACCCTCGGAATCCATCATAATTTTGTCCAACAGATTGAAAAGATAACGTCCAGCCATGAACCGATAATCGGTAAAGTGAGAAAAATGGATGGAGAGAGCAATTCACTGTATGTTGAGATACTCAGAGAAGATTATAAAAGTTCTGCTATCGGGCTGCTTGGGATGGGGATTTTTTTCCTGGCATCAGGCGTACTGATTATGGTTTATACATATAAAAGGAAAAGACATAAGTGATTCAGGAAATAGGAGAAAATCATATATGGACAATAATTATGAGGCAGCGGTATCTGATACCATGTCTGAGAAATTTATAAAATATAAATATATCACGGCGGGAGGAAAAGAAAATGGCAGGAACAGGGATGTCAGAGAGCAAATGGTTAATGAGGAGGAACACCCATGAAGGATTTTGATTTACTCCCTGGTGAGGAGTGTGTAAAGGAAACAGGAGGAGATTGCTGGGAGACTCCCGGAACGTTTAGAAGTCAGGTTCCGGGAAAGTATTTATTTACCAATCAACGTATCATTTTTGTTGGAAATGGAGTGATTGAAAAGCTGCGTGTCAAGTTTGAAATCTCGTATTCGGAAATTCAATCGGTGACTCCCTATCGGGTTGTGTTTTTCAGCACGGGCATACTCATTCGAATGAAAAATGGGGACAGTTACCGCCTATCGTTGAGAAAGAGAGATCAGTATATTGCCATGATTCAGAACTATATGGAAGGGACGGCCTAAGATGGAATTGTTTAAAACAACAGAAGTTCTTGACGAAACGGTACTAAAAAAAGTTGGGAAAAAGGGCGGTATGATCATTTGAATAGCCAGACTGCTTTACATAATGATTACAATGGGTTTTGGGATATGGTCAGAGCATATTTTGATAAGAACTTAAATTAAAGGGCCTCCAGTTTGGTGGACGGAAAATTTAAAAGTGCATGATTGCTGTCTTGCAGGGAAAAGGACTTTTAAATACCATTACACCTGTTTTATTTGTGTTGGGAAGGTTAGAGGCATATTATGAAAAGAAGAAAATCATATATTATACCGGTAGGGTGTATCCTTGCATTTATGCTTCTGGCCGTAGTTGGGATTATGTGTGATGGCAGCCTGGGTCTTAAACGTATGCTGTCGGATTCCATTCACCAGACATTAAATGAGACGGCGGGACAGCAGACCTTTAATCTTCATCAGAAGATAGAAGCAGATATCAGCGCGCTGAATAATATTGCCTTGCAGCTGGAAAAACTCCCACAAAAGGAATTAGATTCCTATTTGGATCAGGTTATACAAAATACAGGGTTCAGTGTTCTTGCGCAAGTAGGTACAGATGGTGTTGGAATTGATAATAAAGGAAACAAGCTGGAGGTTTTTGACGATGCCCTCTTTCGACAGGTCATGAAGGGAGAAACTGTAGTTGGCGATGTGGAGGACACTCTTTTTGCAGATAAAACAGTTATCCCTGTTATGGTTCCTGTTATATCAGATGACGTGGGGACGCCAATCGCTGTCCTGATTGGAGGTTATACTCCTCAAAAATTGAATAACCTTTTCCTCCCTTCCTTCGATGGAAAAGGGGTAACCTACATGGTCAGTATGTCTGGCAGTGTAGTTCTCCCAACGGATGATACCAGCAGCCAGGACGTCCCGTTTAAAAATGCAAGGGATTATATGAAGGTGATAAAAGGGAGCAATCAGGAATGCGTGTTGTCGGATATCCAGCAGGGAAAATCCGGGCATATGGTATTTGATATAAACGGAATAAGATGGCACTGCCACTACAATCCGGTAGGATATGGCGGCTGGTACATATTCACCCTGTTACGCCATGACATTGGAACGGCCTATGCCACGGAAATCACCTCCAGGCTTGCAGCCGCATCGGGGCTGGTTCTTATTTGCTTGCTGGTTTGCGGTCTGCTGATTATGCGGCAGCAGAGAAGATATATGGCTATTCTGGAGAAAGTGGCGTATTATGATGAGTTGTGTAAATGCCCCAATCTTTCCAGGTTTAAGCTGGATGTCCAGAAATTCATAGATGACCATCCGGAAGATATGGTTTTAATGACCAAATTTGATATCAGGGGATTTAAACTTCTCAATAAAATATTAGGGGAAGAGGTTGGAAATACGGTTCTTATAACGATTGCCGCCACTTTAGAGCAGGAAAGAAAAATTAAATGTTATTGCAGGGCTCACGATGATGAATTTTATGTATTTTTATGCTGCCCTACTCCAGAAGAACTGGATATAGTCAGGTCAAATGTCTGGAATCAATTTTATGAGCGTATGGGAACGGGGTTTTCATATCCGATAGAAGTAATAGAAGGCCGCTATTTTATATCGTTTGATAACTGCAGGAGTGCAGTTGAGGCCGTGGAAAAAACAAATATAGCCCATGGCAAAGCAAAAGAACTCGGGGAAAAAGTCTGTACATATGATGAGGAGCTTGTCAAGCAGGCATTATGGAAACAGCAGGTTGAACATCAACTGGATGCCGCGCTTGAAAATGGTGAATTCAAGATCTATTTACAGGCTCAGTATAGTCTGAGTGATGAAAAGCTGGCCTCGGCAGAGGCACTGGTACGCTGGGAAAAGGAGGGAATTTTAATTCCTCCGAACGATTTTATTCCTATCCTGGAGCAGAAGGGCTTGATTACAAAACTGGATTTCTATGTATTTGAACAGGTGTGCAGAGTGATGCAAAAATGGGAGAATGAAGGGAGAACCCCAATAGAAATTGCAGTGAATTTTTCCCGCAGGCACCTGGAAAATTTGGATTTTATTCAGGACTTATGCGGTTTGGCGGATCAATATGGAATCCAGCATCATTTATTGGTTGTTGAGCTGACGGAAACTGCCATGTGGGATAATGAGAAAATCATAATCCAAATGGTTGAGCAGCTTCATAAAAATGGATTTCTGATGGCAATGGACGACTTTGGCACAGGTTATTCTTCCTTAAGCCTGCTGAAAAACCTGCCGGTAGATATCATGAAAATAGACAGAAGCTTCTTTTCTGATAATCAATATAGGGACCGGGCCAGGATATTGATTTCTAATGTCATGAACATGGCAAAGCAACTGGGGATGGTTACGGTGGCAGAGGGGATAGAGGAGAAAAGGCATATTGAGTTTCTGCGGCAGGTGAGCTGTGACAAAGTGCAGGGTTACTATTTTGCGAGGCCGGTTCCTGCTGAAAGCTTCTGGACAGGAAGGGAGGAAGATACGGAAAAGGGAAAATAACATGCTGTCTCTGCCGGCGACGGAGTTTATTATGCTTGAGCAGTTAAATAACTTCCAGTTGTTGGGACTGAAAAAATGGAAGTTGTCAAGTTGAATCATGAAAGGCAGATGTCAAAAGTAACTAAAATATGCATGGGAGGTTTTATAGATGGATATTGTATCAAGTAGTCAATCGCGATACTATAATGCAGACATATTATATTCCCCGCAAGGTGGTTTTATCTGATAAAATACAATTTGAGTTGGGAAAAGGAGAATCATAAATTATGAGAATAGCACAGATGGAAGCGGCAAAAAATTCAATGGTGGAGTGGTTATCCCACCCACAGGTACTCGGTAAAATTCCCACGAAGATTGAATGTACAGGAACATTTGACTTGCATGGAATGCGATATTACATATTTAAATATAAAAGAAGCCTCCTGGGAAAATGGCTGCTGGGGGTATGCGGCGGCTATGAGGGAGAGACGCTGGAACACTGCGGCCATGTCTACAGTAATATGGAGGAATACCATGAGGCGGCTTCCGTTAAAGCGGCCACAGAGATTGTGGAACAGCTCCGAGTCTATTGGATGGAGCAAGCAAAACAGGAGGAAAGGCGCAAGGAGAGCAGTGGAAAATTTGCTGGTTTTGTCTTATTATCAGAGCCCTGCTGGGATAAGCGGCAGCTGATTTTGGACCTGAAAGAAAAATGGGATTTAGAAGTGGCGGAGGATGAAGATGAAAAGGGAAACGATGTCCCCTTGGTGTTTTATATTGGTAATATGACCGCTGCGGTCAGCCTGATGCCTGCTCCAGTTCCCGATGGTGAAGCAGAGAAAAATGCGGAAAACAATTATATGTGGCCGGAAGCTGTGAACACAGCCAGAGCGCATAAGGCACATCTCTTAGTCGCTGTGCTGGGCAAGGAAGAAAATCTTTTGGAACGCGGCAAGCTCTTTACCAAGATTGTCTCCTGCTGCTGCAGGCAGAAAAATGCTACCGGTGTCTATACCAGCGGAGTTGTGTTTGAGCCGCGCGTTTATGAGGGGTTTGCGGATATGATGAAGGAGGATGAACTCCCTGTCTTTAACTGGATCTGGTTTGGACTTTACCGAAGTGAGAAGGGCGTATGCTGCTACACCTATGGCATGGATATCTTTGGAAAGGACGAGATGGAAGTGTTGGACGCCAAAGCCGAGCCATCAGAGGTGAGGGACTTCCTGGTCAGTCTGGTATCCTATGTTCTGGAATATGATGTAATCCTGCGTGACGGGGAGACCATCGGCTTTACAGCGGACGATAAGCATACCATTACCTTAAACGAGGGGGTTTCCCTGCCGGGAATGACCTTGAAAATCGGTTTTCAGGAGTCATGACAGCAGTACAGGCGTCGAAACCACGGATATACAATGTGATGCAGGCGATATTGAAATAACAGGAGATATTCAGGGCAAAATAAATCTGAACAATGATATGGGGCATGTTATAATCAAAACAACAACGGCTGCTGAGTCCATCAACTACAATCTGACTATAGATATGGGAACATTGCTGGTAGATGGCAGGGAATATAAAGAGTACTTCACCCAAAATGGAGCGCCGTATTCGCTCTGGGCAAGGACTAAAGCGGGTAATATGGAAGTCTATCATTTGACGGCTATTGATAAAGAAGCTACAGTCAGAAACCCATAAGGTGATTGCTAGCAGTTGGAGTGATTGTAGCTTTTGCAAATAAACAAAAAGTCAAAGCCTTTGCAGGCATACTAAGGAGGGGAAGGTAGATGATAGAGATAGCGGAGGTACAAAAAAATGACAGAAGTTTACTATATTGAGGATGATGAAAATATTGCACAGGCAGTAAAAGACTATCTTGAGCAGCGGGGATGCAGGGTGAAAATTCTGGAAAGGATTGCAGACGCACAGCAGGCGCTGCGAGACGATATTCCTGCCATTGTTTTAGTAGACTGGAATATGCCGGATGGCCGAGGAGATAACCTGTGTCAATGGATACGAAGAAACTGGAGAGAGCTTCCGATTATTTTTATTACAGCAAGAGGGGATTCCTGTGATATTGTTACAGGGTTTCAAAGCGGTGCGGACGACTATGTGGTAAAACCCTTTGATTTAGAAGTATTATACTCACGGATATTGGCGTTGCTTCGCAGAAGCGGTAATGTTGCAGAGCAGTATCTTTCTTGTGACGAAATCAGAATAGACCAGAACCGGCGAGTCGTTTCTTACTGTTCAGAAGAAATAAATGTAAGTGCTGCGGAGTATCAACTGCTCTTGTACATGATGCAGAATAAGGGAAAAACGGTTACCCGGGAAAAAATATTGCAGCAGGTATGGGATGTGAATGGAAATTATGTGAATAACAACACACTTACAGTGACCATGAAGCGCTTACGGGATAAACTGCATCAGCCTTCTTGTCTGAAAACGGTCAGGAGCATTGGATACCGCATGGAGGACACGAAATGAGTGGGCGGAAGAATGTTTTGACAACGATAGGGTTTGTTCTGTCTGTCAGTCTGATTGCTTCTGCGATTGCTGTGATGCTGACTTCTCGTTATTACAGCCGGCTTCAATTTGATTCATTAAATGAAATATGCGGTGTAATGCTTCAGCAGGAACCGGAAGCAGAGAAAATAATTTTTAGAGCATTGAAAGAATATACAAGTGGAACTGTTAATGGTGCATGGGGACGTAATGTTTTGTCTGAATGGGGATATGGTATCGCTGACTTTTCCGGTTTTTCTTTTATGCAAAATCTGTGTTTTGCGGCCATAGGATTTCTGGCAGGTAGTATTCTGTTTGTGATTACTTTTTTATACCGGAACAGAAAGGAAAATTTGCGTATTCGTGCATTAGCCGATTATTTGGAACAGGTTAATATGGGAAAAGCAGAGATTTTATCGGCCTCTGGGGAGGATGATTTTTCTAAACTGGAAGATGAAATTTACAAGACGGTGACATTCTTATATCAAACAAAAGATAAAGCGGTTCAGGTGAGAAATGATTATGCTGAAAATTTATACAATATAGCACACCAGATAAAGACGCCAATCACTGCCATTTCTTTGTCTGTGCAGACCATGCGAAAAGGAAATAAACGAGAACAGACGGAAAAAATACAAAAGCAGCTTTTAAGACTAACCCGATTAGAGGAAGGTTTGCTTGTTTTATCCCGGTTTGATGCAGGTACACTGGTTCTTCAAAAAGCGGAAATAGATGTTCTGACGGTACTTGTTCTTGCCGCCGATAATTTACAGGAATTGTTTACGGAATCCGGGACATCGATTGACATTCCAGAGCTAGGAGAAATGGCGATCACAGCCGATTTGGAGTGGACGATGGAGGCAGTCATAAATTTGATGAAAAACTGTATGGAACATAACCGGGGAGGTCTCATACACTGTACATATGGACAGAATCCATTATATACGGAAATCTTGATTTGGGATGAAGGAAATGGATTTGCCAAAGAGGATATTCCACACCTTTTTGAACGGTTTTACCGGGGGAAAAATGCCTGTGCCGGAGGAATCGGCATAGGGCTGGCATTGGCAAAAGAGATTATTGAGAGACAAAACGGAACGATACATGCTAAAAATATGCCAGACGGTGGTGCTTGCTTTGAAATTCGCTTTTATTGTCACTGAGTTGTAATTTTCGTTTGCTATAATAATAGGGAACTTCAAAAGCCCCATAGGAGGAAACAACGAAATGGACATTTTAGTGTGCGAAAAAGTTCGCAAGGTATACGGCTTTGGCAATAATCAAGTGACCGCATTGGATGGAATTGACCTGACAGTCAGGAAGGGGGAATTTGTGGCGATTGTTGGAGCATCCGGTTCAGGAAAATCCACACTGCTGCACATTTTAGGAAGCGTTGAAAAACCTACAAGTGGAAAAGTTACAATAGACGGCACGGATCTTTCCAGGCTGAATCAGACACAGGCTGCAATTTTCAGAAGAAGAAAGGTAGGCCTGGTGTACCAGTTTTATAACCTGATTCCCACGCTTACTGTACGGAAAAATATTCTTATGCCGCTTGCACTTGATAAGAAGAAACCCAACAAAGACTATTTTGAAAAAGTAGTCCATTCTCTTGGGATTTCTGATAAGCTTGAATTTTTACCGAATCAGTTGTCTGGCGGGCAGCAGCAACGAGTGGCGATTGCCCGTTCTCTGATTTATCGCCCTGCACTGCTTTTGGCGGACGAGCCGACAGGAAATCTGGATCAAAAAAACACGAAAGAACTGATTGATATGGTAAAGCTCTCTAATCGGAATCTGGGGCAGACGATTCTGCTGATTACTCATGATGAAAAGGTAGCTTTAGAGGCAGACCGTATTATAACCATAGAAGACGGCGCCATCAAAAGTGATGAATGTCGGAGGTAATGGATATGTGGAGAGATTATTCATCCGGCTATATTAAAAATAATCGTTCGTCTGGCATTACCATTATGATTGCTGCATTTATTTCAGCACTGCTTTTGTCATTATTATGCGGGTTATTTTATAATACATGGAAATACGAGGTTGAAAGAATTGAACTGGAAGAAGGCAGTTGGCAAAGCCGGATTACAGGAGCATTTGATGCAGAAGATGTGGAAACCATAAAAACCTTTGGAAACGTAAAGGATGCAGTGGTAAATGAGAAAGAAACCAGAAACCAGGAAATGACCATAGACATTTATTTTAATGATATGAGGAAGGCGTTTGAAGATACGTCCCGAATTGTCACATTGATTGGAGAAAAATCGGAAACGGTCACTTATAATCATGAGCTTCTGGCCATGTATTTCATACGTGATCCGCAGGATACGGCGCCAAGGCTACTGTTTCCTCTGTTCCTATTCATAACGATAATGGCATCCGTTTCACTGATTGTTATTATACATAATTCCTTTGCGGTCTCTATGAATGCAAGAATTTACCAGTTTGGTATTTTTTCCAGCATTGGAGCTACACCAAAGCAAATACGGTCATGCCTTTTACAGGAAGCATTTGTTCTGTGTGCCATACCCGTTATGACAGGAAATATATTGGGGATCGTTATTAGCAGGGGGCTGCTGAACTTTATAAATATGCTGTTGGGAAGCAGGATAGAAGGCAGACATGAGGCGGTTTTCGGCTATCATCCCTATGTACTTTTTATTACCTTGCTCGTAACGATTCTGACCATATGGATTTCTGCATGGCTTCCTGCCCGAAAGCTAAGCAGGCTGACACCGCTGGAGGCGATTAAAAACACAGGTGAATTGCAGCTGAAGTGTAAGAAAAAATCGCCGTTTCTCACTCTTTTATTTGGAATGGAAGGAGAACTGGCAGGACAGGCTTTGAAATCGCAGCGGAAACCTCTGCGAACAGCATCACTTAGTTTGATACTTTCTTTCATGGCATTTACAATCATGCAGTGCTTTTTCTCGATGTCGGAAATTAGTACAAGGGAAACATATTTTGAGCGTTATCAGAATGTATGGGACGTGATGGTGTCAGTCAAAGATACAGATGTGGTTTCTTTTGAAAAAATAAAGGACATACAAGACCTTTCCGGTGTAAAAAGTTCCATTGCATATCAAAAAGCGGCAGCGAAAAGAATGATTACAGAAGCTGAATTAAGTGAAGAGATGAAAAGCTTTGGTGGTTTTTCCAATGCTTCTAATCATTCCGTTGCACAAACAGAGGATGGCTGGCTGGTAAACGCCCCGCTTATTATATTGGATGATGCAAGCTTTCAGCGATACTGTGAACAGATTGGCATTACTCCACGGCTTGATGGGGCAGTTGTCAGAAATCAGATCCGGGATATGACAAATCCGGATTTCAGGCATCCGGAGTATATGCAATATATAAAGGGAGAAAAAGACACCAGCATAATAAAACCGTCCGAAAAGGGAGAAACGATGGTGGAACTCCCTGTTTTAGCATATACGGAGGAAGTGCCTGCTTTAAGGGAGGAGTATGGGAAGTCTGATGATTATGAGTTGGTTCATTTTATGCCGGCGTCTCTGTGGAGGGAAATAAAGGAAAAAATTGCAGGGGGTGAAGACGATACGTACATTTGCATTCTTGGCAACAAAAATGAAACGTTAGAGGAATTAAATGAACTGCAGACAGCAATGATTCAGACCATAGGGGAAACATATACAGTGGAAAGTGAGAATCGCATTCAGGAACTGGAGACAAATGACAGAATGATTCAGGGAATGATGGCTATTTTCAGCGGCTTCTGTGTTTTGCTTGCAATCATTGGGATCGGTAACGTGTTTTCCAATACACTTGGTTTTGTGCGCCAGAGAAAGAGGGAATTTGCCAGATATATGTCTGTCGGAATGACACCGCAGGAAATCAGGAAAATGTTCTGTATTGAGGCACTGGTCATTGCCGGCCGTCCGGTATTGTTTACAATTCCGCTGGCCATTCTTGCGGTGGGCGCTATGCTGCGGAGGAGTTATCTGGAAGTGAGTATTTTTATTGCTGAAGCTCCATTTATTTCCATTGGCGCTTTCCTGTTTGCTATTTGGGGAACCGTAACATTTGCATATTATCTTGGCTGGAAAAAGATACGGAAAATAAATTTGGCTGAGGTTTTGCGAGACGATACAATGATTTAGAGGGGAGGCGGTGTTCTAATGAAAATAGAAATAGGGAAAGCATTTCCACAGTATTTCAAACCCTTATACCCAGAGGAATTTGAATTATTTTCACATTTTGAAACGACAGCAGGCATACCAACCGTTTTATTTGCAATCACGACATGGAAAGAGAACGGAAAGCCGAATGTCTGTTTTCATGCATGGAGTTGTTTTCATGGCGATAAGACAGCTTTTTTTGCTGTCATGGGAAACCTTTATCAGCATACCCATACCTATGCAAATATCCAAAGAGAAAAGTGCTTTTGTATCAATTTTTTGCCGATAAGCTATTATGATAAGCTGGTAGATACTATTAACCATAACGATTACGACGCAGATGAATTTTCAGTGGGAAATTTTTCTGTTGTAAATGCCAAAACCATTTATGCCCCCATGATACAGGAAGCATTTTTAAACATAGAGTGTACCTTGAAAGAAATACAGGATTTAAGCGGCGCAGGTATTACGTCGATGATCATCGGACAGGTACAGCATATTTCTGTTGAAGAAGAATATGCACAGGGTTATGAAAAACGATATAGAAAAGATGGTTTTATGATGTTAATTCCTGCCCCACAGGACCTGAAAACCGGAGAACCTAATCGATCAGCGATTGCAACGGTAAACATTGAAAAGTATGATTGATAAATTACAGGTTGTCGGGCAGAACAAATTAGAATTTGAAAGGACAAGAGTAAAAATGATTTCTGCAATTTATGATAGACGAAGTATAAGAAAATTTATAGATAAACCTATATCTGAAAAAGATATGACAGACATTATCCAAAGTGGAATAAAAGCACCTTCTTCTAAAAACAGACAACCGTGGAAATTTATTGTGATACAAGGAAATGCTAAAGAGGAAATGCTAAAAAATTTTCGTCAAGGAATCGAAAGAGAAGAAAGCGTTAGTACCTTGTTGTCACAGAGCAAACAACACATAGCTGCTGCAAAACACACGATTGATATAATGGCAGAAGCACCAGTGATAGTTTTTGTTGTTAATTCATTGGGGAAAAGTATTATGGAAAAATTATCAACGGAAGAACGTGTTTATGAAATCTGTAATATTCAGTCTATAAGTGCTGCTATACAAAATATGCTTCTTGCTGCTACTGAAAAAGGAATAGGTAGTCTTTGGATATGTGACATTTATTTTGCATATTCAGAATTGTGTAAGTGGTTGGATAGTGACGGACAACTTATTGCAGCGATTGCATTTGGTTATCCAAATGAATTTCCTAAAGAAAGACCACGCAAGAATATTGATGATGTAGTGGAGTGGAGAAACTAATTTGTCAAAGTGACAACTTTGAATTTGACGAGGTAATTGATATATGAACACAAATGAACAATGGTTAAAATGGGCGGTAGAATTACAGAGTTTGGCACAAGCAGGGCTATTCTATGCAAAAGATAATTTTGATACGGAAAGATATGAGAGAATTAGAGAAATTTCCGCTGAAATGATTAGTCATAAAACAGGAATTCCTTTAGAAAAAGTAAAAGATTTATTCTGTAATGAAATAGGTTACCAAACACCTAAAATTGATACGCGAGCTGCTATTTTTCAACAAGATAAAATTTTGTTAGTACATGAAAAAAATGATACATGGTCACTACCAGGTGGATGGTGTGATGTTGATGTGTCAGTAAAGGAAAATACAATTAAGGAAGTCAAAGAAGAAGCAGGTTTAGATGTGTCTGCTGATTTGGTCATAGCCGTACAAGATAGAGAAAAACATAATTTGCCTATTTATGCTTACAAGGTATGTAAAATTTTTGTACTTTGCTCTGTTGTTGGTGGAAGTTTTTTAGAAAACATTGAAACAATAGAAAGTAAATATTTTGGTATTGATGAATTACCTCAATTAGCATTAGAAAAAAATAATGTAGAACAAATACAAATGTGTTTTGAAGCATATCATTCAGAAAACTGGAAAACAATAATTGATTAAATTCCAGTTTGTGGGATTAGAAAACTTTAATTTATTAATGCACCGTATTCATGTAGAAAACTACTATGCGATATAGTTATTTTTAAAAAGTTGAATAAAAAGCATTATTAAAAATGTTTTTGGAGAGGAATATGGTAGTAATCAATGAGAAATTTAAAAGAAATATTATTTCCTAAAGAAGTAAAACCAATAAGACTGTTCGGATTTCGTGTTTTTAATATAGGCGGCCGAATAAGATGGCTGCTAAATTTGTTTAAGAAATAGCCAAGTGATGGTAAAAATAAAACTCAAGTTGTACCGTTGCGAAGATAAATAGGAGGAAAGTTCAGATGGAAGATTTCAATGATGCTGCTAAAAGTATTGCGGAGAACGCGGTGCAGTATGCCATGCACAGTGGAATAACCCTTGATTACACAAGAGAAAGCGCTAAAGATGTCGATGATTTTCTCGGAGACTGCCATGACTGTCTTGACAAGTACGACAGTGACGACGGCGCAAAAACTTTGTGGAATGTTGCGGTTCTGTTCGGATCATATATTGGGGAGATGCTTTTGCGCTCCGGGCTGGCTGAAAAGGGATTTGTCTGGATTGAGGACGATGGACTTCCGATCCTCGGTATTCCCGGCAGCGGAACTACCGTTTCACCGCTTACCAAAGCTCACAAACGGATTCTTAACGGTGCGGACGACGGTATTGAAAGCTTTGTTGACGTGGTGTTCTCTGTCGCAGAAGGTGAGATGCCGAAAACAGGAGTGCTGCGAGTGCCTGATGTCGAAACGGCAAGCGGTAAAAAAACTGAAAGAATTACCTTTGAAGAAGCGGATTATTACATATCTCTTGTGGCGGAGGGCAAAGAAAATCATGTGATTTTTGAATCCCATGACGGATTTTTTCAGTTCTACGGTGTCGGAGATCAGTTCATCTGCGAGGCCTGGTTCAATCTGGGAGGACGCAGGGCGTATGCACTGATAAATCCCGACTGCACGAATACCGAACGCGTCGATCTTGTCACACCGTTCGGTAAATATACCCCAAGAGAACGGGATATTATTTCTCTTGAACAGCTTCAAATAGCTGTGCGGGAGTATTTTTCCAATCTTGAGGAAGCGGACTTTCTCGCCAAAATTCCGCATGAGGTAATAGAAATGTAGATTTTCGTTTCCTGATAGAAGGGATAACGCTCTGCAGTAAAATTACTCCTCTGCAAATAAAATTCCCTGCTTGACAGGTAGATGAAAAGATGCTATCCTTTAATAGATAGACAGTCGGTCTGTAGAGAGGAGACGAAAAATATGAGAATTGTCAAGGAAGCAACGGAACGGAAAAATGAAATATTGGATGCGGCGGCGGTTTTGTTTATGAAAAAGGGTTTTGACAATACCAGCACCAATGATATTTTAGACGCAGTGGGAATTGCAAGGGGCACCCTTTATCATCACTTCAAGTCCAAGGAGGATGTGATGGATGCGCTCATTGACCGGCAGATGGAGAAAATTTTGTCAGCGGCCCGTGAGGCAGCGGCAGATCAAAGCGTCCCGGTGGAGGAACGGATTGTCCGCACGATTACTGCGCTCCACATCGGTGAGGAAGGCGGCCCCATGACGGAACATCTCCATAAGCCACAAAACGCGCTCATGCAGCAAAAAATTAATCAGATCACGATGCAGCAGGTTCCTCCTATACTGGCGGGCATCATAGAAGACGGTATTAAAGAGGGGCTGTTTGAAACGCCCTACCCCCTTGCGTGTATGGAACTGGCGGTCATCTATCTGAAAACGGTTCTTGACGATGGTGTTTTTGAGCTGACGGAGCCGGAAACTACTGCCCGTATTGAGGCGTTTACGTTCCATTTGGAACGGATGTTGGGTGTGGAGCAGGGGCGGCTGAGCTTTTTCACGAAACTGTTTGAAAGAAAGGAGGAACTTTGAACCAATTCAGAAAATTTTTGCTGCTCTGGTCCGGCGACTTTATCTCCGCTATCGGGAGTGGGCTGACCTCCTTCGGTTTGGGAGTCTATATATTCCAGCAGACCGGGCAGGTGTCTTATATGGCCCTTGTCACATTACTTGCCTTTTTGCCCTCCCTGCTTTTAAGTGTCCCCGCCGGAGTGCTTGCCGACCGCTATGACCGCAGGCTCCTGATGGTGATTGGAGACAGCTTCTCGGCCATCGGTCTTTTGTATATCCTTGTCTGTCTGACGCGCGGCCAGGCACAGGTTTGGCAAATCTGCGCGGGAGTCGCTGTCAGTTCGGTGTTCACTTCTCTTTTGGAGCCTTCTTATAAAGCGACCATCACCGATCTGCTCACGCCGGAGCAGTACAGCAAGGCCAGCGGTCTGGTTCAGGTGGCGGGGAGCGCCAAGTATTTAATCTCTCCCATTTTAGCGGGTTTCCTTCTGACCATTTCCGATATCCGGCTGCTGCTTGTTTTGGATATCGGCACCTTTTTCGTTACCGTCACCACCACTCTGGCGGTACGCAAAGGGCTTCCAAGCAAAAAAACAAATCAGGCATCGTCCTTTGTTTCGGAGTTTAAAGACGGCTTCCGGGCCGTCACAGGAAAAAAAGGCGTTATGACGCTGGTGGTCATGGGTTCTGTCGTTACACTCTGCCTGGGTATCATCCAGACACTCGCCTCACCGATGATCTTAAGCTTCACGGGCAGTGATACACTTGGAACGCTCATGACCGTCATCGCTCTGGGGATGCTGGCGTCCAGCATCGTACTGGGCGGGCTTTCCATCAAAAAAGGCTATGCCCGGATGCTCAGCCTCTCCCTGTTCGGGTCGGGTGTCTTTATGGCGGTATTCGGCCTGCGGGAAAACATCTGGATGATTGGGATTTCCGGCTTCCTGCTATTCGCCATGTTTCCTTTCGCCAACGCAAGCCTTGACTTTTTGCTTCGGACGAATATTGACAATAACCTGCAGGGCAGGGCGTGGGGGCTGATCGGGTTCATCTCCCAGCTTGGCTATGTGGCGGCCTATGCCCTATCCGGGGTATTGGCGGATTACTTATTTACGCCTCTGCTGCTCCCCGGCGGCGCGCTGGCGGGAACGGTGGGAACGGTTTTCGGAGTCGGCGCCGGACGAGGAATCGGCTTTCTTATCACAATGGCGGGACTGTTTCTTTGTGTAACCGCAGTATTCCTTTTTGGAATCAAATCGATTCGGGGACTGGAGAAAGGGAGCGTTTATGAAAAGCAGAATGATTTGGAATGACATCGCCAGAAACAAAGCGGTAGCGCTCATGCTCCTGCTGTTTGTCAGTGCGGCGGCCATGCTGCTGTCGTCAGCGGCCGTTCTTGGGGCGAACCTGTCCGGTTCCATCGACCGGCTGATGCAGGACGCCAGGACGCCGCACTTTATGCAGATGCACACCGGCGAACTGGAGCTTGACAGGCTCGAAGCCTTCGCCGCCGAGCAGGCGCAGGTTTCGCAGTTTCAGGTGGTCCGATTCCTCAATATGGACAATGACAGCATTGAAATAAACGGAGGAACACTTTCCGGCTCGCTGCAGGACAACGGATTCTGCACACAGAGCGGGCAGTTCGATTTTCTCCTGGACGCTGACGGCGTCCCGGTCCGCCCTGCGGACGGTGAAGTGTACGCCCCTGTTTTCTACCGCAAGGACGGAGTGATGAAGCTGGGCGATACCATCTCCATCCACGGGCTGCGGTTTACCATTGCCGGTTTTGTCCGGGATTCCCAGATGAACTCCGCCCTCGCGTCCTCCAAACGGTTTGTGGTAAGCGAGGCGGATTACGCCCGTCTGGAGCCGTTCGGCGCGGTGGAATACCTGATTGAATTCTGTCTCGACGATCGGTCCCATTTAGGAGCGTTCACTGCCGCCTACAGCGCGGCCGGACTTCCGGCCAATGGCCCCGCGCTTACTTGGCCGCTGTTTCGCATGATGAGCGCCATTTCGGACGGTATCATGATTGCGGTGGTTCTGCTGGTGGGCATCCTCGTAATCCTGATTGCGCTCCTGTGTATCCGGTTTACGCTCCTCGCTAAAATTGAGGATGACTACCGGGAAATTGGCACTATGAAAGCGATCGGTATGCGCGTGTCGGACATACGCAGTCTGTACCTCTCAACCTATGGGGCGATTTTGGCGGCGGGATGCGTCCTGGGATTTGGGCTCTCCCTGCTGTTTGTTCGCCTGATGACCGGGGGCATCCGCCAAAACCTTGGCAGCAGCGGCAACGATACGGCCGCGTTTCTGCTCGGTTTGGCCGGTGTCCTCCTCCTGTTCCTTTTTGTGCTGCTCTACGTGAGCGCCAATCTGCGGCGCTTTGGCAGGATTTCCGCCGCAGAAGCCATTCGATTCGGAATGGCGGGGCAGAACCAGGCGGGCGCGAAAACCGTCCGGCTGGGCGGAGGTATTCCCCTCAACCTGTCTCTCGGCATGCAGGATGTATGGATCAGGAAGCGGCTCTATGGGACGATGTTCATTGTCGTGATTCTGGCGGTATTTATCATGATTGTGCCGCAAAACCTGTATTACACCATCTCCGCGAAGGATTTCATTACCTACATGGGGGTAGGGTGCTGCGATCTGCGCATGGATCTGCAGCAAATTGACCGGATGGGGGAAAAGGTGGCGGATATTGCAGCCTGTCTGGAAGCGGATTCGGCGGTTTCCGAGTTTGCCGTGCTGACGACGAAAACCTTTGGTGTCAGGCTGGAGGATGGAACCACGGAAAACAGTAAAGTGGAGCTGGGCGACCATGCGGTGTTCCCGGTAGCGTGCGTAAGCGGGCGGATGCCACTCGCGGAACAGGAGATTTCTCTGTCGGTCTTGTGTGCGGAGGAATGGGAAAAAGGGGCCGGCGACGAGTTGACCCTGCTGACCGCCGATGGGGAGAAAACCCTGACGGTCTGCGGGATCTACTCGGACATCACAAACGGCGGAAAGACGGCGAAAGCGGTTTTCTCCGACGATTCTACCAAGGCGGTATGGAGCACCGTCTGCATAAGCCTTAAGGATTCGAACCAGCTTGACAGCAAAAAAGTGGAATATGGGAGCCGCTTCCCGTTCGCCAAGATATCAGGCATCGAGGACTATATCGCGCAGACTTTTGGGCAGACGCTGCGCAGTGTGCGAACCGCGTCGCTGGTGTCCGTTGTTGTTGCCGCAGCAATCACACTGCTTGTCACGCTGTTGTTCCTGAAGCTGCTGGTGGCAAAGGACCGCTATTCCATCGCGGTGATGAAAGCCATGGGCTTTACCGATACAGACGTTAAAAAACAGTACCTGTGGCGGGCCGTCACCGTGCTGGCCGTTGGGATTGTCTGCGGCACGGTTCTTGCCGGAACGCTGGGCGAAAAGCTGGCGGCGGCAGCGATATCCATGATCGGGGCGGCGGCATTCCGCTTTGTCGTGAACCTGCCTGCGACGTATCTGTTTTGCCCGCTGATTATGCTGTTCACAGCGCTCATCGCCATTGCGGTGGGAACCGCGGCAATCCACGATATCCGGATTTCACAGGCCATAAAGGAGTAGACCATGGGTAAATTATTAGTGAGTGAAAAAATTGAAAAATCATATGGAAGCGGGGACGAGCGCCGCAAGGTGCTGGACGGCGTTTCGGTGGAGATAGGGGGCGGGGAATTTGTGGCGGTGATGGGGGCCTCCGGCTCCGGGAAATCGACGCTGCTCTACGCGCTCAGCGGGATGGACGGGATTGACATGGGAGAGGTCACATTCGAGGGGAAACCGCTGTCCGGGCTTTCAGACGACGCGCTGACGGACCTGCGCAGAACGAAGATGGGCTTCGTTTTCCAGCAGCCCACCCTGCTGAAAAATCTGAACATACTCGACAACATTCTTCTGCCCCAGATGCGGGATCACCGCAGGAATGTGAAAAAGCTGACTGTCTGGGCCAGGACTCTGATGGAGCAGGTCGGCATCGCGGAGCTGGAGCAGCGGGACGTCACACAGGTTTCCGGCGGCCAGCTCCAGCGGGCGGGCATCTGCCGTGCGCTGATGAGCAGCCCGAAAATCGTGTTTGCGGACGAACCGACAGGCGCGCTGAACTCGAAGTCCTCCGATGAAATCATGACGCTTTTTTCGGGAATCCATCGGGCTGGCACAGCCATTCTATTGGTAACGCACGATGCGAAGGTCGCGGCGAGGGCGCAGAGGGTGTTGTTCATGCAGGACGGCAAAATCGTGCGTAGCCTTGCACTGTCAGGGGCTGGTTCAGGGAACCTCGCATGGAACACGGAAAAAGTCCTGTCGGAAATGAAGTGTTTGAACATTTAATGTAAAATACCTGATCCAACCACAATGAGATGAAGAAATTTATATGCAAGGAGCCCGCCTATGGTTGATATAGAGAACGATTACAATACTAGATTAGATGAATTGCGGAGGCGAATCAAGTCTCCCAGGAATTTTCAATCTGCGATGGAGCTGGCGCTTGAAATCCATGCAATGACTCACACCGGCGAGGTTTCTTCCAGTTCTGTACCTACGTTTTGTGACGAATTATTGGATGGACTGGAGGACGAGGATTACAGCATCATGCCTACCGAAAAGGATGAAACCATTGCGTGGCATTTATGGCATATCGCAAGAATCGAAGACCTGGTGGGTAACCTTCTAATTGCAGAAAAGCCGCAGATATTCAGTGATGAATGGATGGAAAGGCTGAACGTTTCCGTAAAGGACACCGGGAATGCCATGACGGATGATGAGATTATCGGCTTTAGTAAACAGGTAAAAAAGCAGGAGTTAATCAATTACCGGAACGCAGTAGGGCGTCAGACCCGCGAACTGTTAAAAGCATTGATGCCCGGTGATTTGAAACGGAAGCCTTCTGACGAGTCTTTGGCACGTCTGGTCAGTGAGGGTGGTCTGCTGGAGGTGAAAAAATCCATATGGCTTAAGAAGTTTTGGGGGAGTTATACCGTTACGGGACTCATTCTTCTGCCATTGACATATCATCATATGATTCATTTACCGGACAGTGTGAGGATTAAGGAATTTGTTGAAAAATCACGCAGTGGAACTCTATGATACAATGAGCGTTAATGAGCAAAGGCGAGTGGCGCTCATGGGCAAAGCCTATGGTACAATGGCTTCAATCAAGGTAAAACTTGGAGAGAGGAATCCAGTTCTTATGATAATGAAAAAAACAACATGGCTATGTATAGGTGCTGCATTAATTTTGGTGATTGGTGTAGGGGCAATTTTTGCTACATCACAGGCTGTGAAATATTCTGAATTGCCATCAGGAGCTTTTGAAGAACAATACTCCCCGTACAGCGTCTATGGCTTCGAATATATTGGATCTGAGTACGACCCGAATATTCCAGGAAGCGGCGTAGGTAACCTATACTATAACGGACAGTTGGTTGAAACGTTTGTTGACCGGAAGGACAACCATGACATATTAAGATATGAAGCGAAAGAAACGCGGGGAATTACGGTATATACAATTTATGATAGTGATGGAACCTTAACAGGGCTGGAACAGGTGAATTGAATATACTCGCAGGATATATTTAAAACAATATGGAATGTACAAACATAATAGGTTGGTGACGCTACATAGCGCAAATTACTGGAAGTGAAGGTTCCATTCGGGAGGTGCTTATTATGAAAAAATTATTTACTATGATACGGCGGGGCCAGGTAGAGGAAGTCCGAAAGATTCTGGAGAAGAAACCGGAGCTGATCGCCTGCACCGCCAAGGCCCCACCCAGGAAGGACGACGGGCAGTCGCCCCTGATGGTGGCCATCAAGAGCGACAATCTGGAGGTGGCCCACTTGCTGCTGGACTTCGGCGCGGATGTGAATTTCGTCAATGGGGACGAGCCTACCGAGCCCTATTCCATCTATGCGCCGATTTGGGACAACGCCCTGGGGCAGTGCTTCCTGCGGGCGAATCATACCGTTTCAGAAGCGTCCAAGGCGCGGACGGAGGGCTATTTTCAGCTCCTGTGCCGCCTTCTGGACTTGGGGATGGACATCAACCGGGAGCTCACCTGTTCCCTGCCGCAGTTCCACCCGAAAAAAGCATGGCGGGCCGCCCTGGACTATTATCAGCAGTTTTCTTTCGACGATTTTGCACGCAATTCGATTGGAGAAATGAAACGGGAACAGCAGCGGCAGCTCCAAGATTGGACGGCCCGTATCCTAGAGGTATTGGCCGCCCACGGCGCCGATATCTACGATTATCATATCAGGGAAAAGTCTTCGACCGCCGACGATATTGACCGCATCATCCGCAATCTGATCTTGAACCGGGAGCTGCGAGAGGGTATCCGGGAGTTGACGGAGGGGGAGCAGAAATATATGCCCCAGTGGTTTGAGGTAAAATGGCGGCCCATGGACGCCATCCTGCGGCCTTACTACGCTAAGGACAACCCCTATTATGGCGTGGAGGTCACGCCGGAGCGGCGGGCGTTTTTTGAGCGCTTTGTTTAGGCATTAAAAGCGAAGAACTGCGGTTGGTTCTAAAAATATCAGTCAGCTCGATATGGAAGAAAGTAGAGGAATGTGTATGAGAAACGCTAAAATTGACGAATCAAAACTTCAAGAAGTTATGGACATTATTAAGACGTCCGCCAGTCTCATAGAGATATTCTGATTACTATGGAGGGAATAGATTGAAAAATATAACACGGAATACAAAAAAAGGCGTACCTTAACAAGTTATACCTGATGGGTATAAAAATTAAAAAATATTTCAAAGAATGCTATTTGTGCCGCGAGCGTCAGTGGCGCGGAATGGAGATTACAATGACTGAAAAAGAAATGTGGGCAGCCTATATTGAGGAAAACCCATCTTATAAGGAACAATGTTATGAGGCGTGGTGTTATGGCAGCAAAACACCGGATTTACTGGCAGAATTGACGGCAGCGGGAACGAAAACAGCTACTGCATCTGCCTATCCATTTTATGAATATGAAAAATGCGAATTGCCCAAAGTCGGAGAGCACAATATCATACTGCGTACCGATGGGGAAGCGGTGTGTGTCACAAAGACGACCCGCGTTTCTGTAGTACTTTTTATGCAGGTGAGTGCGGAACATTCCTATAAGGAGGGAGAAGGAGATCGAAGCTTAACGTACTGGAGAACGGTCCACGCGCAAGCTTTCGCGGATGAACTGGCAGAGATCCATATGAATTTTTCAGAAGATATGCTTGTTGTCTGCCAAGAATTTCAAGTGGTTTTTCTACGCATTGGCAGGTAAGAAAGAAGCTGTGGTTGAGGTATATTGATAATGACAGGCTGATGCATGTCAGAGAGTGCTCACAAATTCATGAGAAATGCGACACGCTGATGTCGCATTTCTCATGATAAACTCATCTGAGACAAAGGAGGAATGGAATATGCCGTTTACTGAACTATGTATTTATCAAGTCAAACCGCAAAAGGTTGATGAATTCGAGGCGTTGATGCTGGAAGCAAAAGAGTTTCTGGAAAAGCAAAAGGGGCTGCTCTTACTGCGGTTCGTAAAGAGAGAATACCATATCGACATGGAGCAGATTAAAGAAGGTCTGCCGCCGCCCAAGATCACGCGCATCGTGAAAAGCGTCAAGTATATGCTCTATTGGGAGTTTGATACGAAAGAAAGCTATGGGGCAGCACAAAAAAATCTCTACGACAGCTATTGGAAGTCGATTGAAAGATGTCTGGTAGCGCCGCATGACAAATATTTAGGAGAGGGGATGTTTTCATGGAATTAGCATATTGCGGTTTAAAATGCGACGAATGTCCTATTTATACTGCCTCTGTCAGCAAAAATACAGCAGAACAAATCAGACTGGCAAAAGCGTATTCGACGGATGATTATCAATTTTCAAAAGAAGATATGGTTTGTTTCGGCTGTCATACTGAGTTTACATCTAAAAAAATGTGCGGGGACTGCGAAATAAGAAAATGCGGTGTTGAGAAAGCCTGTAAAAATTGTGCGGAGTGTACGGAGTTTCCCTGTTCGTTACTTGAAGAACAGCTGGGGGACAGTTCCGATGGTCTGAACCGATTAAAGCAGCTTGCCGCAGCAGTCAGACAGGCAGAGGGATGATATGCAGATAGACAGACTGATACAAATTGTATTTTTGCTGTTAAGCCGTGACAACCTGACAGCGAAACAGCTGGCAGAGGAACTCGGTGCCTCCACACGCACGATCTATAGGGACATCAATATACTTTCGGCTGCGGGCATCCCAATCACATCACAAAAAGGATATGGAGGAGGGCTGTCCCTGCTGCAAGGTTTTTCATTGGACAAATCCTACTTCACCCAGGCGGAGCAAAGTAATATGATTCAGGCGTTACAGATCCTGAAATCATCCAATTACCCGGATGCGGATAAAACCCTGAACAAGGTAGCCGGGTTGTTCAGCCACAACATGCAGTCGGAATGGTTAGAGATTGATTTCTCCTATTGGGGCAGCCCTGAAAAGGAACGGGTCAATATCACAGCGTTAGAGCGTGCAATCATCAATAAGTATGTGATTACATTCACTTATTTTAATACAGAGTTGACGGTAACCGCTCAGACGGTTGAGCCGCTGAAACTGGTTTTTAAATCACATGCCTGGTATCTTGTTGCCTGGTCTCTTCATAAAGATGACATTCGTACTTATAAAATGTCCCGTATCAGAGAACTTCAGGTTACAAACCAGTTGTTTGAACGCGAACTGCCGCAGGATTTTTCCCTTACGCCTGCGTACAAAGAAGAATACAATATACCGTTATTCAAATTACACTTTTTTGAAAAAATTGCGTATAAAGTCTACGATGAATTTCAGGAGAAGTACATTAAAAAACTGGATGACGGCACCCTGGAAGTATCGTTCCGCTACCAGCTCAATGAGTGGACATTCCTTTATCTGCTTTCCTTTGGTGAATATGTGGAAATAATAGAGCCTGCCCAGGCAAGGGAGATTTTAAAAGGAAAGGCCCAAAAGATACTTTCTATGTACCAATAAATGAAAACAAAAACCAGGGGGCAGAGGCAGATGAATAAACGATATTTTGGAAGATATTGGCGGACAATTGGAATCTTTATCGTATGGCTTTTCTTGGTAGCCTATGTCTTTGGGGTGGCGAAGGAGGCTATCAATTCACTTAACATATTAATCTGCCTGATTGTTCTCATTGGCATGGAGTATGTATTGGGCTATGGACAGGATAAAAGAGTGATAAGAAGCAGCCAGAGAAAAATGGAGATTGAACGGCAGTGGCGGGAATCCATAGGGGAGGCGGCATGGAACGAATACCAGATTAAAAATGAGAGAATTGCCGTATACAGGAAAAAATTGATATGGAAAGCAGTTTTCCTGGATTTGGTCATGGGAGCCGCCTATATAGCAGGGATGGGGCTTGCCTATGGAAAAGACCCCAAATGGCTCAAAGACGCGATTCCGGCGCTTCTTTGGTTTCTCATGTTTTTCCTTGTCTTATCTGCCTGGATCATCAGTTTTCCCAAAAGAATGCGGGAGGGAAAGATATTCATATGGGAAGTGTTTTTTGTAGCTCCTTTCATGGTTTTTCCGTTTTTTCCGCTGATTTCAGATCGGACGGCGTGCGGTTTTACTGCTTTTACTGGTGGAACGATATTTTCTCTCTTAGGCATCGGGTATATGTGGCAGACACGTAAAAAAGAGAAGGTATGTACGGTAATGACTACCGCGAAGGTGATTGATAATAGAAAGAGTCCCGTGCATCTTAAACGGCCTGGTGACATTCCTACATACACTTATCAGCCGGTTTTGGAGTATTGGACAGGAGGGGACCAGAAACAGGTGGTCTGCGGCAATGGTGAACCGCGTCCCTATCCCTTGGATGAAGTGTATACGATTTATTATAATCCTGAGAAACCGGAGGAATTTCGGTTTGCGGACCATAGGAGCGCTGCAGAACGGTTGATAGGCCCTGTTTTCCTGGGGATAGGAATTGTTTTGCTGGCAGGCGCCGTGGGAATCTGGATGTTGACTTAAAAAAGAATATTCGGATTATCATTTTTGAAAGAAGGAGACAGAATTGAAGAAAATCAAAACTAGATTAATAATGATTGTCGTTGCAGGCAGCCTGGTGTGCCTAAATGGTTGCAGGAACAAAGAAGTACCAGCAGAGGTTGCTGTAGAAAGTATTACTTCTACAGAAAATATTGCTCCCGTAGAAAGTATTACTTCTACAGAAGGTATTACTCCTACAGGTAAAACGGCGGAGGAGGAGACACTTACAGCCCCCATCCCGTCCGAGGAAGCGGCAGACACCGTCAGTTCCGAGACGGAGAGCGCCGCGCAGGAAAAATCGGAGCTTCCGGCCGCATTTCCCTTGGACTTTAGGTTTAGCAGCGGGGCAGGCGCATGGTATACCGTCATCACACTGAATCAGGATGGCTCATTTAACGGTGAATATTGTGATTCTGATATGGGGGACAGTGGGGAGGCGTATCCTCATGGAAAGGAATATATCTGCAATTTTAGCGGACGGTTCGATCCCGTCGTGCAGATAGACGAAAATACATACTCTATGACGCTCTCTGAAATCACAACCGAAAAAGAATCCGGAGAGGAATGGATTGAAGACGGCATTCTTCACATAGCGTCCAATCCGTATGGTCTTGAGGAGGGAACGGAATACCGTTTGTATCTGCCGGAGACGGGGAAGGAGGGGCTTCCGGAGGACTTCCTCAGCTGGTATCCGGGCTGGAATTTTGCGGATGCAGACGGAAATCTTCCTGACACATTATCTTGTTTTGGGATTTACAATGTAAAAATGGGATATGGCTTTTTTGCATATTAAGTTTTCGTAACATTGGTATGATAAAACAAACTTATTAAAAAAGGTATAACAGAAGGAGAAACTGGTAAATGGAAGCTCAGAACAGAGAACTGTATTTAAAACATATGAATGAAGAATATAGGGAAAAGCATTATCCGGAACGATCCGTGTTCGCGGCCCATAAGAAGACACAGAAAGGAGCGAATGCGTTCCTGAGCCTGTTTCTTATAGGACTTTTTTTGGCAGGCAGTCTGGTCGGTTTTGTCTGGTCCATCAACATGACACAGGAAATCATCAGGGATGCAGAGGAAGATATGCTGGGGTTTGGTATTGGGATTTCTGTCTTTTTCCTTTTGCTGGCCATTGGATTTGGAGCGCTTATCCATGTCATAGTAAAAGGCATGAGAAAAAGCGCAGACGACTGGATCCGCATCGTTGCCAAAGCCGGGGGCTTAAGCGAGCAGGAGGTAAGGGAATTCGACAGACAGGCGATGGAGCCGGACAGCCTGATTTTAATTCACCTTGGAAAGCTGAAATCCTTTGCGGCCGGACAGAAGGATGGAATCCTGACCAGGGATTATATCTGCCTTTACAACAATAATATGCCCCGTGTGCTGAAACTTGACCGGCTTACAGAGGCGCACTTAAAGGATAACACATATTATATTAAAGTTGGAAAAACACACAAAAAGGCCCATTATCTGACAATCAATCTGATGAGCAAAGACAATAAGACTGCATGGGCAGAGACGTCGCAGGAATCGGCCAGGGCGCTTCAGGAAGAGTTGGCGAACCGATGCCCTGGAATCGATACCGCCGATGGTGCCGTACTGGCGGAATGAGAGCGCGGGGATAATCATATGAGAGAGGAAAATCTGGACAGGAGAACGGGGGAAAATGAATTGAGTATGGAAAAATTGATGTACATGGTGATAATCGAGAAGGGAAAGTCTTACGATGAGATGACAATGGAGATAATTTCCAAACATGTTGAGAACATAAAAAGGCTGGACGATCAGGGGAAACTGGAAATCTGTGGCGTGTTTAAAGATTATCCGGGAATGGCAGGTATGTATATCTTAAAGACAGAAAGCCGTGAGGAAGCAGAAGAACTTTGTAAAATGGAGCCCCTGGTTACAAGCGGATACGCAACCTATCGATTAGTTACCCTGCAGATTGCGAATCAGGAAAATAACTATTTGTTATAATCATGGCAGTGGTGGCGGAGTACTGAATATAGAAGCAAATACAGCCTGGGTGAAAAAAACTGTTTTACAGGGAATGAGCAGATTTCCAGGGCAGAGGATGAGGGGAGACTAAATTGTATGAGAGCGAGAGATAATGCACAGAACGGAGCAAAAAAGGGAGATAGAACTTCCAGAGAAAAATTGATCACAGCTATCGTGGCGCTGTTGGTCATTATAGGGGTAGGCACATATTCCAAGCTTCCCGTTTCAACAGGAGAGCCTTTTAAGATAGCAGCGGGGAATGCAGTTTTAGACCCACGAACCAGCCATGGCAAGGACTTTTTTGATAATGGGTTTGAGGTGAAGGAATTTAAGCCGATGGATCAGGGCGATGTCCTGGAACCGGACGACAAGATTGGAACGAAACAGGCAGTTGTTTCCTGCACGCTCAGTTTAGACGGCGTAAAGATGGGAACGGCAGTTTTCAGCCGGACATCGGATTATGGAACCGCTGCCGGGAAATGTTCAGTAAAAAGCATAACCATACATGCAAATAATGAAAACAAGGACATGGTTTATGTAGAAGGGATTGAGGAAGACGCGGTGCGGCTCTCCGAACTGACGATGGAACGCCTGACGGCTGCACTGGGCCAATATACAGATGCCACAGAGGGTCTGGGCAGCAATGATGTCATGGATTATACATGGAAGAGGAAGCATTATTCGTTGACCGTATCTTTTAATGCAGATGATACATTGGACGGAATGAAGGTTGCGTATAAGTAAGCAGACAGTGGGGAGTTTTGTAATGAAAAGAATTGTGTGCTGCTTTTCTCAGTATTTTTCAGAAAGCTTTTCTACGGTTATATAATAGATGTTTTATAACAATCATTAATTGATAGTCTCACCTGTTATGAAATGATATCGTTAGGGTAATGAGCTGGAGCCCTGGGGGCGGCCGTCTACTGTATAATAAAGATGTATATTATACATAAAACAGCAGGAGCAAAATGCTTCTGCTAAGGGGGAGAAATCAAAATGAAACATAACAGATTAAAAAAGGCGGTATCCCTTGCGGCGGCGCTGACACTGTGCGCGGGGCTGCTTGCCGGCTGCCAGAGCAAGGGGCCGGAGGAGACCGCCACCGAATTCTTGACTGCCATGCAGTCTGAGGATTTTGCCAAGGCCAGCACCTATCTTGCGGAGAACAACCATCTCACCCGCGTGTTCACTGCTGTGGGTGGAGAGAGTGTCCCAGAGTTGGACGAGGTCTACCGCGCGTATGCTGAACGAATGGACGAGATGTCTTTTGAGATCTTGGGGGCTTCCGAAGCAGACTCCAACGTACTGAACGTCAGGGTTCAAAATCTGGACTAGGATGCCGCCATCCAGGAAGCCATGAACGCTGCCATTCAGTCTCAGGTCGCCGGTGATAGCGACACCTTTTCCAACTACGCCGGGTGGCTGGGCCAGGGCGTCCAGCAGGCAGTCATGGGTGACGCTGGGGAACGTGAACTGACTATGGGACAGAAAGATGGGATCGACGGGATTGAAAACATGAGGTTTATGAACCTGCTGACCGGCGGCTTTTATGACTACACCGACCTCACCATGTCCACCTGTACCCTCTCTGCTGAGGAGCAGGAGAGTGTATATTATATCGCGGCCCGCGGCGACATCGTGATTGGCTGCCTCATGATCGATTCCCTGTCCTTCGATACCTCTGCACTTTCCGAGGAGCAGCTCGCCCTGTTGATGGCGGAGACTGAGAAGAAGATGCGGGCAAAGGGCATCTATGACAGGCTCGAGGTCGGGGACGGTAAACTTACGACTTACACCGGCATCGATTTAAACCAGGCCGAATCGGTGGACTTACTGGAGCTGGGCCTTATCGATGGCAGCCGTGGCTACAGAGAGTACCCCAGTCTGAGAAAAACCCTCCAGAACTTTGAAGACAGCGGTATGACTGTGGAAACCGTTCCGCAATATAAATAAAAACAAGGAAGCATACGAAACTTGCGATAGGAGGTTGGTTATGCTAATCGTTGTTGTTTTGCTGATGACTGCATATGAGGTTCTAATGGTTGAGGTCGTTAGATTAAATCAAGCTGGGCCTGAATGGGAAGTTCCTATTTCAATAGTAATGAAACTGGCATCACTTGAACCTATTCTAACAGTACTATTTTGTGCGAGTATTGTTTTGGTTTTTATTTTTCGCAAAAGAATGTTGGTAAATCGAACCGGGTGTGTTTTACTATTTATACAACTAACTCTATGCATAATAGGAACAATATTCCTGTGTGCCACGAATGCATTTAAAGGCCAATTTTACAATCCCAGTTTGCTTGTTCAAAACGTATTTTATTGCGTCTATGCTGTAATAGCGATACTTTCCATTATCACATTGGTAATCATTGTGTTACGGAAATAAAAAACGCTGGCTAAGTAAGAAAATGGAAGTGATTCCTGTTAGTAATGAATAAGATTAAGCGATATAGAATTTGGAGCAGGAGGAAGATTGCCATGTCGGCTAATTTAAGAAAATGGACGGGTGTTTTTTTGACGGTTGTCTGCTACTATCTCGTCCATGAGGGAGCCCATTTGATTACTGCACTTTGTATGGGAACATTTGAGCGTGTAAAGCTCGTTTTTCCTGGTGTACAGGTGGCAGCAGATATAGATGCTATGTCGGAACTGCAAGTTGCTGCTTTTTCTATCGCTGGCGGGCTGGCTACCTTCATTGTTGGCTATATGTTGATTTTTTTAACGGGGCGCATCCTGCAGTTAAAAAGCAAAGTTGCAAAAGCAGCATTTTATTATATTACATTGGGCATGCTCCTTTGTGATCCTATCTATCTGTCGGTGTTATGTGGTTCCTTTGGCGGCGGTGATATGAATGGAATTGTCCTGTTCGGCGTACCAGAACTTGCTGCCAGAATTGTTTTTGGTGTGATTGGGGCTGTGAACTTGCGCATGTTTGTGAAGAATGTTTATCCGCTTTATAAAGCGGATTTTTCTAAGAACAGTTAATCAATCATTATGTGCACATTTGAATTTGTGAGGAGAAAAACTTGATGAGTAAATATGATGCTTTATGGAAATATGTACAGGATAATGGAAGCCAGACTTTCACATTGACTTTTGATGAAATTGCAAAAATAGCAGGGATAGCGATAGACCATTCCTTTTTGAAATACAAAAAGGAGCTTACGGAATATGGTTATCAAGTCGGAAAAATATCCATGAAAGAGCAAACGGTTATATTTAATAAAGTTGAGAGCTAAATTTCAGGTTGTCGAGGAGATAGTGCTTGAAAAATCCAAAAACCAAAGGTCAAAAAAGAAAACTAAATAGATTGTTAAATGATGAAGATGGATGTTATAAGTGTGAAATTTGGTTTTATGGCGAAATATAAGTAACGGCCGCATCCAAAGTAACATCGTTGGAATTGACAAGGAACTCATATTTATACATGAAAGGGAGGCTTCAATATGTGTACAAGTTTTGCAGTATACCATCAGGAAAAAGCTATTTATGGTATGAATTTCGATACGAATGAAATTGATTTAAAACTAAAAATCAATACTTCTAATGAAAGGAACCTGTTTTATTTTTCAGCCTTATTAAATAACAGATACAGAGATATCGCTTATTTTAATAGTGAGGGTCTTTTTATCTGCACTCAGGCAGTAGAATATGGTCCAGGTTTTAAATCGGGTTGTGACGAAAATGATTGGGGTGCCTTTGATATTTTTGATGAGGCACTAAAGAAAACAAGAAAATCATCTGAATTTTTTGAAATTTTTGGTAAAAGGGTAATCTCATATCCCAGAAATCCGTTATTCCCGGATTTAGGATTACATACTATGATTGCTGATAAAACTGGTGATGCGTTTATTCTGGAAGAAGGAAATGGTATCAATACAGTAAGCCCTATTCAGAATGATTTTATTATTATGACAAATTTTCCAAATGGAAAGTTTAAGGAAGTAAATTATAATGAAGTATCTGGTGTAGGTGCCGATAGATATATTTGTGCTTATGAATATATTCAAAATAATATCCGCAGCTTTGGAATAAACGAAGCCTTTGATATTTTAAGCAAAACCAGTCAGAAAAATACGCTGTGTTCCATCGTATATGAGCCATTAAAAAATGAAATTTATATCAGCTTAAAAAAAGAATTAAGCAAAAGATGGAAAATTTCTATTAACGAAAAAACAATACAATCATTGGATGGATTTTTAAGCAATAATAAAATTCAATTTACAAATGATGAAATACTAGTGAATGATCTTATACGCTTATATAAGTGAAAAGGAGTTTATAACAAAAAATAAGCATTTCTCATAAGGAATTGTTTTTGAAAAATTGGAATATGCGGAGGAGGTATACAATGTTTAAGGTGATAAAGGAAGAATTTATTGTCATTGGCAAAGAGGGCTCAACATTAGATGGCGAAGGATTTATTCAGAAATTGTGGAATGATGCAAATAGTCATTTTAGTGAAGTAGCACATCTGGCGAAGAAAGACGCAAACGGGAGTATTGTGGGAATATGGGGTGCTATGTCTGATATTTCTCACTCATTTAAGCCCTGGGAAGATGGCTTTCGTAAAGGCTTATATCTGGCTGGAGTGGAATGTATTGATCATGCAGAAGCACCTGATGGATGGACAAAATGGACAATACCAAGTTATGAATATATAGTTGTTGAAAACCATAATGGAGTGTTTGAAGAAACCATTGGTCAAATGAATGAGGAGGGTATTTCTCTGGTCGGAGCAGTTCACGATTATACCGACCCAGCAACCGGAAAGGGCTATATGTATTTTCCGATAAGAGAAGTTTAATAAATCCCAGCTTGGCAGGTAGAAAAATTTAATGGAAAATGTTTTATTAATGTCTGTACTCCAGTGCAGAGGAAAGGAATGATAACATGGATACGCTTTTGATACAATCCGTCCCCCTTCTGGAGAAGTCCGAATCATCCGATATTCCGGAAACCACCGGCTCTCTGCTGGTGCCTGACCCGGATTCGGAATATGGCTATAAGGTGGAGGAGATGCCAGAATCCTATGGTACGACTTTGACGCAAGAGGAGTTTACTGAAGAATTTGGCTCCTATCATGCAATCAATAATGTGGCGCTCTCTAATTATATATCGTTCCTGCTTCCATTTACAGCAAGTATTTGTCTTGTATACCTGCTAAAACGGTTTCTGAAACCCAGACTGGAACGGTTTCACTGGGGGAACCATTTCCTGCTGGCGGTACTTTTTTTTACATTATTCAAGTATCGGTGGTGGATTCAGCTGCCGCGCGGTCTATACTATTTATTCCCTGTTATGGAAATGATTTTCTTACTGGCAGTTATCTGTCTTGCCTGCAAGGGGAAATTCAGCAAAAAGGTATATATTGCGGTTACATTCGAGGCTGTTTTCGGATTGTGCCAGACACTTTACACCTATGGACAATTATTTTTTAAGGAGATCAGCAGTTACCTGGAACTTCCCCAAAATTCAGAGATGCTTTGTCTGTATTCCTACATGAAAGATCAAGCGGCTTCCATAAATGCGTCAGAAATCGTAAACATTTATTTAGATTGGGAGAAATGTCTGATGCTGTTTGTTTCCTGCGCAGTGATAGTCCTCTCTGTCAGAAAACTGGCGCACACAGTCAATCAGAATACAGAAGGAATTCCCCGAAGCGAGTTGTATTTTTTGCTGACGCCGGCATTTGCAGCGATTGTCTATTCTATCTTTACAGGAGCAGCTTATTTCCTGGTGTGGAATTCCGTATTTGTTGACTGGGCAACATGGGACGACCCGCTTCAAAGCATGACGTTATATTTTATGATTCCGCTAATGGCGGTGGCCTCCCTCCTTTGTATCCTGTACGCTTATACAATTTATCAGAAGCTTGTCGGCTATGTGGAGGAAAAGCAGCGGGCGGTTATCCTGGAAAACCAGGTAAATCAGATGCAGGGCCATATCAAAGAGATTGAGGAACTTTACACGGGTATCCGATCCATGCGGCACGATATGCAGAATTGTCTCTTTGATATCAAGAGCTTACTGGCGGCGCAGGGAATTGACGTGGAGGAGAAAGACAGCGAATTGGCAGGCTATTTTTCCGGGATCGGCACCGCGCTGGACACATTGAATTATTCCATCCATACAGGCAATCCAGTGACGGATGTGGTGCTCAACGGGAAAGCCAGACGGGCAAAGGACCGGGGGATACAGTTTGACAGTGAATTCCGCTTCCCGAAAGATTTTGGCATCGATGCGTTTGACCTGAGCATCATTCTGAACAATAGTCTGGATAATGCCCTGGAGGCCTGTGAGATCTTGCTGGAGAAGGATTCAGAGGCCAGGACATATATAAAAATAAGATCTTTCTGTAAAAATAACATGTTCTTAATGAATGTGGAAAATAGCTGCGATGGCGTTTTACTCGAGGCGGAGAGCAGCTCAGGTCCACGTACCAGAAAAAAAGATACAGTTCAACATGGACTCGGGTTTCAGAATATTCTGCGATGCTCGGAAAAGTATTATGGAACTGCGAAATATGTATGCAGCGGGGAGACATTTCAGCTTAATGTTATGCTTCAGAAGGCCGAGGGAGCGAGCGTAGATTGAAATAATAAAGCCAGGGAGTGATAAGTTTGAAAATCCTGATTATAGAGGACGAAGAGATGATCGCAGATATCATATCACGAGGGCTGACCAGAGCGGGATATCAATGTGAATGTGTTTACGACGGAACTGACGCCGCCGGGCTTCTGGAAGAAAAGCGGTATGATTTAATTCTTCTTGATATTATGCTTCCCGGTGTGGTTGGCTATGAACTGATGGAGTATATAAAGAATTTAGGAATTCCTGTTATTTTTATTACGGCGAAGGCCCGTTTGGAGGACAAGATAAAGGGATTTAAGCTGGGCGCAGATGATTATATTACGAAACCGTTTGAACTGGCCGAACTGACAGCACGTGTGGAAGCTGTTTTAAAACGGTACTATAAAACGCAGTCCCGGATTTCGGTGGCAGGAATGGAAATTGATACGTTGTCGAGAACAGTTAAAAAAAACGGGCGGTTAGTGGAACTCACTGCAAAAGAATATGATTTGTTTCTGGTATTTTTAAGAAACCGTAATATTGCCCTTTACAGGGAACGTATTTATGAGGAGGTATGGGGAGGAGAATATGATCCGGACAGCCGGACGGTGGATATTCATGTACAGCGTCTGAAACGGAAGATGGGGTTAGAGGATTATATCATATCTGTAAGAGGGATTGGATACAGATTTGAGGTGTCAGAGACATGAAACTGTGGCAGAAGTTCTGTCTGTGGCCGCTTCTCTTTTTCTTATCTGTATACATGGGGACCGGTATTCTGCTGATTGAGAAGAATGCGCGGGAAGTGTTTCAAATTAATTTAACGCAGCTGCTGGAGGAGCAGAAAAGTATTTCAGAAGGATTAAACTGGTATCTTTACATCAGCAGTTTACGCGATTCCAGGAGAGGGATGGGAAAAGCGAACGCCTATATGAGAGAATATATGGAAAACCGCCCGTCCATTCAGGGAGTTTATTATGAGATTACAGATTATAGAAGGGTGGAACAGCCTGTGTACAGTAATCTGGATTTTGAACTTCCGGTGATGGAGATGCGGGATGTTGTCTATGCTCCTCAATATAAGGTTTTGAAATATAGAGAGAAATATTTTCTCCGTCTGACCAGTCTGTTTTCCGCTCAAGATAACTCATACAGGAATACCAGCTTTATGGATATTACAGTGTTTATCAGGAATCGCAGTCGGCAGTACCAGTACTTTTTTACCCTTTTTTTGCTGTCTATCATTGTTCTGTCCACCGGGATGTACGGTATATCCAGACATTTAACAAAATCAATCCGCCTTTTGACAGATTCAGTCAGAAAAATGGGCAATAGCAATTTTACAGGTCATGTAGCGGTTCAGGGAAAGGATGAGATCAGTGAACTGGCAGAACGTTATAATGAGATGGCGCGGGTCATTGAGGATAAAATAACAGAGCTCCAACAGACGGCAGAGGAACAGAGGCGTTTTATAGACAATTTTTCTCATGAACTGAGGACACCGCTCACAGCCATTGTTGGCTATGCGGATTTACTGCGGTCCTCGGATAATGATGGGGCAGACACACAGGAATTGGCAGAGCGAATTTTCAGGCAGGGAAAGCGGATTGAAAAATTATCGGAGATGATGCTCCAGCTCGTATTTCTGGAACGCCACAATTTTAAGTTGATACCTTTTGATTTGAGGGAGGTGCTGTTGGAGGCAGAAGCTGTGTTAAAACCATCCATAAAGCGGGCACGGATGAGACTGGTATTTGATACACCAGATGAGCCGGTTTATGTGGCGGGGGAGAAAGATCTCCTTTTAAATCTCATCGGGAATTTGGCAGATAATGCAAGGAAAGCTTCCATGTCCGGTGATACAATACGAATTTCCACATGGAAAGAAGAAAATCGTGTGGTGTTGGAGGTTGAAGACGAAGGAACAGGAATACCCGAGGAGGAACAGTCGAAGATTTTTGAGACTTTTTATATGGTGGATAAGGTAAGAAGCAGGCGGAATAATGGGGTAGGGCTTGGACTCTCCATCTGCGCGGATATTGTAAAAGTCCACCATGCTGAAATTATGCTGGAAAGCAGAGAAAATGAGGGAACTAAAGTTAAAATCCTTTTCCCATGTTACAAACATGAAACAATTCCCGGATAAAATAGCGCCATACCAAATAAATGGTTGAAAGAGAAAAGGAGATTGACTATGAGAAGAGAGAAAAAAATGATAGGCGTATTTTGTGCGGGAGTTCTTGTATTCAGTATGTCGGGCTGTGGGACCGTTTCTGCTCAGACACCTCAAACGCAGCAAGTGAATACCGTTACGTCAGAGCGGAATTCAAATGAGGAAGCCAGAAACAGGGAGGAAACCGGTCAAGTGAAATCAGATGATGTTTTTATTGCTTCGGCAAAGGAGGCGTTGAGTAAATATTTCGACGTCAATCTGGTAGATACAACCGGATATTCTGTTGATGTGCAGCATATGGAGGCACTGCCGGAATACGATGTAGAGCAGCAGGTAGCGGTAACTTTCCTTCCAGATGAACTTAATATGGGGACAGTTGACGAAACTACAGTGATTGACATGGAGAATATTGCTACAAAACCTATGTACGATGTGTCCTTTACAGAAGAGGGAACCGTAAAAGGTATCCATCTAAGTTATACGGACTGGAAAAACAGCGAGAAGCCGGTTACAGTTGAATTGGCAAAGGAACTTGCAAAGGAATTTGTGATTTCCCATGGGCTGGCAGAGGAAGGCAGCTTAAACATTTTGGGTGGTTCAGCTACCTCGGCCGATACGATAACGGTAGTAATCAGGCACAAGGAAGGACGTGCTCTGGTGATTGGGGTAGATTCTCAGGCGGGAAGAGTAAGGTTTTTTGAAGATATGCTTGAAAAGGCAGCAGTTAAGTCGGTTACGCCGTTAGAGGAAGGAAAAGGTTTAGGCTGATTATCATAGGTATGAAAGAAGGGAGGTTAGTATATCCGTATTATAATTAAGGGAAAATAGCAAGCAACAATCAGGTAGAGAAGGTGATTTAAACGATCTTCTCTACCTTGATTTGCTACTTGATTGGCTCCTGCTATTAAGATAAGTTATTTTAAATCAAGCATTGTCTGCATTGTGGAAAGTATAATGTTTTTATCTCTGTCACTTAAAAGATGAAACAAACGGGTAAATTGTTGTTCACTTTCAACGAGCAGTTACCCCAATATGTTTAGCTAACTGTTCTTGTGTCATTTCTAGTTTTTGGCGTGCTTCTTTTATAAGAGGACCGATATATTTAAATTGTTTTTCCATCACTGATAGAATAACCGCTCCTCTACCTCCAGCTCATCCAGCGCTTAACCGATATGTATTCAGCAGGCGGATTGTCTGCGGAGAGTGCGCAACAAACTTCCGCAGGCAGAAAATATACATTGGAAAGCCGTATGAGAAGATTCAGTGGTGCTGCTATCAGCATATCAAGGACAGCAAAAAATGCAGTCAAAAAGCGGTTCGAGAGGATTTAATCCAGGCCGCCTTCGTCCGCCTTTGGAACCGCCTGTCCAGCAACTACGAAGAGATACTGATTCCCATGCTGGCCGCCTTAAAAGCGATTCAGACTAATCCGGAGCAGGAGCGGGAAATCGAACAAATCGAAAATCAAATACAGGGAATTAAAATGCAGAAGTCATATGCTGAGTAAGGTACTTACAGAGGGAGGCATAGGCTCTGCTATTTTTATAGAAAAACAAAACCGGCTGGGTGAGCAGTTGGAAAACGCCAGGAAGAGGCTGCGGTAGCTGCAAAATCAAAAAGCCTTTGAAAAGGAAATTTCCCAGACAGAGTATTTAGTGACCATACTCCGCAAGCGGCCAACAATTCTGGACGTCTATGATGAAGAATTTAAGAATTTTACGGCATCCTGGTATCAACGCCTTTCTTCAACAAAAAAGCTCTATACCACAGCCTCTGTTCCTCAAAAAATTCACTCCATCCCACAAGTATCCCTTCTCTATCCATACATTCGGCACATTGAATCGTCTGGAGAATCCGAGTGGAGTATAATCGTTTGTAATTGTCTCCCTTCATTTTTAAAAGTATGAAGGGATATCCAGTGGCGAGGCATTCCGCCAGTTTACAGTAACATTCGCAGACTATGGTACATGGACAATGCTTTGTTATGAATGTTAAAAAAAACATCCACAATAAGATAGTCCTTTTTCTCTTTATAGATTTGATTCAAAGTCTGGAGAAATTCGTATAATGCTTCTTCAGAAACCTGTTCAAAGGTAAAACGGCTAACGTTACTAACTGTTAATGACAGAAACTGGAGACTTTCTAAAAGGCGTTTCAGACCAAACTGAACAGAAACTCGGCTTATATCCACATTTTCATGTCCAAGGCATACCTGTGTTCCCCTCCCCTGATAGGACTTTACCACACCAAAGTCAGACAGAGAGGCCAGGGTACGGCGTATGGTGATGAGTGGGATTTGGTAACGTTTTACCATCTGGCTTAGGGAGGGAAGAAAGCTTCCAACGGGATAGGCTCCATACAAAATTTCCAATATAATCTTCGCTCCCAATGTATAACGGATTTGAGAATGTCTGGGGTAAAAATCCCATTCAAATGGAATCTGGGTAAACTCACCTTCCAGAAATTGTGGGGAGAGCGTTTGGATGATTTTAAGGATATATGCAAAAGCATCTATGTAAACTGTTCCCAATTTATTGGTAAGATAGGCTCCAACTTCATCTTTTGTGAGCGTATCAACCGTTTCTATTATTCCTTTCATAATGTCATGCTCACTGCGCAGATATGGTATACGGGCATGGAAGTTTATTTTTCGGTAGAATGTAAGAATTAAATCATTATAAAGGGAGGATAAGGCGGCCGTGTACAGCCGTATCGAAAGGGACATTCCGTCAAAGTCAATGTTTTTAATTTCACTCCATTGTTTCTCCCAGGTTGCTTCATCCCATTGCTTTATGCCGGCCTCCAGTAAAGGACACAAAAGTAACGGATTCATCTGTCTCATGTCCAGAATGCCGTCCCTATAGGTTGACAGATGAACAGCGATATTGCGCAGATAATCATCGGCGGTAGCCATGTAGGTTACCATAGCTGCTTTTGGAGCCCCAATTTTAATGTAGTTCTTGTCCTCCAGGAGTGCCAGCGCTTTCCTGACAGTCGGTATGGACAGATGGAAATAGGCGCTTATGTTCTACTGTTTTGATAATACCCATAAAAAATAAATGAATTGCGAATATAGACGTATTATGGTAGACTACAGTTAGCACATGAGCAGAGTTAAAGGGCCGAGGCAGGAATGATGGGGAACACAATGGAGGGGTAGCATGAAAAGGTTTACTATAGGTAGGAAACTGTTTGTTTCATTTGCAACGATTCTGATGTTGATGATTATTGGTTTTTGTATCAGCATCATAAGTTTAGTTAATCTGAATTCAAAAATAAAAGCCTTTTATGATGGACCATTTATTGTCAATGAAAGTGCCAACAAAATCCACTCAAATTTTGAAAGAATGCAGAAGGCAACCTACCGTGCCATTGTAAATACAGATGAGGAGATAATTGGGGAGGCAACTGCCAATGCCTTTGATTCGGCAAGTATAATCAGGGACGAACTTCCAATCGTTAAAGAACATTTTTTGGGAGATTCACAAATTGTAGTACGGCTGGAAGACTGCCTGGCCAGGCTTGCGCCAATGCGGGAACATGTTCTCTCATTGGCGAAGGAAAATAAAAATGAAGAAGCGGCAGCTTTTATGGAAAGCAACAATATCCTGGTAATCCAAGAGGCTCAAAAGGAATTGGATGGGCTGATTGTAAGCGGCAACAGAACAGGACTGCAGTTGATGACACAACTGCAGGAACGGCAGGCCAGTGCTGTTACGATGCTGGTAATTTTGGGATGTGTGAGCGTAATCATTAGCATTGGTTTCTGTGTGTATATTACCAGGGGAATCTCGGCAGGGATAGTGGAATTGGAACAGGCAGCGCAGAACATAGCGGCCGGACAGCTTTCAACTACCCGAATTACCTTTCAGTCCGGAGATGAGATGGGAAAATTGGCCGATGATATGCGGAGTATGATTGCCGTACTTACAGCGGTAATCCAGGATGAGACATATCTGTTAAATGAAATGGCAGAGGGGAACTTTGATATCCATAGCCGGGCAAAAGACAGCTACGTGGGTGAGTTGGATTCCGTGCGGTCTTCTCTGGTCAGGATTATAAATAATTTAAAAGATACCTTATTACAAATTAATCAGTCTACTCTGCAAGTGGCAGCGGGGTCGGAACAGGTATCATCCGGAGCACAGATTCAGGCCCAGGGGGCGACAGAGCAGGCTGCCTCTATAGAATTATTGTCAAGTGCAATCAGCGACATATCGGAACAGGTAGAGCACAATGTGAAGAATGCCCAAGCAGTGAATGAACAAACAAAGACAGTGCAGATGGATGCGGAAGACAGCCGCAGACAGATGCAGGATATGCTGGCAGCAATGGCAGAAATACGCCACAGTTCACAATCAATCGGACGAATCATTAAGACCATTGAGGACATCGCTTTTCAGACCAATATCCTTGCTTTAAATGCGGGGATAGAGGCTGCCCGGGCAGGGAATATGGGAAGCGGTTTCGCGGTTGTGGCGAATGAAGTACGTAATCTGGCAAACAAATCATCTGAGGCATCCAAAAGCACGGCTGATTTGATAAAAAAGTCCCTGGAAAAAGTAGAACAGGGTGACCGGATTGCAGACCGCACGGCAGAAGCGCTGATGGACGTAGTAAATGGAGTGGAGGATATAACGAAGTCGATTCATTCCATAACGGAAGCTTCTGTTAGGCAGGAACTATCGGTACGACAAATTACGCAGGAAATAAGCCGCATATCAGGTGTGATTCAGTCCAGTTCCGCTACGGCGGAGGAAATTGCGGCTGCCAGCGAGGAATTATCTTATCAGGCTCAGGTATTAAGCAGAATGGCTAGCCGTTTCCGGCTGGGAAAAAATGTGGAAGAGGGCAATTAGAGTTCCTGATGTTTAAGAAATTTTTTCAGGTATTCATTTTATGGCAAGAGGAGTCAGCGTCATGAATGTTCAAAAAAAGAATAAGAGTGTAAAAGATATTGGATTGGCCCTGGTCTGTGTGTGTGCAATCGGCTTATCAATCTTCAGCATTTTTTCCACTTATCAATTACGTAAAACAGCCACAATGATTTATGAGCACCCCTATACAGTTTCCAACGAATCCAGGGCCATGAGGTCGCGGCTTCTGGACATGAAGGGTTTTTTGCTGAATTTAGTTGCGGATCCGGAATCCGATATAGTCGAGGTAGGGCAGACACTGAATAACCGGTACGACATGCAGTATGCTTCTATTAAAATTATTACCAGCCAATACCTCGGACCGGTTGAAGATACCGAACAGCTGTTATCGGCCATGCAGGATTTGGAACATACGCAGAGTGAGGCATTACCAATCATTGTCCCCATGGGCAGAGAAGAAACTGCTCAATATGTGTCGGAATATTTATATCCTAAATATAATGCGGTAGGGGAGGCTCTGGATACCATTATTTCTTTTGCAGACAGTAAAATTCGAAATTTGGAGCAGAATGCGGCGGATACATCTGCGATTGCTATCATTTCATCAGTGGTGCTTACAACTTTTCTTCCTGCCTTCTTTCTGTTTGTATTTTGGCAGGAACGTAGAAATATCAGAGAGATTCAATACAGGGAACATTTATTTGATATCCTCTCCTCTAATGTGGATGAGGTTTTTCTGATTTATAATCAGGAGAAAGACGTATTGGAGTATGTCAGCGCTAACTGTGAGCATATTCTTGGAATAAAAGATTCCGCCATCATGGAGAAGGCGGAGTTGCTGATGCACCTGGTTATCGAAGAAGACCAGGATGCTTTTGCAGAGTTTATCCGGCGTACAGATACGGAGGACAGCAAGAGCATAGATTTACGGATGTACCTTACAACAGAACAAATACGATGGGTTAAGATTCGGTGCTATCCTGAGATTGCAGGGGGAAAGATAACACGCTATATTGTATCCATTTCTGACCAGACAGAGGAAATACAGAGAGAGCAGGCCCTCAGGGATGCACTGGTTAATGCGCAGAATGCGAACGCGGCTAAGCAGAACTTTCTTTCCCGTATGAGCCATGAAATCCGTACGCCCATGAATGCAATAATTGGTATGACAACCATCGCCGGAGCTTATATAGAAGATCGCAAACGAGTGGAAGATTGCCTGAAAAAAATTGCCTATTCTTCCAAGCATTTGATGACACTCATCAATGATGTTTTGGACATGTCAAAAATTGATGAGGGAAAGATGACCATTGCCTGCGAAAGTTTTAATTTGGAGAGCGTGGCCGAATCTCTCACCTCCATTTTCTATCCTCAGGCGACTGAGAAAGATATTAATTTTTCCATGAACTTGATTTATCTTACCGATACGGTATTGATTGGTGATTCGTTGCGTCTGAACCAGGTTTTAATTAATCTCCTTTCCAACGCTATCAAATTTACACCGGCCAACGGTACTGTCCGTCTGGAAATACGCCAGATACAAAAGAAGGACCAACGGGTACGCCTTCGCTTTATGATAACAGATACCGGAATTGGTATGAGTGAGGAATTTTTGAACAGAATTTTTCTGCCTTTTGAGCAGGAAAATGTATCTACAAGCCGGAAATATGGTGGCACAGGTTTGGGATTGTCTATTACTAAGAATCTGGTCACCTTAATGGGCGGTACTATAGCGGTAAAAAGTGAATTGGAAAAGGGTACTACCTTCACTGTAGAATTAGACTTTGATGTAGATAGAACAAGCGAAAATGCTTTTACCTGCAATCATCAGGAATTAAAAGCACTCAAGGTTCTTGTGTCCGATGATGACCAGGACTGCTGTATCCATACCGCGCTATTGCTGAAGAATCTGGGGATTCTGTCACACTGGGTGCAGACAGGGGCTGAATGTGTGGAAGAGGTTTTATCTGCCCATAGAACCGGAGAAGTATACGATGTGTGCCTCATCGACTGGAAGATGCCGGACATGGATGGGATAGAAGTAACCCGGAGGATTCGGGAGTTCGTGGGTCCAGATACCACGATTATTATTATGACCGCCTATGACTGGACCTCTATAGAACAAAACGCACGGGAAGCAGGTGCTAATGCATTTTTATCTAAGCCTATTTTTGCCTCAACTTTGTACAATATGCTTCTCACAGTGACTGGTATCGAACGTGCGACTGAAAATATCGGGAGCAAAAGAAAGAGCGATATTTTGGAAGGACACCATGTGTTACTGGTAGAGGATAATGAAATCAATCAGGAAATAGCGGTGGAGTTGCTCAAAATGGTTGGGTTAGAGATCGATTGTGTTTGTAATGGGCAAGAAGCGCTGGATTTATTCCTCAGGAAAGGGGAGACTTATGATTTAATACTGATGGATATGCAGATGCCGGTTATGGACGGTTATCAGGCGGCAAGGGCAATTCGCCAGTCCAGCCATCCGTTAGCAAAGACGATTCCGATTATCGCCATGACAGCTGATGCCTTCCATGAGGATATTGTGAAGGCGGGTGAGGCTGGAATGAATGGGCACTTGGCAAAACCGATAGACCCAGCTCGCCTGTACCAGATGATTGAATCGTTTATCGTTGTGCCGGTACCGAGTACATAGTAGAGTCAGTTGGGGCAAAAGATACGAGCTCATGAAAGGGTCAAAGTTGAAGCGGGTTTAGATTTAATTAAATATTCTTGACCATATTTACTATCAGCAGAATGATTTCTGTGTTTAGAGTAGGCCTGGACCGCTGATTCTATTCAAGTTACAGTATATAGTCCGTACCGATACTTCAAATTTTTTGTTAATTCGAATAACATGTCTTTTCAGGATACAGTACACTATTTTAGAGAATCTGCTTTTCAAACCATCAACGCTGATGCCATTATAGCACATAAACCTTAACATTTATTGTCAGGGTTTATGTGCTTTTTTAATACACTTAACTATTCAAAGCCGTTATTTTTTACAATTCCCTTATCTTTTGTGCCACTAATAAAGTACTGTAATATCGTTCCTGTTCTTCAAAAAAAGTTCCCCATTGTTCAATCATTCCGTCGATATCATGGCATTCTATACGTTTGATAACCTTAAGCACCATATTAGGATACATCTGCCTATAGTCTTCCGCTCTCCAATGCTGAAGGGAAAAGGGGAAACCAACCGCCAGGCATTTTCCTAGTTTATGGTAACAATGGCTGACTGCGGCCGCTGGGCAATATTTTGTAATGAAAGTCAGAAAGGCGTCAGTTATCATATAATCCATCTCTTTTTCATGTATCTGGTTTAAGGTCTGGCTAAACGCAAGAAATGTGTTTGCACTAATTTCGCGAAATGTGTATCGACAGACTGAACGAATTGTCAAGGCGAGAAATTGGATACTCTCTAAAAAATATTTTAGGGCAATATGGACATTATCATGAGATAAATTCATTTCTCCCTGTCCAAGACAAACTTGCGTTCCTTTTCCATGATAGGATTTCACCACACCAAAATCTGCTAAGAAGACCAGCGTACGCCGTATGGTAATTAAAGATACCCTGTAATATTTTGCCATCTGGGGAAGGGATGGAAGATAACTTCCCACCGGATAGCGTCCGCTCAAAATTTCCTGAATAATCTGCGCCCCTAGCGAATAACGAATTTGAGAACGCTTGTGATAAAATTTCCACTCAAAGGGTATCTGCTCAACCTCATCTTGGGAAGCTTTCGTTTTTATTATCTGCCTTGTCAAAACCAAATAGGTATTCGCATGTTCATAAGCCAGCCCCAATTCCTCACAAAGATATGCTGCAATTTTTTCTTTGGGAAGTATGTCTATTTTCTTAATCATTTCTTCCATGATTTCATTCCTGTTTATTTCTTTCATAATCTCATGTTCACTGTGTAGATAGGGAACACGCGTGTAGCGGTTTACTTCCCAGAAAAAATTAAGAATCAAATCATTTTTTAATGAGGACAGCGCGGCTATATACAACCGTATGGAAAAAGACAATTCATCAGAATTATTATTTTTGATTTCCTGCCAAAATGTATTCCAGGCCTCTTTATCCCATCGGCTGATGCCCGCTTCTAATAAAGGACCAAAAATCAAAAAATTTACTTGTTTAATATCTGATAGCCCTTCTTTCCGGGCTTGTAAATAATCAGAAATATTTTGAATAAGATTATCCTGAGACGCTTTATAGATAACCTTGGCGGCCTTAGGGGCCATATTTTTTATATACCTGTCTTTTTCCAGAAGTGTAAGCGCTGTTCTGACGGTTGGTATGGAAAGTTGAAATAATTCACTGATTTTTGATATGGTGGGAAAGGTATCACCAAATTTGTAATATCCAAAGAGAATTCTGGTAACGTAGTAATCGTAAATAATCTGATATAATTTATTTTTAGGCTCCATTTAGCTACCTCCTAGTTCCATTTTAACATAAATAACATGTACATTCCATTACTTTCACCCTATGCCGGAATTGTACAATAAAGGAATGGATAGAGGGGATTAATGGATTATTAAAAGAAGAAGGTATCTTAATAGGTGACTCAAAGTTTCATTGGGGTATGAGTCTTTGAACACGAAGGGCTTACAAACTTACTATTTACTTTTGATGGTGTGTGCATAGATGTAGGAAGACTTGCTATGTGGCGAATACGGACACGTACGCAGTTTGGCAGTACATGGCTGTCAGATGATGTCGAGAATCAAATTTATATCTGTGCGGCCATCTGCGGACATATATCATGATACACTCTATCAGGCCATTGGGAATCAATTTTGTGATTCTTTTTTTACTTTATAGGAAAGTGCCTGTTTTGATTTTAGAAAATATAAGTCGATTTTATAAATAGCTGTTCGCCACACATCATAAAGCTGGTTCTCTTCCTTTCTGGTGCGCGTTATAACAGTTCATATATCCCCACATTCTACCAGAGAACCAAGACTCTGTTATATTCTGGAATCAAGGTGCAGGCTAAGCCGGGTCAGGCTGGCTACAGGGAAGTTGTATATATGGATATGTATATATGGATACTGATTCCTTGGATAACTATTTAAGTTATGGTTTGATGAACGGAATATTGGATTTTAAAGATAATCCGCCTGAAGCCTGTAAGTATGTGGAGGATGGACTTTCAAAAACTTACTGTATAATCCTATGAAGATATGCTATAATTTCTATATCCGATGTTGAAAATACTACCGAAAGGAAGATAAGTGATGACCGTAAAAAGATGGATAGCTATGATTACATTTTCAATGCTCTTTTCAAGTGTTTTAATACGGGAAGCAGCAGCCGGTACATGGAAACAAGGAATCAATGGGGATTTGTCTGCATGGTGGTATGATAATGGAGATGGAACATTTCCGTTATCCACATGGATGTGGATTGACGGTAATGGGGATGGGATTGCCGAGTGTTATTATTTTGATGATACAGGACGTATGCTGAGCGATACACTTACCCCTGATGGTTATACGGTTGATGAAAACGGCGCATGGAAGCTGGGATTTGTGCGCCGGAAGTATGTGTTGAATTCATATCAGGAAGAGATTTTTAAAGATGCAGCTGAGGGACTTCTAAACCTATATGAAGATCAGTTTAATGTTCCATCTTTTACATATAAGCAGCTTAGGGATTTAATGTATGAAGACAGACAGAGTTTGATGAATTCCCTTCTGGCTGCGGATACAGAGAAGCATCTGAAGAATTCTTATACAACTACAATGTTCGTTCCGTTGCGTATAGAAGATGGAATTGGATATTATGACCGTGAAAAGACGCTTGATAAATATTATGCGGTGTTTAATATAGGCCTGAATCCTGAAAACATACCACAATCAAGTCAGGGAGAATTAAAAGGAATACCCACTGAAAAAGGAAGTAAGTATAGGATTACTGACTGTGAACAGAGTTCTGATGGAACCTTTTTGTATATGAAATTGAATTATGAAAAAATTGACGCTGAGACAAATGCTGTATTGCGGACCGGAACGCTCTATATGAAACTTTACAAGAATAATTCAGAGGATGTTGGCTATTACATTGACGAAATCAGTAATCAGGAGTCATTTGGCTAATTTGAAAAATAGGCAATTTAAGAGAAGTAAAAAGGCTGGGGAATGTCCCTGGCCTTTTTCGTTCCCATGCCAGCAAAATGAGAAGAATAAAAATGGCGGATGCGAAATTAGCGGAAATTGCACCGGGAACATGGTCGTGGGGATTGAGCGCCGTGAAGCGGAAATCAGTGAATGAGTACAGAGGTAATATGAATATAAGTGAAATCCTTTTGTGCAAAAGAACCAATTCATATTGTGATAATTCAATAAAATTATATAATATGGAAATTGAGTCTTGACTTTTCAAACGTTTTAAATTACACTTTACTTAAGAAAAACAAGAAGGAAAAAAGCAAACATGACAATAAAAGATATCGCCAAAAATTTAAATGTGAGCTATTCCACTGTCTCTCTATCCCTAAATAACGACCCGAGGGTTGCAGAAAAAACAAAAAAACGTGTCATAGAGGAGGCGGAGCGTCTTGGGTTTACATTCAATTCCAATGCACGCAGTCTGGTGACGAAAAAGACAAACCGTATTGGCATTGTTTTTTCAGATAATTTCAATGCACCAGATTACAGATGGTTTTTTAATGAGATTGAAACATATTCTACCAGAGCAGTTGAAAATTGCGGATATGATTTTTTTATACAGCCCAATAAAAATATCCATTCACAGAGCAACATCCTGAGAATGGTCAACGGAAAAATGGTGGATGGTCTGGTTATTTTTTCAAAGACCCTCACAGAGGCTGAATACAGATTTCTTTGTAATGCTGATATTCCTTATGTATATGTTTATTTTAAACCGCCCTACTCTGCAGATATACCGGATAACTTTTTTTGGGATGATAACAGGAAGGGAGGATACTGGGCTACGAAGCACCTTTTGGAACATGGACACAGGAAAATTTTGACGATTCGTTCCAGTGACCCGGAACTGAAGATGTATGATGACCGCACGGCCGGATACATGGACGCCATGGAGGAATACAGTGCAGAGCCGGCTATATTGACAGCCCGGATGGACTTTGAATCCCAGAGGGAGTTTGTAAGTCAGAATATTGAGTATTTACGTGAATTTACCGGAATTTTTTCCCAGCAGGACCTTCCTGCGTTATCCATTGTCCAGCAGTTGAAAAAATACTACGGGATGGATGTCCCGGGGGACATATCAATCGTAGGTTATAACGATATCGAATTGATTTCCTATCTGGATATTCCTCTGGACACCATCGCAGACCCCAGGGAGGAGGTTATAACCAATGCGGTCAACTCCCTTATCTGCCGCATTGAAAATAAGGAGGATTTAAATCCGCGTAAAATCTATCCCCGTTTAATGATACGGGGGTCTGTACAGGATTTGATATAGCCCGGCCCTGTGAAATGGGTGGTCTTTATCGTTTCATACTTAGCCTTGTAAAAGGCTTTGTTTTTGATAATAATTTCAAACGTTTGAAAAGGAGAAGGACGTTATGGCAGTGCAAGAAAAAGAATCTGCTGCGAAAGAAAAAACTGGTGTTGAGGACCAGGTGATTCTGAAAATGGCAGATACAAAAAAGGAAGAGGAGAAAGGAACGCAGATGATGGAAAGACAGCAAATCAATGACAAGATTTATTATGGTGAGACGGAGGAGGTGAATCCGGTCAGACATGCGGATTACAATGATTACCTGAAGCTGGCCGAATCTAAGCAGCAGCTGCCTGGTTTTGATGGGGAGTACCGCGATATTGTGGATTATGTGCTTAAGATAACCCATCGGATATGGGAGGAGAAGGGAATCGGGGTCATTTACGATACGTACCATAACGATGTGACCATGCACTGTGCTTCCACGAATCTGGTGGGAATTAAGGATGTGGTTGCCAACACATTGATGACATTGCATTCATTTCCGGACCGCCGTCTGATTGGTGAGCAGGTTATCTGGTCAAAGCATGATACAAAGGGATATCTTTCCTCCCACAGGGTCCTGTCCACGGCTACGAATCTCGGTGACAGTGACTTTGGCAGGGCAACAGGAAAGAAGGTGAATTTCCGTACGGTCATTGACTGTGCCATTGAGAATAACCGCATTTACGAAGAGTGGCTGGTGAGAGATAACCTGTGGCTGGTGAAACAGCTGGGATTCGATGTCCATGAGGTTGCAAAGAATATGGCCAGAGGGGCAAAGGGAAAAACCCCAGCCCTACAGTCCAGATACGGCCTGGGAGAATCCATGGAGGGACAATTCTTTCCTGAGAAATACAGAGCCAAGGATGACAGTGTCGGGGAAATGATGCTGGAGATGCACAGCCACGTATTTAACTACAAAATGATTAATGAAATCAGGACATACTATGCAAAGGATGCTGTAACCCATTATATATGCGGGAAGGACCTGGTTGGCTATGAGGAAATTCAGGGCATGGTCATCAGCCTCTTAGCTTCCTTCCCCAATGCACACCATAGCGTGGACCGTATTACCTGCAATAGACGGGCAGGTGAGGATGAATGGGATGTGGCTGTCAGGTGGAGGCTGCGTGGACTGCATGAAGGCCGCGGCATGTTTGGCGCGCCATCCATGAAGCCGGTGGAAATGTTGGGAATTAACCATTACCGGATTGCAGGAAACCGAATTCAGGAAGAGTGGGTTACATTCGATGGCTTAGATGTATTGAAGCAGATTTACCTGGAGACAGATGATGCTTATATAAAAACAGATGATAGCATGATAGAGGGGGAGAGATAAATGTCTGCAATAGCACAAGAAGCATTTGGAGCAGAAAATGATATCATTTTAGGGAAAAATATATCGGCTGCACGCAGAAGCCTTGCATTCCTGTCCATCGTCATTGTATACTTTTTTTATTGCTACAATTTCATGGTGGGAACCTTTGTTAAGCCTACCATGATAGCGGAAGCAGCCGCTGGAGGGTTTGGATTTACACTGCAGCAGTCAGAAACAATTTTTGCGGTTATGTCCTTTGGAACGATTCCGGGGACCATTGTATTCGGAATCCTAAATGCTAAGATAGGGAAAAAGTACACATTAATTGTGGTGGCATCTCTGATTGCATTGACCACGTTCCTTCCCATGATGGCACCTGGCAGCTATACGGTGTGGCTGGTGGCCAGGCTGGTTACAGGCGGTACCCTGGGAGGCGTGTTTGGATGTGCAATGCCTTTAGTGACGGAACTGTTTCCGCAGAAATACCGCGGTAAATTAGCCGCAGTTCTGACCAGTCTTTTTTCCTTAGCCATGATATTCGGGGGCCAGCTGTACTCTCTTATGGGAGATTCCAACTGGCAGGTGCTGATGTATACTGCAATTATACCGCCGGCTGTGGGTGCGGTGATGATATTTCTATTTGTGCCAAACGATTATCAGAATACGAAGCAATTAAATGAGACATCAAAGAAACAGAATGAGAAAATCAGCTATCTAAATATGTACAAAGGCAAGTTCCTGTGGATTGGATTGGGCGTCATCCTTCTTTCCGGTGCAAACTTTACAGCCTATTCGGCCTTTTCCAATAATGCCACTACATATCTGCGTAACTCCTTGGGACTGAGTGCAGCAGTTGCCGGAGGCATATACAGCCTTCAGGGAATCGGACAATTAATCGGTTATAACATATGGGGATTTATTTCTGACAAATTCGGACGTAAAAAACCTCTGATTGGAATGGCGCTCAGTGCTGTGTTCGTGTTCCTCTTCATGCGATTAGGAGCCGGGAACATTGTCCAGCTTAAAATAGTATCCGTATTTCTCGGGTTTGCAGTTGGCTTTTCCGGTGCCTGGGGTGCCTATTATACAGAATTGTTCCCGCAAAAGTTCAGCGCCCTGTCTTCAGGGATTTCATTTAATGGAGGAAGAATCATATCCACATTCGCCATTCCGGCCATTGCAGGTCTTGGTTCCACAGCAATGGGGATGCAGGGGATTTTCATGGTCTCCATGGCAGTATTTGTGGCAGGCGCGGCTATATGGATGTTCCTGCCGGAAACATATCAGAAAAAAGAAACAACAGCAGATAAGGAATAATACACAGGAGGTTATAAGATGGGAAAGTATCAGAAAACAAAAGGAGTAGTACTGTCATATTTTGATGCATTGGAAAAGGCCGGCCCGGAACAGGTGCCGCAGGTTCTCCGGGAATTTATGACGGAGGATTACAATTGGAAAGGGGTATATCCATTCCGTGAACAGAATGGCAGGGAAACGGTGGCGGAAGTATTCTGGATACCTTTAAAAAAAGCGCTTCGCCATATGCAGAGGAGGCAGGACATCTTCATCGCAGGTACAAATGAAATCAGCGGCGAGGAATGGGCTATGAGCATGGGGCATCTGATGGGATTGTTTGATGAGGATTTTCTGGGGATTCGCCATACCAGAAAGATGGCAAGTCTCCGTTATGCGGAATTCAGCTGTGTTAAGGATGGTAAAATCTGCAAGAGCGGTATGTTCGTAGATTTAATCGGTCTGATGATTCAGGCAGGTGAAAATCCGCTTCCGCCATCAACAGGAAATTATTTTATCTATCCTGGTCCCAGGTACCATGATGGAATCCTGTTAGAGGACGCGCCGGAAGAGGAAGGGATAAAGACCCTTGCTCTGGTGAATAAGATGGTAGATGACCTGGATGAGCTGAATAAGAGCGGGGCAATGGGATGCCCGCCGGAAGTCCTGGAAAAGGCATGGGCATCGGACATGATTTGGTACGGCCCAGGGGGAATCGGAGCTTCTTATACCATTCCGCGCTACCAGGAACAGCATCAGCTCCCATTCCGCAATAATTTGAAGGATAAAACCTTTAACGGACATGTCTGCCGGTTTGCAGAAGGAAACTTTGCCTGTTTCTTTGGCTGGCCGAATCTGACCAATACACCAATTGGGGGATTCTTGGGATTACCCGGAGGCGGCCGTGGAGATATGCAGGTGGTGGATGTTTACTGCCGCAGGGGTGACAAGCTATCTGAAAACTGGGTTTTAATTGACCTTCCTTATTGGCTGAAACAGCAGGGGCTGGATATCTTTGAGAGGACACGCCAGATTCTGAACCATGACTGATTAAAATTACCCGGGCCATCAGGCCGGACCATATAAAATTACAACAGAAAGGCAGGCATGACAATGACATTTACAATCATAGATGCTGCAATCATTCTCATTTATCTTTTAGGGATGCTTGTGTTAGGATTTATCATGGGAAAGAGCAACAAGACCCAGGAAGATTATTTTGTTGCAAAGCGTTCATTGCCATGGCTGCCGATTGGTCTGTCCATAGCAGCCACCATGATTAGCTGCAACAGTTTTGTGGGAGGACCAGGATGGGGGTATAACAGCGGCCTGCTGCCATTCATGCAGAATATCACAGTACCATTGGCATTGTTCATCAGCACAACTGTTTTTGTCCCTATGCTATATGATTTAAAGCTGACATCTGTATACGAGTATATTGAACTCCGCCTGGGCCCTAAAACCCGCATGGTAGCAGTACTGGGTTTCATTCTGAATTCTCTGATTCAGGTCAGCTCCATGGTATTTGTTCCTTCCCTGGTCCTGCAAAGGTTTATGGGTGTCAGTATCAATACCATAATACCGGTCATCGTGGTGATTGCGGTGGTTTATACGATGGCTGGCGGAATCAAGGCGGTCATTTGGACAGATGCCATTCAGCTGGTGGTAATATGGGGAGGCCTGATAGGCGGGATGATTTTTCTGTTCGCAAAGAGCGATATTGGATTCCTGGATACCGTCCGTATGGCTGGAGCTGCCGGGAAGCTGAAGGCATTGGACACCAGCTGGCAGTTTTCCCTGACTAACGAGAACGGTTTCTGGGCAGCATTGGTGGGGGGACTGTTTATGTGGTCGCGTTATTTTTCCTTTGACCAGGCCCAGGTACAAAGGATGTTTACCGCAAAATCCATTCGGGAATTAAAGCGCTCATTTGTTGTAAGCGGTATTATGATGAATGTCCTCTATTTCCTTTTTATCTTTCTGGGGACATTACTATTCATCCAGTTTGGAGGAACTGCTTTTGAAAATGCCAATGATGTGATGATTCGTTTCATCGGCGGACTGCCGGTGGGACTGGTGGGCCTGCTTCTGGCAAGCCTGTTCGCAGCAGCCATGTCCAGTGTGGATTCCCTGCTGAATTCCATGTCCACGGTATTTACTAAGGATATTTATGAGAGATACATAAAAAAGGGAAAAGAGGCATCCCTGAAGACCTCCATGCTGGTATCAGCCCTTTGGGGTATTTTGATATATATTATTACCATGCTGGCCTTTTCAGGCACTTCAAAATCCATTCTGGCGGTTATCGGCAGTTATATATCCTATATAAGCGGTCCGACCTGCGGTATTTTTCTTTTGGCCATGCTTACAAAAAAAGCCAATGATAAAGGAACGGTATGGGGGGCTGTAATTGGTTTTATCATGACGCTGCTGTTTGGAAGATTAGCTGGGTTTACCTGGATGTGGAATTCTGCATTTGGCACCGTAATAACCTTTTTGTCAGGGTATGTATTCAGTTGTCTGCTGGGAGAACCAGTGACAGGGCAAACGGAGCGCTATACGGTCCAGGGACACAGGGCCTTTTTGAGGGGAGAGGGGCGTACCGAAGAGAATGGCATCAGCCTTTTGCCGTTTACGGTTGATAGGTATAGCATGATTTTGTTTGTGTTCTTTTTATTGCAGCTGGCGGGTGTACTGTTATTAGAGCGGCTTTGATTTTCCAAAGCCGCTGTGTTCATAAAAGGAATGAATATACCGGGTTTCTATTTCAAATCAGTGCTTAAAGGAATAAGGAAACAGCACAATAAATAAGCAGAAGAGCCATGATTGCATTTACCAGTTTGGTATGTTTGGAGAAAAACTTACAAAATGCTGCTCCGAATAACGCCCATGCGAAAGAGCCGGAAGCACCAATTAGAGATAGTATGGCAGTAAACCCTATCAATGGAGCAGCAGAATGATAAACAGGTAAAATATAAAGGGACATAGCCGTAATTGCATAGATATAAATTTTAGGATTGGCAAATTGCAATACCATACCTGAAAGGAAGCTGGCTTCTTTCCCGCCGTCAGCACTTAATTCATTAGAGCTTTTCCAGACTTTCCATGCAAGATGCAACATATAGGCAGCACCCAATATCTGCATGACAATTTTTACTTTCGGAAGAAACGAATAAAGCGTTGCACTAAAGGCGGTACAAATAGACATAACCACTGTAAATCCCGCCAGTATGCCGAGATTAAATCGGACGCTCCGGCGGAATCCCAAGCGTATTGCATTGCTCATGGACAGAAGATTATTAGCGCCCGGCGTATAAGCCGTAATAAAACAATAAATCAGGAAATCATATAAACGGAACATATTAACCTCTTTCTATTTCAACAGTGATAAATAGCCACTTATGAAAATTATAAGTACGATAATTGGCAGTATATAGCTGATGTACTTTCTTGCACAGCCGGGATACGGCAAGCCTTTTCCAATGGACGTTTCTTTGTAAAAATCAGCCCAGCCCCACCCATAACCGCGGGTACAAAACAAAAGGAAAACAAGACTGCCCAATGGAAGCAGATTATTACTTAAAATAAAATCTTCTAAGTCAAGGACACTTGTGCCAGTTCCCAACGGTTCAAACTCTTTCCAGATGTTAAATCCAAACACGCAAGGTAATGACAGCAACAGCAGCAGTAAAAGATTTACAGAAACTGATTTTTTTCTGCTGCAGCCTGTTAAATCCATTCCATAGGTGACTATATTTTCAATTACCGCAATAACGGTGGAAATAGCGGCAAACACCATGAACAGGAAAAATAGACTTCCCCAAAGGCGTCCTCCATTCATTGTATTAAAAATATTCGGCAATGTAATAAACAGAAGATTGGGCCCGCTGTCCGGTTTTACACCAAAGCTGAAGCAGGCTGGAAAGATAATCAGTCCTGCAAGAAGTGCAACCACAGTGTCAAGAACACCCATATACAGCGCGTCACTGGTTAAAGAATGACTTTTATCAATTCGGCTTCCGAATACGGATAACGTACCAATTCCGATACTCAATGTGAAAAACGCCTGCCCCATTGCTGCAAAAATACATTCAGGCAATCCGATTTTCTGCATGGTTCCAAAGTCCGGATAGAGGTAGTAGCGCAATCCTATTTCCGCATGGGGAAGCATGACAGACCTGACAGCTAAAACAATTAATAGGCAAAATAATAGTGACATCATGATTTTTGTAACGCGCTCCACGCCCTTTTGCAAGCCGATTGCACAAATGCCAAAGGAAACAACAATCACAACAAAGGAGCATGCAATCATGGCAATGGGGTTTCCAAGCAAATCAGAAAATAGATAGGAAATATCGTTTGAAGTAAGTCCCTCAAATCTGCCCTTTACCATTTCTAAAAAGTAGTAAAGCAGCCAGCCGCTGATTACCGTATAAAACATCATCAGCAGATAGTTTCCAATGATGGTTGCATATTTAAACCAATGCCATTTTGTTCCTTCCGGCTCCAAAATATTAAATGACAATGCGGTGCTTCGTTGACTTGCCCGCCCCACCGCAAATTCCATTACTACAATCGGCAGGCCCAATATTACTAAAAAAATCAAGTAAAAAATGACAAAGGACGCGCCGCCATACTTTCCGATTATATAGGGAAATCTCCAAATGTTTCCCAAACCGATGGAACAGGCTGCGGTAATTAAAATAAATCCCAGCCGTGATGAAAAATGTTCTCGTTTCATAGTTTCAATCTGCCTTTCTTCTTTACAAATCCAAGTTAAAATTGTATAATGGTACAAAAAGATTATTATATCGCACTAGTACGATATAATAATACATCTAGTACATTATAATGTCAAGAGAGGGAGTGATTTTTTTGGATTCAATGAATATGATAGTCGCTAAAAATATTAAACGGCTGCGTGAAGAAAAAAAATTGAGCATGGACGAGCTTGTAAGGTTGAGTGGCGTCAGCAAGAGTATGCTTGCACAAATTGAACGGGGTGACGGGAATCCGACGATTTCCACATTGTGGAAAATTTCAAATGGAATGAAGGTGCCGTTTGACGCTTTGACTGTTCGCCCAAAAAGTCCGTATGAGATTGTAAGAACATCAGAAATTCAACCCCTGCTTGAAGATGGCGGAAAAGTAAAAAATTTTTCTCTTTTCCCGGATAACGAAAACCGTAGATTTGCAGTCTATTATCTGGAATTAGACGAAGGGAGTTATTGGGAATCCGAACCCCATTTAAAGGGAACCACTGAGTTTATTACAATCTTTACGGGTAAAATTGAAATTCAGGCGGGCAGTCAAAGTTTTATAGTTGAAAAGGGCGAAAGTATACGATTTGGGGCCGATACCGTACATTCATACAAAAATGCCGGCAGCGGAACTGTAATCTTGCACATGATTCTTTTTAACCCCTGATGGGGCGTTTTGTAAAACATAACAGCCACAGGCCCCGTAAGTTGCAGGACCTGTGTAATTTATGGCATAATGTACGCAGTCAAAATATACAAAGGAGGGTACAGCAGGTTGGATATATTATTTGTAGTCCCATATCCGGAGTTGGAACCGGTAGTGCAGGAAGTATATGAGGAATATCCTGAAAAGGACAAGGTCACGGTAGAGTTTAAAGTGATGACGGTTGACAGGGTCCGTGAGTACAAAATGGAGCGGGAATATGATGTTCTTGTGGGGCGTAATTTTACACTTGAGGAGCTAAAACGCCAGTATCCCACAAAGCCCGTTATTAATATCCCAATAACAGGTTACGATATAGTTCAGGCTCTCTATGAAGCAAAGAGGATATATCACTGCAGAAAGGTGGGAATAGTGGGACGGTTCTTTCATATGTATCAATATGAACATATGGAGGGGATTGCCGGAGTGGAAACTTCGTATCATCCGGTTGGCCAGGAGCATGATTTGGAATACTGTGTTGCCGAAGCAATGAAGCAGGGATGTGACTGCATTATAGGGGGATATTCCACCTATCTGTATCTGAAAGACAGTCCGATTCCGGTAGTGACGATAAAGGTCAGCCGGGAAACGATTTACAATGTGCTGGATGAAGTGGTTCACATTGCGGAAGAGGTGAAAAGGGAAAGGGAGCGGTCTGAACTTTTCAGAATCATTACCCAGATTTCAAATGCAGGTATTTTTTATGTTAATACGAAAGGCCGGATTGAAATAGCAAACAGCGAGGCAAGAAGGTTGTTTCCAACCGTACAGGTATCAAATGGGGGGGGGGGTGGCTTATCTGAGGCAGACTGCTCCATTCATGCAGGAGGATGCAGAGCGTTGTTTTGAGTCTGGCGAACGTATTTCGGACAAAGTGTACCTAAGGGAGGGGACCTCGCTTTCGACCGATTTCATTCCTGTGAAAATAGGAGATTCCATGCCGGGACTGGTGATAAGTTTTATGAACGCAACCAGGATACAGCAAATGGAGAATCATATACGCCGCCAGATGAGTGATAAGGGGCTGGCTGCGCGGTATACATTTCAGGATATTATTCATAAAAGTGATATTATGGACAAGACCATTGAAAATGGCAGGAGATATGCGGGAGTAGCCTCCAATGTCCTGCTGGTAGGAGAGACTGGTACCGGAAAGGAACTGTTTGCCCAGAGCATACATAATGCAAGCAAGAGAGCAGGGAACGCTTTTGTGGCAGTAAATTGTGCGGCTCTGACGGAAAGCCTGCTGGAGAGCGAATTATTCGGCTATGTGGAGGGGGCCTTTACCGGCTCAAAAAAGGGCGGAAAAATGGGATTGTTTGAGATGGCCCACAAAGGCACTCTCTTTTTGGATGAAATATCAGAGATTCCTTTGACATTTCAGAGCAAACTGCTTCGTGTGCTGCAGGAGCGGGAAGTGCGCCGTGTGGGAGGTAATTCAGTTATATCCGTGGATGTACGAATTATTGCGGCTACTAATAAAAGTTTGCAAAGACAGGTGAGCGAGGGAAAGTTCCGGCAGGATCTTCTTTATCGCCTGAATGTGCTTAGGCTATACATTCCGCCGCTGCGGAAACGGAGCGAGGACATTCCGCTTCTCTTCCATTACTATCTTCAATATTATAGCAATCAATTTGGCTATGAGCTGCCAATCCTGTCTGAAGGGGCAGAGGAGCTTTTGAAACAGTATGCCTTTACAGGCAATATAAGGGAGCTTAGAAATATAGCTGAACGGTTAAGCGTGGTGCATAGTGGATTTATGATAACAGGGGAAGAAATGGAGGAAGCACTGGGACAGGATGATATTGAAATAACAGAAATCCCGGAACGGGCAGCGGGCGCCAGCCTTTCCTATATGATGTATGCGGAGGGGAAAAGAGAGCAGGAGAAACGATACATACAGCGTCTTCTGGGTGAACACGGATATAATAGGAGTGAGACAGCAAGGGCCATGGGAGTTGACCGTTCAACCTTATGGCGAAAAATGAAAAAGTATGGGTTGCAGTGATGATGCGTTGTAAAAAACAACATAAGCAACAAAATAGTACTACATTTGAAGAAAAATTAACAAATCAAAAAAAGATGCTCATTTTATTGAAATGGGCATCTTTTTTGAGTTGCGCCTGGCGGTGCATGTCGTTAATGGCTGTTGGGACGCAACTGAAATAAAGAAGAAACATTTTAAAACACATATATAACAAAATAATACAAAATGAAAAGAATATTTGCCTCAAACAGGAAGCGTCATATGTTTTTGTTAAAACCAAAAATATAAATTATTAAATAAGCCTGGAAATAGTATATAGATTGGCGTGTTTTTTGCTTCAAAATATATAAGAAAGATATAAATATAAGACAGGAGGAGAGATTCTTGAATATTGCAGTTTTGATGGGAGTATTTTTTTTATTACTGTTTCTGGGAGTTCCGATTGCATATTCGCTGTGTCTGTCTGCGGTGCTTTATATGGCACTTTTTATGGACGTACCTATGATAATCATAGGGCAGCAGATGCTCAAAGGGGTGGATTCATTTACACTGATGGCCATACCGTTTTTTGTAATTGCAGGCGGGCTCATGGAATCCGGCGGTATTTCAAAACGGATTGTAAATTTTGCCAGAACAATAGTCGGCCATTTGCCTGGAGGGCTGGCTATTGTTACGGTTGTGGCCAGTATGATTTTTGCCGCCATGACAGGTGCGGGAGCAGCAACCACCGCGGCTGTAGGCGGAATCATGATTCCGTCCATGCAGGAGGAAGGGTATGACGGCGGCTATGCCAGTGCAGTCCAGGCCGTGGGAGGAATATTCGGCCCTCTCATTCCGCCAAGTATACTTATGGTTTTATACGGAGTTGCTTCCGGGGAGTCAGTAGGGGATATGCTGCTGGCGGGACTTGTGCTGGGACTCTTTCTTGGAGTAATTGTCATAGCGGTAGTGGTGTGGCAATGCATCAAAAAAGGTTACAAGGGAGTAGGGCATTTTAGTTTGAAGCGTGCAGCAAAATCTTTTTTGGATGCCACCTGGGCCATACTTGCGCCAATCATTATTTTAGGGGGGATATACTCCGGATTGTTTACCCCCACGGAAGCTTCTGCCGTTGCCTGCTTTTACTGTCTGATTATCGGGCTGTTTGTTTACAGGGAGCTTGATTATAAAACGTTAGGTTCGGTGGTATTCAAATCAGTCAGGACAGCAGCCGGTATTATGCTGATTGTAGCAGCTACCCAGGCATTTGGATGGGTTCTGACAAGAGCAGGAATTCCCCAGATGGTAGCGGAAGGGTTTACCTCTGTAATATCAAGTCCGACCATGTTTATGTTTGCTGTTGTTTTAATTCTGATTGTGGCAGGCTGTTTCATAGATGCGGTACCGGCATTGCTGATTTTTGCACCTATATTGATTCCTACAGCAACCCAGTACGGAATTTCTTTGATTCATTTCGGGGTGGTTATGGTGGTTACTTTATGTATTGGACTGGTGACGCCTCCTGTGGGGATTAACCTGTTTGTTGCGTCCTCGGTAGGCGGACAGCCCATTCACAAAATCATACCACATTTACCGGTACTCATTGCCTCGATTATCGTGGGGAGCATAGCCATTGTATTGATACCTGGCATTTCAACATCACTGCCGGCGTTAATGAAATAAAATATAAGGAGGATTTTATTATGAGAAAGACTGGATTGTATATGTTGTTGGCGGCAGCTGTATTTACTATGGGGGGCTGCGGCGGAACTAACAAACCGGCTTCTGCTGAAAACGGAGGAACGGAAACATCAATTGAGCTCAGTGTATTCGCGGGTTCTATAGCAGAGAACACACCTACCGGCACCGGATTAAAAGCCATGGTCGATTATATCAATGAAAATGGGGGAGGAACCCTCAAGGCGACCGATTATTACGATACAGCTTTAGGCGATGCTACGTCCATGGTGCAGGGGCTTCAGCAGGGAACAATTGATATTGGCGTGTCCGGCACAGCCTATTTTTCGGGACTGGTTCCGGAGGTGGAGGTGTTCCAGCTTCCATTCTTATTTGATAATCTGGAAGAAGCCAGAGCAGCTGTGGATGGAGAGGCATCTGAAAAGATATTTGAAACGTTTGCTGAAAAGGGAATTGTGGGATTGGCCTTCTGGGAGAATGGTTTCCGTGAACTCAGCAATAATGTAAGGCCGGTTACAACACCAGCTGATTTAAATGGCATTAAGATGAGGACATTGCCTGCAACTGTACAGGTAGAGACATGGAAGGCATTGGGAGCCCTGCCCACAACCATTGATGCATCTGAGCTGTATACAGCATTGCAGCAGGGGACTGTCAGTGCAGAAGAGAATCCGCTTCACGAAATTGTATCCAGGAAGTTTTACGAGGTTCAGCCGTATATAACGCTGACAGACCACGTTTATACGCCGTTTATGATGGGTATGAGCCAGAAAACATGGGATAAGCTGAGTGAGCAGCAGAAACAGGTTGTGATGGATGCGGCTAATGCCGGTAAAGAGGCGCAGAGGAAGGCAAATGAGGAAAAGACAATAGAGGCAAAACAGGTGCTGCTGGATAACGGGTGTGAGATTGTGGAAAATCCTGATAAGGAAGCATTTAAGGAGATTGCAGTGACTGTCTGGACGGTATTCACAGATGAAAACGGAACAGAGCTGCTTGATATCATCCGGAAAAATTAAAGGAGGAACGGAAAACATGAAGAGAATAACGGACCTTACCCTGCCGATTGTTGAACATTGGAGGTATGGAATCAGGTTTGACTTAGCTTCATCCCATGCCAATAAAGACCGTTGGCAGACAACCAAATATAATCTTCAGTCACATTGGTTTACCCACATTGATGCGCCTGTCCATCACGACCCCAATGGCAAGAATCTGGATGCATATCCAATCAGCGATTGGTGTGTCTCAGATTGCCTGATTCTGGATTTATCATATGTGGGTGACAACGAGGCCATTACTGCCCGGATGCTGGAACAGGCAAATGAACCCTTTAAGGATAAACACTATGATACGATTTTACTTCGCTCAGACAGAGGACGAAGGGTATCGTGGGAATCCGTGGAATTTTGGGATAATTCCTGCTGGGTCAGCGCGGACGGAGGAAAATGGATTCGGGACTATAAGCCTAAAGTAGTTGGATTTGACTTTCCTCAGGATTATGAAATACGCAACATACGAACCGCAAAGCCGGAAGACCCCATTGTACAGCCGGTGCATGATTACGTCCTTAAAGAGGGAGAGATATTAATGATTGAATATCTTACTAATTTGTGGGAGGTAGGACAGCCAACCTGTCAATTGATTGCGCTTCCGCTTAACACAAAAAAGGCGGACGGCTCCCAGATAAGGGTAATTGCGGTAACTGAACAACCCTAGGAGGAATAGAGATGAGAAATTTGGTTTCAAAGCTGGATTCAGGGGTAAGGAGCATATTCGGTTATATGGGGATTCTAATGATTTTAATTGAGACATATGCTGTCTTTGCCCGCAATGTTTTGAAGACACCGGCGCCATGGACAGATGAAACGCTGAAAATGCTGTTCGTATGGTCTATATTTGTTTGTTCCAGCCTGGCATTTATGGGAGATGAGTTAATAGGTCTGGACCTTGTTCAGGAAAAGGTATCACATAACAGAAGGGCATATGGCGGTTTAAAAATCCTTCAATATACCCTTGGACTTGTGTTCGGAATACTTACAACCAACTGGGGGCTTAATATTATTTTGATGCAGCTGTCCACAGGTGAGAAAACAGCCGTTGTAAAATATCCGTTGTGGATAATCAACGCAGGCTTTTTGACAGGAAGCGTAATGCTGGTGGTATTTGCCTTATGGAAAATATATGACTGCAGGAAGTACTTTAAGTAGTTTCAATCAGGAAAAGGGATGAAGGGAAAAGTAACGGTGCATTAAAGGTATACGGACCCAGACTGCCAAAGAACCCCTATCAAGCTGCGGCTGATAGAGGTTCTTTTTTGAAACTGTAAAATGGAAACACGCCCTTTACCCAATTCCTGTATCATGTGTTACATGAAACTTAATCGTCAACGTAAATACCCACAATACCCTTGGATTTCGATGTTACAATGCGGAAACCGTCACCGTCCCTGCTTGTTGTATTTGAATCCACAATCTTACCAGAAGCATTAACCAGATAGAACTTAAAAACAGAACCTATGCCCGCGGTATCTCTGGTATCCATATTTGCAGTATCCTGATTATCAGGAAGAGTATAAGCTTCCGACAGGTCTTTATTCTTCTTGGAAACCACACTCCCGAAGGCAGTGCTCCCGGTCTTGTCGTCTACACTCTGTGCTGTTAAATAATCTTGAATAAAGTCCTCTGTACCGACTTTATAATAAAGTGTATACCACTGTACTATTTCAGCAGGATTAAACCCATTTCTATTGTATACGGTTTCTTCTTTTATAATCTGATACTTGTCATCGGAATCTGCCTTTAAAAGCATCCCCGACATATAAAGTCTGCCGTCCTTCTTTCCGCTTAGACCTGTGCCCTTATACTTGCCGGCCTCCGTAAAGTAAAAAACGTAAGGTTCGCCATCAATATCCACCGTGGTTTTTCCGGTTCTTAAAGCTCCGTCGTCGCTTCCGCCGAAGTAATAGGCGTAATAAAGGTTCTTTTCACACCAGACGGAACTGTCAAGAAAAGCGTCCACTCCATCGAAGGGATAATCAGGATTGTCCTCATCCATTACATTCAACCCGTCATAAATCTCATAGAAGCCGGTTTCATTATCAATAATTGCGAAGTTATTCCTCCCAATGAAATGAAGACCATGAATCATACGTCCGTCATCCCTGAAGGCGTAGGTTTTGCCCTTAACAGTCTTGAACTCACCGGCACAGATGTTGCCGCGGCCATCTGCATAATACCAGGAATCTTCGTCCTCATCGTATTTATCTTCGTTGAGATATTCAGCCGGAACAACCTTGAACCATCCTCTGCTTGTCCTGGCGCCATCCTCAACGCTGTTGAAATACTTCCATGACTTTGAATATTTGTAATCAGCCGCCCTGCCCGTAATCACATCACTGTCGCTTACCTTTGAAATTGGATTATCCAAAAGAGATTGATAGGAGGCAACATGAGTGCCCAAATCGCCTTCATCCAGGGACCACTCCGCCACCATGGCGCCGTTCGCATCAAAGGCGTACTTTCTGCCGTTGATTGTTTTCTCCCTGGTACGCTCATCGTTATCCGAGTACACCTTCTTGCCGTTGCTTTTGAAATAGAACCAGCGTGTCTGGTTTTCATCATCATTAAAAGCCGCCGCCGTGTACTTATAATCATCCTCTGTTGCTTCGCTGTAAGTAACATCCATCTGCAGCCAGCCGACAGTCATAACACCGTCATCAGCCCCGCCGAAGTAGTAATCTCCATCCTTGAAGCCCTCGCCGCCGCTGTTGTCTATACGTTCTGCGCTTTCTGCATTGACCCAGCCGAAAAACATCCGGCCTTCTTCATCAAAGGCATACTTCCTGCCATTGACTGTTTTAATGGCGACTTTATCATTGTTTCCGTTGGTAAGAGCCTTTCCGTTAGATTGGAAATAATACCAGTAATGGTCCGGCTCGTCATCGGTACCGGCATCCTCGTTGTCAATTGCCACCCACTGATTAACAGCCATAAGACCATTGGCATCTACATAATAATAGTTATCGCCATCCTGGATTAACCGGTCCGCTGCCATCTGGCCGTCACTGTCAAGATAGAACCAGTTATCACCGTATTTCTTCCACTGGTTTGACGCCCTTGTGCCGTCGCTGTTGTAGTACACCCAGATTCCCTCTTCCTCAGCCCAGCCTGTAGACGCCAGGGAGATTGTGGATGCCCCCATAACCAACGCTGCGGCGGTCATTAATACAACCCCTGATTTTGTCAGCTTTCTCAAATTATGTACCCCCTTTTTTCGTTTGGAACTCATGTGTTTTCTGCCCTGGCCCTTTCCGCGATACGGTGAAGGGCCTGTTCCTCTTTCCTTAAAAACGCCGGACATCGGTCCCGGCCTTTCTGTTCTGATTGGATATTTACTCCTTTACCATAGCGGAAAAACGGGCAGTTTACAAGAGGGTGGCTTCAAACGGCAATTTTTGGCCGCAAAAAGACATATGGACGGCCCTTTTTAGTCATTTTCGTTCTGAAGCCAGTTTTCAAAAAACTCCAGGAAATGCCTGGCGGCCGGGGGCAGGTTTCGCTTTTTTAAATACATCAGGTTTACGTTGATGATAGGGGAGGTATCAATATCTGCCAGACAGATATCAGGGGACTGAATCCGCCGTGCAACGCTTTTAAGCATGACGGCAATTCCCAGCCCCTGTTTGACAAAGTCTATGACAGCGCTGATTGGCAGAGAGGTAAGCTGAGGCGTAAAAAGACATTTTTGGCACAAGCCCACAAAGAGCTTTTGCTCTACAGAGCTGTTGTCCTGTATGATGATAGTCTCGTTCTGCAACTTTTCCACCGGGATGCTTGAAAGGCTGCCGAAAGGATGGGAGGACGGAAGGACGGCGGTCAGTGAATCTCTCTCATATAATAGACGGGAAAATTCACTTTCCTTGAATTCATCCGATGTTTCACCAATCCAGACAAAGTCGGCAACACAGTCATATAATAGCTTCTTAAGATTGCTGTGGGATTCCACAATAACATTTAAGGTGCAGTCCAGGTTCTGACCCTTATAATGGGCCAGTGCATCGGTAATCCCGTAGTAGACCATCTGGGAGGTAGAGGCAATGGAGACAGAATTGCGTTTTTTGATGGAAACAGCTGCGGCTGCACGGTTGTAGTCGTTCATCAGCAGTGTAATTTGTTCTGCATAATGAAGGAGGAGATTGCCGTCAGCACTGAGCTTTACACGTCGTGTGGAGCGGTCAAAAAGAATGACTCCCAATTCCCGTTCTATGGACTGGATGTGCTTTGACAGGGATGATTGGGAAATGTAAAGGATGTCCGCTGCTTCCATATAGTTTTTGGTTTTAGCCAGAGTAACAAATTCGGAAAGATACTTGATTTCCATAGACCCTCCATGTTGGTATTTATTCCATTGGGGATAATTTATAAGACGCCGGATGATTTATTCTGTTATGGAATAAATGGTGGATTTATTCGAATTGCTTATGTATATAAGAAAGCATCCCCAACTGTTTCCGGCTATTGTGCATATAGGGAATCAAAAGTGGCGGGTTCATTAAAAGAAGCAATCGAAAAGACAGGTCTCAAAGATGGAATGACAATCTCATTCCACCATCATTTCAGGGATGGAGATTATATTGTAAATATGGTAATGGATGCCGTTGCACAGATGGGGATAAAAGATATCACCATTTGTCCATCTTCGCTTACAGACTGCCACGACCATATCGTGCCGTATATTGAGGATGGTACCATTACAGGAATGCTTACATCCGGGCTGCGCGGTAAAATCGGAGAGGCTGTTTCAGCAGGCAAGCTGAAAAAAACTGCCTGGATACGTTCGCACGGCGGCCGTGTCCGTGCAATCGAATGTGGCGATATCCATATTGATGTGGCATTTATCGGCGCTCCCACATCTGACGTGCAGGGGAACGCCAACGGTCTTGGAGGAAAATCGAACTGTGGTCCTCTTTCCTATGCAGAGGCAGATGCGAAATACGCAGATAAGGTGGTTATAATTACGGACTGCCTTGTGGCATATCCGAATAAACCAAGCTCTATTAAAGGGATTGATGTGGATTACGTGGTAGTAGTTGATGAAATCGGGAACCCGGAGAAGATTGCAAGCAATATGCTGAGAATGACCAAGGACCCAAGGGAATTAAAGATTGCAAAATATGCAGCCCAGGTGATTGCCAATACAGAGTATTTTAAAGATGGTTTTTCCTATCAAACTGGAGGCGGCGGAATGTCATTGGCTGTATCACAGGTTTTATCCCAGTATATGATTTCTAAAAACAGCAGGATGGGGTTTGCTATCGGAGGCGTACAGAAACCGCTGGTTGATATGCTGCACGATGGGTTGGTGGGCCGGATTGTAGATTGCCAGTGTTTTGATGCCGCAGCAATCCAATCCCTGGAAACAGATGATAATCACAGTGAAATCACTATTTCAGAATATGCAAATCCATTAAATAAAGGGTGCTTTGTAAACCAGTTGGATTATGTAGTCCTGTCCGCATTGGAAATTGACATGGATTTTAATGTAAATGTTACTACAGGCTCTGATGGGGTACTGAGAGGGGCTTTGGGCGGTCACGTGGATACTGCTGCCGGTGCTAAATGTACGATTATTGTTGCACCGCTGGTAAGGAGCCGGATTCCCACGGTGAGGGAAAGAGTGACCACAGTCTCAACACCGGGAGAAACAGTCGATGTATTTGTGAGTGAATATGGTATAGCAGTTAATCCAAGGCGGGGGGACCTTATGGAGACATTAAAGGAATCCGGACTACCGATTTACACAATTGAACAGTTAAAGGAGGAAGCATATCAGCTGGTGGGTAAACCAGAGGAGATTGAATACAGGGACGAGATTGTAGCAATTGTGGAATATCGTGACGGGACAATCATGGATGTGGTCAGAAGACCGGCTCCCTATGTACTTGATGAGATGGTACAGATTTAGAAGAAAGCATGGAACAGCAATTTCTTAAAAAGAAAGAAGGAAAAATATCATGAAAAAAATGCACAGGTTCTTGTCTCTTATAGTGGCGGCAGCAGTAACAGCGTCCGCATTAACCGGATGTTTATCAGGCGGTGGAAATACCGGTGCACAAACCACTGCTGCACAGCAAAATCAGAATCAGCCCCAGCCCCAGGCTGAGGCCAAAGCCAAAGCTGAAGGCAACTCGAAGGCCGCTGGTAAAAACATTAACGTAGCAGCAGCCACTCCCCCCTCAACCTCAGCAGCGTATGCATACGTGATTGGTCTTACCAATTCTCTGATGGCATACAATTCTGACTATAATGTTACGGTAACAGAGACCGGGGGAGCAATGGACCAGGCTAAAATGCTGCTGACACGCGATACTGATTTTGCTATCATCATGAGTTCAACGGCTGACGAACAGGTTAAGGGTACAGGAAGCTTTGAAGGTCATGCTGACGATGGACTGAGAACTATACTATGGTTTGCGCCTAATATCATGTATTGGATGGTAAACAGTGATATGGGCCTCAAGCAGGTAAATGAAATCACGCCGGGTTTTAAATTTGGTCCGTCCGGAGAGGGGACATCCAATGAGCAGGATACCTATCGCATATTTAAAGCTCTGGGAATTGAAGCAGATTATTTTGTGGCATCTCAGGGAGACGCTCTAAATGCGTATCAGGATGGGACCATACAGGGCGTATCAAAAGGCGGCTATTATCCGGAATCTTACGTGCAGCAGGTGTTTGCTTCCAAAGATACGACTATACTTTCTCTTACGGATAAGGAAGTGGAACAGATAATTTCAGAATTTCCGTATTACACCAAATACACAATTCCGTCAGGCGTGTATACCAATCAGGATTACGACGTGACATCTGTTGCAAGTCTGATGGGTATCGGAGCAACGACAGAGACAGACCCTCAGCTGGTTTATGATATCATTATGGCGATGGTAGAAAAGGATGAAATCTGGAAAAATGCTTATCCGACCGGGGCGGATATTGACTGGCAGACTCTTACAACCCAGACCGCGACCAGTGTGAAGCTCCACGCAGGTGCTGTTAAGGCATTTCAGGATTTAGGATACGTGGTACCGGAGGAACTGATTCCACAGGAGTATGCTTCTATATATGGAAACTAAGGATTTATGGGAAGCGGTACATGATGAATGAGGTGTAGAATGGACAGTGGGAAGAACGGAACAGAGGGACAGTTGAATGCCCGGGATATTGAAGAGATGTCTAAGCGGGTTCAGGAAGCAGCAGAGACAGAGGATGGTAAAGGCGGACGAAAGCTTACCGGATGGCAGCATAAATTTGTTTATATATGCTCAATCTTTTTTGTCGCATTTCAGATTTATGCAGCAATTTTCGGCAATCTGAGCACATTGATTCAAAGGGCAATTCATATGGCATTTGCAATCGTCATTATTTATGCGACAACAGGACTGAAAAAGAAAAAAGCAAGTAAATCAATTGCAATCACGGACTGGATTCTGATGATGCTTGGAATTATCACCATGGCTGCTGTTGTTGTCAAATATGACTATATTATGAGTAAGCCTATCTTCTGGGCGATGCCAATGCTGGTATTGGGATTGATAGCGCTTCTTGTATGTATGGAAGCATGCAGACGGACACTTGGATTGGTATTTCCGATTTTAATAGCCATCTTCATGGTGTATGCATTCGGGGGAGCCTATTTTCCGGGAGATTTATGGCATAAAGGGTGTTCGTTTGAGAAGGTGTTTTCGATGATATATCTGGGAACTTCCGGTATGTTCGGAAGCACCGTTGGATTATCGGCAGGAACCATTGCTATATTCACCATCTTTGGCTGTCTGCTGCTATTCTCAGGAGCCGGAGATACGTTCTTTAAGCTGTCGCTGTGGATTGCCGGACGGTTTACAGGCGGCGCAGCAAAGGTTGCAGTTGTCGCAAGCGGTTTATTTGGAATGATTAATGGTTCCGCGGCTTCTAATGTTGCCACCACAGGTATTCTGACGATTCCGCTGATGAAGAAATCAGGGTATACACCGGAATTTGCGGCAGGCGCAGCAGCAGTGGGGGCAGTGGGAGGTCAAATTATGCCCCCAATCATGGGTACAGGCGCATTTGTTATGGCAGAGTTTCTTGGATTGCCGTATCGAACGGTTGCCCTGCTGGCAATAGCACCGGCAGTTATATTCTATATGGGACTTTTTCTCGGAGTACATCTGGAATCCAAGAAGAATCATATAACCACAGGGGTGGCAATACCTGATAAAAAGGAGTTTATGCATCTGGGGAAAATGCTGAATTTACTTTTTCCAATTATCATATTGATTGTTATGTTCATGGTTGGTTTCAGCACAAATCGTTCCGGAATATATGCAATTCTAGCCACGGTATTGCTTCCGGTATTTACAGAAATCATACCGGGAAAGATGAAGATTCGGGAATTTCTCAGCCAGCTCGGCAGGGGGTGTCAATCAGCCGCCGCCACAATGGCAAGTATTGCAGTGCTTGTTACCTGTGCGGATGTTGTCTGCGGCCTGATTTCCATGACAGGAATTTCGGTAAAGCTAAGTAACTTCATTATTGCTTTGTCCGGGAATTCGGCTCTGCTGGCATTGGTTCTTGCCGCAATAGTAGTCATTATTCTGGGGATGGGTCTGCCCACCACCGCCGCCTATGTATTGGGAGCTGCAGTAATGGCATCAGCCCTTATTGGAATGGGAATCGGAACAGTTGAAGCACATTTTTTCATTTTCTTTTACTCAATTTTAGGTAATATAACGCCTCCGGTTTGCGCGGCTGTTTTGATTGGCTCGGGAATTGCAGATTCTAACTGGGTAAGAACAGCAAGACATGCAATCATGCTGGGGATTGCAGCTTATATTTTGCCCTTTTCCTGGGTGTATAATCCTCAAATACTGTTTCAGTCGGGAACCATTGTGGAGTCTGTTATAGCCATAGGAAGCGCTGTCCTGTCGGTAATTCTTCTCGCCTTTGCAATGAAAGGGCGGATGAGGACGGAACTGGGACTGCCGGTTCGGGTTGCGCTGGGAATCCTTTCTGTTGGCTGTCTTGCAAAAATAGGATTTGTAACGGTTGTATGCTGGATTGCTGCCGCTGTACTCTGTTTCGGACATATGAAAGCATGTAAGGCCGTCTGTGAGTAGGCAGATAAGATTGGGTACAAAAATTCATAATGAATGGTTATATCATACATATTGTTAGTCACATTTAAGTCCGGTGCATTGGAACGGTATTTTATGAGCCGGCATAGCTGTATTATCCATTGTTTATGAAGTCAGAAGAATATGGTTACGGTTTTGAGTGCATTTGATTGGCAGATATTCATTTACAACAGATTAAAATAATTATAAATAAAAACTGTTGGGTCACACAGTGATGGCCTGACAGTTTTTTTTATAAATGAACCTATTGGAGGAGCATCCCGGAAACTGTCTTGGCTTTTGCGGCTTTTTTAAACTGGAGATTAAGAGGTCAGCATAAAATTTTGAATGTAGGAAAAATAGAAAATTAGGATATCAACTCGATTGTAAGACGATATGCTTAATGCCTGAATAAGGTTACGAAAAGCAGATTTTATATTTCAGGAATTTGTTTATTAATGATATAATTGCAATGTTCCCTGGTATTGGAGGCGGACAGGAACTGGGGCCATGAGACGCAAAAGGAAACAGGAATAGTGCGGAAAACAGAGCAGAAAAACAAGGAATAAACATACAGAGGGATACGATATGGGAAAATTAATATTCATTGATGTGGACGGAACCCTGGGGACTGGCTCCTCCATAAGGGACTTACATTTTAATATACCTATGCTGGAATACTGCAAAATCGGAGTGGCCATGAACAATGGCGGTGAGGAAATACGGCAGGCCGCGGATTATGTTACGGATGATGTGGAGAAGGATGGGTTATATAAGGCGTTTGTGTATCTGGGGCTGATGGAAGAATAAAGGGTAAATTCTATGGCAGGCTGTGCGGCAATTTGAGATAAGCAGTAAATCTCTGTTTGGGGCCGTGATATTTACTAATTTGCCGAATGAAAATTGTGCACAATGTACAAAAGTGATGCGAGCAGTAAAAAAAAATTGACAAACGCAATAGAGACTCTTATAATAAAAACACAGCTAATGAATACGTATAAATAAAATTAGTAGAAAGATAAGGACAAAACACATAATACATTTATTAATAATCTGTTAATAATTGTCTATAATGCTTATTTTTTATCATAAAAATGAATACGTATTCAAATACAATTGAAATATGGAATGCAATATGATTTGTCATTCAGTTACAAAAGCAACAATACACGGAGGGAGGAAAGGGAGGAACTATAAGAGGGAGAGAGGTGAAAGGAGTTTATGATATATCTGGACAACAGCGCCACAACCCAGGTAGACGAGGACGCAGCCAGGACCGCTTATAAGGTGATGACGGAAGTTTACGGTAATCCCTCGTCCCCGTATATGCTGGGCAGGGATGCACTGGGATGGCTGACAGCGGCCAGACACCAGGTAGCCCAGGTAATAGGCGCCCCCGCCAGACAGCTTTTTTTTACATCCGGCGGAACCGAGGCCAATAACCTGGCAGTAAGGGGAAGCGTCCTGGCAGCCAGGGAAAAGGGGAAGAAACGCGGGAAAATCGTTACCACTGCCATTGAACATTCCTCTGTTCTGGAGTCGTGCAGGTCGCTGGAGGCGGAGGGATACGAAACTGTGTTTATCCGGCCGCGGGATGGACGGATAAACGCCCGGGATATGATTGATGCGGTGGACGGGAATACACTTCTGGTATCTGTCATGGCAGTGAATAATGAGACGGGGGAACGTCTTCCTGTTGAGGAGATTGCCAGGGGAGTAAAACAGAAGAACCCGGATACACTGGTCCACTGCGACTGTGTCCAGGGTTTTGGGAAAATCCTGTTCAGCCTGAATCAGGTGCAGGCCGATATGGTTACCATGAGTTCCCATAAAATCCACGGACCAAAGGGAAGCGGGGCCATTTATGTGCGGGAAAGCGTAAAACTGCACCCGCTGTGCTACGGCGGCTCACAGGAGAGCAGGGTGCGTCCCGGAACCGAGAACGTACCTGGAATCGCTGCATTTGGCTGTGCGGCTCAAAAGGCCCTGCAGGATATCCGGAGAAACTGGGACCATGTGATGGAGCTGAACCGTCTTCTGACTTGCCGGCTGCTTCAGATGGAGGATGTGGTGATTAACTCTCCGGAGGGAGCAGTGCCCTATGTGCTGAATATATCCGTACTTCCTTTCACCACAGAGGAGCTGCTCCATGAACTGCGTATGAAAGGAATCTATCTGTCGGGCAGCTCTGCCTGCGAGAAAGGCGCCAGGAGCCACGTAATCCGCGCCATGGGGCTGGAGGGCGCAAGGGCGGACAGCGTGCTGCGGATTGGCCTTGGAAAGAAAAATACAAGAGAAGAAATAACTGTATTGGCTGAAACATTAAAAGAGATATTAAGGAGAGGGAAAATATTATGAGCAAGATTAATGCGATGAGTACATTGAATGTTAAATTGACAGTGAAACCAATTTTATTTACCATGTATCATGTACACGCTTACATGGGGCCGTGCCGTTACGGTGAGGGATATGCCCTGACCACGGAAGCGGATATGGAAACCACCCAGAAGGAGTTTGAGATATTCAAAAAGGAGATGGAGGAGGAAGCAGACCTGCGCAATGTGGAATTCCTGGAGCCGGTTGTCATTTACTGGCATGAAGATTTTGCCCTCAAGGAGGAGCAGGTACAGAAAGCGCTGGAGGACGATGCCAGTACGGACTTTTATCTGATTCGGGGATTAAGGATTTCCTCCTATTTTGCTGTTGAGCTGTCCAAGAGGACGGATAAACCCATTGGCCATACGCCCAATAAATCCGCTATCTCCAAGTGCGACCATGTGGATATGACGGCCCATCTGTATGCAGAGGGCAAGCAGGGCTATGCGTTCCTGGATTTTGAGGAGATGAACCGTACCTTCGCTGCCCTGAGGGTGAAGAAGGCGCTGGCCAATACAAAGATATTTTTCCCGTTGAAGAGCGCCATGCTGACCTTTGGATGCCAGAGTTCATACCTGAACCTGGAGGATATTACCAGGAAGTTCAAGGTGCGCTTTGCCCATGTGAATTCCGACGAGGTATTCCAGTGGCTGGACGCCCTGACGGATGAGGAGAAGGAGGAGGCGCAAAAGCTGGCTGAAAAGCTGGAAAGGGAATCCCAGGGCGTGCATATGCCGGCTGAGTACATACGCAATGACACTGAATTTTATGAAACAATCAAAAAGATGATGGCTCATTACGACTGCAATGCATTTACTATTCCGTGCTTTGAGGTCTGTGCTACCAGGGAGCTGAACCGCAGGAAGCTTACCTTCTGCCTGGCCCATTCCCTGTTTAAGGACGAGGGAATTGCGTCTGCATGTGCAGGGGATGTGGGTTCTGTCCTGACCATTACCATTCTTATGAATATTGCGGGAAAAGCGCCCTACATGGGAAACACCATGGTTCTGGATAAGAATACAAATCAGTGCAGGACTCTTCACGATGTGGCCTGCGCGCAGATGAAAGGATATGATGAACCGGCCCTTCCCACGGAATTCGTTTCATTTACAATGGATTCCTGGGGTACCACCATGCGTTATGACTTTTCAAAGGACAACGGGGAAACGCTGACCATGATTAACCTGAGTCCGGACATGAAGAAAATCATGGTTGCAAAAGGGACCATCAACGGCTGCGACGATTTCCTCACCCCGGAATGTAAACATGCGGTGCGTTATACGGTGAGGGATGCAAAAAGGTTCCATGAATGCCAGAAATACGTGGGACACCATTTTGCTCTGGTATACGGGGATTACGTGGAAGAAGTGAAGGAGTTTGCAAAGGAATGTGATTTAGAGGTTTTGGAAGCATAAGGGGCGGACGAGCAAAAAGACAGGAGGAGGTGCCCTAATGAAGAAATGGTGCTCTAAGGCAGCGGTGTTCCTGGCCGGTATCCTTACGGTAAGCGGGCTGACGCTTACCGGATGCGGACAGGCAGAGACACCGGATGTAATAACAATCAGGATTGCCCATGACAATAATGTGAACACACCGTTACATAAGGCATTTTTAGAGTTTAAGGACCTGGTGGAGACCGGCTCCCAGGGGCGCATGGAGGTAGTTATATTTCCCGGCGGACAGATGGGAAGCGTGCAGGATACATTTGAACAATGCAGGCGCGGGGATATTGAGATGAGCGGTTCCACCACCAGCAATTTCACCAGGGCCATGCCGGAGTTTGCGGTGTGGGAAAGCTTTTACATGTTCGACGACACGGCTCATGCCAAACGGGTGTTTGAGAGCGAAGCAGGCAGGAAGATGATGGAGCCGCTGAAGCGGATGAACCTTACGGGAATCGGATATATGGAGCTGGGGTTCCGGAATTTCTCCAACAGCAAGCATCCCATACAGACAGAGGAGGATTTGAAGGGCCTGAAAATAAGGGGGTACAATCCGCTGCAGATTAAGGCGTGGGAATCCGTGGGCGTCAATACTACCAGCGTGAGCTGGAATGAACTGTTCACATCTCTTCAGCAAAGGCTGATTGACGGTCAGGAGTGCGCCACCAACAGTTTTTACACGGAGAAATTTTATGAAGCCCAGAAGTACTGGTCCCTGACAAGACATGTATTCACCAATTTCCTTTGGTATGCCAGTTCGGATTTTATGGATTCCCTGTCGGAGTCTGACCAGGCATTCATCATGAAGTGCGCACAGGAGGCCATTGATTATAACTGGGAACTGGCGGACCTGTCTGAGGCGGAGATTCTCAGGGAGCTGGAGGAAGAGGGATTCCCGGTCAATGAGGTGGATATCTCTGTCAGAAGACGGCTGGGTGAGAAAATCAACGCAGTCATCAGGGAAGACATCATTGCCAACTGCGGGACGGATACCTATAACATGCTGATGGACGCCGTGGCCGCTGAGCGCCGTGAGTAAGGGGGGAATAAAATGAAAAGAACATTGAGATGGTTGGACGTGAATTTTGAGGCAATTCTCATGGTGGTTTTCTTCTCCCTGATGATACTGCTGGTGACACTGCAGGTGGTTCTGCGCTTTGTCTTCAAAACCGGTTTTTCATGGGGTGAGGAAGTGGCCAGGTTACTGTTCGTATGGATGGCCTTTTCCAGCTTTGGCTATCTGACCCGGGGGAGCCGTCATGTTCGGGTGGGATTCTTCCGGGAACTGTTTCCGGAGCAGGTGCAGAAGGCTATACTGATTGTCTGCGACGCACTGTTTCTGGTATTTTCCGCAGGCGGACTGGCGGCCATGGTACAGCTGTGCTCCGATGCATGGCGTTTCCGGGATATGCTGACCGCTGTTCCCTGGAATTACAATGCCCTTTATCTGGCCGGGCTGCTGGGCTTTTTTATGATGGCGGTACGCAATGTGCAGATACTGGTGTGGAAATTCAGCCACTGGGGGGACGAACTGGGAAGGTTCGTGAACTATGACGGGGACTACTATAGGAACAACCGTATCTGCTTTGAGCCGAAGGTGAAGAATCCGCTGGAACTGGCGGAAAAAGAAGCGGAAGAACTGTTGGAGAAAGGGGAGTAGAGGCTTATGGTGGCAGTTATATTGTTTGTTTCACTAATCATATTCTTGTTGATTTCCATCCCTATCGGTATCAGCCTGGGCCTTGCCTCGCTGACAGCCATTCATACGATGAACTGTATCAGCATGACTACCTTTGTGCAGTCCATGATACAGGGACTGAACTCATTTCCGCTGATGGCAGTGCCTCTGTTTACCTTTGCAGGGGAGGTCATGGGAAAGGGCGGCATCTCCAGACGTCTCATTGACCTGGCCAGGGTGTTTACAGGCCGGTTTACAGGCGGTCTGGGTATTGTGACCATTGTGACATCCCTGTTTTTTGCAGCCATTGCAGGAACGGGCTCAGCGGCAGTGGCAGCTATTGGCCTGATTATGATACCAGCCATGGTGAAGCATGGTTATGACAAGGGCTATTCCAGCGCCCTGGTTGCAACAGCGGGAACAGTGGGGGTAATCATTCCGCCCAGTGTCTGCATGGTAGTCTATGCAGTGGCGGCAGGCGCATCCATCAGCGGTCTGTTCATGGCCGGCATCATGCCGGGGCTCCTGATTGGCGCCGGCCTGATTCTCTACTCTGTATTCTATTCAAAGAGGCACGGGTATAAGGGGGAGGATAAGCGGTATACCCTGGGAGAAGTGTGGAAAATCATACTGGGGGCCATACCGGGTCTGCTGATTCCTGTCATCATATTGGGAGGAATCTACGGAGGAATTTTCACGCCCACTGAGGCTGCTGCAGTTGCAGGCGTATACGGCGTGCTTGTGGGCATTTTTGTGTATAAAGAAATCAAACCTGGAGATTTGGTCTATATCGTGTACCGTTCCGTGCTGATGTGCGCTCCGGTGCTGATTATCATAGGAATATCCACCGGCTTTGGCCGTATCCTGACCATCACCCAGGTGCCGGTTATTATCGCGGATGCAATTCTTGGCCTTACAAACAGCAAGGTACTGGTCCTGCTGCTGATTAATGTCCTGCTTCTGATTGTGGGAACCTTTATGGAAACCAATGCGGCCATCATCATCCTGACGCCGATTCTGCTGCCCATTGTCACCAGATTGGGAGTTGACCCAATCCATTTTGGAATCATCGTGGTCATGAATCTGTCCATTGGTTTCATCACGCCTCCTTTGGGAGCGAATCTGTTCATGGCGTGTCAGGTGGGGGAGATATCCTTCGACAGGCTGACACAAAAGATATGGCCCTGGATTGTGGTTATGGTTGTCCTTTTAATGCTGGTGACCTATATTCCCCAGATATCCATGGCCCTGCCAAAGGCAATGGGCGTTATATAGAAACCGGCTGAGGCCGTAAAAAAGGCTTCCTGCTGCAGCAATGTGCCGGCAGGAAGCTCTTTTATAGTCATATGGGGTTTTGAATATATCCGGGACAGGGGAAATCAGGCGGTTCCCCGGGTCTTTAAGGTACAGGGAAAGAGGGTGAGGCTGGTGGATTCGGTCCGGGCCTCCTCTGAGAATAGCAGCTCCAGAACCTTGTCAACCATGCTGTCCATGGGCTGTACAAAGGATGTGATGTTGTAGGAGCTGTAGGAGGCCAGCTCAATGTCATCAAAACCAATGATAGCCACATCCTCAGGTACCTTCAGTCCGTATTCATAGCGGGCGCAGTCCAGGACACCGGCGCTTACCAGGTCGCTGGCACAGAAAAGGGCCTTGGGGCAGGTGCCTTCCTGTGCCAGAAGCCTGCGCAGGCCATCCTTTCCTCCCTCGTAGGTAAAGGGGGTGTCGATGACGGGACATTTATGGATTCCACGTTCATCCAGCCTGGACACAAACCCCCTGCGCCTGTCATGGCTGGTGGAAGCGTCGCTGCGGCCTCCGATATAGGCGAAGCTGCGGTAACCTTTCATGAAGAAATAGTCGGCGCAATCCCGTCCGGCCTGTACATTGTCGCAGCATACTGCCTGGATACCGGGTGTGTTCATATAGCGGTTAAACAGGACTACGGGGACGCCGAAATCCACGCAGGTATCCGCCAGGTCCGAGGTAAGGGTTACGGAGGTAATCAGTATTCCATCCACCCGGTACTGGAGAATCTGGTGTATCAGGGACTGCATGTTGTCGGCGTCATCCAGATAGAAGAAGAGAATCTGCTTGCCCATGGAGCGCAGCTGAACCGAGAGCTTGCTCAGAATGGTGGCATAGAATGGGTTGGTGGTGTTCTGCATGATGACGGCCACAATATTGGTGCTGTTGGATATCAGGCTTCTGGCGATGGCGTCCGGCGCGTATTTTAAGGCCCTGGCTGCGTCCAGGACCCGCTGGCGCGTGGAAGGATTCATCTTTGAGTTGGGGGTGAATGCCCTGGATACGGTGGCCTGGGACACTCCGGCCAGTTTGGCCACATCGATGGAGGTATTGTGGATGCGCCCGGTGCCGCGTTTGACGGTATTCTGGATTCTGTCACCAGAATCAGAGCTGTTCATAGGAAGTCCTCCTTGCTGTAATGAGTATGTGCGGAAACCGCATTAGATATAGTTAACAATATCACAAAACAGGCCTTTTTACAAGATGAACCGGGCGGGCATCTGTATTATGAGAGTTGCACAATAAGTAAAGGTATTCATTGACTAAAATAACTAAATTAATAAAAAAACGATAATATGCATTGACGAATCAGTGCAGATAGGAATATAATGAGTCTACAAACAAATGAATACGTATTCATTATGGCGTTAAAAAGTTACATGGATAGTACGGACAGAACCCTTAAACGGGACCATGAAGTGAAAAACGTACAAAACAAACTTGGATAACGGAATAAAATGAATAGGTATACATTGGGGATATATGTATAAGTTATAAGGAGGAAAAAAGGTGGGAAATACAGTATTAATGCGCGGCGAGGCCGTGACTGCATTTACACAGGAACTGTTCCGGAAGGCCGGAATGAGTGAGGAGGACGCAAGCTATCATGCGGAATGTCTTGTGAATACGAATTATTGGGGGATTGACTCCCATGGGGTTATCCGTGTACCGGCCTATTTCAAACGTATGCTGAACGGCGCCATAAACACAACACCCAATATCCGGGTGGTCCGGGGAGAGGGATGTCTGGAAGTCCTGGATGCGGATGCGGCAGCCGGTTTTATCGGAGGCAGGGCAGGCATGGAGCGCGCCATGGAGCACGCGGCGCGGACAGGGATTGGGGCCTGCGGCGTGATTAACAGCAACCACTTCGGCGCAGGCGCGCTTTACGCCCGTATGGCGGCTGAACAGGGAATGATAGGGATTGCCATGACCAATGTAAAGCCGCTGATTGTTGCCCCGGGAGCCAGCGTGCCGGTAACCGGCAACAACCCCATTGCCTTCGGCATTCCCACCTACGGGGATTTCCCCTTTGTATTGGATATGTCATTATCTGTTGTGGCAGGGGGCAAGCTTACGCTGGCAATTAAGAAAAAGGAGAGGATACCCATGGATTGGGCTACGGATAAGGAAGGGCGCCCCACCGACGACCCCCAGGCAGCCTTTGACGGATATCTGCTTCCCATGGGCGGACACAAGGGACTGGGACTTTCCTATGTGGTGGATATCTTGTCCGGCCTCATCACAGGCGGCGTGTTTTCAAAGGATATGAAGAGCATGTATGCCAACCCCAGGGACCCAAGCCTGACCGGACATTTCTTCATTGCATTGGATATCTCCAAAATCATCTCTAAGGAGCAGATGCAGGAGCGGATGGCCCGGTTCAGGGACCAGCTGAAGGCCACGCCCATGTGGCAGGAGGGAGCGGAAATGCTCCTGCCGGGTGAGATTGAGTACCGGAAGGAACAGGAACGCCGCCGGGACGGGCTGCCCATTCCGGTGACAACCTATGAGGAACTGGCAGCGCTTAAGAAGGAATACGGCATTCAGGCGCCGCTGGACATAATCGGAGAATGACAGACGGAAAGGAAAAGGAGAGGTTAATATGAAGCTGGAAAATAAGGTTGCCATAATCACCGGAGGAACCAAGGGAATCGGCTATGGAATCGCGCAGGAATATCTGAAGGAAGGCGCGAAAATCACCATTTGTTCCAGAAACCCAAAGGAGGGGGAGGCTGCTGCTGAGGAGCTTGGCAGACTGGGCCAGGTCCTGTATCTGCAGGCGGACGTTTCATCCATTGAGGATAACCAGAGGCTGGTGGACGAGACGGTTAAGAAGTACGGAAGGCTGGATATCTTTGTGGCCAACGCAGGCATCAATGACCCGGATAAGACCCATTACCTGCACATAACGCAAGAGCAGTACGACAGAATCCTGGGCGTGAACCTGAAGGGGCTGTTCTTTGGCGGACAGCTGGCTGCCAGGCAGATGGTAAAGCAGGGGCAGGGCGGCGCCATTGTAAACATTTCTTCGGTCAACGCGTACCTGGCCCTGGACAGCCAGATGTGCTACACCACCAGCAAGGGCGGTGTAAGTCAGCTGACCAAGGTGCAGGCAGTGGCCCTTACCCCCTATAATATCAAGGTAAATGCCATCTGCCCCGGCCCCATTGAGAGCGAGCTTATGAGACGTGTTGGTTCCGATGAACAGCTGTTCAACACGGTGATTTCCAGGACGCCCATCGGCAGGATAGGGACGCCTAACGAGTGCGGAAGGCTGGCCGTATTCCTGGCCTGCGAGGATTCCGATTTTGTGTACGGACAGTCCATATACATTGACGGCGGCAGGAGCTTCCAGGCATTTCCCGTACCGGGTTACAAGACGGTTACCGATGAACAGTATGAAAAGCTCATGGAGCTGGAGCACAAATAGAGGAGGAATGACCGGTGAAAAAAATGAATTTGCCCAAGGTGGGCATGATTACCTTCAGCGATCCCAGGGAACATGAATACAAGGTGCTGTACCAGGAAAAGACAGCTGCAAGGATGAAACAGGCCGTTGAATATTTTGCGGATTACGGGATGGAATTACATACCTTTGAGGCGGCAGCCAGGTCGCCTGAGGAGATTGACCGGCAGACAGGGGAGCTTAAGAAAATGGGAGTGGAGGTATTCATCGCGAACATCCCCTGCTGGACCTGGCCCAACGGCGTTGTGCGGGGCGTGCTGAATATGGGGCTTCCCACCATTCTCCTTTCCAATGACGATCCCGGCACCCACGGTACGGTGGGACTTCTGGGCTCCGGCGGCGCGCTGAACCAGATTGGTTACAGCCACCTGAGGATTCAGCAGGATTTCACGGATGTACATCCCAACCTGTTCGATACCAAAATGATGCCCTACATAAGGGCTGCTGCTGCAGTGAGAAAACTGCAGGGCAGGGTCTTCGGCTTCATCGGAGGGCGCTCCCTTGGAATCGATACAGGAAGTTTTGACCCTATGCAGTGGAAGAAACGGTTCCAGATTGACAGCGACCACATTGACCATGAGGAAATCATACGCAGGGCGGAGGCTGTTGACGCGGAGCGGATTGAGGCAGCGTTTAAGTGGCTGACGGACAGCGTGGGAGCGGTCAGGTATGATGAGAAGCTGACGGAGGAGCGGTTAAAATACCAGGTTGCCTGTTACCTGGCCACCAAGGACATTATCGCAGAGCGCCATCTGGACTTCGGCGCCATTAAATGTATGCCGGACCTGACCAATTTCCGGGCGCCCCAGTGCATATCCACAGCCCTGCTCAACGGCGGATATGATGCGGACGGAGCCTTCGAACCCTTCCCCATATCCTGCGAGGCGGATGCGGACGGAGCCCTGACCATGGAAATACTGAAGCTGGTGTCCGGCGGAATGCCCACCATGTTTGCGGATGTAAGCCATATCGGCTACAAAGAGGGGCTTATATATCTTCCCAACTGCGGTTCCATGTGCACCTATTATGCGGGACGCTGCTGCGACGGATGTAAGAATATGAAGAACATTGAACTGCGCAGGGCCAACCGCCCTTCCGGCGGAGCAGTCACCTTCACGGTTCCCAGTGCAGGCCAGATGACCATGGCAAGGCTTTGCAGGGTGGACGGCAGATACCAGATGTTTATCATTGAGACGGAATTTGTGGAACCATCCGGTGAAATACTGGATGCCTTCGTAAAAGCCAGGGGCGTACACCAGCTTCCGGTGGCATTTATGAAAGCTGACTTTGATATTGAGAAATTCGTGGATGTGTTTAATTCCAACCACATCAGCGGTGTGGCGGGCCAATATAAGAAGGAGCTCATCCATGTCTGCAGCCTGCTGGATATTGAACCGGTTGTAATCCGGTAGAATACGGGGGGATGAACATGGGACTTACCTATGAGTGTTTTGATAAGCGGCTCCTGGATTTGGTGGATGTGGACCAGAATCTGGAGACGGTCTGCACAGGGTTTACCTTTATCGAGGGACCTGTCTGGAACCATGTTACCGGATGCCTCACCTTCAATGATATCCCGGTGAGCCGGACCTACCGGCTGGGCCCGGACAAATCAGTAAGGCTTTTGCGGGAGAATACCCATAAGGCCAACGGAAATGCCTATGATATGGAGGGCAACATCATTGTCTGTGAGCATGTGCGCAGCTGTATATCCAGAACCGACGATATGGGGCGGAATCCGGAGGTGCTGGTAAGCCATTATGGGGATAAGGAGCTTAACAGCCCAAACGACGTGGTGGTGAGAAGTGACGGGTGCATTTTCTTTACAGACCCGAGATTTGGAAGGAATCCGTCCAGGGTGGGCCTGGCCCGTCCCCAGGACCTGGATTTCCAGGGCGTGTTCTGTTTTCATCCGGAGAGCGGTGAGCTTAAGCTGCTGGCAGATGATTTTGAGAATCCCAACGGCCTCTGCTTTTCCCCGGATGAATCCTGCCTTTACGTCAACGACTCGCCCAGGAAGCATATACGCAGGTTCCGGGTGGGGGAAGACGGCGCCCTGCAGGGCGGAGAGGTATGGGCGGAAACCATTGGACCGGGGGAGGGACTGCCTGACGGGATGAAGGTTGACAGCCTGGAAAACGTATACTGCTGTGCCCAGGGAGGCGTCCATATTTTCCATAAAAGCGGGGATTATCTGGGAATCATCAGGGTTCCGGAGCAGACCGGCAACTGTGCCTTCGGGGGAACGGATATGGATATTCTCTATCTGGCGGCCTCCACCACCCTTTACAGTTTCCGGATTAACGGCCATGCAGACAAAAACGGAAGGAAGATATGAAATGATTAGGGAAAATAAAGTAAAGCAGAAATTGAAAAACGGCGAAGCCGTCATAGGCACCTTTGTAAAAACCATTGACCCCAGCGTGGTGGAAATCCTGGGTTGTACCGGAATGGAGTTCTTTGTGATTGACAGCGAGCATGTTTCCTATAATCCGGAGACCATCACGGACCTGGTAAGGGCGTCGGACTTAACCGGAATCGTGCCCATTGTCCGGGTCAGGGAAGCCACGGCTGTGAATATTATGCAGGCGCTGGATACAGGTGCCCTGGGCTATCACGCCCCGAATGTGGATACGCCGGAGCAGGCCAGGATTGCAGTGGATGCAGGGCGGTACACCCCTCTGGGAAACCGGGGCTTCGCTCCCACCCACAGGGCTGCCAGCTACGGCATGATGGATAAGCAGGAATACATTGACAAGGCCAACCGGGAGGTTTTAAGCATTATTCACTGCGAGACAATGGAGTCCCTTAACAATCTGGATGAAATCCTTAAGCTGGAGGAGCTGGACGTGGTCTTTATCGGCCCCATGGACCTGTCCCAGTCCCTTGGGCGGGACGTGATGGGACAGAGAAACCATCCCAGGCTTCTGGAAGCCATAGACCAAATCATTGATAAGGTAAACAGGGCCGGCAAGGCAGTGGGAACGGTCGCGGATAATGGGCGGATGGCCCGGGAACTGATGGATAAGGGAGTGCGTTACATACCCGTCAGCTCCGACCAGGGCATGATAGGAAACATGGCCAGAAATATCATGAAGGAATTAAATCAATAAAAACATAAAAGGAGATTAGAAAAATGAAAAAGCAGACAGAATTTAAATTAAACAAGAGGGATTCCGTATGGTTCCAGGACAATACCGCAGCCGTAAACTGCGCTTATGCAAAGGAGGTCTGCGATTTGGCCATCCTTCCCATCGGGGCAATCGAACAGCACGGACCTCATTGCCCATGCGGCAGCGATTCATTTAATGCAATGGGCATTGCGGAGGCAGTTGCAAAGAAATCCGGCGCCATGATTCTGGCCTGCCCTATGTACGGCTCCCATCCGGCCCATCACTGGGGGATGCCCGGAACCATCCCCCTTACATTTGAGACACATGTGGGCCTTCTGACCGACATCATCCGGGGGGCAGCCAATGCAGGCTACAACAAATTCCTGATTATTTCTGCCCACGGCCAGACCATGTCCATGTTTGAGGCAGTGCACAAGGCGGGAATCGAGGGTTACTTTACCATCGGAAGCACCTGGTATGACTTCCTGAGGGACAATAAGACCACGCTGGATACCTATATGTGGCATGCGGATGAGGCTGAGACCTCGGTTGCCCTGTCATTGTATCCGGATAAGGTACATATGGATTTGGCCGTGCCGGGCACAGCCCACGGACTCATTGATTCCAAGTGGAAGATAGCGCCAGGCCAGGCAGCCGGAGAGGGTATGCTGTATCACTTTGAGGGAACCTTCTCACTGATGGAAAAGGACGACCTGGATACAGGCGTAATCGGAGATCCCACAAATGCCAGCAAAGAAAAGGGCGACAAGATTGTGGAGCGGTGCGCGGACCTTTACTGCGAGCTGGTGGGTGAAATCATGACCAAGTATCCATGCGGCGTGAATCCGCTGGGCTTCCGCAATCCGCTGGGATACAACGGCACCAATAACATTTGCTACGACGCGATGCACGATGAACACGGCAATCTGAAAAAGTAAGGCATGGCAGTACGTATAAAAACAGACAGGCGGGATGAATATGGCAGAAACCACCAGATTATCAGCAGGACAGCTGGAACGGAAGGCTGACCGGGATGAGGAGCGGATTGACCGGCTCCTCAAGGAGGTAATCCGAAAGAGCAGAAGGAAAATCGTGGTGCTGGACGACGACCCCACAGGCGTCCAGACCGTACATGACGTATCTGTATACACGGACTGGTCCGAGGAAGCCGTGCTCAGCGGTTTTAAGGAGGAAAACAGCCTGTTCTACATACTGACCAACTCCCGGGGCTTCACGGCGGCTGAGACAGAAAAAGCGCACCGTGAGATTGCCTGCCGCGTGTTAAAGGCCGCCGGGGAGACGGGGCGCGGATTCATCCTGATGAACCGGGGGGATTCCACGCTCCGGGGGCATTATCCCCTGGAAACGGAAGTTCTGCGGGAGGTGCTGTGGAAGGAAGGCGGAATCCAGGTGGACGGCGAGGTCATCTGCCCCTTTTTCCGGGAAGGGGGACGGTATACCATCGGTAATGTACATTATGTCCGGTATGGCAGTGAGCTGATTCCGGCAGGAGAGACGGAGTTCGCCAAAGACAGGACCTTTGGGTACCGTTCCTCGAATTTGACAGAGTATGTGGAGGAAAAGACGGAAGGCGTTTTCACGTCTCAGAATGTGGTCTGCATCGGACTGGATGATTTGCAAAAGGGCGATGTGGATAAGGTGGCGGGCCAGCTCATGGAAGTCAGCGGTTTTAATAAAATTATAGTGAATGCCATTGGATACGGCGACCTTAAGGTGTTCTGCCTTGCCCTGTACCGCGCCATGGACCAGGGAAAGCGGTTCCTGTTCCGCACAGCCGCCTCCCTTGTAAAGGTGATAGGGGGGATTGCAGACCAGCCCCTGCTTACCAGGGAGCAGATGGTAAGGTGTGAAAACGGACACGGCGGCGTTATTGTGGTGGGCTCCCATACGGCCAAGACCACCAGGCAGCTGGAGGAACTGAAAAAGATTCCCGGAATTGAGTTCCTGGAATTTAACTCAGACCTGGTGCTGGACCAGGCGGCTTTAGAGGAGGAGACAGAACGGATTGTCCGCAGTATGGGGACCATCATTGCAGGCGGCAGAACCGCGGCAGTCTATACGAGAAGGCGTCTGCTGGAGCTGGAAAATGACACCAGGGAGGCTGCTCTTAAACGTTCGGTGAAAATCTCAGACGCAGTGCAGACCCTGGTGGGAAGACTGGAAGTGGTTCCGGCCTTTGTGGTTGCCAAGGGAGGAATCACATCCTCCGACGTGGGGACCAGGGCGCTGCAGGTAAAGAAGGCCACTGTCATGGGCCAGGCTGCTCCCGGCGTACCGGTGTGGAAGACAGGAGAGGAAAGCAGGTTTCCCGGCATTCCCTATGTTATCTTTCCCGGGAATGTGGGGGAGGATGGTACGCTGCGGGAGGCAGTGGAGGTTTTGATTGGGAAGCAGTGAATGATGGAAAGAACTTATACCATATAGAAAGAAAGGGCCGTATCGTCGTGGTACGGCCCTTTTGGAATTTAGCTATTGTCTTTTAGCCGATTGTCTTTCCGCCGATTTTCTGCCCACCGATTCCCGCACAATCAGTTTTGTACCAATGCGGATTTTCCTGGAACGGGATTCCCAACGTTTTTCCGGACCGTTTTCCGCTGCCTGGCGGTCCGCGTCCTGTATCAGGCGCATTAATTCATCCACAGCCTCAACGGCAAAGGCCCGTTTGGATACATTGACTGAGGTCAGGGGAGGACTGGTGACCTCACAGGTAGGACGGTCATTGAAACCAATGATGGATATATCCTCCGGAATACGGATTCCCTTCTCCGAACAGGCGCGGATGAAACCTACTGCAGTGGTATCATCATCGCATACAAAGGCATCCGGCAGCGTCAGGGAAGGCGAATCCAGGATTTTACGGATATCACGGTAGCTTCCTTCCTCTGTGTAATGGACCGTCCAGATATGTTCCGGCAGGAATGCCAGACTGAAATGCTTCAGCGCGTTTTCATATCCTGAATGCCTCTCCCGGAAGCTGCTGATACGTGTCTGGCTTTTCAGATAACCGATGTTGCGGTGTCCGTTCCGTACCAGATAATCAATGGCTTGGTAGGTTCCCATCTGGTTATTGATGGATACGGAATTACAGGACAGACGGGTGAAATCATTGTCCAGCGCCACAAAGGGAATCTGGATGGCTGAAAATGCATCCATATCCTCATCGAACATTTCCGTAGCAAAAATAATGGCTCCCTGGGAGTTCAATTCATTGATTCGTTCTATCTGCGGTTCCACCGGCCGCCGTTTGTCAATGGTGGACAGGAGGATATTGTATCCGTAGCTTCTGGCCCGGGATTCAATGTTTTCCATAAGTAAAAGAAAAAAAGGGTGCAGGTCAAGAATCTCTCCGTGCCTTTTATAAATGATAAAACAGAGATTATTGCTGGGCTCCGCTGCTGCGGAGCTCTTTATCAGATGTTCATATCCCAATTCTTTCAGTTCATTTAAGACCCTGGAACGGGTGGCCTCCGAGACACCTGGCTTGTGGTTGATAATCAGCGACAGAGCCGCAGGGGATACGCCTACCTGGCTGGCTATTTCTTTATTTGTCATGGATATATCCTCCTAATATCATTGAAAAATCTGTTTCTAGTGAATATTATAAAAGATTTCAGCTTATATGTCAAATGATTTAGTGAATGGTTTAGAAAATATTCAGCGTATTTTTACGAAAAACCATGTTTGTATTTTATAAACTCTTTTTAAAAATGTCTTGATAAAGAAGATATAGTCACATGGTCTGAGGTAAAACGGTAAAATTTCATGAGATTAGTAGAAGTACACAAAATCATGAAAGAAAAAATAGTAAATATTCAGTATTTGCAAACTAAATATTTAGAGATACAATCTAAATATAAAGAAACAAAAAACTAAATATTTAGGAGGAAAACAGAATGATTCAGTACGAAAAGGTAAACGGAGATTTTGATTTAACAGGCAAGGCAGCTATTGTTGTAGGCGGGGCAGGCGGTATCGGGGAGGCAACCGCACAGATGTATGCAAGGAAGGGAGCAAAGGTAGCCATTGTGGACTGCAAGGACAACTGTCCGGAGGTGGCAGAAAAAATCGCTGCTGCATACGGGGTTGAGACAATCGGCGTCAGATGTGACGTCACCAGCCAGGAGAGCGTGGATGCAATGATGAGGGCGGTTACAGATGCCTTTGGCGAGATACATATCCTGGCAGCCATGCCCGGGTTTGTAGACCTATACCGTGCGTCAGAGATTGAAATCAGCACCATTGAAAAGCATATGGCAATCAATGCAGTGGGCGTATTCCGGGTCTGCCAGGCAGCAGCCAATCAGATGATTGCCCAGGGAAAGGGAGGCAAGATTGTGTGCGTAACATCCCAGGCGGACTTTATTGCAATCAATAAACATGTGGGATACACCATGAGCAAGGCAGCTGTGGTGGGCATGATAAAGGTATGTGCCCTGGAGTGGGCTGAGTACGGCATCAATGTCAATGGCGTTGCTCCTACCGTGGTAAATACATACATGGGTGAAAAGGCATGGCAGGGCAAGGTGAAAACCGACATGATTGAAAGGATTCCGGCCCGCCGTTTTGCAGAGACAGACGAAATTGCGGCAGCCGTACTCTTCCTCTCATGCAATGAGTCCAACATGATTACCGGTGAGGACCTTGTTGTGGATGGAGGCTTTACAATTTATTAAATCAGGGGAGGACATGGTATGGATGCATTGACAAGAAAATCGTATGAGCTGCGCCGGGACATCATAGAAATGGTGTACAAATCAGGGGCCGGGCATGTGGGCGGCGACCTGAGCGTGGCGGATATATTGACTGTCTTATATTTCAGGGTGATGAATGTGTCGCCTGAGAAAATGGAGGATGAAAACCGGGACCGTTTTCTGCTCAGCAAGGGACACTGTGCGGATGCGCTGTACTGTGTCCTGGGGGAACGGGGGTTTTATGATGTGAAAGAGGCAATTGAGACCTTCAGCGGGTTCGGAAGCAGATTTATCGGCCATCCCAACACAGAGGTGCCTGGAATAGAGATGAATTCAGGCTCCCTGGGACACGGGATTTCCGTGGGTGTGGGAATGGCGCTGGCAGCAAGGATGGACCGGAAAAGCTACCGGACCTATGTGGTTCTGGGGGATGGGGAGATGGCAGAGGGCTCCAACTATGAAGGCATGATGGCGGCCGGCCATTACCGTCTGGATAATCTGTGCGCGACCGTGGATTTAAACCGTCTGCAGATAAGCGGGACCACGGAACAGGTGATGAACAGCGCCAGCCTGGCTGCCAAATTCAGGGAATTTGGATGGAATGTTATTGAGGTGGCAGACGGCCATAACTGCGGCATGCTGGCAGAGGCATACGAAAAGGCGGAGGCATTCAAGGGAAAACCATCGGCAGTGATTGCCCATACAGTGAAGGGAAAAGGCGTATCCTTCATGGAAAACCAGATATCATGGCATCACGGGGTTATGACGCGGGAACAGTACGAAACAGCCGTAAAGGAAATAGAGGAGGTGCTGCAATGAATCAAGTTACAAACCGCCAGGTGATTTGCGAGACCCTGTTAAAAGCAGCGGAAACCCAAACAGATATTGTGGTCCTGTGCTCGGATTCAAGGGGCTCTGCCTCCATGACCCCTTTTGCGAAACAGTATCCGTCCCGGTTTGTTGAACTGGGAATTGCGGAACAGAATCTGGTGTCGGTGGCAGCCGGTATGGCTGCCTGCGGAAAAAAGGCGTTTGCCGTATCCCCGGCCAGCTTTCTTTCCACCAGGAGTTATGAGCAGGCCAAAATTGATGTGGCCTATTCAGGGACTAATGTGACTTTGGTGGGAATCAGCGGGGGAATCAGCTACGGAGCCCTTGGAATGAGCCATCATTCCTGCCAGGATATTGCTGCATTTTCAGCCCTTCCCGGCATGAGGGTATATCTGCCCAGCGACCGGTTTCAGACCCGGCGGCTGATGGAAGCCCTTTTGGAGGACCAGGAACCTGCTTATGTGAGAGTAAGCAGGTCGGCCACCGAGGATGTTTATGATGAGACAGCGGAGCTTAAGCTGAATCAGGCAATGGTACTTTCCCGGGGAACCGATGTGATGCTGATTGCATGCGGAGAGATGGTGCCTTATGCGGTCAAGGCAGCGGAAATCCTCCAAAGAGACGGCATCAGCGCCGGAGTAATTGACATGTACTGCTTAAAACCCTTTGACGGGGAGACTGTGCTGAATTTTGCAAAGCAGGTAAAATGCCTGGTGACAGTGGAAGAACATTCTGTTTATGGAGGACTGGGAAGCCTGACAGCCCAGGTGACAGCCGGGAGGTGTCCGGTTCTGGTAAAACAGATTGCCCTGCCGGATGTCCATCTGATACCTGGAACCAGCCGGGAGGTGTTCCGCTATTACCATATGGATGAAGAGGGGATTGCTGAAACGGTAAAGAATACATTGGCGGGGGTGTGACAATATGAGGTATGTATTGGGAATTGACCAGAGCACCCAGGGTACCAAGGCGGTACTGGCGGATGAATATGGAAAGATTGCCGGGCGGGCGGACCGCGCCCACCGGCAGATTATCAACGGACAGGGATGGGTTTCCCACGATTTAAATGAGATTTATGAAAATGTGCTGGCCGCAGCAAGGGCTGTTCTGGACGAAACAGACATCCTGCCGGAGCAGGTAGCTGCAATCGGAATCAGCAACCAAAGGGAAACCACGGCAATCTGGGACAGGAACGGCGCACCCCTGACCCACGCAGTGGTATGGCAGTGTGCCAGGGCAGAGGGGACGGCCCGGAGCCTGTCCGCTTACAGTGAAATCATACGGGATAAAACAGGTCTTAAGCTGTCTCCCTATTTTCCTGCGGCAAAAATGGCATGGCTTATACAAAACCTGGATATACAGGAGGATGATTTAGGGCAGATATGCCTTGGTACCATTGACTCCTGGCTTATATTCCGCATGACCGGAGGCGCCTCCTTTAAGACAGACTATTCCAATGCATCCAGGACCCAGCTCTATTCAATCAGGGATTTAAAGTGGGATGAGGAAATCTGCGGACTGTTCGGCGTGCCTTTAAAGTGTCTGCCGGACGTGTGCGACAGCAACAGCGTGTTTGGAATGACGGATTTGGGCGGTATTTTCCCTGAACAGATACCCATTCACAGCGCCATCGGAGACTCCCACGCCGCCTTATTCGGGCAGGGCTGCCACGACAGCGGAACAATCAAGACCACCTATGGCACAGGTTCATCCATTATGATGAATGTGGGGGACGCCTTTGTAAAGAGCAGCCACGGTCTGGTTACCTCCCTTGCATGGGGAATTGACGGAAAGATTGATTACGTACTGGAGGGCAATATCAACTATACGGGAGCTGTAATCAGCTGGCTGAAGGATGATGTGAAGCTGGTGGCCTCGCCAGCAGAAACAGAATGTGCGGCAGCTATGGCTAATCCGCTGGATAAGACCATACTGGTGCCTGCTTTTTCCGGACTGTCCGCGCCGTACTGGAAGGCGGATGCAAAGGCTGTTTTATATGGAATGAGCCGCACCACAGGGAAGAATGAAATCATTAAGGCGGCGCTGGAAAGTATTGCTTACCAAATCAACGCGGTACTGGAGTCCATGGAAAAGGACAGCGGCATTCCCATCCGGGAACTGCGGGTGGACGGAGGACCTACAAGGAACAGCTATCTGATGCAGCTGCAGAGCGATTTGTCCAATGTGGTGGTGCAGATTGCCAATACAGAAGAACTGTCGGCAATCGGGGCAGCCTATCTGGCAGGATTGGGCGCAGGAATCTATGAAAAGGCGGCCCTGTTCGGACGGGAGGAGCGCAAACAGTATGTGCCTGCTATGAAAGCGGAGCAGCGAAAGGAAAAACTGGCGGATTGGAATCATGTTATTGACCTTCTGTCGAGATAAGAGGAGACTGTAATTCGTGAAGAAGGAGTGTGCAATGGGGACTACAAAAAAACAATACCAGGCAGGGGTGAATCTGGCAACCTACCGCCTGACGCCGTTAAAACGGTTTTATTATGCACTGGGAGATTTCGGCTACAATTTCATGTATTACTGGCTCAGTACGTATCTGACCATTTACTATACAGATACCATTGGAATTCCGGCGGCAGCTGTGTCGGTTATGATGCTGGTTATACGCATCTTTGACGCATTTAATGACCCGGTTATCGGTTCGCTGGCCGACAGGACCCACAGCAGATGGGGAAGATACAGGGTCTGGTTTTTACTGGGGTCCATTGCCATGGCGTCCTTTATTGTGCTGATTTTCGCTGCAAGCCCGGACTGGTCCTATCGTGGAAGGCTATTATGGATGTGGGGGGTCTATGTGCTGCTGACCATTGCTTCCACATGCAGCAATATGCCCTATGGGGCGCTCAACGGCTGTATCACCCCGGATTCGGAGGACCGTGCAAAGGTGTCCGGGCTGCGGATGATGTTCGCCAATGTCAGCTCTATGGTTACGGTAATCATCGCGGTTCCGCTGATGAGGCTGTTCTCTTCAGATGGTACTGCCAGCAGCGCCAGGGGATATTTCTGGGCAGTGCTGATTACATGTGTTCTGGGACTTCCCACCATGGTCATCTGCTGTATGAATACAAAGGAGGTACTGACGCCGCCGCCCACACAGACCAGTATACCGCTAAAAAGCCAGATGCATTCCCTGGTAAAAAACCGCCCTGTCATTATTCTGATACTGGGTCAGTTTATCCTTGGATGCGTGATTTACGGCAGGGCGGCCATGCTTGCCTATTACTGGGAGTATAATGCAGGGGATGCAGGCTATGCCACTACCTATGGAATCATCAGCCTGTTTGCGGCAATTGCAGGAACCGGCTGGTTTGGCAATGTTTTGTTCAGATGCCTGAACCACAAGGGCAAGGTTTGCTCGGTCCTGAATTTTGTCACGGCAGGCGCTTATTTCCTCATGTACTTTGTGACTGCCCCGGCCGTATCTTTCTGGGTCCTTACTTTCATAGGAAGCATGAGCTTTTATGCCTATATGGGCGTGCATTTCGGCGCAATCGGGGATGCTGTGGACTATGGGGAATACATAACCGGGGTGCGCTGCGACGGATTTCTGTCCTCGTTTGTGTCGGTGGCCAATAAGGCCGGCGGCGCCATCATGCCGGCTATCGGAATTGCGGTGCTGGCAGCCTTCCGCTACGTGGCAAGAGGTGAACAGCCTGCTGAGATTCTGAATGCAATCAACTGGTTCATTACCCTGATTCCGGCAGTCATCAGCGCGGTCAACGGCGTGCTGTACCTGTTTTATCCTATCAGCACGGAAAAGCATAGGGAAATCATGAAGGAACTGATTGGGAGAAGGGCATAGGCTGGTCATGAATTTTATTGGTATGGTATTTTGTTAATCCTATTCTTTCGATTGTAATCTCATACGGAATGATATAAGAAAGCTGGACCAGCCGGCTTATTCCATAACCGTACTTTAGGAGGAAATATTTATCAATTGTTTAGAAAGAAGTCAGAGTTTTTTAAATATAAATGCTGCGCAGTCTGCTATACTGTAGAAAACAAATGAAACGGACTGGACAATAAATGAAATTCTGGGCTTACTTTTTAATTCCTGTATACACGGTTTTATTTACAAGAGGATATAACTGGTTTACCACCAATTTTTCTGTTATAGGCAATTTTTTTGACAGGAAGAAGTCGTTTTTCCTGTGGGGCGTTTTGGTGGGGAGTTATTTTTATATGATACACAGGAACATAAAATCCCGGATTGCGCTGCATCCAATCTGCGCCGGATTGGTTCCGGCTGCGCTGGTGCTGCTGTTCTGTGCCATTACGACCCCGTATCTACCGGAGGAGTTACCCCTTAAATCTGTATTGCATATCATATTTGCATTTTTATCCGCGGTGCTGGTGCTTTTGTATCTGCTTTGGATAATAGGAGCCCGGTACCGGATATCCCCCGGGGCATACAGGCGTTTTCTGTATGGGTGGGGAGCCATTGTGGGTGTATCCGTATTCCTTTTGGCAGCGGCCGGAATCATCAGCAGTGCGCTGGAGATTTATGTGACCCTGACATCCGTTGCCATGGCGGAACGTCTGGTTTGCCGGATTGCCGCACAGAAGGAAATGCCGGACGGCGGGGAAAAGGTATCCGAAGATGATTCCCAGGGGAACTGCGGGGGAAAACACCGCAAACAGCTATTGACATAAAATAGGGATTTACATATAATAGGGCTAGAAAAAACGTGCTTTTCCAGTGGACATACACGTAAATCAGCCACAAAGAGAGAGTATATGGCACAGAGGTGTTATGACTCTCTCTTTCAATATCAGGAGGATTCTTATGCCAGTATTTGATTTCAGCGACAGACCTAAAACAGAAGAGGCGCCCCAGTGCACCTACCGTGTATTTTACTCCGGTGAGGCCGCTGCTTCCCCGGAGAAGCCCATGCTTGTCCTGGACAACAGCAGCCGGACCTGGAACCACCATTCCTGCGGGGTGTTCGCCAATCAGGCCAGGCGGACGGCTTTTGAATTCAAGGAGGAGGACGGGACTGTCAGCGCGGATATCCTGCAGGTTGACGCCCGCTTTATCAGTCTGCTCCGCTGGCTGGGGGAAAACCATATCAGTGTCCGGCTGTCCGGCCAGAACCGCGGGGACGGGTATGCGGTCTATAAGATACGGGAGGTGGCCTTTGGCGGCGGCACCAAGCTGTCTGCGGAGGACGGATTTCTCCAGTTTATGATTGAACGGCTGCTGGCAAGCAGCGCGCCCGAGGCAGAGCTGGCAGAAGAGGACCAGGAGGAAATCGGGGATGACATGAAGCTGACCAGCCTTCAGAGTCTCTCTGATTTCATGAACTGCGCCGGTCGGACGCTGCCGGACAATATACGGATTTGGGCCCGCAGGAACCTGGCTGTGGCCCGCTCCCATGAAGTGACCCCGGAGGAGAGGCGCCACGCGCAGCGCGCCCTTTCCATCATGATGAACATTCAGTGGAAGAACCACTATTTTGAGTCCATTGACCCTGTGGAGGCCCGCCGGATACTGGATGAGGAGCTGTACGGTATGGAGCGGGTCAAACAGAGAATCATAGAAACCATCATACAGATTAACCGTACCCATACCCTTCCTGCATACGGTATGCTTCTGGTTGGTCCGGCAGGCACCGGAAAGTCACAGATTGCCTATGCGGTGGCCAGGATTTTAAAGCTTCCCTGGACAACCCTGGACATGAGCTCCATCAATGATTCGGAACAGCTTACCGGCAGTTCACGCATTTATTCAAACGCGAAACCTGGTATTATCATGGAGGCATTTTCCATGGCGGGAGAATCAAACCTTGTGTTTATCATCAATGAACTGGATAAGGCATCATCAGGTAAGGGCAATGGAAATCCTGCCGATGTGCTGCTGACCCTCCTGGACAACCTGGGTTTTACGGACAATTACATAGAGTGTATGATTCCCACCGGCGGCGTGTACCCCATTGCAACTGCCAATGACAAGTCTCAAATCAGCGCGCCCCTTATGTCACGTTTCGCGGTGATAGACATTCCGGACTATACGCCGGAGGAAAAGAAAATCATATTTTCCAGGTACGCCATGCCAAAGGTTTTAAAGCGCATGGGGCTGCATGAAGATGAATGTGTGGTGACAGCAGATGCCCTTGACGCGGTCATAGAAAAGTACGCGGATACCACGGGCATCCGGGATTTGGAACAGGCCGCGGAGCATATGGCTGCCAACGCGCTCTATCAGATAGAAGTGGACCATGTACCTGCGGTGGTGTTTGACGGGGGGATGGTGCGGGGGCTGCTGGGGTAAGGCGACTCAGGGATACTGCGGCCCAGGCAGTATTTTTACTAAAACTTCTTTATCTCATCTGCCAGGTAAAGCAGAAACTGCTGCTCCCTCTGATTCGGTTTGCAGAGCCGCGATTTAATGAAGCACACTGCCATATGGTCACCGTCCGCAATAGGCCTACACAGGCAGCTTTTCATATTCCGGTTAGCTGAATTTATTATGCCTGGCAGCAGGTAATTGTGGCGGAACAGGGCTTCATAGGTGGTTCCGCGGTCTGAAACATACAATGCCCCTGCTGGGTGAACTGAAAAATCAACCCGGTCATCTGTGACCAGGTTGATATTTATTACAACGGGATATTGAGCCAGGTCATCCTTTGTGACTGTTTCTGAGGCAGCCAGGGGATGACTTTTTGCCATATATACCCCCATGGCAATTCCCAGCCTCAGAACATAAAAATCCAGTTTATAATTCTCTGCAACCTGTCTGTATTTATCTATCTGTTTTTCTTCCATCATAAGAATTCCTATTCTGCATGTCTGATTTAATATATACCCCATGACTTTCTTTAATCCTCCCTCTAAAAAGACATCGTGGCTCTGGGTCGTATACATTTTTTTATAATTAAGAAAACATTGGAAAATGGAAGCTGAAGGCGTACAACAGACCAACAGGGATTCCCGGTCCCCGGAACGGTCAGGAATTTCCAGTATGGACTGCCAGTTTGCCACGATTTTTTCTGCTGCATCTAAAAAGTATAATCCTTCTTCAGTGGCGGTCAGGCCAGCTGCTGTGCGGATAAAAATGTTGTATCCGACCTCTGTTTCCACGTTTTTGATAATACTGCTTAGATGCGATTGGGAAATAAATACGTTCTGGGCGGCCTTATTGATGGAATGGCATTTGTTTGCCTCTAAAATATACATGAGATTTTTAATGTCCATTTGTATCTCCCCAGCCAGACGGCTCATTATCCTATCTGTATTTGAGATAAGGTATCCGATATACCTATTAGTAAATCAAATGACCGTATGATAGTATCAATTATATACAATTACTTTATTATCAACAAGTGGGGGCATATAATTGTCGAAAATCATGAATCGCAGCAATGCTTCCGCTTTTGAGGATTGCCTTAAGCAGGTGATGATGGTTTTCATTAAGTTGATGAGAAAAATCATCAATAGGCAGCTGCTTACGGATACAGAGGACGGGAATACTGGATAAATTTGGAAATTCGAGGGGGCGGAGGATGGAAAATTGAAGGAAAATAAAGCATATTTCAACAGAAAATAAGAAAAACGGGTAAAAAATTAAAAAAATACGGAAAAAAGAGAAGTTGGCACCTAAGTTGCTTATATTAATTGTGTAAAGGTTGTGCACAAACCGAAACATAAGATACAGTCAAAATCACTGAAAGTGAAAAAATTTATGGGGGGTACACTTATGGATTATAACTTAATCAAACTGGTTGTTATTTTCGCCATAATCGTGGCAATTATATGGGCGAAAAAACCGCTGCACTGGGCTTTTATTGTAGGTACTGTCGCCACGGCAGTCATCTGCATGATTCCAATCAAGGAATGCGGGGAAGTAATTGTCGGTGTTCTGACCAGCTGGGGTAAGATGGCCATTGTACTTGACATCTACCTGATTACATTTCTCCAGAGATTGCTGGATAAACGCAAGCAGATTCAAAAGGCCCAGGTTGACATGATTAATCTGTTTAACAACAGGATTGTTAATGCACTTTTAATTCCAATCATCATTGGTTTCCTTCCGTCGCCTGCCGCCCTGGTTTTATGCGGGGAAATCGTGAATGAGGCTACAGGGGATTACATGAATGCAAAGGAGAAAGCCATCATTACATCCTATTTCCGCCATATACCGGAATCTTTTCTCCCTACATACCCTGTTATCCTGCTGTTATGCGGATTTTCAGGACTGCCGATATCCAGTTTTGTAATTGCAATGCTTCCGCCGGTTACCATATTGTTTGTGGTGGGATACTTTATTTTCCTCAGAAAGCTTCCTACTAAAACCGGCATTGAGATTACTGTCAGCAAAAAGGATGCAGCAGTCAGTCTGTTCAAACATATCTGGTCATTGGTACTGATTATGGTATTAATCATGGGGGTTGGATTGTCAGTCGAAATTTCAATTGGAATCGTATTACTTATCAGCTTCTTTGTCTATAAGGTCACGCCAAAGGAAATAGCCCAGCTGCTGCCCAAGGCATTTGATAAGGTAATGATTCTCAGCACGCTGATGATATTCATCTTCCAGGGATTTTTATCACATGCCGGTGTGCTGGCATCTCTGATTACAGCGTTCCAGACATTACCGATTCCCGCCTATATTATGTTTGCTTTGCTCATCTTTGTGGGCGGTGTCCTGACAGGGGCGCAGGGAATCATAGCAGTGGTTGCTCCGCTTGCATTTGCGGCAATTCCAAACTTCGGGGTACCTCTGGTTATGCTGCTGGGCTGTTTTGCATGGGCATCAAACCAGTTATCCCCCACACATGTATGCGTGGTAGTTGCAGCCAATTACTTTAAGGTTGATTTCAGCGACATGGTCCGTCAGGTTATTCCCTGCCTGGCAGTATATCTGGCATTTACATTTGCCTATTATCATGTTCTGCTGCTCTTTATGTAAGATAAAACAAATAAACTTAAAACACCAAATCGGAGGAAATTATTATGGCTATCTCAATTGAAAAAATAGAAAAAATTAAGGAAGCAGCTCTTTGGAATTTTTATAACGGGTTAAACTGCTGTGAAAGTGTTTATGAGGCAATTATTGCCAGCGGGGAGCTGCCGGAGACAGACGCACCTTACCACACCTGTTCCATGTGCGCCGGATTTGGGGGAGGCGTGGGCATGAGCGGCCTTACCTGCGGCGCATTATCAGGAGCCATCATGGCAGTCAGTGCAAAGCATGGCCGTAAAAATCCAAAGGGTGAGAAACCGGATGGGCTGTATGATGTGGAGTACCGCCGTTATAACAATATGGTCAGTGATTTTACAGAGGCCATGGAGAGTCCCCTCTGCCGGGAAATCTGTAAAGACAATTTAGACCGGTGGGGCAGCCCGGAGCGTAAGGACCACTGTGCAAAGGCTATTATTGCAGGTGTGGAAATCGCATGTAAGTATTTAGACCTGACCACGGATGATATCGCAGGATTCTCATGGAAGAAGAATGTTGCTGGTTTCTAATTTCATCTGTCTTTAAGGAAAACAGGAGAATATAAATGTCAAAAAAGATTGTTGTTGTGGGGGGAGTGGCAGGAGGCGCGTCGGCTGCAGCCCGCGCCAGGAGGCTTGATGCCCAGGCAGAGATTGTCATCTTTGAGAGGGGAGAACATGTATCCTTTTCCAATTGCTGTATTCCGTACCATTTAAGCGGAGTGATTAAAAATAGTGAGTCCCTGGTGCTGATGACGCCAAAGGAGTTTAAAGAAAAGCATGATATTGATGTCTTCACGGGCAGGGAAGTGGTTGCCGTCAACCGGGCGGAAAAGACCATCTGTGTAAGAGATGGGGAGACTGGCCGGATTGATACGGAAAGCTATGACAAGCTCATACTCTCTCCGGGGGCCAGTCCTCTCCGTCCGGGGAGCATAGAAGGGGTGGATAAACCGCATGTATTTACGGTGCGCAATGTTACCGATGTCCGCGCGCTGAATGCATTCATTCAGCGTGAGGATGTGAAGGAAGTTGTTGTGGCCGGAGGAGGCTTTATCGGTGTTGAGGTTGTGGAGAATTTAAAAGAGGCCGGAAAGGATATCACCCTGGTTGAAGGGCTGAATCAAATCATGGCATCCTTTGATTACGACATGGCGCAGATGCTCCATAAAGAGCTGATGGACCATGGCGTGAAGCTTTTGCTGGATTCCACGGTTACCTCCATTGAAGATGATAAGGTGATTGTAAGGCAAGGGGGGAGGGATACATGTGTCTCGGCCCAGGCGGTGGTGCTTTCCATCGGAGTCAGGCCGGAGACAAAGCTTGCAGAGGATGCCGGATTGAAAATTGGGATTACCGGCGCCATTGAAGTGAATCATAATTATCAGACCAGCGACCCGGATATTTATGCAGTGGGGGATGCGATTGAGGTATACAACAGCCTGACCCGCAGACCGGGACGCCTGGCGCTGGCAGGACCGGCCCAGAGGCAGGCAAGGGCAGCTGCGGACCATATAAATGGAATTCCGTGTGTGAATAAGGGTGTGATTGGCTCAAGCTGTCTGCGGCTGTTTGAACAGAATGCTGCCTGTACAGGACTAAATGAAAAGGCCGCAAAGCAGGCAGGGATTCCATATGATTTTGCGTATGTACTTCCGCCTGACAAACCAGGACTTATGCCGGACAGCAGGTACATGTGCTTCAAGCTTTTGTTTGAAGTTCCCACAGGCCGTATCCTGGGAGCCCAGGCCATTGGAAAAGGAGGGGTGGATAAAAGAGTTGATGTCATTGCGGCAATGATTGCCATGAATGGAACATTGGAGGACCTTAAGGAGCTGGAGTTGTGTTACTCCCCTGTGTTCAGCACGGCAAAAGATGTTGTGAATATTGCAGCCCTTGTAGGCCTCAATATCCTGAATGGCCGTTACCGTCAGGTCCATGTGGGCGATGTCCGCCGTCTTGTGGAGGAGGGAGCTTATATCGTAGATGTCAGGGAGGAAAGAGAATATAATGCGGGCCACATTAAAGGAGCCCATAATATACCCCTGAGTCAATTGCGCCAGCGTATGACAGAGATTCCCAAGGATATTCCGGTGTATCTCCATTGCCGCACAAGCCAGCGCAGCTATTATGCATTGATGTATCTTCAGGGAAATGGGTATAAGAATGTAACCAATATTTCCGGTTCCTATCTGGGAATCAGTTTATATGAATATTTCAATGATAAGACCCTCTGCAGGGACCGTATTTTAACAGAATATAATTTTGCGTAATGACTGCCGTTACAATAGCTAAGGAAAGGATGTAGGGATATGGATATGGAAGTGAAACGGGACAGACTCATGAGCAGAATTAATTCGTTGGCTAAGTTTAACGAGACGCCTGGATGCGGGGTTACCAGGTATTCCTATAGTACCCTGGACAAGCAGGCAAGGGCATATATCCGGGAAATCTGCGAGGAGATAAGTCTGAATGTATATGTGGACCAGATTGGAAACATACGGGCCCGGTACCAGGGAATGGATGATTCCCTGGCGCCTGTATGGATTGGCTCCCATATAGACAGTGTCCGAAACGGCGGCAAATACGATGGAATCGTGGGGGTCATATCAGCCCTGGAGGTGTTGAATGTATTTTTTGAACATAATATCAGGCCGGTACGCCCGGTGGAGCTTGTGATATTTGCGGAGGAAGAAGGCTCTAATTTCGGCACCACCATGCTGGGAAGCAAGGCTCTGGTTGGGAAATGCAGCAAGGACTATTTGAAAAAGCTGAAGAACGAGGGCGGAGAAACTGCTTATGAAGTAATCAAGGGATTTGGGCTGCAGCCGGATGAGGTTGAAAAATGCCGCTTGAATCCATCGGATGTGTATGCCATGGTTGAAATGCACATTGAACAGGGAGCAGTGCTGGACAAAGAGGGGCTTACCATAGGAGTGGTTCAGGCAATTGCGGGGATGTATACATACAGAATCATCATCCATGGTTCTTCCGACCATGCAGGCTCCACGCCCATGGATATGCGCAGGGACCCCATGACAGCTGCCGCAAAGCTGATTTGCGACATTGAGGAATATGTAAAAAGGAATGTATACCATACAACGGTGGCAACCATAGGGGAAATTGAATGCCAGCCCAATAAGCCCAATGTGATTCCCCAGAAGGTGCAGTTTAGCGTTGATATCCGTGATGTGCATCAGGATGGAATGGAGCGTGTCATCTCCTTTATCAGGGAAAAGGGTAAAAAGATAGAGGCGGAAACCGGAGTGGTAATTGAGATTGCTGAAGTCGGCAAATCTAAGTGCATCCAACTGTCCCAACGGATTGCGGGAATTATCGAAGAAGTGACTGTGGAAAAGGGCTATCCCTATAAATGCATGAACAGCGGCGCGGTCCATGATGCAGCCATGATAACAGAAGTAACGGATGTGGGAATGATATTCGTGCCAAGTGTGGATGGCAGGAGTCACACGGTAGAAGAGTATACAGAGGCCGGGGATATCAAAAAAGGAGCGGACATTTTGCTGGAAACAGTAAAACGGCTGGCGTTATAAAGAAAGGGGCGGAAGGCTTACCATGAAAAAAGTAATTAAAGGCGGAACAATTGTCACGGCTTCCAATGAATATGTGGCGGATATCCTGATTGAAGATGAGAAGATTACCAATATCGGTGTAAATCTTGAATGTGCAGATGCAGAAGTGTACGATGCTTCCGGTAAATTTGTACTTCCGGGAGGGGTGGACCAGCACGTACATTTTTCATTTGAGTTCAATGGAACAAAGGTAAGGGGATTCGAGACATCAAATGCGGCAATTGCAGGCGGAACCACAACCGTGATTGAATTTGTGAACCAGGTAAAGGGAAAAGGGCTGATTGATTCCATCGAAGACTACCGCAGGGAAAACGCAGAGAATGTTGCCATGGCCGATTATTCCTTCCACATTGTCATGACAGACCCAAGGGAAGAGGTCATTGATGAAATCCCCAGACTTGCAGATGCAGGTTACCCGACCATGAAATTATTTATGGCGTATAAGGGAATGTTCTTCCATGCAGATGATGATGCCATTTTAAAGGCGTTAAAAAAGGGAAAAGAGGCCGGTGTCACGGTCATGGTTCATGCTGAGAATGCAGACATGATTGACGTGCTTCAAAAAGAGCTGGTGGCAAAGGGATGCACGGAGCCGTACGGACACGTCTTGTCCAGGCCTCCGGTCGTTGAGGCGGAGGCGACCAGAAGGGCTGTTTACCTGGCGCAGCTGGCGAACGCGCCCTTATATATTGTGCATGTTACCTGCAAAGAGGCATTGGAGGAGATAGCAAGGGCGTACGACAAGGGCATGGCGGTGATGGGAGAGACCTGTTCACACTATCTGGTGCTGGATGAGTCCAATCTTGCAAAACCGAATTTTGAGGGGGCAAAATACGTATGTTCCCCTGCACTCCGTACACCGGACCATTTTGAGGAACTGTGGAAGGGTATCAATAACGGATGGCTGAATGCAGTAAGCTCGGACCACTGCGGCTTTGACTTTAAAAACCAGAAGCATATGGGACAGGATGATTTCCGTAATATCCCAAATGGAGCCCCGGGCCTTCAGAACCGTCTGGCCATACTCTGGACATACGGTGTGGAAACAGGAAAGATTACCCGGCAGAAGCTGGTAGATATTTATGCATCAAGACCTGCCAGGAATAACGGGCTTGATTACTGCAAAGGATTCATTGAAGTAGGATATGATGCGGATATTGTTATCTATGACCCGGATTACACGGGTGTGATTTCCAATAATGATTCCCTGCATGGTGTTGACTATAGTCCGTACGAAGGTATGGAACAGAAGGGTAAGGTGGATACTGTATTTCTTAGAGGCAGCACAGTGGTAGAGGATGGGAACTATATTGGAAATAAGGGTGATGGAAAACTGATTAAAGGTAAACCATTTGGTACAATGTACCGTGACAGATAAGGACAGATATAGAATCACAGGAAAAAGAGAAAGGGGCAGGGCCGGTCAAACGCCCCTTTGTCTTTTTTCGCGCTTATAAAATTTCATTGGATTCCTGAACCATGGCCATGATATCGCACGATGAGGTTATTACAAATGGAAAAAGACTTACAGTACTATAAGGATATATGCAGTGAGCTTGAAGCCATATTTGAGATGGCGTTTGACCAGATTACGGTGGCGGACGGAAATGGTATATTTTTGAGGGCCAGCAAGGCCTGCGGGCTTAATTTCGGAGTGCCCAATGAGGAAATTGTGGGAAGCAGCGCGTATGATTTTGAACGCAAGGGTATTTTTGACAAGTCGGTAACGGTTGCTGTGCTGGAGAAAAAGAGAGAGGTAACCCTTGCGCAGACAACGGCCGGCAATAGAAAGCTCCTTGTCACGGGAAAGCCTATCTTTGACGGGGAAGGGAAGATTAAACGGGTCATTAATATATCAAAAGATATTACAGAAATAGAAAATTTAAAGGAAGAGCTGAAGAACAAGGAGGAGCTGGTAAAGACGGTCCGCGACCAGCTCCGCCACCAGAATGGAAATCAGGAAATACTGATTGGCTCCAGCGCTAAAATGCAGGAGGTGGTCCGCCTCATGGAACACATTGCGCCGCTGCAGACAACCATACTTCTGCAGGGGGAGACTGGCGTTGGGAAGAGTATGTTTGCACGGTTTATCCACAATAATTCGCTGCATAAGGAGATGCCCTTCATTCAAATCAACTGCGGAGCCATCCCGGAAGAGCTCCTTGAGTCGGAACTGTTCGGATATGTTCCGGGAGCGTTCACAGGAGCTTTAAGGGAAGGAAAAAAAGGACTGCTGGAATCAGCAGGCGAGGGTACCGTGTTTTTGGATGAGATATCCGAGCTGCCCCTTCATCTGCAGGTAAAGCTTCTGCATGTCCTTCAGGAACGGGAAATCATGCGGGTGGGCGATACAAAATCCGTAAAGATAAGCGCCAGAATCATTGTTGCAGCCAACAAGGATTTAAAGGAACTGGTTAAGCAGGAAAAATTCCGCGGGGATTTGTATTACAGAATCAGCGTGGTACCCATTCATATACCGGCCCTCAGGGACCGTGAAGAAGATATCATTCAATACATCCGTTTTTTCCTGAAAATAATGAACGGGCGCTACGGCATGACAAAGGATATCACCTATGAGGCCACGGAGCTGCTGCGCAGATATGAGTGGCCGGGAAATGTACGGGAGATGGAGAATGTAATTGAACGCCTTGTGGTCAGCACGTTTCACGATACAATTTCGGAAACAGATATCAGGAAGATGATGCCGGCTTTTAAAAGAGAGGAGAGCGAAGAAACGGGAACCAATGATATGAGCCTGACCGAACGGCTGAATCAGGTGGAAAGGTCCATACTGGAGGAATACCACAGTATGTATAAGACTACACGGGCCATTGCGGATAAACTGGGCATCGACCAGTCGACCGTGGTTAAAAAGTTAAAAAAATATGATATAAAATAGACATACGCATCCCTTGATTATTAGATTCCTTAATCAGGGGATTTTTTATTTTGCCCAAACCCCTTGATGGTATACCGGTATACTGGAATACTGGTTTCAACAAGAAAAGAAAGCCATTAAAACCAGGAGGTCACGAAGATGTGTGTTTATGAAATGGGGAACTTAAGAATCGTGGATTTGACCAGCCATCTGGGGACGCACTGCGAGTGTCCGTATCATCACAGCGATGACTGGCCAAGTGTGGCGGAGCTGCCTCTCACCAACTTTTTAGGAAGAGGCGTGTATCTGGATTTTGGAGAGATGGTTTCGCCCGGCAGCCACATTACGGCAGAGGATTTGGAGCAGGCGGCCAAAGGAAGGGTGCAGGAGGGGGATGTGGTAATCATTGATTCCGCATACTTCCTGCCGCTGATGGTGGCAGTTTCTGCCTCCAAGCGTTTGAAGGTCAATTCTTTTGTGGCCCTGTCCGTTGTTGGCGCGCTGCTCTCAGGACTCAGCATTGGATTTACCGTTGTATGAGCGTATACAATTGTGGGCCCCGGCCTTGCGTCCATGGCAACCTTCATTGACCCTGAGGGAATCAACGCCATGAATATTGTTTGGGCGTTTGTGGGATTTGCCTTTTTCGTATCCTTCCCGGTAACCCTGTTTATATTCAGGGATGAGGAGAATGCAGAGCTGACCCTGTACTTTCTCCTTTATGAGACATCCTGTTATCCGGTGCCTGGTTGTTGACGGGTAAATTTTTTTAGGGTATGATTAGACGTGAAAACACGCTCTGGAACAGACGTGAAAATAAAGACTGCAGGGTGTGTACCAGATGCAGGAGGAGGAGACAGTCATGGTCAGTAAGAGTCCATTGCAGATACAGGCATATGATTATTTGAAAGAGATGATACTGTCCGGCAGGCTGGACCCGGATGTGCTGTATTCGGAGACGCGCATGTCGGCGGAAATCGGGATATCCAGAACGCCCATGCGGGAGGCTATCCAGTGTCTGAGCCAGGACGGCTATATTACGGTGGTGCCCAGCAAGGGTTTCATGCTGAGAAAGCTCAATGAGCAGGACATGGAGGAGAGCATCCAGATTCGCTGTGCAATCGAAGGGTTCTGCATCCATATGGTGGCTTCGCAGACCAATACAAAGAAGGGACAGAAACTGCTGGTGACCCTGGAGCGGCTGCTGGATAAACAGGAAAAGGCCCTTGGCAGCAGGAACGGACCCAGCCGGGAGAATCTGGAGAGCGGAAGCTGCAGCAGCGCGGGCCTGGAACAGTTCATAGAGTATGACCACCAGTTCCATCTGGCGCTGGTAAATTATGTGGATAACCGTGAGTTCCGGTAGATGTTCCAGCGTCTGATGTATCTTATCCATCTCACCACAAAGGGCGCCTTGTCCGTGCCGGGGAGGACAGAGGATACGCTTAAGGAACACCGGGAGTTTTTTTCCTGCCTGAAATCAGGGGACGGGGACATGGCATACAAGCTGATGATTAGACATCTGATGATGCCTCTCACCATGCATATTGCGGAGTAAACGGGGAGTAAGCCCTTCCTGGACAGGCAGGGAGAACAGAGGGGGTATAATATGTACTATACAACAGATTACGCATCGCCGGTTGGCCGGATTAAGCTGGCTGCGGACGGAGAAAACCTGATTGGGTTGTGGCTGGAAGGCCAGAAATATTTTGCCGGTACGGTAAAAGAAGAGATGACGGAGGACAGGGGACTGGATATATTTAAACATACAGAGGATTGGCTGGACCGTTATTTTGCAGGTAAGAGGCCCTGCGCATCGGAACTGCGGCTGGCTCCCATAGGCGGAGCGTTCCGGCAGGGCGTATGGGAAATGTTATGTCAGATTTCCTATGGTCAGCTGGCTACATACGGCGGCATTGCAAGGAAGATGGCAGAGAAAATGAACAGGGAAACCATGTCTGCACAGGCAGTGGGCGGAGCAGTGGGCCATAATCCCATTTCCATCATTATACCGTGCCACAGGGTGGTTGGCACCACCGGCAGCCTGACCGGGTATGCTGGAGGCATCGATAAAAAAATATGGCTGCTGAAGCATGAAGGGGTGGATATGGAGGGCCTGTTTATGCCAAAAAAAGGGACTGCGCTTTGATTTTGACTGCTTGCCAGGGGAATTGGGGGTTGATTTGATTCTCTGGATTTAATTACAATGAGGGAATAGAAGGGCACTGAATAGATGTGACTATTCAGGAGCCCTTCTTTCATTTGCTTAAAAATTATTCTTATGGTTTTCGCCGGTTCAGACTGGCGAATAGAGGGAGTAAGATAATTTCTCTGCTCTTTCTGCTTCAGATAGAAAGTATGCATAAAATGCTTTAAATGCATGCGTCTGGTACTTATTCCTTCTGTAGATGATTGAAAATGGCCGTTCAAATTTCGCATCGCAGATATCCAGCATTATCAGTGTACCGGCATTGATATAGGAGGAGACAAGGGAATAGGGAAGTACCGATATGCCGATACCGATGCAGACCGCGTCAATAATGACCTGGGATGCAGAGCTTTCCCAATAAGGCTGAATGTTCAGTCCGTGTGACTGAAACACATTATCTACCACCATGCGGGCGCCGCTGAATTGCTCCCGCAGTAAAAAACGTTCGTCAATCAAATCAGACAGGTGCAGGTTTTTTTGATTTTTTAATGAATGGGAGGGCGCTGCGATGATGACCATGTTGTCCTGGGCAAACGGTACGCATTCTAATTCCGGAAAGGTGGTGATGCCCTCTATGGTTCCAATATCAAATTCATTGTTGATGACCAGTCTGATAACAGTAGAGGTGTGGTCTGTAATTACATTGGGCTGTATGTTTGGAAATGTCTCCTCAAATCCTTTCATAAGTGTTGTAAACAGAATACTGCCAACACTGTTCCCTATTTTTAACGTTTCACGGGCCGTCTGCTGTAGTATGACCTGCTCCATCTCTTCAAACTGATGAAGAATACTGTCCGCATAATCCCGCATGACACAGCCGGGGGCAGTCAGATATAAGCGGTGTGATATGCGGTCAAATAACTTCACACCATAATAATCTTCCATTTCACGGATGGCCAGACTGACTGCGGGCTGCGATGTATATAGTTTTTGGGCTGCCTTGGTAATGGAGTTCTCACGGCAGACAGTCAGAAAAATCTTTAAATGCTTCAATGTCATTTCACACACCACCAATTGAGATTAATAATATAAGACGGATAACATGAAATAAACAACATGTGACAAATAACATATGAAAAATAGTATGTTTAGTATAATAATTATATCTCTACACAAATGAAAAGTAAAGTGATATACTAAAAATGTAATAAATTTCAACAAAAAAGTGCACTAATTTCAACAAATGTTACAAAAATCAACGGAGAAGGAAGGAGCCTATGAAAAAGAAGGATAGTTCAAAACTGATATGGTGCGCTGTATCAGTCACACTGTTCCTGCTGGTCTGGCAGGCTGTGGCAATGACTTCGGGGGGTAGTATTGTAATGGCAAGACCAGCGGCAGTATTCAGAAAACTGATTGAAAAAATAGCGGACGGCACGTTATGGCCTCACGTGGGAAGCAGCCTGTTCCGCGTCATTGTGGGATTTACCATTGGATTTACATGTTCTATCCCAGTTGCATTCCTTATGGGATGGTATGGTCCGGTCAGAAATCTGTTTGCTCCATGGGTACAGTTTATAAGAAACATTCCGCCGCTGGCCTATATACCCCTTGTGATTCTAGGAGCAGGAGTGGGGGAAAAAGCTAAAATCATTGTGATAGTCATTGCCAGTTTCCTGGTATCGGTTGTAACGATATATCAAGGTGTCTGTAATGTGGACGTGACATTGATAAAGGCGGCAAGGGTGCTTGGGGCAAGCAGTAAGGATATTTTTCTCACCGTGGTCATACCGGCATCCACCCCGTTCATACTTGTGGCCGCAAGACTGGGCTTATCCTCATCCCTGACAACCCTGATTGCTGCTGAACTTACAGGGGCTTCCAGAGGACTTGGCATGATGATACAAAAAGCCCAATCCTATTATGACAGGGAGACTATGCTGTTGGGAATCCTGGTTATCGGTGTGATTGGCATCATATTTGAGAGGATAGTATATTTCCTGGAAAGGAGGCTGACCGGATGGCAGGAGACACAGGGACAGCAAAAGTAAAGATTGATTCGGTTGTCAAAACCTTTGATACCCGTGGAGGTGAGGTGGTTGCCCTAAATGGGGTGAACCTGGAAATTGCAGAGGATGAATTCGTCTGCGTAGTGGGTCCGTCGGGATGCGGTAAATCCACACTGCTGAATCTTATCGCAGGCTTGTCTGCACCTACTTCCGGTAAGGTATATGTAAATGGAAAAGAAGTGAAGGGCCCGGGAGCCGAGCGGGGCGTTGTCTTTCAGCAGTATGCGCTGTTTCCGTGGCTGACAGTAAAGAAAAATGTTGAATACGGTCTTAAGCTCCAGGGGATGGGCAGAAAGGAAGCTTCGGCAGAGGCATCCCGGTATATTGAGATGGTAGACTTGAAACAGTTTGAGGATTCTTATCCAAAGGAACTGTCAGGGGGAATGAAACAAAGGGTCGCCATAGCCCGGGCTTACGCGGTAAAACCCCAGGTACTTCTTATGGACGAGCCGTTCGGAGCCCTGGATGCCCAGACTAAGACGCAGCTGCAGAGTGAGCTTACCCATACATGGAGTCAGGAAAAGAGAACTGTATTTTTTATTACCCATGATGTGGAGGAGGCAGTTGCACTGGCTCAGAGAATCATCATCATGAGCGCCCGTCCCGGCAGAATCCGGGAAATTGTGGACGTAAACCTGCCGTATCCCAGGGACCAAAAGATGAGAATATCAAAAGAATTCATGGAAATTAAAAACCACATATGGGATGAGGTTTATGAGGAATACATGGCAATGCGAAAATGACCCAGCTGTGAAACAGCAGCCATGAAACAATAACCGTCAAAATAGAAGGAGGTTCAAGTTTATGAAAAAAATGGCCAGATTAGTTTGTATGTCAGCACTTGTTTTGAGTATGACGGCCTGCGGAGGAAAGGGCAGCACAGAATCTGCTGCTCCCGCAGCCAGTACAGCCCAAACCACTGAATCACAGCCCGCGGAAAATACAGAAGGAAATGATACTGTTTATGAAACAGTCAGTCTCAGGGCAGCGTATATGCCGAACATGGGCGGAGCTTCGCTGTTAGTGACAGCCAAGGAATTCGGCTTTTTTGATACGTACGGTTTAGATGTTGAATTGGTTGAATTCGGAGATGGAACAGCGGAAATTGCTGCAATGGCATCCGGTGACATTGATTTTGCCATGATTGGCCACGGGGCCCATGCGCTATGCGCAGAGGGCAGCGCTGTTGTATTCTATCCGGATGCAATCGGTCTTTCCAGCGCCATTGTCGCCAATAAAACCAGGGATATTTCCGGGCTGGAGGATTTGCGGGGAAAGTCCGTTGCTTATGTGTCGGGCACATCCTCAGAGGAGCTGCTGGTGCTTGCACTGTCAAAGGCTGATATGACAATGGATGATATTGAGGCAGTGAATTTTGATGTCTCCGGCATGGTCACAGCCATGGCATCCGGTCAGGTGGATGCGGCTGCCTCATCGCAGCCTTATACCAGCACTATTAAGGCGCAGCTGGGGGATGATTTTATCCAGCTGTGTGAAGACCGTGATTATCTTGATGAGAGGGTGCTGATGAACAGTGAGATATGCACATCTGAGTTTGCAAAAGAGAATCCGGAGCTGCTGGTACGGATTTCCTGCGCACTGCTGGAGGCGGCGGACTACCGCTCGGAGCACATAGAGGACATTGCAGAGGCGGTTGCAAAACAGTGCCAGGGGGACAAGGATACATTTCTCACGTTGACTGAGGAGTGTATGTGGCTGCCGGGCAAGGAGGTAAATACGCATGTTAAGGACGACTCCCTGAAAGCTTTTTATGAGAATGCCCAGACAGCATTTCTAAACAGCGGAAGACTGGCAGAACCCGTGCCAGTGGAAAATTATGTCAGATTTGATGTGATAAAATCTGCCTGCGATATTGTTTATTCAGAATCAAATTAAAAATCAGATAAGGAGAGAATAATGGCACTTGTATTAAATCAGAGAGAGCTTTATCAGCATGCTGTGAGTCATGAATACATCATTCCGGCATTTAATTGTTTTGATATAGAATCCATGCGGGCCATTGTCATGGCAGCGGAGGAGGAGGATTCACCTGTGGTTTTACAGGTCTGCATGGCCATGCATAACAAAGTGCATCCTTTGGGAAAATTTGTTTCATACATAAAGGACTATCTTGCGGATGCAGAGGCCCCGGTTCTGTTGAACCATGACCACATGCAGAAGATAGAAGACTGCATGGAGGCTGTTGACATGGGATTTCCGTCTGTCATGTTTGACGGGTCTCATCTTCTCTTTGAGGAAAATGTGGAAAAGACAAAAAAAGTGGTGGAATATGCCCATGCCAATGGAAGATGGGTGGAAGCTGAACTGGGGAGTATTCCCGGTTTTGAGGATATTATTTTCAATTCCAAGAGCATATACACCAATCCGGAACAAGCAGCAGAGTTCATTGAACGTACAGGCTGTGATTCTCTTTCCGTTGCGGTCGGTACAGCGCATGGAGGAGTTCGTGCTAACGGGCCCCTGGAAATGGACTTTACTCTTCTGAAAGAGATAAAAAGAGCGGCAGGAGCCACGCCATTGGTACTGCATGGAGCTGCTTCACTGCCAAAGGAGTATATCGATGAGGTAAATGCTTACGGAGGCACGGTTGAATATCTGAGTATGTGTCTGGAAACCACGATTGAGAAAAGCCGGCATTATGGCGTGGCTAAGGCCAATATGGATGTGGATAATTTCCTGAAGTATACATACACATTGCGAAAGTTCTTTACAGAGCATTCCGACCAGTTTAATCCCTTTGATTATAATACGCTGGCCAGCAGCGCCATGAAGGAAGCCTGCGCTCATAAAATGAGATATGTGACAAAAAGCGCGGGATTTGGAACCGGATTTATTTGCGGAATGAGAGGGGAAGATAAATGGGTTTAGTTGCCAATCAAAGAAAACTATACGCATTTGCAAGGAAGAATCATTTTATTTTGCCTGCATTTAACTTTTATGATTTGGAGTCCATGCGCGCCATATTTGAGGCGGCACAGGAAATGGATTCACCGGTGATTGCCCAGATATCATTGTCAGCGTATGGGAATCTTGCTCCTATCCATGAGTTTGTTCCTTTTGTCAAAGCAGTGACCGGGCAATACAGTGTACCAATTATGCTGCACCATGATTATCTTCCGGACCTTACATCATGCAGACACGCAGTGGACTTGGGTTTCCAGTCAGTATCCTTTGATGGTTCCGGACTGCCGTACCATGAAAATCTTTACATTACACAGCAGGTAGTTGAATATGCCCATATACATGGGGCTATTGTGGAAGCGGAACTGGGAAATGTTCCCGGAGATGGCTTTGTGGCTGCCAGTGTTTATACAAATCCGTATCAGGCTGCGGAATTTGTGCGAAAAACCGGCTGCGATGCCCTGGCCGTATCGGCAGGCACCTCTCACGGTGGTCTCCGTACAGGGAAGCCTCTGGAAATAGAATACGGATTATTAGATAAAATTAAAGCAGCGGTGGGGGATATTCCGCTGGTTCTTCATGGAGCGGCCTCCAGGCCCGCTGCCTATACTGGCCGCGTCAACCGGTACGGCGGAAGGGTTGAGTATCTCAGCATGGCTCCGGAGGAATCCGTGTCAGAGGTCAGGCATCATGGAGTGGCCAAGATTTATGCTGATATGGACAATTGGCTTAGCGTAACAGGGGCTCTCCGGCAATTCTTTGCGGAAAAACCAGATGTTTTTAATCCCATTCAATATATGCCGGCCGGCGGTCTCGCGATGAAGGAGGCAGTTAAGCATAAGATGGAGTATGTTGCCCGAAGTGCCGGATATGGCCGTGGTTTTTTAGACGATTGCAGGGAGGTCGCAGAATGAAGCTGGAGTTTGAATATGGGAATGGACGGATGGGCGCTGAATTACCTGAGAAGACAGATGTATTTATCCCGGGTACCACAGTAAAGGACCCGCCCTGTATACCAGAGGAGCAGATAATTGAACGGACAAGGGAATCCATCCGCAATCCAATGGGTATGAAGCCGCTATCGGAAACAGCACATAAAGGAAATACGGCAGTGTTTGTTATTCCGGACATTGTGAAGGGAGGCTGTCAGGCAATGTCCCACCGCAAGGTGGCAATACAGGTAATATTGGAGGAACTGTATGCAGCCGGTGTGGAGAAAAAGGATATACTGCTTCTGTTTTCCAATGGGCTGCATCCACGTACCACTGTGCCTGAGATGCAGAAAATCCTGGGAGAACAGCTATTTAATGAATTCTATTATACACATCAGATTACAAGTCATGATTCTGAGGACTATGAACATCTGGCAGATTTGGGTTATACAGCGCGCGGCGACCGTGTACTAATGAACAGATATGTATTTGAGTGTGACATTCCCATCCTTATCGGGCATACCCAGGGAAATCCCTATGGAGGATATTCCGGCGGTTATAAGCATTGCGCCACCGGCATTACACACTGGAGAAGTATTGCCTCTCACCATGTGCCGGATGTTATGCACCGGTCTGATTTCACGCCTGTGTCGGGCCATTCCCTGATGCGCACTAAGTTTGACGAGATAGGTATGCTGATGGAACAGGAGATGGGGCATCCGTTTTTCTGCTGTGATGCAGTGTTGGACACATGGTCCCGGCAGATTGAAATTAATTCCGGGTATGCGGCTATCATGCAGCCAAAATCGTGGATTATGGCCAATAAACGTACGTATGTGCCGTTTGCAAAGGAAAAATATGATGTTATGCTCTTTGGAATGCCATTGGATTTTCATTATGGAAACGGCATGGGAAGCAATCCCATTCAGATGATGCAGGCAATCAGCGCCCAGGTAATCCGCCACAAACGTGTCATGAAGGACAACTGTGTCATTATATGTTCATCAATCTGCAACGGCTACTTCCATGATGAGCGCTGGCCTTATTTACGGGAACTATATGAGATGTTTCAGCATGATTATATGAATGTACTGCCGGATATGAATCGTTACGGTGAATATTTTGCCACCAGCGAGGAGTATATACGGAAATATCGGTTCTGTAATGCATTTCATCCATTCCACGGATTTTCAATGATGTCCTGCGGACATATTGCAGAGATGAATACATCTGCTATTTATATTGTAGGTGCCCAGGAGCCCGGAATTGCCAGGGGGATGGGACTTAAGACACGGGCTACATTTGAGGAAGCTTTGGCTGACGCAATGAAAAAGTATGTGGGACCCAACCCCAGTATACTGGCACTGCCGCAGACTTTTCAATTGGGAGCAGTCCATCTGTGTATGAAGGACGATGACTTAAGTCGTGTTTGATTCATCTGGGCCGGCTGGTTTGGAGCAGTTAAAAAAAGGAGTTGGACAATGAACATCGCCATAAGAAAAATATTTGAAGAAGGTGAGGGAGTGTTCCGGATGGTACCTGCCTTTGTATCAAAAAATTTCAATTCACCTGGAAAGCGGTTAAAACTGCATCCGGATGACTATTATTATTACGGAATGAAGGCAGGGGCAATCATGGAACGATGGTTTTGTTCCATTAATAAGGCTCGCAATCATAATCCGGAGCGAGAAGACGAGGGATTAAGCTATGTACTTGGATTTGATGGGGAACAGATATTGTTTGCGGATGCAGTAAGCGAATTAAAGGAGGAATTGATTGGAAACAGACTTCAAGATACGTATGGGACCTGGCCGGTATTTGCAAAGTTTTTTGATTATGGGAATCCCCTGTTTTTCCATTTCCATCCCGGCGCCGTTGTAGCTGAACGGGTTGGCTGTTCGGCAAAACCCGAATGCTACTATTTTCCGCCGCAGCTAAACAGTCACGCAGGCGCCCGCCCCTCTACTTATTTTGGGTTTAACCCTGACGTTACGAAGGAGGAAATACGCAGCAGAATAGAGCATTTCGGAGATTATGACACACATATAACTTCTTTATCAAAAGCTTATGACCTGGAACTCGGTACGGGCTGGTATATTCCTGCAGGCGTTTTGCATGCACCTGGGTCGCTGCTTACATACGAACCGCAATGGGGAACTGATTTGAATTGTGTATTTGAAAATGTTGTGTGCGGGGAAGTATATTCCACGGATTATCTCAGTGATATTTGCCCGCCGGAAGAGGAAAATAAAGTGGATTATATCATGAATGCGGTTGATTGGGATAAGAACTTTGACCCGGATTTTAAGGCGCATTATTTCAGACCGCCATGCCCTCTTCCTTATAAAGACAAGAATCTTACGGAAAAATGGATATGTTATGGAAATGATTATCTGGCTGCAAAGGAAGTTTCCATTGCCCCTAAATCGACTGTTACCTTAGTGGATGAGGCCGCATATGGATGCGTGGTGATACAGGGATTTGGACTGTTCGGTGCATATAATGCAGAAGCAGTGAACATGATGCGCGCAGGGGACCTGACAGCAGATGAGTTTTTTGTGAGTAAAAACAGCGCGAATAAGGGAATTAAGATTGTAAACAACAGCGTTTCGGAACCCATGGTAATCCTGCAGCACTTTGGACCGGATAATGCAGTTTATGCAACTACAATGACTCCGGCATTAGACAAAACAGTCTGAAAATACAGGTTTATAAATGCGTTGATTCATTTTAAAAATGAACCAGCGCTTTTATTATCTGCAGTTGTTTATGGAAAGAAATCGTGCTATAATCCTTTTAACAAAACATTGCCCACATATATATCAGAATTCAGATACGCTTCTGGCGGGGCTGATGTGAAACTATAAAGAATTCGGGGGTCCGGGTGCGATGAAAAATTTTAAGGTGGGAAAAAAGCTGTTTATTTCTTATTCCTTGGTCCTGGCCATTCTTCTGGCAGGATGTATTGTGAGCATTGTGGATTTAGTAAGACTGGGGAGGCAGATTGAAACATTTTATGACGGCCCCTTTACGGTTAACAGCAGCGCCAATATTATTAATTCAAATTTCGAGAAGATGCAGAAGTCTGTATACCGTGCCATCTCAAACACCAATCCGGAAATCGTGGACGAGGCAATTGCCAGTGCCAAGGATGCTGATTCGGCTATTAAGGAACAGCTGCCGGTGATTGAGGGCCATTTTATGGGAGACACCCAGATTGTAGTCCGTCTGAAGGCAGCTCTTGCCAGGCTTGAGCCCATGCGCGAACAGGTATTGGCCCTGGCAGGGCAGAATAAAAAAGCTGAAGCAGCAGAGTATATGGAGAACAACAACATCTTCGCAATTAAAGAAGCGCAGACAGAGCTGAACCATTTGATTGAGAATGGAAATGCCAAGGGAGAAAGCCTTGTGGACGGTCTGAGGTCCAGGTATATGAATTCAATCATTACCATGGCCATACTTGGAATTGCAGGCGTGGTAATCAGTGCTGTTTTCGGTGTCTACATCGTACGGGGAATCACCGGACCGGTCAAGGAACTGGAACAGGCTGCCCGAAGTCTGGCACAGGGCAGTCTGTCCGATGTGCGGATTGGTTATATATCGGAGGATGAACTGGGAATGCTTGCCCAGGACATGCGCAGCATGGTGGCCATGTGGCAGGATGTGATTCAGGATGAGGCGTATCTTTTAACTGAAATATCCAATGGGAATTTCAATGTGCACAGCAGTAAGAGAGAATGTTATGTAGGAGAATTGAACCAGCTGCTGATGTCCATACAAAAAATTAACAGCGGTTTAAGCGATACCCTGTCTCAAATCAACCAGTCGGCAGCGGAGGTGGCATCCGGCTCTGAACAGGTATCCATGGGGGCGCAGACCCTGGCCCAGGGGACCACGCAGCAGGCAGCGTCCGCAGAAGAGCTTTCCAGTACCATTATGGAGATATCAAATCAGGTTGACAGAAACACAAAAAATGCACAGCAGGCCAGCGCTGATTCCCGTATGGTCCGGCTAAAGGCAGAGGAGAGCAGTGAATGCATGGGGGACATGCTGGAGGCAATGGCAGAAATCAATAAAGAGGCCAATGAAATCTCCAAAATCATCAGAACCATAGAAGATATTGCATTTCAGACCAATATTCTTGCGCTGAATGCGGCAGTGGAGGCAGCACGGGCAGGTGAGCAGGGAAAGGGCTTTTCCGTTGTGGCCGGTGAGGTACGCAGCCTGGCCAATAAATCTTCTGCTGCATCCAAGAGTACGGCTGCCTTGATAGAAAACTCCCTGCGGACAGTGGAAAATGGAAAGGATATAGCCAATAAGACCGCGGTATCCCTGTCAGAGGTCGTCAATGGGGTGGGACGTGTTACGGAATCCTTAAATAATATTGCGGAGGACTCGGCGGGGCAGTCTGAAGCCATCCGTCAGATTACAGAGAGCATTGAGGTGATTTCGGATGTGGTCCAGACGAATTCCGCAACTGCAGAGGAAAGCGCGGCTGCCAGCGAAGAGTTATCTTCCCAGGCACAGATTTTGAGATATCTGGTTGAACGTTTTAAACTTAAGGATGTATAATTAGAAAATTCAGTTTGGCACACAAATGGGCCGGCAGTTTCCTGCCGGCCCATTTCGTATGAGAAAAGTTGTATGAAAAGCATTATGCTTTATAAATTAAATATAGCACTAATGTATGAATAAGATATGAACAGGGTTGACTTTTATTATGTATTTTATCGTATATTTTACTTATGTTTTTTTTAGATGCCGCATAGTCCGGGATAAAAACGGAATATATAAAATAATATATGAATCCATAAAAAAATATTGACAGCATATCCATTATATAGTATATAAAATGATATAAAAATGAAATGAGAACAACAGGGAGACCGAACCCGCAAGGCAGGCAGCTGTACTGATACCATAAGATATAAGCCTGCAAGGCGGAAATAGAGACTGACCCGGCAGAAGGAGGGCGTATGGACTACATCTGTTCAAAATGCGGAAAAAAGGAAACGGTAAATACCAGAAAACCGGCCTGCGGATGCGGAGGGCTGTGGAAACTGGACTATAAGGCGCCGGTGTTCAGGCAGGAGCTGATAGACCGGGACACCTGGGGAATATTCCGATACCGTGCATTCATGCCGCTGTCAGATGAGAGCTGGAAGGAGATTACCCTTGGAGAAGGCATGACTCCGGTTATCCGGTTCTCTGAGGATGTTCTGCTTAAGATGGATTATTTCATGCCCACCCTATCCTTTAAGGACAGGGGAGCAGCGGTCCTGGCGGCCCACTGTAAATCCATAGGTGTGGATTTTGTGGTACAGGACAGCAGCGGCAATGCGGGAAACAGTGTGGCGGCCTACTGTGCAAAGGCAGGCATCGGATGCGAGATATTTGTGCCTGAAGGCACATCGCCCAAGAAGATTGACATGATAAAATCCCATGGTGCAATGGTCCATATTGTTCCGGGTACAAGGGACCGCTGCGCGGATGTGTGCCGGGCCAAAGTGAGGGAAGAGGGGAAATATTATGCCAATCATGTGTACAACCCATTTTTCTATGAAGGCACAAAAACTTATATTTATGAGGTTTACGAGCAGCTTCACCGGATACCGGAGCATCTCTTTGTCCCTCTGGGAAACGGCACCTTATTCATTGGGGTGGTCAAGGCGCTGGAGGAGTTCCTGGAAGGGGGAATCATTGACAGAATGCCCCGGATTGTGGCTGTGCAGAGTGAGAACTGCGCGCCGTTTATAAAGTCGGTTGAGACCAGAAGCAAGGAAGTGCAGCAGGTGGATGTGAAGCCCACGCTGGCAGAGGGAATTGCCATCGGCGTCCCCATGAGGGGTGAGGAAATCCTGGAATCCATTTACAAATATGATATCCCGGTGGTTGCCGCGCCAGAGAACCGGATTCTGGAAGCAAGGTCAGTTCTGGCGGCCAGGGGCATTTACTGTGAACATACAACAGCCGCTTCCTATGCAGCGTATTGCAGATACTGTGAGTTATACGGGCCGGCAAAGGACTCGCTTATATCCATGTGCGGGGCAGGGCTTAAATCCGACCATTGATGAATCCGGTTTGGACAAGTGCATACAACGGCGGAAGGAGGAGCGATGAATTCTATATTGAAAACATATTTTCCTGTTGCTGATATGATAGCAGGAACCTTTGGAAACAGCTGCGAGGTAGTGGTCCATGATTTGTCCAAGCCTGAAAGCTCGGTTGTCCACGTTGCCAATGGCAGCGTGACCGGAAGGCAGGTGGGCCAATCGTTTGACCATCTGGTGCGGCAGGTGCTTCTGAATAAAAATTTTAAGGATGACAAGGTAACCAACTATCTGTTTGAATCCTCTGACGGCAAGAAGGTAAAGTCATCCTCAGCCCTGATACGGGATGAGGCCGGGGAGGTAATCGGCATGCTGTGCATTAACTGCGACCTTACGGCCTGTCAGGTGATGCAGGCCCAGCTCCAATCCTTTTTATGCACAGGACAGGCAGAACCTGAGGCTGAGAAGGATGTGGACCAGGACGTGATGGCTGTGATTGATGAGCTGATACTAAAAATCATCGGGACAGCCGATGTGAAGAACATGACCCGGAAAAAGAGCGTGGAGATTGTCCGGTTTATGGATGAAAAGGGAATCTTCCTTGTTAAGGGGGCTATTGATAAGGTGGCTGCCCTTATGGGAGTGTCCAGGGTGACCATATACAGTTATCTGGATGAGGCAAAGGGAAGACGCTGATTGTGCAGGCAGGGGAATTGTACATTTTGCACAAAAATATGGCTTGTTTTTTTACACAATAATGTTCGAAAAGGACTTGTTAATCAGACACAGCTGTAATATAATCTAAATATGCAAGTGATATATCACAGACAAGGATGGAATTTATGGGATTAGGAAAGACGGATATAGCATATGAGTATTTAAAGAACAAAATCGTTACATGGGAAATTCCGCCCATGTCTGATATATCTGAGGAACAGCTGCAAAAGGAGCTGGATATAAGCAGAACCCCAATCAGGGAAGCCATCCTGAGGCTTGAAAAGGATGGGTTTGTGTATCTCTATCCCCGTAAAGGAACCATTGTGGCGGAAGTCAGCCGTGATTTGGTGGAGGAAATTTACCAGGTGCGGCTGCTGCTGGAGCCATTCATTGCCGAGGAGGCAAGCCACAGTGTCAGCAGGTCATGGTTAAAGGATTTGCGGGAGCGTCTGGCGAACCCGCCGGAGAGCCTGACGGACAGGGAGTTAAGGGTGTATTACATCAATCTGGACCTGGAACTTCATTCCACCCTTCTGGCAAACTGCAGGAACCGTTTTATCCAGAATGAGATGAGGAACGTATACAATCATAACCAGAGAATCCGCTGGAAAGCCTCCAATCCCAGGTCAGGTTATGATAATTCCGTTCAGGAGCATATTGAAATCATTGATGCGCTGCTGAGCGGGGACCCGGATGCGATTCGGGAGGCAACCACACGCCATATTACTGAATCCAAGAAAATTACTTACGGAGCCATGTGAGGCCGGCATGGCTCCGTAGTAAAAAAAACATCTGATATATCAGATGCATATAAAAAATATATAACAAGAAAAGGAGCAGATTATGAAGAACACAATAAAGGATGTAAGGTTTTTTAGGGCAGTTTCCAAGATAAGCAAACCCATTGCAGACTCCACCCATACTATCAGCAAAATCGCCTTCTATGTAGTGGAAGTTACCACGGAGTCAGGGGTAAAGGGTCAGGGGTACCTGCTGTCCTTCCACTATTCACCCAATGCAATTGAGGGCGCCCTGAAGGATATGTGTGAATTTGTCAGGTCCAATTGCTATCAGGTCTATGAGACGGTTAAGGTAAAGAAGGATTGGGACAGGGAGGCGGAATATTTCGGCAATACGGGACTGAATACATGCGCCGTAGCGGCCCTCAACATTGCCATGTGGGATGCCTGGGGACATACCTGCGGCATGCCGGTATGGAAAATGCTGGGTGTGAACCAGACCAGGATTCCGGTGTACGGAAGCGGCGGATGGATTTCCTATACGGATGAGGAATTGCTGGAGGAGGTACTGGACTATAAGGCCAGGGGATTTACTGCGGTTAAGATAAAGGTGGGACATCCGGAGGGCATTGAACGCGACATGCACCGTTTGTCTATCTGCCGGGAGCGTCTGGGAAACAGTGTGAAAATCATGATGGATGCCAACCAGGGCATGGATGTGGTGGATGCGCTGAAGCTTTCCGAACAGGCCAAGGTCATTGGACTTCAGTGGTTTGAGGAGCCGGTACCCCATACTGATTTTGCCGGTTATGAGCTGCTGAGGAATAAATGCGGCATTGCCCTGGCCATGGGAGAGCGTGAATATGACTGCGAGGCCCTTAAAAATCTGATTTCCAGAAATGCGCTGGACCTTTGGCAGCCGGATATTGTCCGTCTGGGAGGTGTGGAGAGCTGGAGGGATTCCGCAGCATTGGCAGAGGCGTACCATCTCCCTGTACTGCCCCATTATTATAAGGATTATGACGTTCCCCTTCTCTGTACCATCAAGACGCCATACGGGGCTGAATCCTTTGACTGGATTGACGGTATCATTGACAATACCATGAAGATTGAGAATGGCTTTGCGTACCCGAGGGAGGGCGCCGGATGGGGCTTTGCATTTAAGGAAGAGGCCCTGGAGGAGGTAAAATAAATGAAGGCGATTTATGTGTCGGAACCTGGTAAAATGGAGATAGTTGACAAAGAAATGCCGCAGATTACAGGCACCACACAGGTTCTGGTGAGAATCACGGCAGCCGGAATCTGCGGGAGCGACATACATATCCTGCACGGCACCCATGCATATGCCACCTATCCCCGTGTCATCGGGCATGAGGGATGCGGCGTCGTGGAGGCGGCGGGAGCGGATGTGACTGATTTGAAGGCAGGGGACCCGGTTGTCATTGAACCCATCCATGGGTGTGATACCTGTTATGCCTGCCGTCACGGACACTATAACTGCTGCCCGGATATTGTGGTGGCAGGTGTCCATGTGGACGGGGTCATGGAAGAATATATGGTGGTGGAGCGGAAACAGCTGCATCCCTATGACCCTGTACTGACACCTGTACAGGCAGCCACAGCCGAACCATACACCATTGGGGCTCAAGCCAATGCCCAGGCGGGAACCATGGCCGGCGACCTGGTCCTTATCCATGGGGCTGGTCCCATTGGCATGATTATCTGCGATATTGCGGAAAGCCTTGGCGCCACTGTCATTGTCAGCGAGGTGAACCAGTCCAGGCTGGACCTGGCCGGTAAGTTCGGGGCAGCCTATACCATTAATCCGGGCAGGCAGGATTTAAGGAAGTCCATTATGGATATCACGAAAGGGGAAGGTGTGAACGTGGTGTTTGAGACCAGCGGTATCCCGGCTCTTACCAGCCTTTCCGTGGAGCTTCTGAGTCCCCACGGCCGCCTGGTGCCCCTTACATTTGCCCCGGAACCCATCCCCATCAATTTCCGTCTGGTCAATAAGAACGAGCTGGTCATTGCCGGCACACGGAACCAGAACAGCAAATTTAAAGAGGTGGTGGACAGCCTTCCCGGGCGCAGGAACAGAATCAATCAGTTAGTGACCCATGTATTCACGGCGGATGAGGTACAGAAGGCATTTGAGACAGCCATGGATAAGAACAGCGGGGCATGCAAAGTAGTAATTACATTTTAGGAGGTAAATATAAATGACATCACGGGAATATGTTGCAGGTCTGTTTGACCTGACAGGGCATGTGGGTATTATCACAGGAGCCAGCAGGGGGCTGGGCCTGGGACAGGCAAAGGTGCTGACAGATGCAGGGGCAACGGTTTACAATTTAGACCTTGCGCCCCATTCAGACGAGGAGGCCATCCGGAAAGGGCATATGACGGATATTGTCTGCGACGTGACAGAATATGAACAGGTACAGAAAGCAGTGGAAGAAATCGCGGCAAAGGAAGGACATCTGGATTTCCTGATTAACAATGCAGGCATAACCTTCAAATGCAGGGCAGAAGAATTTCCGGAGGAACGCCTGGACAAAATCATGGAAATCAACCTGAAGACGCCTCTTATGATAGCGAAAATCTGTTATCCGTACCTGAAGGAATCAGAATACATCGGGCGGATTGTTTCAATTTCATCCATGGCAGCCTACATGGGCTTTACAGGCGTGCTGCCCTATGATATGACAAAGGCGGGGATTCTGGGACTGACCAGGGGACTGGCTGAGGAATGGAAGAATGACAACATCCTGGTGAACAGTGTTGCTCCCGGCTGGTTCCTGACCAAGCTGAACGAGGATATGTTTGAACAGAACCCGGACCGAAAGGCAGCTGCCTTAAGCAAGCCCATGCTGCCAAGGTTCGGCAGGCCGGTGGAAATCGGATACATGATGCTGTTTCTTTTATCCGGCGCATCTACGTATCTGACAGGACATGATTTTACGGTTGACGGAGGAGCTACTTCTCACGGATTCTAAAAGGGAGAGGAAATTTTATGAGGGCAAAAATTTGTTTATTGACAGCTGTATTAGGGGCCGTGCTGCTGTCAGCCGGCTGCGGGGGGAAAAGCGACAGCACAGGCGGGGTAATCCGCATAAGCATAGGGCAGAGCAATAATCCGGGTGAACCGTTTGCAGAGGCCGCTGATTATTGGGCTGAGATTCTGGAAGAGGAGAGCGGGGGAACCATGGTCATGACGCATTATCCCTCCGACCAGCTGGGGTCTAAGACCGACCTGTTCGACCAGATGATTGCAGGGGATGCTGTGATTGCCCCGGGAAGCGCGCCTTTTTTCTCGGATTTGGGGATAGCGGACTTTGGCATTGTCCAGGCCCCCTATCTGTGCGCGTCCTGGGATGAGATGGAACATCTGATGGACAGCAGCTGGTATCTGAATCTGGAAAAGCAGCTGGAGGAAAAGGGGTATAAGGTTATAGCCAGGAACTGGAAGTACGGGACAAGGCATACCTTGACAAAACATCCGGTACAGCATCCGGGGGACTTAAAGGGCATGAAGATACGCGTACCCGACAGTGTGCCTTATGTTAAAACATTTGAGGCAATCGGGGCCAATCCAACGCCTTTATCCATGAACGAGGTCTATCCGGCCCTGCAGCAGGGAACCATTGACGGACTAGAGAACCCACTGCCCACTATTGTCAACGGAGGGTGGCAGGAAGTGGCCAAGTATGTCTTACTGGACGGCCATATCCTGGATATGACATCCATGGTGTGCGGTCTTGATTTCTGGAACAGCCTGACGCCGGAGCAGCAGGATATTCTTCAAAGGACGGCTGAGAAGGCAGGGGAGTATCAGAACCAGCTGATGGTGAAGGCGGAAGAGGACGCGCGTCTGAGACTGGAACAAGCAGGCGTGCAGTTTTCAGAGGCGGATGTGGATGAATTCAGGAAGGCGGCAGAGGTATATTATACCTATGACGAGTTTAAGAACTGGACCCCCGGGCTTTATGACACGGTAAAGGCGATTCTGGCAGAGGAGGAGGAAGATGACAGTGTGGAATAAAATTAAGAACATTGATTTTGTGGTTTCCGGCGTCTGCCTGGCAGGACTTGTGCTTCTGACTGTCATGGGCGTTGTCATGCGCTACGTTGCCCACAATCCATTTACCTGGCTGGAGGAAGTACAGAAAGCCCTCATAACCTGGATTGCCTTTTATGCGGGCAGCGCCGCGTTCAGGACGTCGGGCCATGTTGCCATAGAGATATTAGTGGATGCAATGCCGGAACCGGCGCAGAAAGCCGTTGGATACCTGATTCATGCAGTGGTTGTGGGAACCCTTCTGTTTCTGGCTTACAATGGGCTGTCTCTGGCCATGCTCCATGCAGGTGTGGAAAAGACCACCAACATACTGAAGATTCCCTATTGGTTCATTGATTCGGCAGTACCCATTGGCTGTCTGCTGATGTGTGTGAATTATGTGGTGACAGCTGTCTTTGGCACGGAGGATGAGGAGGTGATTTCCTATGAGTAGCCAGCTTATTGTGATTGCTCTGGTCATTACATTGGCCTGTCTGTTTTTAAAAGTACCTGTATTTATATCCATTATTGCAGGCGCCGGCGTGTACTTTTTTGCGGAACCGGCAGTATCCACTCATCTGATTGTCCAGAGAACCCTGTCGGGTATGCAGAGCGTGCCGCTTTTAGCCGTACCGTTCTTTGTTTACTCTGGAGTACTGATGAACTACGCAGGCGTGACCCAGCGCATCATGGATTTTTGTAATGTGCTTACCGCTGACATGTGGGGAGGACTGGCCCAGGTCAATATTCTTTTGTCCACTCTGATGGGCGGTCTGTCCGGGTCCAGCCTTGCAGATGCAGCCATGGAAGCCAAGATGCTGGTGCCGGAAATGCGCCAGAAGGGAATGAGCAATGAGTTCTCATCTGTGGTCACCGCCTTCTCATCATCCATCACTCCCTTGATTCCGCCAGGCATCGGTATGATTTTATACGGTTCCATAGGAAACGTATCAATCGGACAGCTGTTTATGTCCGGTCTGGTGGTGGGGATTGTTCTGTGCGCTGCCATGATGCTGTTGACAGCGGTTATTGCAAAGAAGCGGGGCTATAAGCCAGAGGCATCCTATAAAAAGGGCGGAAGGAGCCAGGCATTGGGGGCCAGTCTTAAGAGAGCAGTCCTGCCCCTCTGTCTTCCTGTCATCATCATCGGAGGTATCAGGCTGGGAATATTCACGCCCACAGAGGCAGGGGCTGTTGCGGTTGTTTACTCCATTATCCTGGGCTTTATCTATGGGAAACTGAACAGGCGCAACATGGTGGTGGCCCTGAAGGAGACACTGGTGACAACCGGCTCCGTTATGCTGATTGTAGGAGCGGCCTCTGCCCTGGCATGGATTCTCACAAAAGAACAGATTCCCCAGGCACTGACAAGCGCCATGGTTAACACCATTGGGAACAAGTATATTTTCCTGATTGCCGTAAATGTGTTCCTTCTGATTGTGGGAATGTTCATTGAGGGAAATGCAGCTACCATCGTATTGGTGCCCCTGCTGATTCCCATTGCAAGGGCATATGGAATCAATGATATCCAGTTTGCATTTGTATTTATTTTCAACATGGCCATAGGCGCTATCTCACCGCCCATGGGAACCATTATGTTTGTGACCTGCGGCGTTACGAAATGCAAGATTAAGGATTTCCTGAAGGAGTCCATACCTTATTTTGCATTGATGCTGGCAGTTCTGTTGCTGATTACTTATGTTCCGGCCACCACAACGGCCATTATAGATTTATTTTATTAGGAGGATACCTGAATGAAATTCAGCGGTACGGTTACATTACAATACGACACACCTTTTTCACCCTTTAAAGTCACGGAATATGAGTCAGCTTTGGACTGGCTGAAGGAAAGCGGTTTTGACGGCGCAGAGGTCTGTATATCCAATTACAACGGGATTGATGTGCATAAAGTAAAGTCGGATTTAGATAAAAGGGGACTGGGGTGTTCCACCATATCCACGGGACAGGCAAGAGGCCTTGAGAATATTTCGCTTCTTCATCAGGGAGAGGCCCTGAGGACTGCCCAGGAAAGAATGAAACAGCATGTGGATGCGGCTTCTGTACTGGGCTGCAAAGTCACCCTGGGACTTCTCAGGGGACTTGGCACAAGGGGAAATGAACAGGAGGAAAAGGAAATTCTGGCAAGGAATCTCCAGCCGGTTCTCCAATACGCAGAGGACAAGAAGGTCACCATTATGCTGGAGGCAATCAACCGGTATGAGACAGCGCTCTTTAACAGTGCACAGGAGACAGTGGATTTCATAGGAAAACAGTTGGGAAATCCGGACTGCATGGGGATACTTTGGGATATTTTCCATGCAAATATAGAGGATGCCCGGTTTGAAGAGGCAGTGGACTGCATGGGAAAACGGCTGAGACATGTACATATGGCGGACTCCAACCGGATGTTCCCGGGATACGGGCATACGGATTTTGAGAAGATTGTAAAGAAATTAAAAAAAGCCGGATTTTCCGATTACATGTCCTATGAATGCCTTAACCTTCCTTCCGTGGAGCTGGTAAGGCAGGAATCCGGAGCGTTTGTGAGGAAACTTCGTGGTATGGCATGATGTCAGGAAGGAGATTGAGGCCGAAACAAGCGCAGCAAACAATACATCCAGAAAATAACAGCTGTCCGGTCATTGTCTGAGATTGTGCAGAATCCAAATCCAGTATATAATAAGTATGTTTTAATATGAATATTGGAGGAAGAAGAATATGACATTTACTTACCCGGCGGTATTTACGCCCCATAAAAACGATAAAGGCTACCATGTAACATTTCCGGATCTGCAGTGCTGCGAGGCAGACGGACCGGATCTGGAGGACGCTGTGGAACATGCCAGGGAGGCAGCATATAACTGGCTCTATCTGGAGATTGAAGAAAAAACCTTTGAGTTTCCGCCCCAGACGCATATGGAGGATATCAAGCTGGAGGAAGGGGATTTCCTGAAACAAATCATGGTCACAGTAAAGCTGCTGCCGGATAATGATTGATTTTATTGCTTTTTTTTACATTAAGTGGTAGGATAAAGCATATCGAGTTAAGAACAGCTGGTGCCGCTGTCTGTCCATGGCAGACTGCGGGTAATAGGGAAACAGGTGAAAATCCTGTACGGTCTCGTCACTGTAAGTAAGGAGCGCATGGTCAATGTCAAGGACAGTCACTGATTCGGTTTCGGATTGGGAAGGCGGTCATGCGTGTTGATATACAAGTCAGGAAACCTGCCAGTTGTTGGTACAGGAATATAATTCCAAATCACGAGTAATTGGTTGTACCGATTTACGGTGTTTCGGCCGCGGATTTCTGACTCAGACGGTAACGGATTTTTACGCAGGGGAAACTATGCCCGGATGGAAGCGGATTGCTTCGGGGTATGGAAACGCTGCGTATTACATATCTGCAGAAAATCACATATCTGCGGACATCTTCCGGAATACGCCTATGGGCGTGCAGGCTGCCGTTTGGGATTCATCCGATACAGGCGGCATATTCCTCTACCTTGCTTTAACCGATGAGGTTATATAAAACAAGGAGGAAAGAGAAGATGAAAATGAAAAAACTGGCAGTATTATTTGCGGCAGCCGCCCTGACAACGGTGACCGTGGCCGGCTGTTCCGGCGGACAGAAGGAAACAGCCGCAGAGACAGCCGAGGAGAATGAGGCAGCGGCGGCTGCTGAGACAACAACAGCGGCAGAAACGGAAGCAGCGCAGACAACAGAAGAGGCCGCAGAAGCAGCTGCCGAGGCAGACGAGGAGAATTACGATACCGGAGATGCATCTAAGGATAATACCAGGAATCAGGATGAAATCGGTGAAAATGAACTTCTGGTAGTCAGCTTTGGTACCAGCTACAATGACAGCAGACGTCTGACCATTGGTGCCATTGAGGACGCTATTGAGAAGGTATTTCCTGACTTTGCCGTAAGAAGAGGATTTACCAGCCAGATTATTATTGACCACGTAAAATCCCGGGATGACGTTGCTATTGACAATGTAGGCGAGGCCCTTGACCGGGCGGAAAAGAATGGCGTCAGGAATCTTGTCATTCAGCCCACCCATCTGATGAATGGGCTTGAGTATACGGATTTGGTCAATGAAGTGGCGGAGTATTCGGATGCATTTGAGAAAGTGGCAATCGGAAAGCCTCTCCTTACCACAGATGACGATTTTAAGGCAGTTATGAAGGCCATCACAGAGGCAACAGCCCAGTATGATGACGGCGAGACAGCTATCTGCTTCATGGGACATGGCACTGAGGCGGATTCCAACCAGGTATACGCAAAAATGCAGGATATGCTCACAGAGGCAGGATATAAGAATTACTATGTGGGTACTGTGGAGGCAACGCCAAGCCTGGATGATGTCCTGTCAGCCGTGAAGGAAGGCAGCTATAAGAAGGTGGTCCTGGAACCTCTGATGATTGTAGCAGGCGACCATGCCAACAATGACATGGCAGGAGACGAGGAAGGCTCCTGGAAGACTGCCTTTGTGGATGCAGGCTATGAAGTGACATGTCTGGTCAGCGGACTGGGCGAGCTGGAGGCAATCCAGCAGCTCTTTGTGGAACATGCTCAGGCAGCAGTTGACAGTCTGGCAAAATAAATCAGAAAGATAAGTGGGCGGTCGGGGTAATTTGCTGACTGCCCTTTTAAAAGTGGGGAGATTGGAAATGAAATTCAGGAAAATGAAATTGGCTGCCCTGCTGCTTGTCGTGGGGCTGTCAGCTGGAACTCTTTCAGGCTGCGGAAAGGAGGCGCCGGCTGCTGCAGACATTGCCGCGGAGACCTCTGCGGAGGAAACGTCCGGGGCAGAGCGCGCCCAGGCAGGAGACACCGCAAGCCAGGAGACAGGCAGCCGGATGGATGCAGCGGAAGACGGAATGGTACCAGTCCTGGCAGATGCAATAAAAGATGGGGTCTATGAGATTAAGGTGGACTCCAGCTCCAGCATGTTCCGGATTACGGAGTGTGAACTTACGGTGCAGGATGGAGCCATGAGCGCGGTTATGACCATGAGCGGAACCGGGTATCTGAAACTGTATATGGGAACAGGCGCTGATGCAGAGCGGGCTTCGGATACGGATTTTATTCCATTTGCGGAAAATGCGGATGGGAAACACACCTTCAAGGTGCCGGTGGAAGCACTGGACAAGGGAATTGACTGCAGCGCGTTCAGCAAGAAAAAGGAAAAGTGGTATGACCGTGTGCTGGTATTCCGTGCCGGCTCCCTTCCGGCGGAGGCGTTTGCAGACGGTAAGGTGGCTGCCGCCGGGAGCCTTGAGCTGGAGGATGGTTCCTATACAGTGGCAGTCAGGCTGGAGGGCGGTTCAGGCCGGGCATCTGTGGAGACACCGGCAGCACTCCGGATTGAGGACGGCAAGGCTTTTGCAACCATTATCTGGAGCAGTTCCAACTATGATTATATGAAGGTAGGGGGCGAGAAGTTTGACCTGGTGAACACGGAAGGGAATTCTTCCTTTGAGATTCCGGTCAGTGCCTTTGACTGGAAGATGCCGTTCATAGCAGATACAATCGCCATGAGCGAGCCTCATGAGGTGGAATATACCCTGGTGTTTGATTCGACGACAATAAAAAGGGCTGAATGATGAGACGAAAAAAGATAGTGACGGCGGTTGCCGCTGCAGGAATCCTGATGGCGGTGATATGCGCAGGCTGTTCGCTGGCCGGGCGGGCTGACACAGGGCGGACGGCTGCAAGACAGACGGCCACGGATGAGGACCCTGAGGCTGTCCCGGAAAGCTGGAGCAGCAAAAAGATAACCGGGAGTATGGAACTTCTCTATGCGAACCAGTTTTCAGTGGACTACTACGATGGCGGCTACTCAATGATAACCATAAAGGACAGCGGCCGCTATCTGGTGGTGCCGGAAGGAAAAACAGAGCCCTCCGGTATTCCGGACGAAGTGGCTGTCTTAAAACAGCCGCTGAAGAATATTTATCTGGCGGCAACATCAGCAATGGACCTGTTCTGCAGCCTGGATGGAACGGACCGGATTACACTGTCCGGGACAGACGCTTCCGGTTGGTACATAGAGGAGGCCAGGTCAGCCCTGGAAGATGGCAGAATGCTTTATGCGGGCAAATACAATGCACCGGATTATGAGCGGATATTGTCCATGTCCTGCGACCTGGCCATAGAATCCACCATGATTTATCATTCCCCGGAAGTAAAGGAACAGCTGGAACAGCTGGGGATACCGGTTCTGGTGGAGCGTTCCAGTTACGAGAGCCATCCCCTTGGCAGGATGGAGTGGCTGAAATTATATGCCGTGCTGTTGGGCCGGGAGGAACAGGCAGAGCGCTGCTTTGACCACCAGGTAAGACAGCTGTTACCTGTGATAAACCAGGAGAATACCGGGAAGACAGCAGCATTTTTTTATATCAGCAGCAACGGTTATGTCAATGTGAGAAAGTCAGGGGATTATGTGGCTGAAATGATTGCCCTGGCCGGAGGAACCTATGTACCCCAGGGACTTGCAGAAAATGAAAATGCATTGTCCACCATGAACATGCAGATGGAAAGCTTTTATGCCGCTGCCAGGGATGCAGATTACATTATTTACAACAGCACCATAGACGGGGAACTGGACAGCCTGGACCAGCTTTTGGATAAAAGCAGCCTTCTGGCTGATTTTAAGGCTGTGAAGGAGGGAAATGTGTGGTGCACGGAAAAAAGCCTGTTCCAGGAAACCATGGGGCTGGGGGATATGATTCTGGATATCCACCGGATACTGACAGAGAAGGAGCCGGAAGGACTAAGGTATATGCACCGGCTGCGCTAGAGCCTGTCTGAAAACCCATTCCCGCCCGGCAAAGATACATGGCAGTCCCATGGGCTGCCGGAAAAAGGAGTTATGCCAATGCCAAAAGGTACCTACACAAAATACAGTATTTCATTTGCCCTTCTGGCAGCCATGATGTGCTTATTATTTATCTGGAACATTAATTCCGGCAGTGTGCATCTGTCCGTGGAGGAAATCGGTGAGATCCTGCTCAGGAGAACCGGAGAGGACACCTCATACCACATTGTGTGGGATATACGCCTTCCGCGGATTCTTTCAGCTGTGATACTGGGCGGAGCCTTATCCGTATCCGGTTTCCTGCTCCAGACGTTTTTTGCAAATCCCATCGCAGGGCCATTTGTGCTGGGAATTTCATCCGGCGCAAAACTGGTGGTCTCCCTTGTGATGATTGTCCTGCTGGGGAGGGGAATCTCCATCGGCTCAGCCGGGATGATTCTGGCTGCTTTTGCAGGCTCCATGATTTCCATGGGATTTGTTCTGATGATTTCCGGTAAGGTAAAGAAGATGTCCATGCTGGTTATCTGCGGTGTAATGATTAGCTATATCTGTTCCGCCATAACGGATTTTGTGGTGACATTTGCGGATGACGCCAACATTGTCAATCTCCACAACTGGTCCATGGGCAGCTTTTCAGGTACCTCATGGGAGAATGTAAGGGTCATGACAGCAGTGATATTCCTGGCGCTGCTCCTTGTCTTTCTCATGGCAAAGCCCATTGGCGCTTACCAGATGGGAGAGGTATATGCCCAGAACATGGGGGTAAACATCCTGGGGTTCAGGGTGGCCCTGATTCTGCTTTCCAGCATTCTTTCGGCCTGTGTGACCGCATTTGCCGGTCCCATATCCTTTGTGGGCATTGCGGTCCCGCACCTGGTGAAGAGCCTGTTTAAGACGGCAAAGCCCATACTCATGATTCCGGGCTGCTTCCTGGGCGGCGCTGTGTTCTGCCTGTTCTGTGATTTGGCGGCCAGAACGGTTTTTGCGCCCACGGAACTCAGCATCAGCTCCGTGACAGCTGTTTTCGGCGCGCCCATTGTCATCTATATGATGGTGCATAACCGTAAGAACATGCAGTGATTGGGAAGGATGGGGGCAGCAGGAAAATAGAACAGAGGGAGAGACAGAGAGGCGGATATCATGGCAGAAGATTACATTTTGACTGAAAATATGACCGTGGGGTACGGCGGTACACCTCTTATTAGGCAAATCGGGATTCATGTGAGACCGGGCCAGATTGTGACTCTGATTGGTCCAAACGGGGCTGGCAAATCCACCATCCTCCGAAGCGTAATCCGGCAGCTGGGACTGTTGGAAGGGTCCGTATATCTGGATGGCACGCCTATGGAGCAGATGGGGGAGAGGGAAATTGCAAAGCGTATGTCCATTCTGATGACAGAACGGATTCATCCTGAACTTATGACATGTGAGGATGTGGTCAGCACCGGCCGTTACCCGTATACCGGAAGAATGGGCATACTGACCGCAGAAGACAGAAAGAAGGTCAGGGAGGCCATGGAGCTGGTCCATGCATGGGACCTGGCCCGGCGGGATTTTTCAGAGATAAGCGACGGGCAGAAGCAGCGCATCCTTTTGGCGCGGGCTGTGTGCCAGGAACCCAGGGCCATTGTGCTGGACGAACCCACCTCATTCCTGGATATCCGGCATAAGCTGGAGCTTCTGACGATACTTAAGGACCTGGTTCATGAGAAGAAGGTGGCAGTGCTTATGTCCCTGCATGAGTTGGATTTAGCGCAGAAATTATCGGATTATATTGTCTGTGTGAACGGGGAATACATTGAACGGTGCGGCACACCGGAAGAAATCTTTACATCCTCCTATATAACCAGTCTGTACGGAATTACGAAAGGAAGCTATCATGCCGAGCTGGGCTGCCTGGAAATGGAACCGGTCAGGGGAACGCCTCAGGTGTTCGTCATAGGCGGAAACGGAAGCGGAATCCCGGTGTACAGGAAATTGCAGCGCATGGGAATTCCCTTTGCTGCAGGCATTCTCCACGAAAATGACATAGATTACCCCATTGCCGTGGCATTGGCCGCAAAGGTGATATCGGAAGCCCCCTTTGAGCTGATTCAGGAGGAGACGTATGAGCGGGCGGCTGCGGTTATGGCATCCTGCGGCCAGGTCATCTGCTGTCTGAAGGATTTCGGGACTGTAAATGAGAAGAACCGGAAGCTGGCTGAGCTGGGCAGGGATAAGCTGGTTAAGATGGGGGATGTGCTAATCCACTTTTAACTGCAGCTCCGTCACCTGCTCCTCCACATGCTTAGTGGTATGGACATCAATCCACAGCAGTTCCAGCAGCGGTCCCCGGATGTTCAAGGAATGTTCCCTGGCATAGGCAAGGAGCTGGGGCACATAGGTGCGGGTCTGTCGGAAGTTGCCGCTGTAACAGACCGACAGATAGGAGCCTTCCCCGATGCAGTGCTCCCCGTCCGGATGAAGGATGAACACTGCGTCATACTGCTGGCATCGTCCGTCCATGGCATCGGACAGGCTGATGAAGGAGCCCATCTGGTTGTTGCCTATAATGTACTGACGGTCCGGTCCAAAGGAGACCAGCTGTTTGATGAGAATATCCATTTCTTCGTCCGTCTCGTAGCTCTGCATAATCCGGTGGCAGGGCCGGGACGGCATTTCTTTTAATGTGATGGTACCAAGGGGAAGCATCCTTGCCCGGGAAATGGTTTCCCTGCGGGTGATGATGTTGTCCCTGAGGGATATAAGCCGTTCAATGTGGCGGTCAATCACATCCATTTCCTTCTGGAACAATTCCAGGGAGGAATCAATGCTCCGGTTTTCGATATAAGCCTTTATCTGTTCCATGGAAAACCCCAGTTCCCTCAAATCGCGTATTACATTCAGGCACCACAGGTCCTCGGTTCGGTAAATGCGGTAGCCGTTAAAGGCCCGGCGGGGGACCAGTATGCCCAGCTCCTCATAATAGCGCAGAATATCCGTACTTATGTTGTAAAGGGCTGCAATCTCCCCGATTTTATAAAATGTTGACATGAATTTTCTCCCAAATATGGCAATATTTACTGTTTACCTTGGTATTATACCAAGGTTTATGATGGTAATGCAAGCCAGTTGTAAAGTCGTCATAAAGGAGCTGTATCATGAATTTTGAAGGAATGTCACTGAAGAAAAAGTTCTGGAGGTTTGTATGGCCCTCCGTGGTGGCCCAGTGGATTTTTGCGCTGTATACCATGGTGGACGGGATGTTTGTGGCCAGGGGGGTATCGGAGGTGGCTCTGTCCGCAGTGAATATTGCCTCTCCCTTTGTAAATTTCCTGTTTTCTGTTTCCATCCTGTTTGCCGTGGGCACATCCACGGTGGTGGCCATTTTTCTGGGGCAGGGCAGGCAGCGGGAGGCCAATCAGGCCAACACCCAGAATATGGTGGTGACAGGCGTCCTGTCCCTGCTCATTATGGTCACTGTGTGGCTGTGCCTGGACCCCATTGTAAAGTTCCTGGGAGCCACCCAGAGCACGGCGGAGTATGTGAAGCATTATATTTTGTCCCTTCTGCCCTTTACATGGTGGTTCATCATATCATACACGTTTGAGACACTGGTGAAGACAGACGGATTCCCGCGGTTTGCAGCTGTGGCTGTGGCTTCAGGCGCCCTTATGAACTGTGTGCTGGACTATTTCTTTGTCATGGTGTTTCACTGGGGCATTGCGGGAGCAGGGGCTGCCACGGGACTGTCGCAGATGCTGCCCGTATTCCTGTATCTGAAACATTTCCTGGGGCCAAAGGCCACCATACGGTTTGCCAGACCGGTCTGGGATTCGGGACAGTTTTTCCGGGTGGTAAAGATTGGGCTGTCCTCCGGACTTACGGAGCTGTCGGCAGGTTTCACGGTATTCATGTTCAATCATGCCATACTCCGGTATATCGGCGAACAGGGAGTGGTGAGCTACACAATCATCGCATATGTAAATACCATTGTGGTCATGTCCATGGCGGGAATCGCCCAGGGCATCCAGCCCTTAATCAGCTTTTATTACGGCAGGCAGGAGAGGGATGTCTGCAGCAGGCTTCTTAAGTACTCCCTGACAGCGGCTGTTGGCGTTGCTGGAATTGCCTTTATTGGTTCTATGGCAGGGGCTGACTGGCTGGTGGCCCTCTTTATTTCAGAAAAGCTGGAAGGACTCAGGCTTTACTCGGCGTCTGTATTCAGGATATTCAGCCTGTCATTCCTGGTGCTGGGATTCAACATTGTGGGGGCAGGATATTTTACGGCCATAGAACGGCCGAAGGAGTCATTGGCTATCTCCATGGGCAGAGGCATGATTATTATGACGGCTGCATTAGCAGGCTGTATTGCGGTAATGGGAGGCGTGGGAATCTGGTGGGCGCCTGCTGTATCGGAGCTGTCGTGTCTGGGTATAACTTTGTTTCTGGTATATTTGTATACCAGAAGGGAGATGCGGATGGCAGGGGAGGAACAGGCGGAGACGGTATAGGCGGGGAGGGTCTGGCCGGCACATAAAAGACAACGGAACAGGGCCGTGCATGGAGTGATTCATGTCATGGTCCTGTTTGTCTTTGAAATATTTTTATTCACAAAGGTAGACAGGGCCATGTATATTTGCTAAAATAAAACCACATTTCCAATGAGGTCTGTAATTCTTATCATTCAATGCAGTTTCTGCAGTACATTTCTCAATCGGATTTTAACATGATACAAAGGGGGTATTTTATGCAAAAAAATGAAAAGCAGGTATCAAACCGTGAGGTGAAGTCCAGTGCATTTACTACACTGTTCGGTAAACCGGAAAATGCTGCAAAGCTGTATTCGGCATTGAACGGTGAAGAGGAGGTGGCAGCGGAGGATATAACTTTTACCACGCTGAGCGGGGTACTTTTTATGGCGCGGAAAAACGATATGGCATTTACTGCTAAGGGAAAAGTGCTGGTTATCAGCGAACACCAGTCAACCTTAAATGAGAATATGCCGTTAAGGGATGCCATTTACTATGGAAGGACAATGGAGAAACTGGTTGAGTCCAGAGCATTGTACCGCACCGGCCGGATTCAGATTCCAACGCCTGAGTTTTTTGTTTTCTATAATGGTGACAAACATTTTCCGGAAGAGAGAATTCTGAAACTTTCGGATGCATACCTTGAAAAGACCCAATATCCTATGCTAGAATTAAGTGTAAAGGTAATTAATATCAATCTGCCGTCAAACCACCCGATTCTAAAAAAATGCGGGCCTCTGTATGAGTATTCCTGGTTTATCCAGCAGATAAAGAATTATCTGGTACATGGAAAGAGCCGCGATGAGGCAATTATCAGCGCCATGTCCGACTGTGAGCAGAAGGGTTTTTTGGCGGAGTTTCTGAGAGAACATGGAACGGAGGCGGTGAATATGCTGTTTACGGAGTTCAATATGGAGGACGCCCTGGAAGTCCGTTATGAAGAGGGAAGAAACGAGGGTAGAGCAGAGGGTAGAAACGAGGGAATCAGGGCTTTTATCCTGGATTATTTGGAGGACGGAAAGACGGAGGAACAGACGCTTGAGCGGCTGAAACAAAGGTTTTCCCTGAATCAGGAGGAGGCACAGAAGTATTTTGGCCTTTATAATACCAGGAAAAACCACAGCAATTAGTGCAGTCCCGGATTAGCCCAGGACAGGCCGTGCGCTGTACACTCAGCGTCAGGGCCTTTTTTCCATCCCCCGGATGTGAAGTATAATAGGGTGAATTAAATAATTGCCCTTTGCCTCCGGATATGGTACCATGTCATGGTATAAGAACAGAAAGAGGAACGCAAAATGGGAAAACTGTATGGAATTGGCGTAGGACCGGGGGACCCGGAACTGCTTACATTGAAAGCATACCGCGTTTTAAACGAGGCGGATGTGATTTTTTGCCCTGAAAAGGAAACTGGAGCAGGCAGCTTTGCTTTTGATATCATAAAAGGACTTTTGAAGAACACAGAGGCGGAAATCGTAAATTTAGTATATCCAATGCATTATCACGGCATGAAGCTGCGTGAAATGTGGGAGCAGAATGCAGGATGCATCGCAGAGCATTTAAACGGGGAGCGTACCGGTGCCTTTATTACGCTGGGGGACCCGGCGGTTTACAGCACATTTATGTATACGCTGCCTTACATAGAGGCAGCAGGCGTGGAGGTAGAGGTGGTGCCCGGCATTACATCCTTCTGCGCAGTGGCAGACTCCATGAAAATGCCTCTGGTAGCCTGGAATGAAGATTTGGTTGTGGCGCCCGTGCGTAAAAACAGCAGTGAAGATTTGGGAAGGGTGCTCAGGGAACACGACAATGTGGTTCTGATGAAGCCCTCCACTGACCCGGAAGCCCTGCTGCAGGCCCTGGAGGAGAACCACCTGGAGGATAGGTTTGTGCTGATTACCAAGACCGGCACAGGTGAAGAGCGTCTGGTGACTGATTTTGAGGAGCTGAAACATTATGATATCCCCTATCTGTCCACAGTCATTATCAAAAAGCAGGGGAGGCAGTAATGATTCTATGTAAAGACCTGCATAAGCGTTTCGGAGATGTGGAAGCGGTGAAGGGTGTCACCATGGAGATACCTGATGGAATGTTTTTGGGCCTGCTGGGACCAAATGGAGCAGGAAAGACAACATTAATGCGGATGATGACAGGATTGCTGATGCCGGATACCGGCACCGTGTCCTTTGACGGACAGGTCATGGACCGGAATGCTGTGGCTGTAAAGCAGGCCATTGGTGTGACCAGCCAGCACGTCAACCTGGACAAGGAATTGACGGTTGAAGAAAATATGGAATTTGCAGGCCGCCTTTACCGGATGGGAAAGGCGGATATTGCTGTTTCCACAGACCGTCTCCTCACATTCCTCGGACTGGACAGTGTGCGGAAACGGGTGACCCAGAACCTGTCCGGAGGGATGAAGCGCAAGCTGATGATTGCAAAGTCCCTGATTCACAACCCCAGATACTTATTTCTGGATGAGCCAACCGTAGGCATTGACCCCAATGCCCGCCGGGATATATGGGATTTTCTGCGCATGCAGCACAAGGAGGGAAAGACCATACTTCTGACCACCCATTATATTGAAGAGGCCCAGCATCTTTGTGATTATGTGATGCTGATTGACGGAGGAACGATATTTAAGGAGGATACGCCCGAAGGACTGATTGATGAAATCGGACCCTTTAAGGTGGAATATGACGGAGGTGACAGGATGAAGGCTGAGTTTTTCAGGGACCTGGCTGCTGCCAAGTCCAGGTCTGCCGAGATTGACGCACTGTGCAGCGTACTGCCGTCCACCCTGGAGGATGTATTCTTCCACTATACCAGTAAGGGGGTGGGAGGATGGAAATAACCACGATTTTGTGGCGGGAATGGCTGTTCCTTAAACGGCGGTTCTGGCGGGTCACGTTTTCCCAGATGGTATCTCCGCTGCTGTATTTCGTGACCTTTGGAATGGGGCTGGGAAGGGTGATGGAGATGGACGGAAGACCCTATCTCTATTATCTGATACCGGGACTTTTAGCCATGACAACCATGCGGAACAGCTACACTTCCGTTTCAACCCGCATCAGTGTCATGCGCCTCCACGAGAAGAGCTTTGAGTGCTATCTGTATTCGCCCACCCGGATGTATCTGCTGGCAATGGGCCATATCTTTGCAGGAGCCCTCCGCGGTATGTATTCCGGTGTATTCATCGTTCTGCTGGGAATCGTGTCAGGGGCCAGGCTGTCCATGAACGGCTGGCTGCTGACAGCAGTCATACTGAATTCGCTGATTTTTTCAGCCCTGGGTTTTCTGGCAGCCATGATGATGGAAAGCCATTATGACATGAATAATTTTACAAATATTGTAATAACCCCCATGTCATTTTTATGCGGCACCTTTTTTTCGCTGGACGGCATACCGGAAGCCCTGAAGTGGGTTGTGAATATCATGCCGCTGACCCATACCACGCGGCTTATTCGGGAAATTTCTTTTGGAGGCAGCGTCAGCTGGCTGTCCATGGCAGCAGCGTGCCTGTTTGCAGCGGCCCTTACCGGGTGCTGCGTGTGGGCATGTTACCGGGAAGCAAAAGCATAAAAACAGGGATTATGGAAAGAACTATAATACTGAGGAAAATAGATTGAAAATGAAAAAGAATGAACATGTGATAAAAGAAGTATTTCCCGGCTCCATTGCAAAAGAGATGGAAATCGAACCGGGTGATATACTTCTTTCAATCAATAATGAAGAGATTGAGGATGTATTTGACTACAGGTATTTGATTAAGGATGAGTATATTGAGGTAGTCATAAGAAAACCGGACGGGGAAGAGTGGCTGTTGGAAATCGACAAGGATTATGACGATGACCTGGGGGTGGAGTTTGAAAACGGCCTGATGAGCGATTACCGTTCATGCAGCAACAAGTGCATATTTTGTTTTATTGACCAGATGCCGCCGGGGATGCGGGAAACCTTATATTTTAAGGACGATGATTCCAGGCTTTCTTTCCTGCAGGGAAATTACATCACCCTGACCAACATGAAGGAAAGAGACATAGAGAGAATCATCCGGATGCAGCTGGCTCCTATTAATATATCCGTGCAGACCACCAATCCGCAGCTGCGGTGTAAAATGCTCCACAACCGATTTGCAGGCGATAAGCTTAAGTATCTGCAGATGCTCTATGACGGTCATGTGGAAATGAACGGACAGGTGGTCTGCTGTAAGAATGTAAATGACGGGGCGGAGCTGGAGAGGACCATCAATGATTTGTCTAAATATCTGCCCTTCTTAAGAAGCGTATCCGTGGTTCCGGCAGGAATCACAAAATTCAGGGAGGGGCTGTTCCCCATTGAGTTATATACCAGGGAAGAGGCCGGCGCTGTTATTGACCTGGTGGAAAGCCGCCAGCAGGAATTTTATGACCAATACGGACTCCATTTCATTCATGCAAGTGATGAGTGGTACATTACGGCAGGCAGGGATTTTCCGGAGGAGGAGCGCTATGACGGCTATATCCAGCTGGAAAATGGAGTGGGAATGATGCGTATGTTCATCAATGAATTCAACGAGGCCCTGGAAGCAGTTATCAATGGCAGGGAGTATGAAAGGCTGAAAAAGACAGTCACAAGGACGCTGACCATTGCAACAGGGAAGCTGACCTATTCCACCATCTGTGACTTTGCGGGAAAGCTGATGGACGCATTTCCGCATCTGACCATTCATGTGTACTTTATACGGAATGATTTCTTTGGGGAGACCATAACGGTATCCGGTCTTATAACGGGACAGGACCTGATAGGACAGTTAAAGGAGCGTCAGGATGCAGGGGAGGATTTGGGTGAAGTACTGCAGATTCCATCCAATATGCTGCGCATGGGCGAACAGGTGTTTTTAGATGACCTGACGGTCCAGGATGTGGAACGGGAGCTGGGAATGAAGGTGGTGGCCGTGGAATCAGGGGGCAGGGAGTTCATTGACGCTGTCCTGGATTCGGAATACAGAATGGAACGCACAAACGATAATTTTGTCTATATACAGGCCTATGACCGGAGTAAGGGAAAATAGAGCTGCAGATATGGATGTATTGAAAAAGAGAGACGCCTTGGAGAAGCAGAGGCAGGAACAGGAAGAGTGATATAGTTTTAAACTATAGAAGCCTATAAAAATTACAAATTATGCCTTCTTTTTGATTTGTGCTATGATTACTGCAATCAGAAACCATGACAAAGACATTAAAGAAGGGAACAGATATACATGAAGACATCATCACTGTTTAACCATAAGACAGTACTGTCCCTGGAGGTATTTCCTCCTAAGAGGACAGCGCCCATTGATACGATTTACCGGACATTAGATGAACTTAAGGGAATCACCCCTGATTTCATCAGCGTCACATACGGGGCAGGGGGCAGCGAGAACAGCCAGGCAACGCTTAAGATAGCGTCTTTCATTAAGCGTGAATACGGCATAGAGAGCGTGGCCCACATCCCATGCCTGAACCTGACCAGGGAAGACGTTCTGCTGATTCTGGGACAGCTGAAGGAACAGAACATAGAAAATATCCTGGCCCTGCGGGGGGACCGTATTCCTGACAGGATACCGGCAGGAGATTTTAAGTACGCTGCGGATTTGGTGGAATTCATAAAAATGCAAGGGGATTTTAACATAATCGGCGCCTGTTATCCGGAGGGACATCAGGAATCAGGCGGTCTGGTAAGGGATATGAAATACCTGAAAGACAAGGTGGATGCGGGCGTCAGCCAGCTTATTACCCAGCTTTTCTTTGACAACGAGTATTTTTACCGTTTCCGGGAGCGGATGGACCTGGTAGGCATCCATGTCCCGGCGGAGGCGGGAATCATGCCGGTGGTCAACAAAAAGCAGATAGAACGCATGGTATCCCTGTGCGGCGTAAAACTGCCAAAGAAGTTCATTTCCATGATGGAACGGTACGGGGATAATCCTGTTGCCATGCGGGATGCGGGAATCGCCTACGCGGTGGACCAGATTGTGGACCTGGCAGCCCATGGCGTGGATGGAATCCACCTGTATACCATGAATAATCCCTATATTGCAAACCGGATTTACGAATCCGTATTCCGGCTGATGGCGTCTTAGAGCGCCTTTGGAAAATGGGTATTTAAGCCTCTAGGTCTGCGGGCCAATGAGCCGGCTTAACTCTTCCAGATAGTTCTCTGCAAAACGGCTGAGATGGAGTCTGGGGTCTGCAATCCATCCAATGAGCATGTTTTCTTCTGTTTCCAGCGGAACCGCCATGATGGAGTCGCCGTTCAGGTTGCGGTTTAAAATGCCGCTGCATATGGTATATCCATTCAGTCCAATGAGAAGATTGAACAGGGTGGCCCTGTCGCTGACATAAATTACTTTCTTTCTTGGAATGGTGCTGAGTATTTCCTCTGAGAAATAAAAGGAATTTTTTTCTCCCTGCTCAAAGGCCAGAAAGGGGTAATCCTCCAGGTCCTCTATGGTTACGCTTTTTCTGCCTGACAAGGGATGGGTTACGCTGATGAATACATGGGGACTGGCCCGGAACAGGGGATGGAATACAAGACCGCTTTCCTTAAACAGTTTTTCCAGCACCTTCCGGTTAAAATCATTGATATAAAGAATGCCCAGCTCACTGCGGTAATTCTTTACATCATCAATAATCTCATAGGTGCGGGTCTCCCTCAGCGTGAATTCATATTCGTCGGTGTTCTGCCTGGATACCAGGTTGGCAAAGGCATTGACGGCAAAGGCGTAGTGCTGGGTGGATATGGAACAGATGCGCTTTACCGGCTTTTTGTTGGTATAGTGCTGTTCCAGCAGCTCGGCCTGCTCCAGTACCTGCCTGGCATAGGAAAGGAATTCTGTTCCCTGGGAGGAAAGGGCAATGCCTTTGGAGCTGCGGTTAAAGATGGATATGCCCATTTCCTTTTCCAGTTCCCTGACTGCATTTGAAAGGCTGGGCTGGGTGATGAAAAGCTGCTTTGCCGCCTCGGAAATAGAGCCGCAGTTTACGATGGTTACAATATAGCGCAGTTGCTGCAGTGTCATGACAAATACCTCCATTGCATTTGATGCATGGAGGTATTTTAGCACGGAATGATATAGTTTGAAACTATGTATGTTCATGTTTGGATGATTTTTTATGATTTCCGCCGGTCATATGACGGATGATTGCGGAACAGGTGCCGTGAAGAACCACCAGGGTCAGGCAGACGGCTGTCAGCAGGAGCGCATAGTCTGTGAAGGTTCCTGGACTGTTTCTGTATGCTCTGTTAAGAAACGGTATCCCCAAAACAAGGGAGAAATACCAGAATGAAGGGACTGCCCATCCGCCCAGGGCCTTCATGGGGGAAATTCCGGACCGGGTCCGGCTGTTCCAGCAGCGGGATGTTCCGGGGCTGTTCCTGCAGCGGGATGTTCCGGAAACAGAAGAGCATCTCCGGGAGGCATACTCCCCCAGCTGACATATGGCAAACAGGGCGGTAAAGTAAACAGCAGCCCCAATAATGGTATGAAGCCGTTCCGGCGTGAGCCATATGCTCCAGGCGTGAGCCATGCCTGAACCGGCTGTGCCCGGACCGGCCGTACCTGAGCCAGCCATGCCAGCCCCCGGTGTCCCGCTGCCGGTCATTCCCAGATATATGGGGATGAAGATGGAGAACAGGATTCGGAAGCCGTTGACAAAGATGGTCAGCAGATACGAAGCCAGGGCGCTTAAGGCCATCCATCCCAATTTACCCTTCATGGTCCTCATCCGGTGGATATAAGAGAAAACCAGGGCAGCCGCGGAAATCATCAGGAACCGGACGCCTGAGCAGGAGGCGGCTATGATGAAACGGTAGGAATGGCTGACATAGCCTGCCTGGGGGACCTTTATGAAGGAAATTCCGCTTAAGGCGCTGACCCACCAGGCAGTGGGGGACAGAATCCATGAAAGGCTGCCACAGTCCATGCGGCTGTAATAATATTTCATTCCCAGCAGGAAGGCGGCTCCCGCAAGATAGAAGGGGATAGTTTGCCGGATAAAGGATTTTGCGCTGCGGATATCCACTTTTTATGCCTCCTCCGTCTGCTTCTTTTTCCTGTTGGCGCTGTTTCGCCGGATACAGCCGGCTGCCATTATGACTCCCGCAGCACACAGAAGTATCAGGGTTCCGGGTTCTGAGCCAATGGTATATCCGGCTCCCACGGCAAAATCAGACACATGCTTCGGCAGCGGAAGGGGCTGGTTCACATCCGCGGCAGAACCCTCCTGGTTGCGGACTGTTTCAGTGACCGCGATGAAGGAGGTGTAGGGTGTCATCATGCTGTAGTCCAGTCCCAGCTGTGTGACGGTCTTTTTGACCATGGCCTGCCTGATTATATCCTGGGTATCCTCCCGTGTACCGTAATCCGTAAGACGCTCTGCCTTTGTCCTGGCCCACAGATAGGATATGGCATGATTGTCTGTTCCGGCCTCTGTCCGGTCCACCGGTATTTCCTGTATGTAATCCTGATTTCCGGTTTTGCCGGTTATCCGTATGGTGCCGGAAGGCTGGCCCCGCCATTTTCCAAACAGGACAATGGGCTTTTGGGCAAACAGGGTGGGAAGGATGCCCGGCTCTACATCGTAAACATCAAAACCATCAAAGGAAACCTTTATGCCGGTCATGACCGGGGACTGGATATAGGTGCGGAAATCACTGGCAGTGCCTGAGGCCTGTTCCGGCTCCGTTACAACAAAGGCTTCCCCGGAGCCGGCTTTTGCGATTCCGTCAATTAAATAGCGGTTGACGGAGGTGCCGATTCCAAAGGAGAAGAAATCCGCAGTTTTAAGGTTCTTATTTATTATTTTGAAAATGGACGCCTCATCGGACATATAGCCGTCTGTGATGGTGACAATGCTTCTGGCCATCTGCGGGTCCTTTGGCAGGGAAACCGCCTGCTCGAGGGCCGGGGCCAGCTCCGTGCCGCCGCCTCCGTCCTGGCGCTCAATCAGGTCAATGGCCATCTGGATGTTTTCCATGGTGGCAGGTACAGATGCTTGGGCCATGGAGATGGCTGTGTCTGAAAACAGTATCAGGTTAAACCGGTCTGAATCCCTGAGATTTCCTACCAGGTCCCGTATAAGCTCCTTTGCAGTGTCAAGAGGATACCCGAACATGGAGCCTGACACATCCAGCACAAATATGTATTCACGGGGCGGAATCTCCTCCGCCCTGACACGCTCCGGGGGCTGTACCATCAGCATAAAGAAGTTCTCCTTTTCCCCTGTGTCCAGCATGTGTCCGCAGTTTATATCCTGCCCGGTAAGTCTGTAATCCAGGATGAAGTCCCGGTCCCCTGCAAATTCTCCGGAATCAGATAGGGTCACATGGGCAGCGGATTCGCTTTCTTTTTCCACCTTGATTTTATGGGAACTGCTGGTCAGACTGGAAATGGGAACGCCTGTGGAGAGGTTGACGGCAATATCATAGGTTCCCTGAGGGGCGGTTCCTTCCTCCAGGTAAGGACTTGCCACCCACTCATCCTGCCCGCTGTTTTCCGGCGAAGGACTGGCATATCTGGGTCCGGTTACGGTGGGGAATACAAACTGGTAAACCCCGTCCCGGGAGGATATCAGTTCGGTGTAGTGCAGTTCAATGCGCACCGTATCCCCGGGCATCACATTGGCCACATTCATGGTAAATACATTGGGACGCTGCTGTTCCAGCAGAGAGGCGCTTTTTCCTTCGCTTTTAGCTTCCTCGAATTCTGTTTTGGCCTCTTCCTTTTCCCTGATTTTTGCCGTGATTACCTCGTCCCCGATTTCCATTTTCATACCATGGACCGTGACCCTGGCGGATGCCGGGAACACGTAGCTGGCGTTGATTGGATTTTGTCCTTCGTTGGTATAGGTCTGGGTGACATAGGTTTCGGCAATGACGCCGTTTATTGTGGTGGACACACTTGTGTCTTTCAGGGGGAACTGTTCCGCCGTCCCTCCGGTGTCCTGTATAAAGAAATAGGGGGCAAGAGTCTTGTCCGCCGCATCCCCCTCCGGTTCCCCGCCGTAGACCGCAGCAGGGGACAGGGTCAGCATAAGCAGGGTCAGACATACACAGAGCCATGTTTTCTTCCGTTTCATTGTTTACACCTCGTTTGTTATTTGTAGGAGTTTCCTTACTGTCCAGATTACAATGGACAGGCATCAAAAAGGCATCAAAGATGCATCAAATTTGCATCATATGAAAAAATTTTACAGCCGTTCAGGCAAGATGAAAAGGCCGGAGGAGAATTCTGACCGTAAAGAGGAAATCCATTGACATTCTGTATTTTTAGTTATAAAATAAGTACCGGGAATGAAGTTCTCCCTTAGTCTGACTAGAACCGCTTATAAAGCTGATGACTTCTGCATTATGTATTAACGCAGAAATTATCGGCTTTTTCTGCGTTTGTAAGGAGGAAAAGAATATGCTGATTAGTATTGCTTACATGTTGATGCTGGGAATGTTTCTGGGCTGGGTGTGCAGGAAACTGCGGCTGCCCGGCCTTATGGGGATGATTTTTACGGGGATTCTTCTGGGACCCTATGCGTTTAACCTGATTGATGTGTCCATTCTGAACATATCGTCGGAGCTGAGGCGGATTGCCCTCATTATCATATTGATGCGGGCAGGGCTTTCCCTGGATGTAAATGATTTAAAGAAGGTGGGAAGGCCGGCCGTGCTCATGTGTTTTCTCCCTGCCTGCTTTGAAATATTGGGAATGGTCATACTGGCGCCGAAATTGCTGGGGATGCCGGTGCTTGACGCCGCCATTATGGGAGCTGTGGTTGGGGCGGTTTCGCCGGCTGTCATTGTTCCCAAGATGTTAAAATTGATTGAAGAAGGATACGGTACGGATAAGGGAATTCCGCAGTTGATTTTGGCGGGAGCTTCCGTGGACGATGTGTTTGTGATTGTCATGTTCACGGCCTTTACTGGTCTTGCCCAGGGTGGAGCGGTGTCACCCATGAGCTTTGTAAAGATACCTGTGTCCATTCTGGTTGGAGGACTTGTGGGACTGGCGGCCGGATGGGGTCTGGCTGTATACTTTAAGAGAGTTCATATCCGGGATACGGTGAAGGTTATCATCCTGCTGTGCGTGGCCTTTATTCTGGTGACGCTGGAGGACAGGTATTCGGACATCGTGCCGTTTTCAGCTTTGATTTCAGTCATGGGAATCGGAATCGCCCTGCAGAAGAAACGGGAGGAAGCAGCCCGCCGGCTATCCGTTAAGTTCAATAAGGTGTGGGTCTGCGCTGAAATCCTGCTCTTTGTTCTGGTGGGGGCAACTGTGAATATCCGATATGCATGGTCGGCCGGTTTACCGGCTGTCTTACTTATTTTCGGCGTGCTGGTGTTCCGGATGGCCGGTGTGTTCTGCTGTCTGGTCAGGACAAAGCTGGATGTGAGGGAACGGGTATTCTGCATGATAGGGTATATGCCTAAGGCTACGGTGCAGGCCGCCATAGGCGGAATGCCTCTGGCCATGGGTCTGGCCTGCGGGGATATGGTGCTGACGGTTGCAGTGCTGGCCATCCTGATTACAGCACCCTTGGGAGCCTTTTTGATTGACCTGACCTATAAGCGTCTTTTGCAGAACAGCTAAGGGACTGTCCGGCCAGCTGCTGTTTGCTGGAATGAAAAGCCCAGGTCCAGAAGCATTCGGTCCTGGCCGTATCCTGCCGTAAATGTGGCGCCCTGGGGCCTGCCCTTGTCATTGAGGCCCAAGGGAACGGTCAGCTCCGGGTATCCTGCCGCGCACACGATATCGGAAGCCGAGGTATTGAGAAATGCAATGGAGTCCAAATCATAGGACTCCATCAGGGTATCCAGCTCCTGACGGGCTTTTTGGATGGAGTCATGGATTGGAGAATAATCAGGGACCGTAATCGCTTCAGCTGCTTCCAGATGGTCCTGTCCGTAACGCATCCTTCGTATGGGGGCCTGCCGGTTATAGTCCAGCAGGTCCCCCAGTTTTGTTATGGGGAGCTGGTTTTGTTCTGCAAAATGCTGGAATTCCTGTTTAAAGGTCAGGTGAATGACAGTTTGGACCCGGACTCCATGGCCCTCCAGCGGGATTTCTGTCACATGGGCCCCGGCGGATATAAGGATGTCCCTGAGCCGGGATATCATGGCAGGGTCATTGTAGGCGTATACTGCCAGACCAATGCCGGCACCTTTTAAAGCGTCCGGATTCAGGTTTGCCGCGGGATTGGAAGCCGCGGTGCCGGGCAGGCCCAGAAGGGCGTCATAGGCCAGGGCTGCATCCTGTACTGTTTTGGCAATGGGCCCCGGGGTGTCCAGAGCATGGATTAACGGCATGATTCCTTCCGCGGATATCCGGTCACGGGAGGGCTTAAAGCCGACCACGGAGCTGGCGGCCGCAGGGCCGGCGATGGAGCCGGCTGTCTCCGTGCCAATGGACACCGGCACCAGGTTGGCAGTGACCGAAACCGCGCTGCCGCTGCTGGAGCCGGAAGGGGAAATCTTCAGGGGACCGTAGGGATTGACGGTCTGGCCCTTGTTACCGCTGTATCCGGAGGGCATGATACTTGACATATAATTGGCGAATTCCGATAAATTATTTTTACCCAGGATAACAGCGCCCTGCTCCCGCAGGGTGCGGACCAGAGGGGCATCCTGGGCAGGAATATAGTCTGAGTAGGCCTCGGCCCCAAAGCTGGTGGGTATGTTCCTGGTATTGATATTATCCTTGAACATGACAGGAATTCCAAAGAGAGGGGAGGGAGGGCGGAAGTCTGCGGTATCCTGCTGCCCGGTTGAATCCTGCTGCCGTCCTGATGCGCCCGGCTGTTTCCGGATGGCATCGCATGTCCGGGCCTGCTCCATGGCATCCGGCGCTATCTCCGCAACCGAGTTATAACCGTGTCTGCACTGGTCCAGCTTTTTAATGCGGTACAGGCAGAGGGCGGTCAGTTCCTCATAGGTCAGCTCACTGTCCATGACGGACTGCTGCAGCTCATCCAGGCTTTTTTCCAGTACATACTGTTCTTTTTCTGCCTCCAGGCGTTCCATGTCCATACCTTCCAGCTGCCGGTCAATGGAGGTTAGTAAATCTTCATTGTCCCAGCTAATCCATTCTTCTCCGGGCGGGACCATGTTCCTGAAATACAGGACCATGGCTGAGAGCAGAAGGAGCAGGATTAGGGAAAAGGCCAGGATTTTCTTATATGTTCTATTCATAATATGAGTTCTCCGTATTTTTAATTGAAATCCGCTGTTCGTTTGAACTGATAAGAATAGGATGTCCGTATCTTATTGATTTTATCTATCCGCGCTGTTTTGGGAAGAAAGGTGAATCCTGCCATTGTGGAGATTAGGACAGCATGGTAAAATGAGAAAGGAACGGTCCGGTTCCGTAGGGACCGGGGCCTGAGGAAACCGACGGCTGAAATTCACCGGAGGAAACCGACGGAGGAAAATACCCGGGTTCCATCACGGTCTGAAATCACCCGGCTGAAATCACCCGGCGGGCATGGATGCCGTACGGAAAATGGCGGCACAGAACAGGGATAATACTGATAAATTTAAGTGAATTCCGTTGGAACTATACCTGGAGTTAGCAGGAAAGGGGAAGGGAAATGAAGGATTTGAAGAAAATATGTAAAATAGCCGTTATTCAGGCTGCGCCTGTTATGTTTGACAAGGATGCATGTACACAGAAGGCGGAACAACTGATTCAGGAGGCGTCCCAGGGGGGAGCAGAGCTCATTGTGTTTCCGGAACTGTTTATACCGGGATACCCTTACGGCATGACATTTGGGTTTTGCGTGGGAAGCCGCAGCGGGGAGGGACGGAAGGACTGGAAAATGTACATGGACAACTCCATCCTGGTTCCCGGAAAGGAGACAGAGAAAATCGGCCTGGCTGCCCGGAAAGCTGGGGCTTATGTCAGCATCGGTGTCTCTGAACGGGACGGTGTGACGGGAACCCTTTACAATACAAACCTGTTCTTCTCTCCCCAGGGAGAATTGATTTGCGTGCACCGCAAATTAAAGCCCACCGGGGCTGAACGGGTGGTATGGGGCGATGCGGACAGGGGATATTTTCCGGTTGCGGAAACGCCCTGGGGTGTGATGGGAAGCCTGATTTGCTGGGAAAGCTATATGCCGCTGGCCAGGGCGGCCCTGTATGAGAAGGGAGTGGCCCTGTACATATCCCCTAATACCAATGACAATCCGGAGTGGCAGTCCACCATTCAGCACATTGCCCTGGAGGGGAGATGCTACTTCATCAACTGCGATATGTATTTTACCAGGGATATGTATCCGGAGGGCCTGCACTGCAGGGATGAGATTGACAGACTGCCGGATACTGTGTGCAGGGGAGGCAGCTGCATCGTGGACCCATATGGTCACTATGTGACAGAGCCGGTGTGGGATAAGGAGGCCATAATCTATGCGGACCTGGAGACGGACCGGGTATGTGCCAGCCGTATGGAGTTTGATGTCTGCGGACATTACTCCCGTCCGGATGTGCTGAGGCTTCAGATTGACGACAGATAATCCATAGGAAAGCAGGTTGACGGGCGTGAAGATAAAATCAGATACAGAGCTGCATCAGCGCTTGGAGGAAGTGAAGAAACTGGCCAGCCGTATGATGCACATGCACTATTGCGAGCACGATACAGAGGGAATCATTTCCTGTTTTTCAGACCGGTTTTCCTGGATGGGGGCAGGGGAACAGGAGTATCTGTCCGGCAGACAGGCCTGTGTGGAACGGTTCCGGAAGTTTGGTAAAACCATTCCCGACTGTAATATCCGGGATGAGGAATACGATGCCTTCTGCCCCATGGAGGGCATATATGTTGTCATGGGACGGATGTGGATAGCCACGGACCCCAGCACCCGGATGTACCTGAAAGTACATCAGAGGGTGACCTTTGTGTTTCAGGATACAGAGGAGGGGATTATGTGTTCCCATATCCATTGTTCCAATCCTTATCAGGAAATGCTGGACGGGGAGAGCTTTCCGGAAAAAATCGGCAGGCAGTCCTATGAGTACGTCCAGGAGCGCTTAAACGCCCTGGAGGAAGAGACAAAACAGCAGAACCGGCAGCTGGAAGTAATCATGTCCTCCATTGCAGGGGGGCTGAAAATAAGCAATGACGATGACACCTATTCCTTTGCCTATGTCAGCAGGGAGGCGGCGGCCCTGTTTGGGTATACCGTGGAAGAATTTATGGAAGCAACCGGCGGGACAGCAGTGGGAAATGTGTATCCGCCCGACCTTCCGGGCGCCCTGGCTGACTGTGCGGAGGCGTTCAGGGATGGAAACCTTACCTACTCCACCCGTTACAGGGTACGCTGCAAGGACGGAAGTCTTAAGTGGGTCATTGACAGCGGCAAGAAGGCCCAGGATGCGGACGGGAACTGGATGGTCAACAGCCTGTACCTGGATGTGACCAGGTCTGAGGAGGACGCCCAGCGTCTGAGGGAACAGACCCAGCTGCTGGCCAGTATTTACGATACGGTTCCATGCGGCATCATCCGCTTTGTCAGGGACATACAGGGCGGATTCCGTCTTGTTTCCATCAATAAGGCCGTATTGTCGCTGATGGATTACCAGGATATGGAGGAGGGTTTTAAGGACTGGCGCGACGGCGTACTGGGTGCTGTGCTGGCAGAGGACCGCCCGATATTGCAGGAGGCATACCGCAGGCTGAAGGAGGTTGGCGACCGGCAGGACCAGGAATACAGGGTAAGATGGAAGGACGGAAGCCTTCACTGGCTGGAGGGGACCAGTATGATTGTGGGGGTCACTCCACAGGGAGAGGACATCCTGCAGCGCACAGCGGTGGACATCACCCAGCGCAGGATTCTCCAGGAACAGTTAGGGCGGGAACAGGAGATGTACCGTGTTTCCATGGAGGTGAGCTCCGCTGTCATGTTTGAATACCGCATGGATGAGGATGTGTTCATCAGCTACGAACCCAGGACAGGACAGGGAGTGCTCCGCAACGAACTCCCCAATTATTCCAGGATACTGCTGGAACAGCAGGTGGTCCATCCGGACGATGTGCCTACGGTCATTGACAATATCTGCAACGGCCGCTCAGAGGTTTTTGAGGTGCGCTGTTCTGTTCCCGGCGGCCAGCCCGGAAAATTTATCTGGTACAGGGTCAACAGCAGGCTGATTATGGAGGAAGGGAAACCCAGCCGGGTGGTGGGAGCGCTCCACAATATACATTCCATGAAATCAAAGCTCTCAGAGAACAGCGAACGCCTCTATATGAGCCAGTCAGCTCTTCAGGCCATCAATGGCGTGTATGTCAGCATATTCTATGTAAACCTGTCCCAGGACAGCTATTACGCTGTAAGGCTGCCGGAAGCCAGCAAAGGAGCGGGGCTGCCGAGAAACGGGGCCTATTCCTCCGTTCTTCGCAGTTATATCCTTTCGGATGTGGACCCGGCAGACAGGAACCGGGTGGGTTCCATATGCAGCCTGGACTGGCTGCTGGGGGAGCTGTCCGGAGGAAACGAACATATTGAGGTGGAGTTCAGGCACTGCCGCTCTCCGCTGTGGCTGCGGATGGAGGTCCACATGGCTGCCGCGGAGGAGGGAAGGCCAAAGACAGCCATCATCGCCCTTCGCAATATCAGCGCCGAGAAACAGCGGGAGCTGGAGTATTATGAGGAGGAGAAAAAGGCAAAGCATGCCCTGGAGGAAGCATATGATTCCCTGAACCGGGCCAACCAGGCAAAGTCGGATTTTCTCTCCAGGATGAGCCACGACATACGTACGCCCATGAATGCAATTATGGGCATGACGGCCATAGCTAGGAGCAGTCTGTCCAACCGTGATAAGGTGGAGGACTGTCTGTCCAAAATCAGCCTTTCAGGCAGTCATCTTCTGGATTTAATCAATAAGGTGCTGGACATGTCAAAAATAGAATCCGGAAATGCAGGGCTGAGCGAGGATGCTTTCTGCCTGAAGGATTTGGTGGAGGAGGTGTCCCAAATCATCAAACCGGATATGGACAGCAGGAAGCAGGAGCTGTCCATTGACATAAAGGAGATGGCCCACCATGCCGTATACGGGGATGCGGTCCGGGTCAAACAGATACTCATCAACCTGCTGTCCAACGCAGTAAAGTATACTCCTGACAGGGGCCGTATATCTGTATCCCTGGAAGAAAAGCTTTCCAGTGAAAGCGGGGTGGGATGCTTTGAGTTTGTGGTGGAGGACAACGGCATCGGCATGACGCCGGAATTCCTGGAAAAGCTGTTCATGCCCTTTGAACGGGCCGAAGATTCCAGGGTCAGCCAGGTCCAGGGAACCGGGCTGGGACTGGCTATTACCAGGAATCTGGTGCAGATGATGAACGGCACCATCCGTGTGGAGAGCCGGTTAAACAGGGGGACCCGGTTCATTGCCACCATATTCCTGAAGCTGGCTCAGGAGGAGACAGGAGAGGGTGCCCCGGACAGCGGCAATGAAGAGGCCCCGGCCCCATTTCCGCCCGGGACCCGGGTGCTGCTGGCGGAGGACAATGAGCTGAACCGTGAAATCGTGGTGGAGCTTCTGGCCATGTTTGGAATTACAGCTGTGTGCGCGGTCAACGGTCAGGAGGCAGTGGAACGGTTTAAGGCGGACCCGCCCGGAACCTATTCCCTTATCCTTATGGATATCCAGATGCCTGTGATGGACGGATACACGGCAGCCAGCGCCATCCGCAGCCTGGGCAGGACAGGACAGCGCCCTGACGGGGCGGGGATTCCTATTATTGCCCTTACAGCCAATGCTTTTGCCGACGATGCTTACCGGGCCAGACAGGCAGGAATGGATGAGCACGTGACAAAGCCACTGGAAATCAACCGGCTGCTGGAAATCATGCACCGGTACCTGGATGGGCCTGACAGGAACCCGCCGGATTAAAAGTTCGTTAAAGAATGGGCCGTCCTCTTGTGTAATCCGTGCTTTTCCCATATAATAGGCCGTAAACAGAATTACATGAGGAGAGGACGGATTCCATGGACGATGAATTCGGTGACACTGTCCCGAAGAATAAATATCTGATACAATTTACCGCATGAGTGGGTTGAGGCATGGCTTGCGCACATTTGGGTGCAGGCCGTGTCTTTTTGTTTTTCGGAGGAATACCGGTAAACGGGGCGTTGTCCATGGATGTTTTGTCCGTCCGGACAGAAAGGAATAAAACATGAAAACGGAAGCAAGAAAATCATTTATCATCAACTGCATGTATTTTACAATCCTGCTGCTGGCAGCCTTTGTACTGCTGAAAATTGGGCTGCCCATGGTGGCTCCCTTTGTCACTGCGTTCGTGATTGCATATCTGTTGAGGAGGCCAATCTGCTTTGCAGCAGGCCGTCTGCACATGAACAGGAAGGTTACGGCCATTCTTACGGTGCTCCTGTTCTACAGCGGGGCAGGCCTGCTGTTCACCCTTCTCTGCGTCAAGATGTTCTCAAACGGGAAACTGCTGGTGGCGGGACTGCCGTCATTCTATGCCAATCATGTGGAGCCGGTATTTACCGGAATCTTCAGCGGCATAGAACAGTCCCTCCTGCGCATGGACCCTTCCCTGCTTGGGACCTTGGAAGAGCTGGAGGGCCATCTTGTACAGTCCGCCGGACAGATGGTATCCGGCATCTCCATGGGGGTCATGGGATGGCTCTCCGGTTTTGCCTCGTCCTTACCCGGCATGTTTATCAATCTGCTGCTCATGGTCATTACCACCTTCTTTATTGCTGCTGATTATGAACTGCTGACCGGGTTCTGTCTGCGGCAGCTGGGGGACCGGCCAAAGGCGGTCTTTATGGAGATACAGTCCTACGTGGTGGGCACCCTTTTGGTGTGCATACGTTCCTATGCCCTAATCATGACCATCACCTTTGTGGAATTGTCCATTGGCCTTACCCTGATTGGGGTGGAAAATTCGCTGGTCATTGCATTCCTCATCGCTGTATTTGATATTCTTCCCGTGCTGGGGACAGGAGGAATCATGATTCCATGGACTGTTATCACTGCCCTTATGGGCAACCACGGCCTGGCCCTGGGGCTACTGGTGGTATATCTGTCCATAACAGTCATCCGCAACATCATAGAGCCTAAAATCGTGGGAAGCCAGATTGGCCTTCATCCGGTGGTTACGCTGGTAAGCATGTTTGTGGGGGCGCAGCTTCTGGGGGTGCTGGGACTGTTTGGTTTTCCCATCGGCCTGTCCCTTCTGCGCTACCTGAATGAGACAGGGACCATACGGCTGTTTAAAACAGGAGAGGGAGAGTAAAGGAATCGGACGGAACAGATTTCAAAACAGATTTCCTTCCAACACATATTGCATCCCTGCCTAAATGCTTGGTATAATGGTAAAGATAAGAGGAAATCGCAGAGACAGAGGAGAGTAAGACATGGAACAGGAAGGGCAAAAGCACCAGCGCCGTGTGCGCTACAAGGGAACGCATCCCAAACGTTACGAGGAAAAGTACAAGGAGCTCCAGCCGGAAAAGTACCCGGAAACAGTGGCCAGGGTCATTCAGAAGGGAAGCACTCCTGTGGGTATGCATATCCCCATTATGGTGGATGAGATATTGGAGTTCCTGCAGATACAGCCGGGCCAGACCGGTCTGGACGCCACCCTGGGATACGGGGGCCATACCAGCAGGATGCTGGAGCGTCTGGAGTCAAAGGGGCATATCTATGCGCTGGATGTGGATTCTATTGAGATGGAGAAGACCAGGAAACGGCTTGAGGATATGGGCTATGGGCCGGACATACTGACCATCCGGAAGCTGAATTTTGCCAATATAGACCAGATAGCACAGGAGTCAGGTCCCCTGGATTTTGTGCTGGCGGATTTGGGCGTATCATCCATGCAGATTGATAATCCGGCCAGAGGTTTTTCCTTTAAGAAGGAAGGTCCCCTGGACCTGCGTCTGGACCCGCTTAAGGGGGAGCCTGCGTCTGAGCGTCTGAGGAGTCTTACCCAGGAGGAATTTACAGGTATGCTCATAGAGAATTCCGACGAACCCTACGCAGAGGAGATTGCCCGCGCGGTCATGGGAGAAATCAAGCGTGGGAGGGAGGTTGCCACCACTACCAGGCTCTATGAGATGGTAGACAGGGCATTGGCGTTCATTCCGGAGGAGGACCGGAAGGAGGCGGTGAAGAAGTCCTGCCAGAGGACCTTTCAGGCCCTGCGCATTGATGTGAACAGCGAGTTTGAAGTATTGTATGAATTTCTGGACAAGCTTCCGGGCGTATTAAAGCCCGGAGGACGGGCTGCTATCCTGACCTTTCATTCCGGTGAGGACAGGATTGTAAAGAAGTCATTTAAGGAAATGTACAGGGCGGGCCTATACAGCCAGGTTTCTGCTGATGTGATTCGTCCGTCGGCAGAGGAGTGCAGGATGAACAGCCGTGCCCATTCCACCAAAATGCGGTGGGCCATTAAGGCGTGACTCACAGGCTGACAGTTACAGACAGGAATAAGGAGGTGCTATAATGAAGGCATTATTTATAGGGGGAACAGGAACCATCAGCACGGCAGTGACAGCGCTGGCCAAAGAGAGAGGATGGGAGATTACCCTTCTCAACCGGGGGTCCAGACCAGTGCCGGACGGAATGGAATCCATTGTGGCGGACATTCATGATGAGGCGGCGGTGGCCCGGGAATTGGAAGGCAGGACATATGACGTGGTGGCTCAGTTCATTGCATATGGGGCCGGGGATGTGGAACGCGACATACGGCTTTTTCAGGGAAAGACAAGACAGTATATTTTTATCAGCAGCGCGTCCGCGTACCAGAAACCCATGGCAGGCTGTCCCATAACGGAGAGCACGCCTTTAATTAACCCGTACTGGGAATATTCCCGCAAAAAAATTGATGCGGAGGAGGTTTTGACGGCCGCGTACCGAAGGGAAGGGTTCCCGGTAACGATTGTGCGTCCCAGCCATACATACGATGGGAAAAAGCCTCCGGTGGCCATTCATGGCGACAGGGGAAACTGGCAGATATTAAAGCGGATACTGGATGGAAAACCGGTCATCATACCAGGGGACGGCACCTCCCTGTGGACGCTCACCCATTCCTCTGATTTTGCCAGGGGGTACGTGGGGCTTATGGGCAATCCCCATGCCATAGGCAATGCCTATCATATTACCAGCGATGAGTCCATGACCTGGAACCAGATTTATGAAACCCTGGCAGAGGCCCTGGACAGGCCCCTGAACGCCCTTCATGTGGCATCTGATTTTCTGGCTGAGCATGGAAAGGAGTATGATTTTGCAGGTCAGCTTCTGGGGGATAAGGCATGCACGGTTCTGTTTGACAATACGAAAATCAAGAGGGCAGTGCCTGATTTTGTATGCAGGGTGTCCATGGCAGAAGGACTTCGCAGTTCCGTCCGCTACATGCTGGACCACCCGGAGAGCCAGACGCCGGACCCGCAGTTTGATGCATGGTGCGACCGGATAGTCATGGCATGGAAGGCTGCGGATGAGGCATTTGGAAAATAGGGATTGTTTGTGAACCGTTGGACCCATCAGGGGGAAACGGATAGACAGTAAGGAGGTCCTGGCAGATGGATGGGTGTACATGGTGTCTGTGCAATGAAAAGATGAAGAAATACCACGATGAAGAATGGGGCGTTCCTCTTCACGATGACCGTGGGCAGTTTGAGTTCCTTATGATGGAAGTCATGCAATGCGGACTGAACTGGAACATGATGATACAGAAGCGGGAAATCTTCCGTCAGTGTTTTGACGGGTTTGATTATGACCGGATTGCAGCATATACAGAGGATGATATTGAGCGTATCCTTATACAGGAAGGAATGATTAAATCCCGCAGGAAAGTGGAGGCTGTTATTCATAATGCCAGATGTTTCCGGAAGGTCAGGGAGGAATACGGCTCATTCAGCGCTTACATATGGGGCTTTTCAAAGGGAAAGACCATTTTGTACGCAGGCCATCAGAAGGGCAGGATTCCGGCACAGAACGCCCTGTCACAGCAAATCAGCCAGGATTTGAGGAAACGAGGATTTAAGTACCTGGGACCGGTCACGGTCTACTCCCACCTCCAGGCCTGCGGCGTGATTAACGACCATGTGGAGGGGTGCTTCAGGTATCGTGATATTGTGGAGCGCTATCCCACTGTGAGAAAGCGGGACAAGGCGCCGGATGCCTGACGGCCGGTATCAATAGAACAGCCATGGGTATTTTGGTGCGGGATAACTGATTATAATAAGGTGATGAAAGGGATTCGGGTCTGTCTCAGGCCGCGAATCCTTTTTGCTTTCCAGGCGACAGAAAAGCTTTAACTGAAATTAAGAATTATTCAAAGAACAAAGAAGGTATGTGTGTTACCATAGAATCATCAGAGGTATCAGGGCGGCTTTATCCCTGGTACGGTGTGGCGTGAGGAGGGAGTATGATGAAAATGAGGTGGCGTGTGGCGGCGGTCATAGTCTGTGTGGCAGCGTTGTCTTACTGTGCGGACAACAGGCCCAATCTGACGCTGGCGGAGAAACCGGTGATTTATCTGTACCCGGAACAGACCCGGGAGGTAAGGGTCAGACTGGATTACGACGGAAGGCTTACGGATACGATTCCTGCCTATGGGGATGGATGGCAGGTCACGGCATGGCCGGACGGAAGGCTGGTGAATCAGGCTGACGGGCAGGAATATCCCTATCTGTTCTGGGAAGGGGAGGACTGCACGGAGTATGATATGTCCAAAGGGTTCGTGATTCCGGGAAGCGGGACAGAGACATTTCTCAGGGAAAAGCTGGAGTTTTTGGGGCTGGTTCCAACGGAATATGAGGAATTCATTGAATACTGGCTGCCCAGGATGAAGGACAATCCTTATAACCTGATTACATTCCAGAGGGAAGCCTATGAGAAAACGGCCCGGCTGTACATTTCACCGCAGCCGGACAGTGTGCTCAGGATTTTTATGGTGTATACACCGCTGGAGCAGCCTGTCCGGGTGGAGGAGCCGGAGATGGACAGATTTGAACGGAAAGGCTTCACTGCAGTGGAATGGGGAGGAAAGGAGGTTTTGGCAAAATGAAAGTTAAACCGGTTGTTTATTATAAGAAGCCGGGATATCCCGCCGGGGCTGACATACAGTCTCATCCTGAACTGCTAAAAAAGGTGCCGGACAGATGGGCTAAGAACAGTGTGGTGCTGACGGCTCTGGGAATGTCCCTTGCACTATGCGCCTGTGCAGCGCCGGGAGGCGAAGGACAGAACGGCATGAACCCGGGAGGCCGGGACCGGGAAAATGCAGGCCAGGCCAGTGCAAGTCAGGCCAGTGAAAGCCAGAGTGGCCGGGACTCAGGAGAGCCGGAAGAGGACGGAGGAACAGAGGGCGGAACAGAAGGGAAGGGCCTGGTGGCACCTGTATTCATTCATGGAGGCGGGACCGGGGCCTATGGCTGTGTGGCAGTGACCTCTCCATTTTTCCTGTCAGAGGAGGAGGCATATGAAATTATAAAATCCGAGGCGGAAAGCTATGGAGGAATTGCATTTGCACGGGAAACCGCCCCTGTGCTGGAGCAGGTGAAACTGCCGGAGAGCCGTCTCTTCAGCGGGCAGCCCGTGACAAAACAGTCCGTCCGGAACGGCGATTTATATCTGGACGAAGCGGATGAAGATAAGAACATAGCCTTTGAGTTTATTTCCAGGGACGATGTATATGAATGGCGGAAGGAGAACGAGGAGGCCGCGGCTACTTTTACGCTCTATGATGTAAAAGGGACCGCGCAGCAGCTGAGGAAGGAACTGGTTTCCTATGGGCCGGACATGGCCCTGGGAATTTTTTATGACCCTTGCAATGATGTGAATATGGAAGGTGTTTTTGATGCAATGGCCCAGGCAGAGGAACGCGGGGAGACCTTTGACTGGGATGGGGCCAGTCTGGAAAAGAAGGCGGAAGCCAGGGAAAAGTCAGAGAAGGAGCTGCGCGCCCAGGTGCGTGATTTCCTGGATTGGCTGAAAGGACAGGGGGTAATCTGATGCATGTGACGCTTCATCTTACCAATGCCTGCAATCTGGCCTGCGGATACTGCTATGAGTGCCACAGGAAGGATTATATGACAGCCGGGACAGCCAGGAAAGCAGTTCTTCTGGCAGCCGGGAACGGGCGGCCCTCCTGCGGCGTCCTGGCAGCCGGGAACAGGCAGCCCTCCTGCGGCGTCATATTCTTTGGCGGGGAACCCCTGCTGTGCAGAGACGTGATTTACGGCACAGTGGCTGCCTGCAGGAAAATGGAGCATGATTTAAATACCCGATTTCATTTTAAGATAACCACAAACGGGACGCTTTTGGACCGGGAATTCCTGGACTATTCCAGGGAAAACCATATTCTGATTGCACTGTCCCATGACGGAACGAAAAAAGCCCACGATTTTTTCCGGAGGCATAAGGACGGAAGGGGCAGCTATGATGAACTGGAGTCCGTAATCCAGGAACTTCTGGCTGTCCATCCTTACGCTCCGGTTATGATGACGGTATGCCCGGAAACGGTAGGAGAATACGCCAGAGGAATTAAGGAATTGTGGAAAAAGGGATTCCGTTATTTCATATGCAGCCTGAACTATGCCGGTACATGGGACAAGGGCTCCATCAATGAACTAAAAGCACAGTATGGCGAACTTGCTGACTTTTACTATGAAATGACCTGTAAGGAGGAAAAATTCTATTTCAGCCCCTTCGAGGTCAAGATAGCCAGCTGGGTTAAGGGGGCCGCCTACTGCCATGAGCGCTGTGAGCTGGGCTTAAAACAGATTTCGGTTGCCCCGGACGGGGTACTCTATCCCTGTACGCAGTTCGCAGGCCATGGCAGCTATGCCATTGGCACGGTGGACCAGGGCATAGACCAGGCCAGAAGGCAGCGGCTGTACGCTGAGAGCCGGAAGGATAAGCCGGAGTGCAGCGGATGTGCAGTAAAGCAGCGTTGTAATTGTACCTGCGGGTGCCTGAATTTCCAGGTAACAGGAAACATCCGCCAGGTGGCTCCCATGCTGTGCTTCCATGAACGGCTGGTCCTTCCCATTGCGGATAAGCTGGCTGCCCGGCTGTATAAACAGAGAAGCGGGATGTTTATCCAAAAGCATTATAATGATATGTTTCCGCTGATTTCGCTGGTGGAGGACAAGGCGGGAAGACAGGGGGAAGGAGGGAAGAAAAAATGAAGACAAGGACGGAGTACACATGTCCTCTGGAATTGACCCATGACATCACAAAGGGAAAATGGAAGCCTATCATACTGTGGCAGCTGGGCAAGGAGCCTCATTCGCTGGCTGGCCTGAAACGGGAGATAAGGGGAATCAGCCAGAAAATGCTGATTGAGCAGTTAAGAGAGCTCTGTGATTATGGAATGGTGTCAAAGATATCCTATGAGGGATACCCCTTAAAGGTAGAATATTCGCTGACCGGCCGGGGGATTAAGATGCTGGAAGCAGTGGTTATCATGCAGGGAATCGGAATCGAAATGATGATGGAGGACGGCAGGGAAGAATTCCTGCGGGATAAGGGTTTGCTGGATTAGGGCATGGTCACAAAAAAGTGTGTAATTTACAGGGAGCCTCTTTCGTGCTAGAGTGTGTTTGACAATTACGTTCCGCCGGATGGCGGGGATGAAGTTTCTAATACGCTCCGGAGTGCATCGGAGGAAATATGAGAGGAGGCATTTTTATGAGGGATGCAGAAACAACCATAGGAAACTTGGCGGATAAACAGACCGTGGCTTTTATCGGGGTTACGGATGAGGAGGGATATCCGGCTGTCAGGGCCATGCTGGCGCCGCGGAAGCGGGAGGGGATAAAGGTCTTTTATTTTACCACCAATACCTCATCCAGACACGCGGCGCAATACCGTGAAAATCCCAAGGCATGTATCTATTTCTGCGACAGACGTTTCTTCCGGGGCGCCATGTTAAAGGGCACCATGGAGATTCTGGAGGACAGAGCAAGCAAGGAAATGATATGGCGGGAAGGAGATACCATGTATTATCCGGGCGGAGTTACGGACCCGGATTACTGTGTGATGCGCTTTACGGCTGTCTCCGGAAGGTTTTACAGTAATTTCCATTCAGAGGATTTTGAGGTATAGACTGAAATGAAAGCAGCGGGGAAAGCCGGCAGGTCCAGCACAGGGTCATACCGGTAAGCGGAAAAAATAAATCCCAGCAGGAGCATGTTTGCCATGATGCTCAGCTTTCCCTCTGATACCAGCGGAAGATTGGTGAACGCAGCATACTGATAACCGAAGTTTCCCAGAACATAAAGGAGGCTCTGGAACAGCAGGCAGAGGCCGCAGTAAAACGATACGCTTGACGCCAGGGCGCCGCGGGTTCTGAGGACACAGGAAAAAATAAGTGCATAAAAGGCCGCCATGACTGTCAGGAGCAGAATGCCGGGCAGCCATCCATAGAGAAGGATAACCACGGCAACCAGGTAATTGCTGTAATAGTGCTGTGGAAGGATATCCCACAGGGTAACACTGGATTCATCGTAGTGAAGATATGGGTTCCTCCTTAAGGTTCCCAGCTTCACACGTTCCTGAAGCTGGTATTCGCTCTGGTCCTCTGCCTGGCCGAAATACCATTCCCCTGTCCCATAGTCCATCATCTCGGACTGCGTCATTGAAATCCCTCCTATGAGCGGGGCTCTCGATAAGAGGTCCTGTATCAGAATGCCATTGTAGGAATCATCCCATACAGAGGATGCATGATTCCCAGGTGCTGTAAATTTCTGAAAAGATGTCTGCTGAAACGGAAGGGCTGAGAACAGTCCTATGATGCATAAGCTGCCGGCCATGGCAAAAACATACAGTGTCCTTCTGGAACCGCCAAATACATTGCGGTGAATCATGAACAGAAGGGTCCCTGTGAGGGAGAACAGGAAAACAGCCATTGCGGGCAATATAACATCAAAGTGCAGATGAAAATGCAGCAGGACGGCAGCGCCCGGAACCAGAACAGCCGCCGCCATTGCGCGCCCTGCATTTGCACGCAGACGGTAAAGTGCGACAACGAGAACCGGTCCCAGGAGCAGGATTTTTCTTATCCAAACAGAACACCTCCTATCACCTGGTTGACAGCTGACTGGAACACGTTCCATTCCTCCAGCTTATCCTGAAGCAGTTTCCTTCCCTGTTCCGTTATAATATAATACTTCCGCTGACGGCCGTTATCCGCAAGCCGTATTTCACAAATAACGGCTCCCTGCTGCTCCAGAGAGTGGAGCAGGGGATAGAGGGTGCCCTCCTTCAGGGAAAATATGTGATTGCTCCGCTTTTCCAGCTCCCTGATAATCTGGTATCCGTACATGTCCTGCTGCTCCAGAAGCTTCAGCAGAAGCATGGACGTTCCCATAGCCATATTCTTCTTGACAAAAGCAGAATAACTGTATATCATGATATTATCAAATAGATAATAACTAATAGATAATAATTATTTAATAATAACTGCAGAGTGATTCGATTACATATGGAGGTAAAGCAATGGTATACACATGGGAGGCACTGAAAAGGGCATACAATGCAGGCCAGCATTTCAAGTTCTTATTTTTCTGGGGCCACACTCCGACGGCGGACGGTCATATTACAGAAACCTGTCTGAGCCAGTGGTGGAAATGCAGCTTCACAGCAGAGGGTGTTGCTTATACCTGTGCGGAGCAGTTTATGATGGCTGAAAAGGCCAGAATGTTCGGGGATACGGACATGCTTGGGAACATCATGGAGGCCAGGGAGCCAAAAGCCATGAAGGCCTTTGGACGGGCAGTAAAGAATTTTGATAAGGAAATTTGGGATGCGGCCTGCTATGAGCTGGTTCTCAGAGGAAATATGGCAAAATTCTCCCAGAATCCTGACCTTTGGGAGTTTTTAAAATCCACCAGAAAACGGATTCTGGTGGAGGCCAGCCCCAGGGACCGTATATGGGGAATCGGCATGGGAAAGGGCAACCCGGATGCAGAGTGCCCGTTAAAATGGAGAGGAAGCAACCTGTTGGGATTTGCCCTGACAGAGGCCAGGGATTTGCTGCTTGAAAAAGAGGAGAATGCTGATTGAAATGGGAGAACATAAGGAAAACAAACCGTGTATGAGGGATAGGAATGGCCTGACGGAAGAGGAATTTCTAAAACAATATAACCCGGGCCACTATGCCCGCCCGTCAGTGGCAGCGGATATGGCCATTTTCACGGTGACGGACCAGGAGGAGGCCAATTACAGAAAACTGCCGGAGAAGAACCTGAGCATCCTTCTGATTCAGAGGGGGGGACACCCTTATCTGGGGTGCTGGGCCCTGCCGGGAGGTTTTGTAAGGCCGGAGGAGACTACGGAGCAGGCTGCCAGAAGGGAGCTCAGGGAGGAAACCGGGCTGGGCCAGGTGTATATGGAGCAGCTGTATACGTTCAGCGAACCGGCAAGGGACCCCAGGACCTGGGTTATGAGCTGTTCCTATATGGCATTGGTGGACAGCAGCCAGCTTAAACTGCAGGCCGGCGATGACGCGGACAATGCCAGATGGTTTCATGTTTCCTGCCGTCTGACCGATGAATGCAGGGACTATGGGCGCAGCGGGACCACAGGCCAGGTGGAGTCAGTGGTGCACATACAGCATTACGAACTCAGACTATGGGCGGATGATACGGTCCTCTGTTCCGGGATTGAGAAAATGACCGTGAAGAGCAGGCAGGCGGAGACAGTGGAATATAAGATAACGGATAACCAGGGGCTGGCATTTGACCATGCCAGAATCATATTTTACGCCCTGGAACGGCTTCGCGGGAAGGTGGAATATACAAGTCTTGCCCTGCATCTGATGCCAGGGGAATTTACCCTGACACAGCTGCAGCAGGTATATGAGGTGATTCTGGATAAAAGCCTTTTAAAACCCGCCTTCCGCCGCAAGATTGCATCTCTGGTGGAGGAGACGGATTCCTTTACGGAACGGGAAGGCCACCGGCCCTCGCGCCTTTACAGGAGAAAATGGGAGACTCAGGTACCTATTGACTTTTAAAAAGAGCCGTAGTATACTTGTCCCAACAACGAAAAGGGGTGCTGGAGTGGAATCCGGCTGAGATGGAATATATTCTGAACCCTGATACCTGATCTGGATAATGCCAGCGTAGGAAGCCTGCAGAAGATATAAGTTTTTGTGAGTTTTATCCCGCCCGGAATATCCGGACGGGATTTTTTAATCCATGTAATTTTCATAGAAAAGGAGAAACAGTATGAACGCAAGCGTAGCAATCCAGTCACTTCCAAAAGCAGCAGATGATGAGGAATTAATCCGTATTGTGGACGAGGTTATCGATTACATTAAGAGCACGGGGTTAAACTATTACGTAGGACCCTTTGAGACAACCATTGAAGGGGATTATGACCAGCTGATGGATATTGTAAAAGAGTGCCAGCACATTGCAGTCAGGGCAGGCGCTCCCTCTGTGGCTGCATATATCAAGGTTTCTTATCACCCCGAAGGAGATGTGCTTACCATTGAAAAGAAAGTCACCAAGCATCACCAGTAAACTGTGGTCTGTTTCAGCCATCCTTTCCATTCTTATCCTGTGGCAGCTTGCAGTGTCCCTTGGGCTGGTGGAGGGATTTATGCTCCCATCACCGGTCCAGGTAGCCGGAGCATTCATAAAGGAATTCCCGGCCCTTATGGAAAATGCCGGGATTACGCTGGCTGAGGCCGGGCTGGGACTGGTACTGGGAATCGCCACAGGCTTCGGGGCAGCTGTGCTGATGGACCGGTTTGATAAGGCATACAAGGCTTTTTATCCCATCATTGTACTGACCCAGACCGTACCGGCGGTTGCCATTGCGCCTCTTCTGGTGCTGTGGTTCGGCTATGAAATGACTCCCAAGGTTATACTGATTGTCATTACCACGTTCTTTCCCATCACAGTGGGGCTGCTCACCGGATTCAGGGCAGCTGACCCGGATGCGGTGAATCTGTTGAAGGCCATGGGAGCGGGCCGGTTCCAGATATTCCGGTATATCAAGCTGCCGGGCGCCATGGGCCAGTTTTTTTCCAGTCTCAAGATATCTGCCTCCTATGCTGTGGTGGGGGCTGTGATTGCCGAGTGGCTGGGCGGTTTCGGCGGACTGGGCGTTTACATGACAAGGGTAAAGAAGGCATTTTCCTTTGACAAGATGTTCGCGGTTATTTTCCTGATATCGGCTATCAGCTTAATCCTGATGTGGGCCGTGGAACTGCTTCAGAAAAAATGCATGCCATGGGAAACCAATCTGAAACAAAAATAGAACGGAAGACAGATATCCGGCATAACACAAAGGTGTTCCGTAAAGAGGAGAGGATTAGAATGAAAAATAAACGCGCAAGTATGCTGATGGCGTCCCTGTGCCTGGGAGTACTTCTTGCCGGGTGCGGCAGGGCTCCGGTTACAGGAGATAAGACCGCCCCCGGCCAGTCTGTGGCTGATACACAGAAAGAAACCGCATCAAAGGAAATTACACAGAAGGAAACTGCACAAACGGGAGCCGGAAACCAGGGTGAAAACACGCCGGGACAGGATGTAAAAAAGCTGACGTTCGTTCTGGACTGGACGCCCAACACCAACCATACAGGTATCTATGTTGCCCGGGAAAAGGGGTATTTTAAGGATGCGGGCCTGGAAGTGGAAATCGTGCAGCCGCCGGAAAACGGGGCCGAGGTATTGGCTGCCTCGGGCAAGGCCCAGTTCGCCATGTCCTTCCAGGACAGCCTGGCGCCCGCGTTTTCAGGGGACAATCCCCTTCCCGTGACCGCTGTGGCAGGAGTTATACAGCACAATACATCCGGTATTATTTCCGCGAAAGGCGGGGGAATGGACCGCCCAAAGGGACTGGAGGGGAAAAAGTATGCCACCTGGGACCTTCCGGTGGAAAAGGCTACCATAAAGGATGTAATGGAAGCGGACGGAGGGGACTTTGATAAGGTGGAGCTGATTCCCAGCACAGTGACGGACGAGGTGACGGCCCTGAAGACAAAATCCGTGGATGCCATATGGATTTTCTATGCATGGGCAGGCGTCAAGACAGAGCTGGAAGGCCTGGAGACAGACTATTTCGCATTTGCTGATTTAAATCCTGTATTTGATTTTTATACACCGGTTATCATAGCCAACAATACATTCCTCCAGGAGGAGCCTGAGACAGCCAGGGCATTTCTGGAAGCGGTCAGCAGGGGATATGAGTTTGCCATAGAACATCCCCGGGAGGCAGGGGACATTCTGTTAAAGGCTGCGCCGGAGCTGGACCCGGAGCTGGTAAAAGCCAGTCAGGAATACCTGGCGGATAAATACCGGGCCGACGCACCCCAATGGGGATACATTGACCAGGAGCGCTGGGATGGGTATTACGCGTGGCTGAATGAAAAAGGGCTTACGGAAACGCCCATTGAGGCGGGAACCGGATTTACCAACGATTATCTGCCGTAAGGCCGGGGACGGAAAGGCAGTGGACAGATTGTCCGGCGGAGAAAAGGCCGGACCAGCCGGGCCAGGAGGAGAACATGGAGCAACTGAAGGTAGAGGGAATTTCAAAATCCTTTGACGGGGAGCCGGTGCTGGCGGATATATCCATAACCCTGAACAAGGGTGAGCTGGTGTCGCTTCTGGGAATCAGCGGAGGCGGAAAAACCACGCTTTTTAATATCATTGCAGGGCTGTCAAGACCGGATGCAGGGCGGGTCCTTCTGGACGGGGAGGACGTGACCGGCTGTCCGGGCCGGGTGAGCTATATGCTGCAGAAGGACCTGCTCCTTCCCTACCGGACCATAGAGGACAATGTGTCCCTTCCGCTGGTTGTAAAAGGAATGAAGAAGGGGAAGGCGCGGGAGCAGGCAGCGCCCTACTTCCGTCAGTTCGGCCTGGAGGGCACACAGAAGAAATATCCGGCCCAGCTGTCAGGAGGCATGCGTCAGAGGGCGGCCCTGCTTCGCACCTATCTGTTTTCAGGCAGTGTGGCCCTGCTGGACGAGCCCTTTTCAGCACTGGACATGCTGACCAAGAAATCAGTCCATGACTGGTATCTGAAGGTGATGGATGAAATCCACCTGTCCACCCTGTTCATTACCCATGACATTGAAGAGTCCATATTGCTGTCCGACCGGATATACCTGCTGACAGGCAGGCCTGGAAGGATAACGGAGGAGCTTGTTATAAGAGAGCCCAAGCCCAGGGACAGGGATTTCAGCCTTACGGAAGAATTCCTGGAATATAAGAGGCACATACTGAGACATCTGGAAAGAACAACCTGAAAAAGAACAGCCTGAAAAATGAGGAGCCCTTTCACCGGTTCCTTATTTTATTTTTCTATCTATTATGTTTATATATATTGTTTTCCTGTATTTTACCATAAGGTTGACGGGGACAGGTAAAAAATATTATAATTAATATATTTCAATGATAAGCTGCGTGCGGAAAAGAGGTACTTGCATGAGTACGAAAAGAAGCAGTGATGAGACAAGCATTTACATTATAGACAGGGATTACAGGCTGGTGCATTTTAATGACGCCCTGAAGCGGCGGTTTAAGGATGTGCGCTGCGGTGATTTCTGCTATGAGAAGCTGTGCAGCGAGGACAGGCCCTGCCAGGGCTGTCCGCTAAATGAAGATTCGGACGGGGCTGTCATGTTTTATAACAAAGCCATCCAGCAGTGGGTGGAAGTGAGTACAGGTGACATGGACTGGCCGGGACATGGGGCCTGCCGGGTGATTCTGGTCCGGGAAATCTATGAGGGCAATAAGAATCTCTTTTACAACCTTACCAGCATTTCTGCCTATGACGAATTGTTTGAGCTGAATTTCACCAGGGATTACTATAAGATACTGTACCATCAGGAGGGGAAGTATGTAATTCCTGCGCCGGAGGGAACGCTGGGCTCCATGGTCCGGGATGTATCGGAACACATGATTCATCCGGACGATGCCCGGCGGTTCCTGACGTTCTGGGACCCGGAGCGCATCACATCCTGCCTTTGGGACCGTGATGACAGCCGCGTCCTGAAAGGGGAGTTCCGCAAACGGAAGGTGGACGGAACCTGGTGCTGGGTGGCGCAGATTGTAGTGCCTATTTTGAACGGCGCTGAGGACGAGAACATTGTCATGTGCTTTATACAGGACATTGACGAGCAAAAACGCAGGGAAGAATCATTGACCAGGGGAAATCAGGAGCCGGAGGAGCGCCCGGACCCCGTCACCGGGCTTTGCAGGAGGCCGGTGTTTTTCAGGCAGTCGGACGCTTTCCTGAAACATGTAAGAAACCCTGAGGATTACTGCCTCATGGCCATTGATATTGAGCATTTTAAGCTATTTAATGACTGGTATGGGCCGGAAACAGGGGACCGCCTGCTGGCCATGATTGGGGCACTGCTGGATAAGACGCGGGCAGAGGAGGGCGGGCTGGCCGGTTATATGGGCGGAGACGATTTCGTTATACTGCTTCCGGATGCGCCCGCTGTCCTGCGCAGGCTGCAGGAGGAGATAACCAGGTACATGAAGGAGTATGGCGGCACAGCCGGCTTCCTTCCGGCCTTTGGCATCTATGGAATTGACGGTGGGGGCCTCCCTGTCAGCAACATGTATGACCTGGCCGTCATAGCCCTGTCCTCGGTGAAGGGTAATTACGCCCAGAGGGTCAGCCGGTATGACAGCCGCATGAAGCAGAAGATGGAGGAGGACCACAGGCTTTTATCTGAGATACAGCGGGCCCTGGCCAATGGCGAATTCACCTTCTATGCCCAGCCCAAGTGCAATATGCGGACCGGAAAGATTGTGGGGCTGGAATCCCTGGTGCGATGGAACCACCCGGTGCGGGGCCTCATAGCCCCCGGCGTGTTCATTCCCCTTTTGGAGAACAACGGGCTCATAACAAAGCTGGACCTGTATGTCTGGGAGGAGGTCTGCAGGAATGTCAGAAAATGGATAGACAGCGGCCGCAGGCCCATTCCCATATCGGTCAATGTGTCCAGGATGGACATTTATGCCCTGAATGTGACCCAGGTATTCCAGGAGCTTATCAGACGCTACTGCCTGGACCCCGGGCTGATAGAGATAGAGATTACGGAGAGCGCCTATGTGGAGGAATACAAGGTCATAACAGCTGTGGTGGAGGAGCTGCGGACCGCAGGCTTTACCGTGCTTATGGATGATTTCGGCAGCGGTTATTCATCCCTGAACATGCTGAAGGATGTAAATGTGGATGTCCTGAAAATCGACATGAAATTCCTGGATATGGACCGCAGCAGCGTGGACAAGGGCATGGGAATCCTGGAGGCAATCACCCGTATGGCCAATATTGTGGGCATACGCATGATAGCGGAGGGAGTCGAGAGCAAGGAACAGATGGAGCTGCTTCTGGACATGGGCTGCACCTACGGGCAGGGATATTATTTCTACCATCCCATGCCCATAGAAGTTTTTGAACCGCTTCTGTCAGATGAGGCCAACATTGATTTCAGGGGAATCAAGGCGAGGCAGATTGAGCGGATTCGTCTTCAGGAGCTGATGAACGGGGACATGGTAAGCGATGCCATGATGAATAATATTCTGGGCGCTGTTGCATTTTATGATTTATACGAGGGCAGGCTGGAGCTTCTGAGGGTCAATGAGCAGTACTGTTCCGTCACCCGCACCACGGGCATGGACCTGGAGGAAGTACGCAAATCCATTATGGACACCATATTTGAGGAGGACAGGAGCCGTGTGATGGAAATATTCAGCCGGGCCAGACAAAATCCTATAAAAGGAGCGGAAGGGGACCTGCGCAGCAGGCGGGGAGACGGAACTTCCATGTGGATGCATCTGAGGGTATTTTTCCTCAGGGAGCAGGACGGCCACTGGCTTTACTACGGAGCCATAAGCGATATATCCCAGCAGAAGCACAGGGAGCAGCAGCTGGAAGCCTCCCGGCGCGCCCTGTCGTCCGCAGTATATATTTCGGAAAAGGACGAGTCCTTCATGAAGCTGGACGAGGAGAACCGCAGGGCCGCTGCCTCCATCTTTGCCCAGATGATGCCCGGCGGCATGATAGGAGGTTACTGCGAGGAAGGATTTCCGCTGTATTTTGCCAACCATGAGATGGTAAAGCTGCTGGGCTATGAAACCTTTGAGGAATTGCGGGAGGCAATCCGGGGACAGGTCATCAACACCATTCACCCGGATGACCGGGAACGGGTGGCGGCAGACATAGGACCGCGGTATTACACCGGCCTGGAATACACCACCACCTACCGCATGCCCAAGAAGGACGGCACCTGGTTCTGGACCCTGGACAAGGGCCGTGTCATTGAGGCGGAGGACGGCCGCCTGGCTATCATCAGCGCCTGCACGGACATCTCCGAGAGCATGGAGGCCCGGCGCCTGCTACACCAACCTTTGGGAGATACGGCGGATAATGAATTCAATTGACCTGTCATAATAGAAAAGACGGACAACCAGCCATATAAAGCAGAAGGAGACAACCCTTATGATTCTATATTTTTCTGGAACAGGAAACAGTGAGTATACAGCAAGGAGAATCAGCCTTGAGACAAAGGACAAAATCCTGAATCTGGAAGAAAAAATACGCAGCCGTGATTTTACAGGCATGTACTCGGATACCCCATGGGTGGTGGTTTCCCCCACCTATGCATGGAGAATCCCGCGCATTGTGCAGGAGTGGCTGGAAAACACGGAATTAACCGGAAACAGAAACATATATTTTGTAATGACCTGCGGAGGAAACATTGGAAACGCCGGTAAATACCTGGAAAAATTAGCTGCCGCCAAACACCTGGACTATTCAGGCTGCGCCCAGATAATCATGCCTGAAAACTACATTGCAATGTTTACCACGCCCACACAGGAAGAAGCAGCACGGATAATCCGCCAATCCCAAAGCGCAACCGACAAAACCGCCCGGCTCATCAAACACGGCAGGCCTATCCCCCGGCTTCCCGTAACGCTGAAGGACAGAATCAACAGCGGCATTGTAAACGCACTGTTTTACCCTGTCTTTGTCCACGCCAAAAAGTTCCGCTCCACAGATGCCTGCATCTCCTGCGGAAAATGCGCTGCCGTCTGTCCTTTGAACAACATACGCCTGAAGAACGGAACTCCTGTATGGGGGCAAAGCTGCACCCACTGCATGGCCTGCATCAGCCGCTGTCCGGCCAAAGCCATTGAATACGGGAAACACAGCCAGAACCTGCCGCGTTACACCTGCCCTGAACATATAAGCTGAATACGAACCACAAGAATAAACCCTTCCATTTTACAAATTCAGCTTCAAATCCCCCTCCTTAATCCACCCCATCTTCCGCAGCACCTCTCCAAACACAAAGGTCAGCACAGCGGGCAGCAGGAAGCACACCAAAAGGATGCCCACCCACATCCTGGTCCCGCCGCCCATGGCCGTGTATACGCCGATGGGGCCTACCAGACCGCAGGTGCCCATGCCTGACCCGGCAGGGATGTTTTCCAGGCAAAAGACCATGGTGGCTATGGGGCCAGTAATCATGGATGCCAGTGTGGGAGGTATCCAGATACGGGGATTCAGCACGATGTTGCCCATCTGCAGCATACTGGTTCCCAGGCCCTGGGCCATCAGTCCGCCCACTTTATTCTCCCGGTAGCTCATGACGGCAAAGCCAATCATCTGGGCGCAGCAGCCGGCTGTGGCTGCTCCCCCGGCCAGTCCGTCCAGGGATAAGGCGATACAGATGGCTGCACTGCTGATGGGAAGGGTCAGGGCAATGCCGATAAGGGCCGACACCAGGATTCCCATGATAAAGGGCTGCATTTCCGTGGCCGTCTTTACCAGATTCCCAAACCAGCTCATGAATCCGGCCACGCCGGGTCCTACAAACTGGGCCACCAGCACACCGGATATAATGGTGAGTCCGGGGGTTACAATGATGTCCAGGCGGGTTTCCTTGGATACAATTTTGCCTAGTTCAGCCGCCACAATGGTGGCCACCAGAGCGCCAACAGGACCTCCCAGGGCATTGCCCGCAATGCCTACCGTGGCGGCGGAGAACAGCACCAGCTGGGGCGCTTTTAAGGCGTGGGCAATGGCGATGCCAAGGGCTGCGCCGGTAGCGCTTTTTGCATAGTCCGCAATGACATTGAAAATTTCTATCTGGAACTGCTGCCCCAGGGTACCGAAAATGGTGCCGATGAGAAGGGATGCAAACAGGCCGAAGGCCATGGCTCCCAGGGCGTCAATCAGATAGGTCTGTACCGTGATGTTTACATTTTTCCGCTTCAGGAATTCTTTCACACTTGATTTTGCCATACTCATATTCTCCCTTTTTCCGGGCTGGGGGGTGTATTAGCATTGATACGCTCCGGAGCCTTTATTTTGTTAGGGATTTTATCACATATTCATAAAAATGCAAGGATTTTGACTAAAATCGCAATTTTTGTTAAAATATTAACAGATTGCAAAATGATATGGTGTGGGATATAATGGTATGAACAGGGGATATTAACCTGGAAATGAGGTGGACGGTATCGAATTCCGGATTTTATATACACTGCAGGAACTTCACACGCCTTTGGTAGACGGGCTTATGGTGTTCATTACCTCTCTGGGCGACCACGGATGGTTCTGGCTCCTTATGGGTGTCCTGCTTTTTTCATTTCCAAGAACCAGGCTTTTGGGAGGATGCATGCTGGTATCCATAGCAGCCGGATTCCTTTTGGGCAATGTACTGCTTAAGAATATGATAGCCAGGCAGCGGCCCTGCTGGCTGGAGCCTGCCGTGGAGCTGCTGGTCCGTGTGCCCGGGGATTATTCCTTTCCCTCCGGACATTCCCTGGTGAGCTTTGAGGGAGCGGTCTGTATTTTCCTTTTTAACAGGAAATGGGGAATTCCCGCCCTTATGCTGGCTGTGCTCATCGCATTTTCCAGACTGTATCTCTTTGTCCATTTTCCCACGGATGTGCTGGCAGGAAGCATGATGGGAACCCTGATTGCCTGGTCCGTGGTGAGTACAGCTAAAAGGCGGCGGCAAAACAGGGATTGTATAGGGGAAGAACCATGCCAAGGTGGCAAACCCGCAGAATAAAATGACCATAGAATGACAGAATGAAAGACAGGTGGAAGTTATGTTGGAACGCGCTCCGGGAATTTTTGAAGTGGAGCTTCACAGCAATCAGAAAAGTATTGATGAGATTAAGATATTCCTCATTCCCGGAAAGGATGGGGGAAGAAGCCTGATGGTGGACGCTGGTTTCCGCAGCAGGACGTGTCTGCGCGTCATGGAAGCGGAGCTGGAAAAGCTGGGAATCACCTATGACAGGCTGGATATATTCCTGACCCACAAGCACCATGACCACTGCGGCCTGGCCAGCGAGTATGCGGCCAGAGGCGCAAGGCTGTTCATGAATCCCCAGGAAGACAGGCACTGCTATGACTGCCTTTACTACAATCACAGCCACGGCTCCACGGAGGACCAGCCCCAGGTGCTGCAGAGCGTTGGGGTGACAGAGGATGGGACGCCGGAGATTTGGAACATGTTTATGGAAGTGAACCGCAGGATTCGGGAGAACAGGGGATGGGAATTTGAGATACCGGGATATCCCTACACACCGGTCAATGAGGGGCAGATTCTGAGCTATGGGGATTATGACCTGGAGACAGTGGGGCTTAAGGGACATACCTACGGGCAGATGGGACTTTACGACCGGAAGCATAAGATTCTCTTTAGCGCGGACCAGGTCATTGACGGCATTGTGCCTATTGTGGGCACCACCTATCCGGATGAGCATCTGCTTAAGGGGTATTTTGATTCCCTGGAAAGGCTGAAGCACCGGTACGGTGACTGCCTGATTCTCCCGGCGCACAAGGAACCCATCCGGGACGTGAAGCGGGTGGTGGACCGGATTGTATTTGCTTATCTGGATAAGACGGACTTAATCAAGCATATCCTGGACCACGGCCATCACAGGATGACCACCAAGGAGGTGGCCTGCCTGGCTTACGGCATAGACCATGTGCCCAGGGACCAGTCGGAGTTTATCAAGCTTAAAATGGTTATCAGCAAGACCTTTTCCTGTCTGGAATACCTGTATGATGAGGATTTCGCCATCCGCACCCTGGAGAATGGGACTTATTACTGGGAAGCTCCGTAAGGGGTAGCGGGAGCGGGAAAATAAAAAAGTGCTTGCATATCTTTATATATGGTGTATAGTAGAAGATACAATAAAAACAGAAGCAGAGTAGGTATATGTGCGTTAAGTGCCGGCTGGACAGGGAGTTGTCAGCTGGACGAAAGAGGATTCCCCAAGGGAATCTCCCTGCGGTGCATATGCTGCATCCCGCTGCAACAGAGATAGATGGAGCGGCCTGTTTTATGTGCAGCCGGTTTACACCGGTTAAAAGCGTGTTTGGAATTCTGTGACGAAGCACGTTCTCGCACAGGGAAGCCATGTCCCGGCATAAATGTGGATATGGTTCCCGGGGCCGTTTTTTGTATGCCAGGAAGAAAGGTTCCTGCACCTGCCATTGTATATCTCCGTTTGTAGTCCGTGAAATCTGCAAAGGAGGTAATGAATCATGAAGAAATTAGCAGAACTGTTTGGCAGCTCCTCCCGGGAGCTAAAGAGTGTCAGGACCATCACTGTGTGCGCCATGCTGGCGGCGGCCGCAATCATCCTGGTGAATTTCCGTATTGAGCTGACCAGCACCCAGAGAATCGGTTTTTCCGGCATACCCAACCAGTTAGTGGCCTATCTTTTTGGTCCTGCGGTCAGCTGTCTGTTCGCAGGGGCGCTGGACATTGTCAAATATCTCATAAAGCCGGTGGGCGCCTTTTTTCCCGGCCTGACGCTGGTGACCATGCTGGCCGGCCTGATTTACGGGTTTTTCTTATACAGGAAGCCGTTAAAATTCACCAGGGTTCTGGCAGCCCATTTCCTGGTCTGCCTGGTGTGCAACGTGATTCTCAACACCCTGTGCCTCAGTATTCTGTACGGGCAGGCATTCATGATACTTCTGCCTCCCAGAATCATACAGAACCTGGTGAAATGGCCCATTGATTCCTTTATCTTTTACAATGTGGCCAGGATGCTGGAGCTGTCCGGCGTGTTCCGGATTGTCAGGGGAAGCAGGGCAGCGGTGACGCGGTAGCCGGAAGCAGATTAAAAGTTATTTATTTAACGGGTGAAGCATTTAACAAGAACCGGCAGGGACAGACACGCAGAGTCCCCTGCTGTTTACAGCAAATTGCCCCCGGGCTTCAGGTGTAAAACCTGTCCCGGGGGCATTCTGCTGCCATGGGGCCGGGGCCGGTGGGAATTCTCTCTCAGAATTGCCGGTGGGCCCCGTTATTTTTGCGACAGGCTGTTTTGCAAAAAGTACATTGGCGCTGTTGATTCGCCCGGAGGGCTGTGCTATGATTGGGGCTGCAAAAATGAGATGAAAGCAGTTTAAAGGAGGAACCATGCCATGGCAGTTCATGTAATCGACGAAGCCAGCCGTTGTCTTCAGTGTAAGAAACCCATGTGTCAGCAGGGATGCCCAATCCACACCCCCATACCCGCAATGATTAAGGCCCTGAAAGAAGGGGGACTGGAAGAAGCAGGCGCCATGCTGTTTTCCAATAACCCCATGTCATTGGTGTGTTCCCTTGTATGCAATCATGAGCGGCAGTGCGAGGGCCACTGTGTCCTGGGAAGGAAGGGACAGCCGGTCCATGTGAGCAGTATAGAAAATTATATATCAGATACATGCCTGGAGCGCATTGACATCCGGTGCCAGCCAAAGAACGGAACAAAAGTGGCTGTTATCGGGGCAGGACCCGCGGGAATCACCATCGCCATCCTGCTGACAAAGAAAGGATACAGTGTGACCATCTTTGACTCCAGGGACAAGATTGGCGGCGTACTGCAGTATGGAATACCTGAATTCCGCCTGCCAAAGTCCATTCTGGAGCGCTATAAGAAGAAGCTTCTGTCCATGGGAATCAGGATTCGTCCCAACACCACCATCGGAGGCGCGCTGGAAATCAAGGACCTGTTCCGGGACGGGTATGAGAGCATTTTCATCGGCACCGGCGTGTGGCGTCCAAAGAAGCTGGGAATCAAGGGAGAGTCCCTGGGAAATGTCCATTTTGCCATTGACTATCTGGCCAACCCGGATGCCTATGACCTGGGGGACCGGGTGGCCATCATCGGGGTGGGGAATTCCGCCATGGACGTGGCCAGGACCGTTATCCGCAAGGGCTCCCACCATGTAACCCTCTATGCCAGGGGAAGCCACTCAGACGCCAGCCTTCACGAAACCCAGTATGCCATGCTGGACGGGGCTAAATTCGAGTTTAACCGGAATGTGGTGGAAATCAATGACAATGGACCTGTATTCCAGCAGATTCTGTACGATGAGGAGGGAAATGTGACAGGTTATTCCCGGGAGCAGGAGCAGATTTACGCTGACTCTGTCATTATTTCCATCAGCCAGGGGCCAAAGAGCAAGCTGGTCAACACCACACAAGGACTGAAAGCCACCAGAAACGGCCTTCTGGAGACAGATGAACAGGGGGAGACAACGGTGGAGGGAATCTTTGCCTCCGGCGACGTGGTTTTGGGAGCCAAGACAGTGGTGGAGGCTGTGGCCTATTCCAAAACCGTCGCAGATGCCATGGATGCCTATATGAAGGAAAAAGCAGGGAAGAAAAAGATGGAAAACCTGGAATAACCGTGGTAAAATAGGACTTGAGAACGTTTGCAAAGGAGAGAGGCCATGAAACTGAATACAGGCATGAGATGCCATGATTTATGTCCCAGGATGGAAATGGAAAAGCTGTTTGCCCGGGTGAGGGAACATGATATCCATCAGATTCAGCTGGCATTTGGAAAGTCCATCAGCGATTATGATTTTACCACAGGCCGTTACAGCAGCGGATTCGCCCGGGCCATTGCCGGGGAGCTGGAGAAGAATAGCATCCATGTGGCTGTGCTGGGCTGTTATATCAATCCCACCAATCCCGTTGAGTCCAGACGGCGGTCAGAGGTGGCGCGTTTCATAGAACACCTGAAATATGCCAGAATCATCGGGGCAGATATGGTGGGGACTGAGACCGGACGCCTGGACCCGGATTTCAGGGTCACAGAGGAAACCTATACAGAAGACGCCTACCAGCTGCTTCTCAAGAGCATGAAGGAGATTGTGGCTGCGGCTGAGAAGCTGGGCGTCATCGTGGGCGTGGAGGGCGTATTTAACCACACTCTGTACAGCCCGGCCAGGATGAAACGCTTCCTGGAGGACATTAATTCCCCCAATGTGGAGGTGATACTGGATGCTGTAAACCTGATTCATCCGGATGAAACGGAGCCTGAGGCCCAGGAGCGTGTCATTGACAGGGCCTTTGCATACTACGGCGACCGCATAGGGGCCCTTCATGTGAAGGATTTTGTCTTTGACGGGCAGGAACAGCTGTTCCGCCATGTGGGAGACGGGCTGTTCCGGTATGAACCCCTTATGAGGCATGTAAAGAAAATGAAGCCCCACATCGCCATGCTGCTGGAGAATTCCAGCCAGGAGCGGTATCATGGGGATGTGGAGTTCCTTCAGAGGATTTACGACCAGGTCTGAAGCCTGGACAGGGACCAGAGATAAATTTAACATAACAACACCCCAAGGCTTCCGAAAACAAGGCAGCCTTGGGGTGTTGTATATTGTGTGGGCATTCTGCTCCAATTATCTGCCTGAACCGTCTGCTCCGGCTGGCTGCCGGAATCAGGCGGAAAGCTCCCGCTTCATTTTCCGGAAGGAAAGAATGAACAGGGTTACGGTGGTGCACACTGCGATGGTGTCGGCAATGGGTTCGGCCACAAATACGGCAAATACCTTATTTTCAAAGAGGTTAGGCAGAATATAAATAAGGGGTATCAGCAGGATGACCTTGCGCAGCAGGGCCAGGAACAGGGAGGTCTTGCTGTCGCCGATGGCGATAAAGGTCTGCTGGCATGCCAGCTGGGCTCCAAAGAGCAGGGAAGCCGCCATATAGATGCGGATGGACCACTGGCTGAACGCTGTCAGGGCAGGGTCCTGGGTGAAAATACGGATATAAACCATGGGAGCGAACATGGCTACGGCCCAGAGCGCAGTGGAGTAGGCCATACATGAAGCCAGCAGCAGGCGGAAGGTCCTGCTTACACGGTCCAGCTTCCTGGCCCCGTAGTTAAAGCTGATGATGGGCTGGGCACCCTGGGTCAGTCCCTGGAGGGGGAGAAGGGAGAACTGCATTACGCTTCCCATAATGGTCATGGCGCCTACTGCCACATCGCCTCCGTATTTTAACAGGGAGGTATTAAAACAGATGTTCAGGATGCTTTCCGTGAACTGCATAACAAAGGGGGCGGCGCCCAGTGCAATGGCCGGCATGAGGATTTCCCTTCTGGGCCGCATGTAACAGGTGCGTATCTTAAGGTAGCTTTTATTGGATATAAGAAACAGGACCACCCAGGCAGCGGAGATTCCCTGGGAGATAATGGTTGCCAGGGCCGCGCCCCGTACGCCCATGTGGAACACAAACATGAGGATGGGGTCCAGGATGATGTTGCATATGGCTCCGATGAGCACGGTGTACATGCCTGTCTTGGCATATCCCTGGGCGTTGATGAAGGCATTGAGTCCCAGGGCCAGCTGTACGAAAATGGTTCCCAGGGAATAAATCTGCATGTAAGCCCAGCCATATTCTATTGTATTGCCGCTGGCGCCGAACATCAGCAGAATGCGGCGGCCGAAGATGAGGAAAAAGGCGGTCAGCACAACGGCCACGGTTATGAGGGCAGTGGTGCAGTTGCCCAGGATGTTTTCGGCCTCCTCCTTCCTGCCCTTGCCCAGCATGATGGACGCCCTGGGAGCGCCGCCCATGCTCACCAGGGCGGCAAAGGCTGAAATTGCCATGATGACCGGGAAGGTGACGCCTACGCCTGTAAGTGCGTTGGCGCCTTCGCCGGGCAGATGGCCGATGTACATACGGTCTACCATGTTATACAGCACGTTGATGATTTGGGCTGTAATGGCCGGCAGGGCCAACTGAAAAAGAAGTTTCCCCACGCTTCCTGTGCCCAGGTCCACCTCTTTTGCTTCTCTGTTTTTTTCCATATAAATCACAATCCTTTCGTATTTCAAAAATAACCATTTAAATACTATATCTCGAAACCATGGGAAAGTCAACCTGGGAAGCGGATGGCAAAAAGCTGAAAAAACCGGCCCTTCGGGACGTAATCCATGCTGTATGGAATTCATGACAGACCGGTATACCACATCCCTTCCCCTTTTAAACAGAAATGGGCGGTTTAGGATGATTTCTGCTTTGGTTGTGTAAAATACACAAAAATAAGAGGGGAAAAAACGAAAAATAATTATGTTTTATGTCTATATGCATAAAGATACAATTTTATATTGACAGGAATGTCAGATAAGATTATATTGCAAATAACAATACAAGTTGTAATGACAAAATGTAATAATAAATTTACCAGGAGGAAACAGTATGAAAGACAAAATTGCCGGCGCCCTGTACGGGATGGCTCTGGGCGATGCCATGGGCATGCCTGCCGAGTTGTGGGGAAGGAAGAGAGTGAAGGCGTTTTTCGGCCGGATTGAGGGATTTTTAGACGGACCGGCTGAGAATGATGTGGCATTTAATTATAAAAAAGGCCAGTTTACCGATGATACGGGCCAGGCCCTTGTGCTGCTGGATTCCATTGCATCCACTGGTTATGAACCGGACACCAGGGACATTGCCTTAAGAATGCTGGCCTGGGCTGAGAAGGAAAATGCCTTTGAGAACAATATCCTGGGCCCCACCTCCAAGGTGGCCCTGGCCAATTTCCGGGACGGCATCCAGGATTCCAGGATTACGGACAAGGCATTATCCAACGGAAGCGCCATGAGGATTGCCCCCATCGGCTGCCTCTTCAGGCCGGAGCAGAAGGAGGATATAGCCAGGTACGTGTACCAGGTGTCAAGGGCCACCCATACCAGCGATGTGACCATAGCCGGTGCAGCCATGATTGCAGCCGCTGTGAGCTCGGCCATTGTGAAGGATGATTTTGAGGAAATTATGGAGGATGTGTTTGGGATTGAGGAGATAGGCTGCAGCCTGGGATGTGAGACGTTCAGCCCGAAACTGGGAGAGCGCCTGCGGATTGGACTGGAGATTGCCAGGACGCATAAGGGGGACGAGGAAGGATTTATCCGCAGGCTTTACGATGTGGTGGGCACCGGAGTGGGCATCATCGAGTCTGTACCGGCTGCCCTGTCCGTGGCATATTTTGCCCAGGACCCAAACCGGTCCTGCCTGCTCTGCGCCAATATGGCAGGCGACACCGATACCATCGGGGCCATGGCAACGGCTGTCTGCGGCGCATTTACAGGGGCCGGACAGATAAAACAGGAATACATTGACACCCTGAGACAGCAGAATGATGCTGACTTTGACCATTACATCCGGATACTGGAAATAGGAAGGGAGAGACTTGCATGAAAACCCTGGTAATAGGCGCAGCCATCATTGATATCATAATGAAAATCAAACGCCTGCCCAAAAGCGGAGAGGACATTCTGTGCAGCGAAACCATGACCACGGTGGGGGGATGCGCTTACAATGTGGCCGGCACCCTGCGGGGCTTTGGCGTGGAACACGACCTGTTTGTGCCTGTGGGAAGGGGGATGTACGGGGATATGATTGCCGGGGATTTGGAGAACCTGGGATACCCCATCCTTATCAGGGAAGAGGAGAGGGACAACGGTTACTGCCTGTGCCTGGTGGAGGAGGACGGAGAGCGCACCTTCATCACGGTAAAGGGAGCTGAAGGCTGTTTCCGTTCATCCTGGTTTGAACCGCTGTCCCCGGATGCTTATGACAGCATCTATGTAGCCGGGTACCAGGTGTGCGGCGGCGGCCGCCGGGTTATATCCGGCTGGATGGAGAGCGCCGGGGACAGTCTGAGGGAGAAGCGGGTTTTCTTTGCTCCGGGACCTGTTATAACCGGGATAGAGTCACCGGTGATGGAGCGCATCCTGTCGGTGAATCCCATTCTCCACATCAATGAGAAAGAAGCCTTTGATTATACAAAGCAGGCAACGGTGGAGGACTGCCTGAGGTACCTGCACAGTCTGAACCACAATCTTGTGGTGGTGACCATGGGAGCTGCCGGCACCATGTATTATGACGGCAGGGTGATGAAGTCAGTGCCTGCTGTCAAGACAAAGGTAAAGGATACCATAGGGGCGGGGGACAGCCATGTGGCTGCCATGATTGCGGGATACTATAAAGGGCTGGATACGGAGCAATGCGTAAGGCTGGCCAACCGGGTAGCCGCAAGTATCGTAGGCATACAGGGGCCGGTGATGACCATGGAGATGTTTGAGCAGCAGGATTTCATATCAGATATTCTGGATGGCTGTATATAAAAAACGAATGCGGAGGGGAATTTCATATGAATAAAATAAAAGAGTTCTTTCATGATTGGAGCATATTTGAAAAAGTCTGGCTGGTTTTTGTTTGCTCCCTGATGGCCGTCATATGGTTCATCAACGGGGATACGCCGTTCATGCTGGTGCTGAGCCTTACAGGCAGCCTGAACCTGGTGCTGGGAGCCAAGGGCAAGGTGGCAGGACTGTATTTTGCCATCATTAACAGCGCCATGTATGCGTACCAGTGCATGGGTATACCGCTGTACGGCGAGGTAATGTACAATGTACTCTACAGCATACCGGTCAGCGCCACGGCCATCTATCTGTGGAAAAAGAACGCGACCAGCGACGGCGAGGTCAGATTCCGCACCATGACGCCTAAGCTCATTGCAGGGGTAGCGGCAGCAACAGCCCTGGGAGTATGGGGTTATTCGGAAGTGTTAAAATACATGGGCGGTTCCTTCGCGTTTATGGATTCACTGACAACCGTGGTTTCAGTCATTGCCAGTATGCTCTACCTGCTCCGTTACTCCGAACAGTGGCTTATGTGGGTCATTGTCAACGCCCTTTCCATTATTATGTGGATTATGGTGTTTGCATCAGGAGATACCACGGCCCTGCTCATCATTGTGATGAAGACCGTGAACCTGCTGAATTCCCTCTACGGATACATGAACTGGAAGAAAATATCCCGGAAAACAGCGGCATAAGTTGAAAGAATGTCTCTCTCAGTATATAATGATAAAAACAGTAAGTGAACGGATTGAGGTTATCATGAGAGAGAAATTAGCCAAATATGAGCAAATCAGACAGGATATCATACATAAAATCGAGAGCATGGAATACAGGCCCAACCAGGTCATTCCATCGGAATATGAACTGTGCGCGTCCTATGGAGTAAGCAGGATTACGGTCCGAAAGGCCATAGACGAGCTGGTCCATGAGGGGTTTCTCTACCGCATCAAGGGAAAAGGAAGCTTTGTCCGCGACCATGCGTCGGAGGGATTGTCACGCATCTACAGCTTTACCGAAGCCATCCTCCATCAGGGGAAGACACCGTCCAAGAAGCTTTTATCCCTGACTGTTAAGGAAGCGGATGCCGATGTAAGGCGCAGAATGGGTTTAAAGGAAAAGGAGGAGGTCTATGTCATCAAGAGCATTTACTATGCTGACGGCAGTCCGTACTGCATCAACACCTCCATTCTTCCAAGAAAGCTGTTCCCAAAGCTGGAGCTGTTTGATTTCAACCATAACTCCCTGTATGAGGTGCTGAAATCCTTTTACCAGCTCTCCTTCACAAAGGCGCGCCAGATTTTAAACGCCACATTGGGAAACAGTGAAATCTACGGGTATCTGGAGACAGAACAGAACCAGCCCCTTCTCAAAATAAACGCCACATCGTTCTGTCTGTATAATGATAATGAGACTGTGTTTGAGATATATGAATCTTATATATTGACGGACATCCTAAGCTATTATGTGGAAAAATATAATACGTAAGAAGTGTTCCGCAGATATACGGCGCACAGCCAGGGAAAAGCGGTCCCTGCCAGTCTATGGCAGGGGCCGCTTTTTGTGGAACAGGAGCAGAAGTCCCATGTAGCTGAAGCAAAGGAACAGAATCTGCACCGCTGTCATGATAAAGAGGGGCAGCTCCTTAAGCCAGACGCAGGCCTGGGTGAATGCCAGGTACATGCCGATGGATACCAGCAAAAGGAGCACAGGCTTAATAATCATGTTGGCGGTGTCCCAGCGGAAGGGGACCAGGCGTTTTACCGCAAGAAAGCACATAAGGGCCAGGGCCAGCTCACTGGCCAGCATACCCCACAGGTATCCCAGGATTCCGTATCGGGGGATGGCAAAGAGCACAAATGCCAGCCGGATGACCATGGCGCACACATTCTGGAAAAAGGTGGAGGAGGTTCTCCCGAGGCCGTTCAGGATGCTTCCCATGGTGGTTGCCAGGTACATGAAAGGACACAGCCAGGAAAGGATGGTGATATAGGTACCGGCATTCTGGTCGTGGAAAACGCTGACGCCAAGCTGGTTCCCGAAGAGAGTGAATATGCCGATGCACAGTACGCCCATATAGCAGCTGTAGCGCAGGGACATGGATATCATGGAGGAAATACGGGCCTCATTGCCGTCCGCCTGGGCTTCGGCCACCGTGGGCAGAAGAAGCACTGCCATGGAGTTGGTGATGGCAGAGGGAAACAGGATGAAAGGCAGGGCCATGCTGGTCAGCACGCCGTATACGGACAGGGCCTCGGAATTGGTAAGGCCGGAGCTCATCAGCCGGTTGGGAATCCATATGGCTTCCGCGCTTCCCAGCACATTAAGTATAAGGCGGTTTCCCATGAGGGGAAGAGCCAGGGCCATAAGAGGGGCAGCGGTGGCGCTGAAGGAGAGGGGGATGGCTGGCGCGCGGCGGGAATCCCCATCCTTATGGGGCGGAAAAAATCCAAGGCAGAACACAGTGAATACAGCAGAGGCCATCTCGCCAATCAGGTGTCCGTATACAGCAAGGCTTACCGTAATCTGGCGTCCTGATTCCAGCCAGACGCTGGCAATGAGGAATACGGCGCCCATGCGTATGACCTGCTCCGCTACCTGGGAGAAGGCGGGGACCCGGGCTTTCTGCATGCCGTAGTAATAACCGTTGATGCAGGCGTGAAGGGCTGCAAAGGGGACGGACACTGCCATCACCGGAAGGTAGGGGGCGCACCGGGGCTCCAGCAGAAGCTTCTCTGCCAGAAATCCGGCATTTCCATAGATGCCCCAGGCCAGGAGGAAGGACATGCCCATGGCAATGACCAGACCCGTCCTGAACACGGCCTTGCCCCGGGACTGGTTGGCAGCCACGTACTGTGAAAGAGCAGTCTGGATGGAGCCTGCACAGACAGCAAAACAAATGCTGAATATGGGATGCACCATATTGTATATACCCAGTCCCTCTGCGCCGATGGTCCTGGACATGAAGATCCGGTAAAAGAATCCCAGAATCCTGCATATGAATCCGGTGGAGGTCAGAAGCAGGGTTCCGGTAATAAAGGCCATTTTCCTGGGGGAAAGGCGCTTGGAAACAGGGGAGGATGCAGTCAATGATTGATTCATAAACGCTCCTGGTGATGGGAATTATTAAAAATATATGATAAATTCCGGGATGTAGAACACATGGCAGGGAGTTTTAGGGGCTGCCCCGCGCAATTTTAAAGCGCTCCCTAAACAGCTGTTTTTACAGACTGTTCCATCCTGGTAAATTCCCTGAATATACCCCGTATAATGACCACTGTTAGAACCAGGGTGCCGATGTCGGCAATGGGCTGGGCAATCTGGATGCCAAACAAGCCCAGAAAATGGGTGGCAATGAGCAGCACCGGTATGAGGAACAGTCCCTGACGCGAGATGGCTAAAAGAGTGGCGCGGAACCCGTAGCCGATGGACTGGGACATCATATTGCTCATGGTCAGGAATCCGTTCATCCACATGGTGGCAATCTGCAGCCGCAGCGCCAGGGTGCCGATGGCAATGACCTCGGGGTCATTTTTCCGGAACAGACTGATTACATGTCCGGAGACAAGGAACCCGCCGGCGCAGACCGCCAGCAGCGCACAGGTGGTGAATTTCACGCAGAACCAGTAGGCCTGACGGACCCGGCTGTATTTTTTTGCGCCATAGGAAAAGCCGCACACTGGCTGGAAACCCTGGCCAAAACCGATGACGGCTGAGTTGACGAAGTAGACCAGGCGGTTCACAATGGCCATGGCGGCAATGGCAGCATCGCCAAAGGGATGAGCCGTTGTATTTAAAACAATGGTTGCAATGCTGGCCATTCCCTGGCGGGTCAGGGAGGGAAGGCCGCCGTTCAGGATTTTGCCGTACAGGGTAATGGATGGGCGGAAATTGGAGAAACGGATGGGGATGCATTCCCTGCGCAGATTGCACTGGGCCAGGAGAATACAGAAGCTGATGAACTGGGACAGTCCGGTGGCGATGGCGGCTCCGGAGGTGCCCAGGCCCAGCCCGAAGATGAAAATGGGGTCCAGGGCAATGTTAAGGATACCGCCGGTGGTAATTCCCACCATGGCAAAGGCCGCCAGGCCCTGGAGCCGCAGCAGGTTATTCATAATGAAGGAACACATCATGAAGGGGGTGGCCAGGAAGATATAGCGGGCATACTCCACCGCATAAGGCTTGATGGTTTCCGTGGCTCCCAGAAGCATGACAATCTGGTCGATGTGGAACAGGCAGAAAGCGCCCAGGCAGGTGCCCAGGATGAAACCGGTGAAAAATGCCACGGAAACAGCCTGTTCCCCGTCCTCATGCCGTCCTGCTCCCAGACACCTGGCCATGTAGTTGCCGCTTCCCATGCCGATGGTAAAGGAAAGGGCCTGGATGATGGCCATGGCCGAGAATATGATGCCCACAGCGCCTGAGGCGCTGGTCCCCAGCTGGCTCACAAAAAATGTGTCAGCCATGTTGTAGATAGCGCTGACCATCATGCTGATGATGGTGGGAATGGCAAGGCGTGGGATGACCTTGCGGATGTCTCCGTTTACAAGCATTTCATACCGTTCTTTTTCCGCTTCATTTGTGCTCATGATGTACCGTCCTTTTGCGTATCTTTATCCCTCTATTATAAGATGGGGCGGAGGGGAATGTCAATGTGGGCGGAGATGGGGACAGGGGAGGAATTTGGGGTTAATTAGGGGGAAATGCTGACTTTATGGCGGCTTCGTGGTAAAATGGATGCGGAGTTTTGGCGCGGGGAGGTTTATATGAAGGAATTGGTTTGGGGGAGAACGCTGCGGTCCCGGTTGATTCGGTATAACTTTTTTATTATATGTGTGATTGCTATTTTTGTCAGTGTTTGCTCCTATGTTACTGCCAGCAGGAAGACGCTGGAGGTGGCTAAGAATTCGCTGCAGCATCATGTGGAGAGTATTTCTTACCGGTATCAGCTGGCTTATGAGGAAATGATTAATATTGTCCTGAACTGTACGGAGAGAAAGACCTTTAATCTGGGGGAGATTGGAAGGGGGCTGACGCCCGGGGCCAGGAAGAAGGGGCTGGATTATGCGGAGCTGATTAAGGATTACTGCGCTATTTCAGAGTACGGGGATTATATTGTGAAGCTGTCTGTGTTTGATGACAGGGGAGGAATGGTGCAGACCGGTTCTTCTTTTGGCAGTACGGATGATGCCAGGGGGATTCTGGATGGAGGCTGGCTGGAAGGGGAGCTGGATAAGACCATGGACAGCTATGAGCTGGATTTGGTGGATTCTCCTTTTTTCCAGCACGACGGACAGGTACTGCCCATTGCCAGAACGCTGACCGGGAGCAGGGTAAATCCGGGGGGCTGGGTGGTACTCTGCCTGTCTACTGATTTGTTCCAGGATGTGCTGGGGGATACTACCGGGGGTCAGGAGGCTGTGGTGGTGACCAGTGAGGGGAAACGGATTGCTTCCCTCTATGAGCCGGAAGGCCATAGGGAGGAAAATGACCGGGTCATCCGGCAGCTCCAGCAGTCCGGACAGGATAAGGGGCTGCTGGAGATGAAGCTTCACGGCGGGAAAAGCCTGGTGGCTTTTGAGAAATATGGACGAAGCGGCGTCATGGTCTATGAGACAATTACCCTGGACAGCCTGAGCAATGACCGGCTGATGGTGGTTCAGACCGTTATCATTATGTTCGCCGCCTGCCTGATTTTCGGATTTATCCTGTCTGTGCTGATTACCAATCAGATAAAGAAGCCCATTGACCGGCTGGTCAGCCATATCGGCGATGTGGCGGCAGGGAATTTTACCAGGGACCCGGATATTGAAGGGGAGGATGAAATCGGCACCGTGGGCAAGGTGGTCAATGATATGTCGGAACGAATCGATACACTGATGGCTGAACGGCTGGAGGATGAGAAGGAGAAAGGTGATTTGGAACTGAAAATGCTTCAGGCTCAGATTAATCCTCATTTTCTCTATAATACGCTGGATTCCATCCGGTGGATTGCTGTTATACAAAAGAGCAGCGGGATTGTCAAGATGGTTACGGCTTTGTCGGGACTGCTTAAGAATATGGCCAAAGGGTTTAATGAGAAGGTGACGCTGCAGAAGGAACTGGATTTTCTGAATGATTATGTTACCATAGAAAAGGTGAAGTATGTGGAGCTCTTTGATTTGGAGGTCCGGGTGGATGAGCCGGAGCTCTATGAGGCGCTGGTCATTAAGCTTACGCTTCAGCCCCTGGTGGAAAATGCCATTTTTAACGGCATTGAGCCGGGAGGAAAGCATGGGACCATTGTGATTCATGTTTACAGGGAACATGACTGTCTTGTGATTCAGGTGAGGGATGACGGCGTGGGTATTCCAAAGGAAAAAATGGACGCCCTTCTGAATCATACGGAGAAGGTAAAGGGAAGCTCTATGAGCGGAATCGGCCTTCCCAATGTGGACCGCAGGATTAAGCTTAATTACGGAGACCAGTACGGGCTTTCCATTGAGAGCCGGGAAGGGGAATTTACGGAGATAACGGTCAGGATGCCGCTGGAATATGGACAGCAGGTCATATAGAAACATCCGGCGTCCTGAGAAACAGATAAGGGGAGAGATATATGTATCGTGTGATGATTGTGGATGATGAGCCGTTGATTCTGGCGGGCATTGCGTCTCTGCTTGACTGGAAGGAATATGGATGTGAGATTTCCGGAAAGGCGGCAAACGGACAGCAGGCATTAAAGCTTATGGAGGAGCAGAAACCGGATATTGTGATTACGGACATTAAAATGCCGGGAATGGACGGAATCGGATTCATGCAGGCTGTAAAGGAGCGGGGATGGGATGATGTGATTTTCATTCTGCTGACCAATCTGGAGGAATTCAGCCTGGCGCGGCAGGCTTTGTCCCTGGGGGCTGTGGAGTATCTGGTGAAGATGGAGCTGACAGAAGAAAAGCTGGCGGACAGCCTGAAGCTTGCCATGGAACGGCGGGAGATGAAGCGCAAGGCAGAGGCGGTTGATACGGCCGGAACGGTTTCCAGGGAAGAGGCGGTCAGGCAATACATCGAGAGGCTTCTGACGGACGGCGGAACGGTCAGCGGGTGCGCCGGCGCAAAAGACAATGACGGAAAAGACAATGACGGGAATGGCAGTGAAAACAGGGCGGAACAACGGGGAGAGGGGTACGATTCTTACCTTACGGCCCCGGTTCTGGCCATCATCAGCTTTAACTACGGATACGAGGGATTTTCCTCTGACTTTACAAGAGAGGACCAGAAAAAGGTTATTTCCTTTGCGGAAAATATTATCGGCCAGATGGTGAAGGGATATTTTGACCGCAGCTGCCTGGTGCGCCGGGAACTGAACAGCCTGGTGCTGGTGATGTCCACGGAGGGAATCCGGGATTACAGGGAACAGATACGCAGTCTGGGAGAAAAAATCATATCCGTGGTAAGGGACTACTTTGAGGTATCTGTGTCCGTGGCTGTCAGCAGCAGGAAGGAGAGCCTGGGGGAATTCGGGGCGCTGCTGTATGAGGCCATGAGCGCCACCAACCACTATTTTTACCACTCCGTGGACCCGGTTGTATTCTACTCCGAGGAATGTGAGACCAGCGCCAGGCATACGGGCAGCTTCCATATCGGGTTCCTGAAAAAGGACCTGTCTCAGGCTGTTGCCCAGAATGACAGCGGACGCCTGGAGGAGATACTGGACCAGGTGGCATGTCTGCTGAAGGAGCATAATCCTTCCAGGCAGCAGGCGGTCAATGCCTGCGCAAACCTGTATTTTTTCCTGTCCTCCTTTTTTGAGGACGGGGAGGAGCCGGATTTTCCTTATGAGGTCAATATAATGGAAAAGCTGGGACGGCTGGGGACCCTGGGACAAATTATCCAGTGGATTAACTGGTTCAAGGAGGCGGTTTCGCGGATTCTGGAACGCCGCAGGGATACCAGGGTGGACAGGATTGCGGAGCTGGTCCGGGAGTATGTGATGGAGCATTATAAGGAGCGGATTACCCTGGGACAGGTGGCCGAGGCCCTGAACATAAGCCAGGGTTATCTGAGCACTGCCTTTAAAAAACAGTCGGGGGAATCCTTTACCAGTTATGTGTCTGCCATCAAGATTGAGAAGGCAAAGGATCTGATTGCCAGCCACCGGTATATGATGTACGAGGTGTCGGATTTGCTGGGGTTTGATACGCCTTTTTATTTCAGCAAGGTCTTTAAAAAAGTTATGGGCATGTCGCCCAAAGAGTATGAGGCCCGGTGCCTGAAGCAGAAAAAATTGTAAAAACATGAAGATATTATATAAAAAAATAAAACTCATCTGAAAATTTTACAAAAAGTATGATATAGGTCGATTCGGTTTCGGAATTCGTTCTGGTATAGTTATATCAGAATTTGAAACAGCAAATTTTAAGGAGGGTTTTATTATGAGATTAAAGAAAACAGTGGCATTGGCACTGGTGACAGCCATGACCGCAACCATGGCAGCGGGCTGCGGCAGCTCTTCATCGGACAAGGGGGCTGCGGCTCCTGAGAGCACGGCGGCAGGCAGCGAGGCGGCAGGCAGTGAAGCTGCAGGCGGCGCAGCTGACAGCAAGGAGACAAAGGAAGCTGCTGCTTCCGGGGAAAAGCAGAAACTGACCGTGTCCGTGTGGGACAACGATGCCACCCCCCAGTTTACTTCCGTGACAAAGGCATTTATGGAAAAATATCCGGATGTGGAAGTGGAATTTATCGATGCGCCTTCTGACGAATATGCAAACAAGGTGACGGTTATGCTGGCAGGCGGCGATGCTGACCCGGATGTTATTTTCATCAAGGATACGGAGAACCAGGTTACCATGAAGGACAAGGGACAGATTCTGAGCCTGGATGAATATATTAAGAAGGACGGAATCGACCTGACCATGTACAATGGCGTTGCCGACCAGTTAAAGATGGATGGCAGCAGCTACACCCTTCCTTTCCGTAAGGACTGGTATATGCTTTACTTTAACAAGGATTTATTTGACAAGGCAGGGGTTCCTTATCCCTCCGCAGACATGACATGGGATGAGTATGAGGAGCTGGCTAAGAAGATGACAAGCGGCGAGGGCAGCGCCAAGGTATACGGAACCCATAACCACACCTGGCAGGCCCTGGTATCCAACTGGGCTGTACAGGATGGCAAGAACACCCTTATGAGCGAGGATTACAGCTTCCTGAAGCCGTATTATGAGCAGGCTTTAAGGATGCAGGACCAGGGAGTGGTACAGAGCTATGCCAACTTAAAAACAGGCAGCATCCATTACATTAGCGTGTTTGAGCAGCAGCAGTGTGCAATGATTCCCATGGGCTCCTGGTTCATCGGAACCCTGACGCAGGATAAGGATGCCGGCAAGTTTGACTTTAACTGGGGCGTGACCGCCATTCCCCATCCGGCTGATACCAAGGCAGGCGCCACGGTTGGTTCCACCACGCCGGTTGCCATCAATGCAAAATCCGATGTGCCGGATTTGGCATGGGAGTATGTGAAGTTCGTGACCGGTGAAGAGGGTGCAGAGGTTCTGGCTGATAACGGAATTTTCCCGGCAGCTGAGTCCCAGACCATCAGCAGCAAGCTGGCTGCAATCCCGGGATTCCCAGAGGATGGGCAGGAGGCTCTTAAGACCACCAGCTGGGTTCTGGACCGTCCGCTGGACGCCAAGATGGCAGCTGTAAGGAAGGTGCTGGAGGAAGAGCATGACCTGATTATGATTGGCGAGGAAGATGTGGACACAGGTATTGCCAACATGAACCAGAGAGCACAGGAAGCCAGGGAAGACTAACAGCATAAACCGGCTTATGAAGCAGTACGTGTATTAGGATAACAAGCAAAGAGCGTCTGATTAACGTGGCAGCGAGGGTTGGACGCTCTTTTTGCGCCTTAAAATGAGGAAAATGGTGATTAAAATGACAGGAAAACAGAAAAAAGTATTGAAGAGGAACGTCATCGGCTACTCTTTCATCCTTCCTAATTTTATCGGATATTTTATATTCATCTTTATTCCGGTAATATTGACCTTTGTCTTATGCGTGATGAAATGGGACGGCTCCAGCACACCCATGGAGTTTGTGGGACTTAAGAATTTCGTGAAGCTGTTCCATGACAGCGGCTTTCGGATTTCTGTCACCAACACCCTGTATTACGCGGTGTTTACCGTGCCCCTAACCATGGTGGCGGCCCTTCTCATCGCGGTGCTGTTAAATTCCAAGATAAAGGGGATTGTGGTGTACAGGACCGCATTCTTCTTCCCATACGTGGCCTCCCTGGTGGCAGTGGGCGCTGTGTGGAACATGCTGTTCCAGCCGGAATTCGGCCCTGTCAATGAGTTCCTGAAATTTATCGGCATCGCCAATCCGCCCAAATGGTGCGCATCCACGGACTGGGCCATGACGGTTATCATCATTGTCAGTGTGTGGAAGTATATGGGGTATTACATGGTGGTATACCTGGCGGCCCTCCAGGGCATTTCCCAGGATTTATATGAGGCTGCCAGCATCGACGGTGCCACAGGGCTTAAGAAATTCCGCTATATCACCATTCCCATGTTAAAACCAACCACGTTTTTTGTCATCATCATGATGACCATCCAGTGCTTCAAGGTCTTTGACCTGATATATGTTATGACCGGCGGCGGACCCGGCAGGTCCACCAATGTGCTGGTGAACCATATCTACAACGCAGCCTTTGTGGACTTTAAATTCGGCTATGCCAGCGCCAGCGCCCTAGTGCTCTTTGCCATTGTGCTGGTAGTGACTCTGGTCCAGTTCCAGGGTGAGAAGAAGTTCACGGATTACGTATAGGAGGGGCATAGGATGGAGACAAGGACGTTAAAAAGTAAATTATTTATCTATATGCTGTTAAGTGCGCTGGCAGTGCTGGTGGTCATTCCCTTTGGATGGATGCTCCTGGCATCCGTAAAGACCAGCAACGAGGTGTTCAGTATTCCCATGAAGCTGTTTCCAAAGGAATTCCAGTGGGTGAACTACCAGACTATATGGGATAAGATTCCCTTATTGGTTTTCTTTAAAAATACCTTCAAGATAGCAGTATGCACCACCCTGCTTCAGGTGCTGACCAGCTGCTTTGCTGCCTACGGATTTTCCAAGGTGGAATTTAAGGGACGGGATTTCCTGTTTCTGGTATCAGTCACTACCTTTGCAGTGCCCTGGCAGGCGTATATGGTTCCCCAGTTTGCCCTTATCTCCAGGATGGGGCTGACGGATTCCCACCTGGGACTGATTCTGATGCAGGCGTTCTCCGGATTTGGCGTGTTCTTAATCCGGCAGTTCATGATTGGAGTGCCCAACGAGCTTTTGGAGGCAGCCAGGATTGACGGGCTTTCCGAGTACGGTATCTTTGCAAAGGTAGCGTTGCCCTTGGTGAAGCCGGGTATTGCAACCCTGGTAATCTTTACATTTGTAAATATATGGAATGACTTTATGGGACCTTTGATTTACTTAAACAGCACCAGGTTAAAGACAATCCAGCTGGGCATCCGCATGTTTATTTCCCAGTACGGGGCTGACTATGCGCTGATTATGGCTGCTTCGGTGTGCTCCCTCATACCTGTGCTGATTGTGTTTATGGTATGCCAGAAATGGTTTGTGGAAGGTATTACGGCCGGCGGCGTCAAGGGATAATAGATGCAGGGATGAGGCGGTAAACGGCTGTTTGATAGGAGGGCGCAGGTGAAGAATCATAAAATAGATATGAAATGGTGCAGTGATTACTGCAGGAAATACTGGCCGGAGGAATGCGCCCATATCCTGCGGATTGCAGATGACGCAGTGGAACAGAGGTTCCTGTTTGACCTGCCCTGGGATATGGAGCAGACGGCAAAGGCCGTGGAATTTAAGGGAAGGATAGACTGGCAGCATATGCCGGACGGGGACCCGGAATTCATATATCAGTTTAACCGGCACCGCTATTGGATTTGTCTGGGCCAGGCATATGCCCTGACCGGGGATGAAGCATATGCCGGATGTTTTGTCAGCCAGCTGTGTTCCTGGCTGGAGGACAATCCTGTCTGCCGGGAGACAAAAAATACTACCTGGCGTACCATAGAGGCGGGCATCCGGGGGGAAAACTGGGTGAAGGCCATGGAGTATTTTGAGGATTGCCCTGTTGTGACGGAGGATGTAAGGGCAAGGTTCCTGGAAGGACTTCGGGTCCACGGTGAGTATCTGATGGACTGCCGGGTGCCCTTCAGCGATAAGAGCAACTGGGGTGTGCTGGAGAGCCATGGGCTGTTTGATATCGGCGCATATCTGATGAAATGCAGGGGGAGCGAAGCTGGTGCATATGCAGCAGCCCCGGCCCGGACAGGGCGGGGGGAAGCCTATGCGGCGGAGGCAGCTGCACGTCTGGAACGGGAGCTGGATATCCAGATTATGGACGACGGTGTTCATTGGGAACAATCTCCCATGTACCACAATGAGGTGCTGCGCTGTGTCCTGGAGGTTCTGCGTGTGGCGGAGCGCCAAGGTATCATCCTGCCTGCGTCCCTTTATGACAGAGCCAGGGCAATGGCCCATGCGGACCTGGCCTGGATGAAGCCGGACAGGACCCAGCCCTGCAATGGAGACAGTGACAGGACCGACCTGCGGGATGTGTTTACCCCTGCTGCATGGCTGTTAAAGGACAGACAGCTTCGGTATGCCGGATACAGCCGGCTGGATTTTGAAAGCGTATGGGAGCTGGGGGCGGAGGCTGCCCTGGAATATGAGAGCATGAGTCCCAAGATGCCGGAATGCCATTTTTATGCACTGAGGCAAAGCGGCAACTGGTGTCTGCGTTCCGGCTGGGGAGAAAATGCAGATTACCTGCATTTTAAATGCGGTTCACTGGGAGGGGGGCACGGCCATTTTGATAAGCTGCACATAGACCTGACCATGGCCGGTGAGGATATACTCATAGATTCCGGAAGATATACCTATGTGGACGGAAGCCTGCGCAGACAGCTTAAATCCTCCTGCGCCCACAATGTGCCGGTGGTGGACTGGCAGGAATACACCCAGTGCGTTGGTTCCTGGGATGTGAAGGGAAGGACGGCTGCCGGCGGACAGGACTGGAACCAAAAGGGGTCATATACATTTTTACAGGGCGCCCACCTGGGATATATGGAAAACGGCATACTGGTAAACAGGCGGATTCTTTCCATCGGCTCCCGCATCCATGTGATTGCAGATGAATTTTACGGCGCGGGAACTCATGTGTGCAGCCAGATATTCCATTTAAATCCGGCCGGAACCGTGGAAATGAGGGAGGATGGCTTTCTGTACCACGGGGTCAGGACAGATGCTGTTTTTTACCGGTTGGAACCATCTGCGGATGCATATACGGGAGGAATGGAACTGGAGGAAACGCCTGTGTCCTTCCATTACAATCAGATGGAATATGCGCCCTGCGTCAGCTTCTGGAGGGAATGCCCCCTGTTCTGTTCCATGGTGACCGTGGCTGCGGGATATGAAAAAGGAACTGAAAATCCTTACACGGTCAGCCGCGTGCCTGTAACCTCGCCTGTAACCGGCAGATGCCTGGGCGGGGATGAGGCAGAGGCCCTGCGGATCCAGGATGGAACCCATTCCTGGCTGGTGGTTGTAAACCACAGGGAAACCGGGGCGGACGGAGAATACATCGGGGCAGAGGGACATTACGGCCTGGGCCGCATGATGGCCTGCGACGAGACGGATGAGGGGAGCCGGATGACCGTGCTCCAGTGGTAGGACAGAAAAATGATTCAGAAAAGGAGCAGAACATGCAGACAAAGGACCGTTTACAGACCTATAAAATCATTGACAAAAGAGAGGCGGAAACCTGCCTGGATACAGCCGTGGACCTGGTGCGGGAGAATCTGAAAACCTTTACAGAATGGTTTCCGGATTCCAACAGCCGGAACCGGTTCTATCCCAGGAGCGCCAACCGGGAGTGGACCACGGGATTCTGGACCGGGGAAATATGGCTGGCCTATGAGAGGACAGGAGAGCCTGTTTTTAAAGAGGCTGGCCTGCTCCAGGCAGAATCCTTTCTGGAGCGCATAAGAAACCGGGTGGATGTGGACAACCATGATATGGGATTTTTATACACCCCCTCCTGTGTGGCTGCTTACCGGCTTACCGGCAGCCGGACTGCCAGAAAGGCAGCCCTGATGGCTGCGGACAACCTGATGGGAAGGTTCCAGGAAAAAGGCCAGTTCTTTCAGGCCTGGGGGGAACTGGGAGCAAAGGACAATTACCGGCTGATTATAGACTGTCTTCTGAACATGCCGCTGCTGTTCTGGGCCAGCGAGACGACCGGAGAGGAACGGTACAGGAAAAAGGCAGAAGCCCATATACGGACAGCCATGAACTGTGTTATCCGGCCGGACCACAGTACCTACCATACATATTTTTTTGACCCGGACACAGGCCTTCCCGTAAAGGGTGTCACCCACCAGGGCAACCGGGACGGCTCTGCCTGGAGCCGCGGCCAGGCATGGGGAATATACGGAAGCGCTTTGAGTTACAGGATTGAAAAAAAGCCGGAATATATGGATATATTCCGCAAGGTAACGGATTATTTCCTGGAGCATTTGCCGTCGGACCTGATTCCTTACTGGGATTTTGACTTTGACGACAACAGCCCGGAGCCCAGGGATTCCTCCTCAGGGGCTATTGCTGCCTGCGGAATGCTGGAGATGGCCAGACATATGGAGGCCAGGGAGGCTGCTTACTACACGGATATGGCCGGGCGTCTGGTGAAGGCTCTTGCCAGCCAATGCGCCGTAAAGAGCCCGGATGAGTCCAACGGCCTTCTTCTCCACGGAACCTACGCCAGGGCCAGCGCAGGCAATCCATGCGCGGACCGCGGGGTGGATGAATGCAATACCTGGGGGGATTACTTTTATATGGAGGCACTGACCAGGCTGGCGGGGGAGTGGGAGCCGTATTGGTATTAAAGCGCGGCCTCGCTGCTTTCCGGCAGCAGCAGGGCGGCAGAGGCAATGAAGGTATCGGATTCATGCTCAATTGTCAGCTGCCCGCTGTACCTGCCGGTGATGCGTTCAATCAATTTGATGCCGTATCCATGCTCATCCGGATTTTCCTTGGAGGTTTTAAAGAGCCCGTGTTCCATGATAACAGGGGTTTCGTATGTGTTTTCTGTTTTTACAATTAAGAATCCGCCGGACACATTTGCTTTCAGTGAGATGTGTTTCTGGTGCTGTGTCACCTTTTGGCAGGCTTCAATGGCATTATCCAAAAGATTGCAGAACAGGCTGCATAAATCAATTTCGGCAATGGTCAGGACCGGGGGAATTCTCGCGCTTATATCCAAAGGGATACCCTTTTCATCCGCCATCTGTTTTTTGATGGTGAGGACGGCATTGATAATCTCATGCTCGCAGTAACGCGGGAGTGCGTTTTTATCCAGGCAGCTGCGGGATTCCTTCAGTAAGCCAGGTATTGTATCCAGGCTGTTTTCATTTTTCAGTGACTGGCGGATGGCCTGCAGATGGGCGGAAAATTCCTGTTTCATGATTTCCATGTTGTCCATATGTTTCTGCGCCAGCTGATAATATCCCATCTCAGTCTGACGCTGGGCATAAAGGGCAGTCAGATTTTCTTCAATTTCTATTTTTTCCACCAGATTGTCGATGGAAAAAATCATGATTAAATCAACGATAATATTGAGAAACAAAATAAAATTACCCATTGAGAATGCAGTCCTGTCCGGCATCTCGTAGGTTTTAAGAGAGATGCAGAATAAAAGCAGCTGATACAGGGGTAGGATGATATATAATAACAGCTCTTTATGTTTCAGCCTGTTTTCCGTTATTTTTCTGCACGAAATAATCAGTATGATAATTGCCAGGAAAATCATGGCCTGCAAAGGGATGGATATGATTTCCATGATACCCTGGGGCGCTGTGAGAATCTGGTCTTTTGAAAACAGATGAGGCAAAAGCCGGCCTGCCAGGAAAAAGGCAGACAGCTCGGCGGTAATTAACGTAAATATTGCAAGTGACTTCATGGATAAGGTGCCGTCAAAGGCCAGAAGGGCCATGGAGACGAGGCATAGGAGGTTGATAAAAATGTAAATGCCGGAAGCTGGCAGCAGCAGGACACGGGGACTTGCACACAGGATTAGGGTCCCCATGGAGGCTATCATCAATACTGCAAAAAGAGTCAGCTTCCACCATTTATTAAACAGACGGTGCTTTTTTATATGGAGCAGGCTGCAGAGAAAAAAGGCAGATATGGCACAGTGGAGCATACAATCCAGCAGAATGGATTCCATCATCATAAAATCAGTCATTTGTTACACCTCTTTCGCGGTTCTTTTCTATTATATTTTGTTGTTTTAGCTGGTTACAGGAATTTGTTATCATGGTTTCTATATCCGCAATCGGAGCTTGATTGGATATCAGGGCGTATATGGTAGAGAGCTGGTTGGCAAAGTCATGCTTTAAAAGCCGGTGTTCATGCAGCTGTTTTTGAATCTGTATATAACATTCATATTCATTTTTTTGCTGAAGCGCCAGAAGTTCCAGTTCTTCCTGGCGCTGTTTCTTATGTATCAGATTTGTAAGTGAAGATAAGAGTATAAAATCAACTATAATCCCCAATATAAGAAATATGTTTCCAACAATAATCATCCAGGGAGATGGTTTTTCAAACAGGCACATGCAGACAGCGAAGGTTATGTATTGATAAACAGGAAGCAGGCAATACAGGAACAATACCTTTGAATGAAAGCAGGCCCTAATCATCCACCAGACAGCAGGAACAGTAGCAGTGAGAAGGAGCATGGACATATTGGTAAAAGTAATACCTGTTAATATATAGAGATTATTTCCTGCAAAATCCACATATGCTTTGAGATGAAGAAATGCCCGGAAAGAATATATACATAATAATTCGGCACTGATTGAGAGTACTGACAGATAAAGAGTTATACCTGTACTTTTTAGAAACGAATCTGAATACAGCGACCGTATAATGAAAAACGTAGCACAGGTAGCAGCAAGCACATGAAGTACCACATGGTTCTGTAAAGAAAAAAGAAACACAGTCAATAGTAAAAAAATTGCGGAGAACAAGAACCATGTTTGTAATTTTGAAAAAAATCTGGGAGTTCCCAGGGCTGTAACTGTCAGGCCCAAAATAAGTGTGCTTATAAAATAAGAAAAGATAATGGAAAAAAAGTAAGTGCCAAAGTGAATCATTCTGGATGCCTCGCCTCCCGGACAGATTGTTTTGGTCTGCAGCCACAAATACATTCATCAAAAGCCATATAAGTTGGCTCGGAATTTAAAAAGCAGTTTGAAGAAGATATCATATTATCAATATCATCCACAGAAGCCTGGTTATAAACCATTGCATAAATGGTGGAAAGCTGGTTTGCAAATTCATGTTTTACCAGCCTGTGCTGTTCTAATTGCTTTTGAATTTTCAGGTAGCATTCATACTCATTTTTTTGCTGAAGCGCCAGGAGTTCCAGTTCTTCCTGGTGTAATTTTCTTTTTGTCAGATTATCCAGGGAAGATAGCAGGATAATATCAACTATGACTCCTAGGAGGAGAAAAACATTGCCAACGCAAACCATCCAAATCGAAGGTTCCTTGAACAGGCGCATACAGATGCAGAAGAGCATGAACTGATAAACCGGGAACAGGCAATAAAGAAAAATTTCTTTTGTATGTCTGAATGACCTGATAATCCATCCCATAGCCGGCATGGTAGCTGAAAGCAACAGTATGGCCATATTAGTGAACGTTATACCTAACATCATATAGAGATTATTGCCGGCAAAATCAATATAAGCTTCAAGGTTGTGAAATGTCCAAAAGAAGCAGATGCAGATGATTTCTGCAGCTATTGAAATTGCCAGCAGATAAATTGTCAGCCAGACACATTTAACCAGGGAATCAGCATAAAACAATCGGATAAGCACAAAGGTCAGGATACCAATGAATAAAATATGCAGTACCAAGCGGATTTGTAAAGGAATGGCTATTGTGCCTGCAATAGAAAACCCGATAGTAAACAGAAGCCAGGTTTTGTATCTGGAGAAAAATCTTGGCTTTCCAATGTACATGACGGATAAGGTAATTATAAAAGCCCCAATCACATAGGAAAATAAAATAGGGTAGAAGAGTTTATTATATTCAATCATCTGTATTTCCACTTTCTGAATGCTGCATTTTCAAACAATCATCGCATCTGTGCACCATACGCTTTATATCTTCCGCGGTTTCATGGTTAGAAATCAGTGCGTGAATTGTTGAAAGCTGGTTTATGAATTCGTGCTTAATAATCCGACTTTGGTTTAGCTGTGATTGTACGTGGAGGTAGCATTCGTATTCTTCCTTTTGCCGCAAAGCTCCAGAACCCCCTGAAAGGAAATAATACATACAGTCTCTGAACTAGCTGAAATATGTATGAAAATAGGATTGGGTAAAGGTAAATATCATATTGTATCACTAGAGGACTCTCCCTTTTCTTCAGCAGAACATAATACAGATGCTATGAAGCTATCCAGCATATCGGATGAAGCGCCTGTCTGCTGTAAAGCGTATAATGTCTGGAGCTGATTAGCGTACTCATGTTTCATGAACCGCTGCTTTTCCAATTGTTTTTGTATATGATAAAAGTAATGGTACTCATCATTTCTCCTGTCATGAAGCTGGCTGAGGTTTTCAGCGGCTTTTTTCTTTTCTTTCAGATGTTCCATGGAGAAAAATAGAATAACATCAATTATTAAATCAAGGGCGAGGAAAAGATTCCCAATCACGGCTGTCTGTAAGGATAACTGTGAAAGTATGTTTAAACATATAAAAAACAATATGAACTGGTAGATGGGAAACAGGCAGTAGGGAATGATATCCAGAACATCCTTTTTATTCCGAAGCAGCTTGAAAACCATGGAAGAAAGCATCATCATTGCCAGCAAAAACATATTGGAGAAGGTAATGCCAACAGAAAACTTTATATTGTTGTCAAGGCCCTGATACATCCTTGTGCCGAGAAGATAGGTCAGGCATACCATGCAGCCTAATTCTCCGGCAATCCCCATAAATGCATAATAACAGGTCAGACACATTGTTGTGCGCACGGATGTTCCGAATAAAAAATAAATATTAAAAAAAGTAAAACAGAAAGCCAGGAATATATGCAGGGGAATTATCCTCTGCAATGGTATGGCAGCCAGTATAAATCCGATATTTAAAGCTGCAAAGCCAAACCAAATGAAGAGCTTTGAATGCTTTTGAGGCGTATACATCATAATCATCCCAAAGGACCCCACGAATCCTCCGATTATATATGAGAGAATGGGCAGCCATATATCACAATCTAATTTAACCAATGTATTGCTCCTTTTATTCATGGACAACAGGTTACTGTAAATATTATAAGCAGAAAAGGGGAGACAGACAATGATGAATTATGCATATTTTGCAGGAATTATGTAAATCATGCAAACCGTATTGTAAAAGTTAGGAAGTACTTTAAAATATTATATAAAATCCGGCGGAGGAGGTAATGTAATGACAAAAGAGAAAAAGAATATCATATCCCGATGTGTGATGTGCGGCGCATTCATACTCTGTTTTTTTGCAGGTACAATTTTTTCACCACTGGAAGCTGGTGCGGCAGCATCGTCTATCATCAATAGACACAATAAAAATTTTACAAAACCTGAAGATGCGATTGAATACTATGTAAAGAAGATATCTGAAGGTGACTTTTCGGGAGCGCTGGATGCCTGTGCAGGAAATGGAGGATTTGACTTTGTCGCATTTAGTGAGGAAGCTGGTTTTATTATACCTTTCAACCAATGGCCTGACCAATATAAAATGTATAAGGATATGAACGAGATATATGATGCAAACAATCTGGTAAAACAGACGAAAGAACTGATTTGGTCACTATTAGAACCCGATATTGATTTTGCACAGACTTATAGCACACAAACTTTAAACGCGGCAGAGATAAGTAACAATCTGAATCCGTCCAGGTTGGCATCGCTTGAGGTGGTTAGGATGGAAGATGATTACATCAGAGAAAGCAATAAACAAAAAATGGCGGATAATTGTAAAAAAATGGCCAAACGATATAGAGCGGATGAGTATAAGGAATATGCTGTTTTATATAAATGGGAAGACAGATACTATTCAGGAGGTTATACCTTACTAAAATTTGGAAAAAATTGGAATATCCTTGGCCCTTATGCTACCTATTGGGGCAGCACCCAAGAATTGACCGAGACAACTGAAAAGGCTTTTAATCAAAAGATAGTTGACTATAAAAAAGAAAAATAATGATGTAGCAGGAGATGAAATGGAAAAGATAAAAGGTGGAAAAATTACTTTTATAGGGGCGGTCATGGTTTTAACTATGTGCATGACCATTACAGCATATGCAGGCTGGCAGAAGAATGGAAGCGCGTGGAAATATGACTATAATGGAAGCTATTTGACTGGAGCATGGGATATCAACGGAAAACGGTATTATTTTGACCAAAACGCAAACATGGTTACTGGGTGGAAGGCGATAAACGGTAACTGGTATTATTTTAATGCAGACGGCCCTATGGCATTTAACCAGTGGGTTGGGGATTATTATGTTGGAAGTAATGGGGCAATGCTTACTGACTCCTGGGTTGGCTCCTATTATGTGGGGGCGGATGGTAAATGGGACCGGCAGAAGGCGGCGGGAGGCCTGATTCAAGATAACATTATGGACAATTTGGGCAATTCCAACAATGAGTATTTCATATGTGATATACAGAGTTTTGAAGATGCAGGCGGTGCCTACAGGACAAAATGTACGATAGCAAAGGCAGTTACAGTCCCCTCCTCTTTTGAAAGTAATAGAAGGATTGGTGAAAAGGTGAGGATTGGAAATTATAATTATACTGTTACACAGGGAACTGCTAACAGCAGATTTAATTACATAAGGGAAAATGATGGGATACAATGTTATTTGCTTCCCAATGTTTGTCCAAACGGAAATTCTGCTATGCGTTTCATGACTCTGGACGGGGAAGGATGGCTTTTTGACGGAGCTGGGACAGACGGATATGTATATATAGCCAAATATGCAGAGATAAAGTTGATTGATGCCTCAAACGATTTCCAATTCCTTGGAAATCTTCCGGTATCAGCAACGGAGTATGTCAATGGTGAATGGAATCGGGAAGGGGTATACGCCTTGGATAACTGTCCGGGCTGGATTGAGACGGACGCAAATGGAATTATAAAAAAGATTACTGTATTGTATGATGATTAATTTAAAAACAAGCTGTTGTTTGGAGAGGATATGATATGCCATGGAAATTAATTGAAAAGATAAAGGGGCTTTTGGAGGTGCCATACACTTTTTTTCGCATTTTAGTTTTTTTCTGTACCATAAGCTTTATAAGCATTATTTATCAAAATGGCCTATCTGGCAGCCTGCTGGCTGTTCCGGCCATAATAGTTTTATATGTTCTGTTTTTCCTTTTTAGAGCGACAGGTAAAAAGATAAATAAGGAAGCCAGTGACGAATACTATTACGCAAGGTACCGAAAATCATTGCCACCGCAGGTGGAAAAGGACTTGTTTGAGTTCCTGGCATCATCGGGCAGTTTACCGGATTTTATTGATGTAGGTAAGGGCGGTATAAAAGTTGGTTATAGAAATTTCTTATTTAGGGATTATCTGTGTGAGGATATAGGTGATGCAGCAGATATGGCAGGTGTTGCCAATTGGCTGGCAGAAACCATATACTCACGGTACAAAAAAAGTTATGAAGTCAAAATAGTTTATTTTCACGATACAGAGTTTCAGGAGAATCATATAACCGGCTTTCGCCTGGAGGTAAAAAGGGAAAAGCCTGTATTACAAAAGTGGTAGGAGCGAGGAGGAATGAGAATGAATAAAGTTATGTGGAGCGTTTTGCCGATGGCTATTGTATTATGCTGTGCATGCGGAAAATCGTATACGTGTGATGAATGTGGAAAAACCTTTCATGGAGATGCCTACTATGATAGTTTCGACGAAGATTTCATTATGTGTGCATCCTGTGCAGAGGAATACTATTCTCCGTTACCCTACAGTAATTTTAAGCTTACTGGCAGCAGGCAGAATCAAGATGCTGATGTGAAGGAAATAAGTACGAAAGCAGATATCTCATCAGAAAAGAATCAGGAGAATTATAGTATTAAAGCGGGGAGCAGCTTTAGTGAGGGAAAGGCATTTGCTTATATTTACAGAAATGGCGGGGAGGAATATGCTTATATTGATTCACAGGGTGAAATCATATTTGAACTTCCGTCAGGATTTACATATGGAGATGAATTTCATGAAGGATACGCAGTGATAACAGACTGGGATTATGGGAAAGGCAAAGACCATACGGCACTTGGGCATATGTATGCGCTGATTGATGAAAAAGGCAATATTGTCATTGAACCGGGTATATATGATTTTATTGGCAGGGTATCGGAGGGGGCCGCATTTACATTTGTTTGTGAGAAGGATTATAAAGGGAACAGGATTGAAACAAAATTTGTATCACCCAATAACGAGGAGATATTTAGTGTTGACCCGGCCTTGGTGGTGGAAGATTATGATGAGGCCCCGGAATATGCAAAATATGTGATACATGATATAAAAAATATTTATTTTATTGATGGATTAGTGTCGATGCAGGGAGTCAATCAAGCGGCCAATGCAGGAGATATACTGGTCTATGACAGCAAAGGAAACCAGGTTTTTTTCTTTGAATGGCTGGGCGACGGGGACAACGCCAGACGTATCTGGAATAAGCCGTTAGGTTCAGAAAAAACGAATTATTTTCTTAACGCTCCGAATAATTGGAGCAAACGTGATTATCCTGCGGGGTTATTCCTTATTTACGACAGAAAAAATTGTACGATTAATAAATATTATCCGGATGCCGAATTTTCTACGAACCAGGAGGCAATGGCCGATGGTTATGTCATGGGATATTTGAAGGAGAAGAATCGCAGCTGCGGCGTTGTTGTTTATGATTATCAGGGCAGCAAAATCTCAGAAAACAGGGAATTGGATATAGAGAGTATAAGAGAGACAGATGCTAATTATTGGGTAGTTGAACTGCAGAATAAATATTACGGAATCATGGACCAAACATCCAAACTTCTTTTTGAACCAATTCAGGGCAAGATTGTATATGTTGGAGAGGGAAAGTTTTATTGTGATGGGACTGGTGATGTGATTGATGCAACGGGAACGGTTCTATTCAATACCCCCTATGATTTAAAGTATGGATATGCCGGATATGATAATGAATATGATATGGAGTATAGGATTTATAAGAATGGATATATCATGGTAAAAGATGGGAAGGACTATTATTATATGGATGATAATGGAAAAATTTTAAATCACTAAACAGATTTCCTCAGGAGGATACTGGTATGGGAATAGCAAGGTATTACCAGATTGTATGTGTTTCTTCACAAGACAATTTGGTATTGGTTTTTGAAAGAAGAGGTAATTGTGATGAAGGGTATAGTAAATAAACGATTCTGGCTGACTCTGCCTGTATTGGGGGCGGCTGTCATAATAACATTTTTCCTGATTCAAGAAATGGTATCCTATGGTGAAGAGCCCATTGACAGCAGCGTACAAAATGATTTTTCATATCAGGATGGGCAGTGGATATACTATATTGACCTGGGAAAAATTATGCGGCTGAATATCAAGGGCGATAAGGCGGAAGTTGTCATGCAGCCAGAATATACAGTTGATGGAAGCGGAAACCAGATTGAAGCAAATCTGACCTATTTGGGAAAGGCAGGAGGTAAAATAATATTTCAGTCCGGTACCTCTGAAATAAAAACGTTTACTGGAAAAAAAGCCAAAAAACTAAAAGGAACCACGGTAAACAATATTAATAAACAATTGGTTGTCAGTGCAGATGCAAAGAGGCTTGTGTGGTTGGAAAACCCTAATTTCAATGGGGATAATAAAAACACACTGGTGCAGCTTCCCATTGGAGGTGGCATTACGAAAAGAAAAAATCTGGAAGCTGAGAATGTGGAGCTGATTGGAGATTATGATAAGGTATGCTACTTTATAGAAAAGGCCGGAGAGGATAATGCGGAGGAAAATTCTTTGTGGAAGCTGGATTTAAGCAAAGGAAGGGTGCCGGACAAACAATTGATGATAAATAAATTTCCGGCGGTAAGTGCCTGCCTGGCAGAGGGAAATATATATTATGCTAGCGATAGTATATATAAGATTGATTTAATGGATTCCAATTTGAAAACAGTTAAAATATACGATGATAAACCCAATATAATAAAGTATTGCGATGGCAGAATATATTGCGGAAATAAAGAAAGAGGAATCATATACAGCATAGACCTTTCCGGCAGCGGGTACAGGGAACTGTATACCGGTTACAATGGAACAGCTATGGATGCCGGCAAAGACTATGTGTCAGTTGGATATCCGCAATCTGAGACATTCAGAATCATACGCATCAATGAATAAGGTAACCAATAACACGCTGAAAAGAGATGAAAATGAAAGAAAACATAATTCGAAAAGTTGTTTTTGCCGGAGCTGTCCTGGTTTCAATGCTGTCCATGTCTGCGCCGGCAATGGCGGCCTGGCAGCAGAGCGGAGATACATGGAAGTATGAGAACAACGGTACATATCTGACTGGTTGGTGGAAGATAGGTGGTTCCCGGTATTATTTTGACCCGGAAGGGAGAATGCTTACTGACTGGCAGTATCTGAACGGATTCTGGTATTATCTAAATGCAGACGGTTCCATGGCACATGACCAATGGGTAGGAAATTATTACGTTGGCAGCAATGGGAGAATGGTCAGGAATGCCTGGATAGGGGAGTATTATGTAGGGGGCGACGGGGCCTGGATTCAGGATAATCAGAATGTACAGCCAATGTATGAAGCATATTGTGAGCAGAACTACGGGAGCCGCGTTCAAAAAATACTGTTTGCAGATATTACTCATGATGGCAGGGATGACTGTATCGTGGTTTTAGCGCCGATAACAAGAGCATATGGTAACGTGGTAATTCTTACTGCGGATAATACCGAAGTGAAGTGTCTTACAGAACTGGAATGCAGTTTTAGGACGGATTTTTATCTATATGAACAGAACGGAAAGGAATATATCCTGGGAGCATATATCGGCATATATCAGGGGTCAGGAACTTATAGTTATGAGATATTCAACCTGAATTCGGATGGCTCTAGAGTTTGTCTGGAAGAAGCCTATGTTGAGGTTTCAGATTCATCACAGATTGAAAAACAGGAGCAGATATATTCTGAAATGTTAAGTCCGTATGTTAGGAATGCAAAACTTATATACCGTGGACTTGACAATTAACAGGATATATTTCAAAGCTAATCCATCCATTTATGCCCTGATGTGTGTTTAATGGTTTATGCGAGCATCATGCTGACAGGAAAAACAAGAAAATATAGGATGAAGCTCCTGGCAGATGTAGCAGGAGCTTCTTTTTATAGCGAAGAAGTGAGATAAGCCAGATATTCATTCTTAGAAGCCTGTTGGAAGGTACGTCCGATAGGAATTATTTCTCCATTTTTTAATACAAATTCCGTACTTTTAAATGTAGCAACATGTCTTAGATGGACAATATAACTGCCATGGCAGCGGACGAAATTAGGGCCAAGTAATGGTTTTAAATTTTTAAGGCTCATGGCGGCTTTAAATGATTTTGTTTCGGTAACTATAATGGAGTGATGCTCAATTTTTTCAACGTATAAAATTTTATCAATGGGTATCCTCAGCTCATAATTGGATATATTTAAAACCAGTGAGGGAGGTGTCTTTTTTAGTTGGTTGATTGCTTTTTCCAATGCCTTTGGCAGCATTTCTTCCAATTGTGTTTTTAAGACAAAATATAGGTGGTCGGCTTCATACACAAAAGGCGCGTAATCAATAAATCCTGTCAGGAAAATAATTTGACAGTTAGGGGCTTGCAAATTGATTTTTCGGGCGATTTCGATTCCGTTTATTTCCCCCAATCGTATATCTAAAATGATGATACTATAATCAAAGGAATTTTCTTTTAATATATGTATCAGTTTTTCTGGTGATAACTGTGTAAAGGAGTATTTTTTATTTTCAGCTTGCTGATGCAGGAGGAAATTATATATGAATCTCTGCACATAAGACATCTGGTTTAAGTCGTCATCGCAGATACAAATTTTCATGGTTACGGTATACCTTTCTGGCAATATTTTATACTTTATATTATAAATTAGATACGTAACCCAAACAATATTAAATCCTTGTAAATAATGAAGATTAGATGTAAATTATGCAAATCCGGTTATATGTAAGAAGATAAATAAACCAGGCAAACCTTCGACAAAGTACGACAGTAAATTGGCAGCTGGCTTTATCCATTGTCTGAGCCGGAGGCCCGGTGTACGGATAATACCGGGCAGCGTATACTAGAGTATGACGGAAAAGACAGTAAAACAAGTATTCCTATTGAAATTGTAGGAATACTATGATATAGTAAAAAGCGTAGATGAAGCTTTTAACTTTAGGACTACAGAAAGGCGGATTTTGATTATGAAACAATTAATTTATCTGGATAATGCGGCTACCACGAAGACCAGGCCGGAGGTGGTGGAAGCCATGCTTCCATATTTCACGGAATATTACGGGAATCCCTCCTCGGTCTACGACTTCTCCACAGAGAGCAAGAAGGCCGTGAACCATGCCAGGGAAACCATTGCCCAGTCCCTGGGGGCCAAAACCAATGAAATATATTTCACGGCAGGCGGCAGCGAGGCCGACAACTGGGCCCTGGTGGCCACGGCTGAAGCCTATGAAAATAAAGGGAAGCACATCATTACCACAAAGATAGAGCACCACGCCGTTCTCCACACCTGCCAGTACCTGGAGAAGAGGGGATATGAGGTGACCTATCTGGATGTGGATGAGAACGGGGTGGTCAAGCTGGATGAGCTTAAAAGGGCCATCCGTCCTGATACCATTCTCATATCGGTTATGTTTGCCAATAATGAGATTGGCACCATTGAGCCCATCAAGGAGATTGGGGCCATTGCCAGGGAACACGGGATTCTGTTCCACACCGATGCGGTACAGGCATTTGCCCATGTGCCTATCCATGTGGATGAATATAATATTGACATGCTCAGTTCCAGCGGTCACAAGCTGAACGGGCCAAAGGGAATCGGGTTTCTCTATATCCGCACAGGCGTGAAGATTCGTTCCTTTATCCACGGAGGCGCCCAGGAACGCAAGCGCCGTGCCGGTACAGAGAATGTGCCGGGCATTGTGGGATACGGCAGGGCCGTGGAGCTGGCCATGGCTAATATGGAGGAGAGGGCTGCCCAGGAAACGGGACTGCGGGATTATCTGATGAAGCGGGTCATGGACGAGGTGCCATTTACCAGGATTAACGGCTCACGCACCAGCCGTCTTCCCAACAACGTGAATTTCGCTTTCCAGTTTATTGAAGGTGAATCTCTTCTCATTAAGCTGGATATGGCAGGAATCTGCGGTTCCAGCGGCTCGGCCTGCACCTCAGGGTCACTGGACCCCTCCCATGTGCTTTTGGCCATTGGGCTGCCTCATGAGATTGCCCACGGTTCCCTCCGTCTCACCTTAAGCGAGGAGAATACAAAGGAAGAAATCGACTACGTGGTGGAGCAGATTAAGGAAATCGTGGAGTATCTGCGCGGAATGTCGCCGTTGTATGAAGATTATATGAAACACAATGGAAACAAGGAAAAATAATATACAGGCAAATGCCTGTATCAAGGATAAGCTTAGAAGCATACCAGGAGGAAATAGATGTACACAGAAAAAGTAATGGACCATTTTGAGCACCCGAGAAATGTGGGTGAAATTGAGAACCCCAGCGGAATGGGGACAGTGGGAAATCCTAAATGCGGCGATATCATGAGGATTTACCTGGATATAGATGACAGCCAGGTTATCCGTGATGTAAAATTTAAAACCTTTGGCTGCGGAGCGGCCGTGGCAACCAGCAGCATGGCAACAGAGCTGGTAAAGGGAAAGACCGTACAGGAGGCCATGGCAGTAACCAACAAAGCTGTGATGGAAGCACTTGACGGACTGCCTCCTGTTAAGGTACACTGTTCTCTGTTGGCAGAGGAAGCAATCCATGCTGCCCTCTGGGATTATGCACAGAAAAACGGTATTACCATTGAGGGCCTGGAAAAGCCCAAGGATAATATTGAGGAAGAGGAAGAAGAGGAGAACTATTGAGCAAGAAAGTAGTGGTAGGCATGTCAGGAGGAGTTGACTCCTCCGTGGCAGCCTGGCTGTTAAAAGAGCAGGGTTACGATGTGATTGGCGTGACCATGCAGATATGGCAGGATGAGGATACTGAGGTCCAGGAGGCAGAGGGCGGCTGCTGCGGTTTAAGCGCAGTGGATGACGCCAGAAGGGTTGCCATGGACCTGGGTATCCCTTATTATGTGATGAATTTCAAGGAAGAGTTCCGCAAAAATGTAATGGATTACTTTGTGGGCGAGTATGCGGAGGGAAGGACGCCTAATCCCTGTATTGCCTGTAACCGCTATGTGAAGTGGGAGTCCCTGCTGAGGCGGAGCATGGCCATTGGAGCTGATTACATTGCCACAGGGCATTATGCACAGATAGACAGACTGCCGGGAGGCCGTTATTCCCTTAAGACCTCAGTGACCGCATCAAAGGACCAGACTTACGCCCTTTACAATCTGACCCAGGACCAGCTGTCCCATACCCTGATGCCTGTGGGCAGCTACCACAAGGAGGAGATACGGGACATGGCGGAGCGCCTGGGGCTTCCGGTGGCCCATAAACCGGACAGCCAGGAAATCTGCTTTATCCCGGACCATGATTATGCGTCGTTCATTGAGGAATACACCGGCAGGGAGCTGCCGCCGGGCAACTTCGTGGACCTGGACGGCAATGTGCTGGGTCGCCACAGAGGCATCACCCACTATACGGTGGGACAGAGAAAGGGGCTGAACCTTTCCATGGGCCGCCCTGTGTTTGTGGTGGAAATACGCCCTGATACAAATGAAGTAGTCATCGGTGACAACAATGATGTATTTACAAATGTGCTCCGCTGCGATAAACTGAACTGGATGGCAGTTGACGGACTTCATGGTAAATCCATGGAGGTAACAGCCAAAATCAGATACAGCCACAAGGGAAGTCCCTGCACCATCCGTGAAATCGGGGAGGGCATGGTGGAATGCCGGTTCCATGAGCCGGTCAGAGCCGTGACACCGGGACAGGCCGTGGTATTTTATGACGGGGATTATGTGGCAGGCGGAGGTACCATAATAAGATGAGACAAACAGCAGGCAGGAACAGCATGTTACGTAAAAAAAGACAGGTAAAGGGTCTGGCAGCCATTGGTCTGGCAGGAATCATGGCAGCCAGCCTGGGTCTGGCCGGATGCGGCAAGTATGAGTCCAGCAGTGAGATGAAGGCCAGAATGGAGTCAGACAGCGGAGCGGTTTCCCAAATCCAGGACAGTCCGGCTGTCCGCGGTGAGTCCGGCGCACCGGATGAAAGAAGTAAGGCTGAGACCATTAAGCTGGATACAGAACGCACCACGGCGCCCATGCCCCAGTTTGAGGATACGGCGGACACGGTTTATGTGAAATCACCGGACGGCGGCAGCGTACGCATACGCTCTGCCTGCGATACAGGGGATGATTCCAACATTCTTACATATGCAAGCCCGGGGACCGGACTGAAGCGCACCGGCAAGGGCGAACAGTGGACCAGAATCGACTATAACGGAACGCCGGGCTATATATCGTCGGAATTTATAACCACCCAGGTGCCTGAGACCACGGCAGCGGCTCCACGGGTGTGCGTGGACAGCGGGGAGATAACTCTGAATCCATCGTGGAAATACGCGGAATTTTCCAAAATCAATTCAGGCGCAGCCGTACTGTACCGTTCCGAGGCAGCAAGCCCCAAGGGCATTACGGTTTGCGTCAATGCAGGCCATGGAACCAAGGGCGGTTCTTCCGTCAAGACCCTGTGCCATCCCGACGGCACGCCGAAGGTAACCGGAGGCACCACCGGGGCAGGGGCAACCTCTGCGGTAGCTGTGTCAGGCGGCATGACCTTTGCAGACGGAACCGCTGAGAGCAGGGTGACGCTGTCCATGGCAAACATACTGAAGGAAAAGCTTCTGGCAACAGGATATGATGTGCTGATGATTCGGGAGAGCGACGATGTCCAGTTGGATAATATAGCCAGGACCGTCATTGCAAATAACGCAAGCGACTGCCACATTGCCCTTCACTGGGATTCCACCACCAATAACAAGGGAGCCTTCTATATGAGTGTTCCCAATGTGGAATCCTACCGGAATATGGAGCCTGTAAAATCCCACTGGCAGCAGCACAACGCCCTGGGGGAAAGCCTGGTGGCCGGGCTTAAGGGGGCTGGGGTCAAGATATTCTCCGGCGGCTCCATGGCCATGGATTTGACCCAGACATCCTTTTCCACGGTTCCGTCCGTGGATATAGAGCTGGGAGATAAGGCGTCTGACCATTCTGCGGCCACGCTGAATACACTGGCGGACGGCCTGGTGGCCGGGGTAAACCAGTATTTTGGGCAGTAAACTGAAAACTGTAAATGTAAGGAAAATGTAATTCCTTCCGCATTTACAAATAAAACCCCATGCGTTACAATGAACATAACACCAAAGTTTTGTTCAAGATAAGGAGGGATTAAATGAGATTAATGAAACGCCTGCTGGCAGTGGTTCTGGGAGCAGCCCTGTTATGTCCCATGACCGCTTATGCGGCTCAGTCACAGGAGGCATTGGAGCTGTATAAGGCAGTGGAAGCCAGGAACCAGAACATGACGGATATGAACGCCTTCTACGATTTCAAGATTAAAATGACAGGCAGCTTACTTGAAAATGAAGGCGTGGGTCCCCTGGACATGAGGCTGGAGATGAATATGAAGATGAATCATATGCAGGACCCCAGCCAGCTGCGCTATATGGCCTATTGCCGTATGACGGTTCCGGACAGCGAGCCCATTACCTATTCCATGTATTATATGGACGGCTACACCTATATGGATATGCTGGGACAGAAGGTGAAGTATCCCATGGCTATGGGCGACATGATGAATCAGGCCATGGCGTCATCCAATGCCTTTGATGTACCGGAGGATTTAATTGGAGATTTCAACCTGTGGGATGAGGGCGAGAACAAGGTCATCGGCTATACCATTAACGATGCCAGGATGAACGAGTACATGCAGATGGTGCTTGGCTCTACCGGATTGTCAGGCATGCTGGACGGACTTGATATGAAGCTTCACAATATCCGCGGCGAGTACGTGGTTAACCCGGCCGGGGACTGCATTAAGATGCGTCTTAAGATGGATATGGATATGACCATGCAGGGCGAGACCTTCAGCGTGAATCTGGACGGCGATGTTGGAATCGCAGACCCGGGCCAGCCCGTGGATGTTCCGGCTCCAAACCCGGCAGAGTATACCGAGATGCAGGCACCGGCAAATTAGCCGGAATTAGAGGCTGTTTTTAAGATAGTTTGAAACTGTGCTGAAAATGTCTAAAAAATTAACGCCAACTACTACACAAAACACGGATTTTAGTGTATAATGCAGTAGTTGGTATTTTTTATGGAGGAGTACCCAAGTGGCTGAAGGGTCTGGCTTCGAACACCAGTAGGTCGGTAGCACCGGCGCGAGGGTTCAAATCCCTCCTCCTCCGTTTTGCAGACAGTACAGTCCGCGGGGACTGTGCCATAATAGGAACACATACCGGCGCAATGCCCGGAAGGGCCGTATTCACGGCTTTCCGGGCATTGCGCTTTTTGGCTGTCACTGCTGCCAGGCATACAAAAAATGCAGCCCTGGTTCATCAGGACTGCATGCGGTTTTCAGGAAATTCCTGAGGGAAATCATGTGTGGCGTTGTCGCCGCAGGGTAAATCAATTTCAGGAATGTCCCCATCCCCATAGGTGCTGCTGTTTCTGCCTGGAAGCTCCAGAGGGCCCTGTCTGTCAGGCTCCTGCCTTCCCGGTACCTGTATACCTTCCATGTGCCTCATCCCTCCGTAAACATATTTTCCACGTAGTTGCGCATTTCCTCATGACTTTTTATGCTTCTGGCCCTGTTTACCACCTGTTCCTGTTCCGGCGTGGAAAGACCGGAAAAACGGCTCATGGCTTCCGGGTTCATGGCCAGTTCCATGGTAAAGCCAATGGGAAGTTCATCTCTCTCTATCATCTTCATCACCTCATGGTTAGTATGGAAGGCGGGGATGGAAAATATGCATGGACGGATTCAGTATTTAAAACGTACCTGTGACAGAACCGGGAATGGTAAACTGTACAGCGCCCATGTAACCCGGCGCAACATCATATTCATTAAATGTAATCACAAGTTCGCCGTTTTCATTGAAGTAATAGCTCTCGTCGCCTGTCAGTCCTTTGAAATCCTCATCCGGCATATCGGATTGGTAGAAATACGCAACAGACTCATCCTGTGCCATCTGTTCCGCCATCTGGCTCTTTATATTGGCGCTGATGGCATCCAGCATTTCCGGCCGGCCGCTGAACAGGTCTTTTAAGGAAATGACATTGCCGGTGGCCTTATCTATGGTGAATACCTTGACGAACTGGGCCCCGCTGGCCATGGTAAGAGTGGTGTCAATGCGGATGGACAGGTATTTGCTGTTGTCCGTTACCACCTCGTAGCGGGAATCCAGACCATAGTGTCCTTCGCCGTTGTCCTTGGACAGTTCTTCCTCGTACATGGCAATGAGTTCATTGCCATATTCCTCAATGGACTTGTTTGCAGGAACCTGGGCGCCTTCGGTTCCTTCAATGGTTACCTGGGGAACCTTGATATCAGCCTCAAAATTATCCTTTTTATCTTCATAGGTGCGGAAAGTCACTACCTTTGCAATGGAGCCAATGACCGGAATCTGTTCCATTGCATTGGCCAGGGCCGGTGTGGAATTGGCCAGTACGGTTATGGCAATCATGGCAGCAGCAGCAGCCCCGCCTGTCTTTTTAGCAAATTTCATGATAATCACGCCTTTCTGTTCTTTTTTTGCCTGGGCAATGCCCGCAAGCATGCGTTCCTTTGCTTCCTTTGGAACCGGTATGCTTTCATATTCTGATTTCAACTTATCCATCTGTCTGCTTTCTTCCTGTTTCATGAGCATGGCTCCTTTCTGAAAAATGGTTCTGGTTACCGCCTGACGGCACCGGCTCCAGTTCCAGTCTTAACCGTTTCAGGGTGCGGTAAAGCCTGGCCTTTACCGTGTTGAGATTTTCACCTACTATGACAGCAATGTCTTCTAATTTAAGGTCCTCAAAATACCGCAGTATGATGACGGTCCTGCTTTTTTCATCCAGCTGGTTTATCATCTGTTTTAAATCCAGGTCCTGGTAATAATCCTCTGTCGGAGTTTCCGGCATTTCTTCTGTGGGGGTTTCTTTCTTTTTCCTGCGCAGCATATCCAGGCTGGTGTTGACTACGATTCGGTATATCCATGTGGAAAGGTAGTCTTTATTTCTGACCCCTTTGCAGTCCTTGATTGCCCGGTAGGCGCTTTCCTGGACCACATCCAGGGCATCATCTTTGTTACGCATTAATTTAAATGCAAGGCGGTAGTATCGTTCATAATTTTCCGTAAGGAGACGTTCTGTTTCCGCCGTATGGTTGTGGAAGCCCATGTATCTGCATCCTCCTTTCATATCCTTCTGACTGTTAGACGTCTGAGGCAATGATAAAGTTGCATCTATTTTAAGATTTTACAGATTGATTCATAAAATGCAACATCCATTGTGTTTTAAGCTGAAAAATGTTATATTGTTCATGTGACAGAATCAGTGAGACAGGAACAATGAGAGGTGTACAAAAGCATGAGAGAGGAACGTACCAAGGATATAGATGGGATGAATGATTACGAAGACATCCGGCAGGTACCGCTGGAGCCGGACAGGCCCTTGGCAGGCCGGCAGAATCCTCCTGTGGGGGATTCCTACATAGGGGGCAGACCCAGGCGCGACCGGGTTTCCAGGAGGAAACCCGGTATGGGAGACAGGGAGCCCCAGGCCCGGAAACCTGCTGCCAGGACAGGGCAGGAGAAAACAGACAACAGAAGACAGGAGGACCGTCCCCGAAAAACGAAAAAAACAGGGGATGCAGGTTCAGGAGAACGCCGGAAAGGTTCTAAAAAAGGCGTGCCCGTCCTGGCGCTTTTGTTGGTGCTGGTGCTGGGCATAGGGGCCGGTCTGGGCGGAGGCTATTACCTTTGGGGCTGGGAGCGGCCCTATACCGTGGATTTGAAAGCAGTGGAAGTGCCGGATTACGTGGAACAGGATTTCATAAGAAAGAACATTTTTTCCAGGCCGGATGTGGGGCGTCAGAAGGTGGATAAAATTGTCATACACTATGTGGCCAACCCCGGCTCCACAGCCAAGAATAACAGGGACTATTTCGACAGCCTGGCGGACCAGGACCCGCAAAAGAGCGGTTCTTCTGCCAGCAGCCATTTCGTGGTGGGCCTGGAAGGCGAGGTCATCCAGTGCATTCCGGTAAGCGAAATTGCCTACGCCAACGCCCCCCTGAACAACACCACGGTTGCCATCGAGGTGTGCCATCCGGATGACAGCGGAAAGTTCAATGATGCCACATATAAATCCGTGGTGGATTTGACAGCCTTCCTGTGCAGGCAGCTGAAGCTGACCCCGAAGGACGTCATACGCCATTACGATGTTAATGGAAAGCTCTGTCCTAAATATTATGTGGAAAACGAAGATGCCTGGGAACAGTTTCTGAAGGATGTGAAGGCAGCTATGAAGACAGAAAGTGCTGGATGAGATTATGGGGAGGGGGCAGGAAAACCCGCCCCCGTCATTACTAAAGCAAAACAAATTCCGGTTTCCTGCCATGATACACAGTAAAATATTTGAAGCCGCAGTCCAGCAGCAGTTCCCGGCAGGTGTCAAAGGCATAGCCTACGTACTCCGGCGTATGGGCGTCGGAGCCGATGGTAATCATCTCGCCTCCCAGTTCCCGGTAGCGGATGAGAATCTCCCGGCAGGGATTTGGCTGGCCCAGGCCGTACTTAAAACCGCCTGTGTTGCATTCCAGGGATTTGCCGTTTTCAATGAGAATCATTAACAGGGGGTCAATCCACCGGCTCAGGTGCTGGTAGTCATAAAAGTCATTCTGGTGGGGGGCGTAGCGCACCGCATAATCCAGATGGCCGAAGGAATCAAAGGTGTGGCACAGGTTCCTGACGCGCATCAGGGAGGCTTCAAAGAAGTCCTCAAAGCCGGGCACCTCTCCCCGCTTATTCCAGTATTCCGGGTCGTACGGGTCCATGCTCTTCACAAAGTGGCTGGAACCGATGATGAAATCAAAGGAATCACCATAACGCTTTACAAAGTGCTCCAGATATTCCTTAAGATGGTCCTGCAGCCCCAGTTCAATTCCAATGTTGATGCGGATGCGGTCCCTGTACTCTGCCTGGAGCATGCGCAGGGATGTAAGGTAGGTTGGAATATCCAGAATAAAATCGCAGTCGCAGAATCCGGAGTCGTAGTCGTGATGGTCGGTGATGCACATCTCCTTCATGCCAAGTTCTATGGCCTTCTCAATCTGCAGACCTATAGGGGTGTTGGAGTCACCGGAAAATTCAGTGTGCAGATGGCAGTCGTATATCATTGGAGCTTCTCCTTTGCTTCTATAGTAATGACTTTTTTACGAAAATAAGAGCATTTTTATACATAACAGCATTTTCATACGCATTTCATAACAACATTATAGCAGAAAATACCCGAATGGCAAGATTCCAGTATTTTCTTAGTATAAAAAGGTCAAATATCCGTAAAAATAAAAAAAGGACTTGCCAATTCATTAGAAATTGATTACAATAGAGAGAGGTTGATTAATATTTAACAATAATATATTTTTTAACAAACTAGGAGGAATTGAATCATGGCAGTAAAAGTAGCGATTAATGGATTTGGACGTATTGGACGTCTGGCTTTCCGTCAGATGTTCGGAGCAGAAGGTTACGATGTAGTAGCTATCAATGACTTAACCGATCCTAAGATGTTAGCTCATCTGTTAAAGTATGATACAGCACAGGGCGGATATGCCGGCGTTTATGGCCAGGGACTGCACACTGTTGAGGCTGGAGAGGATTCCATCACTGTAGACGGCAAGAAGATTACCATTTACAAGGAACCAAAGGCTGCTGACCTTCCATGGGGCGAAATCGGGGTAGATGTTGTTCTGGAGTGTACAGGTTTCTACTGCTCTAAGGACAAGGCTCAGGCTCACATCGAAGCTGGCGCTAAGAAAGTTGTTATCTCTGCTCCGGCAGGCAATGACCTTCCTACTATTGTATATAGTGTAAACGAGAATGTACTGACAGCTGATGACAAGATTATCTCTGCTGCTTCTTGTACAACAAACTGCCTGGCTCCTATGGCTAAGGCACTGAATGATTATGCTCCTATCCAGAGCGGTATCATGTCCACCATCCACGCCTACACAGGCGACCAGATGATTCTGGACGGACCACACAGAAAAGGCGATTTAAGAAGAGCAAGAGCCGGCGCAGCCAACATCGTTCCTAACTCCACCGGTGCTGCTAAGGCTATCGGCCTGGTTATCCCAGAGCTGAACGGCAAGTTAATCGGTTCCGCACAGCGTGTACCTGTACCAACCGGTTCCACCACAATCTTAACAGCTGTTGTTAAGAAGGCTGGCGTTACAAAGGAAGACATCAATGCCGCTATGAAGGCAGCTGCCAGCGAGTCCTTTGGATACAACGAGGATGCGATTGTATCTTCTGACGTTATCGGTATGAGATATGGTTCTCTGTTTGATGCAACACAGACCATGGTAGCTCAGATTGCGGATGACCTGTACGAGGTTCAGGTTGTTTCATGGTATGACAATGAGAACTCCTACACAAGCCAGATGGTAAGGACAATCAAGTACTTTGCTGAGTTAGGCTAATTGTGACAACAGGACAGTGATTTTTAAGTAGACTCATGAAGGGTCCGGTCGTTTGGGCCGGGCCCTTTGTTACATGCAATGGTCCGCCGGCCCTGCCTGCGGGCGATTGTTTGCCAAAAGTAAGAATGACTCTGAAAGGGGATTTGACGATGTTAAACAAGAAAACAGTTGATGATTTAAAAGATTTACAGGGCAAAAAAGTACTGGTACGCTGCGATTTCAACGTTCCGTTAAAGGAGGGCGTTATCCAGAACTATAACCGTATCGATGGAGCCATCCCTACCATCAAGAAGCTGCTTGACCAGGGCGCTAAGGTTATCCTGTGTTCCCATTTGGGAAAACCAAAGGGCGAGCCTGTTCCGGAGATGAGCCTTGCGCCGGTTGCTCCTGCTCTCAGCGAGAGACTGGGCGTAGAGGTTAAGTTTGTGGACGATGCCAAGGTAACAGGACCTGAGACACAGAAGGTTGCTGCCGGCTTAAAGGACGGGGAGGTTCTGCTGCTCCAGAATACACGCTACAGAATTGAAGAGACTAAATTCAAAGACGGCGATGCTGCCAGCGAGGCGTATGCAAAAGAACTGGCTGACCTGTGCGACGGCATTTTTGTAAACGACGCGTTCGGTACTGCCCACAGGGCGCACTGCTCCAACGTAGGTGTTACCAGATTCACCAAGGAGAATGTGGTTGGCTATCTGATGGAGAAGGAAATCAAGTTCTTAGGCCAGGCCGTAGAGAACCCGGTTCGTCCGTTCGTTGCCATCCTGGGAGGCGCCAAGGTTTCCGACAAGATTAATGTAATCAACAACCTGCTTGACAAGGTTGACACCCTGATAATCGGCGGCGGCATGGCTTATACCTTTGCAAAGGCACAGGGCCAGGAAATCGGCAACTCCTTATGCGAGGCGGATAAACTGGATTATGCTCTGGAGATGATTAAGAAGGCAGAGGAGAAGGGCGTTAAGCTGCTGCTTCCTGTTGACCATGTGGAAGGAAAGGAATTCTCCAACGAAACAGAGCATAAAGTAGTGGATGTAATTGATGCAGGCTGGTCAGGATTTGACATTGGGCCTAAGACCATTGCTCTCTATAAGGATGCATTACAGGGTGCCAGGACAGTTGTGTGGAACGGACCTATGGGCGTGTTCGAGTTCTCCAACTTCGCAGAAGGCACACTGGAAGTCTGCCGTGCTGTTGCCGGCCTGGCAGATGCCACCACTGTAATCGGCGGCGGTGATTCCGTTAATGCTGTGAAGAGACTGGGCTTTGCTGATAAGATGACCCATATCTCCACTGGCGGCGGCGCTTCCCTGGAATTCCTGGAAGGCAAGGAACTGCCGGGCGTGGCTGCAGCTGACAATAAATAGTGATTGTGCGTGAAAGGGAGAGGTAAAATACAATGGCAAGAAAGAAAATTATAGCAGGCAACTGGAAGATGAACATGACTCCGTCAGAGGCAGTTGCCCTGGTTAACGAGTTAAAACCATTGGTAGTGAATGAGGATGTGGATGTGGTATTCTGTGTACCTGCCATTGACATCATTCCTGCTATGGATGCAGCTAAGGGCTCTAATATCTGCATCGGAGCTGAGAACATGTACTATGAGGAGAAGGGCGCTTATACAGGTGAGATTTCTCCCGGCATGCTGGTAGATGCCGGTGTTAAGTACGTAATCATCGGCCATTCTGAGAGACGCGAGTACTTTGCTGAGACAGATGAGACTGTGAACAAGAAGGTGCTGAAGGCATTTGAGCACGGCATAACTCCAATTGTATGCTGCGGCGAGACACTGACCCAGAGGGAGCAGGGAATCACCATTGACTGGATTCGCCAGCAGATTAAGATTGCATTCCTGAATGTGACGGCTGACCAGGCTAAGACTGCAGTCATTGCTTATGAGCCAATCTGGGCAATCGGCACAGGCAAGGTAGCTACCACAGAGCAGGCTGAGGAAGTCTGCGCAGCGATTCGTACATGCATTGGTGAGATTTACGATGAGGCTACAGCTGAGGCAATCCGTATCCAGTACGGCGGCTCTGTATCCGCATCCTCCGCTCCGGAGCTTTTCGCACAGCCGGATATTGACGGCGGACTGGTAGGCGGAGCCTCCTTAAAGCCTGACTTTGGCAAAATTGTAAATTACAACAAGTAACAGCGGAATGTGTGCCCTGCCCCTGACGGAGCGTGTCCCATAGCGGGATTCACGTTCTTCAGAGCGTATTTGAAAAATTACTGTGGCCGTCTGGCCGCCCCAATTTGCGGCCTGCCGAGACCCGATTTCGTCAGCGCAGCCCAGCTGCGCATCCTCAATCGGGCCTCAGTACCCCGCAAGCTGGAGCCGCCGGCCGGCCACAAGCATTTTTTAAATCTGCTCCAAGGCGGCAGGGCATTTAAAACAGAAGGAGATTGAACAATGATTAAAAAACCAACCGTATTAATGATTCTGGACGGCTACGGGCTAAATGATAACTGCGACCATAATGCTGTATGTGAGGGCAGGACTCCGGTTATGGACCAGCTTATGAGCCAGTGCCCCTTTGTAAAGGGAGAGGCCAGCGGCATGGCAGTGGGTCTTCCGGAAGGACAGATGGGCAACTCTGAGGTGGGCCATCTGAACATGGGAGCAGGCCGTATTGTGTACCAGGAGCTGACCAGAATCACAAAATCCATTCAGGACGGGGATTTTTTTGATATTCCGGAGTTTCTCTCAGCAGTTGAGAACTGCAGGAAGAATGATTCCGCCCTTCATATGTTCGGACTGGTGTCTGACGGCGGCGTACACAGCCACAACACCCATATCTACGGCCTGCTGGAGCTGGCTAAAAAGAACGGCTTAAAGAAGGTATATGTACACTGCTTCCTGGACGGCCGCGATACGCCTCCTGAATCAGGAAAAGGCTTTGTGGAGCAGCTGGAAGCAAAGATGAAAGAGATTGGCGTAGGCGAGGTGGCCTCTGTCATGGGACGCTACTATGCCATGGACCGTGATAAGAGATGGGACCGCGTGGAGCTGGCATACAATGCCCTCACAAAGGGCGAGGGCAATCAGGCAGACAGTGCTCCGGCAGGCATTCAGGCTTCTTATGACAACGGCAAGGCGGATGAGTTTGTGATTCCTTTTGTGGTGGTGAAGGACGGTAAGCCTGTGGCCACCATCCAGGATAAGGATTCCGTGATATTCTACAACTTCCGTCCGGACCGTGCAAGGGAGATTACCCGCGCATTCTGCGACGACAGTTTTGACGGTTTCCCAAGGGAGAAAAGACTGGACCTGGTGTATGTATGCTTTACGGATTACGATGAAACCATCCAGAACAAGCTGGTTGCATTTAAGAAGGAGAGCATTACCAACACCTTCGGCCAGTTCCTGGCAGCACACAAAAAGACCCAGGTAAGGATTGCAGAGACAGAGAAATATGCTCATGTGACCTTCTTCTTTAACGGCGGCGTGGAAGAGCCAAACGAGGGCGAAGACCGCATCCTGGTTCCCTCTCCAAAGGAAGTTGCCACTTATGATTTAAAGCCGGAGATGAGTGCAATGGGCGTTTGCGACAAACTGGTGGAGGCCATTAAGTCCGGCAAATATGACGTTATCATCATCAACTTTGCCAACCCGGACATGGTAGGCCACACCGGTGTGGAGGATGCTGCCATCAAGGCTATCGAGACTGTGGATACCTGCGTGGGCCGTGCAGTGGAGGCCATCAGGGAAGTGGACGGCGTCATGTTCATCTGTGCAGACCACGGCAATGCGGAGCAGCTGGTGGATTATGAGACCGGCGAGCCGTTTACCGCCCATACCACCAACCCGGTTCCATTTATCCTGGTGAATGCAGACCCATCCTGCAAGCTGCGTGAAGGCGGCGCCCTGTGCGATATCGTGCCTACCCTCATTGAGCTTATGGGAATGGAGCAGCCTAAGGAAATGACCGGCAAATCACTGTTGGTTAAATAAGCATAAAAATGATAAAGCCAGTTCCGGATGTCCGGAGCTGGCCTTTTTAGTGAGAGGGCTGCGGCAAGGGGGAATGACTGTAAAAACTAGACTACCGCATGTCTCGGATGAATGTGCTGAGCTGATACAGTTCCGTCCGTTTCCTGGCTGTCGTCCGCCGGATTTTTATGAATGACATTAATCTCCCGGACATCCGCCTTTACCTTTGAGGCGGCTGCATTATCCATCACAGCTGTATTGCCGGCAGATGTTTTATCCACGGATGATTTGGATACAGCCGCTTTCCCCGGAACACTTCCGGATAATTTGATGGAAGCCTTTGCACAGGCAGGCCCTACCATTTCATACAGAAGACCGCTGGACAGAATGATGGTGGACAGTAGCTGGCCGCTCTCAGCAGGAAGCATACGCTGTCCCAGCACAGCCAGGCCAATGGATACACCGGCCTGGGGAATCAGCGCCAGGCCAAAGTAACGGCGGATTTCCGGTGAGGCGTGGGTAACCGCGGCGCCCAGAGCGGAACCCGTGTATTTTCCTGCAATGCGGACCAGGAAGTAAACAACACCAATGATTCCTGCGGCTGCCAGGCTGGGGATGGAAAGCCTCATGCCGGAGAGCACGAAAAACATTACCAGAAGGGGCGGCGTGAACTGGTTCAGCTGTTTAAACAGGTGTTTATTGCCGCTGGCATTGATATAGGCAGTGCCGGAGGCCATACAGGCCAGCAGGGGAGATACATTGAGGGAGGTGCAGATACCGGCCACGCCCATGATGGTGACGCAGGCCAGGACCAGGCTGTGGTCCTTGCTGCGGCGTTTGTGTATCAGCCTGCTGAGCACCACGCCGGACAATCCGCCCAGAACCAGGGCTAAAAGGTTAAAGAGCACCGGAAAAGCAATCTGGGAAAACGTCACCGAACCGTTTCCTGAACTGGCCTGGACAAAGGCGGCGCACACGCTGAAGGCAATCAGTGACACCGCATCGTCCAGGGCAACAACCTGGAGAATGGTATCCACAAACGGTCCCCTGGCCTTGTACTGGCGGATGGTCATGATGGTGGAAGCAGGGGCAGTTGCACAGCCGATGGCGCCTAACAGCAGGCTGAAGGACAAAGATAACCCCATAACCAGCATGACTGCTGTTATGAAGACGCCTGCGGTCAGGGATTCAAACAGGGTGAGAATAACCATGTTCTTTCCGTTGGCTTTTAAGGATGACAGTTTAAAATATTTACCTACTCCGAACGCGATGAATGCCAGGGCAAGGTCCGTGATAAAATCCATCTGTTCAATATATTGTGAAGGGACAAGGTTCAGGCACCAGGGCCCGATGATGACTCCCGCAATGATATAACCAGTGACATTGGGTAAATGAAGGCGTTTTGTGATTCGTGTCAACAGAAAGCCGGATGCCAGCATGACTGCTATGGACAATATGATTCCTGCTGCTCCCAGGTTTGATAAAAATAGTGCCATAATCAACACTCCTTTCTGCGTTTCTTTTTTGTTTTGCTTGATTATAGTAGTGTTTGGTGATAAAATCAAATGATATTATTTGATTGGGATATAAAAAATATTTATATACGAAGGGGGACGGGCCTGTGTTCGACATGAAAGTAAAGACCCTTTTGGCTGTAATTGAGGCCGGAAGCTATACAAAGGCAGCCCAGAAGCTGAATCTGACACAGCCTGCGGTGAGTCATCAGATTCGCCTGCTGGAAAATGAGTTCGACATAAAAATATTTTATAAGAGTAAAAACAAACTGAAGCTGACCCCCCAGGGAAAGATACTGGTGCAGTACGCCCGCAGGGCGGCTGCCGTCTATTCCAATGCCTGTCAGGCCATTGCGGACAGCAAGACGGAGACCAGCCACCTGAATGTAGGCATCACGCCTACGGCGGGAGAGACCATCATTCCCCAGGTCCTGGCTACCCTCTGCAACGAGAATCCGGATATACATATAAATATTTGTGTCAATACCATTCAAAAAATTTATAGCCGCCTGAAGGCATATGAATTGGATTTTGCCGTGGTGGAGGGCGGGGTGCCGGATACGGCCCTGGTGTCCACCACTTTGGACACGGATTACCTGTGTCTGGCTGTCTCACCCATGCACCGTCTGGCCAGGGCCAAGACCGTGTCCGTGGAGGAGATACGCCATGAAAAGCTGATTCTGCGCAGCCGAAGCGCAGGCACCAGGCAGCTGTTTGAGAAGCACCTGGGAGCCAGGGACATGAGTCTGGCTGAGTTTAACGTTATGATGGAGCTGGATAATGTGTCCATGATTAAGGAGTTAGTAACCATGGATTTGGGAATCACCATCATTGCCAAAAGCGCATGCCGCGAGGAACTGGCCAGCGGCCGTCTGGCTATTATACCCATTGAGAATTCTTCCATGGTGCGCCAGATTGACATGGTATATCAGAAGGATTTCCTCCATCCGGAGCTTATCCAGAATATCCGCGCTATTTATGAACAGTTAAAGGCAAAGTGACGGTAAGTATGAAATATCCCTTCCATTTTTAAGGGAAATAGGATAAAATGGAAGTTGGCTTTTAATTGATATAACATATGATAGGAGTATGAATTGTGTCTGGAAAAAAAGGTATGAAAACCAAGAAACTTTTGAAAAGCTTTCTTCCCTATTATGGGAGGTATAAGAAGATTCTGATATTTGATTTACTCTGCGCAGCGCTGACCACGCTGGGAGAGCTGATTCTTCCCCTGATGCTGCGCTATATCACCAACCAGGGAATGCAGGATTTGGCCTCCATGACAGCCGGAATCGTGATTCGAATCGGCGGTCTGTATCTGGTGCTGCGGCTGATTGATTCCCTGGCAGCCTACTATATGGCTTACACAGGCCATGTTATGGGCGTATACATTGAGACAGACATGCGCCAGGATGCCTTTGAGCATCTGCAGATGCTGTCCGACAGCTATTACAGCAACACAAAGGTGGGACAGATTATGTCGCGTATCACCAGTGATTTGTTTGACGTAACGGAATTTGCCCACCACTGCCCGGAGGAGTTTTTTATAGCGGCCTTAAAGACCGTGGTTTCCTTCATCATTTTGTCCGGCATCAATCTGGAACTGACCCTGCTTATATTTGTGCTGGTTCCAATTATGATTATTTCCTGTACCTGGTTTAATATGAAAGTAAAGGAGGCATTCCGCAGGCAGCGCAACCAGATTGGTGAGCTTAATGCCCAGATTGAGGATACTTTACTGGGCAACCGTGTGGTCAGGGCTTTTGCCAATGAGCCGGTGGAGATTGCCAAGTTCGGCAAGGGCAATAGGGATTTCATGGATATCAAGAAGTACACCTACCGTTACATGGCTGCGTTCCAGATTACCACCAGGTCTTTTGACGGACTGATGTATGTGGTGGTGATTGTGGCAGGAGGTATTTTCATGATTCAGGGCAAGGTGGCGCCGGGAGATTTGGTGGCCTATACCATGTATGTAACCACCCTTCTCACTACCATCCGCAGAATCATAGAGTTTGCGGAGCAGTTCCAGCGGGGCATTACAGGTATTGAGCGTTTCCAGGAAATCATGGATGTGGTGCCTGATATTAAGGACAGCAAAAATGCAAAGAAGATGGAGCATGTAAAGGGCGCTATTTCATTTAACCATGTAAGCTTTGAGTATCCGGATGACCATGTGCCGGTATTGGAGGATATTAACATCACAGTGAAGCCGGGAGAGCGGATTGCCCTGGTAGGACCTTCCGGAGGCGGCAAGACCACCATGTGCAACCTTCTGCCCAGGTTTTATGACACCACCTCAGGCAGCATCACCATAGACGGGCAGGATATAAAGGACGTGACACTGCAGAGCCTGCGTTCCAACATTGGTGTGGTACAGCAGGATGTATATCTGTTCTCCGGTTCTGTCTATGAGAACATCAGCTATGGGCGTCCGGGCGCCACCAGGGAAGAGGTTATGGAAGCTGCCAGACTGGCAGGAGCCCACGAATTCATCACAGAGCTTCAGGACGGATATGACACGTATGTAGGCGAACGCGGAGTCAAGCTGTCCGGAGGACAGAAACAGCGCATCAGCATTGCCCGCGTATTCCTTAAGAACCCGGCCATTCTTATTCTGGACGTAAAATGGAGTAAGGATTTTTTATGTGTATCATGTGCATAGCGTTAAAAAGTGAGGGAAATAGAAACTGCATACACAGATAGAAAGGTAAAGTGTGTATAGCGTTGACATAGATTAGGATTGCAACTGGTGACTGGGGATGACCTGGAGGCCAGTTTTTTATTGTCCATTTTTAATGGAAAGCCATCACTTGTTTGTTGGTTATTGGGATAGCTTTTGCGAAAGAAAAAGGTATAATGCTGTACTGACAATCAAAGAAGAAGGAATGAGGAAACGATGCCATTACAGAAACCAAGGTCTGGGACAGCCAGAGAGAAAAGAAATTGTTGGTCGAGAGGGAACGGACCATACAGCTACAGGGGAGAACTGAAACATGGTCTTTCCCTGAACAGACGGTATCTGAACAGGAAGGTCCGCCGTTACACCGGAGATGCGTTGAAAGGGAATCAATACCGGAAAATATGCAAGACGGTCTATATGGTTGATTTTACTTAACCGTGAGCCATGCTCTTATGTTTGAGGAGCATGGCTTTTAAGTCAGATTGTCATAATGCAGTTGGCAATTGATAGAAGGAGGCTTGGGACAAATGAAAAAGGAAATCTATTCTGTGAAATGTCCGAAACGGGTTCAATTTGGCGATCCGCTGTATTTTGAAGAATACAAGGGGAAGAAGTTGGCCAGTCTGGTAGCGGACTGTAAACCACCGCGCAACTTTGTGGCAAAGGTTGTTTTAACGGAAGAACCAGTAAAGGGATACCCGGATGAGATGTCCTGCACTATGACGCTTTACATGGCGCCGAAGGAAACAATCGACACCTACGTGGACGGCTGTATGTACAAAGGTCAGGATGTTACGGAAAAAGAAATCGGAGTGGATACCGCAAAATACCTGTTCAATGTGGACGGACGCTATGAGGAAATTCATACAGGCGCGGATGGCTATTGGGGAAATTACATGGAGCTTTCCCGTGGACAGGGTACGAACCGGATTCTGGATGCGATGACGGTATCTGTGTGCATGCCGGAATTTAAAGATTTTGAAAGCATGAAGCGCCTGACCGGATATTTCTTTTTAGATGCCCGGCTTTTAGCGGCTCCAGACAGCCAGACCACACAGATGAAAATGGAATAAAAGTGAAGAAAAATATTAGATGGAAGTGAGGAATGATGTCGATGAAAGATTATGAGGTAAACACCGCCGTATTATTCCATACCGGTTTTGCTGACGGGGAATGCAATCGCCTGATGTTTGAAGGAATGAAAGAAAAAATAGTCAATGACATCAGGAGCGCATTCGAGAAAGACAGCACACTCTCCCAAAATATCACCAGTAACCTGGATTTTACGTTTTCCGGGTACAAGGTAAAAGTGGAGTATACGTTCTCGTGCCATGACGAAAACGAAGCGGAAGCGGAAAGTTTTTCAAATTACTGTCTGCAGAATATCCGGGAAGGATTGCAGGAAAAGGGATACACCATGGAAAAAGTTACCTGCGAGGCAGGCGAGATGGATATGGCGTGGCTGGATCGGCTGGAAACTATGTGGTTTGGATAAAGCCCGCCAGGATTCGGCTGTGAGCAAAATGGACATGAATACTACATCAGGGAGGCTGATACAATGATGCATTATGAACGCGTGAGAACCGATTTATCACAGGCAGAAAAGACAATAAAAACAGCACTGAGATTCACGATTGATTCGGAAACAGAAAAAGCGGCATTGGAGGAAGCGCTGGGGCTGGTTCAGCAGGCAAAGGAAAAATGTCGGATGGTTCAGGAAGAATCCATGCAGGCGTTGTTTACACGGGGCATGAAAATGCAGTAGATGATGAAATTGTAAATGAATAAAAAAGAGAAATAAGTAAGACCGATTATGTTCTTCATGTGAGAATATGACCGGTCTTTTTTGTTTTTAAAGCGATTGAAGATGAACACTTATTTTGAGAGAAAGGACTGAGAACCATGACTGCAAAATTTATGGCCAGTACACCATATGCCAATACCGAGTTTGAGATGCAGATGATTCCTGGCTTCACACCCCGCAGAAGCGGAATGACGGTGAGCCGCTTTGAATACAGCGTTTGTGGCGATGACGGTAGCTGCTGCTCACAGCAAGGCAGAAAGAAAAAAGATACAAACCCTGCTGGCTGCGTCTGCCTGCGTGAACGGCTTGTGACGGGCTGTGTCCCCTTTCATGAGCTGTTGGGCGTACTTACCGCAGAGGTACGGGAACGCCCCTTTGTGAGCCGCGTGTCGCGCCTGTCGGCCAGACCACGGACGTTATTCTCTGACCGCAGGCATTTCCGATGCTTTGAACGACAGTGGAAGGAACGTACAAAGATGCAGGATGAGTCTGCGTGGTGCGCCGCCCTGTACCTTCTGACCGCAGATATGTTCCTCTGGAGCAAAGCCGAGGCGGCGGTGCGTCCGGATTTGATTGATTTTTCATCCATCCATATTCACGGTGTGGATCTGGACGGCTATGTTTTGTTTCATACAGCAAAAGACTTATACAAAGGAACCAAACACATCAGCCTTTCGGAACTGACCGATCCGGAGCTGGTGAGTGATGAAGCCTTCTGGCTGATTATCACCGCGTTCCTGATCCGGCGCTATGGCCCGGCTGTCATTTTGAAGGAAACGGAGGGTAAAGAATGCTTGAAATCTATTTAACCGATGGCGAAGATCAGGGCGTGTGGTTAAAGCTGCCATCCTCATCCGCTGAACTTGGCGAAGCCTATGCCAAGCTGGAGGAAGCGAAGGAATACCCGAAAATAGAAATCCATGATGTAAAGTCCCCCGTAGATGGTCTGGCGGACTTTTTGACAGGGAAACCAGCCACATACCACAGTCTGGAGGAACTCGATTTCCTCGCCAGACGGATGGAGGGCATGACGGAACAGGAGCGGGAAATCTTCGGAGCCGCTGTGCAGATTGAAAAGCCGTATACCCTGATGGAACTTGTGAACCTGTCCTGCAACCTGAATAAATTTGCGTTTTATCCGGATGTCCGGACAGAGGCAGAGCTGGGGAAATATCTGATTCAGAAGGATTATGACCAGATACCGGAAGAACTCGCCGCCGCTTTGGATTATGAGGTATTTGGCCGGACGTATGCGGAAAATCACGCCGGACAATTCACACAATCAGGCTATGCCTTCAGAACCGGCGAGGCGCTGGAGCCGCTCTATGATGGAAAATGCCTGCCTGATCCAAATTATGAGAAAAACAGTCTGCTGAAGGTGTCCTGTTACAAGGATAAAAAAGTGGATTCATTCTATCTGCCTGTGCCGGATATGAGACTGGATTATTTAAGGAATAAACTTAGAATATCCAGTCTGGAGGACTTCCGGCAATTTCATGTTCTGGATGAGCTGGAGGGGCTGAAGGAACGTCTGCCCTGTGGCAGTTCCATACCGGAACTGAATCGTTTTGCCGCAGCGCTGAATATGAAATTAGATGGTACAAGAACGCAGCAAAAAACACTATTTGCAGCACTGGAAGCGGAAGCCCCCAGCACAATGGAAAGAGCGATTCAGATTGTGGAGACTCTGGGTGATTACCGGATTGTCATGGAACCGAAGGAGTTTAAAGAACCGGCGGACTTCGCTCATAGAGAGCTGGAGATCAGTGACAGTTACTATGTTGATAAATTCACAGCAAAGTTTTTGAATTTTACCTCCCTTGGAAAAGCCATGATGAAGGAAGAAGGAGCCATACAGACAACCTGTGGGGTGGTGGTAAATGAGCGGAGTACGATACAGCCGCTTCCGGAGGAATTGTCCTCCTTTAAGCTGTTCAGCCCTCTGGCCGCGAACCTGTTTACCAGACATGAATGGGGGTACTCTGACCAGCCACAGGAAATAGATGCCTATGATTTATGTGAGTACGAGAAATTGCTGCGGGATTTCCTGAAGAAGGAGTCGCTGGAATATGAAGGGGAACGGGTGCTTGCCCCTTATCTGAGAAATAAGCTGCTGGAGCGGAAGGTTTACTCCATGACTCCCGCGGTCGAGGAATGGGACGGAAAGCTGTGGGGAGTTTTGGACGTGCAGGCGTATGGGAAACTGTCGGAGGGAGAATTGGAGGGCCTAAAGGAAGAATGGGAGGGACAATGCAGCGACGGGTTCGGGGAAGGATTTGCACAGCAACCGATTGAAGTGGACAACGGTGAGATGTATGTGTGCTTTTGGCAGCCCGGAAACAATTTTGTGATACAAACAGAGCAGGAATTGAAATCCGGCCAGTCACAGGGATTTGGGATGAGAATGGGAGGGATGTAGATGCAGGTGACTATCACGGCAGACCAGCACCGGGGTCAGCGCGGCTACCACGGCGCGGATTTGGAACTGCCAGCCAGCCGGTATGCGATAGACGATGCCCTGCAGCGCGCCCATGTGCCGGAGGGCGGCGGCTATGAGCTGCATGGCTTCAGAGGCTTTCCCAGTTTTGTCAGATCCGCCCTGATTCTATCGGGCAGTAAAACGCTGGAGGAATTAAATCTGCTGGCGGTTAAGGCAGGCCGGATGAATGAAACGCAGCTTGGAGCCTATGAAGGGATTCTGAAACTCCGGCAGGACGCCGATATCGACCACCCCATGAGCATGAAGGAACTGATCAATGCCGCCTACAACGTGGATAGTTTTGAGTTTCATCCCGGCGTCACCAATGATTATGATCTCGGCGCAATCTGTATGCAGAATGAAATGCTGGATTTGATTCAAGACCTGCCTGACGAGGTGTTCGACCTGCTGGATGAGGAAAAGGTCGGCCAGGCACTCCGCCGTAATGATCAGGGTACTTTTACCTCGCAGGGTTATGTGTACCGCAGCTCGAAGGATTGGCAGGAGGTCTATGACGGCGTTCATCTGCCGGAACAGCCGGACGGTCACAGCGGTCTGATTTCCCTGCGGCTGGAAAGCGTGGATAACGCTCCGGTTACGGACAGCGGCGTGTGGCTGGAATTACCCGCCGATGAGCAGGCCATGCGGTTGGCGCTTGCTTCACTTGGAGAAAGTACCTTTGACACCTGTGTGATTGCCGAGGCAGAGAGCATCCTCCCCTCCCTGAAATACCAGCTTGCAGGTGATGAGGACATTGGCAGGCTGAACACGTTAGCAGGGAGGATGCAGGCGTTTCCGGACAGGCGGACACTGGTGAAATATAAGGCTGTGCTGGAGCTGGAGGTCTGCAATGACCTCGATATGCAGTTGGATATTGCGGAGAATCTGGACTGTTATGATTACGATCCCATTATCCTCTCCCTGGAAGCCTATGCGGAATATGTCCTGAAAGAAGCCGATTTCGATGTAAACGATCCGGCATTTTCCGGATTCGATTTTAAAGGTTATGGGGAGCGCTGCCTGCAGGGCAACGGTTTTGTCACCACACCCTACGGCTCCATCGCCCGCAATGAGAAACCCTTTGTGCCGGAGTATACCAGACTGACTCCCGGAATGACCATGCAGTAAAGGCAGAGAAAGGAACATGCAATGGCAGTATTTGACGCGACAAAAGAAGGGTATATGCTGGCGGAGATTGACGGGAAGCCCGTCCTTTTCACCAATATGCGCCTCGACCGTGACACTGTCCCGGAGGGGCTTTTTTGTTATGATGTACGGGATTCTGATGATTTGGACGGCAGCTTTGCCGAGATCAAACGGTCTGTGATGGTCAACCACTGGGGAACCATCCTGTGCCGGGAGCCGTTTCCGTTGGATGAACATGGCGGTTATTATCCGGATGACTGGGGATTTATCGACCGGGATATGAGCCTTACGGAATTTCAGCAGGCAGCGCTGGAACAGCTTGCGGCTGTTATGAAGAAGGAACCTTCCTATTCCGGCATGGAGATGAAATGACAGATAACGACCGCCGCAGGCAAAGGAGGTGATGCGGCATCAACAGCTTTATTAGTTGGGTGGGCGGTAAAAAGGCCCTCCGCAAGTTGATTTATACCATGTTCCCGGCTAAGTTTGACCGTTATATTGAGGTATTCGGCGGCGGTGGCTGGGTGCTGTTCGGGAAGCCGCCCGACCAGAGGTGCATGGAGGTCTACAACGATTACAATTCCAATCTGGCCAACCTGTTCTACTGTGTGAAGAACCGGACGGGATCGCTCCTGCGTGAACTGGGGTTCCTGCCCATCAACAGCCGTGATGAGTTTACCGTAATCCGTAACTTCCTCGACAAACAGGAATTCGACACCCGGTTCTTGAACGAGGAACTGGAGCTGGCCGAGATTTCCCTGCCGCCGCCGGAGTACGAGGAAATAAAAGCGATTCTGCAGGAGAATGCGGAGGTGACGGACGTCAAGCGTGCGGCGGCATTTTTTAAGCTCATCCGTTACAGCTATGGGAGCGGATGTACCTCGTATGGCTGCCAGCCCTTTGATGTGCGGAAATGCTTTGCGGCCATCTGGCAGGCATCCCGCAGGCTTTCGGATACCGTGGTGGAAAACAAAGACTTTGAGGCGCTGATCCGGCAGTATGACCGGGAGAACGCCTTTTTCTATTGCGATCCGCCTTATTATGAAACGGAGGGTCACTATGCCGTGGTGTTCCGGAAAGAGGATCACACACGGCTTAGGGATGCGCTGGCTGTGAGTAAGGGGAAATGGATGGTCAGCTACAACGACTGCGAATTTATCCGGGAACTGTATGCCGGTTATACCATCACAGCCGTCACCCGCATCAACAACCTGGCCCAGCGTTATGACGGGGGCTGTGAATTCCCGGAGGTCATCATCACCAATTACGATCCAAGAGAACAGGAACGGACAGAGCCAAGGCAGCTTCATCTGTTTTCCCTATATGATGAGGACGAGGATGACCGCTATGCGATAGCAGAGCCGACCGGCTCGGAAAGTGAGGCAATATGAATCAGTCAGAAAAGAAAATGACACCGGCACCGCCGGAAGGGAACGTCCTTTCCATCCCGAACATCATGCTGGAAGCGGCGGGGATTCCCAAAGACAGCGACCTGACAGTGGAAACACTCCCTGGTGTCCTGCTAATAGGCCATGAGGAACCGTTTAAGACGGTAACCCATCCCCTGCTTGGACTGCTGGAGGATTTGGGGATTCCGTTTGAAGATGTCAGGCAGGCGCTGGAGGAAGGAGGATATCTTGACAAATAAACCGATTTATAAGTTGGTGGATGGGAAAGGCCGTGTGCTGATTCCCAAGGCATTGCGGGACGCGGCAAAGATGGAATACGGTGACATTGTGCGTCTCGGCCTTGCGGACGGCAGGGTGACGGTGCGCAAGGTGGACATCGTGGAAGCTGGCGACCAGTCCCCGGAAGCCGTGGAAGCCTATGTGCGGGCGGCGTTCAAATCCATGCCGGATGCCACAAGGCTGGAACTGATTGGCGAATTGAGCACTCTGCTCCAGAAAAAGGAGGGATAAACCGATGCGAATCTTTACACATGAGGATTGTGACCAGACCGGCTTTGGATTTTCCCTGAAAAATAAGGTGGTTGTCCTGCCACAGTCTGTGCTGCCCGAAGATCATCCGGGGCAGATTTTCTTTTGCACAGGCGGCAATGGGGCGAATCCCAATCCCATTGGGCGGTCGGTATTTCTGGTTTCCCTGTCCACCGGAGAGCAGTGCCGGTTCCTGCGCGGCGATGTGATGGGGACGCTGAAGCCGGAGCTTCTGCCCGATGAGGCCAAGCTGCAGCTTTCGCAGATCCGCCCATCCGGCGCGTTAGATCTTTCCAGTCATGCGCCGCAATACTCCGGTTACAGTTTTCTGCCCGATGGACGGTATGCTGCGGGCGTCTGGCTGTGCTCCCCGCAGGAGGTCATGGGCTATATGGAAATGCAGAAGCCCTATCAGTACCGGGTGCTGATTTGTGACCGGGATGACTTTGCGGTTATGGAGGTGGTAAAGGGAGAACTGGTTTATCCATCACAGGAAGAACTCGAAGCATTCCGTCAGGGACAAAAAAACGGAGGCATGACCATGACATAAAGGGAGGGAACGGCTATGAAACCGATCCGCATTGAAAGCGGCATCATCGTCTACTACGGAAACCGGGTGGGCCGTGTGTCGGCTGGCCGCGCTGTGGTTGATCCCATGTTTGAGGGGCCGGAATTAATTGATTTCCTTACAAAGCAGCGGAATATCCGTGAGGTCCAGTGGACAGACGGGATGTTTGACCGGCTGATGAGCGCCCCCAGGGACGCCCGCGAAATGGAGGTATTAAAGAACTGCCGTATCTGGCAGCTCAAGCCTGATGTGGATATCCGGATGAAATTCGTCAGCTATGACGAACTGTGCAAAAACTTCGGCCCGCCTGATCTGGAAAATTACCAGCAGGTGTATGACGGCGCGGTAGAAACCAATGACCTGGCCGCGCTTTATACCAAGTTCTACCTTGACTACCCGGCCAGTTATACCGGACACATCATTTCCATGAGCGATGTGCTGGAGCTTTATGATGAATCCGGCAGCACCTTCCACTACGTTGACCGTATCGGCTTTAGGCAGGTAGATTTTGAACCGCCTGGACAGTCGATGGCGCAAGGACCAATCATGCAGTTTTAGCAGGCGGCATTGTCCACCTGTTTTTACTGAAAAGAAACAGAAAGGACGCTTTTCCCATGAAAAGGCAGAAGAAAAAAAGGAGGAACCACCATGACAGAACTGGATATCCGCATCACTTCCATGTACCCGCCCGGCTCACAGGGAGGAACAAGGGCGTATGCCTCGGCAACCATCGGCGGCTGCTTTGCCGTCCGGGGAATCAAAGTCGTCGAGGGCGGTAGAGACGGCCTGTTCGTTTCCATGCCCAGCCGTAAGACACAGGACGGTTATAAGGAAGTCTGTTTCCCCGTAACCGCCGAATTTAGGGAGCAGCTCCATGGAGCTGTGCTGGATGCCTACCATCAGGCCATTGCGATGGCGCAGGCGGATGCGCCTGCGCAGACAGCTTCCGCGCAGGAAGCGCCTCAGCCCGGTCAGCAGATGACCGGAATGTAACTGTAAAACCGTCAAAATCTTAAATTTATGGAGGAAAACACAATGAAGAAGATCAGAAATCAGGTAACCAAGTTTCGCGCCGCTGTTGCCGTGAAAGTCCTGCAGGCAAAGTATAAACTTTTTGAAAATACCGGGGAGGGGTATGTGGATACCGCGGTCTTTTCTTAACTTCAACGACACTATATAAATGTATACGATATAGATAGTGGTCAATCCCTTTAAACATAAGGGATTAGTAGAGGAAATGAATCAGGCAGAGACAGTGTTATATTCCCTGTTTCATGTACACGATATAAACTATAAGGAAAGAGGTAGAATCCTATGAAAGAAAAGATGAATTCCATAAAGATAAAGGCAATAAGGCTGTATGCAAGGACGAGCGGTATCCTGACAGATAAAAGAGGGGAAGGCTACATTGACACGGCCATTGTCATATTGATATCGGTGGTGCTTGGCGCTTTACTGCTGGCCGGATTATACGCCTTATTCGGAGACGTTGTACTCCCTGAATTAACAAGGCGTATTCAGGAAATGTTCAATTATGCCGGATAAAGGAAGTAAATGGTATGGATTCATGGTATAGTTAGCCTGTGCCAGAGGCGCGGGAAGGATGAACCATGAAAAAACGATTTCAGGTAAAACGGTTTCTATTTGAAACCACAGCAGGGGATAAGGTCTGCCGCTTTATGCTGACAGACCGGTTTCTCCCCATGCTGGCGCCAAATCAGTACATTGAGATGAAAAGCATCAATAAACTTGGCACGGGAAAAAGCTACGCCTACAAACTGTGCGTATACTTTAACTTTTTGCATGAGAAGCATCATACGAATTATGAGGCGGCAATTAACAGACAGGTGTTGGGTTTTGTAGATTATTTGATTTATGGAGATAAGGAAAATCTGAGGATATTGAGTCTGCAGGAAAGTCTCCGTTACAGTACGTTATCCGGCTATGTGACCGCAATAACAGACTTTTATCGCTGGCTTGACCAGACCTACGGAAGTGAGATGGTGTTTTACGAAGGAGAGCGCAGGTGTCGTCCGCAGTCCTATCTATATGGGCAAATCTACACCTATCAGTATAAATACCTGATTAACCGGATACTGCCCGATGTAAAAGGAAGTAGAGAATACATTAAATGGTATACAGATGAAGAGAAAGCGCTCCTTTGCAGCGGTTTTCATACGCTACGGGATAAGGCAGTGTTCCGGCTGACGCTGGAGGGATTCCGGATTGATGAGATACTCAGTATGCGTCTCAGTAATTATCAAGCCACGGAACGGTTGATACAGCCCTCACGCTCCAAGATGAGGCAGGCTGCGGTCAGTGGGTATGAGAATAAGCTTCGTACCGTGCGGATATGTGAAGAGACGGCAAGGGTATTGAATGATTATCTTTTTGTAGAGCGGCCGTCTGCTGAAAATGAGGGCGGTATCATAAGTGATTGGTTATTCCTTACTTTATACGGGAAATCGATGGGACAGCCGCTCACTTATCATAACTATCGCAAAATCCTGAGAGACTGTGCTGAACGCTGTGGCATCTCAGCAGTAAATGTCAGAACTCATAGTGGCAGGAGCACGAAGGTGATGGAGGTATTGGAGCATAACGCATTACATCCGGAGCAGGAAAAATCAAACATCCAAATCAAGGCTCTGTTTGGATGGTCGCAGATTGATTCTATTCAGCCGTATATGAACCATAACAGTGAGATTATGGCCAACGCCGCATACAAGCGCCATAGTAAAAAGGATGGTGGTGGTAATGATTAAAATCACACAGAGAATCACTGCTTCTGCTGTCTGGGACATTGAGGGAACCGAGGTACGCCTGCCGTATCGGAAGGAGTATCCGGAGCCGGTAATGAGGAAGAAAATTGAGGACTACCGGAGTGTTTTGGAAAGCATGACTTATGAGCATGACAATATTGGACTTTGCGAAGCGTTTACCGTCTTTGGAGGGATTGCTTTCGTGGCAATCGGACTAACATGCAGGGAAGCGTTTCTACAATGCTTTTCTTACTATGCAATGCAGTTTGCACGGGAGTGGGCTGATGGAGAAAAGTGTCTGAAAGCTAAATACATTGGCTATGAGTATGTGTTTGCAAAGATGCTACAAAATGAAGCAATAAGAATTCATTATGATTTCCGATATATCTTAGATCAGGCAAATGGAGGGGATTTCTGCCAAAAGAATGAAGATGCTTTTGCAGAGCATTGGATTTCAGTCATGAGACCTCTTATGAAAAGCGGTTCATCTCTTTCAGAAGTGTCAAACCGGGTGGGTGATGTAAGGGTATCCAGGTATCTAATGCAGATACCAGACCAGACGCTTGCGTATTTAAAAGATATTGCCGGAAGTTATACGCAAAGGCGGGAATTAATCAGCCTTACGAAAATGAATAACTTTATTCTGGGAAATGACAGCCGGACAGGGTTTGCAGGTGCAGAACCGGACTTTCTGAAGCTACTAAAGCAGATTACAGAGGAAGAAACAGAAATCCAGAGGACACGATTTATTAAGGAAAACAGGAAAGAAATGTCGCTGCATAAGGATGTGTGGATTTTATATCAAAGACATGGAACCGGTCTGAAACTGCTGACTGTGGATTTTCGTAAGGTAAATCAGCCGTCATTCCGAAAAGAGACAAAGTGTTTCCTGAAGGTAAGGTTTTCAGGCCACATACGCGCCAGTGATAGAAGCCACATCTCCATTTTTAATGCAGTGAACCGGATTTGTGAAATGAATGATTGCATACGGCATTTTTCTGATATCGATCATATAGACGTAAAAAAGCTGCAGATATCCTTGGAGCAGGAGATGGATCAATCAAAAATCATGACCATGTTCTCTGCCTGCCGAACTTTATACCATTATCTTTGCTCAGACGAGAATGACAGTAAACTTCCTAAACCTCATAGTAATCCGTTCGAGAGCCTGCATTTTGTAAACGCTAAGCAATATCATAAGAATACACCATATATTCCGGATAAGGTTATAGAAGAACTTTCTGACCGGCTGGCGGAACTGGATGGGACAGACAGGCTGATATTCCAGATATTCTCCGAAACCGGAATGAGGGCCAAAGAGGTGGCATTTTTAGAAGCGGACTGTCTTACAACCGCTCGTTATGATGGGGCAGTGAAGCTAAAATATGTCCCTTACAAGACGCTAAAGGCCAGACGCCGCAATGGAATCGGCGAGTATCATAGTGTTTACATCTCGGCGGAGTTAGCAGATAAAATTAAAAAGCAGATTACTGTCAGTGGGGAACTTCGCAGGGAACATAGTCTTCCTTATATTTTTCTGCATCAGAAGAAAGGCTATAAGGTTGCAATGCTGAATGTAGAGTATTTCATTTCAAAAGTAAATAAGCTGATTCATAAATATGAGATTTGTGATGACAGCGGCGAGCTTTGGAACTTTACCAGCAGACAGTGCCGCAAAACACTTGTGGTAAACATGATTGAAAACGGCGCCACCACCATGGAACTTGTCTATCAACTGGGGCATTTGAACCAGAGCACAGTCATGCAGTATTATGCGGAAGTTAAATCAGCCAGACTGGCAGAAATGAATACCAAGTTTTTTAAAGAGCAGTTTCACCTGTTGTTATCCGATGAACAACTTACCACGTTCTCGGAAGAAGAGAGACGGCTCTTATATGTTGATTTTCGTTTGGGAAAGCGCCGTGTAGAATTCGGTTTCTGTACAAGGAAACTGTGCGATGGAGCATGTAAAAGCCGCAGCCGTTCTGTCCATTGTGCCAACTGCCCGCATCTGTGCACGGGAATAAAATATCTGCCATTCTGGAAAGAATTGCTGCAGTCTCAGGAAGCACGGATGCAGGTATTGATAAAGGGCTATCAACGGGTGGAAGTAGCAGATTATGAAGAATATATAGAGTACCGGCAGGAAATGCAGTTATTGGCTGCTTATAGGAATATCGTTGAGATGATAGAGAAAAGTGGAGGTAGTTGTCTATGAGTGCGATACCAAAACAGAAGTATATTGAGTATTACAAAAAATGTGAGGAAAAACGGTATCGGGATTTTTTAGACAGCTTATCTGATAACATTTCTTTTGACAGTGACAGGTGGATCTGTGAGAAGCAGCTTAAAAATCAGTCCCAGCTTCTGAGCAAGGTCACGATTTATTTTTCAATGGTTCCAGAGCAGCATAGAGAGATGGTAAAATACTTTGCACTGATCCGATTAGTGGAGGGGAAAGGCGTGGGTACAGTTTGTGGAAATGTGGGGAATATCGCCAACTTTCTTCGGTTTATGGCTGATATTTCACTATCAGAAATTCAGGTAACAACCGCTTCCCGATTTAAAGAATATTTGGATGGAAAAGGCTACAGTGAAAGTAGCAGAAGCAGTATCTGGTCAGCCGTGGGTGTTTTTCTTAATCGGATGAGTGATTTTGAAAAAATGAAACTGCCGAATCCTTTTTACAATAATCCCTATCAGTCAAAGCGGCTTGTAGATCAGAAATATGTACCGGAGTATGTAGCGAAGCAGCTTGACCGGATATTTATGGAAGAGGATATTCCCGTGACAACGCGCTGTATTTACTGGCTGCTGCGGCTGATTCCATCCAGGATATCGGAGATTCTGGGTATGAAGATTGAATGTCTCAAGCCTTTTGATGGACATTACTGTCTTTTTATTCCTATGTGGAAACAAAATGGCGGGTATAAAGAACCAATCATGCGTACTATTCACATCGAGAATAAGGAAATGGGGGGACATCTGATTGCTCTAATTCAGGGGCAACAGATAATGGCAATGTCTTACCAATGTTATCTGCCGGAAGAGAAGCAAGGGGCGCTGTTTGCATACCGGTCACAGATTCTACAAAATGGCGTTTGGTATTCGGAAAACAGATACAGTGTGGCATCATGGCCGTATATATCCTATCAGTTAAAAGAAATTTGCAGAAGATATGATGTACGGGATGAAAATGGAGCAGAGTATGTGGTAACTTCGCACCAGTTCCGCCATAATGGGGTTACAGACCGGCTCAGGGCAGGGTTTACTCTGCCGCAAATCGCGGAGATGACGGCACACCATGGCACGGCAATGCTTTATGCCTCGTATGCGCATCTAAATCTGTTCCCTGAGACAATAGTAGAGCCAATGAAGTATCAGACAGAGGCAGAGAATCCATATGTGCTGTTTGGAGGAAGGATTCTGAATATGGATTCCGTTACAGAGTCAAGATTGCTTAAAAATATCCGCGCCCACAGGGTGCCGGGCGGAGTATGTGCTGATATCACTCATTGCAGGAGCGGTGTTTGGGAATGCATCAGTTGCAGGGATTTTGTGCCGGAAATGGAACAACTGGTATATTTCAAGGAGCAGGCGGCTGATTGGGAATCTAAAGCGGAGAAGTTCAGGAGCGACAGACAGCTAGCAGATAATTTTACGGCAATAGCCGCAGGATTTAAAGCCATTGTGGAAAAATTGGAAAGAGGGGACGAGGATGAGAAGGAATAAAGGACTGCCCAAGCAATTAACTGAGAAACAGGAGCTTTTGCGTCAGCAGTCGATTAATAAGGTTTTGAGAGCGATTGAGCAACTGAAGGCGGAAGGAAGGAGCGTGACGATTACGGCGCTGGTGGAATTCACAGGGCTTTCCCGGTCTGTATTTTCTAAAGGTCATATCAGGGAACTGCTTGTGGATTATGGATATTCCGGGATAAAGACGCAGGAGCGTAAGAAAAGTACAAAGAAAGAGAAATTGGCGGATATTGTAGCTGAAAAAGATAGGAAGATACAGGAACTTCGTGCGCAGAAGGAGGAATTGGAAAGGGAGTGTGAGTTACTGCGAGGGAGGATATTCCTTCTTATGCAGGGGGAAGCAAGAAAATAGTTGCATAAAACAGCTGCTTTTATTTTATGAAAATATAAATGTACAAATAAATACGGAAAAAACAAAATTAGATGTTGATTTATTCGCGAAATGGCATATAATAAGATTAAGAGCGTAAAAGAGTGTGAAATGAAGGAGAGTGCCATGCTGATACAGTTTAACTTTAAAAATTTTAAATCCTTCCGGGATGAGGTATCCCTGGATTTGTCGGCTACAAAGATAACGGAGCATGAAGATCATGTGGTGGAGATGGCAAATGATAAGTTGCTGAAGGTTGCGGCCATCTATGGTGCAAATGCCAGCGGAAAGTCTAATATTTACGATGCTTTTAAATTCATGAGCTATTATGTGGAGGAATCCTTTAAGTTTGGCGGTGAAAGCGACAGCAGGCAAAAAACAGATTCTGCTTACATCAGGGTAAGCCCGTTTTTGTTTGACAGCAAGAGCAGGAGTGAGGAATCAACCTTTGAAGTATTCTTTGTTGATAATTCGGAGAATACGGGAAAAATTTATCAGTATGGGTTTGCGCTACAGAATGACGAAGTGGTGGAGGAATGGTTTTATTCCAAGGCCAAGACAGCGAGAAACCGATATAAGACTATTTTTTACCGAAAAAAAGGAGATGAACTGGAAGTAAACGGGCTGCCAAAGAGTAGTATTGAAAATATAAAGGTCGCATTGGAAAAGGAGACTCTGATTGTATCGCTAGGGGCAAAGCTAAAGATATCGAAACTGAAAAGGGTAAGAGACTGGTTTTTGAATAACGAGGTTGTGGACTTCGGAAATCCCGCAGAGAACTTTTTCCGTTCTCAGGTGCTGCCGAAAGGTTTTACCACCAGTAGAGAAATACAGAGCAATGTAGTAAACTATTTTGCATCATTTGATAATGCCATTTGTGATTTTAAAGTGGAGGAAGTTCAGCGGGAAATTGAAAAAGAGTCCGATCTCAGTTATAAGATTGACGCATTGCATAAGATGGCGGATTGTGATGAATTTGAATCTATTCCGTTGAAAAGTGAATCCAGTGGGACGCTAAAGATGTTTGCCTTATATCCATCTTTGAAAGAGGTGCTTGATAACGGCGGAACCTTGTTTGTAGATGAACTGAATGCAAGGCTTCATCCGTTATTGGTCAGAAACATTATATTGACCTTTTTATCACCGGAAATCAACACCAATCATGCGCAGATGATTTTTACCACACATGACATCTGGCAGTTATCTAATGAGCTGTTGCGCCGGGATGAGATATGGCTGGTGGACAAGAATCAGGATGGGGTTTCCGATTTGTATTCCCTTGCTGATTTCAAGGATGAAGACGGAAATAAGGTACGCCGTGATGAAGCGTTGGCGAAGAATTATCTGACGGGCAGCTATGGCGCTATCCCTGCGCTCCGACCTATGGAAATGTTAAAGGGGAGGAACACGGATGGCGAATAAGAGCGGAGGAAAGCCTAGCGACCGCAGGGCCGGAAAGAGGAAAGACCGGAATCAGCGGATGGGGCAGAGAGTACCGGAACTGGGATATTACCTGATTGTGACAGACACTGAAGAGACGGAGAAGAATTACTTTGAGGGACTTCGTGACAGTATACCGGCGGAATTGAAAGATCGGCTGATTATTAAGGTAGAAAAGGCTAAGACGGTAGAACTGGTGAAAAGAGCTTTGGAGCTTGTCGGAAAAGAATCACAATACCGGATACCATGGATTGTGTTTGACCGGGATCAGGTGAAGGGATTTGATGAGATTATATGGACGGCGGAGAAAAACGGTGTACATGCCGGATGGTCAAATCCCTGCTTTGAGATATGGATGTATGCGTACTTTGGAGAGATGCCTGCAATCAGGGAATCTTATACCTGCTGTGACCGGTTTGCGGATAAGTTTGAGAAGGTTACCAGGCAGAAGTATTATAAGAACGACAGGGATGTTTATCGCAAACTGGTACAGTATGGTGATTTTGAACAGGCGGTTGTAGTGGCGGAGAGAAGCCTGAAGAAGTGTGTGGATGACGGGAAGAAGCTGCCATCGGAGATGTGGCCGGCTTGTAAGGTGCATCGGTTGGTGGCGGAGATAATCTATAAGACAATATAATGTCGATGAATTGGGGAGGTAAAAATGTCCAAGAGAAATGGTGATTTTTTTGAAAAAAAGAAGGTATGGTCCGAAATTAAAGACCAATTACTGGGGTGTTATTTAGTGCCGTATTTTTCAAAGATTTCTATGACAAAGAAACCTGTTTACTATATAGATGCGTTTGCCGGAAAAGGAAAATTTGATGATGGTAGTCCAGGATCTCCGATAATTGCATTAGATATAATAAGTAAATTTCCAAATAGTAAAATTTGTTCAGCTTTTATAGAATTAAATTATGCAAATGATTTAATGGAAAATATAAAAAGGTATCCAAATACTAAGATTGTCGAAGGTAGATATGAAGACTACATTGAAAATTTACTTGTAAGTAGAGCAGAACAGAATATTTTTGTATACATAGATCCTTATGGAATAAAATCTTTGAAATTTTCTATATTTGAGAAATGGAAAAATCACAAGTTTAATTCTATTGAAATATTATTAAATTTCAATTCATTTGGTTTCATAAGGGAAGCTTGTAACGCTCTGAATGTTAGGTTTAATTTAAGTGACTTAGATGATGTTTTAATCAATGCAGAACAATTTGATGGTTCAGAAAGAAAGTCTATAAATGAATTAAGTGAAGTGGCAGGAGGCGATTATTGGAAAGATATTATAGAAGATTATAAAGCAGGTATTTTTGACGGATATGAGGCTGAAAGAAAGTTTATAACTCAATATTGTTTGAACCTAAGGCGGGTTTTTAGATATGTATTGAATATGCCCATAAGATTAAAAAAGGGTCAGAGACCAAAATATAGAATGATTTACGCAACGAATCACCAAGACGGTTGTATATTAATGAATGACAATATGTGTAAGCGCTGGGAGGCATTAGAAGAAATACAGAATTATGGACAATTAAGTTTGTTTGAACAGGATGCTGAAAATAATGTAATAGATGAATCAGAATTATTAGAATTACTTGAAAGAGAAATTAAGCAGATTACAAATTATGTTCATTTCAATATATTCTTGGCAGATTTTATTATGAAAGTTGGCGTTAGATATTCTCAGGGGGAGGTAACTAAACAGCTTTCAGAATTAGAAAGGACAGGGAAAATTGAAGTACGCAGATATCCCGTGTATACAGATACAGGGAGAAACTCAAAGTTTTGGTCAGAGAAGAAAGGACAAACTGTTGAATTTAAGTACAGAAAGTGAAAAATCATGAAATACATTACTAGAAAAACAATGATTTATAAAACAGATGTAGAGTATGGGGACTATACCTTGAATCATGTTCAAGGTTGTTCACACGGTTGCAAATATCCATGCTATGCTTTTATGATGGCAAAGCGATTTGGGAAAATAAAAACATATGAAGAATGGACTGAGCCTGCACTAGTAGTGAACGCTATTGAAATAATCAAAAAAGAAATACCTAAATTAAAAGATAAAATAGAAATCTTACATCTATGCTTCACAACAGATCCTTTCATGTGTGGATATCAAGAAGTTTGTGATATGAGTTATGATATTTTAAAACTTCTAAATGAAAATGGTATTAAATGTTCTGTATTAACTAAAGGACTGTTGCCAGAAAAATTGGGTAATTTAAGTAAAAAAAATGAATATGGTATAACTTTGGTTTCGTTAAATGAGAATTTTAGAAAAAAAATGGAACCTCAAAGTGCTGATTTTGAGAGACGAATTGCCTGCCTTGAAGATCTACATAATAAAGGCTTTAAAACATGGGTTAGTATAGAACCATATCCGACTCCTAATATTATAGAACAAGATGTTCATGAAATTTTAGATAAAATTAAATTTACAGATAAAATTATTTTTGGTAGGCTTAATTATAATAAAAAGGTCACGGAATATAAGCAACATAAAGCTTTTTATAACAAATGTGCTTCAGAAGTTATTGGATTCTGTGAACAAAACAATATAAATTTTCATATAAAAAATGGAACAATAACAAAAGAATAAATTATGTTCGAGGTGATAAATCATGGATAATAAGGAAACTATTAAAGAGGGATATTGGTCAGTAGCAGCGGAAAAACATTTAAAAAATTATAAAGATGAAAGTCAAAACTTAGATGAAGTCGAAAATCTGGATATTGCTGGAAAGGCAGGACGATTTATAGGAACAATTAGAGGGAATGGGACTTTAGAATATATCAAAAAAGTTGAAAAAATGGCAGGTAGTGTAGGAATTAGAAAAAGCATGTTGCATAAAATAATTTTGCCTGCTATTGAGAAGGCCACCGATAAAATTGAGGTTATAAGGGATATAACGGGAGAAATTACTGGAGTTGCGGAATATATTTTTGACTCGGATAATGTTTTGGAAATTACTGGAGAAGTATTTGAGAATCAAAAACCTAGCAAGATTGAACGCATAGCAATTGCGACAATGGAAGAAACTAGAAAACTTCCCTATTATCAAAGAGAGTTGATCGATAAACTGATTAAAGAGGGATATTCTGAACAAGATATTAATATTGCGTTAGCGATACAAGAACAATTCCAGTTGATACAGAAAGTCAATTTAACAAAGACAAATGATCCAATAATAAGTAATGAATACATATGGGGAAGAAATCACAAAAAGATAGCGGCAGCAATAGCTTCTCTTGAGTTGGAAGAAAAACAGAGCATGAAACAGATGATAGAAATAATACAAAATAGCCAAGGAGTTCCTTTAGAGAAATTGCCGCCTATAGATAAGAATCTTTTGCTGTTAGCGAAAAAAACAGGAATATTAAATCCTGCCATAATTTCTTCTACGAGAGGTTTAGAAAAAGAATTTGAATTTACACCAGATTTATTAAAGACAGATTCAGTAAATAATGATATTCTTGATGATGTAAAATTGTTATTAGCTTCTATAAGATTTGGAGAAAATTATACAGAATACAGTACGATACAGGAACCTGAAAAATTTCTTAGAGCACTAATTAATAATCAAAAAGTAGGTCCACACTCAGCAAATGGTTCGGATTATATTTTGCTTGAAAAAAGAGGTATTGTAAAAGTATCTATGGGTAGTAAAACTAACTCATTTGGAAGAACAAGAACGGGATATTGTATGGAATTGTTAAAGAAGGATGTTGCAATAGAAGCTTTAAGAATCATTGAGTCTAAAGAATATAATATAAAAATAACAGACAATGATGAGAATTATGGCATTGCTTCTACAGTTGGTAACTTTATTTCTCCAGAAGAAGCAAGAATTAAAATGGGAGTGGTGCCAGAACCGGTTCGCGAAGCACAAGATTATCTAAATAAAGTGCTTAGAGATGAATTGATTTAAATAGGCAGAGAGGTGCATTCATGGAAAAGGAGACTGTTCAAGGTCAACAAATGAGTTTTTTTGAGGATACAAATAAAGTAAAAAATGTAAGAAAAGTAAGCAAAGGAGCTTTATTAGAATTTAGATTGCAGAGATTACTCTTTTTTATGGGATATTTTACGAAAAGAGGGATAATAATGAAGACATCTGCAGATGATTTAGCTGATGAGATAACAGATTTAGATGCATATGGCACATATATTCATAAAGATTTTTCGGTTAAAAGAATCTGGGCAGATTGTAAATCAGGAAAAGCTAAGCCACTGGAAAGAATTTCATGGATAAAGGGAATAAGGACATCTGTAAAAATTGACGATGTTATTTTTGTAAAAAGTGGTGTAAGGATAAACACAAAACAGTTTGCCAGACGAAGTGGAATATTAGTTTTAGATAATGATACTATATCTAAACTAGAAAAAGACTTTGGTATAGCGGAAAATGATTGGAGAGGCTCTTGGGATTATAATACACAATATGATAATATTAATAAGCTCAAGAAGACTGTCGCCTATAACGGGAGAGATTTAAAAAATATTGCACAGTTCATCGAAAGTAATTATTGGGTATTTGATTATTATGCAAGGATAAAAAAATGTATAACAGGGTTGAAACAATTATATGACTTTCATGAATTGGCCAAAGAAGATGAAAAATATATAATAAAATGGGCAATGTATGAATTGATTTCACTGTTTACATTAGCAACCTTGAATATCTGTAGAGAGGTATATTATTTATCGGATGTAGACAAAAAGGTTATGATAAATGATGGAATGATATCTGGTGAAATATCTGCTAAAAAGAGAGCGGAACTTGTCGATGCAACATATAAAATGGCTATTGGTCTGGTAAAACAACAAATACCTGATTTTAAACCAATGCAGCTAGATCTGAATGTGGGACTTAATGCTCCTGAGTATTGCAATAAACTTATTGATTTAGTAAATCGGATAACCAATAACCCTTTGAATTATTTTGATATATTAAGAATTTTAGATTTTTCGCTAATGGAATATGAATTGAAAGATGTTCCAATCAATGAGGATGACTTACAAGAACTGTTTAATAATTATAGACAAGTCAAAGGGAGTGTGAAAACGATATTACATTTTGTATGTGACGTTTGTAATATCCCAATTATATTTTTCGATTTAATAAAAAAATAAATAATTGATAAGAAACACGATTGAACCTAAAAATTCAGTCGTGTTTTTTATATATACAAAACAGGAAAGCGAGGAAAATGAAATGACGAAATCAATTTATCAAGCAAATTACTGGCACTACCTAACCGGAGATTTTCTCTATCGTGTACATCCAAGGTTCAGAAAAGCCATCAAGATCCTCCTCTGCGTAGTGCTGGGCGCTTTGCTGCTGGCAGGTCTCTATGCCCTGTTCAATGACACCGTACTGCCCACCCTGACCCGCCGTATTCAGGAAATGTTCAACTATGCCGGATAATCCGGCAGCCCTGTTGGCGGAGGCCACGGCGGCATTTTTCCCGGTGCTGATTCCGGTACAGGCAGGATTATTTCTCCTTCTGCTGTTGGCGGTGTCCTTTTGTGATATCCGCAGCCGGGAAATCCCTGACAGCCTGCAGGTTGCCATCGCGGCATCGACATTCCTGTGCTTTTCACCGGGAAATCTGCTGGGCATTCTTGGTGCGCTGCCGTACCTTGTGATTGCCCTGTTTTTTGGCGGTGGACACAGCATCGGAGGCGGGGATATCAAGCTGGCGGCGTCCACCGGCCTTGTGCTGGGACTGCCCGCCAGCCTGGCCGCTTCCATGCTGGGGTTAACTGCTTTCACGGTCTTTGGAATTACCTGTACCTGTATCGGACGGCTTCGCGGGCAGAAAGAAAAAATGGCCTTTCCCGTGGGGCCGTTTCTCGCGGCTGGCGCTGCCGCCGGCTATTTTATGAAAATTGGAGGACTAATCCTATGAAGAAGAAAACAATCATTGCCATCTGCACCGCTGTTCCCGTTGCCGCGCTGGCAGCCTTTTGGTATCGCCGTTGCCACAGAACGTATTCGGCGCAGTAAACAGTACGGGCGGGCTTAAAAAAGGCCCGCCATGATAGAGGGAGAATCAAATGGAACAACGAACAGATGCTTCAGCGTGGTATTATGAGCGGTCTGAATTAAATGGAATGGAACTATGGGGAACCGGAGCCGCCCTGGATCACAGCACGGTTCCGGAAGGGCTTTATTGCTACGATCTTTATGGCACGGGAGTACCGGATGACGCCGAGAACAACTTTATTTCCAGGGAGCCGGTGGAAACCGGCTGTGTCGGAGCCATCCTTTCCGCCAGGCCGTTACCGTTTGGAGGGAAAGAATCCATGGGCCTACAAAAGATGCGCTTCTTTGATGAGGAACCATTATGCACTTTGAGTCAAATCGTGGATCAGATGCAGATGGCGGAGCAGGTTCAGACCCAGACAGGATACCAAAATCAAAGTATTTAACTCCGGGAGGAAAACAGAATGCAATTTGTGAAAAATAGAACCGTGATTGGTGTGCTCTGCATTGTATTGTCGCTGATTATCTGTTTTGCAGTCACACCGCTTTTTAATCAGAGCATCAGCGAAAAAACTGAAATCGTCCGGGTGGTGAAGCCGGTAAAGGTGGGCGAGGAAATCACTGCAGACAAGGTAAAAACCGTGGAGGTGGGAGGCTATAACCTGCCGGACGACGTGGTAAAAGATTTCGATACCGCCATCGGCAAGTTTGCGTCTGCCGACCTCGTCCCCGGCGATTATATCATCGCATCCAAGATTGCAGATGAACCTGCGGCCGAAAATGCCTATCTCTATAACCTGAACGGGGAAAAGCAGGCCATCTCCGTATCAGTGAAAGCCTTTGCCAACGGTCTCTCCGGCAAGCTGCAGAGCGGCGATATCGTATCGGTCATTGCTCCGGATTACAGGAAACAGGGGGCGACCGTTATCCCCTCCGAATTGCAGTATGTGGAGGTGATTGCGGTCACGGCCAACAGCGGATATGACGCCAATACCGGCGATCGGGCAGAGGGGGATTCGGAAAAGGAACTGCCTGGAACGGTCACGCTGCTGGTCACCCCGGAGCAGTCAAAGGTTCTCGCCGAGCTGGAAGCGGACGGCAAGCTGCATCTTTCCCTTGTCTATCGCGGTAATCAGGCCAACGCCGCCGCATTTATTACGGCGCAGGAGTCTGTGCTGCTGGAACTGTATCCGCCCGCTGAAGAAGCGGAAGAAAACGCGTCGGAAAAAGCTGGAGAAAATGGCAGTTCTGAATCTACGGGAAACGAGGGTTCCGGACCCGCCGATACGCCGGAAAGCGAGGTGGAGTGACCGTGAACTTTCTGAAAAACAGCATTTTCAGCCGGAAAGACGGTGAGGATGCAGCCGATATGGAGCCGGAGAACGAAAACCAGATGCTGGCCGTCTGGGGCAGTCCCGGCTCCGGAAAGACCACCACGGCGGTCAAGCTGGCGGCGCGGCTGGCACAGCAGCACCGGGATGTGGCTCTGCTGTTATGTGATATGAACACCCCCATGCTCCCCTGTATCTGTCCACCCACGGAACTGGAGGAAGAACATTCCCTTGGCAGTATCCTCGCCGCCAGCCATGTGTCGGAATCCTTGGTGAAACATAACTGTATCACACATAAGAAATTCAGGCACTTAACACTGATTGGAATGCGGAAGGGGGAAAACGAATATACCTATCCGCCCTATGAACGCCAGCAGGCCGAGGGACTCTTAAACTGCCTGCGGAATATCGCGCCCTATATTGTAATTGACTGCGGCAGCTATATCGCCAACGACATCCTCTCGGCCATTGCTCTGATGGAGTCTGACGCGGTGCTGCGGCTGGTGAACTGCGACTTAAAATCCATCAGCTATCTGTCCAGCCAGCTTCCGCTCCTTCGGGAAAACAAATGGGATGCGGAAAAACAGTATAAGGTGGCCAGCAACGTGCGACCCAATGAAGCCAGCGACCACATTGAGCAGGTGCTTGGCAGCGTGACGTTCCAGCTCCCCCATTCAGAGGAAGTGGCGGCGCAGGTGCTGGAGGGGAATCTGTTTAAGGAACTGAGCCTGAAGGACAGCCGGGGCTACCGCAAGACCATCGAATCCATCACAAGGGAGGTGTTCGGATGTTAGGAGAAAAACGGAACAGAGCCGCATTCCATGGGGATTCCGTACAAAGTGTTCCAGAAGAAAAAGTGTCCGGGATGCCCCTTGAATCAGAGCCTGCTGCAGGTCACAAACCGGTATCGGAACAGCCGAACAAATTTGATGATCTGCAGTTTGGCCCGGACTATCCTGTGGGGGACAGCGCCTGGAAGGTGCGGGAAGAAGAATCCGTATCTGATGTGCCGAATCCTGGCATGACAGCAGATGAGAAAACGGCTGCGGAGGAAGAACCGCCTGCTGATGAGATGCAAAGCCTTTCCCCGCAGCGCAAGACGGCCCGAACGCTGCGCACCCATGACCTGTTCTTTACCGCGGAGGACAGCAGCCGGGATTTTACCTCTGTGCTGCGGGAGGTGCAGACATATCTTTCCAAAGAGTACAGCAGTCTGGTCACCGGCGATGGCAGCGAGGAAGTCAAGGCGCAGATTCGGCGATTTGCGGGCAAGTACATTCTGGATCACCGGATTGCGGTTGAGGGAATGACCACCGATGAGCTGATTGACGGAATCTATTCCGAGATGGCGGAGTTCGGTTTCCTGACTAAATATGTTTACGGCGAGGGTATTGAGGAGATCGACGTCAACGCATGGGACGATGTGGAAGTGCAGTATTCGGGCGGTGTCACAAGGAAACTCACGGAACACTTCGACAGCCCGGAGCACGCCATCAACGTAGTGCGCCGGATGCTCCATGTGTCCGGCATGGTATTGGACGATGCCAGCCCCAGCGTCCTCGGACACCTCTCCAAGAACATCCGTATCGCTGTGCTGAAATCGCCCATTGTGGATGAGGATGTGGGCGTGGCGGCATCCATAAGAATCGTGAATCCGCAGAGCATGAAGAAAGAGGACTTTGTGAATGGCGGCACTGCCACCGGCCAGATGCTGGACTTTCTGTCTGAGTGCATCCGCTACGGCATTTCCGTCTGTGTGGCCGGGGCGACTTCCTCTGGTAAGACAACTCTGCTTGGCTGGCTCTTAACCACCATCCCGGACAGCAAGCGTATCTACAGCATTGAAAACGGCTCCCGTGAGCTGGCGCTGGTGCGCCGGGACGCGGAGGGACGTGTGAAAAACTCCGTCATCCATACTCTGACCCGCGACAGTGAGAATGAGCGCCAGCGGGTGGATCAGATTGCCCTGTTAGACATGGCGCTTCGTTTTAACCCCGATGTGATTGTGGTGGGCGAGATGCGCGGACCGGAGGCCAACGCGGCGCAGGAAGCCGCCAGAACCGGTGTGGCCGTGGTCACCACCATCCATTCCATGAGCTGTGATGCCACCTACCGCCGTATGGTTTCCCTGTGCAAGCGTGCCGTGGACATGAGCGATGAAACGCTGATGGGATTTGTGACGGAAGCCTACCCCATCGTAGCCTTCTGCAAGCAGCTTGAAAACAAAGATCGCCGCCTGATGGAGATTATGGAGTGTGAAATCCTGCCGGACGGCACAAGGAACTTCCGGCCGCTGTTCCAGTACCAGATTACGGAAAACCGGGTGGAGAACGGAAAATTCATTGTCACCGGCGAGCATAAGCAGGTAAACCCCATCTCGGACAGCCTCGCCCGCCGCCTGATGGAAAACGGGATGCCGCAGGAAATATTGACACAGCTCTGCCGGATTTCTGATATCAGAAAGGAGGAAAAAACCGCATGACAGCCATTCAATTATTAGCCTGTGCCGGACTGATTGTCGGTGGATTTTTACTGCTGGGCTTAAAACCAGTGGAATTTACGGACGGGCTGTTTGCCTTTTTGCTCCGGCCAAAGCACAGCATCCGGGAGGACATCAAAACCTCTACCAATCGGAAGAAGCCCGGCCCGTTTCGCCGGGAAATCACGGAGGCGCAGACCGTCCTTGAAATGACCGGACGCGGGAAGCGTTTCTCACTGGTATGCGCGGTTTCGCTGGCGCTGTTCTGCCTGGGCGGTTCCCTTGCCATCCTTCTGGGAAACTTCTTTCTGGCTCCGGTGATGGCGGCGGGTTTTATGTTCCTGCCGTTCTGGTATGTGAAGCTGACCGCCAGCCACTATAAACGGGATATCTCCGCCGAGCTGGAAACGGCGCTGTCCGTGATTACCACCGCCTACCTGCGTACCGAGGACATCGTGACCGCCGTGGAGGAAAATACCGCCTATCTAAATCCGCCCGTTTCTAAAGTGTTCCGGGACTTTCTGATGCAGATTAAGCTGGTGAATCCGGATATTGAGGCGGCACTGAAAACCATGCAGGGCCGGATTGACAACGAGGTGTTCCGGGAGTGGTGCGACGCGCTCTGCGACTGCCAGCACGACCGGAGCTTAAAAACCACCCTGACGCCTATTGTGGCGAAACTGTCGGATATGCGGAATGTGAACGCGGAGCTGGAGTACATGATTGCAGAGCCGCGCAAGGAATTTCTAATCATGGTGATTTTTGTGGTGGGCAACATCCCGCTGATGTATCTGTTAAATAAGGACTGGTATGATGTGCTGATGCACACGCCGCTGGGGCAGATTATCCTGGCGATTACGGCGGCGGTCATCTTTATCTCGGCTGGCTTTGTGGTGAAGCTGACCCGTCCCATTGAGTACAGGAGGTGATGTCATGACGGGACTCTTGTTTTTATTCGGGCTGTTCTTAGCTCTCGGCCTGTTCTTTCTGGCGGCAGCCCTGCTGCGTCTCCCCACCATAGGCGCGGCAAAAGCCATGCTGGGGACGGTGAAGCAGGAAAAGAAAGCAGCCAAAACGGTGGAAACTTACCTGATGACCGTGGCGGTGCGGCTGGCAAAATACATCCGGATGGATGAATATAAGCGCAGTCGGATGAACAACGTGCTGAAAGCCAGCGGCATGAACCTGACACCGGAGGTCTATCAGGCGTATGCCTTTGTCAAATCTGGTGCTGTCCTTTTGGGCATTGTCCCTTGTATGTTTCTCCTGCCGTTATTGTCTCCTGTTGTCGTAATCCTGGCGGTTCTGATTTATTTCAAAGAGAGCCAGAAAGCCGATGAAAAACTGAAAGCCAAGCGGGACGAGATCGAGGGAGAACTGCCCCGTCTGGTTGCCACCATCGAGCAGGAACTGAAGGCCAGCCGCAATGTCATCGGGATGCTGGAACGGTTCAAAGAGAACGCGGGGACTGCCCTGACCAGCGAACTGGACGTCCTACTGGCGGATATGCGCTCCTCCAACTATGAAGCGGCGCTCACCCGGTTTGAGGCAAGACTCAATTCGCCCATGCTCTCTGATGTGGTGCGCGGCCTGATCGGCGTGCTGCGAGGTGACGACAGCGCTGTGTATTTCCAGATGCTGTCCCATGATTTCAAGCAGATGGAACTGCAGCGGTTAAAGGCGCAGGCGCAGAAGATCCCTCCAAAAATCCGGGTATTCTCCTTTGCCATGCTGATGTGTTTCCTGCTGACCTATCTGGCGATTATCTGCTATGTGGCGGTGACCAGCCTTGGCGGGATGTTTTAAGAGAGGGGGTTCTGTATGCCTTCAAAGCCAATTCAATATCAGGGGAAGCTCTACCCGTCTAAAACAGAATTGTGTCAGGAATTTGGAATTGATTATAATTTATTTGTTCAGCGTGAAATGAGAGGCTGGAGCATTGAGGATGCGATTAAAACCGGTGTGGGTGAATTGTGGGCTAACAGGACTCCGGTTGAATTCCGTGGAGTCCTCTACCCCAGTGTCAAGTCGGTGGCGGATGAATACGGACTATCCTATTCCCGTCTCAGCCATTTTTACTACCGGAACAACGATATAGACCAGGCGGTGCAAAGATGTGTAGAATCGCAAGGCGTTTCTATTGAACTCTGGGGCCGGAGCTATTATGGCGTCAGCGATGTTGCCATGAAATTTGGGCTGAAGTACGCCGCATTAGTCTGGAGGATGCGGGATGGCACGGGACTGGAACAGGCCGTCAAAACCATGCTGGAAGAAGAACCGGTGATTTTCAGGGGAAAACAATATGAAAACTTTGTGGACTTGTGTGCGGAGTATCATATCCAGCCGGGAAATGTGTATGAGAGACTGAGGTATGGGCTGACATTGGAAGATGCCCTGACGCGAGGGATAAAAAACACGGGAAACCGGAGGACAATTTATTATGAAGGGAAAGAATATCCAAGCCATCGGGATTTATGCCGGGCCTATGGACTTTCTGAACTGTGTGTAAGGGAACAGACAAGGCGCAATCCACTTCAGTTTCTGGATGCCTTTCAGCTCCTGGTTGACTTAAAAGAGCAGGCTGGGATTCCAAGGGAGGAATACTTAAATTATATTCCCGGTTGTCGGGTTCGGGGGAAGAATTATAAAACAGCCGCGCGGTTTGCAGCAGAGTTTGGAATAACCGCTTCAACACTGTATACCTACAAATCCAGGCATGACTGCAGCACTGTTTTTGAAGCCTTTGAACAAATGCAGGAGGAAGTCAGGTGCGCTTATTTAAAGGAGGGTAAACCGGAATTTTATTCTGACCTGCTAAAGAAGTATGACGACTATCAGATAAAGAAGATGAACCTGGAAAAGGTAGCGGTCCCCCGCTATCCGACAATCCAGGGATTTGATTTTCATACGGACTGCTATGATACCCTGGCAATTTATGAAGGACTGCTGAATCAGAGGATTATGGAGATAACCGGGGGAACTCAAACGCCGCAGATGGAGGGGCTAAAATGATAGTGAGAGATATGGCAGGCAAAGTGGTTCGTGGCGGTGTGTATCCGATGATGGAGAAAACCGCAGCGCTGATATTGGGACAGGAGGTGGTCATGTGCTGAAGCGGCTTCAAAATGTTTGGAAAGACAGGCAGGCCGAGGGATATATTGATGTTGTTGTGCTGGTGCTGTGCGCCGTACTGGTGCTGGCGCTGGCAATCCGGATTCTGCCCGTGTTCGTGGCAAAACAGCAGCTTGACACTTTTGCCACGGAACTGGTGCGGGAAGCCGAAGTCACGGGCCGGGTCGGGTCGGAAACCTCCCGACGCGCCGCCATTCTGCGGGAAAAGACCGGTATTGATCCGGATATCTCGTGGTCAACGGGCGGCAGAATCCAGCTTAACGAGGAAGTGACGGTCACCCTGACGCTGCGCCGGAACATCGGCCTGTTCGGCGGGTTCGGCTCCTTCCCCATTACCCTGCGGTCACAGGCCGCAGGAAAATCAGAAGTCTATTGGAAATGAGGGGAGGATGCAGTTGGCTGAGAAAATCAAACAGATCCTAAAAGACCGGCGGGGCGTGTCCTTTCCTCTGGTGATCGGCGTCACGCTGGCGCTGGTGATGATTCTGTGCGGCGTGAGTGAATATTTCCGCTTGCAGATCATTGCCGCAGGCGTCAGGGAAGCTGTGGAGGATGCCATCATTTCCACGGTAAACGACAACTATGCCGGTGTGTACCACGGAGTGCGGGAGGGCTATTCGGGAAGCTATCTGCCGGCAGGGGAGTCTGACTGGGAAACGGCGGTCAGTGAAAGTGATATTTATACTTATCTCGATAGTACCATCGGCACGGAGTGGAGCGGCGGCAGACACGTTAAATATGCGGGTGACTCCGGCAGGGCGATGGAATATGCCATTGACAGTCTGGATGTAACCATCCGCAATGCGCCTCTGGCTCCCTCCGACCCCGAAAATGCCCAGCGGTTTGAGGCCGATGCCGTCATCCGGCTGGAGGTTCCGGTACGGTTTGGCGGCAGGCTTCTGCCCTCCATGTTCATCACTTTGAAGGTGCAGGCCGGTTATATCGAAGTATTCTAAAAAACTTCGGGAAGAAACAGGGAAGTTGCTGGACTTTTGAAAAAGTATGTAGTATGTTGTGACGTAACAAGAGAAACCATTACCCCAAAAGGAGGAATCCCTTATGAAATTAAGTGAAAAAACGAAAAAATATCTTGCCATCAGCGGCGGCGCGGTAATCTGTGTCGGGCTGATCGCGGCTATCAGCCTTCAGTTTAACAAAACTCCCGTAGGTGAGGATACGCTTCCGGAGAAGAATCCCGGCGTGGTGGAAATCGTAGTCGATCCCAGCAGCCTTGCCACCTCCCCAGAGGAACCAGTCACAGAAGAAACCAAGGTAATCGTCCAGCCGAACACGGAAACGGCGGCAGACAGCACGGAATCCAGCCAGCCGGTGGATACCAGACCGGCGCAGACCGACCAGACGGAGCAGAGCATCCAGCCGGAGGTCACAAAACCGGCAGAACCGAGCCAGGAAGTGAAAAAGGATGCTACACAGAAGCCGGATGGAACTAAGGTGGAGACTCCGCCAGTGCCGGTGGTACATGAGGAAGTTGTCCAGCCGACAGAAACGGAATCCGCGCCGAATCAGCCGCAGGGTGGGGATGTGCAGGACGGAAAAACCTACCTGCCCGGATTCGGATACATTGAAAACAGCGGGTCGAATCAGGAAAACTATGCGGAAGATATGTTTGAAAATGGAAACAAGATTGGCAATATGGATTAAAAACCTAAGTGCAGAACAAAGAGGCATCACAGAAACGTGGCGCCTTTTTTCGTGGTGGAAGGAGGATACTGTGAAAAAGAAAATGTTGCTGCCGATGCTACTCATGCTCCTCTCGTTGGCGTTTACCGTTCCGGTCTATGCTGTCGGTGATGGGAATATTGATAATGGCGGCGGCAGTATGGGACAGGGAACAAGCCAGAATTCATGGTCACCGGGAAACGAGGGGGTACGTGTGACGGTAATCCGTGTAACGGATAGGGAGCCGGTAACCAGACCCATTGATTTGACCAATAAGACCCCTGCGGCCACGCTGTTCCATTTTGGCAAGGTCAGTAAGATTTCTTACAACGGCGGGATGTCCCTCCATCCGGTCCAGGGGAATTACGCATATACAAGACCGGCCCAGGCCCTTCCCAAAATCATCAGCTCCAAGAGCCTGGGACAGTCCAGCATTGAAGAAATCAAAGGGTATTTTACGGATGAGCAGGTGATACGCAGCATCGCGGGAATTACCGGGATGCAGTTTGAGGTGCTGACAAATGGGGAATACCGTCTGCTGATTGAACCCATCGCGTATTACAAATTTGAAGGTGTTATGATTGCCACAACAGCCACCGAGGCGGCCCTGTATGATGAGCAGTTAAGCGGCGGCCTGCGCTCCCGGATGCAGGGGGTAACCCATCAGAATCTGCCGTTGTCCATGTTCCTTGAAACAGCGGACCTTGGCTATCCGGCATGGGCGGGAAGCCGGAATTCTCCCGCATCCAATGCCGATATCAAGTCCAGCCTTGGGCTTGGCATTGTGCGGTTCAATGAAGTCCCACCGGAAGCGCCGGAAGTCAGCACCTTTGATTATGAGTACCGCACCAATACCGAAGTCATCACGGCCGTCGATGTTAGCGGCGGCCAGAGCGATCCGGATCACCCCGTGTCGGTTACCTTCCACGTGGCGGGCCGAAGCTATAGGGTGAGTAACGTCTATTACCCGGAGGGCGACAGCCAGCTCGCATGGATTCGCTGGACGACGCCGGACGAGCCACAGACCATGACTATCACGGTCCGCGTCCATGGCGGCGGCTCGGTGAGCAAAGGAACCATCAACGTGAACATTGTGGATCTGGATGAAAATCCGCCGCCCGATCCCAATGCAGATGACCGAAACGATGGATTTGCCCGGCCATCGCTACCGGAGAACCCACAGGCGACTTCGGCAGACTGGGGTGTGTGGCGGCCATGGTGGTATGAGCATTGGGTATGGCACAGCGGCGATGACGATGATGACGGATATTGGTGCGACCACGGCTGGTGGAAGTTCGATCTCGACCGATACTCCGCCAGCCTTAGCGCTTCCATGCACATTGCACCGGACGAAAAGGCTCCAACAGCCAGCGGCAGAACCCTGAAATCAGGGTATGGGATCAATGAAAAAGTCACCACCCGTGTAAACACGAATCAAAGTTCAGCGGTTACGGCGGCACAGAATGCGGTTACCTATTTCCCGGAGTTCCAGTACCAGGGATTCTGGCGGCTTCTTGACCGGATGGGCGGCGGCTACAACTTGACCCATGAATTCAAAGAAAACCGCTACAGCACTTATAACCGGCGTACCCATTTCACGCCCATATGGTATCCGGACGGCAGCTATACACCCTATACCTGGTTAATCGACTGCTGGACGCCTGCCGGGATGCTCTCCATGAACCTCACCGATTCGGTGACGGTGAGCGGCAACCTCTGGAGCGACTGGCACATTGCGCCGCAGAATCCAGATTAAAGGAGGAAACGAAAATGGCTTATGAACGAATTGCCAGGCCGGATGGCTGTCTGTACCATTATACGACCCGCGGCCATCTGGATAGTATCCTGCGGGATGGCCGTATCCGGCGCATGGGCGATACTGAGTGCTGGTTCTGCACGTCACTGGAAAACACGCTGGCGGTGATGGCGCGTACCGTCATGCAGGAGGGCAAGCCTTATTTTGGCATTGGCGGCGTACTGAAGCGTTACCCCGCATTTGTGCCGGAGGATTATGTGATCCTCAAGCTGGAACCGCGTTATCAAAACGGCGATTGGGTGTGCTGGAATTATGAACTGCCGCCCGGTGCGCCGCCGGAGCTGACGGAAGAAGCGGGTGTGTTCAGCCGTCTGAAGGTGGGCTATCGCGGCGACTTAAAATTCCGGGAGCATCCGGAAATCATTGAAGTTGCCCCGTTGCTTTTGGAGCAGACGCCGCAGCAGAGTCTCACTATGTAACCTCTTAAACAGCAGAAAAAGAACAAAGACTGCAGAACCGGATACGTCGGCTCTGTGGTCTTTTCTTTTTTCAGACCTCAAAATGAAGGGAGAAATCAAATGAAAATGAAACGAATTGCTCTGCTTGTGTGCGTGGCCGCCCTGACGGCCTGCGTGTTCGGAGTCCCGGCTTATGCGGCCAGCGGCGATGTGGCCGGAGCGATTGAGGGGACATGGACAACAGCCTCCCAGCAGATCAAGACCGTGGTGGACAACGTGGTGTTCCCCGCCATCGACCTGATCCTTGCCGTGTTCTTCTTTGCCAAGCTCGGAACGGCGTACTTTGACTACAGGAAACATGGACAGTTTGAATGGGCGGCCCCAGCCATCCTGTTCTCCTGCCTTGTGTTTACCCTGACTGCCCCGCTCTATGTGTGGCAGATACTTGGAATGTAAAGGAGAATAAGTCTATGGGATGCTGGGGAATAACCGCATTTGAGTCAGATGCGGGACTGGATGCTGTCGGTCTGCTCAGAGAACATCTGACGGAGGATGGCAGGCTGGAGCTTGAAAATCTGATTGAAGCCTTGCGACAGGATGACTGGAATGCACCGCCTGATGTGTGACGCGGTGTTTGAAGATGTCAAATTCGTAGGGAATACCTGCTATGGCAGGCTGACTGACAACATCCGGGTTAAAATCAATTTTCAGACCGGCATTTCTGCCGACAACTACGACCGGCTGAAGGTGACTCTTCTCAACCGAAGTGAGGGACCGGTTGACAGCATGGTGATACGTTTTCATGACCTGTGGGGCAGGAAACAGACCAGCAATCCAAACTTCCGTGAAGGAGTCAGCCCCCATATATGGCAGGACGGTAATAAGGCGGACTGGTATGTATACCACCCAAACAAAACCGACTACCGGCAGCTCTCAGAGGCGGTTGGAACCTATCTGTCGGTGTTTCAGGAACCGGTACAGGGTCAGCAGATGGGACAGAATATGTGCTGATGCTGTGTTTCTGTTGCTGGTTTTACAACTGTGATGCGTATTTTCAGTATGATATACAACTGTTTGTGGAGTTCCAGCCAGGAAAGGAAGTGAGAAGAAAACGTGTTTATATGGGACTTTGTCGCCGACACCGTACTGGGCCAGATTATCGACTGGATCTATGGCCAGATTGTAGGGTTCCTCGGCGATTTTTTTATGCAGATGGGCAACATGGGAGCCGATTTATTTGAGATGAGCTGGGTGCAGTCCATCGTGCTGTTTTTTTCGTATCTGGCGTGGGCGCTGTATGTTACCGGCCTTGTGGTGTCCGCCTTTGAATGCGGGATTGAATACCAGACCGGACGCGGCAGCGTCAGGGAAAGCGCCTTAAACGCCATCAAAGGATTTATGGCCGTCAGCCTGTTCACCGTTGTGCCGGTGGAGCTTTATAAGCTCTGCGTATCTTTGCAGGGTGGCTTCACGGCAGGAATCACCGGATTGGGCGAGGACTTCGGGACGGTGGCCTCTGGTATCATCACCTCCCTGCAGGATGCGGGGACATGGGAACAGGCGGTCACTTCCGGTGCGCTGGGCGGATTAGGCAGCGTCACCAGTCCCATCCTGATGATTTTTATCCTGATCATGATGGGGTACGCCATCATCAAAGTGTTTTTTGCCAACCTAAAACGCGGCGGCATCCTGCTGATCCAGATTGCGGTGGGCAGTCTTTATATGTTCAGTGTTCCGCGGGGATACATTGACGGCTTTGTGGGCTGGTGCAAACAGGTGATTGGGCTGTGCCTGACTACCTTTCTGCAGGCAACCATTCTGACCGCCGGTCTGCTGGTGTTAAAGGACCATGCCCTGCTGGGCCTTGGCCTGATGCTCTCGGCGGGTGAAATCCCCCGCATTGCCGGACAGTTCGGTCTGGATACCGGCACACGGGCCAACGTGATGGGGGCCGTCTATGCGGCGCAGGGCGCGGTAAACCTGACCAGAACCATTGTGCAGACAGTGGCAAAATAGAAAAGGGGTGAAAGATGAAACTGATTTATGTGACCTCTCACTATGCCGGGGAAGTGGAAAATGGCTTTGCCATTGGAGTGCCATGGGGGACTTTACAGACAGAGTTCCAGTCAGCCGCGCCTGTCATGGGGATGTCCTGATGATGACGCTTGGAAGTCTGTTCGATGGGATTGGAGGGTTTCCCCTGGCCGCCGTCCACTATGGGGTGACGCCCCTGTGGGCAAGCGAAATCGAAGCCTTTCCCATCGAAGTGACGAAAATCAGATTCCCCGATATGATTCACGTCGGGGATATCACAAAACTAAACGGAGCGGAACTGCCGCCCGTGGACGTCATCTGCGGCGGATCGCCCTGCCAGGATTTATCCGTGGCCGGAAAACGACAGGGACTTGCGGGCGAGAGGTCGGGATTGTTCATGGAGCAGGTCCGCATCGTGAAAGAAATGAGGGATGCGGATGAACGAAGAAATGTACCAGCTCACCTTGTCCGACCTCGATACCTCGTTTGGGAAAACGTCCCCGGAGCCTTCTCCTCCGCGGAGGGTGAGGACTTCCGGGCGGTGCTTGAGGAAATTGTCCGCGTTAAGGATGGCGCCTGTCATGTTCCTCGACCTGACACCGGGCGCTGGGAATCTGCTGGGGGAATCCTTCTGGGAACTGAGTTCAGTCTGGCTTGGAGAGTCCTCGATGCTCAATACTGGGGAGTCGCCCAGCGCCGCCGTCGTATCTTCCTTGTCGCAGATTTTGGAGGCTGCACCGCCCCAGAAATATTATTTAAGCAGAACTGCCTGTTTGGGAATCCTGCGGAGGGCCGAGGCGAGGGGCAAGGAACTGCCGCCCCAGCTAAAGGAGGCGCTGCTGATACAGGCGGGACTTGTCTGACTCCATGGGATGTGCAGAGCCGCCGCATTTTCGGGGAAAACGGTACATGGCCCGCGCTCTACGGCGGCGAAGGCGGTGGACATGGATATATAAAGACAGAAGAAAAAAAGAAAGAGGTCTTTGCCTTCCACATCAACCAGAGGGAGGAAACCATTGACCTGGGCGGGATATCCGGTGCTTTGATGGCAACCACAAATATGCAGATGCAGACCTTTGTGAAGGAGCCGGTTCTGTGCCTGAATGACCAGGGCGGGGAGCGGATGGATGTGACGGAAGGAATTACAGCAACCCTGCGGGCCGGAATGGGAGGAAACATCCCGATTGTGCCGCAGCCCTTTGCGGCGGGGGCGGCAGGGACCCTCCAGGCACAGGAGCAAGGAAATCAGCCGCTGATTTTTGATAACCATGCACAGGATTCCAGATTTACCGGACCGGTAGAAGTCTCACAAACGGTGTCAGCTGGCTTTGGAATGGGCGGAAACAACCAGCCGCTGGTGATGTCCACCTGGCAGGGAGCCGCGGAAATAGGTGGAAATGGCAGTCCGACCAGCCCGGACAGCGCCGGGATGAGCGGCAGCAATCAGCCAATCCTGTTTGAGAACCACGGCATTGATGCCCGTTATACGGGCCCCCATGAGGTGGCGCCAACCATGTCCGCACGGTATGGGACGGGTGGAAACAATGTGCCGTTAGTGTCGCGGGAGCCGGAGAGCTTCTGTATCGCGGGTAACATCATTGACCGACAGCCGGAAAACGGCGGCAACGGGTTCGGATACCAGGAGGATATTTCTTATACTTTAACCGGGATGGACCGTCATGCGGTGTTTTCCCGCCAGAGGGTGGATGTGTTCCAGCCAGATGAGGTGGTCAGCACGCAGAGCGCAAGGCAGCATAAAGACGCCACAGATCTGGTCTGTCAGCCGTATCAGGAAACTGTTGGCACGCTGTGCCAGGACGATGGGAAAGGCATCAACAGCCAGTATGTCACGCAGGATAAATGTATTGTGGAACGGAGGAACTTAATTCGCCGTTTGACTCCACTGGAGTGTGAGCGGCTTCAGGGTTTCCCGGACGGATGGACAGACATCCCCGGAGCATCCGATTCCGCCCGTTACAAGGCGCTGGGAAACAGCGTGGCGGTACCGTGTGTGGATTTCCTCCTGCGCGGCATCGCTTATTTTTTACAAAAATTCAAAGAGGAACCAGAAAAACCGGCTATGTAACATTGGTACATCTGCTTCCCTTTGGAGAAAATCCTTGTTGGGTATGGTCATAGCTATTCCCTCACATTGCCGATATACTTGGCTTATAAAGAATCAGAAGAAAGGAGTTACACTGCATGGAAAACCGCAAAAATCTCTGCGCCATGATTCCCGAATCCCTGCACACGCAGGCGCGGACGGAGCAGGAAAAACTGGAGCTGACACTGAGCCAGTATGTTGAGATGGTATTAAAAGAACACTTTGAGATGGGAGGGAAAGCAATGGATGGCAAGACAAGGACGCTGGCGTTTCAGGTATCGGAGGAACTCTTCGGGAGGATTAAGGGGCATCTGAAAAAGACGGGTTTAAGCCAAAAGGATTTCGTGATTAGCCTGATTGAGCAGGCGCTGGCTGAAGCGGAGAACGCTGAACCAGACACAGCCGGACAAAAAGAGGAATCATAATGACAGACATTTCAAACCGCCGGAGCCATGGAGCCTCGGCGGTTTTCACTTGGAGGTGAACAATTTTGTATATTTACCCTGACAATTTAAAATCCAAGGCCACGCTGTGGCTCTGGCAGCTAAAAGACATCGGCATCATCGGCGTGTGTGCGGTGGTATCCATTCTGGCGCTGACGCAGGCCGGGTTCTTCCCGCCCATCGTCCTGACGGCGGTGTTCGCCTTTCTGACGATCCGCTTCGACGACACCAGCATTCTGGATTTTATCAAGTATGCCTGCGGGTTCTTTTTTACCCGCCAGCAGCTCTATGAATGGAGGTACAGATAATGAGCAGAAAGAAAGACACCGTCCCCGCAGGAGGGAAGAAACAGGCCCGTGAGAAAGCCTCTACCCGCCAGCTCATCGGGGCCGAGGCCGTCACGGATTACAGCCTTGTCACCCACGGGCAGGGCGAGCTGGTGTATTTCATCGTCAAGCCCTCCAACATCTCCGTACTGTCCGAGGCCAGCGTCGGGGCGCGGATTTATGCCCTGATGACGGTGCTCAAGGGCGTGGCGGAGATTGAAATGCTGTGCCTAAACAGCCGGGAGAGCTTCGAGGACAACAAGCGGTTCCTGCGCTCCCGCATGGAACAGGAGGACAATCCCGTGGTGAGGAAACTCCTTGAAAAAGACCAGACCCACCTCGACCGGATACAGGTGCAGATGGCGACCGCCCGTGAATTTTTAATCATGATCCGGCTGAAGGATGAGAAGGAATCCGAGGTGTTCCCCTATCTTTCACGGATAGAAAAATCGCTGAAGGAACAGGGGTTTTCCGTAAAGCGGGCCGACCGGGAGGACATCAAGCGTATCCTTGCCGTGTACTATGAGCAGAACGTGACCACGGAAAAATTTGAGGATTTTGATGGGGAACGCTGGATCATTCCGGAGGATTAAGCCGTGGGTATTCCCAAATATCCTGGTGAAAAGGCTACTTTTTTTTGCGGTATTGTGGTATGATAATCAGAAGAAAAACGAGAGGATGGTGACGCGGTGGAAGTACTGCAGAAAGTGGACCGCTTTCAGAAAGAAATCAATGCCTTGCGTCCGTTTGAGGGCGAAATGCTGGATCAGATAAAGGATTATTACCGGATTGGGCTGACATGGACCTCCAATGCGCTGGAGGGAAATTCCCTGACCGAGAGTGAAACCAAGGTGCTTTTGGAGGAAGGGCTGACCGTGGGCGGCAGGCCGATGAGGGATGTGTTTGAGGCGGTGGACCACGCCAGGGCCTATGATTTTATGTTCTCCCTGATGAAGAACCGTTGCATTGACGAGTCCGCCGTGCTGCGGATGCATAAACTGTTTTACCAGAATATTGAGCCTGACTATGCCGGGCGGTACCGGGATATGAAAGTAGTGATTACCGGGTCCCATTACCCGACGACAGCGCCGGAAAAGCTGGACAGGGAGATGGCCGGTCTGTTTCAATGGGCGGCTGGGGAACGGGAGCGGCTCCATCCGCTGGAATTTGCCGCCGAGCTTCACAGGCGCTTTGTGTTCATCCATCCGTTTAAGGACGGAAATGGCAGAGTCGCCCGCCTGCTGATGAACCTGGCGCTCATTCAGGATGGCTATCTTCCGGCTGTGATTCCGCCGGTTCTGCGTATGGATTATATCTCCCTGCTGGAAAGGGCGCACCGTGACCCGCATGATTTTATCCAGTTTATTGCCGAAAGGGAGCTGGAATCACAGAAGGAAATCCTGAGACTGTTTCAGATCCCGTTTCCCAAGATGGAGCAGGGATTGTCAGGAATGGAATTAATGTAACAACAGAAAAAAGAATTGACCATGCGTCGGATACAGAAATGTGTCCGGCGTTTTTCTATGCCCAAAATCAAGGAGGTATCCATTTGAAAAGAGCGAGAACCGCCCCTACGGCGGCTGCGGAGGATGTGCATATTCAGGAGTTTCTGGACATGATCGCGCCCTCCGTTATCAAGTTTGAAACTGACCACTTCATCTGTGGCAACACCTACCGCTGTGTGTGGGCATTGCGGGAGTATCCGACCGCCACCGATGAGCAGGCTATCCTGTCGCATCTTGGGGAAAAAGATGGCGTCACCCTGCGTATCTACACCCGCCATGTCACGCCGGTGGAGGAAAAGAAAATCATCAGCAACGCGGCCAACAAAAACCGCATGGACAGGAGCAACACCAACGACCTCCAGCAGACGGTGCTGGCGGAATCCAACCTGCAGGACGTGACCACCATCGTGGCGCAGATGCACCGGAACCGGGAGCCGTTACTTCACGCGGCAGTTTATCTGGAGCTGTGCGCCCATGACATCGACCAGTTAAAGCTCCTGCAGACCGAGGTGCTGACGGAGCTGATCCGCTCCAAGTTAAATGTGGACCGGCTTATGCTCCGTCAGCAGCAGGGATTTCAGTGTGTGATGCCTACCGGCTGGAACCTGTTCCGGGATCAGTTCGAGCGTGTCCTGCCCGCCAGCAGTGTGGCCAACTTATATCCCTTCAACTACAGCGGTAAGACCGATCCGCAGGGATTTTATATCGGACGGGACAAGTTCGGCAGCAACGTGCTGGTGGATTTTAACCGCCGCGCCGATGACAAGACCAACGCCAATATCCTGATCCTCGGTAATTCCGGTCAGGGCAAGAGCTACCTGTTAAAGCTCCTGCTGACAAACCTGCGGGAATCCAATATGCGGGTGTGTGCGCTCGATCCTGAGATGGAGTACGAGGATCTGACCAATAACCTCGGCGGCTGCTTCATTGACCTGATGGGCGGCAAGTATATCATTAACCCATTGGAGCCGAAAACATGGGATGAAGCGGGCAGTCCAGAGGACATGGATGCGCCACAGACCTTCCGCATCGGCTCCCGTCTGTCTCAGCACATCAGCTTCCTGAAAGACTTTTTCCGCACCTATAAGGATTTCACCGACCGGGAGATTGACGTCATTGAAATCATGCTTCAGAAGCTGTATGCCAAATGGGGCATCAGCGACCAGAGTGACTTTGACCGTCTGGAGCTGGAGGATTATCCCATCCTGTCTGACCTGTATGCCTTTATCGAAAGGGAGTACAAAGGCTTTGACGAGAGCAGGAGGCAGCTCTACACGGCGGAAATGCTGCAGAGCATCCTGCTGGGCTTAAACTCTATGTGCGTGGGCGCGGAGAGTAAATTTTTCAACGGGCATACCAACATCACCGATTCCAGCTTCGTCACCTTCGGCGTGAAGGGACTTTTACAGGCCAGCCGGAGCTTAAAAAATGCTCTGCTGTTCAACGTGCTGTCCTTCATGAGCGATGAACTTCTGACCGAGGGGAACACCGCCGCCAGCCTGGATGAATTTTACCTGTTCCTGTCCAACCTGACCGCTGTGGAATATGTCCGGAACTTCATGAAGCGTGTGCGGAAGAAGGACTCGGCGGTGATTATCGCCAGCCAGAACCTGGAGGATTTCAATCTGGACGGCGTCCGGGAGTACACCAAGCCCCTGTTCTCCATCCCCACGCACCAGTTCCTGTTCAACGCGGGCAGTATTGACGCCAAGTTTTATACGGATACCCTGCAGCTTGAGGACAGCGAATACAACCTGATCCGTTATCCGCAGCGCGGCGTGTGTCTCTACAAGTGCGGCAACGAGCGGTATAACCTGATGGTAAATGCACCGGAGCATAAGGCGAAGCTGTTCGGAAAAGCAGGCGGCAGATAAGGAGGGAGGCGACAGCGCATGGATTTAAAAGACCAACGCTTCGGCATTGAGATTGAAATGACCGGCATTACCCGCGAAAAAGCCGCCGAAGTGGCTGCTGAATACTTTGGAACAACCTCCCGTTACCTTGGAACTTACTATGATACCTACGCCGCATTGGACAGTCAGGACCGTCAATGGAAGTTTATGAGTGACTCCAGTATTGACGCGCATCGTAAGGTGGGCAACCGTAAGGTTTCTGCCGGTGTCGAATATCAGACAGAGATGGTCAGTCCCATCTGTAAGTATGAGGATATTGTCCCGATTCAGGAAATTATCCGCAAATTGAAGGAGGCCGGGGCAATCACAAACGGAAGCTGCGGCATTCATGTGCATATCGACGCCTCCCCATTTGACGCCCGGACGCTGCGCAATATCACCAACATCATGGCATCCAAGGAGGATTTGATCTACAAGGCCCTGGGGGTTTCCGTGGCCCGTCAGGACCGATGGTGCCAGCCGGTGGAGGAGCGTTTTCTTGAAGAATTAAACAGACGCAGGCCAAGAAACATGCAGGAGGTGGAGCGGATCTGGTACAACGGAGCAAGCCGCAGCCATGAGCACTATGACAGAAGCCGCTACCATTGCCTGAACCTGCACTCGGTCTTCCAGAAAGGCACGGTGGAGTTCCGGCTGTTCAATGGGACGCTCCACGCCGGGAAAATCAAGGCTTACATCCAGTTCTGCCTTGCCATCGGGGCGCAGGCGTTAAACCAGAGCTGTGCCAGCCGGAGGAAAACGCAGACCACCAACGAGAAATATACCTTCCGCACCTGGCTGCTGCGGCTGGGGTTAAACGGCGATGAGTTTGCCACCGCCCGCCAGCATCTGCTGGCCAATCTCCCCGGCTGTATCGCATGGCGCGATCCGGCGCAGGCCGAGGCGCAAAAGGAGCGGTTAAGGCAGAAAAGAGAAAAGGAGCGGGAGCAGGCAAGGCTGGAGCACACCGCTGCCGGAGCCGTCCCGCAGGAGCAGACAAACGAACAGACTGAACAGGCCGGGACTTCCGATGAAGCACCGGCCTTTGTCATGCGGATGTGAATCCGCACTATGAATCGTGAAGGAGGAAATCATGAGTAGAAAACCTACGCTTTATATTGCCTATGGCAGCAATTTAAACCTGCCGCAGATGGCGTTCCGTTGCCCCACCGCCGAGGTGGTTGGGAAAAGTGAACTGAAAGATTATGAGCTGCTGTTCCGCGGCAGCCGCTATGGCGCAGTCGCCACGGTGGAGCCAAAGGAGGGCAGCTCCGTCCCTGTGCTGCTCTGGAAAATCCGGCAGATGGATGAGGCAGCGCTCGACCGCTACGAAGGATATCCCAGTTTTTACGGCAAGCAGATGATGGATGTGGAACTGGACGGCAAGACGGTGTCAGCGATGGTTTACATCATGACGCCCGGCCATGAATTTGGCGCCCCATCGGATTGTTATACCGGGGTCATCCGGGAGGGATATAAGTCGGCGGGCTTTGACACGCAGGTGCTTGACGATGCCATCGACCACGCATGGGAGCTGATGCGGGAGCAGAGCCAGTTCAGCCAGCAGTCCCTGTTCGGCATGGGAGGCTGGGATCAGCTAAAATAAAAAAACGCATCCATTCAGATGCGGCTTACTTGTCGGATAACCGGATTGATTTCACATAGGCGGCCAGCAGCTCTTCCACATAGGGAATGTATTCCGGAGGAAGGCCGGAGAGCATGGCATTAATGGCTGACAGGTTCCCTTTTTCTTCCGTGCCAAACAGAATGTAATCGGCGGATGTCCCCAGCGCCCTGCAGAGTTTGATCAGGGATTCCGCCGTGAAGCTGCCGCTGCCAAGCTCAATCGTTCCGATGAAAGAACTGGCAAGCTCCGCTTTTTCCGCAAGTGTTTCACGGGAATAGCCCAGAGTCTCACGGCACTTCCTGATCCTTCCCCCAATTTCTACGTTAAGCTGTTTTTTCAAACCAACACCGCCCTTCATCCTTTATAGTGATAGTTTATCCTACTCGATTGAATATAAACATCATTGATACAGGTTGAAATATAACCTCAATCAAGTATAATTAGTATCATCAACAGAGGATAAAGGAGGAAATGAATCATGGAGGCTAAAAGAACCTGCTGTTTTACGGGACACCGCCCGCAGCGGCTTCCGTTCCAGTTTGACGAGCAGCATCCGGATTGTGTGCGGCTGAAGGAACGGCTCCGTCAGGAGATGGTGCGGTTGATTACCGAGGAAGAAGTGAGCTGTTTTATAACCGGATTGGCGCTGGGGATTGATATGATCTGCGCCGAACTGGCGCTGGAACTGAAGGAAACCCATCCGCAGGTAACGCTGGAGTGTGCGATTCCCTATGAGGAACAGGCGGCAAGATGGACGGTTCCTCATAGGGAACGGTACTATGACATCATTGTCCGGAGCGATTATGAAAATCAGCTTCAGGGATATTACACCAGTGACTGCATGAAGAAACAAAGCCACTACATGGTGGAAAAAAGCGGCCATGTGCTGGCGGTATGGGACGGCGATGCCCGCAGCAGAACCGGGCGGACCGTCCGCTATGCCAGAGAGCTGGGGCGGGAGATCACCATCATCCACCCGGTGACATTGGAAATCATCAGAGAAAAGAAAACAGAACCTGCGCTGAAATAGGCTCCTTTTACGGGGCTTGTTTCAAGCGCCCTGAAAGGAGGAAACGCCTATGGCAGCACCCGCCGCCGTGCTGGTGGCCAAGGCCGCCCTTGTTGCGGCAACGGATAAACGCACATGGACGGCCATCGCTTCGGTGGCCGCCGCCATCCTGACGCCGTTCATTTTAATCATTGTGGTTCTCTTAAGCACTCTGTCCGGCACAGCAGACCACAACAATGCCGCCGTGGATCTGACATTCAACGGCGGCTATTTATCTTCTGGACTTCCCGAGGATTACCGGATGTACATCGAAAAGATGCGGGGCAGCTTCACGGACTTGGATGCGGCCTTGGCTGAGATCAACGGCATGGCCGAGGACGGAGAGGTGGACGCCTACCGGGTGAAATCCATCTTTTATTCTCTGTTCTTCGGCGCGGATCAGCCCCGGATGAACGACGGGGACTACCGGAGATTTGCCGACTGCTTCGTGACCTACGAGGAACAGGAGGATGAGGATGGCGAAACCTATACCGTAGCTGTTCCAATTATAGACTTGGAAGCCGTTTATGGGAACCTTTCCGCCGCGCTTGGCAGGACAATCACCGCAGAGAACAAATCCAATGCGGGACGGATCTACCTGCTGGCACTATATGGCCCCGCCGCTGTTCCGGGCGGGGGGAACGGCCTGCCTCCCGGTGTGTCTATGGGTGACGGCAGCTTTGCGGCGCTGATGGCGGAGGCCACCAAGTATATCGGATACCCTTATGTGTGGGGCGGCTCCAGCCCTTCGACCTCCTTTGACTGCAGCGGGTATGTGTGCTGGGTTTATACGCATGCCGGTGTTTACAACCTGCCGCGCACCACGGCCACTGGTATCTATGACCAGTGTTCCCTCGTGCCGAAAGCGGAAATGCAGCCGGGCGATTTGCTCTTTTTTACCCGTACCTATGCTTCACCTGGGCCAGTCAGCCATGTCGGAATCTATGTTGGCGCGGGTCAGATGCTGCACTGTGGCTCCCCGATTGGCTATGCGAATATCAATTCCGCCTACTGGACAGAACACTTTTATGCCGTGGGCAGGCTGCCTGCCGGTTGATGTCGAGTGACAATTATAACTGATAAAGTCACAAAAATAATTGATAATTTACAATTAAAAGTGATAAAAAGCCGTTCAGTAAGAAAAGTGACAAATGGATTGATAAAAACAATCTGAAAATAACAATTATGTTTGATAATACAGGCCTGTTATCAGAACGCATATCTGCTGACAAAAAATAGCATGGCATGATTGTGTAATAGGGTAGCTTTGCTTTTATGCCGGACAGGTATTTTATCAAACATAATTGTAAAAAACGTGCAAATTGTTATCACTCATAATTGTAAAAGGACAGTTGATTTTAGTACATTCTGGTATCGACTTTACGGGATTTCTGTAGTATGTTCGGTCGCGGAAGGAGGTGAAAAGCGATGGAAGAACTGGATGAGATGGCAAGAGAACTACTGGCCGAGCGCATCCAATCCATACGGAAGGGATTTGCCAAGGGGCAGCCGGAGGACTGGAAGGATAGAAGTAAAAACCATATGGAACGGATGGATGCCATCCTGCAATCCCTGTCGGACGCAGATCGGGAGTGGCTGGACGACCATCTGACGGACGGCATGATGGTCTCGGAGGAAGAATGCACCGCCCTCTATCTGGCGGGCATGAAAGACGGCCTGAAGCTGTTCAAACAGCTATTCTAGAAAACAAACCAGCGGCAGACCGCCAGAGCATTGGCGGCTGTTGCTGTTCCCATAGAAAAACAAGGAGGTGTGTAAATGACGGAAAGGAGAGAAGAAAGCCTGTTTTATCAGGCGCTCGGCTACATCAGCCAGGTTGAGAGTGGATTTGGTTTGTACGACTGTCTGCATAACGGTGTTGGCATGACCAATGCCGAGATTGAGGAAGCAGGCTATGAACTGGAGGAATACTACCAGAAGGATACGCCGGAGCACCTGGCCGCCGCCAGCAATCAGCGGTACCTTTCGTTGGAGGAACTGGAGCGGCAGGCCCGCAAAGCGGTGGAATTTATCATACAGGACGGTACCGAAAATACCTCAAGCGGAAACTGGATCCTGTCCTTTGTGGAACTGGAACAACAGAGCGGATTGTGTGTGGAGGGCAAGCCTTTTTTTCAGCAGCTCATCGGAAATATGCTGTGTGAGCGCCCGGAGGTTGCGGATCTGTCCATCGATGAAAATGGCTTTGATGTGACCTATTATCTCGATTTCTGCCGGAACTTTGAGCAGGAAACGGAACCGGAAGCTGTGCAGACAGACGGCTCCCGGCAGAAGCTCTGTGAACTGCTCCGCATCCCTCTGGCCGATGTTCACCTCGTTCACAAGGAGGTGAACATCGATCCGGCCACCATCGTGGAACTGTCGGAGAATACCCTGACGGATGCCGGGAAGCAGGCATGGACCGATGTGTTGGACGCGGAAGTGTGCCGAATTTATGCGGGAGCCTACGGGCTTCAGGTAGAACTTGCAGGTGTGAAGCCATACCGCCTGCAGGATTTTTCCACCATGCTGGCAGGCTACTGTTCCGAAGAAAACTATGAAAAATGGGTGGCCGCGCCGAAAGAAGCGCCAGCGCAGTCCCCGGAAATGAAGCTGTGAAAAGGAGGATGCCCGAATGAAAAACACTACCCTGACGCTCTCGTTCAACACTGAAAAGCTGGACGCACTGACCTTCCACATGGGCAAAAAGGATGCCGACCTGCAGGCGGAGCTGAACGAAACGATCCAGAAACTGTATGAAAAATATGTGCCGCAGGCCACCCGTGAGTACATTGATGATAAGGTGATCCGCGAAGCCGGAGCCAAAGACCGCCCCCGCAGGCCGTCCAGACTCGCGCCTCGTCCGGTGGAAGATGCCCAGCCGGAGGACAACGCCTGATAAGTACGTCTGCGGGAAAGCCAGCCGCTCCCCCGTGTCTGCCCCTGTGACGCCCCGTGTGGGCTTTTTCGGGGCAGGGTGGCATCCGTGTACCCCTGTGGCTGGTTTCGCCAGCGTTGGGGCAATGTGGCCGCCACTCTGGAAAAAGACTGAAAAAGCCTTGCTGTGGCTGGAGTTTAGGGGGAACTGGCAGGGTCGAAATGTGTGCAGGTTAAAGGGGTTATGCTGCTTTCGCAGCCTAACCCCGGAAAACACCGCCCGGCAAAGCCGTGCGGGGAACAATGTTTGAATACTGTTCCGGCGCTTTCTGAAAAATTTGATGCCTGACCGCCCGTAAATGCCCATACTGTGGGCGGTTTCGTGAATACCAAGCGGGAAATCCGGGGAAAGGAGGCCGAAATGGTGGAAGAAAAAGCAGCAATGCGGCGGGTAGGACTTTATCTGGAGCAGGAAGTGCTGGACTTATGCGACAGCCTGCTGGGACTGGCAGAGGTGCGCTCCCGCAATGAGTTTGTGGGGGAAGCACTGCGGTTTTACTGCGGTTATCTCACCTCGAAAAAAGCAGAGGACTATCTGCTCCAGTCCCTCTCGTCCGTCATGACTGGCACGGTGCAGGACAGCGAGAACCGTATCGCCCGGATGGACTTTAAGCTGGCGGTGGAGCTGTCCAAGCTGGCCCATGTGATTGCGTACACCCATGAGGTTGACGAGGAAGCCCTGCACAAGCTACACTTAAAATGTCTGGAGGAAGTCAAACGCATCAATGGCGCGATTGATTTTGAAAGCGCATATAAATACCAGAAACGCGAAACCTAAATTGTGAGAAAATATTTGTTGGGTTTGGATATGGACTGACGCACCGTCATCGTTTATGGTGTGCCTAAAAAGGAGCTGATTGAGTATGGACAAGAATGAAATTTTTGAATTTGTCATCCGGGAGATGACGGAAACGGCACTGCTTAACCGCAGGGAAACCTGTGCGGAGGAAGAACAGCAGCTATACAAAGAAACCGGCGCACTGTCACGGCAGCGGCAGGAGATATTGGCAAAGCTGCCGCCGGAGGATTGTCAGGTGCTGGAGGATTACTTTGTGAAAACTAATCTGATCGCCGACCATGAGTGCAGGCACCTCTATGTGCAGGGGGCGAAAGACTGCGTGGAGCTGCTGAAGAAGCTGGGCGTGCTGTAAAAGTAAAAAACAAGGACAGAGGGAGCGGCTGAGGCTGCTCCTTTTGTCTTGCCGGAAAGGAGTCCCTCTATGGCAAAAATTATTTTCACCTCCCGCTATCTGCGGGATGCGCCGCCCGCCCAGCTTGAAAATTATGTCCGCTACATCGGAACCCGTGAAGGTGTGGAGAAGATTGACGAGAGCAAGCTGCTGCTCCCGGCAACGGTGAACCAGCGCAGGCTGATTCGCCAGCTCGTCCGCGATATCCCGGCATCCAAAGATATGCTGGAATACGCGGATTTTCTTTCGCACCCGACCATCGGAAACGCATCGGAATTTATCTCCTGCGCGCTGGAACAGAACCTCGACCTCGTGGCAAAGAAAGAAAACTATGTGGACTACATCGCAAACCGCCCCCGTGTGGAGCGTGTCGGCGAGCATGGTTTGTTTACGGATGCGGGTAAGCCAGTAGTGCTGGCAAAGGTGCAGGATGAGGTGGCGGATCACAAAGGCCCGGTCTGGACGCACGTTATTTCCCTGCGCCGGGAGGATGCGGCCCGGCTCGGTTATGACAGCGCCGAACAGTGGATGGCGCTGCTGCGCTCCAAACGGGCAATGCTCTGCAAGCACATGAAAATCGACAGCGCCAACCTGCGCTGGTATGCCGCGTTCCACAATGAGAGGCATCATCCCCATGTGCATCTGATGGTCTATTCAGCAAAGGACAACGATGGCTTTCTCACGGAGACGTCCATTGAGGCCATGCGTTCGGAACTGTCACACGATATCTTCCGGCAGGACTTTGCCAATATCTATGAGAAACAGAATCAGGCTCGTGCAGAACTAAAGGCCGGGGCTGGCGATGTCCTTCAGGAGCTTCTGGATGCGCTGCGCTCCGACACGATGGCCAGCCCGTGGATTGCAGAGCAGATGGAGCTGCTGGCCAGACGACTGCAAAACACCAGCGGCAAAAAAGTGTATGGCTACCTCAAACGGGATGTGAAGAATCTGGTGGACCAGATCGTAGATGAGCTGGCAAAGGACAGCCGGGTGGATACGCTGTATCAGGCGTGGGGCAAGTGGCAGAATGAAATCCTGCTGACCTATCAGAAAACCGCGCCGCCTCTGCCGCCCCTATCCCAGCAGAAACAATTCAAGAGTATCAAAAACATGGTGATCGCTGAAGCAATGAAGCTGGGCGGTCACCATTTTACATTTGAGGATGAGGGAGCGCCGGAGCCGGAGAGCGCCGCTGATCCGGCCGAACCGGTGGAATCGACAGTGCCGGAGGATGAAGGAGCGCCGGAACCGGACTGGACGCCGTCTGAAAGGGAGTCCGTCCGATACGCTGGCGGCTCCGGCCGCAACACCATGTGGAGCGATCGCTATAAAAAAGCGCGGCTGTTCCTGTTCGGCGGTACGGATACCGAGCAGGACTTTAAACAGGCATTTGCCTTATTCCAGCAGGAGGCGGAATCCGGCAACCCATTGGCCATGCATGACCTCGGCAGGATGTATGCGGACGGTCTTGGCCGAGAGATTGACAACGCCGCCGCACAGGAATGGTACGCCAAGGCCCTCGCCGCTTTTCAATCTGCGGAGCGGACAGTCAAAGAGAAACAGCGCCCCTATCTGCAGTACCGTATCGGAAAGATGTATGCAGCCGGTCTTGGCACAGAGCAGGACTATGGGGAGACGGCTCTGTGGTTTGGCAAGGCGGTTGTAGCGAACCACAGGTATGCGCAATATTCGCTGGCCGGATTGTACTACCGCGGTCAGGGGGTGGAACAGAGCTATGAGCAGGCGTTCCAGCTCTACGGCTGTTCCGCGGCGCAGAAAAATCCCTATGCCAGCTATGAACTGGCTAAGATGTACCGGGATGGGATCGGCACAGAGAAGAATATGGAAGCTGCTGATAAGCATTTCATAGATGCGTTCAACGGCTTTTTTCAATTGGAGAAAGACAGCCATGACGATAAGCTCCAATACCGCCTTGGCCAGATGCTCCACACAGGAACCGGCACGGAGCAGGACGATGCGGCGGCCGCCGACTATTGGGAACGCTCCGCCAAGCTGGGAAACGTAAACGCGCAGTATGCCTTGGGCAAGCTGTGGCTGGACAATGAAACCGGCAATCCGGAGCAGGCTGTGGTGTGGATCACCAAGGCGTCAGACGGCGGAAACGCGGCGGCGCAGTATGCGCTGGCTAAAATCTTCCGTGACGGCAAGTATGTCCAGCAGGATATCAGCAAAGCGGTGGAGCTGTTCACTTTATCGGCAGAACAGAAAAATGAATATGCGGCCTATCAGCTCGGCAGGCTCTATCTGTCCGGGGAGGATATTCCCAAGGATGTTGCGGCTACCGTGAAGTGGCTGTCTTTTTCTGCTGACCTCGGAAATCAGTTCGCACAGTATGCCCTTGCCAAGCTGTACCTTGCCGGAAAAGATGTGCCACAGGATATCAGCAAAGCGGTGGAGCTGTTCCAACGGTCTGCTGGTCAGGAGAATCAATACGCACAGTACCAACTCGGAAAGCTGTATCTGTCTGGGGAGCATCTGCCAAAGGATGTGGAAGCGGCAATCCGCTGGCTTGAAAAATCAGCGATGCAGGAAAATCAGTTTGCACAATACGCTCTCGGCAAGCTGTACCTCTGTGGCCACGATGTTCCCCGCGACAAAGAAAAGGCGGTTCCGTTGCTGGAGGCGTCTGCCGCACAGGGAAATATCTATGCGCAGTTTTTACTGGATCACATAGACTCCTTCCGCAATCCCTCACCGTTCCTTGCCGCCACAAGACTGCTCCGCCGGCTGGAGAACCTGTTCCGTGAGGATGTCCGTAAGGCCGCGGGCGGCACGGCATACCACATCGACCGCAAGCGCAGACGCAGGCTGGCGGAGAAAAAACAGGCGCAGGGCCACAAACGGGATGACCGGGAGCCTGTGCAGCAGCAGACCTATTGATTAGGAGGTGTCTTTTTATGGGCTATGTTTATTTTACAGATGACCAGAAGCAGCGGGCCAACGCTGTGGATCTGGAGGACTTTCTCACTCGGCAGGGCGAGAAGCTACTCCGGTCCGGCAGGGAGAAACGGCTGGCCAGCGACCACAGCATCACGGTGCGCGGCAACGAATGGTACGACCATGCCGCTGAGAAAGGCGGCTGCGCCATCGACTTCGTGCAGATGTTCTACGGCAGGAGCTTTCCGGATGCGGTAACGATGCTGTTAAACGGCGAACAGGGGCAGGCGTACCGCTCCAGTGAACAGCGGAAGCCGGAACCTCCCAGACCATTCGTGCTGCCAGAAGCAAACCATGATATGCGGCGCGTGTATGCGTACCTTACCAAAACACGCTGCCTTGACCGGGACATTGTTTCCACATTTGCCAGAGCGAAGATGCTTTATGAGGATGCCAAATATCACAATGTCGTGTTCGTTGGATTTGACAAGGAGGGCGTTGCCCGCCATGCGCACAAGCGTGGAACCTACACACAGGGAGAACCATTCAAGGGAAATGTGGATGGATGTGATCCCCGGTTCAGTTTCTATTACACCGGCCAGAGCGATACGGTGTATGTGTTCGAGGCGCCCATTGATATGCTGTCCTTTCTTTCTCTTTATCAGCAGGACTGGCAGCGGCACAGCTATGTGTCCCTCTGCGGTGTGTCTGAACACGCTCTGCTTCAACTCTTGGTTGAAAACCCGCAGGTAAAGAAAATCGGCCTGTGCCTCGACAACGACAAGGCCGGACTGAAAGCGCGGGAGAGGCTCACTGGAATCCTTGCGGAAAAGGGATATGGTGAGGTGTTTTCCCTCCTGCCGCGGCAAAAAGACTGGAACGAGGATCTGCAGACGAAAAAAAACATGATTACACAAACACCTGCGACCGGGCAGGCAATGCAGATGGCTTGAAGGGAGGAAAAACTTGCAGACACATCAGATTGCTTTACTCATCTGCGTCGGTCTTGGGATGTTTGCCGTTATCGGCGGCCTGTCCCTGCTGGCGCATTACTACACGCTGAACGGCATCAAATCCAAGACAGTCGGCGATGGTCAGCATGGTACGGCGCGGTTCGCCACTGAGAAAGAAATCAGGGATACCTACGCGCAGGTGGCCTACGAGCCAGAACGTTGGCGGCGCGGCGAAGCCCTGCCGGGAGAGCAGGGGCTGGTGGTCGGCTACAAGAAGCACGGCTCTGCCATTACAGCGCTGGTGGACAGCGGCGACATCCACTGTCTGATGATCGGCGCGGCAGGCGTCGGCAAGACCGCCAATTTTCTCTATCCAAACATTGAGTACGCCTGCGCCTCCGGCATGAGCTGGCTCTGCACCGACACCAAAGGAGATCTGTTCCGCAACTACGCGGGGATAGCCAAGGACTGCTACGGTTACCAGATTTCTGTGCTTGATCTGCGTAACCCCACCCGCTCGGACGGCGATAACATCCTGACACTGGTCAACAAGTATATGGACGAATTTCTGGCGCACCCGAAGAATCTGGCGGCAAAGGCCAAAGCAGAGAAATACGCCAAGATTACCGCAAAGACCATCATCTGTTCGGATGGAGCGGAGGCCAGCAGCTATGGTCAAAATGCCTTTTTCTACGATGCCGCCGAGGGACTGCTGGCATCGGTCATCCTGCTGATTGCGGAGTTCTGCGAACCGGAGAAACGGCACATCATTTCTGTGTTTAAGCTGATTCAAGACCTGCTGGTCCCCTCCCCTGTCAAGAACCGCAGCCTGTTCCAGCTCCTCATGGATAAGCTGCCGCCTACACACAAGGCCAAGTGGTTCGCAGGCGCGGCGCTCAACAGTGCGGATCAGGTGATGGCATCGGTGCTGTCCACGGCCATGTCCCGGCTGAATGCATTCCTCGACTCCGAGATGGAGCAGATACTGTGCTTCGACAGCGCACTGGACACGGAAACCTTCTGCACCAGCAAGTCAGCCATCTTCATTGTGCTGCCGGAGGAAGATAATACAAAGTATTTTATGGTCAGTCTGTTCCTCCAGCAGCTCTACCGGGAGATGCTGACCATTGCTGATGAACATGGTGGTAAGTTGCCGAACCGTGTGATGGTATTTGCTGATGAGATTGGTACGATTCCCAAAATTGAGTCAATGGAGATGATGTTCAGTGCCGGACGTTCCCGCCGGATTTCGATGGTACCCATCATCCAAAGTTTTGCGCAGCTCCAGAAAAATTACGGCAAGGAAGGTTCCAGCATCATCATCGACAACTGTCAGGATATCCTGTTCGGCGGTTTTGCTCCCAATTCCGAAAGTGCTGACATTCTTTCCAAGGCGCTGGGCAACCGGACGGTGCTGTCCGGCTCCATCAGCCGGGGAAAAAACGATCCCAGCCAGAGCCTGCAGATGATGAGCCGACCGCTGATGTCCCCGGATGAACTGAAAACGCTGCCTAAAGGCCACTTCATTCTTGCAAAGACCGGGTGCTGTCCCATGCAGACACAGCTTCCGCTGTTCCTCAAATGGGGCATCCGCTTCGGCGACGCCTACGAGGTGGCGGAGCAGGCCGCAAGGCCTGTGGCTTATGCTGACCGCTTCGAGCTGGAGCAGGAGATCCTCCGACGCAGAGATGACTGCGATGCCGAGGAAGATACGGAGGAACCGCCGCTGCCGTCTACAGGCGCGGCAACCGGGTCAGGTCAGCTTCATACTCCGGCCCCGGCTCTGGAACGCAAAGAGCATCGCGGTGCAGCCCGCCGTCCACCGCTTCGCACGGATTAGGGGGTGCCTATGGGATATTTCTCTGCAATCTATGCCGAGGATCTGCCGCACCGCGCCAAGACAGTCTATATGTACCTGAAAGACCGCTGTAACCATCAGGGGCAGTGTTATCCCGCCATCGGAACCATTGCAAGAGAGCTGCAGCTCTCCCGCAGAACCGTGGAACGGGCCATTGCCGATCTGGTTCAGGCGGGCCTGCTGACAAAGGAGCAGCGCTGGCGCGAGAACGGCGGTAAGAGCAGCCTGCTCTATACGCTGAAGGAGATAACTCCGTAAAAAAAAACGCCGCTAGGGGGCAGCTCTGCGCTTTTGACGGCGTATGGTATATGCCATGATGACGTATGCATTGAAGGAATCACTTGAAGAAATACTTAATGGCAGAGAAAAAACAAGAATCACCTTCCGAAGAAGGTGGTTCCGTTCATTCAGCCTCTAACATCTGCTTGACTGTGGCTAACAGGACTTTTTATCGCTGCTGTTCAGCAAGCGGATTAAGCGTATTAACTATTCGGATTCACTGCTGTCTGTATCTCTATCCGAAAAGACAATGGTATCTGCAGAGAGGTTGAGCGCCCGAAGAATACGGTTTAATGTCTCCAGACCAATCCCCTTTTTCTCATTTTCAATGGCTTGGAGATATCGGGCAGTTTTTCCAACCCGTTCACCAAGTTCTTTCTGTGTCATTTTTGCAGCAATGCGGGCCTGCTTTAAAATAGACCCCATGTATGAAAGATTTAGTTTTTCCACCAATAGTTCACCATTGTACAGTTCAGGTGATGGTTCGTGAATGTACCGACATTACATGAAAAACAGGAATATAATCTGATTCTATTCGTTGAATACTATAACAGGAAAAGAAAACTTCACGTTACCATGTAGTGCTCAAATATGTATGGGTTCAAAGTGACATTGTCAGATTCTAAACGGGAATCAAGCATAAGCTCGATTCCCGCAGTAGCTGATTAAATGCCAATTCTACTTACCTGCCTGGATCAAAGAATTATCCCTGGTATGCGTTTTCAGTAGTGTAATCCTCCACCACCCGGTAGCCAGGATCAGGAACTGTAGTGTTATACTGTTCTAACCAGACACCGTCATCATCTACCCAATAGTAGGTGTTGTTGACTGCAGATTTAATGTAGCATTCAACAAACAGATAACCATCCATGCCAAAGCAATAGTCTTTTCCAGCAATTGTTTTCCAAACGCTAATGGGGAAAGCATACCCCTTTTCCACATACCACCATCTGTTGTTATCATTGTAGTCCTTTACCCAGCCCTGTACATAATCGCCGCTGATCCAGCCATCGGCGATATGGAACCAGGGATCGCCATTAATCAAAATGCGGCCAGTGGCCTGAACGCTTGCACCTGTGTTGAGTTTCCTCACGATAGTAGCACTGGTATTCGGACTGGTTCTTACATTTACATTCGTACCCTGGACGGTCAACTGGGCGCTGACAGGGATTTCATTAGACGGGGCGGGAGTGCCATTCAAAAACATTGCTTTTTCCGCAGCGCGCCTTCTTACCAAACCCGGCTGGATTACATGATTATCATAAATCCATACATCAAACTGATTGGCGGCACCATTAATATCCCCCTGATTCAACAATCTCAGCAATGTGCTGTTGCTAAATGCCGTAGGTCCGATATTAAAAGTGAGTGAAACAAGCGCATCAAACATATTTTGCGTAATGCTGTAGGTTACCTTGCTGTTTACAGTGTTTTCTGCACCTTTGACATCCTGTCTGAGAAATTCTACCGCCTGTGCCTGAGTAATGACCATACCCGGATAAACTCCGGCGGTATGTCCATAACCAATTGTCCATACGCCTCCTGTGTCCTGGTACGCAGTTAATTCGCACCCCTCAAAAGAGGTAATTAAATCAATTCCTGCCTGTGAAGTTGTAAATGCCATATCTGTTCCTCCATTCAAATTTTATTTTGTACATGTACATCTGGTAATAAGGATTAAATGAAGGATTTGTAAACTGATTTCATGAAATCAGCAAAGTTTATTGTACTGTATACTCATACTAAATAGTAACTCAAACTTCCCACACCGTTTGGTGTACCGCACCTGGTGAGTATTCTATTTTAGTATGCGAAGTTTGAGTGATTAAATGGAATTCATTAGGGATTCAGAATAGTTGTGAAGTATTAAGACTAAGCAGGAATCACGTTATTCCGTGATTCCTGCAATTGAAAAAATCAAGTGTAGAAAAAAATCTAAAGCGCCATAGATTCCAAATTCGGCACAATATCTTTTATGTCGATATCTACTCCGATAGGAACATTAAGATTCATGTATACACCATCATTGAGCCATAGATAATATTTATAGTCCTCATCTGAAGCGTAATAATACTCATATCCGTCTGCTTGCTCGTTAGTAAAGGTATTGGTATTTGTGGAAGTAATGCTCTTCAAAGCGGAAGCGCCATCTTCATACCGATTGGTTATTACGCAAATCCCATCGTTATAGATACAATTAAAATAAGATTCCTTAACCTCAATCTTTGCCAGAGATAATCCCAGGTTATTACCATCAGTAAGGTAATAGACCTTTTCTTCTGCAGACTCTGAAATAGTGCGGGTATTGGAAGCTGTGGCTATGTTATATGCCTGCATCAGCTCTTCCAAAGAACCATATGTGTCTACCGCAGAGTAAGGCGCAGCAGCCTGCTCAACAGTCCCTGGTGAGACTGGTTCCGCCGAATTGGCATTTGCTTTGCACCCGGTAATTAAAGCTGCTAACACTATAAATCCAATTAATTTCTTATACATTGTTATCCCTCCTGATTTAATGGTTATCTCTTTTAAAAGTTTCCTTACAGTGCTCACACCAAATGTCATCTGTAGACAGTGGCATATTGTCAAAGCCACCATTCATGATGCAAGGAGCATCTTTAGTACACTTTCCATCATCTAATCCAAACATGTGTCCCATCTCATGTTGAATAATACGTGTATGGACATTTTTTGTAGAAGATGGAAGTACTGTTATATAACTATATGAGTCGTTGGAAAATGTTACCCCTAATATATTGGTTGCATGTTTATCCCACCACCCACATAATGGGGTCATTGTCATTGCAAATTTTAAATCTGCAGAAAAGTCAGGTGTGTTTTCTTTGAAAAAATTCAAATTTTTAATGGCGTTCCGATGGTGATACTGTGTAACTGTAGAGTTTTTGCAATCAGAATCAGGTACTTCGTTACAGTGATTGTTAACTCCGCTTTTACATAAAGTATTGGGAAATTTCGTGTCTTGGAAGGTATAGCCTGTATCAAATTCAAAATTCCATACATATTTATAAGGTGTTTGAATTTGACTTAACAGGGAATTTGCGTAAGCCTCACCGTATTCATCATCAAAAAGAGTATCAATGTATCCTTTTACAGTAAAATTCTTTGCCGTTTTAGGCTGTTCTATTATCATTCTCCCGTCTTCAGCAAAATAATACTTTACGCCATCAATGGTCAGCCAAACCTTGGAGACCATAACACCATGAGCATCCATATAGTACCAGTTTCCGCTTGCCTGTACCCAGTAAATCATCATATAGCCTTCTGTGTCATGTAAATAATACCATTTCTTGTCCACATCCTGGAACCAACCGGTCTGCATCCAACCGCTACTGTCAAAATGATACCACCTGTCTCCAATTTGTTCCCAGGCATTTGTGGTGTAGCTTCCATCTGTATGGCGGTACCACCATTTGCCTGAAGAACTGTCCTGAATCCATTCCCCGGTGGTTGCTTTTGGCTGGGTCAGCATACTAGCGTTGCTTTCAGTCAGCTCAATAACGGACAGAGGGGGTAATGTTCCAAACGTCCCCTCCTTTTTTTCGGCGGCAAAAACCGTTGACAGCATTAACATGGATATGCAAATACTGATTATAGCAGTAAAAAACTTCTTTTTATTCATTTTATTAATCCTCCTCAAATTATTTGATTTATAACCGGTTATACCAAATAATAAGGATAGGAAAGTCCATGTTGTAAACGATATAATATAATTATTTAACGGTTAATGATAGTCTTAGTGTCCGCACTAAACCGCAGTTGGAATCTGTCTATGGGAGCTGTTAAGCTCAGGAAATTCTTTTTTATTGTATGATGTATTTGGATTGGTTGACAAACTCATATTTAATTAAAATGATTATATTCTAAATTGATTCTTTCCTCCAGTAACAAAATAATGTCACTTATATGTTATATAACTATTATTAATAGTTAATATTAGCATGTGTTTGTTGATTTATCAATTAATCTTATCTATTTTACAACTTAATTTCCTCGATATTGGTAAAATAATATTACATAGTCTTTTATATTTGCAAATTCACCTAGTTTATAAAATTACTCAAACTTCTCACACCGTTTGGTGTACCGAACGAAGGGACAGCGCAAGAAGCAAGTGTTGAATCAGAAACGGGGGGTGCAGAGCAAAAGAGAGAAAGCGTCACGATAGAAACAGCATCAGTGACTCAGGATGATATTATTTTATATGGATCCATCAAAACGATAGACGGTTTTCAGATGGTTGACGGTACTGACGTCCCGGTACAGGTATCATTTAATGTAACGGATGTTCAGGAAGGAGAATCCGGTTCTATTGCGGTAGAGGAAGAATGGAAAACTTCATCAAGGAAGGAAAAAGTGGTTTTGATTTTGCTTTGGTCAGCAGTTCCTCAAAGGTAGTAAATGCAAACCGCCTGCAGGTTCATGTGCTGGCATATAACTTATTCAATTGGTTCAGACGGCTGGCACTGGCTGCCGGAATGCGGAAACAGCGAATAGATACCATCCGTTTAAAACTGCTGAAGATTGCTGCAAAAGTGGTAAAATCAGCAAGAAATAAATATTTCAAGCTGTGCAGCAGTTGTCCCTACAAGAAGGAATTCTATGAGACACTGGAACATATCCGGAATCTGCATCCACAGTTGGAATAGCAATTGTTAGCGAACCTTGACCTCCTCCCAGATGCTCCCATTTTCTGCAATAGGGAAAGTCTGCCCTTTTTTAGCTGTAATTCTGCCAAATGAGGTATTGTAGGTGAGTTCAAGGCAGTGGCAGCATGTTAAATATCAAAAACGTACCGCTGTGAATAATTCAGGATTAACTTTTTTAAACCCTAAAAGTATAATCTTTTTTGCATCATTCATGCCCCAGTTTATTGTTAAAGAGAATTCATATATTACAAATCATAATATTGGGTACAACATATTTAATGATAGGTTTAATTAATGATTTCACATATAGTTTCTGTGCAGACAAAATAGCTGGTTTTTTAGGGAATCATTCCAAACGATGGATTGGACGAATTGGCGGTGTGGCGATGATTTGTACAGCATTGACAATATTGGTAAAGAGTATTGGTGTATAGCATCCGGCGATATGGAAATGGTTCCGTTTATAATTATTATGGTGTGGTTAAAGAAAATCTGGGATATTACAGCTCTGTTGGCGGCGTTAATATCGGGATTTAAGAAGACCTTGAATTTACATACTGCTTGAATGATTTTTACAACCGTATTCTACGATATATGATTAATTCATGAATGATGATGGTACAGGCCCGCTCCACACGGCGTTATTTTGCCTGGTAGCGGGCCGCCTTTGTTATTGTTATCTTCTATAATGTATGGTGTCTGTGGCCGGAAGATATAACTTAGATAGATGCTATAGTCTTGATACTAATGTAGCCATTACAAAAATTGTACATGCCTAACTCAGTACAAATTGATAAATTTATAAATATATGTTATTATATTACTATAAGTAATAGATATACAACAAGTTTTGTCACTGTTTTGTCACTGGAAGAAAGGAATAATTTAGAATATAATCATAGTTACAATTAAAAATATGGTGGTTCTTTTCAGACGTTGAATTTGCTATATAAAGGGAGATTAGATGAATAGAGAATTTATGAGAAGAAAAATACTGATAGCTGGTGTTTGTGCAACTTACTTAATAGCAGGCTGTTCGCAAAATAAAGTGAATAACGATTCAGATACAGCACAGCCTCCCATAAATTCGGATATGGACACACCATCAACCTTATCCGAAGAAAAGAATTTAGCAGACATTGAAACCATGCTAACCTCTTCACCTCAAGATGCAGTGGAACCAGGACATGCAGAAGAGAGTATTACCGATGGTTATTCTTCCAATAATGGGCTTACAGAATTAATATTGCTCCCCGAACACCCTGTCTTAAGCAAAGTACCGTTCTTTGCTGTGAGCTTAGGTGATGTATTATCTGGAGATTCGTATACGGAATCATACTCGGCAAAATCAGAACATGGATATCTGCATTTTTTCGAGGACACAGGAATTACTTATATTACGGGGGAGCCAAGCGGCACCATGGATAATAGTGTAAAAAGAATTCGTGGTGTTATTATCACCGATGAAACATACAAATTTTCTTGTGGCTTAAAAGTTGGAATGACTGTTTCAGAACTAATGGATATGCCGGTTTTATTTAATGATAGTTCATTAGTAACTATGATGAATTATTCTTATCTTCCTTTAGTAAAAGATAAGATGGATTGTGATAATATTTATATAACGTCCATCGTTATGGAAAGAGGAAAAGATTATACCTATCAGGGGCTTGTCTACTCATATATAAAGTGTCAACTTCTGGCTTTTGTTAAAGATAGCAGAGTGATTGCTGTTTCTGTTGATGATGCAGTAGGCAACCTACATGATTTTTCAATCACAGAACTTTTTGTCCCTGAACACCCTCTTTTTAATGACAAGTTCTTCCAATTTGTTTCAATGAAAGAACTTGAAGAGGAGTTTCCTGATTTTCAATATAGGGGGACGCACGAAGGGACAAATGCCACAACTACTTACTATTATACGCCTGGAATGGAGTATGCAACACTTGGGGGGATGGACGGGGGTGTGACTGCAATTTTAATTACGGATGGAACATACTCCCTGGGGTGCGGTTTGCAGGTGGGGAGTGATGAATCTGAAATACAGAAATTATGTTATCCTGACGTTGAAGAGTGGTTTCCAGGTGGTGATTCCATGTCGGTCGTAGATATCTGGAATGCCGAGGAGGTAAACAGTATTTTCCATAGTATAGACTATGATAAAATATATGCCATATCCATGTTAAACTTTAATCCCTTTGAATTTAGAAAGCAATATAGAGATTTGGGCTATGAAAAACAGGCAGAATTATTTAGCGGTGGTCAAAGTTCGATGTTGATTTATGTGAAAGGTGGGAAAATAGTGGCGCTTGGTACCAGTTTTTAATAAGAAAATATTTTGATTTTGTTTCTATTTTTTGGATTATTGCCTTATTTCAAGATACAAGCGCTTGAAAAAATAATCCGAAGGAGGAAACAATATGAGTTTTCAGAGTGATTTAAAATCCCGAATAGAGGAGTACACAGAATTTAGTGTTTACGGCGAAAAAATTCAGCTTCCCTATTTCATTTCCAACACGCAGGTAGTCCCACCGGTATATGGCGGTAAAAACACACCTGCACTGATTCGATCCTATATTATGGCTGGGCTGCCGGCTGGTTCTACAAAGGCCCAAATTGAGACATTTGTTAATGATAGCAACAATAAGCCCAAAACAGGAATAGACTGCTCCGGTTTTGCTTACTATACGGTTAATGAGGCATCTGGAGGAGCGCTTATGGCCGTCTTTGGGAGCAGTTACGCAAATGGAGTAAAGGCTTCCACTCTGACTAATACAGCATATGGTACTAAGTGCACAAAAGCGGCTGATATAGTACCAGGGTGCCTTATGAGTTCAGATAGTAGCGGCCATGTCCTGGTGATTTACGGAGTATCTTATGGCTCTGATGGGCGGGTAAATCGAATTGATTATGCTCATTCAAATGGCTCAAAGGGACCACACCTTGGATATATCATTATCGGTGATCCAAATGCGGACTTGAAAGCAAGTTCTCAGACTTGGTATGATATTGCATACACCGATGTACAGGCCAGAAGTTTATACGATTATACCATTCGTTTGGACTGCCTTTCCGGTGGTGTGGAACCTATTGATGAAATTCCGGTAAGCGCCAATTTGACGGTTCAGGGAACGGACGTAAACGTAAGGACTAACCCCAGTACCAGTGCTTCAATTGTAACGAAACTGAGCACCGGTGAGTCTATTCAGGCTACCGGACGAGTTCTGATTGATGGGGAGCCCTGGTTCCATATCTCCACTGGTTGGATTAGCGGAGCATATGTTCAGGGCTGGGTGAAAGATTATAACGATAACAACCGGTGGTGGTACGTGCAGAGAGGTTATTCCTACCCAGTCAGCACATGGATGACCGTTGGAGGAAAGGATTACTGTTTTGGAAAAGACGGTTATCTGTTTGTTGAGTGCTACATCAAATCCGAGGATAAGGAAAAATACTACTGGGTAGATGATGATGGCGTCTATTTACAGCAGTATGATGCCGATGTTCCTGATGCTGGGTATAGAGTGGTTTACAATTACAAAACGGAAAATGCTTATCAGGGATAAAAACTATAAGCAGTTTTAGCAGTTCAATAACCTTAAAAGCGGCCTGGAAAGTACAGGCCGCCTTTGGTTATAATGTTAGAAACAGCACTTGGACAGACAGCCTAAGGATTTTAAGCGAAAAGGATTTACAACCGCACTATTCATGGAGGGAAAGCAGAAGGTTATTATTTGCCATGTCTTACAGTATTAGATGCTGTAATGATGTTATAAGTTTGAGTAGAGAGGTGAAAGAATATGATAATTGTAAATGAGAAGGTTACTAAAATAATACTGATAATTACAGCTTTTTTTGTTCTTATAATGAATATACTGGGTCAGCTGTTTTGGGAAAATATTATTATTTCTAAAGAGCTGCTTTTGTTTTTTACCATAACTACACTGATTAGTCAACTTGCGTTATTAATTTTAATGGGGAACAAGCTGCTGTTGAAAATAGGATTTTATTACTGGATATATGTTTTAATAATGAATGTGGCAATGACGGTATATTTTTTTTACTTTTCTGTCAGTATCATCAAAACAATTTCTGGTTTTTTTCTTGTTTTTCGTAAATATACATATTGGCTGTTTTCTACTACTGATCTTCTTTACCTTCCAGGTTTAAATACACAGGGTGGAATATTGTCAAGTAAAAACCTGCTCTCATATTCAGTTATTATCGTTTTATATAGAATAAAAATTAGAAAAGCTGCTACTGATAAATAATCTGTGGTAGCTTTTTCGGTTAAATTAATTCTGCAGTGAGTCCAGAGCCTGTAGCTACAGAATCATAACGGAGGTTTCCCACTAAAACTAAAAAATAGCAGAAGATAATAACTAAAAAATACATAAAATCGAACCACAATACAATTATGTGGCTCTTATATAGTAGATGCATCATAAAAAATGGAAAGGAATCAAATAATGGAGGCCAAGACAAGAATTTTGGTTGAGCGCATGACCAGAGACGATGAAGAAGCATTCGATGAATTATATCAATCTTATTCTGTCAAATTGTTCCGTATGGCGTATTTTATTACAGGTAATCGAAGTGACAGTGAAGATATTCTGCAGGAGACATTTATAAAATGTTATCTTCATAGAAAGAAATTGAAGCAACCAGAGTACTTTGAATCCTGGCTATATCAGATTATGGTAAGAACCGCTTGGAGAGCCAATCGTAAGAAAAAAGGAAAAATGAAAGAATTCTCTTTTGAGGAAATTCTAAATGATGACAGTAATATTCGATTTGCAGAATCAATTCAGAAAGGGGATGCGATTGGTCCACTAGAAAAGATACTGGAAAACGAAATTGCTACTGAATTACATCGGGCCGTTAATTGTCTGGACTGGAAGTATCGAACCGTAATTCTTTTGTATTATTACAATGACTTAAGTATCAAGGAGATTGCATGTGTAACAGGTACGCTAGAGGGAACGGTAAAATCTCGTCTTCACAGTGCGAGAGTTCTCCTGCGGAAACAGCTTGATTCAGATTATAGAAAGTCAGAGAAAGGTAGTATGTGCCATGAGTGAAAATTGGGATAGAGAATTAAAGAAACTTATTCGAAACGATGTCGAAGGCATAGATCTTGAAGAACTTACTCAAAATAAGTTACTCGAAAAAATTCATAGTCGCATAGAAGTAAGGAAAAAAATTATGAAAATATCAAATAAAAGAGTGATTATTGCAATGGTGACAGCAGCAATGATGATAGGAACTTTTACAGTAATGGCAGCGGGGAATATCGTTGGTTTAATTAGTCAGACCGACAGGAAAAATGATATTCTTACTGTTGAAAAGCTTGAAAAGATTGCAGAGGAGCGTTTAGAAAAAGACTTGATAATTCCTGAAAGTCTTACGGATGGAAGTGCATTTGCAAATGGGCAGGTTAGTGATATGCAGGGGGTCGATGAAAAGAAAAATGTTATGGTTTCCTATCCAGAAGTCTATATTATATATGGTGATGAGGGAGATGGCGGTATTACCCTAAGTATTAGTAAATTTTTAGAGCAATTCCCTGAAGGTGCAATTAGCTACGATTTGGAAGAAGAATATAGAGGTATAAATCTTCAAGTAAAAGTAGAACAATATTTGTTTCTTCCACCAAATAAAGAGCCAAGTGAATCTGATAAGGCTTTATCAGCGGAAGGTAAACTTTTTATAGGTTTTGGCAGTTCTGAAGAAGAGCGTAAGGTATTTAAGAACGTGTCCTGGATAAAAGATGACCTTCAATATAAATTATTTACCTATAGTAATAAAAGTCTGGAGGAAATGGTTTCTCTTGCTAAAGGTATCGTTGATGGAGACTAAAAACTAATGTAGAAAAACAGGCAAGATTTGTGCTTTCGTCTATGGCATATATAGTGATGGCACAAAATTGGCATTTTTTTGTCACTTTAATCTGTTAATGATTTGATGTAATATAAAAGCATCATAAGAGATACTTGATGCATGTTTTTATTCAATAAAAAATATGAGGAATCCCCCCACCTCTACAGGTGGAGGGAGGAATCGCTAGTAACAAGCTTAACAGTAGAAGTCGATCCCCCACCGACATGAGGTCAAGACTATCCGGCAAACGGATAAGATGTTACAAAGCGGCATGTTATTTTGAGCGATATAAGAGCTTCGAATTTGAAGGAAATAAAAGTAAAAAAGCCACTTGTATTTTCTCAAAGATACTTTATAAATTATGAAAGGAAAAAGTAATGGAAGAATATCGTAAAACTATTGAAAAAGTGAAATCTAATGGCAATTGGTTCAGGCAAGGTAAAACGTTTCGGACAAGTCAATATTTCTATTTTTTGGATACTGGAACTGGTAAGGTATATAAAGTGAACGAAAATGTATTTCGTGTTTTAGATTGTCTGTTTAAAACAAACTCTTTTGATAATTTGTATAGTATCAATATGCCAAAGAAAGATATTAAAAATGCTCTTGAGGAGATTTGCAGTGGCATCGACAAGCAGAATCTATTTTCGGCACCATTACTTACATTTAATAACATTGCCGGGCAGAATCTTGCGTTGGAAGACAATCTGACAAAGGATATGAATTCGATTACTCTTGAATTAACTGAAAGATGTAATTTAAGATGTAAATATTGTGTATATAGTGAAACAAATAATGATTACCGAACCTTTGGTATAAAAGACATGACTTTCGAGACTGCTCAAAAGGCAATTGACTTCCTTATGGAACATTCTTCTGAAGATAAGAGAGTTTTCATTGGATTATATGGTGGAGAGCCTTTATTACGCTTTCCTTTAGTAAAACAGGTTATTGCGTATGTTCAGAAAAGATATTCTCAACGTGATGTTTATTATTCTATGACAAGTAATATGACATTAATGACAGAGGAGATAGCAAATTTCCTGGTTAGCATAAAAAATATGTCTGTTGTAGCGAGTATCGATGGTCCAGAAGAAATACATGATATGCAAAGAACTTATTTAAATGGAGCTGGTTCTTTTTCCGATGCGATAAGAGGTCTTAATACTTATATTAGAATAAAGCAGTCCTCACCGAATAAGGATATCCCAATTGCATTTAGTGTTGTTGTACAAGCACCCTACACTAAAGAAAAATTTGAAAAGATAAATAGCTTTTTCAAACCATTAAAGCTGCAATATCCATGCAGTGTTTTAATTTCTTATGTATCGACTACATCGACACCAGAAGAGTATGTACCGATTAATAAACGACCTGAAAATATCTGGACAGATGACGTAGAACCAGATTATGCCTACGATCCTATAGATGTGTGGACATTGCATAATCTGGACACAAAAAATTTCTCGTTTGACTATTTTAGACGGAATGCGTTATTAGAGATACATAAGAGAACTATCTGTGATTTGCCTATTAATACTTATCCGTTAAATGGCTGTTGTGTTCCGGGGGCCCGGCGGTTGTATGTAACAACTACCGGAGATTTTCTTCCATGTGAGCGAGTAGGTACTCAATTACCATTAGGTAATGTTAATGAAGGTTTGAATATTGATTACATAAAAAAGCATTACATTGATGAGTTTATTAAACAGGAAATTAAATATTGTGGAGAGTGCTGGGCAATTAATGTATGTAACAACTGTTATATGAATTGCTTTGGCGCAGAGGGCATGGACTTTTCTCATAGGCATAGAATGTGTAGAAATACTAGAAAACGATTATCAGAAAGTCTCTCTATATATCATGAGGTTATGACACTCCATCCCGAAATTATTAATGATTTAAATGCCGTGGTAATTGAATAAAAAGATTAGGAGGAACATATATGGAATTAATCAATCCGTTTGGAAGAAACCTTAATGATTCAATACAGCCTCGCGCATGCTATTGTGCGTCTGATGGTGGTAGTGCAGCCGACAATTTTGTTGATGGGAAAGGTAGTGATAGCTGCGCTAATTGTGGTTGCTATTGCGATACACTTTTAGGTAAACCATATAACACCGCTTCATATAAGTCAGTTGCAACTGGTACAGATCGTATATCTGAATTATAAGATATTACGAATTATTGAGAGATTATCTGATATGTTTTTAAAACCATAATACGGTAATAATTTCGGGATGCATAACCTTATGAGATGTTATTTTCTTATAATTTATAAAAACTTAGTAAATATTATATAATGATTTAATGCTCTTTTGAACAGAAACATTAAATAAGGGTATAAATTTTATGGTAAGCAAATTCAAAAACATTTTCAAATATATAAAAGATTATATTTCAGTTATTGCTTGGTGCCTCCCATTTTCATGGAATGCATCTCATTTTTATACTATTTTACGTATAAGTGGCGCAGTAATTCTACCATTACTTACAGTAATAACAACTTTTATCGGAAAATGCATTATTGATATACTTGCTATTTCAACAAAAGAAGCAACTATTGGCAAATCATTATTAACTCTTCTTCTTACTCTTTTGACGGTAACAATATTACGTAAAGTTATTCAAAGTGTAGTACAGTATAGTCAGTCAATGCATGGTGAGTTAATCAATGGAAATATTTCATTAATGATTATGGATAGGTCTTTAAATGCTGATCTTGAATATTTTGATAACCCTCAATTTAATGATAAATTATTATCTGTAAATCAGGATTCCTATGTCATTCCCAATATTTTGTGGAATGTCATTTCTGCTATAAGTGCAACCATATCTTTTATATGCGTATTCATAGTTTTATGTCAAGCTAATATAGTCTATGGTGTAATATTAATTGCATCTGCAGTACCATCTTCATTAGTAGCTGCCAAATATACTAGATTATTGTATAATTTAAGCTTGGAACAAATCAATGGTACACGACAAATGAGTTATGCACAAAGCATAGCAACTGATAAAAATTATGCGCAAGATATTCGATTGTTCAATTTCGGCAATTGGCTAAAAACGCGTTACAGAAATATTTGGCATGTATTTCTAATGGAAAGACGTAATATGAACCGCAAACGATCCTTTGTAACTGGACTATTAGAATGCCTACCAGAAATAATTATTACGTTAATTAGCATAGATATTGCATTTAAAATACTTAATGGAAAAGCAACTATTGGAGATTATGCATTATACACTGGATTAATGGGGCAATTATGGAATGCTATAAACTCATTATCATCTTCAGCAGTAGAAATATATGGAAATAGATTAAAAATAGAAAATATGAAATCATTAGATAAATTTAAAAACAAAATTATTGATAGTGGTACATATAGGTTACATGAAGTACGTTCTATCAACTTCAAGGAGGTTAGCTTTTCATATCCTGGCACCAATCGTCTCGCCTTAAATGCAGTAAGTTTTGAAATATACAAAGAAGAAAAAGTCGCATTTGTTGGCGTGAATGGATCAGGTAAGTCAACTCTAATTAAATTACTATTGCGTATGTATGAACCAGATAGTGGCACTATCTACATTAATGGTCTAAATATTCAACAATATAAAATTACCGAGCTACGAGCTAATTTTAGTGTATATTTTCAGGAAATGTTAAATTATGGATTCTCATTAAGAGAGAACTTTATAATTACAGATACTGGTCAAATACCATCGGATGCCAACATAAAATCAGCTTTGAAAAATGCTTCTTTTGAAGATCTGGCTGAACGCTCTTCCAAACATCTTGATGCTACTCTTATGCGTTTTTTTGATACAGATGGTATTGAACTCTCTGGTGGCCAATTTCAGAAATTAGCTTTAGCCCGAGTTTTATATCGTAGAAATACGGTATTTATACTGGACGAACCATCATCAAACCTAGATCCAATTGCTGAAAAAAATATATTTAAATCACTAGAAACAATAACAGCAAATAAAATGACTATATTCACTTCGCATCAATTATCAAATGTATATTTAGCAAGCCGAATTATTGTATTAGAAAACGGGGAAGTCATTGAAGATGGGACGCATGCAGACCTTTTGAAAAACAATCAACGTTACGCTGAACTATTCCATTATAAACAAGAAAGGTATAATTCAGCAAATTAACTGCAAAAGACTTTGAAACTAATTTATATATAATCGGGAGCATGTTATAATGTTGTCAGTAAAGATACGATAGGGGGGGCATATATTGAAAAAGGAATATTCTTTGTTGCATAATTTATTGTTATATTCTGTCTTGATTTTTTATGTGATTATTTTGTTCTTGCTACTGTTTATGAAGAGATATTCATTTCGTTCAATAAACATGATTCCATTTCATACCATAAATAGCTACTTACTTGATGATGATATAATTCGCCATAGTTTTTCATTTATCAATATAGCAGGGAATATCGTTTTATTCATACCATTAGGTGGATACATTACCTTATTTAATCATGATAAAAGACTTTATAAAAACCTTTTGTTTGTTATCATATTCAGTGTTATTGTTGAAATCATACAATATGCTTTTAGAGTAGGTGTATCTGATATTGATGATGTGATTTTAAATGGCCTGGGTGGATTAATCGGTATACTAATATATAAAGGATTACTGCTGATATTGAAGGATAAAAGGAAGGTTAGACATACTGTTGCAGTATTTGCTCCTATAGTTGCAATTGTATTCTTTGTTACGTTATTCATCTTCAACGCTTAATTAGATTTATAAATTAAGAAGCAAAGGGACACAAGAATTTTATTACAGGCTCCTTATTAAAATGTCAATGTAATGACTAATCCCAATGATGATAGCATGGTACATGAGTCTACAGATTGTATGTGGTTTAGTATTAAATAGTCCACTATAATAATATGGTAACGAAGATAATGTCACTCGCCTTTTTCAGGGAGTGGCATTATTGAAATAGATGGGAGAATATATGGAATATATTATACAGGTCAAAGGGCTAAAAAAAGTGTATAGGCAGGGAGATATAAAGTAAACGCTCAATAGCCTGTACCTTGCAAATCACAAGGTCGCTGTTATTTGCGCCCCTGTGATTCCTGTGGTGCGCCTTGCGGCGCACGTTTCTAACGGGTGAAAGTCGTGTGTTCTGCAAGCTGTTATCAGCTTGCCAGTGAAAGTCTGGTCAAGGTAATCGCCAGTGAGCCTTGTAGCGAGCCTCCAATGCTTTTGGGCGACCAATTGTGTTGAAGCGAGGTATGCCTGTGAGAAACAGGTGTAAAATAGCAGTCCGTAACATAAAGTGAATCCTGTAGCATCGTTACGTTAACCCTGCAAAGGGACAAAAGGGAGTCGAGTCACTGACTTTCTGACGAAGACCATGGAAGATGTGCAGATACTGGAATACAGCATTGAAGAACCCTTCGGTGTAGAGGGAGCGGAATGTTATGAAAGTTGATAACGGAACAGAAGAGATTTCATACCATCATATAACCACAAGTATGTAATCGGAGATATAAGCAGGCATGCGAAGTTCTTCGAAATGTGGTATGAGAAGTCGGAGGAGCCCATAGTATCTATGAACTATTGGCAAGAGAAACAATAGGAGAAAAGGGGCTCTGCTTTAATCAGGATTAACGGGAAGGTAAGGGATAGTGCATGCCAAATATTGGACAACAACACTCAATAGAAAAGTCACGACAACTTCAACGTAATCTATACCTGACAGCCAAAAAAGATAAGCGGCGCAGGTTTCATGCGCTGTATGACCGTATCTTTCGCCTGGATATTTTGTGGCGGGCATGGAAAGAAGTACGAGCAAACAAGGGAAGTGCTGGGATAGATGGCATCACCTTTGATATGATTGAGGAATACGGAGTAGAGGAATACTTGCTGGATATTCAAGAGGATTTGCAGAATAAAAAATACAGACCTAAACCGGTAAAAAGAGTATACATTCCAAAACCGGACGGAAAACAAAGACCATTGGGGATACCCACGGTGACTTCATACTGCACACCTCCCAACGATGTTTTGGAATGCTGCCTCCAGCTATACGGAAGGCAGCTGGTTTCAGGGTAAAGAAAACCTATGTATAAAGAGCTTTTATTGATTCCAGATTGGTATCATCGATCAATACCTCCCAAGGCCACCCGGGATGCTGCTTTTTGGCGGGGATCTTTCCCGCAGAGATGCCATAATAGATCTTTCCGGTGGATATGCCCAGCAGGCTGGCGGCTTCAGCAACAGAGATGCCTTGACGGTTTCTCTGGTAAGGGCCGGAAATAGCATGCTTGTAACGGATCCATCTGACACCGGCATAAGTGAAGTTTTTTCCTTCCGGGGTGGTCAGGCCGTCCTGGTTCAGACAGTCGGCAATCTCGTAATCATCCATGGATGAAGCGAGATCACGGATGATGGTGATGGTATCATCCGTGTGCCGCCTGCGGTCCGCGCAGGGGAGGGGATTTTTTAAGGATAAGTGTTCGACTCTGCCGCTGCGGAAACGGATGCCTATTGAAAAATCAGGTTTTTTTTCTGACAGGACGGTGATATCTTCGATCAGGACACGTATAATGCGCTTCTTCTCCACTGGTGTTGAAGAGGGTGCGTTCCAGATCTCAGGGATCCTGCGGGCAAGGTCCAGGATGTCCTTTTCCTCTTCTTCGGAAGGGACCCAGTTTTTTTTGAACGGTATGCAGCGTAATCCTGCTTTGCTTTTTCCAGATCCTTGAGCTTCTGGTCCCAATTCGCTTCCAGGGAACGGACAACGAGCCGGTTTTCCGGATCTGCAAGCATGAACTGCCTTTCTGCACGGTCTGCTTCGTACTGTGCCCGTTCGACTGCAAGGAGCCATTGCTTATCCGACATCCTGTCCGTGTCATTGATACTGTGCATCACCTTCAGGGAGATCTCCAGTTCCGAAGGCTTCATAATGGAGAGGATCTTATCGGATACAGCCTGGTCGAGGGGAACGGCAGGGACGGAGGAACAGGTGGCCTTGCTGCCGTGTTCCCAGCGGCCGACGCATTCGTACAGGGGGCGTATGCCGCCATTCCCGGTATAACGGACAGTCATGCGGCGGCCACACTTGCCGCAGATCAGGAGTCCCGGGAGGAGGGCGGCGCCTTCGCGCGCCGGTCGCAGAGCTCTGTGTTTGTCTGGTTGGAGCAGAGCTGTTTTTGGTTCGCTTCGAAATCGTCCCAGGAGATATAGGCCTGGTGATGCCCGGGAATGAATACCCTCCATTCTTCCTTGTCAGGGAGACGGACGGGATGGTGTTCGAAATGGCCGTCAGCATTTACGGTTTTATTGTCCCGGTAACGGCCATACACATATGCGCCAGTATAGGCAGGGTTATGTATGACGGAAAGGACACGGCTGTGGGTCAGCGTCCCCCAGGTGAGCTTTCCATCCCATGCACCGCCATAGGCGCGTTTAGGAAATAGGATGCTGTTTTCTGCGAAATACCGCACAACGCCGTAGGCGCTCCCAGAGGTACGGAAAACACTAAACAGGGTGGAGACCGCATGCTGCACTTCCTCATCCGGATCTATGATAGTCCTGCCGTTGGGGTCATAGTTTATTGTACTGTATACACATACCAAATAGACCAGTGTAAGAAATATAAGATTCAGAGATTGATAAAGCAATTGTTATGTGATATTATTACTATTGGTAATATATATATAACATATAAATGTCTCTGTTTTGTCACTAGAGAAAAGGAGTGATACAGAGTATAATAATTTTTAATGACACAAATTCAGGCAAAGACGAGGAGGACGCTATGATAAAAAAAGTAAATAAACTTTTGGTAATTGTAATAATTGCAGTGGCAAGCATCATTGAAGTTGGTTGTACCCAAAGTAAAAACGATAATTTCAAAACAGGCGGCAGTGAACAATCTATGGAAAGCACAGTAGACGAAGGTGAAATATCTATCACAAATGAAAGTGACACAATTTCTACCGGAGGGGAGGAAGGAATCGAGCAAGAAGCAGTTGTTGAATCAGAAACGGAGGGGGCAGAGCAAAAGAGAGAAAGCATCGCAATAGAAACAGCACCAGTGACTAGGGATGATACTATTTTATATGGAAGTATCAAAACGATAGACGGTTTTCAGATGGTTGACGGTACTGACGTCCCGGTACAGGTATCATTTAATGTT